>NZ_JBNHGZ010000001.1:0-1157124 GCF_059091765.1 Arthrobacter senegalensis | reverse complement strand
GGCGGCCGGCTGGTTGCCGGCCGCCCGCCGTCGCGGGACTCTGGAGGGGATCAGAACGGGTACTGCGCGATGTCCGGGCGGACGGTGAGCCATTGGGTCTCGGTGAAGGAGTCCATGTTGGCTTGGTGGCCGCCGATGCGGGAGCCGTTGCCGGAGTTCTTCGTGCCGCCGAACGGGGAGTTCGCCTCGTCGGAGACGGTTTGTTCGTTGATGTGGACCTTGCCGGAATCGACGCGGTCGGCGATCTGCATGGCCAGGCCCACGTCGCCGAGGATGGACAGGGAGAGCCCGTACTCGTTGGCGTTGGCCAGTTCCACGGCTTCGTCGACGGTGGAGAACTTCATCACCGGGGCGACCGGGCCGAAGATCTCGTCCTTCCACGCGGTGTTGGCCGGGTCGAGGTCGGCGAGCACGGTGGGGGAGTAGAACGGGCCGTCGTTGGTGCCGCCGGCGGCCAGCCGGGCGCCGGCGGCGACCGCGTCCTGAACGATCGAGTCGATGCGCTTGAGCTGGTGCTCGTCGATGATCGGGCCGAGCGCGACGGTGCCGGTCTTGGGGTCGCCGACCGGCAGGTTCTTCGCCTTCTCGGCCAGCGCGGCGACGTAGTCCTCGTAAATGTCCTCGTGGACGATGTGCCGGCCGGTGGTCATGCAGATCTGGCCCTGGTGCATGAACGAGCCGAACGCGGCGGCGGACGCGGCCTTGGCCAGGTCCGCGCCGGGCAGCACGATCATGGCGTTGTTGCCGCCGAGTTCCAGGTGCGCGCGCTTGAGATTCCGGGCGGCGGACTCGCCAATCTTCCGGCCGGCGGCGGTGGAGCCGGTGAAGGAGATGACCCGGACCTCGGGGGCCTCGACCACGGCCGCGCCGATGTCGGCGCCGCCGGGCAGCAGGGAGAGCAGCCCGGCGGGCAGGCCGGCTTCTTCGAAGACGCGCATCAGGCTGACGCCGCCGCAGACAGCGGTGCGGGGGTCGGGCTTGAGCAGCACCGCGTTGCCCAGGGCGAGGGCGGGGGCGACAGCGCGGATGGAGAGGATCAGCGGGAAGTTGAACGGCGCGATGACCGAAACCACGCCGACGGGGCGGCGCCGGGCGAAGGACCAGCGGTCCTCGTTGGAGGTGAGCACGTCGCCGGCCGGCAGCGAGGGCAGCGCCGCGGCTTCGTAGCATTCGTTGGCGGCGATGTGGGTTTCCAGGCCGGCCTTGGGGCCGATGCCCCCGGATTCGCGCACGATCCAGGACTGGATTTCCTCGGCGTGTTCCTCCCACAGCGCGCCGGCGCGGCGCAGCACGGCGGCGCGTTCTTCCGGTTTGCGGGCGGCCCAGTCCTTTTGGGCAGCGGCAGCTACTGCTGCCGCTTCCTTCACGTCCTCGACCGAGGCCAGCCCGTAGCGACCCAAAGTCTCGCCGGTGGCGGGCTCCACCGAAGTGGCGGTGCCGGCACCGCCGTCGCGCCAGCCATTGACATGGATCTTGCCCTCCCACAGGGAGGCATCAAGCAGGGACATATCCCGTCCTTTCAGGGTTGATTGCATGGTTGTGCGGGCCGCAGCGGGGCGGCCGGGCAGGGAAGGGTTTTCAGTCGGCGGCTTTCAAGACGGCCTTGATGGTCCCGCCGGCGGTGGAATCGGCTATGGCCGTGTCGATCTGGTCGAACCCGTAGTACTTCACCAGCTTGTCGAAGGGGAACCGTCCGGCCTTGAACAGGGCGATCAGTCCGGGAATCAGCTGGGCGGAGGTGCTGGAACCGCCGAGGGTGCCGATGATCCGCTTGCCCCAGAGCGTGCGCAGGTGGTCCACCGAGAACCGCGCCTGCGCCGGCGCCCCGCCAATCAGGATCAGCGTGCCCAGCATGCCCACGGCGTCCGCGGCTTCTTCAACCACCTTGATGTTGCCGGTGCATTCGAGCACGTAGTCGGCCGGGCCGCCGCAGATGCGCTGGATCTCCTCGAGGGCGTTGGTGTTGCCGGAATTGATGGTGTGGGTGGCACCGAGTTCGCGCGCCAGCTCCAGCCGCGAATCGTGCAGGTCGATGGCGATGATCGTGGCCGCGGGCGTGTTCTTCGCGGCCATGATCGCGGCCAGGCCCACGGCGCCGGCTCCATATACGACCAGCGACTGGCCGGGTTCGGGCTTGGCCGTGTTGAACACCGCGCCGGCACCCGTCGTGATGCCGCAGGCCAGCGGCCCGAGCAGTTCCAGCGGGATCTCCTTGTCCACCTTCACCAGCGACGACGCCAGTGCGAGCGAGTAGTCGGCGAAGGACGACTGGCCGAAGAAATGGCCGGACACCTTGCCTCCGTCGGCCCGGGTGTAGGCGGACTTGCCGGCGTCGGGACCCTTGAACCGGGCACCACTCACCAGCGCCTCGCCCAGGCGCAGGCAGTACCGGTGCTCGCCGCGCAGGCAGTTCTTGCATTCGCCGCAGTAAGCCCAACCCATGATGACGTGGTCGCCCACGGCGACATTGGTCACGCCGTCCCCGATGGCCTCCACGACGCCGGAGCCTTCATGGCCCAGCACGCCGGGCAGCGGCAGCGGCATGTCTCCGGCCTGGGTGATCAAGTCCGTATGGCAGAGGCCGACGGCGGCCACCTTGACCAGCACTTCGCCGGGCCCGGGCTCGTCCAGCTCCAGCTGCTCGGGGACAAACGGGGCATCCTTTTCTTCGACTACCAGCGCGTTGATCTTCATTGCCATGCTCCTAACGGTCTTGCCGGCTATGTTGACGTGTCATCTAGTCGAACGTTTCACAACCACGGAAAAGTCCCCGGGCTGCACCTACGCCGTCGTTCCGAGTTCCGCTTCCATGTCGGCGGCGCTCATCACCCGGCCGAAGAAGGTGCCGATAGCGTCCAGGGTGGCGGCCTGGGCAGCCTCCGACCGGCCCCCGGTGGCGTCCGAGAGGAACGCCACCTTGTAGTCGTTCATGAAGGCACTGCGCGCGGTCGATTCGCAGCACACCTCGGTCAGCGTGCCGGCGATGATCACCGTGTCTATCGTGTTCAAGCCGCGGATGGTCGACAGGACACTCTGCAGTTGCGTGTTGTGGAACGCGTCGTAGCGGTGCTTGTCCAGCACGTAGTCGGCGGCTTCGGGCTTGAGTTCCTCGACGATCTCAACTCCGCTGGTTCCGCGGCGCATCCCGGCCGCCCGCAGCCGCTGGTTGTAGGTGGTCTCCAACGGCGAAACGTCGAATGTATCCAGCAGCACGTGGCGGGTGTAGATGACCGGGATGCCTGCCTGCCGGCATGCCGCGGCGGCGGTCACCATTTCCGGCAGCCGGTGGCGTGCCATCGGCACTTCCATCGGCGCGCCTTCCAGCACGAAATCGTTCTGCATGTCGATCATCAGCAGTGCGGTCCTGGCCGCATCAATGCGCCACATGTTTGCCCCCTGTCGGCTCCGGCCGGTCCGGGCATTCCGCCCGGGCCGGACTTGAGACCTAGGCTACATGTTCCCTCGCGTCTCGCTGCCCCGCTGACTTGCTGCCCTGCGGCGGCTGCCGCGAGAAGACTATTCCTGCTCGGCCAACTCCCGCCGTGCCGCTGCGGCGGCCTTGCGCGTCCGATCCGCGGTCTTGGCCGCGGACACCAGGTCTTCCTCGGCAGCCTCCATCTTGCGATCGGTCGAGGCGACCTCGCGTTCCAGGTCCTCGATGCGCCGCTTCAGTTCGGCGAGCTCGCCCACGAGTTCGTCCCGCCGGTTCTGCAGTTGGTCAAGCTTGTCCAGCACCTTCTGTTCCGATGCTTCGGCGTCTTCCTTGCGCTGCTCCGCCTTGTGCAGCGCCGCCCTCGCCTGCCGGCGCCGCCGCTCGGCCTCTTCGGCTTCCTGCTTGGCAGCCCGTTCGGCCTTGGCGGCCCGGCGCTCGGCGAGTTCGTCCCGCGAGGATCGCTTCGGCTGGAGGCGTGGCGCCGGCTCGGCAGCAGCATCCGGGGGAGCGCCTGCCCCGGGCAGGGCCACCCGGCCGTCCAGGTCCACCGGGTCGATCCCGTTCGACGACAGCGACTCGGTCAGCAGGCCGCTGGTTACGGCCGCCGCCGCACCGGCATCCGCCATCGCCGCATGCAGCGTCTGCTCCGCCTCGGCGACCGCCGCGGCACTCACCTTTTGCCCGAGCTCATCGGCCAGCTTCCGGCCCTCCGCCGCCACGGCGGCCAACAGTTCCCGGCGCTGGTCACCCAGTCGGCGCAGTAGTTGCGGATCGAGCTGTTCCTGGGCTTCGCTCATGGCGTGGCCCAGTTCCACGATTCCCGCGATGTCAGCGCTCCGCTGCCGGCTCAGGAGATTGACCAGCCAGGCCGCGGCCGACGGCTTTGCCAGCGCTTTGATTTGCCGGGCGAGCTCCTTGTGGCCGTCCTGGGCTGCCTCCTTGGCCCGAGCGTTGCGGGCAGCGGTGAATTCGCCGGGAAGCAGCGCGTACAGCTCTCGTGCCGCGCTCTCCAGGTCCATGTGCCCCAGCCTAATAGGAGCGGCCGTCCGCGGTTGTCATCGGGCTCGGCTGGCGGGACAGTGACGATCCAAACCCCGTCCGGGCGGCAGCTGTCCGCGGGCCACGCGCCGCGATGGCGGCGGCACCAGCTGAGGTCAGGGCACGACGCCGAAGCCGCCGCTCCAGGCGATCTTCTCGCTGGCGGCCAGGGTGATCTGCAGGAAGCCCATGGCTTCCAGTTCCCGAGCCCGGGACAAGGCACCGGCGTCGATAATACGGAGTCCGGCGGCGGCGACCACCTCGGCCAGCATGGTCTTGGCCTCTGCGTCGTCGCCGGCCACCAGCACCGTGGTGGTCAGCCCGCCGACAGTCCCGGCAGCCAGCGTGGCGGCCAAGGTGGTGTTGAAAGCCTTGAGCACCGCCGAGTCCGGCAGCGCCGCGGCTAGTTCCGCGGCCGCGGAGCTGTCCGCCGCCACGGTCAGGGAGTCGAAGGTCTCGAAGTTCACCGGGTTGGTGATGTCGACGACCACCTTGCCGGACAGCTGCCCGGAGCGCTTGCCGAGGATGTCGGCCAGGGCGGGATAGGGCACGGCCAACACGACGATGTCACCGGTGACCGGCTTGTCCTCGTCGGAGTGGCCGAGCATCTCGACGGTGTTGCCGCCCTTGGTGACGACCCCGGAAATTGCCTGGCCCATGTTTCCGGTACCGATAACGCTGACGTGTGCCATGGAGTGCTCCTCGATCACGGATGGATACTGGAAGACGCAGCCAAGACGCTAGCGGCAGGAGCTGAGGCAGTCAACGGCTACCGGGCCTTCCTGGTCTCCCGGTCGTTGGCCTTGCGCAGCGCCTCGACGAGCTCTGACTTGTCCATCTTCGACCGGCCGGGGACGTCGAGCTTCTTGGCCAGATCGTAGAGGTGCTGCTTGGAGGCGTTTGCGTCCACCCCGCCCTTGGTTTCCCGAGAGGTGCCGGCGCCGCCCTCGGCCTGCGGGTCGGAGGGGCCCTTCTTTTCCTTCGGTTCCCAGTGGTCGCCCACCTTCTCGTGCGTGTGCTTGAGCGCGCTGTAGGCCACGCGGTGGGCACGCTCCTCGTCGCCGTACGTCTCGGCGGCGGAATCATGGGCTTCCGCGAACGTCTCCTGGGCCTTCTTGCCCGACCGTTGCAGCGTGCTGGGCAATTCGGTCTGCTTCGGCTTGCCGCTCTTCGTCGTCTTCGGCATCTGAACCACGTCCCTCCAGAAAGAATTGTTCGCCATTCCACCTCCAACGTGGCACAGTTCGTGGGCGCTGCCAAGGGAGATACGCCGGGGTGTGGAAGCGCGAACAAGGACGGCGGGACGGCCGCCTGCCGACGGGAGTGGCGGCGATGCCGGAGGGCGCGACAGGCACCGGCACAATGGAAGGGTGAGCCAGCCAATCCCGCAGGAACCCGCGCACCGCCACGTCCTTTTCGACCTGGCCGCGATGGGCGAAGGCCTGGTCTTCGCCGATTCACTGGACGACCTGGCCGCAGCCCTGACGGGCAGCCCTGTGGGCGAGGAACCCGCAACCGTAGGCACCCGGACGGGCACCGCCGTCGTGCAGGCCCCGCCGGGCACGGGCAAGACCACCCTGGTTCCGCCGCTGGTCGCCAACCTCGTGGCCGCTGCAGCGGCTGGCGGCCGTCCGCGCATCGTGGTCACCCAGCCCCGCCGGGTCGCCGCCCGTTCCGCCGCCAGGCGCCTGGCCGCGCTGGATGGGAGCCGGCTGGGCGAACGCGTCGGCTATACGGTGCGCGGGGAACGCCGGGCGGGCCCGCAGACGCTGATCGAATTCGTCACGCCGGGAATCCTGCTGCGCAGGCTGCTCACCGATCCCGGCCTGGACGGGACGGACGCGGTGATCCTGGATGAAGTGCATGAGCGCGGCCTGGAGACCGACCTGCTGGTCGGCATGCTCGGCGAGGTCCGCCAGCTGCGCGGGGATCTCACGTTGGTGGCGATGTCGGCCACCCTGGACGCGCCGCGCTTCGCCGCCTTGATCGGCGCGGACGACGGCGAAGGGCCGGCCCCGGTGGTCGACTGCCCTTCGGCGCTGCATCCCCTGGACGTGCGGTGGGCTCCCGCCTCGGTGCCGCGGCTGGACGGGCGGGGAGTGGCCCGCGGTTTCCTGGACCACGTCGCGTTCACCGCGGCGGCCGCGCACGCCGAGGCGCTCGCGGCCGACCCCTCGGTGGACGCCCTGGTCTTCGTGCCGGGAGCCTGGGAAGTGCAGCAGGTGGCCGCGGCGATCCGAGACAGGGTCCGCGGCGGCACGGGCGGTGGCGGCACCGGCACCGAGGTGCTGGAGTTGCACGGGCAGGCGGATCCGGCCACGCAGGACCGCGCCGTTTCCGGCCGGGAACCCGGTGGGCCGCCGCGCATCATTGTCTCCACCTCGCTGGCCGAGTCCTCGCTCACCGTGCCGGGCGTGCGGTTGGTCGTCGACTCCGGGCTGTCGCGCGAACCCCGCCGGGACGCCGCCCGCGGCATGTCCGGGCTGGTGACGGTGTCGGCCTCGCGCGCTTCCGCCGACCAGCGCGCCGGCCGCGCGGCCCGCCAGGGGCCGGGCACCGTGGTGCGCTGCTACGAACCGAAAACCTTTGGCGCCGCGCCCGCCCATCCCACCCCGGAGATCGCCGTCGCCGACCTCACGGGTGCCGCCTTGGTGCTGGCCTGCTGGGGTGCCCCGGGCGGCGAAGGGCTGCGGCTTCCGGACGCGCCGCCGGCGCCGGCCATGGCGGATGCCGTCCGCACGCTGCATGAGCTGGGCGCCATTGACGACGGCGGGCGGGCCACCGATGTGGGGCGGGTCCTCTCCAGGGTTCCGGCCGACCCCCGGCTGGGCCGGGCACTGCTGGATGGCGCGGCGGTGGTGGGCCGGCAGGTGGCCGCCGAAGTGGTCGCCTTGGTCTCCGGCGAGGAACGGGCACCCGGGGCAGACCTCACGGTGCTGCTGTCCCGGCTGCGTTCGGCAGGCCGCGGCGACCCCGCCGCGCGGCGCTGGCGGGAGGAGGCGCAACGGCTGGAGGGCATCGCACGGCAGGAGGCCACCGCCGTCGTGCCTTCCACCGGTGAGGTGGTTTCGGCGGAGCATGCCGGCTTCGTAGTGGCGCTGGCCTTCCCCGAACGGGTTGCCCGCCGCGTGCCCGGTCCCGGGCAGACCTACCTGCTGGCGTCCGGAACCCGGGCCGGTCTTCCGTCCGGCAGTGCCTTGGCCGGGCACGAGTGGCTGGCTGTGGCCGAGGTGTCCCGCGCGCAGGGCCGCGACGCGGCAGGCACGGGGGCGGTGATCCGCGCCGCCGCCCCGTTGGCGGGCGATACGGCGGCAGCGGCGGCACGGCATCTGATGACCGACCGGGTGGAGGCTCGCTTCGAGTCGGGCAAACTCGCGGCCCGCCGGGAACGCAGGCTTGGCGCCATCGTGCTCTCCTCGGCACCGGTCAGGCCGTCGCGGGACGAGGGCCGGGAGGCGGTAGCCCGGGCCCTGGGAGAGCGCGGGCTCGGCATCCTTGGCTGGTCGGAGGCAGCCAAGGGGCTGCGCCGCCGGCTGGCCCTGCTGCACCGCGAGCTGGGCGCGCCCTGGCCGGACGTCGCGGACGCAGCCTTGCTGGGGCGGCTGGCCGATTGGCTGGCGCCGGAACTGGAGGCACTGGCCGGCGGGAAGCCGGCCGCCGCAGTGGACCTGGCCGAGCCGCTGCGCCGGCTGCTGCCCTGGCCGGAAGCGGCGAGGTTCGATGAGCTCGTGCCGGAGCGGCTGGAGGTTCCCAGCGGCTCCCGGGTGCGGATCGACTACCCGGAACGGGACGGGGGAGAGCGCCCGGTAGTGGCGGTCAAACTGCAGGAGTGCTTCGGTTGGGCGGACACGCCCCGGCTGGTGGGCGGTCGGGTCCCCGTGCTGTTCCACCTGCTCTCGCCCGCGGGCAGGCCGCTGGCCGTCACCGATGACCTGGCGTCTTTCTGGTCCGGTCCCTACGCGCAGGTCCGCGCCGAGATGCGCGGCCGCTACCCGAAGCACCCGTGGCCGGAGGATCCGTGGACCGCACCGGCCACCGCGCGGACCAAGCACCGGAGGTAACGGCCGGATAGTGCCGCCCGGGCCCGGCGTGCCGGACCGGCGGTTCGGCCACGGTCCGGCGGGTGCCGCGCCCCGGCGGTTCGGCACGGTCCGGCGCGTGCCGCCCCGGCCGGGCGGGCTGCCGCCGTCAGCGGGTCTTTTCCGGCCGGTCCCAGTCAGCGGATGAAGTGGCGGGAGATGAGCAGCCGCTGGATCTGGTTGGTGCCCTCGAAGATCTGCATAACCTTGGCCTCGCGCATATACCGCTCGGCCGGGAAGTCCCGGGTGTAGCCGGCCCCGCCGAGCACCTGCACGGCGTTGGTCGTCACGCTCATCGCGTTGTCGGTGGCCACGAGCTTGGCGATCGAGGCCTCCCGGCCGTAGGGAAGGCCGGCGTCCTTCAGCCGCGCCGCCGCTAGGTACATGGCGCGCGCGGTTTCCACTTCCACCGCCATGTCGGCGATCAGGAAGGCCAGCCCCTCGTGCTCGATCAGCCGCTTGCCGAAGGCCTCGCGCTCGTTGGCGTAGGAGGCGGCCAGGTCCAGCGCGGCCTGGGCCAGCCCGGCGGCCACCGCCGCAATGCCCAGCCTGCCCGAGTCCAGCGCCGCGAACGCGATCGCCAGGCCCTGGCCTTCCTCGCCGATCAGGCGGTTGGCCGGGACGTACACGTCGTCAAAGTGCATCGTCGCCGTGGTCGAGGCCGTCAGCCCCATCTTGTGCTCGGGCGGCGCCGCGCTCAGTCCTTTGGCGTCGGCCGGAACCAGGAAGCAGGAGATCCCGTGCCGGGGATCGTCGGACGTCCTGGCCATCACCGTGTAGAAATCGGCCTCGCCGGCGTGCGTGGTCCAGGCCTTCGCACCGCGGATCACGTAGCCATCGCCCTTCCGGACGGCGCGGGTGCGCATCGCCGCCGGGTTGGAGCCCGCGTGCGACTCGGAGAGGCAGTAAGCACCCAGCGTGTCGCCCGAGAGCATGTCCGGCAGCCAGGTCTTGCGCTGCGCATCGCTGCCGAAATGCACCAGCGGGAAGCAGGAGAGGGCATGGACGCTGACGCCCACCGCCACGCTGCCCCAGGCGGCGCCGAGTTCCTCCAGAACCTGCAGGTAGACCTCGGCCGGCTGGCCGCCGCCGCCAAACTCCTCCGGGTACGGCAGGCTGAGCAGCCCGGTTTCCCCCAGCATCCGGAAAACCTCGCGCGGGAAGCGTTCGGCTGCCTCGGCCTCGGCCGCCTGCGGCAGCAGCTCGCGGTCCGCGATGTCGCGGACCAGCTCGATCAGGTCCTGCGCTTCCTCCGTCGGCAACAACCGTTGCACAACCATCGCCACTCACCCCTCCGGCTACCGGCCTGGGTGTCGGACCGGCGCCTGGATTGCCGCAGCCAAGCCGGGTTCGCCGGGACGCTGCGGTGCGTCCATGTCATTGCGTGAGTCAACTACAACACGGCAACAGGGGCCTGACAAGCATGATCCGCGGCGCGTGTGCGGGCCGGTGTGGGGCCGGTGTGGGGGCCGGTGTCGCGGCCGGTCGGACCGCACTGCCGAGCAACAGGAGCAGTCGCTGGACATCGGCGACGGCCGCAGTCCTCCAGAGCGGCCGAGCTGTGCGAGAGCGGTCTTCCGCGACGGGCCTGTGTCGACTTTCGGCCGCTCTGGAGCTTGGCGCGGAATGCCGGCACACTGTGTCGGCCGCTCTGGAGCCTCGCGGCGGAGTGCAGGCACCCTGCGTCGGCCGCTCTGAAGCCTCGCGCCGGCGCGGCTGTCGGCACAGGCACCAGTGCCGGCTTTGCTGTGACTGGTGACCCGGCGAGGCGGGAAGCGTAGGCTGGGAAGCGAGTCCTGCAGCAGCAGAAAAGGTGATGTGCCATGGACCGGACGTGGAAGCGCTGGCTGCCCGCCGCCGTCGTGCCCGCAGTCATTGCCGGCGGAGTACTCACCGGTTCCCTGCAGGCCAACGCCGCAACCGATCTGCCGGACAAGACCCCGCAGCAGCTGCTGGAATTCGTGGCGGATAGCGACGTCCGAGAGCTCTCCGGCACGTTGGAACAGGACTCCGCGCTGGGGCTGCCGGAACTTCCCGAGGACCTGCCTGCGGACGAGGGCGGACAGGTGGCCGAGGCGCTGGAACTGTTGACCGGTTCCCGCACCGCGCGCGTCTACCTGGACGGGCCGGACCAGGCCCGGCTGCAGCTCTTCGACCGCTTTGCGGAGCGCGACGTGATCCGCAACGGCACCGATGCCTGGGTCTACAGCTCCAAGGAGAACGAGGCGGTCCACCTGACGCTGCCGGCCTGCGCGGACGCGGGCAAGAATCACGACGGCGGTGCGTCCCGTCCGGGCGGCGCCTACACCCCCGAACAGCTCGCCGATCACCTGCTGGCCAAGATCGGCCCGGAAACGAAGGTGTCCGTCGGCGCCGACACCGAGGTCGCCGGCCGCAGCGCCTATCAGTTGCTGGTGGAGCCGTACAGCACTGCCACGCTGGTGGGATCCGTGACCGTCGCCGTCGACGCCGAGACCGGCCTGCCGCTCAGCCTCAGGGTCAACGCGCGGGGACAGCAGGATCCGGCGTTCCAGCTGGGCTTCAGCAAGCTGACGCTCGAGACCCCGGACCAGGGCCTGTTCGAGTTCACCCCGCCGGCCGGTGCCAGCGTCAGCGAAAAGGCCGTGCCGCGGCACGGAGAGCAGTCACCGTCCGGACGCCATGGCCGGCACGGCGGCGGCGCTGCCGCGCTGCGGGATGACGTCACCCTCCACGGCTCCGGCTGGGAGACCGTGGCGGAAGTCCCCGCCGGGGCCCTGCCGGAGGGCTGGGAAGACTCGCCCTTCCTGGCCCAGGCCACCGAAGCGGTGGACGGCGGCAGGCTGATCTCCACCGCCCTGCTCAACGTGTACCTGACCGACGACGGCCGCGTTCTGGCCGGGTCGGTCCCGTTCGAGTCGTTGCAGGCAGCCGCGGAGGCCCGGTGAACGGCAGCGGCAACCCTGCCGCGCTGGTCATCGAGACCTCCGGACTGACCAAACGCTTCGGCCGGCAAACCGCCGTCGACTCCCTTGACCTGGCCGTCCCGCACGGCTCCGTCTTCGGCTTCCTGGGCCCCAACGGCTCGGGAAAAACCACCACCATCCGCGTCATGCTCGGGCTGGCCGCCGCCACCAGCGGGAGCGTCCGGATCTTCGGGCAGGACATGCCCGGGTCGTTGCGGGACGTGCTTCCGCGGGTCGGAGCGCTGATCGAAGGCCCGGCGTTCTACCCCTTCCTGTCCGGCGCCGCGAACCTGCACCGGCTGGACACCGCGGACCGCCATGCCCCGTCAGAGACCCGGCGGGCGAGGATCGGCAGGGCGCTGGAGCGGGTCGGCCTGACCCACGCCGCGGACAAGAAGGTGCGCGCCTACTCGCTGGGCATGAAGCAGCGGCTGGGCATCGCCAACGCCCTGATGATGCCGCGCCAGCTCCTGGTGCTGGACGAACCCACCAACGGGCTCGACCCGCAGGGCACCCGCGAAGTCCGCAGCCTGGTCCGTTCGCTGGCGGGGGAGGGCACCACGGTATTCGTCTCCAGCCACCTGCTCTCCGAGGTGGAGCAGATTTGCACGCACGCGGCCGTCATGCGCGCCGGCCGGCTGGTGGCGCAGGGGGCCCTGGACGAGGTGCGCCGGGCGGGGCTCACGCATGTGAGCGTCCAGACGCCCGACATCGAAGCCGCGCGCGGCGTGCTGCGCCGGTTGGGCCTGGAACCCGAGGTCCCGAGCACCGCACTCGACGGACACGTGAACGCCCCGATGGACCAGGGCGGTCTGTTGCCTGAGCACATCGCCGCCGCCCTCGTGGCGGACGGCGTCCGGATCCGCGGGTTTGCCGTGGAGGCAAGCAGCCTCGAGGACCGGTACGTGGAGCTGACGGGGGAGGGATTCGACGTTGTCCAGTGAGCAGCGGCCGAGCAGGGGTGGCGACCGCCGGCCGGGGCCGGAAATCGTGGAAGTCGAGGCCGCCGACGAGGAAAATCCCGGCGCTTCGGCGGCCGCTTCGGCCCAGGGACGGGAAAACGGGAAGTCCGCCGGATGGGCCTTCTTCGGTTCCGAGCTCAGCGTGCTGTTCCGACGTGGCCGGACGTGGGCCATGCTGCTGGCCCTGGCCGCCGTACCGACGCTCATCGCGGTGGTGGTCCGGTTCGCCGCGGACGAGGGAGGGCCCGGCGGCGGTCCACCGTTCCTCAACCGGATCACGGACAACGGGTTGTTCGTGGCGCTGACCGGGCTGGTGGTGTCCATCCCGTTGTTCCTGCCGCTGACCGTCAGCGTCGTTTCCGGGGACACGATCGCCGGCGAGGCGGGCCACGGCACGCTGCGCTACCTGCTCAGCGCCCCGGCCGGCCGGCTGCGGCTGCTGGCCGTCAAGTACGGTGCGGCGGTGGTCTTCTGCATGGCGGCGGCGCTCGCCATCGCGGTCACCGGCGCGCTGATCGGCGGCCTGCTCTTCGGCGTCGGGCCGGTGACGCTGCTGTCCGGCGACACGATCGGCGTCGGCGAGTCTCTGGCTCGGCTGCTGCTGGTGGCCGCCTACGTTGCCGTGTCGCTGGCTGGGCTGGCGGCCATCGGGCTCTTTATCTCCACTCTCACCGAGGTCCCCGTCGGCGCCATGGCGGCGACGGCAGTGCTGGCCGTCGTCACCCAGATTGTCGGCGCGCTGCCGCAGTTGGAGTGGTTGCACCCGTGGCTGTTCACGCACCACTGGCTGAGCTTCGCCGACCTGCTGCGCCAGCCCATCTCCTGGGACGCCTTCGGCGCCAACGCCGTCCTGCAGGGCGGCTACATCGCCGTTTCCTGCGCCCTCGCCTACGGCCGCTTCACCACCAAGGACGTGCTGTCCTAAGACGATCGCCGCCGGAGATGGACTGTGGCTGTCCGCCGCCGCTTGAAGTTGTTACGACATCCCGGCCTGTTCGTCGGGCTGATGGATGCCGATGGTGTTGTTTTCGGTGTCCAGGTAGTAGCCCTGCCACGCCATTCCCGGCAGTGCGTACTTCGGCAGGGCGGTTTGGCCGCCGGCCGCCAGGATCTTCCGTTCGGTGGCGTCGTAGTCGTCCACCTCCATGGTGACCACCCAGGCGTTGGTGCCCTGGCCGCTGTCCGGGGTCGGGGCGGGGCGCTGCATGAGGCCGCCGTTGATGCCGGGCTGGTCCTCCGGGCCGGTCACGACGCCGTAGTAGGGAGTGCCGGTGACCTGTGAATAGTCCTCGAACGTCCAGCCGAACACGGTCGCGTAGAAGTTTTTGGCTCGTTCCAGGTCTTCTGCCTGGATTTCAAAGTGCACGGGACGGGCCATGGCGGGCTCCTTCGCTGGACGCGGATGCTGATGGTGGTGCGAGCGCTGATCAAGCGAGGCGGTGGCGGCCGGTTCCACGGCTCCAGGGAAGCCAGCCGCGGGTGCGGCGCGGTCGGCTGAGGTGGCCTTCCTTTTCCAGCGGATCGGCAGCATCATCCGGAAGACGCCGATCCTCGCCGGCCACAATGTGCCCTGTTCCGGGGCCGGGTATCTGAGCCGCTGCCAGATTCGGCATCCCCGTGCTGTCCCCGGACCCGTGGACGGGCTTAGGTCCCATCCGCTCCATGTCGGCTACTGGATTGGCTTCCGGCCGTTCCTGATTTTTCCGCATGATTGGCCCCCATCGCCGCTCAGTTAATCCCCTGCGGCCTAGAGTAAACCGGATAACCAGAAAATGGGGGAGAATCCGGAAAAATTTGTTGGCTTGGAAGGGCCGGCTGCTGCGACAGCGCTGTCAGGTGGGCGAGCAAACGACGGCGGTGGGCCGGCTCCGAGAGCCGGCCCACCGCCGTCGTGCTTGTGGTTTTGGAAGTTTAGAGCTGCGTGCCGATGGGGCCGCTGTCGTTCACTTCTCCGCGCCAGGCGCCGGTTTCGGCGCCGCGGGTTTCGATGAACTCCTTGAACTTGCGCATGTCCGACTTCACTTGCTTGTCGTCGATATTCAGGGCGGCGCCGACCTTCTCGGTGAAGGTTTCGGGATCCCACTCGAAGCGCACCGAGACCTTGGTGCTGTCCGCGCCGAGGGGGCTAAACGTCACGACGCCGGCGTGGGACTTGCCGTCGACGCTGCGCCAGGCGATGCGCTCGTCCGGCTGCTGCTCCACGATCTCGGTGTCGAACTCGCGCTCCACGCCGCCGACCTTGGTCTTCCAGTGGTTGGTGGTGTCGGTCAGCTGGGTCACGGACTCAACGCCGGACATGAAGTTCGGAAAGGATTCGAACTGCGTCCACTGGTCGTACGCTGTGCGGACCGGAACGGCTACATCAATGGTTTCTTCCACGGTTTGCATCAGTTGCCTCCTTTGGAATCGGGCCAGGGCCGCTGGTGCGCCCCTCGAGGTGGCCTCGTGGCCTACGCTACACAGACTGGTGAAACGTGACAACTCGATAGACAGCTTGCTGACCATTTTCCGCGGTGCGTAGGGTGGCGTGTGTAGCTATCGCAGAGTCAACCGGCAGGAGTGAATCATGCGCGCTGTAGTGTTCGAGGACTTCAAGACTTTTCCCACCATCAAGGACGTGGAGCGGCCGAAGCCGCGGGCCGGGGAGGTGCTGCTGAAGGTCGCCGGCGCCGGAGCCTGCCACTCCGATGTCGCCATCTACAACGACTTCGAGGCCGGCGGCCCGGGGGCGGTGCCGCCGCCGTTTACGCTCGGCCACGAAAACTCCGGGTGGGTCGAAGAGCTCGGGGAGGGCGTGGAAGGCTTCAACGTCGGCGATGCCTATCTGGTCTATGGGCCGATTGGCTGCGGGCACTGCAAGGCGTGTTCGCGCGGCCAGGACACTTACTGCGAGAACGCGGCCAAGATGCCCTACCTCGGCGTGGGACTGGGGCGCGACGGCGGGATGGCCGAGTACGTCACCGTGCCGGCGCGGAACCTGGTGCCGCTCGGCGACGCCGATCCGGTGGCCGCGGCGCCGCTGGCCGACGCTGCGCTGACTCCGTACCACGCCATCAAGCAGTCGCTGCCGCACCTGGCCGGCGGCGGCAAGTACGCGTTGGTCATCGGGCTGGGCGGCCTGGGCCAGATCGCCGTGCAGATCCTCAGGGCGCTGACCGGCGCCACCGTCATCGCCACCGACATGAAGGAAGAAGCGATGCGCAAGGCCGAAGAGGCCGGCGCCGTGACCGTTTCCGGCGGCGAGGGGCAGGCCGAGCGGATCCGTGACATCACCGGCGGCCGGGGCGTCGATGCCGCGTTCGACTTCGTGGGCGTGGGCCCGACCGTCAAGACCGCCGCCGCTTCCATGGCCCGGCTGTCCAGGATGACGGTGGTGGGGATCGCCGGCGGCACGCTGGAGTGGAGCTTCTTCACTAACCCGTACGAGTCCGTCATCACGAACACCTACTGGGGCACCATCGAGGACCTGCACGAGGTGGTGGACATGTACAAGGCCGGACAGATCGTTCCCGAGATCGAGCGCTACAGCATGGACGATGCGCTGGAGGCCTACCGCAAGCTGCAGGCCGGCGAGCTCAGCGGCCGAGCCGTGGTGGTTCCGCACGGGAGCTAGGGAATTGAAGTGCCGGCGGCGGGGTTGTGGCGGATATGAAGCGCATCGGTTTCCTGTCCTTCGGCCATTGGAGCCCCGCCGTCGGCTCGCCGGTTCCCACCGCCGCTGAAGGGCTGCTGCAGAGCATCGAGCTCGCGGTTGCGGCCGAGGAAGTTGGGGTGGACGGCGCGTATTTCCGCGTGCACCACTTCGCGCGGCAGCAGTCCTCGCCGTTTCCGCTGCTGGCAGCGATCGCCGCGAGGACCAACCGGATCGAGATCGGCACCGGCGTGATCGACATGCGCTATGAAAACCCGCTCTACATGGCCGAAGAGGCGGCGGCCACGGACCTGATCAGCGGCGGGCGGCTGCAACTGGGGATCAGCCGCGGGTCACCCGAGCCGGCGCTGAACGGTGCGGCGGCCTTCGGGTACCGGCCGGCCGAGGGCGAGACCGATGCGGACATGGCCCGGCGCCATACCGCGGTGTTCCGCCGGGCCATCACGGGTGCGGGCATGGTCCCCGCCGACCCGAACCACCTCCAGGGCAGGCATGCCGGCATGCTTCCCGTGGAGCCCACGTCCCCGGGGCTGCCGGAGCGGATCTGGTGGGGTGCGGGCTCCCGCGCCACCGCCGTGTGGACCGCGGAGCAGGGCATGAACCTGATGAGCAGCACCCTGCTGATCGAGGACACCGGCGTGCCCTTCGACCAACTGCAGGCCGAGCAGATCCACCTGTTCCGCGAGGCTTGGCAGAAGGCCGGCCACGCGCATGTTCCGCGGGTGTCGGTCAGTCGCAGCGTGATGCCGATTGTCGACGACGAAGACCAGCGCTACTTCGGGCTCCGCGGCCAGGCCGACCAGCACGACCAGGTCGGCATGCTCGACGGTACGCGCTCGCGGTTCGGCAGGAGCTACATCGGGGATCCGGACAAAATCGGCGCCGAGTTGGTCCGGGACCAGGCGGTGCAGGCCGCGGACACCGTGCTGCTGACGGTGCCGAACTACTTGGGCGTGGAGTACAACGTGAAGATGCTGGGCAACATCGTGCAGCAGGTGGCACCGGCCGCCGGCTGGCGCTGAGAAACCAGGCCGCCGTCGGCTCGTCGCCGGGGTGGCTGGCCGGCGGCGGCGGGCCGCTGGGACTGAGTCCCGGCCCGGCGCGCTACAGCAGCACGTCGTTCAGGTCGTAGGAAACCGGCTCGTCCAGTTGCCCGTAGGTGCACGACTCCGGATCGCGGTCCGGCCGCCAGCGGACAAACTGCGCGGTGTGCCGGAAGCGCTCGCCCTCCATGTGGTCGTACTTGACCTCCAGCACCCTTTCCGGCCGCAGCGGCACGAAGGACAGGTCCTTGCCGCCGCTCCAGCGGCTGCCCTCCGTGGTCAGGGGTGTGCGCTCGCCGGCCTCGTGCTGTTCCCGGTTCCAGGGATGGCCGTCCGAATCGGCAATCAGCGGCTGCAGCTCCTCAAACAGTTCCTTGCGGCGTTTCATGCTGAACGCCCCGGCCACGCCCACGTGCACCAGGGTTCCGCCGTCGTTGTACAGGCCCAGCAGCAGCGAGCCCACCAGGCCCGGCCCGCTCTTATGCACGCGGTAGCCCGCGACCACGCAGTCGGCAGTGCGCTCGTGCTTGATCTTGAACATGCTCCGCTTGTCCGGCTGATACTTTCCGTCCAAGGGCTTGGCCACCACGCCGTCCAGCCCGGCCCCCTCGAACTCTCCGAACCACCGCTCGGCCACCACCGGGTCGGTGGTGGCCCGGGTCAGATGGATGGGATTGACGACGGCGGAGAGCGCCTTCTCCAGCGCGGCCCGCCGTTCCTCGAAGGGGCGCGAGGTCAGATCGTCGTCGCCGAGGGCGAGCAGGTCGAAGGCCACGAACCGGGCGGGAGTCTGCACCGAGAGGAGCTTGACCCGGCTGGCCGCCGGATGGATGCGCTGCTGCAGCATCTCGAAGTCGAGCCTGTCGCCGCCTTTGCCCACCAGGATGATCTCCCCGTCCACGACGCAGCGCTCGGGCAGCTGCTCACGGAACGCGTCCACCAGTTCGGGGAAGTAGCGAGTCATGGGCTTCTCGTTCCGGCTGCCGATCTCCACCTCGTCGCCATCGCGGAAGATGATTGACCGAAAGCCGTCCCATTTCGGCTCGTACGTCATTCCGCCGTCGGGGATCTTGGCCACGCTTTTGGCCAGCATGGGCGGAACGGGTGGCATCACGGGCAGGTCCATGCGCCCATTCTCTGTGCTGGCCCAGCCGGTGTCCATGCCAGCGCAGACAGGGAGGACGCCCCGGGCGCAAGGAATCCGGGCCCGCGCGGGCTCAGACCCGGCGGTAGATATCCGCCACCGGACAGTGGAAGGGATCGGAGGCGGCTATTCCGACGGCGCCCAGGTAGCGGACTATCGCCGCATAGGAGGCCAGCACGCTGGTCTCCGTGTACGGGATCGAGTGCTCGCGGCAGTATTGGCGGACCATCGGCGCCGCCTTGCTCAGGCAGGGACGGGGCATGTCGGGGAACAGGTGGTGTTCGACCTGGCGGTTCAGACCGCCCATCAGCAGGTCCATCATCCAGCCGCCGCGGATGTTGCGGGAGGCCGTCACCTGTCGGGTGACGAAGTCCGGCCGGCTGGATTTCGAATAGATCGGCATGCCTTTGTGGTTCGGGGCAAACGACGCGCCCATGTAGAAGCCGAAGACCGCCATCTGCACGCCGATGAACGCGAACGCCTGCCCCAAGGGCAGAAGCCAGAAGACCACGGTGAGCAGCACGGCGGCGCGGGCCGCGAGGATGCCCAGCTCCAGCCAGCGGTGCTCCACCTTGGCCTGCCGGACCAGGTACTTGAAAGAATCCGCGTACAGGCTGAAGCCCAGGAAGGGCAGCAGCGGGAACAGCAGGTAGCCCTGGAGCCGGGTGACACGGACCATCGCGCCGCGGCGCCCGGCCGCAGCGTCCGGGTGGAAGGCGATGGACCCGGTCCTGATGTCCGGGTCCTTGTCCACGGTGTTGGGAAACCCGTGGTGCTTGGTGTGTTTGCGCATCCACATGGCGTAGCTGATGCCCACCAGGCAGGTGCCAACCAGCCGGGCAGCCCATTCGTTGACCCGCTTGGATTTGAATACCTGCCAATGGGCCGCTTCGTGCGCCAGGAAGGCGAATTGGGTGAACAGTATCCCCATCCCGGCCGCGATCAGCAGTTGGAACCAACTGCTCCCGAGCAACGAAAACCCTGTCCACGCCGCGGCCAGCAGCATCATGAGCACCGCGAAGAGGGTGTTGTAGTAGCCCCTGCGGCGGGTCAGCAGACCGGCGGATTTCATGCGGGCCATGAGTGCCAGGTACCCGCCAGCAATACTGTTTGGTGCACGGGTCGGGCGATCCGGTTCGCGGGCGGAGTCGGGCTGGGGAGCCGTATTGGTCTGCGGCTCGGGCTGAAAGTCCATGACATGCCTTGCGTCCGGCGGGTAAATACAATCGGTGCAGCCGGCCGTCAAGCTTCAGCACCAGTCTTGTGAATGTACCGACGCCGCGCGAATCTGTCATCGGTAGGAGGCGTCCCGGCCATCATCCGGGCCAAATTCGCAGGCTGCGAGGACGCCAGCGAGCCTCGCGGGCGGACTGCGACGGCACCCTTAAAGCGCTGTTGCACGCCGCCATTCCAAACCCTGGCCGTCTCAGAAAGCAAAGATCAGCAGGCGCCCTTCCCGCGAGCGGGAAGGGCGCCTGCTGATCAGTCGATGCCGGACCGGTTAGTCGGCGATGTAGAACAGGCGCTTGTTGACGAATTCGTCCATGCCCAGCGGGCCAAGCTCGCGGCCGAAGCCGGAGCGCTTCACGCCGCCGAACGGGATGTCGGCGCCTTCACCGACGCCGTTGACGTTGGCCATGCCCACCTCCAGCTGCTGGGCAATCTTGCGGGCGCGCTCCTCGTCCTTGGAGAAGACGACGCCGCCCAGCCCGTAGTCGGTGTCGTTGGCCAGTTCCAGGGCTTCCTCGTCGCTGCTGACCTTGTAGACCACGGCCACCGGGCCGAACAGCTCTTCGCGGTAGGCTCGCATCTCCGGAGTGACGCCGGTCAGAACAGCCGGGGCCAGGTAGGCGCCGGGGCCATCGTGCAGGGTGCCGCCGGCGTGCAGCGTGGCACCCTTGTTGACGGCGTCCTTGAGCTGCTCGTGCAGTCCTTCGGCCGCCGCCCGGGAGGAAAGCGGGGCGTAGGTTCCCTCGGCCTCTTCGGCCGGGTCGCCGGGCTTGAGGTCCTTCGCCAGGTTGGTCAGCTCGGCCACGAAGTCGTCGTAGATGTCCTCCATGACGATCATGCGCTTGTTGGAGTTGCAGGCCTGGCCGGTGTTCTCGATGCGGGTGGCCCACGCCTGCTCGGCCGCGGCCTTGACGTCGTCGGTGTCCAGCAGCACGTAGGGATCGGAGCCGCCCAGTTCCAAGACGGCCTTCTTCAGGTTCTTGCCGGCGAGCTCGCCGATGATGGCGCCGGCCCGCTCGGAGCCGGTCAGCGAGACACCCTGCACGCGCGGGTCGGCAATGATGTCCGCGATCTGCTCGTGGCTGGCGAAGAGGTTGATGTAGACGCCGTCGGGCACGCCGGCGTCGTCCATGATTTTCTGGATGGCCAGGGCGGAGCGAGGGCAGGTCTCGGCGTGCTTGAGGATGATGGTGTTGCCCAGCATCAGGTTCGGCGCGGCGAAGCGGGCCACCTGGTAGTAGGGGTAGTTCCACGGCATAATGCCCAGCAGCGGGCCGACCGGCAGCTTCTGGATCATGGCGCGGCCGCCGCCGATGGCCTTGATTTCCTGGTCCGCCACCAGGTCGGGGCCTTCAGTAGCGAAGTAGCTGAAAATGTCGGTGCAGAACTCGGCCTCGCCCTTGGACTCGGACAGGGGCTTGCCCATTTCCTCGGTGATGATCGCGGCGAGCTCGTCGGCCCGCTCGGTGAACAGTTCCGCAATGCGGGACACCACCTTGGCACGGTCCGTGATCGGCGTGGCCTTCCACGCTGTGTAGGCAGCCTGGGACCTGGCGAGGGCGTCCTTGACCTCGGCGTCGGTGGCAGTGGGGAATTCCTCGACCACCTCGCCGGTGGACGGGTTTTGGACCCGGTAGCCCGGCTGGGTGGATGAAGCGGCGTGGGAAGTGGTGGTCACAGCCCTGATCTCCTTCAGATAATGACATAGCAGCGGGACGGCGGCGCGGCCGTCTCCGGTTTCCATCTTGTACCGTCCGGCCGGTTATGTGAAGTGAGTTACGCTCACGGCATGGAAGTAAGAAGCCCGGCGCGGCGTGAATTGACGGGCAGCGCGGGCCGATCGGTGCAGCATCGGGCCATCCGGCCGTCCTGAGCGGCCGCCGAACGGCTTCCGGGCTCCCGTCCTGAGCGGCCGCCGAACGGCTTCCGGGCTCCCGTTCCCAGCGGCCGCCGAAGCGCCGCCGGGCTCCCGTTCCAAGAAACCACCGAACTGCTTCCGCGCTCCCGTTCCTAGCGGGGGCCGCGCAGCCTGTCCATCTCCCGCCGGTCCTTCTTGGTTGGCCGGCCGGCACCCCGGTCGCGCTGCGGGATTCCGAGCGAGGGCATCGCCGGGCGCGGCGGCGTGTGGTCCGTGAAGCAGTGCGAGGCCGCCTCGGCTCCCACCCGCTTGGCGATCAGCCGGCGCACTTCCAGGATCCGTTCGTAGCCGGGCTGCCGCACCCGCAGGGTGTCGCCCGGGACCACCGGCTGGGAGGCCTTGACCGGGTTGCCGTTAAGCCGGACGTGTCCGGCACGGCAGGCGGCGGTGGCCGCGGAACGGGTCTTGTAGGCGCGGATGGCCCACAGCCACGCATCGACGCGCACCGAGCTCGGGGTATTGGCGGAAGTGTTCATGCCACTCCGAGTCTAGCGTCGCCGCGGCGGCATCCCGCGGCGGTCCGATTGCGCCGTCGCCGCGCCCCGGCCCTTGGGCGGTGTTTCCTTTCACTGCGAGTTCACAGCCAGTTGGCCCGCAGGTCCACTGGCGCTGTGAAGCTCGATGGCGGGGAAACCCGGACAACCACTACGAAGGGCGTCATATCCCATGGCATCTCGCCTGCTCAAAACATTGACCACCTCCGCCGCGGCCGTCGCCGTCGGCGCTACCCTCGTGGCCGCCCCGGCGGCCGGCGCGCAGAACAACCCGGGCGGGCAGGATGAAGCCCCGCTGCTGATCGGCCACCGCGGGGCCGCCGGCACCGCCCCCGAAAATACGGTTGCGGCCTTCAAGGACGGGCGCGCCTCCGGCGCCGACTTCTTCGAGATCGACGTCCAGCTCAGCGCCGATGGCGTACCGTTCCTGTTCCACGACGACACTCCGGCCCGGACCACCAACGTGGAGGAAGTATTTCCCGAGCGTGCCGGGGACCCCATCACGTCCTTTACTTGGGATGAATTGCAGCAGCTCGACGCCGGATCCTACTTCGGCGCCAAGTACCAGGGGGAGCGGATCCCGCACCTGGATGACGCGGCGAAGATCGCCACGGTGAAGACCGGCGTGTACATCGAAATCAAGTCGCCGAAGAACTCCCCGGGCATCGAACAGCTCGTCGCCGACGAGCTCCGCACCGATGCCGCCTGGACGAAGCTTGTTGCCGCCGACAAGGTCCAGGTCCTCGGCTTCGACGAGGCCTCCAACCGCACCTTCGCCGACCTGGCCCCCGAGATCGCGCTGCAGCAGCTCTCGAGCACCGTCCCGGGTCCGGCCACGCTGGAATCCTGGGCGGCCTTTGCCGATTCAATCGGCACCAACTACCGCACCCTGACGGCGCAAAATGTTGCAGACGCCAAGGCCGCCGGGCTGGTCGTCGGCGTCTACACCGCCAACTCGCCCGAGGCCGTCCAGCACTCCGTCGACCTCGGCGTCGATGCCGTCACCGGTGACTTCCCGATCCAGACCATGCGCTACCTGGACGGGCGGAAGCCCTTCCCCGCGGGCACCGGCCTGGAAATCGCCGGCGCGGTGAATGACCCCGCCGGCAGCGACGTTCAGCCGGAGACCGGCGAGCACGTGGTGCTGCGCAACACCGCCAACCACAGCATCGACGCCAGCGGCTACATCATCCGCGACGCGGCGAACAATATCCTGGCTGTGGGCGAGGGCTACGTGCTTGCCCCCGGCGCGGAGTTGCGGGTCTACACCGGTCCCGGCACCAACAGCGCCGAGGCCTACTACAACAATGGCACCGCGTCAGTACTGAACAACACCGGCGACTCCATTGCGCTGTGGGCCCCGCAGGGCACGCTGCAGGACGTCTTCGCCAACTAGGCGGCAGGTTCTGCAGCTCCGACGCCGGCACCTCGGGCGGCCTTGCCCGAGGTGCGGGCCTCGTTAATCGCGTTGCCCAAACGTGCGCCCGAAGCTGCGACGGCGAAGCTCTCGCCGGGCGGCGGGAGGACGGACCGGGCGTCCCCCAAAGTACCGACGGCTGTGCTCTCGCCGCGTGCCATTCCGGCCGGCCCTGCCTGGCGGACCGGGCATTTTGGTGCTCAGACATCAAACGTCTAACGTTTAGAGAATGATTTTAGAGCGACGGCCCAGCGGCGGCAGCAGCGGGGACCACGCGCTGGGCAGCGACCACGCGCCGGGCGGCGACCATGCGCCGGGCAGCGACGAGGCTCCGCGGGAGTTCGCCGAGGCCCTGGTGCCGGAGCTCAACGTGCAGGAGCCTGCCCCGGCGCCCGCCGCCGCGGACCGCCGCTGGTTCATTGCCGCGGCCGTAGCCGCCGTGATACTCATCGGGTTGAACCTCCGGGCTGGTATTGCCAGCGCGGCCGCGCTCTTCCACGACCTGCAGCAGCTGCTGGGGTACGGGCCGCTGGTCGCCGCACTGCTGCCCACCGTTCCCGTGTTGTGTTTCGCCGTGGCCGGAGCCGCGACCGCCTGGCTGAGCAGCCGCATGGGGCTGGAACGCGCCATCGCACTCGCGCTGACACTGCTGATTGCCGGCTTGGGCCTGCGCGGAGTCGAATCCGTCGGGATGCTGCTGGCCGGCACGGTGGTGTCCATGTCCGGACTGGCGGTCTGCAACGTGGCGCTGCCGGCGTTCATCCGCAAGTACTTCGCGCACCGGCCGTCGACGATGACCGGGGCCTACACCATCTCCATGTCCGTCGGCGCCACCCTGGCCGCGGCCGTCAGCGTCCCGCTGGCCGCACAGTTGGACTCGCCGTCGCTCGCGCTGGCCGTCTGGGCGCTGCTGGCCGTCGTCGGGCTCGCGGTGTTCCTTCCCATGGCCGTGGTCGGCAGGCGCGGGTCGGGCACACCGACGCGAGTCCATTCGTCGCCGTGGCCGCTGCTGCTCACGCGCAAGGGCGCGCTGCTCACCGGCCTGTTCACCATCCAGGCGCTGCTCGTCTATTCCGTGATGGGCTGGCTGCCGTACATCCTGATCTCGCGCGGGGTGGATGCCGCGGCCGCCGGGCAGCTGCTCGCGCTGGTCCAGCTGGTGTCCATCCCCGCCGTCGTGCTGCTGTTGTCCATGGCGGCGCGGCCGGGCCTGCTGCGGCCGGCTTTCATGATGACCTGCGCGGCGTCGCTGGTGGGCTACCTCGCCTTGCTGGTGCTGCCTGCCGAGCTCGCCGTGCTGCCCGCGGTTTTGATCGGACTGGGTTTCGGGGTTTTCCCGCTGCTGATGCTGGTGATCAGCCGCAGCGGTTCGGACGCGGCCGAGACCACCGCGCTGTCCACGCTGGCCCAATCGGTCGGCTACCTCTTCGCCGCACTGGGCCCGTTCGGGCTCGGCCTGCTGCACGATGCACTCGCCGACTGGACCATCCCGCTGGTGCTCCTGGTGGCCGGCGCGGCGATGCAACTGCTGCTGGCCCATGCGGTCAGCGGCCTGGTGCGGGAGGCGCGGCCGTGAGGTCCGGCCCGCTCCAGCGGCCGCCGCTCGCGGAGGAAGTGACGTCCAGGCTGCGGGAGTCCATCGCGGCGGGGCGGTGGCAGCTGGGTGCCCGGATCCCTTCGGAGCCGGAACTGATGGCGAGTCTGGGCGTCTCCCGCGGCACGCTGCGCGAGGCGGTCAAGGCTTTGGCCCACGCCGGGATGCTCGAGGTGCGCCGCGGCGACGGCACGTACGTGCGCGCCACCAGCGAGATCAGCGGCACCGCCCGCCGCGCCTACCGGGAGTACGACGACGAGGACGTGCTCCAGGTGCGCTTCGCGCTCGACACCCAGGCGGCGCGGCTGGCGGCGCAATCGTCGCGATCCGAGCCGTCGGGCCCCGGCGGCGCCGTGGAGGCGCTGCGGGAGAGGCTGGCCCGGCGCCGGCATGCGTGGGCCGAACAAGACCTGGAAGGCTGGATCGCTGCGGACTGGGACTTCCACCTGGCCGTGGCCGAGGCCTCCGGCAACCAGCTGTTGCACGAGCTGTACGGCAGCTTCGGCGATGTGTTCCACGGGACCAAGATGGCCCAGCGATTGCGGGACGGCTTCGATGGATGCCTGCGCGCCGGACACGAGGACCTCGCGGACGCCATCGCGGCCGGAGACGAAGAAGCCGCGGTGCGGACCGTCACCGCCAACCTGCGCTACTGCCTGAAATGGATGCCGCAGCACGGCCAATAACGCCATGCTCACGCCGTGCTGCGGCGGGCTCTGGCCGCCGCGGCCGCGCGTGTGGCATGATGCCGCCCCGCCGGGGTACCTTGAATCACGAAGCCCGGACTGTCGGGACGCAGGGAACGAGGAAAGCTGGCGATGTCCACTTCGACGAAACCGTCCGGGAGCACCCGGAAGACGTGGCTGAAGATCACCGCGGCGGTGGCCGGCGCCGTCGTCGTGCTCCTGCTGTTGGTGTTGCTGGCCAAATGGATGCGCACGATGCCGGGCGTCCAGGACTTCCTGGCCGCCTACCCGGGCCGTTCCGAACTGCCCGAATCCGCGCCCGTCGGGCTGCCCGCCTGGCTGGGCTGGCAGCACTTCCTCAACTTCTTCCTGATCGTGTTGATCATCCGCACCGGCCTGCAGGTACGGGCCGGTACCCGCTCGCCGGCGTACTGGACACGCAACAACAAGGGCCTGGTGAAGACCAAGAACGCGCCCACCAAGATCACCCTGAACCTGTGGTTCCACCTGACGCTGGATGCGTTGTGGGTGCTGAACGGCATCGTCTTCATGGTGCTGATCTTCGCGACCGGGCACTGGATGCGGATTGTGCCCACCAGTTGGGACATCTTCCCGAACGCGCTGTCCGCTGTGCTGCAGTACGCCTCGCTGGACTGGCCGCTGGAGAACGGGTGGGTGAACTACAACGCGCTGCAGCTGCTGACCTACTTCGCCACCGTCTTCATCGCCGCCCCGCTGGCCATCGTCTCCGGCCTGCGCACCTCGGCCGCCTGGCCCAAGCGGGCCGCGGTCAACAAATACTTCCCGATTGAGGCGGCCCGGGCCATCCACTTCCCGGTGATGGTGTACTTCGTGCTGTTCATCATCGTGCACGTGACCCTGGTGCTGGCCACCGGCGCGCTGCGCAACCTCAACCACATGTATGCGGCCACGGACGACGGCGGATGGACCGGTTTCTGGATCTTTGCCGCCTCCGTTGCGGTGACCGTGGCGGCTTGGTTCCTGGCCCGGCCGATCTTCCTGCGCCCGATCGCCTCGCTGACGGGCAAGGTCACGAGCCGCTGACCGCGCGGCCGCCTGATCGCCGGCCGCTGACCGCGTGGCACGCGTGGCCGCCGCCTTACCGCCAGCCGCTGACCGCCTGACCGCGGCTGAAGGCTGCACCGCTACACTGCTCCCCATGATCACCGTTGCGGCCATCGCCGCGTGCCTTGTCTTCGCGCTGTTGGCCGTCTTCCAGATCCTGCTGGCCGCGGGCCTGCCGCTGGGCCGGTTCGCCTGGGGAGGAAGCCACCGCATCCTGCCGGCGAAGCTGCGCATCGGGAGCGCGGTCTCGGTGCTCCTGTATGCGTTCTTCGTGTTCGTCATCATGGACCGCGCGCAGTTTCTCGACGCGTTGCCGGAGACCGCGTCGCTCGTTCTTGGCTGGGTCCTGACCGCGTACCTGTTCGTCGGCGTCCTGATGAACGCCATCTCGCGCAGCAAGCCCGAGCGGTGGACCATGACGCCGGTCGCCCTGGTCTTGGCCGCGCTGAGCCTGGTGGTTGCCCTCGGTTGACGTGGTTTCCCGCCCTTGGCGGGCGAGCTGCAAGGCTTTTCGTCGGTGGCCGTCCAGCCGTTTGCGGGCCTCACGGCCCTTCGCGGGCGGGGGGGTCCGGCGATTGACGGTCAGGCAGGGGAGGGGCTTGCCCCGCGGGCGGGGCGGGCTCACGATTGGTTCACTACCGGCCGATCGGAGGAAGCCATGCAGGTCCGTATCCGCCGCGCACTGACAGCAGTTGCCGTGCTCGTCACCGTCCCGGCGGCCCTTGCCGGCGGCCTGGTCCTGTGGCTGCGCTTCAGCCCCCGGCCGCTGGCGGTGCTGCTGCGGGTGCTGTCGGAACGGGACGGCCGGCGCACGGCCCGCGCGATGGCCCGGCACGTGCCGGACGGAATCAGCGAAGTATTGGATCAGGAATACCTCAGCAACCACGGGCATACCCGCCTGGACGTGTTCTTCCCGGACAAGGCGGCCGAGGATTCGCTGCGTCTTCCGACAATTGTCTGGATCCACGGCGGGGCCTGGATCTCCGGCACCAAGAACGACGTCGCCAATTACCTTCGAATCCTCGCCTCCTACGGCTTCACCGCCGTGGGGGTGGACTATTCGCTGGCCCACGTGCGCCGCTACCCCGCGCCGGTGCGCCAGACGGCCGCCGCGCTGCGCTACCTGGAACACAATGCCGAGCGGCTTCACATCGATACCGAGCGGATCGTGCTGGCCGGGGACTCGGCGGGCGCGCAAATTGCCGCGCAACTGGCGCTCGTCATCGCCGATCCCGACTATGCCAAAAGGCTCGGCATTGCCTCGCCCATGAAGCCGGAGCGGCTGCGCGCGGTGCTGCTGCACTGCGGGGCGTACGACCTCTCGCTCGCCGGGGCGGACCAGGCCGGGAACCAGAATTACCTGCGCACGGTGCTGTGGTCCTACACCGGGGCCAAAGACTATCTGGAGCGTCCGTACGTCGCGCTGGCCTCCGTGGCCAAGCACGTGGGCGCCGATTACCCGCCGGCTTTCGTGTCAGCGGGCAACACGGACCCGTTGCTGCCGCACTCGCTCGGGCTGGTCGAAGCGCTGCGGATCAAGGGCGCGGCCGTGGAGGAGTTCTTCCCCCATACGGAGGCCGGCCTAGGGCACCAGTTCCAGTTCAACCTGGAGTTGGAAGCGGCGTGGCAGGTGCTGGAGCGCAGCGTGGCGTTCCTCCGTCGCCACACCGGCTGATGCCGCCCGAGTTGAATCGGCGCCCCGCTACGAGGAGTGTTCTTCGGTGTCTGCATCACCCGGCCGGCGCCGACGCCTCCCCGGGCACCGCCGTCGTACGCTGGAAACCTGTCCAGCGAAGGGGGAACTTTCAATGAACGACGCCGGCTCGCGCCTCATATTCGGCTGCATGGGGTTGGGTGGTGGCTGGGGGAGCGGGCCGCTGGAAGCGGCCGATGTGGCGGCCGCGCACGCGGCCGTGGCGGCGGCGCTGGAGGCCGGGATCACGACGTTCGACCACGCCGACATCTACGCCCACGGCAAGGCCGAGGCCGCGTTCGGGCGGGTGTTGGCCGGAAGTCCCGAGCTGCGCGACTCGATCCGGCTGCAGGGCAAATGCGGCATCCGGCTGCCGGCCCCCGGCATGGTCGGGCACTACGACTCCTCGCGGAAAGCCATCCTGACCCGCACCGACGAGAGCCTGCGCCGGCTGCACACCGATCACCTGGATACGCTGCTGATCCACCGGCCCGATCCGCTGACGCCGGCCGAAGAGATCGCCGCGGCGTTCAACGAGCTTCGGATGGCCGGGAAGGTCCGCCGCCTTGGTGTCTCGAACATGTCCGGCGAACAGATGCGCTGGCTGCAGTCGGCGCTGGATGAACCGCTGGCGGTGAACCAGCTGGAAATGAGCCTGTACCGACGCGACTGGCTGGAGTCAGGGGTGCTGGTGAACCACCCGGAGGGACCGGGGATCAGCTTCCCGCACGGCACCTTGGAATACTGCGCCGCCCACGGGGTGGAGCTGCAGGCCTGGGGAGCGCTGGCCCAGGGCCGGTACAGCGGGCGTGCGGCAGCGGAGGCCGCGACACCGGATGCTTCCGCGCCCGCGGATGCCTCTCCCCCGGCGGATCAAGCAGCGGCAGCCCTGGTCACGGAACTTGCCCGGGACAAGGGGTGCCCGCCCGAGGCCGTGGTGCTGGGCTGGCTGCTGCGGCATCCGGCAGGCATCCGGCCGGTCGTCGGTACCAGCAGCCCGGACCGGATCCGGGCCTGTGCCGAGGCGGAAGCGGTTGGAGCATCGATGACCCGCGAGGAGTGGTACTCCCTGTGGGTGGCGGCCCGAGGCAGGCCGCTGCCTTAGCTGCCCGCGCCCGGCCCCGCAGCTGCGGGCGGGGCCGGGACCATGCGTCCTAGACGAAGGCCGGCTGTTCCAACCGGCGGAACGCGGAATCGTGGAAGACCAGGGGCTCGTGGGTGCCGTCGTGCGTGGACAGTCCGTGCACCTGCAGCAGCACGACGTGGTGGTCCCCGGCCGGGACTTCCTGGTGCACCGAGCAGTCCAGCCAGAGCGCCGCGTCGTTGAGGAAAAGCGCGCCGTCGTCGGTGCCGTGCAGGCTCAGGCCGGCAAAGCGGTCACCGGTCCTGGACGCGATCTGGCGGCAGACGCCGTCGTGCCCGGTGCCGAGCACCGAGACGCCGATCCGGTTGGCCCGCCGGACCAGCGGCCAGGTCCGTGAGGTGTTTTGCACGGCGAACATCACCAGCGGCGGCTCGAGGGAGACGCCCACGGTGAACGAGGAGGCGACGATGCCCTGCGGCTCGCCGTCGACGGTCGCGCACAGCGCCGCGATGCCCGAGGGGAACCGGCCGAAGGCGGAGCGCAACGTGTGGGGGGTCAGGTCATGGTGTAGCGACATGGCGTCCTTGGGGCTTGGGCGCATCCGCTGCGGCCGAGCTGCTGCGGGTGGATACGCGTACTTGCCTGCCGACATCCCCGGCGGGCCGAATCATCACCTGGAGCACCCCGCTACGGTAGAGGGTTGCCGGCCAACCAGCCAGGGCTGTGAAGTTGGCGCTCTTGATTCGTCTCCACGCTAAGAGCGGGGAAGGGCCTGGGTCAAACGCCGGTAACAGTTCGTCAAATGCAGCGTTTTACTCCCGGGCCACGCGAGGTGGCTGCTGCCCGACGGGCGGCCGTGCGACGGCTGCTGCCCCGAAGGCTACTGTCCGACTGCTGGCGCCACGGCTACTGCGCGGCGGCGCCCGGGCGCACGGTCTGCTGCCGGAACGGATGCGCCGGGTAGACGCCCAGGATGCGGATTTCGGTGGTGAAGAAGTCCAGTTCCTCGAAGGCGTGGACCATGGCCGGATCGTCCGGGTGGCCTTCGACGTCCACCATGAACATGGTGGCGGCAAACTCGCCGCCCACCATGTAGCTCTCCAACCGGGTCATGTTGATGCCGTTGGTGGCGAAACCGCCCAGCGCCTTGTACAGCGCGGACGGCACGTTCCGCACGCGGAACACGAAGCTGGTCACGGCCGGACCGGGAAGTTCCTCGCGGGACGGGACCGGCCGGCGGTCGGCCAGCACCACGAACCGTGTGGTGTTCGTCGGATCGTCTTCGACCTTTTCCGCGAAAACCTCCAGGCCGTAGAGTTCGGCGGCCATCGGCGGCGCCAGGGAGACCTTGGTCGGGTCCTTCCATTCGGCCACCTCCCGGGCCGAACCGGCGGTGTCGCCGGCGATGACCGGAGTGAGCCCGAGCCTGCGGATCAGCTTGCGGCACTGGCCCAAAGCATGGATGTGGCTGTGCACCTCCCGGGCCTGCTCCACGGTGGCCCCGCGTACGCCCAGCAGGCTGAAACGGATGGGCAGGAAGAATTCCTCCACGATCTGCAGGGTGGTCTTCGGCAGCAGGGCGTGGATGTCCGCCACCCGCCCGGCGATCGAGTTGTCGATGGGGATCATGGCCAGTTCCGCCTCGCCGCCGGTGACGGCAGCGAACGCATCCTCGAAGCTGGCACACGGCACCGCTTCCCAACCGGGGCGCACTTCCAGGCAAGCCATGTGGGAGTTCGAGCCGGGTTCACCTTGGTACGCAATCGCTGGAGCCATGGGCGAAATTATCCCACCGGGGCGGGCCGGCGCTTCATTCCGGGCAACCGGGCGGCGTCATATAACCGGGACCGGCCCGCCAACCGCTTAGTACAGATGCGATTCCTGGGTGATGCCGTAGGGCACGTCGTCGCTCAGCTCCACCGTAAACTGCCCGGGGCCGGTGCGAGTGACCAAGATGCCGCAATCGCCGTCGATGGCGGCGAGCTTTTGCAACTCTTCGACCGCAGCATTCAGGAGATCGTGCGCTTCGGAAGCCGTCTGTGCGGTCAACGACTTGGTAGCCAGGGAAGTGGCCATGGTTCTGCCTTTCGTGGCCGGAGGTTTCCGCGCAGGAGAAACGCGGGATGGAAGCTTCCGGCCGGAACGAGCCTGCCATGCGGAACGGTGCATGGAACTTTACATTCTGCCATCCCAGATGACATCAGATGAATTTCGCACCGGCGTGGCGTGCGCCACACCCGGCGTGGCGGCGTGGTGCTGTGGACCGGTGCAGGCGGGCCCCCCCCCCCGCGGATGCAGGGAGCCGTCGGGGGGAGGGTGGGGGCAGCCGGAAGTGAACCCGGTCCTAGAACGGGTTGAGCAGCCGGTGGACGAACTGCCGGGTGCGCTCCTCCCGCGGTTCGCGCAGCACCTGTTCGGGGTGTCCGCGTTCCACCACCACGCCGCCGTCCATGAACACCACTTCGCTGGCCACTTCACGGGCGAAGGCCAGCTCGTGGGTGACCAGGGCCATGGTCCAGCCCTCGTCAGCCAGTTCCTTGATCACGTGCAGCACGTCGCCCACCAGTTCAGGATCCAGTGCGGACGTGGGCTCGTCGAACAGCAGCAGCGAAGGTTTGAGCGCCAGCGCCCGGACAATGCCGACCCGCTGCTGCTGTCCGCCGGAGAGCTGATGCGGGTACTGGTCTTCCTTGCCGGAGAGCCCGACACGGTCCAGCAGCGACCTGGCCTCGCGCACCGCTTCGGCCTTGGACCGCTTCTGCACCTGGACCGGGCCCTCGATGATGTTCTGCAGCACGGTCATGTGCGGGAACAGGTTGTAGTGCTGGAACACCATGGCGCTTCGGTCGCGCAGGGCGGCGATCTGTTTTCGGTTCACCGGCGAACCGAAATCCACGGCCGGCCCGCCCGAAAAGGCGACCCGCCCGCCGTCGGGGATTTCCAAGCCGTTCAGGCAGCGCAGCACGGTGGTTTTGCCCGACCCGGAGGGTCCGATCAGGGCCAGTACCCCGCCCGTCTGGACGGAGAGGTCGATGGACTTGAGCACCTGGTTGCTGCCGAAGGACTTGCGCAGCCCCTCTACGGAGAGCACCGGCCCTGCGGCGGAGCCGGGCTGCGAAGCGGCGGCGGAGGGGACGTCAGTGGGCGACATAGCGGTCCAGCCTCTTCTCCAGTCGGGACTGCCCGGCGGAGAGCACCAGGCAGAACACCCAGTAGACCGCCGCGGCCTCAATGTAGAGCAGCATGAACTCCTGGCTGAACGCCGCGATTTCCTGGGCGGCCCGGAACGCCTCGGTGACCAGGATCAGGGAAGCGAGGGAGGTGTCCTTGACCAGCGAGATGAACGTATTGGACAGCGGCGGCACCGACACCCGCGCGGCCTGCGGCAGGATGATGCGGCGCAGGGTGGTGGTGCCGGCCATGCCGATGGTGTGGCCGGCTTCCCACTGGCCCTTGGGGACGGACAGAATCGCGGCGCGGATGATTTCGGCCGCATAGCCGCCCACGTTCAGGGAGAACGCGATGATGGCGCTCGGCCACGGTTCAAGCACCACGCCGATCGACGGCAGGCCGTAGAAGATCACGAACAGCTGGACGAGCAGCGGGGTGCCGCGGATCACCGAGACGTAGGCGCGCGCGATGCCGGCCAGGATCCGGTTGCGGCTCAAGCGCATCAGGGCCACGACGAGCGCCAGCAGCAGGCCGATGGCGAAGCTGGCCAGCGAGAGGGGGATGGTGCCGGTCAGCCCGCCCTGGACTATAGGCCAGAGTGAACTGCCGACGAGCTCCCAGTCGATGTCCATACGGTTACGTTAGCGTCTCCCTTTGAAGCGGCCGGATTTACTTGCTGACGTCCGCGCCGAAGTACTTCTCGGAGATCTTTGCCAGCGTGCCGTCGGCGCGCAGCTCCTCCAGCGCCGTGTTGAAGGCCTCCACCAGCTCGTCGCTGCCCTTCTGGAAGGCGAAGGCGCTCTGCGTTTCTTCGTCCGTTTCGGCGGCTACCTTGATGTCTTTGTTGTCGTTGGTGGCCTGGTAGTCCAGGTAGGTCAGCTTGTCGTTGACCGTGGCGTCCACCCGGCCCTGCTCCAGCAGCGAAACCGCCTGCGCCCAGCCCTCCACGGCCTCGACATTGGCTCCGGCGCCCTTGGCCAGTTTGTAGAAGTTGCTGGTCAGCGACTGGGCGGACGTTTTGCCCTCCAGATCCGCCAGGGAGGAAATGTCGTTGTTGTCCGACTTCACGACGACGACGCCGGTGCTGACCGTGTACGGGTCCGAGAAGTCGTACTTGGCCAGGCGGTCTTCGTTGATCGAAACCTGATTGGCGATTACGTCGAAACGGCCCGCCTCCAGCCCCGCGAAGATGGCGTCCCACTGGGTCTCTTCAAACCGCACGTCGACGCCGAGCTTGTCCGCCACCGCGGTGACGACCTCTACGTCGTAACCGGTCAGGTCGCCGGTGCCGTTCTCGTGGAAGGAGAACGGGCGGTAGGTCCCCTCGGTCCCCACGGTGATCACGCCTGCGTCCTGGATCTCCTGCAGCGTGGTCGCGGCGGAGGAGGTCGCCGGCTCCGACCCCGACGGCGAGGACGTGCTGCAGCCGGCCAGCACCAGGGCGGCGGCTGCGGCGGCACCGAGGACGGACAAACGACGACGAATCATGGTGGAAAACCCCTTGTGATGTGGGACGACGAGCCAACCGGCGGGTGGCCGGCAAACGCTGAAGCTACCACGTGCAACAACGGGTACCTCAAGATATGTTCCGAACTGTGTCGGCAATGTGAGCAGCCGCACTCCCGGCGGCGCGCACCGGCGTCGTTATTGTTCTATTCGGGTGCCACCCGCACCACGAGTGCGCCCGGATCGACGCGCATCATCAAACGGGACCCCATGCCAATATGGTCGCCGTCCAGCTGCATCTCCTGGGGCCGGCCGGCGTGGATCTCCACGTGCTTGCCCTGGTAGTAGTCAACCGAAGGATCCACGCTCCGGCCGCGTTTGGCGAGCCCGGCCAGCACGCCGAGCCAGCCCAGCCGGCCACGCGGGGAGATGGTCATGACGTCCAGCAGGCCGTCGTCGAGCTGCGCACCGGGGAACATCTCGAATCCGCCCTGGATCTTGCCGCAGTTCCCGCCCATTACGCTGCGCATCCGCACGGTCATGGGCTTGCCGCCGTCTATGGTGACCGTGGCACGGACCGGCTTGCCCGGAAGGTTGCGCAGGCCGGCTTCCACGTACGCCAGCCACCCGATACGGTCCTTGAGGCCGTCGTCGGTGCCGCCAATCACGGCGGCGTCGAAGCCGAGGCCGGCCATGACCAAAAACACGGAGTCACCGCCCGACCTGTCCACGGTGGCCCGGACCACGTCGATCCGCCGGTCCCGGCCGGCCAACGCGATGCCGGCAGCGGTCTCCGGGTCGTCAACCGGCAGGTCCAGGTTGCGGGCCAGCAGGTTGCCGGTGCCCAGCGGGATCACGCCCAGCGGCATGTCGGTCGCCGCCAGCCGGCCGGCCACCCGCCGCACCGTTCCGTCACCGCCGGCGGCGATGACCAGATCGACGCCCGCTTCCAGCGCCTGGTGCGCCTGGCCGGCGCCCGGATCTTCGAGCGTGGTCTCGAGCCAGAGCGGCGGCTGCCAGCCGGTCTCGGCGCACAGGCCCTCGACCAGCGCCACCAGGTCGAAGTTGAACTTCTTGGACGGGTTCCAGACCACCGCGGCACGGCGGGAAGCTGGGGGAGCGGATTCGGTCATGGTGTCCTTACTGTCCTGTTTGCCGGCTGAAGGCCGACGTCCCGACGAACCCATTCAAGCACCATCCCGCCGGTGCCGCCCGGCTCGACATCGCTGCTGGCCGCTTATAGGTTCTAACAGGACACCCTCGGATCCGGGAGAAGAATTGCTTCGGCGCGCACTTGCATCAATCACCGCCCTGCTGCTGACGGTAGCGGTCTCTGCCTGCGCTCCGGAGCGGGAATCGCCGGATCCGACCGCCCGGGCACTGGCGGAAGCGTTGGCTGCCAATGACGTGTCGAACGTGGCCTTCGCCGATGCCACCGGCGCCCAGGTGCAGGAACAACTGGCCGCGCTGACCGAGGGGATGGCCCCCTTGGAGCCCGAAGTCACCGTGGAAGGCGTCGAAGAGGTCGAATCCAACCTCTTCCGGGCCACCCTTTCCTATGACTGGCCGGTGGCCGATGCGGAGCAGGGCTGGAGCTACACCACCAGGGCCGACCTGCACTACGCCGAGGACACCTGGCACGTGCGGTGGAAGCCCGAAATCCTGGAGCCCTCGCTTGCCGAGGGCGAACGGCTGGTGCTCTCCACCGAGGAACCGCGGCGCGGCCAGATCCTCGACGCCGAGGGTGAGGCGATCGTGAAGAACCGCCCGGTCAGGGTCGTTGGCATCGACAAGACAGGCCTGGACACAGCGACCGCCGAGGACTCCGCGCGCGCGCTGGCCAAGCTGGTAAACATCGATGCCGCCGCTTACCTGGAAAAGGTTGAAGCCTACGGGCCCAAGGCATTCGTGGACGCCATCACGCTGCGTGAGGACGCCTTTGACAAGTTGGACCAGAAGAAGCTGAAGGACATCGAGGGCTTCCTGGCGGTAGGTGACCAGATTCCGTTGGCGCCCAACCGCACCTTCGCCGCGCCGGTGTTGGGATCGGTCCGGGAGGCCACGGCCGAAGACATCGAGAAGTCCAAGGGCACCGTGGCCGCGGGCGAGACCGTAGGCTCGTCCGGCTTGCAGGAAGCCTTCAACACCGAGCTCTCCGGCACGCCGGGAGTCACCGTCTCCGCCGTCGGGCAGCCCGCCGAAGAGGGCGGCGAAGCGCCGTCCCGCCAGCTGTTCCGCCAAGACCCGGTGGACGGCGAAAACGTGAAAACCACGCTCGTGCCGAAGTTGCAGTCGGCAGCCGAGGACATCCTGGCCGACATCGACTCGCCGAGTTCGATCGTCGCGCTGCGGCCGTCGACCGGTGCCGTCCTGGCGGCCGCGAACGGTCCGGACAGCGAAGGCTACAACACCGCGTTCCTGGGCCGGTACGCCCCCGGTTCCGCCTTCAAGATCGCCACCGCGCTGGGCATGCTGCGCAACGGCGCGACGCCCGATTCCGCCGTCACCTGTGACCCGGAACTGGTCGTGGACGGCCGAAGCTTTGAGAACGCGGACAGCTACCCCGCCGAGTTCACCGGCCGGATCACCTTGACCGAGGCCATCGCGCACTCCTGCAACACCGCGTTCATCGCCGAGCACCGGGAACTTTCCCAGGACCAGCTGGCTGATGCCGCCGGCGCCCTGGGCATCGGCATGACCGCGAACCCCGGCATCGAGGCCTTCATGGGCGACGTGCCGCGGGAGGACACCAAGGGGACCGCGCACGCGGCCTCGCTGATCGGCCAGTCACGGGTGCAGGCGTCGCCGCTGGCGCTGGCCACGATGATGGCGGCCGTGGTGGAAGGCGGTTCGGTCGTGCCGACGCTGGTGGACGGTCACGACCCCAAGGCCGAGCTCCCGGACGTGCCTGAACTGACCGCCGGGGAAGCCAAGCAGTTGCGCAGCATGATGCGCTCGGCCGTGGTGGACGGCTATCTGGCCAACCTGGCCGACCTGCCCGGGAAGCCCGCCATCGGCAAGACCGGCACCGCAGAGTACGGCTCGCAGGACCCGCCGCAGACCCACTCCTGGGTGATCGCCGGCCACGGGGACCTTGCCATCGCGGTGTTCGTGGAGGACGGCGAGCTGGGCTCCGAAACCGCGGGCCCGCTGGCCGAGGCTTTTCTGGAAGCCGCCGCCGGCTAGGCATCAAACGACGACGACGACGCCGGCGCCCGCCAAGGTGCCTGAAGGCACCGAAGGCGGGCACCGACGTCGCCAGCGGCCGGCCAAGGCCCGGCCTTCGCCCGCCAGCCGCCGGCCTGCCTGCAGAGTTCCAGGCTTACCAGCGGTGGGCCACGTCAATCACCAGGCGGGACATGCTGCCCGGGCCGTCCAGGGTGAAGACCCGGAACGGCAGGCGGGCGCGCACGCCGAGGCCGATGGTGGTGTACCCCTCGAAACTGCCGCCCCAGGAGAGCTGGCGGAAGGTGGTGTAGCCGGTGACGTTCACCAGCTCCTTCGGGTTGGCAGGCCGGTAGGTGCCGCGCCCGTTGGAGTCATACGCCGGAGCCTTCACGACCACGGCCAGATCGGCGCCGCCGCGCAAGGGGATTACATGGCCGGATCCTTGGGCCCGCACCGTCCCGTACCTCACCGAGTAGCCGGCCACGTCGCCGCGCAGGTCCACAACCATGCGGTCGAAACAGGCGTGCCGGCCGGTGCGCACGTTGGTAATGGGTGCGGTCGTGGTCCCCGGCGCGGACTCCGGCGTCGAGCCCCAGGTGATGCCGCAGTAGGGCGCCGCGGTGGCGGGGCCGGGCGCCACCAATCCCAGGCCGAGAACCAACAGGATTACGGACAGCCATGTGGGGAGCTTGCGCATGGCACACCGCCTTTCATGGGGGTGACAGATGCACTCAGGATAGGGGCGTTTTCCGCGACGGGACCCGGCACGTCCGCGATAACGCCGCAACCGTTACGGCACGCGGCCCGGGCACGCTTTTCTTGATCCTTCGGTAATCGGAAACGCACTCCGCCCGTAACCAAACACGGCGGGGAGAAGTGTTACGACGTTTCGTAACATAAATCACAGTGCTGCAATTTAAAGGCGCGGCCAGTGGCATAATTCCAGCATTAGCCGGTTCGGACCCCCACGTTTTTGCCGGGCCGGCGATCCCCCAAAGAGCCGGTCCCGCGTGAACATACCGCGGGGCCGGCTCGATTTAAACGTCACACCATAGGCGCCGCCCGCAGGCGTCCCCGGCGCCCCTGCAGCCCCTGCAGCCCCTGCAGCCCAGTGCAGACCCCTTCAGCCCACTTCGAAGGTCCTGAACCCGCCGGTGGGCGGGCCGTACGTCGCTTCGACCGCGTCCACCCGCCCCGGCGCCGTGCCGGATTCGAACGCGGCCGCGAACTGCCGCACCGCATCGCGCGGCCCCTCTGCCACCACGCCCACGGTGCCGTCCGCCTGGTTCACGGCCGAGCCCACCAGCCCCAGGCGTTCGGCGCGTTCCCGTGCCCAGTACCGGAAGCCCACTCCCTGGACCCGGCCGCTCACCGTCGCGCTCAGGCGGACGTTCCCGGTGGGTTCCTGTTGCATGCTTCGCTCCTGTTCGAACATCGGTCCAGCGTACGACGGCGCCTCGCTTCAGGCAGCGCCGGAACCGTAGGGGCGCGTGATGGCCTCCAGAAAGTGGCCGTTCGGGTCGGTGAAGTACACGCCGCGGCCGCCGTCGTTGCGGTTGATTTGCTGGGGTCGGCTGCGGCCCGGGTCTGCCCAGTAGGCGATTCCGGCCGACCGGATGCGCGTGAGGATCCCGTCGAAGTCGTCCTCGGCGACCAGGAAGGCGTAATGCTGGGGCTGCACGTTCCCGGCGGTGTCCGCGTAGTCGAGTGCCACGCCGCCCTCCAGCAGGACCGTCATGAAGTGTCCGAACATGGGCTGCGGCGGATCGAGGCCGAAGATCTCCGCAAAGAATTCCGCCGACGCCGTTTTGTCTGCGGCGTAGACGATGGTGTGGTTGAACGAGACGGCCATGGCATGCTCCGAAGGCGGTGGCCGGGACGGAAGCCGGCCCCAATGCTGGCTCCATTCAACTCCGGCCAGGCCCGCCGGACAAGCGCAGAACCGGGAAGGTCCGGGTTAACGAAGCAACGGACGACGCCGGCGCCGTGTGGTCGCCGAAGCCGTCCGCTCCGTTGGGGTGGCTGTGCCGCCCCGTGCTGATGTCAGCCCTTCTGCGGCAGCCGCCAGACCGTGCAGTCCTGCGTGCTGATGGCGCGGCGCGAGCCGTCCGACTCATCACGGATCCACACCAGGCCGACGCCGGGCGCGGTACGGTCGACGCGGCCCCGGTACTGGACGGCATTGTCCATGCGGGCCTCGACCGAATCGCCGCGGCGCAGATGTCCGAGATTGCGGATACGGGTGGGGGTGGAATTGACCAGCGGGGACTGACCGGGTGCGGATAGTGTCATCCGTGACCTCCTGTGTTGTGGCGGTAAGGGCGTGCTGTGCCAGGCGGATCAGCTGTGGGGCCGACCCTGCCGTGGCATCGTTCGGGGACTGCTCGTCAGGCGTGAAGCGCCGGCTCCTGCCGGGTGGCGGCGAGCGCTGACGACAGGGGCTGCGAGGCGGCAGGGCGCGGGAAAGAGCTTCTCCGCTGATCCCTGCTGCAAACTTGTTGGTGGTCCCTCAGCTGTCCGTTGGCAGTCTCACTTTAAGGAACACCTTTGGAGGGCCGGATTATTCCGCCGGAGCAGGAAAAGTTTTTTGGGCCCTCGCCGGTGGCCGCAAACGGAGCCAGGCTGCGTCCACGGCAGACGGCGGGCGGTTTCCCGCGGCGCTGCGGCGCCACTGGCCAGGCCCGGAAGCCTCAGGGGCCAGCACGCGAGCGGCAGGTTCAGTCCCTGGGCGGCAGCTGCTGCAGCGCCCAGGTGTTGCCGTCCGGGTCGCTGAAGTAGACGAACTTACCCCACGGCTGCGCGTCCACGTCGCTCGCTGCGACGCCGCGGCTGAGCAGTTCTTCCCGGGCCGCTTGGGCATCGGCAACGACCATCTGGAGCCCCTGCTGCGAGCCGGGTGCCATCTCCGTGATGCCCTCGCCGATCACGATGGAACAGGCCGAGCCGGGCGGCGTGAGCTGCACGAACCGCAGGCCGTCGCTTACCCGGTGGTCGTGGTCGGCGTGGAAGCCGACCTGCTCAACGTAAAAATGTTTGGCCCGGTCGACGTCGGTGACCGGCACGGCCACCAGTTCGAGTTTCATCTCCATGCCGGACACGCTAGCGCCGGCAGGGCGCCCGGCGGTAGGGGTTGGCGCGGGACTGCGGTCAGGCCCGGTCCGCAACCAGATGGAGCCGGTACCCCTCGGACGTTTCGAACAGGGGCCGCGGGTGGGAGCCAGGCGGCACGGGTGGGAGCAGCTGTGGCCAGCCAGAGATGATGCACCCGATGGCGGCCGCGGCCAGCTAATCCCCGAAATAGCCGCGCTCCAACAGGGAGCCGGGGTGGTACAGGCAAACGGACGTGCGATCACCCGAATCCCAATCCGCTTGCGTAGGGAACAAGAGCCGGTGCGTTCCGTCCGGAATCAACCGGGCTTCGAGAAACTGGGACATCACCTCGCCGCACCGGGGTCCGGCCTCGCGTTCCAGTGCTGACTGACCCGGATACAGCTCGCCGGCGTGGGTGATGGTGCCGAATATCTCGCCTTCATGCGGTTCCTGGCAGGGCACCTGAAACAACGCGGTGGTCGTGGGGCCGGAGGAATACTCCCAATCGAAGAACGCACAGTCGCCGACGGCTGCCTCACTCAGGGCCGAGGGCTCCACGCCGGAAGACCATTGCGTGGCGAGGAAGTCGTCGATGTAGGCACTAGTGCCCTCCGGATCCGCTGCTCCCACGGTCTCCGCGGGTGCCATGGTCGGGCGACCCGGCGGGGGAGAGGCCAGCCGGACGGGTCCCTGGGATGTGCCGGCGGCAGGGCCGCTGGCGTACCCGCCGCCGGAGGCTGGCGGAGTGGCACTAGCCGTGGCCGGGGATGCCGCTCCAGCTTCCGCCCCCGGTTCCGTGCAGCCCGCGAGCAGCAGCGCGAATAGCGCCATGAGGGCGGCCATCGGCCTATTCCGCATGTTCCCCCGATGCCGGCTCTGCAGCCGCCCGACCGGCGGCTGGAATTGTGAGCAGCCTAGCAGGGTGTGCCGGAGGGCCGGGGCGCGCCCCGCCCACGGCCACACTGCTAGCGGACCCATCGGTCCGGCTTGCGTCGCGGGGCCTTGCCGCCGTGCCGGGCGGGCCAGCCGGGCTTTAGACGGCTGCGGCAGCAGCGGCGTCGGCCGTCTTCTTCCGGTGGATGGCCAGGAAGGAAGAAATCCTGCGGACCGCCTCCTCGATATCCTCCACCGACGGCAGGATTACGAACCGGAAGTGATCCGGCGTGGGCCAGTGGAAGGCGCTGCCGTGCGAAACCAGGATTTTCTCCTCCTCGAGCAGGTCCAGGACAAACTTCTCGTCGTCCTCGAACGGATAAACGGCAGGATCCAGCTTGGGGAACAGGTACATCGCCCCGGCCGCGGGCACACAGCTGACGCCCGGGATCTGGTTGAGCAGCCGGCAGGCCAGGTCGCGCTGTTCGTGCAACCGGCCCCCGGGCTTCACCAGGTCCCCGATGGACTGGTAGCCGCCCAGCGAGGTCTGGATGGCGTGCTGCGCCGGGACGTTCGAGCACAGCCGGAGCGAGGCCAGCAGTTCCAGTGATTCGCGGTAGGCCGCGGTCTCGGCGCGCGGCCCGCTGATGGCCACCCAGCCGGCGCGGTAGCCGGGCATCCGGTACGCCTTGGAGAGCCCGCTGAACGTCAGCACCGGCAGGTCCGGGGCCACCGAGGCGGTGTGGACGTGCACGGCGCCGTCGTAGGTGATCTTCTCGTAGATTTCGTCCGAGAACAGCACCAGATCGTGCTTGCGAGCCAAGGCCGCGAACTGTTCCAGCACGTGCCGCGGGTAGACGGCGCCGGTGGGGTTGTTCGGGTTGATCAGCACGATCGCCCGTGTCCGGTCGGTGATTTTGGCTTCGACGTCCGCCATGTCCGGCCACCAGTGGTTGTCCTCGTCGCAGAGGTAGTGCACGGCCTTGCCGCCGGAGAGTGTGACCGACGCGGTCCACAGGGGGTAGTCGGGCGCGGGGATCAGCACCTCGTCGCCGTTTTCCAGGAACGCCTGCAGCGTCATGGAGATCAACTCGGACACCCCGTTGCCGATGAAGATGTCCTCCACGCCGATCTGCATCAAACCCTTGGTCTGGTAGTACTGCGAAATGGCCGTGCGGGCGGAGAAGATGCCCTTCGAATCGCTGTAGCCTTGGGCGCCGCGCAGGTGGTGGATCATGTCCACCACAATCGACTCCGGCGCCTCCAGCCCGAACGGTGCCGGATCGCCGAGGTTCATCCGCAGGATGCGGTGGCCCTCCGCCTCCATCTTCTTGGCCGCGTGCAAAATCGGGCCGCGAAGTTCGTACCGGACGTTCTGGAGTTTGCTGGAATGTTGCATGGGACGCATGCCCTATTTTTTCACAGAGTGCATCGGGCGTTCATGTGGGCTTCACCACTGCGCGGGTCTGGTGCCCGGTGCCGCATCGGCCTACCGTGGTTACGCTCCCATAGCGGCACCGGCACGCGGTGCCGGTGCCGTGCGCCCCGAACCGGAAAAACGGAGGAAAGCCAATGGCTCTCACGCACATTAATCCAGCAGGCATGTTCCGCAGTCCGGCCTTTTCCCAGGGCGTGCTCGTGGACGGCCCCGGCCGGCTGCTGATCGTCGGCGGCCAGAACGGGATCAACGCGGACGGCGAGATGGTCAGTGACGATCTTGCCGGCCAGACCAGGCAGGCGATGCGCAACGTGCTTGCGGTCCTCGAGGAGGCCGGTGCAACGCAGCAGGACGTGGCCAAGCTGAACATCTACCTCGCCGCCGGGCAGGACGCGAACGCGGGGTACGCCGCGGCAGCGGAGGTGTGGGGGCCGGTGCCGACGGCAATCACCGTCCTGCAGGTGGGGTCCGCGCGGCCCGGCGTGCTGGTGGAGATCGACGCACTCGCCCAGGTCCCGCCGCAGCCCGAGTAGCCGCGGCCTGCGTAGCCGCTGACAGGGACCGCAGCCACCGCCGTCGTGCGCTGCCCTGCCACCCTGGCGCGGTGGCGGCCTGCCCGGCCCGGGTTGCTTACTGCGGGCGGACCGGGTGCTTGCTGACGATGGAGACCCGGTTGAAGGCGTTCATCGCGACGGTGATCCAGCTGACCGCGGAGAACTCGTCGTCGGTGAGTTCCTCGCGGGCGGCGGAATAGGCTCGCTCCTGGCTGTGGTGGTCCGGCAGTTCGGTCAGCGCCTCGGCCAGGGCCAGCGCGGCCCGTTCTTTGTCCGTGAAAACCTCGGTGTCCCGCCAGGACGGAAGCACGGAAAGCCGCTGGGCCGTCTCGCCTTCGCCCAGGGCCAGCCGGGTGTGCATGTTCAGGCAGTACGCACAGCCGTTGATCTGCGAGATGCGCAGGTTCAGCAGTTCCACCAGCTTCCGGTCCAGGCCTGCCGCTTCGGCCGCTTCGCCGACCTTGAGCGCCAGTCCGTTGAGCGCGCGATAGGCTGCCGGCGTCTGCTTGTCGATGTAGAACTTGGCGGGACGATTGTCGGAACTCACTCATGCCTCCTGTGTTGCTGGTCGGCCTTCATTCTCTCAGCACTGCCGACGGGAGCCGCGGAGGAGTAGCGTGTGCCCCATGGAATTCGATGCACCCTTCACGGAACCCACTGCACGGCGGATCCGGGTGCGGCTGGGTGGAAGCCTGGTGGCCGACAGCACGCGGGCCAGGCTGATGGTCCAGTATGGCCGGGACGGTCTGCCGACCTACTATCTGCCGCGGGAGGACGTCGCGGCAGGGGTGCTGGCCAATGCGCGCCCCGGGCCGGCGGGCCAGCAGCTCTGGGATGTGGCCATCGGCAAGAAGCGCGCGGAGGCCGGGGCGTGGGAGCATCCGGAAGCGCACGGCTCGATGAGCGACCTGGCCGGCCACGTGACTTTCTCCTGGCGGCAGCTGGAGTGGTACGAGGAAGACGAGCGGGTGCTGGTCCATGCCCGTGATCCCTATAAGCGGGTAGATACCCTGCGCAGTTCCCGGCGGGTGCAGGTCTACCTCGCCGGCGAGAAAGTGGCGGACAGCATCCGGCCGCTGCTGCTGTTCGAAACCCACCTGCCCACCCGCTACTACTTGCCGGCCGAGGACGTGCGGACCGACCTGCTGGAGTCCAGCGACACCGTCACGAGCTGCCCCTATAAGGGCGAGGCCCGTTACTGGTCGGTGCGGGTAGGCGAAAACGTTGTCCGCGACGTTGTGTGGAGCTACCCGAACCCGATCCCGGAAAACCCCAAGATCCGCGATCTCTTCTGCTTCTACAACGAGAAGGTGGACCTCGTGGTCGACGGCAAACCGCAGGAGAAACCCGACACGCCCTGGGCGTGATTTCCGTCCCCGTTTCGCTCCGGTCCCGCGCTGCCATCGAGAGCGGCTGATACCCGACGCGGGCACGTCAGGGACGGACGTTCCCGCATGGCTCGGCCGCTCTGGATGATTTCGGCTGCTGCCGCTCTCCTCCGCCCCCGGTGGCCCGGGGCGCGGTCGGAGCGGCGGCTGCTTATACCTTCTTCTCCCGGGAGAAGAAAAGACTTTCGGGCATTTTTTCACCGTTCGCCTGTTGCATAATCAGCATGCTTATGGTCTCTTGGGGGAGAAGCGCTTCTGGTCCGCGCTTCCCGGATAGAGAGTGGGCCTCTGGTGCAATACAACGACAAGGATGACAAAGAGATACAGGTCTTGTTCCGCAGGGCGAGACGCGCCAAGGGGTCCCTGCGCGCCGCCTTGGAAGAGGAGTTGGTGCTGGGGCACCTGGGCATTGCCGAGGGGATCGCCCGCAACTATTCGGGCCCGGGCAGGGAGCTCGATGACCTGAACCAGGTTGCGCGGCTGGGGCTGCTCAAGGCGGTCCGCGGCTTCGACCCCGACCACGGCGCCGATTTCCGTGCCTACGCGGCTCCCACGGTCCACGGCGAACTGAAGCGCTATCTTCGGGACAGCTCGTGGATGATCCGCCCGCCGCGCCACCTTCAGGACCTGCGGACGGCGGCGATCAAAATGACCTCCGAACTCGCGCAGCGGCTGGGCCGCGAGCCCGGGCTGCAGGAGTTGGCCGACGCGCTCGCCGAAGACCCGGAAACGGTCGCCGAAGCCCTCAACTGCCACGGCAGCCTGCGGCCGGAATCACTGGAAGGGACCCCCGAGGGACAGGGCCTGGCGGAGACGCTGGCTGCCTCCGACGGCGGGACCGAACGGACCGAGGAACTGCTGATGCTTCGCGGCGCCATCCGCGAGCTGGAGCCGCAGGAACGGCAGTTGCTCTTCTACCGGTACTTCCAGGAAGAATCCCAGCGCCTCATCGGGGAGCGCATCGGCATGACCCAGATGCAGGTGTCCCGCGCGCTCGCCAGGATCCTGGTCAAGCTTCAGCGCCGGGTGCTGGGGGAACGGCAGACCCCCGGGCGGCAGCGGATGCGGACGGCGTAGCGACCGGCAGTTGTGCGACGGCGGCCAGGACGTCGTCCGGGCCGACGGCCAGCAGGGCAGGGTCGGGGTCGGCGGAGAACGTGTCGCCCAGGCGCAGGCTCTCGTCGGTCAGGACCGTATGGGGTCCGGGTGGCGGACCCCATACGCTGACGGGTGCCGGGCCGAAAATGACCACCGACGGCCGGGCATAGGCCGACGCCAGATGGGCGGCACCGGTATCGGCGGAAATGACGAGCGCGGCCTCGGCGATCGCCGCGGCAAACTCCGCCAGTGGCAGCGTCCCCGCGACGACGGTGTCAGGACCCAGCCCGGCCAGTTCGGCCACGGCCTGTGCCCGGGGCCGTTCCGCCGCGCTGCCGGTGAACACGATGCGGTGCCCTTGGGCTGCCAGTTCCCGGGCGACCGCGGCGAACCGCTCGGCGGGCCACAGCCGGCTGCCGTAGGCGGCACCGACATGGAGTACCGTCGCTCCCGGGCAGGGGCTCTGGACGGCGGGCTTGTCCAGCCGGTAGTCGAGCGGATCCGCGTCGATTCCGTGCCACTGCAGCAGCCGGGTCCAGCGCTCGCGTTCGTGCGCGCCTTCCGGCCATGAGGGGCCGTCCCACCCGGGGGCGCGGTGGCCAATGCGCCCGGCGGGCTGCAGGGCTTCCAGCCGGCCGCGGCTCTCCGGCCCGTTGCCGTGCAGGTTCACGGCGATCTCTACCCGGCCGGGTGCCAGCGCCAGGGGAACATCGAGGCCATGGGTGGCCAGCAGGTCGTCTACCGAGCCGGTCAGTCCGAGGAGGGGCCGCAGCCAGGCCTGGGCGGCGTAGATAATCCGGTGTTCCGGGTAGGCCGCGCGCAGTGCCCGCAACGCCGGAACCGCGACCAGCAGATCGCCCAGTTTGAGCGCCCGGAGCACCAGCAGTTCCGGGCGTCCGTCCCGTTCGAGTCCTTCAGCTTCTGCCACTGCACCCATCCTTCGTTCCGGCTGTGCCCATCCTTCCAGATGCCCGCAGCGTGCGCCTCCCGCGGCTGCGGTTGCCGTGGCGGGAAGTGGGCGACACAAAAGTAGTAGCAGGAGAAGTGTTTAGGTCGGAGCCGCGCTGGGAACAGTGCTGGTATGAGCACAACTGCTGCACACCCGCTGCGGGCCATCCTCTTCGACCGGGACGGCACGCTGGTCACGGACGTGCCCTACAACCCGGACCCCGCGGAGGTCCGGCCGGTAGCCGGCGCCCGCGCGGCCGTTGACGCGGTCCGGACCGCCGGGCTGCCCTGCGGGGTGCTCACCAATCAATCAGGCATCGGCCGGGGCTTGCTGAGCCGGGAACAGGTCGACGCCGTCAACCGGCGGGTGGAAGAGCTGCTGGGACCGTTTGACGTGTGGGAGATCTGCCCGCACAACCCGGACGACGGATGCCCCTGCCGGAAACCGCAGCCCGGGATGATCCTTGCGGCCTGCCGCCGGCTCGGGCTCGCTCCCGAGGAGGTGGCCTACGTCGGGGACATCGGGGCCGACGTCGAGGCCGCTGCCGCCGCCGGCGCCACCGGCGTCCTGGTACCGACCCCGGTGACCCGGCGCGAAGAGGTCGAGGCCGCCGCCATGGTCGCCGAAGACCTCACCGCCGCGGTCACGCTGCTGCTGGAGGGCCGGCGATGAGCCGCGTACTGGTGGCGCGGCTGGACAGCGTCGGAGACGTACTGCTGGCGGGCCCGGCGGTACGGGCAATCGCGGCAGGCCACGACGGCAATGCCCGCGACGTCATGATGCTGTGCGGCCCGCAGGGCAAAGCCGCCGCCGAATTGCTGCCCGGCGTCGCAGGCGTTTTCAGCTGGGCCAGCCCGTGGATCGTCGACCCCGCCCCACCGGCGACCCGGGAGCACGTGGCCGCGCTGGCGGACTGGGTCCGGGCCTCAGAGATCTCCGAGGCCGTCATCCTCACGTCCTTCCACCAGTCGCCGTTGCCGCTGGCGCTGCTGCTGCGGCTGGCCGGCGTCGGGCGCATCACCGGCGCTTCCGTCGATTACGCCGGGTCGCTGCTGGATCAGCGGCTGCGCCCCGGCGAGGACTTCCCGGAGGACCAGCCGGAGGCCGAACGGGCGCTGCAGATCGCCGCTGCCGCCGGGTACCGGCTTCCGCCCGACGACGACGGCCGGCTGCAGGTGCAAGGCATCCCGGACACCACCGACCTGACCGGCGGCGAACCCTACATCGCCGTGCACCCCGGCGCCTCCGTCCCGGCGCGCGCGTGGCCGCCCCTGCACCACGCCGCCGCCGTCGAACTGCTGATCGGCGCCGGCTACCGGGTGGTGGTCACCGGGGGCCCGCAGGAGCAGGAACTGACGGCCACCGTCGCCGTCCCCGGCGCGCTGGACCTGGGCGGGCAGACCGACCTGCGGAGCCTGGCGGGGGTCCTGGCCGGCGCGTCCGCCGTCGTGACCGGAAATACCGGGCCGGCGCACCTGGCCGCGGCCGTGGGCACGCCGGTCGTGTCCCTGTTTGCGCCGGTGGTTCCGGCGGTCCGCTGGGCACCGTACAAGGTCCCGGTGGAGCTGCTCGGGGACCAGCAGGCGCCTTGCCGGCTGAGCCGGGCGCGCAACTGTCCGGTTCCCGGCCATCCCTGCCTGTCCCAGGTGGCCCCCGAAGAAGTGCTCGAGGCTGTACAGCGGCTGACCCGCGGCGTGACGTACTTGTCCGCCAGGAGAAAGACGAGGAACGCATGAAGATCCTGCTTTGGCATGTCCACGGCGGCTGGACCGACGCTTTTGTCCGCGGCCGCCACGAATACCTGTTGCCCGCGACGGCGGAGGGCGGGCCGTGGGGCCTGGGCCGCGCCGGCCGCGACTGGCCGTCGTCGGTCCGGGACGTGCACCCGGACCGCCTGCGGGACGAAGAACCCGACGTCGTGGTGCTGCAGCGGCCCGAGGAAATCGAGGAATGCGAGCGGTTGCTGGGTCGCCGGCCGGGACGGGACATCCCGGCGGTGTTTTTGGAGCACAACACCCCCAAGGGGGACGTGCCCAACTCGCTTCACCCGCTGGCCGACCAGCAGGACATGACCGTCGTGCATGTCACCCACTTCAACCGCCTCTTCTGGGACTGCGGAACAGCCCGGACCACCGTGATTGAGCACGGCATCGTGGATCCCGGTCCGCTCTACACCGGGGAACTGGAACGCCAGGGCGTGGTGGTCAACGAGCCGGTCCGCCGCTGGCGGGTGACCGGAACGGACCTGCTGCCGGCCTTCGCCGAGGCAGGACCGCTGGACGTGTTCGGCATGGGCACCGACCAGCTGGGCGCGGCCACCGGGCTGGGCCCGGACAAGCTGCGCGTGCGCGGCGACCTGCCCGGTCCGCTGCTGCACGCCGAACTGGCCCGCTGCCGCCTCTACCTGCACCCGCTGCGCTGGACCTCGCTGGGCCTGGCGCTGTTGGAAGCCATGCATCTGGGCATGCCGGTGGTGGTGCTGGCCAGCACAGAGGCCGCCCGGGCCGTGCCGCCGGGGGCCGGCGCCATCTCGTCCGATGTGGACCAGCTGCGCCGCGAAGCGGCCCGGCTGCTGGAGGACCCGGACGAGGCCGCTGCGCGCGGAGCAGTCGCGCGCGAGGCGGCGCTGCGGAACTACGGGCTGCAGGCCTTCCTGGACAACTGGGACAGCCTGCTGGCAGAGACCACCACGCGCGCCGGACGGGTCTTTGCCGTCAACGAGAGGAGAGAGCCGTGAGGATATCGATGGTTTCCGAACATGCCAGCCCGCTGGCGGCGCTGGGTGGTGTGGACGCCGGCGGCCAGAACGTGCATGTGGCGGCCCTCTCCGCCGCCCTCGCCCGGCGGGGACACAGCGTGAGCGTCTACACCCGCCGCGACGATCCGATGCTTCCCGCCCGCGTCACGGTGCGGCCGGGAGTGGAAGTGGTCCACGTCAACGCCGGACCGCCCGAACCGGTCGCCAAGGATGAGCTGCTGCCCTACATGGGCCAGCTGGCCGACGGGATCAGCGCCGACTGGGCGGACAGCCCGCCGGATCTCGTACACGCGCACTTCTGGATGTCAGGGGTGGCGGCCCTCGACGCCGCGCGCCGCCCGGGAAGCCCCCAGGTGCCGGTGCTGCAGACCTTCCACGCGCTCGGCACCGTGAAACGGCGGCACCAGGGCGCGCAGGACACCAGCCCGGCCGAACGGGCCTGGCTGGAACCGTCCGTCGGCCGCAGCGTGGACCGGATCATCGCGACGTGCTCGGACGAAGTGTTCGAACTGGCGGCCATGGACATCCCGCGCGGCAATATTTCCATTGCCCCCTGCGGCGTGGACCTGGGACTTTTCAAGGCCGACGGGGAGGTCGAACCGCGCGGCCGCACCCACCGCATCGTCACGCTGGGCCGCCTGGTTCCGCGCAAGGGCATCGACCTGGCCGTCCAGTCCCTGCGGTTGCTCAAGGACCGGGGACTGGACGACGTCGAACTGATCGTGGTCGGCGGCGCCTCCGGTGCCACCGGGCTGGCGGCCGACCCCGAGGCCCAGCGGCTGCGAGGCCTCGCCCGCGAGCTCGGCGTGGAAGACCAACTGGTGCTGCGCGGCCAGGTGCCCCGGGAAGAAATCCCTGCGGTGCTGCGCAGCGCCGACGTCGTCGTCTGCGCGCCGTGGTACGAACCGTTTGGAATCGTTCCGCTGGAAGCAATGGCGTGCGGCGTTCCGGTGGTCGCGGCCTCGGTCGGCGGGCTGATCGACACCGTGGTGGACCGCAAGACCGGCCTGCACGTGCCGCCGCGGGACCCGGAGGCGGTGGCCGAAGCCGTGGCCGAGCTGCTGGCGAATCCCCAACTGCGCCGCGACCTCGGCCGCGCCGGCCAGCAGCGCGTGCGGAACCGCTACTCCTGGGACCGGGTGGCCGCCGACACCGAAAAGGCCTATCACCTGGCGGTCAGCAGGAGCGCGGGCGCCGTCGCCGCCGGCGTCCGGCAGTTGGAAGGGGAAGCACTATGAAGCGCCCAGCCGCCATGGCCAAGACAGCAGCACGGACCACGGCACTCGCCACCGCCGCGGCCCCAGCCGACCCCGCCGGCCCGGCCGGCACGGAGGCTTACCTGCGGCCGCCCGCACCGGGACCCGCCCTCGTCCCGGTGCCGGCAACCGGCCGGGAGCCGGTTGGGACCCAAGCGGTGGACGCGGTCCTGGCGCACCTGCAGGCGGTGGCACCGGCGGTGGAGTCGCTGCGCGCCCAGGCCGGCCAGCTGGCCGGTTGGGGGACGGAGCTGGCCCGGCGGCTGACGGGCGGCGCGCGCCTGCTGGCGGCCGGCAACGGCGGCTCCGCGGCGGAAGCCCAGCACCTCACCGCCGAACTGGTGGGCCGCTTCGACGGCGAACGCCGGGCCTTCTCCGCCATCTCGCTGCACGCGGAAACCTCGGCGGTCACGGCCATCTCCAATGACTACGGCTTCGACCAGCTGTTTGCCCGGCAGGTGCTGGGCCACGGGCGTGCCGGCGACGTGCTGCTCCTGCTGACCACCAGCGGCAAGAGCGGGAACCTGCTGCGCGCGGCCGAAGCTGCCCGCAGCATCGGCGTGACCTGCTGGGCGCTGACCGGCCAGGCGCCGAATCCGCTGACCGAGTTGTGCGACGACTATGTGGCAGTGGAGGCGCTGCCGGCCAATGTGCAGGAGGGGCACCTGATGGCGCTGCATGCCCTCTGCCGGGCGTTCGACGCCGAGGTGGCGCGTCTCGAGGGAGGCGCCGCGGGCGGGCGCGGGCAGGGAGGCCGGCCATGAGGATCGTGGTGGTGGGTGACGTACTGCTGGACGCGGACGTGGAGGGTGCGGCAACCCGGCTGAGCCCGGACGGACCGGTGCCGGTGGTTGACGCGGCCGAAACGACCTACCGCGCCGGAGGAGCCGGGCTGGTGGCACGGATGCTGGCCCGCGACGGCCGGGACGTCCTCCTGGTCACGGCACTGTCCGACGACGGCGCTTCCTCCCGGCTGCGCGACGCCCTGGACGGCGTCCGCGTGGTCGCCGGGCCATCCGGCGCCCCCACGCCGGTGAAAACCCGGATCCGTGCCGGCGGGCAGTCGGTGGTCAGGGTCGACGAAGGCTGCGCCCCGGCACCGGTGCCGGTACCGACACCGGACATGCTCGACGCGCTCGAAACGGCCGACGCCATCATCGTGGCGGACTACGGCCGCGGCTTGGCGGCCGCACCCGGGCTGCGCGACGCCCTGGCCTCGCTCGTGCACCGGATCCCCGTGGTATGGGATCCGCACCCGGCCGGCCCGGTCCCGGTCGAGGGCGTGGCCGCGGCGACGCCCAACCTGCCCGAAGCCCTGCGGATCGCCGGCCTGCGGGACAGCGGGACCCGGGAGGCTGCGCTGGCCGCGGCGGAACTGCGTACACGCTGGAACAGCCGCGCCGTCGTCGTCACGCTGGGCGGGGAAGGGGCCCTGATCCAAGCCGACGGCGGCCTGCCGCAGGCCGTACCAGCCCCCACGCTCGACCCGGCCGACACCTGCGGCGCGGGGGACCGGTTTGCCGCCTCCCTGGCGGTGGCGCTGGCCTCCGGACGGCCGCTGGCCGAGGCGGTGGAAGAGGCCGTCGGGCAGGCGGCAGCCTTCCTCGCCGCAGGCGGGGTGGCATCGCTTCGTCGGGAAACGGCCCCGGTCCAGCTGCGCGGTCCGGGGGTAGACGCCATGCGGGTCGCGGCGCAGACCCGCGAAGCCGGCGGCACGGTGGTAGCCACCGGAGGCTGCTTCGACTTGCTGCACGCCGGGCACGCCAGAACCCTGGCCGCCGCCCGGAAGCTGGGCGACTGCCTGATCGTCTGTCTCAACTCGGACGATTCGGTCCGCCGCCTCAAAGGCGAAGAGCGTCCGATCATGAACCAGGAGGACCGCACCGAACTGCTGCTGGCGCTGGAGTGCGTGGATGCGGTGCTGGTCTTCGACGAAGCCACCCCCGAAGCAGCGCTGGAAAGGCTGCGGCCGGACATCTGGGTCAAGGGCGGGGACTACACCGCGGACCAGCTGCCGGAAGCACGCCTGCTGCAATCCTGGGGCGGGCAAACCGTCACCGTGCCCTACTACCCGGCGCGTTCCACCACCGGCCTGGCCGCCGCCCTGGCCAAGGTCGGCTGACACGCCGGACTGCTCCGCAGATCCGGCGCGCCCTGAACTGAAGAATCCCGAACCTGAGGAGGAAACCATGAGCATTGCCCCAACGAACCCCGGCCGCGTCCTGGTCACCGGCGGAGGCTCCGGCCTGGGAGCCGCCGTCGTGGAGGCGGTCCTCGCCGCCGGCGGCACGCCGGTCGTGCTGGACCGTGACGTCAGCCGGGTGGGTCGGGCCAAGAGCATCGAGGTGGACGTCGCCGACCGGGCCGCCGTCGAGGCGGCCGTGCAGCAGGCCGCCGACACCCTCGGCGGGCTGGACGCCGTCGTGACGGCGGCCGGGATCGACCGCTGCGGGCGCCTGGAAGACGTGCCGGCCGAGGAATGGGAGAAGGTCATCGGGGTCAACCTGATGGGCACCGTCTCCGTGGTGCGCGCGGCCCTGCCGCATCTGATGTCCTCCCACGGGCGGGTCATCACGGTCGCCTCGTCGCTGGGGATCAAGGCCGTCTCCGACGCCACCGCCTACTGCGCCTCCAAGTTCGGCGTGGTCGGCTTCAGCCGGGCGCTGGCGGCCGAAACCCGCGGTCAGGTCGGAGTGACCACCATGATTCCGGCCGGCATGAAGACCAGGTTCTTCGACGACCGGACCGAACAGTACAAGCCGCAGGACGACTCCCGGCTCAACGATCCCGAGCGGGTGGCCGATGCCATCATCTTCGCGCTGTCACAGCCGAAGGGCTGCGAGGTGCGCGAGATGGTCATTTGCCACGAAGAAGAAGACTCGTGGCCCTAAGCTCGCGCAGGTCCGCGTAGACATCCTCTGCGCGGACCTGGTCCGTCAGGGAGAATTCGTGGCTGCAGCGTCCGGCGGTCCAGCCCACCTGGGTCAGGTCGGAGCCGCAGGCCGGACACTGCGTCATCCAGGACATGTGGATCCGGTGCAGGGTCCGGCCCAACGCCCCGGCCATGATCATGTTGCCGGCCCAGTAGATGCCCACCGTGGGCGTTCCCACCGCCTGCGCCAGGTGCCGCGGCCCGCTGTCGTTGCCGACCATCACGTCACTGGCACGCAGCACGGCGGACAGTTCATCCAGTTCCAGCCGGCCGGCCACGGACTCGATGCTGCCCCCGCCGCCGGCACCGGACGCCCCGCGGGCCAGGCCCACAACCTCCTCGGCCAGCGCCACGTCGGACTGATCGCCTACCACCAGGACCTGGCATCCGTCGTCGGCCGCCCATGCGGCCACCTGGGCGAACTCCGACGCCGGCCACCGCCGCCGCGGGTCCGTGGCGCCCGGGTGGATGGTCACCAGCGACGGCCGGCCTTCCTCGAGGAGCCCGGCCAGCAATGCCTCTTCATCGGCCAGGGGCTGCAGTTCCGGCTGCAGCGCGGCCGGAGCCGCGCCGGCCAGGCCCACCACCTCCAGCGCGCGCAACACCTCGTGCTGGTAGTACAGGTAGGGGATGGTCCGCTCGAGCGCGGCCGCGTCCGGGGTCCGGGTGCCCACCGTGTGCCGTGCGCCCAGTTCCAGCAGGAACGGGTTCGAGTTCCGGCCGCCGCCGTGCAGCTGCACGGCCAGGTCGAACTGCTCGCCGCGCATCCGCTGGTGGAACCGGGCGATGGCCTGCGGATCCTCCGGCCCCGGGCGAACCCCGTGCGCGAACGGCAGCGGTTCCACCCGGTGCACCGGGCCCGGCCGGCCGCGGAACAGGGCGGCATGGGCCTCCGTGCCCAGCAGGGTCACGCTGGCCTCGGGATAGGCGGCAGCCAGCGACTCGAGTGCCGGAACCGAAAAAAGCACGTCGCCCAGCCCTCCGCCCCGGAGCACCGCAATCTTCCGCACCCCCTCGAAGGGCTCCAACACCGGCCCAATGCCCCGGCCATGCCGGGCCTCGGTACTGAGCCTCTGGCCACCGAAAGCGGCGCCCCCTGTGGGAGAACCAGCCATCTCCACCTCCTGGATTAACGTTCCGCCTGCGGCGCAGCCACCCGGCGCGCGGGTGCCGTGCCTGCCGCAACCCCCTGGGCCCGCCCCCGCGGGCCCCTCGTGAACTTCACCCTAAGGTGCATTCGAGCCGCTGGCCAGAGCCGGAACCGGGACCGGAGGCAGGAACCGGCCCGCAGGAACCGCCCGCACCGGGCGTCCTGAAACCGGCAGCGTGTCTGAAACCGGCGGCGTGTCTGAAACCGCGCGATGGGGGGTAGGGAACCAGTACCACGCATTGTTGCCGGTGCTGCGCGCCCGCGATGGGCACTGCACCGCCGCCGCGTGACAGTGGACTTTGGCCAGACACCAATGGGCAGGCCCAGGCCGCCTTGGAGGGGAGGAGCAATATGACCACCGATTCCGATACCGCCCGGGACCTTGCCTTACTGGAGGTGCACGACCCGCGGGACGGCAGCCTGGTGGGCGTGCTGGAGGAAACAAGCTCAGACGAGGTGCGGGCCGCCGTCGCCGCCGCCAAGGCGGCCCAACCAGGCTGGGCAGCCACCGACGCTGCCGCCCGCGGCGAACTGCTGGAAGCGGCCGCGGCGGCCTTGCAGGAGCACTCGCAGGAGCTGGCCGCGATGAACGCGCGGGAGACCGGTCGGCCGGAACATGAAGCCCTGGAGGGCGTGCTGGCCGGGGCCGGAACCCTGCGCCAGTACGCCCAGCTGGGCCCGGTGCACCGCGGCCGAAGCCTGCGCGGCGGTTCGCTTGCCGCCGACTACACCGTGAACGAACCACGGGGCGTGGCCGTAGTGCTCACGCCTTGGAACGATCCGGTGGCGGTGGCCGCCGGGCTGCTGGGTGCCGCCCTGGCGACGGGAAACACGGTGTTGCACAAGCCTAGCGAACGCTGCCCGCATCTGGGTGAGCTGCTCGGCCGGATTCTCTCGGAGGTGCTGCCGCCGCAGGTCATGACCACGCTGACCGGCGGCCCGGCGGTCGGGGCGGCGCTGGCCGGCCACCCGGATGTCGATGTGATCGCGCACGTCGGATCGAGCCTCACCGGCGCCAGGATTGCCCGGGCCGCGGCGCTCACCGGCGCCCATGTCATCCGCGAGAACGGCGGAAACGATCCGCTGATCGTCGACGCCGGCGTGGATCCGGCATGGGCGGCGGAGCAGGCGGCCATCGGGGCGTTCGCCAACAGCGGCCAGATCTGCACGTCGGTGGAGCGTGTCTACGTGCACCGCGACGTCGCGGGCCCGTTCTGTGAGGCGCTCGCCGCCGAGGCCCGCAAACGCAACGACGGCGGGGCGATGGCGCCGCTGGTGGACCGCAGGCTCCGGGACAGCGTCAACGCCCAGGTGGCCGAGGCGCTCGCGCTCGGGGCGACGGCCGCCGAGGGCGGCTCGGTGCCAGAGGGGCCGGGCGCCCATTATCCGGCCACCGTGCTGCTGGACTGCACGGACCGCATGACCGTGATGCAGGAGGAGACCTTCGGCCCGGTGGCGCCGGTCCGGGTGGTGGACAGCTTCGACGACGGGCTTCAGTTGGCGGCGGAGGGCCGGTACGGCCTGGCCGCGACGGTGCTGACCGCGGACCTGGAGCATGCGCACCGGGCAGTTGCCGCGCTCCAGGTGGGCACGGTCAAGGTCAACGCCGTCTTCGGGGGCGCCCCGGGCGGCTCCGCGCAGCCCCGCCGGGACAGCGGCGATGGCTTCGGCTACGGCCCCGAACTGCTGGACGAGTTCTGTGCGGTGAAGGTGGTCCACGTGGGCCTCCCCGGCGGGGTGCGGCCATGAGCACGCCCCTGTCGGACGTTTCCGGGCTGGCCGGCTGGCTGCCGTCCCGGCTGGCGGAGGCCGCCCCGCGGGTCACCGTGGTCGGTGACGTGATGCTGGACGGCTGGTTCAGCGGCCGGATCGAACGGTTCTGCCGGGAAGCCCCCGCCCCGGTAGTGGACATGACCAGGCGGGAGTACGCGCCGGGCGGCGCCGCCAACACGGCCATGAACCTCGCCGCACTCGGCGCCCGGGTGCGCATTCTCGGCCTGGTCGGCGGGGACGACGCCGGGCGACGGCTCGCTGCCCTCCTGCAGGGTGCGGGGGTGGACATTTCGGGGCTGGTGGAACACGAGGACGTCCTGACCACCACCAAGTACCGCATCATCGGCGGCGACCAGATCATGCTGCGGCTGGACGAGCGCACGGAGCGGGTGCCGGAAGCGGCGCAGGAGCGGCTGGCCGCAGCAGTTCCGGACGCGCTCGCCGGCAGCGACGCCGTGGTGGTCTGCGACTACGGTTCCGGCGCGTTGGGCGGTGCCGTGCGCAGCGTGCTGGCCCGTCACCGCGGCGGCCGGCTGTTGGTGGTCGACGCCCACGACCCGCGGCCCTGGTCGGAGGTTGCGCCGGACCTGGTCACGCCGAATGCCGCCGAAGCTGCCGCGCTGCTGGGCGTGACGCTGGATCCCGACACGGACCGAGCCGCCGCCATAGCCGATCACGCCGGGGAACTGCTGGAGGCGACCGGGGCGGGCGCCGCCGTCGTCACCTTGGACAAGGACGGCTCCTTCCTGCTCACGCCCGACGGCGGGACCCACCGCACGTGGGCCACCCCGGTCACCGAGAAGCAGGCTTCGGGCGCCGGCGATACCTACGTGGCCTGCCTGACTCTGGCGCGGGCCGCGGGACTGCAGCTGAGCACCAGCCTGGACCTGGCCCAGGCCGCCGCGGACGTCGTGGTGCGCCGGCGCGGCACGTCGGTCTGCAGCACCACCGACCTCGCCTCGCACCTGGGCACCTTCTCCGATGCGGCCCTGGATGCGGAGGCGCTCGGGCAGGCGATCGCCGCCGAGCGGGCCTCGGGCAAGCGCATTGTGCTGACGAACGGGTGTTTCGACGTGTTGCACCGCGGCCACACCCGCTACCTGAACCAAGCCAAGCAACTGGGCGACGTGTTGGTCGTGGCGCTGAACAGCGACGCATCTGCCCGGCGGCTGAAGGGGCCGGACCGGCCGATCAACCCGGCCGCCGACCGGGCCGGCATCATCGCCGCGCTCAGCTGTGTGGACTACGTGACCGTGTTCGACACGGACACGCCCATCCCGCTGATCGAAGCGATCCGGCCCGACATCTACGCCAAGGGCGGGGACTACTCTCCGGAGATGCTCGAGGAAACGGCGGTGGTGGAAGCCTGCGGAGGCGAGGTCTGCATCCTGGACTATGTGTCCGACCACTCCACCACGGCGGTGGTCCGCCGGATCCGCGGCTCGGCGCCCCCGGCGGAAACAGGTCCCGCGCCGGCCGCGGGAGCGAATCCGGCCTCGGGACTTGATTCGGCGTGAGCCGCAGGAGTTCGGCCAGCTGGGCCCTGGCTGCACCGGAAACAGGGCCGGAGCTGGACGTGTTGGTGCCCAGCTATGGCCGGGAAGCGGAGCTGGCGGTGACGCTCGCCGGGTTGGCGGCGCAGGACGGCCCGGAGTTCTCGGTCATCGTCAGCGACCAGACCGACGGCGCCCCCGCCTGGGAGCACCCAGCCGCCGGGGCGATGATCCGGGTGCTGGAAGCCCAGGGGCGCCCGGTCCGGCTGGAGCGGAATCTGCCCCGGCGCGGGCTGGCCGAGCAGCGCGACTTCCTGCTCCGGCTTGCCACGGCTGAACTCGTGCTGTTCCTGGACAACGACGTGTGGCTGGAACCGGGCATGCTGGTCCGGATGACGGCGGCCATTCGGGAGGCGGGCTGCGGATTTATCGGTGCAGCGGTGCAGGGCATGTCCTACCTGGACGACGTGCGGCCGGGGGAGCAGGAACCCTTCGAACTGTGGGACGGCCCGGTGCGGCCCGAGCGCATCCGCCGCGAGGACCACCGGTTCGGCCGCTGGCAGCTGCATAACGCGGCAAACCTGACGCATATCGCCGCCGGGTTGGGCATTCCGAACGGCGGCTGGCGGCTGTACAAGATCGCGTGGGCCGGCGGCTGCGTGCTGTACCGTCGGAGCGCGCTGCTGGAGTGCGGCGGGTTCGGATTCTGGCAGGAACTGCCGCCGGCCCACGCCGGGGAAGACGTGGTGGCGCAGCTGAGGGTCATGGAACGCTACGGCGGTGCCGGCATCCTGCCATCCGGCGCCGTCCACCTGGAATCGCCCACCACGGTCACCGATCGCTCCACGGAAGCCGCGGACGTGGTGCTGCGGGATTAGCCCCGGCGCAACCTATCCCGCTTCCTGCCAACCGCCGCCGACAGTGTAGCTGGCGACCAGCGTGCCCGCCCCGGGCTGCATCGAGTCGTCGGGATCGTCGTAGAGCTGCGCCGCGTCCGCCTTGCTGTTGGACAGGATGGACTCCGCCGCTTCCTTGGCCTCGGCCAGCGAGGCCCCGAACACCTCGCTGCGGGCAGGCAACTGGTCGGTGCGGACGATTTCCGCATCGGTTTCGCTGAGCGGGACCGTATAGCCGCGGTGCTCGTCGCTGACCGGGAACTCGAAGCTTTCCCCGTCCGGCGCGGCCGGAATGGTGTACTCCAGGTAGTAGGACATGGCGGTGCTCCTTTCGGCGCTGTCGGCCGCCGGTCAATCACGGCGGCGGCCCGGGCCCCCAGCCTGTCACAGCCGAAATGCGGTGCATAGGCCGCAGGAGTCCAACCCCCTCCGGCGGGGCGTTCCCGTCCCGGCCGCCCCGGATTCGCCCGCGCCCGGTTAGCCGTGCAGCGTCGTCGTCGTTAGACTGGCAGTTGCGTAAGGGAGTATCCAGATGCGCTGCAGCCGTCAACACGTAGGGCGCCGACGCCCGGCCGGTTGCAGTGGCCGGCCGTGCCGGAGGAGAGACTTGCGGGCTCACCGCTACCCGCTTACGGAAGGAAACCCATGAGCGTTTCTCCCCTGATTTGGGGCATCACGATCGCCGTGATCCTCGCGTTGCTCGCCTTCGACTATTTCTTCCACATCCGCAAGGCGCACGTGCCCTCGCTGAAGGAAGCGGCCATCTGGTCCGCCTTGTACGTGGGCATCGCCATCGTCTTCGGGATCCTGGTGCTGATTTACGGCGGCGTGGACATGGGCTCCGAGTACTTCGCCGGCTACATCACCGAGAAGGCGCTCTCGGTGGACAACCTGTTTGTCTTCCTCATCATCATCGCCAGTTTCAAGGTGCCGCGCGAAGACCAGCAGAAGGTGTTGCTGTTCGGCATTGTGTTCTCGCTGATCGCCCGCACCGGGTTCATCTTCCTGGGCGCGGCGCTGATCAACACGTTCGCCTGGGTGTTCTACGCCTTCGGCCTGATCCTGATCATCACGGCGGGCAACCTGCTCAAGCCCGGACACGACGGCGGCGAGGCGGACAACTTCATCATCCGGCTGGCCAAGCGCTTCTTCCACACCACGGATTACTACGACGGCGACAAGCTGTTCACCGTCAAGGACGGCAAGAAGGCGATGACGCCGATGCTGCTGGTCATGGTGGCCATCGGCGGCACGGACATCCTGTTCGCGCTCGACTCCATTCCCGCGATCTTCGGCCTGACGCAAAACGTCTTCATCGTCTTCACCGCCACCGCATTCTCGCTGATGGGCCTGCGCCAGCTGTACTTCCTGATCGACGGCCTGCTGGACCGGCTGATCTACCTGTCCTACGGCCTCGCAGCAATCCTGGCCTTCATCGGCGTGAAGCTGATCCTGCACGCACTGCACGAGAACAACCTGCCCTTCGTCAATGACGGCAACCCGGTTCCCGTGGTCGAGATCACCACCGGACTTTCGCTCACCGTCATCATCGGCATCCTGGTGGTCACCGTCGTCGCCTCGCTGCTCAGCAAGGCCGGCAAGGCACAGAACGCCATCAACAACGCACGCCGGCACGCGGTCAACTACATGGATCTCTCCTACACCGCTGACCCGGCAGAACGTGAACGCATTTACCGGCTGCTGGTGGAAGAAGAGCGCCAGATCGTGCAAATGGATCCGAAGTACCGCAACAAGGCCAAGGACGTGGACATCATCCGCGAACAAGTGGCCGAGGCCCACCGCCAACACGCGGAATACCAGCGGAGCTAAGTCCGCCCGGGCCGGTCGGACAAACGTCGGCTGACCGGCCCGGCGCACTGATTCGCCGGGCCGGTCGGGACAGGACCGGCCCCCCTTCAAGGGCAAAACGTCCGGTGCTACCGTGAGTCTACTGATCAAGAAAACCCGCAGTTCCAATAGCAGGGAAGGTGATCACCATGACCGAGCAGGTCAACACGACCCACGCAGCCAACAAAAGGTACGCCGAGCTGTACAAGAAGCCGGGACCCTGGATCACGGTCTACGTGGACGCCAGCACGGGGACCGTGGACTCCCTGCGGGCAGGCGATGTGCTGCCGGACAGGCTGCGGGAATCGCTCGGGAAGCAGGGCGCCGCGAAAGCGGACATCGAGGCCGTGATCGACGCCGTTTCGCCGGCCACCGGCGTTCCGTCCCCGGTCTCCCGCTTCGTCCTGGTGCGCGGCGGTGAGGCCGAAATCAACGAGGTGCTCCCGGGCGAAATGTCCGGCCCGGAGGTGGTTCACACCGGCCCGATTCCGGACCTGGTGCCCCTGTTAAAGGCCCGCGGCGACGACTTCCCGTACGTGGTGGCCGAAGTGGGCCGGGACGGCGGCGAGGTCCACCTGCAGTACGCTCGCCGGAACGGCGTGGTGGAAACAAGGACGGTGGAGGGCGAGCGGGAGAACCTGACCAAGGTTCCCGGCGGCGGCTGGTCCCAGGGCCGCTATCAGCACCGCACCGAGGAAATCTGGCGCAAGAATGCCGATGAAATCGCCGCCGAGATCGACCGCGTGGTGCAGGCCAGCAAGGCGCGGCTGCTGATTGTGGCCGGCGACATACGGGCCCGGGAACTGGTGGTCGACCAGCTTTCCGAAGCCAGCCGGGCGATCGAAGTCACCATCGAGTCGCACACCCGTACAGGCGGCGCGGACAAGGACGCGCTCCGTGCCGAAATAGCCGCCCGGGTGGCCCATGTGTGGACGGAACAGCGCAAAGCCATCCTCGACCGCTTGGCCAACCAAACCGGGCAGGCCCATCCGGAGTGGACGGCGGGCCTGGGCGAGTGCGTCCGGGCCCTGCAGCAGGCGCAGGTCGGCACGCTGCTCATGAACGACGACGCCCTCGCCGATCACAACGTGCATGCCCTGACGGCCGAACCGTGGATCGCTACGGCGGGGGAGCAAGCCGTCAATGGTGACCTGCTGGCCAAGGTGCCTGCCCCTGCGGCGCTGGTCCGGGCAGCGGCGCTGACCGACGCGCGGGTGACCATGGTCCCCGAAGGAGCCCTGCCGGGAGGCAAAAGCATAGCGGCGCTGCTGCGCTGGCCCACGGGCCCCGACGTGCCGCGCGGCTAAGGTCCTTCGGCGGGCCAGCGGGCCAACGGGCCAGCGGGCAGCCGGGCGGCTAGACGGCCGAGGCGCTGAATCCGCCCAGTGCCAGCGCCACGGGCACCGCGGCGGCGGCTGCCCCGGCGTGCGGCCGGCAGGCGGACGGATACGGCAGCGCCGGCCGGACCTCCACCGCGGCCTGCCCGCTGAAGAGTTCCGGCAACCGGTAGCCGAATCCCTCGGCCGCGTCGAGCAGTCCTGCCGCCAGCTGTGCGGCCTGTTCCTGGAAGCCGGTGCGCAGCAGCCCCATCACAATCCACGCGGTCTCCTGCGTCCAGACCGCCCCCGAGCGGCGGCGGGTGGGCCAGAACCCGGGGTTCGCCGTCGACAGGGTGCGGACGCCGTAGCCGGAGAACAAGGTCCGGTCCATCAGCCGCGCGGCCACCGTCCTGGTCTCCTCGGTGTTCAGCAGCCCCGTGCCCAGCAGGTGTCCCATGCCGGACCCGACCCCGTCCACCCGCTGCTTCCGTTCGTCGAGTGCCATCGCCGGGTACGGGCCGGCGTCGTCCGCGCACCAGAACCGGCTGCGGAAGTTCTCCGCCAGCCGCGACGCGTAGTCGCGCCACTCGGCGCCGGTGTTCATTTCGCCGAAGTAGTCGAGCAGCACGGCCGCGGCACGGGCCGCCTCGTAGGCGTAGGCCTGGAGTTCGGCCGAGGCGACCGTTCCGGTGGCCGGCCTGCCGTCCAGATAGTGGTAGGCGGCCCGCGTGTCGCCGGACCCCTGGTGTCCCGGACCCTGCAGGGCGGGAACCGGCGTTTCCAGGAAGCCGTCGCCGTCGGGGTCGCCGTCGATGCGCAGCCAGTCCAGCGCGGCCTCCAAATGGGGCAGCAGGTCCCGGACGGCATCCTCCGGCATCCCCGAGTGCCAGGCGTCGTGCAGCAGCACGATCCACAGCAGCGTGGCGTCGGGCGACCCGTACAGGACCGGGGGCAGTTGCCGGACCACGGCGTCCGCGGGCATCGACAGGCGGCGCTGCCGCACCTCCTGGACCATCAGGCCGGGCTGTTCGCCCGATTCCGCCGACTCGGCCGTGCCCTGCCAAGCTGCCACCGCCCGCAGCGTCCCTTCCGCTACCGCGGCGTCGACCGGCAGCAGCAGCCTGGCGGCAACCAGCGCCTCCCGGCCGTACAGCGTCAGGAACCATGGGGCCCCCGCGGCCAGGAAGACGTCGCCGGGGGCTTGGCGCCCGGCCATCCGCAGGCTGTTAAGGTCGGTCATGGAGCGGCTCATCAGTCGTTGGAGCCGGGGATCCCCGGCCAGCGACGGCGTGCGCAACGGGGGCGCGGCCGCGCCGGTCAGGGGAGCCTCGGCGTCGTCAAGCTCCAGGCTCCAGGACAGGACGAGGACGGCGCCCGGCTTGAGCAGTTCCGTCCACTCCAGCCGGACCAAGCTGCCGTCGAAACCGACCCGGGCGCCTTCGGCCGTCAGCGCGGCGCGTGTCTTGTCCCGCCAGCTCCAGACGGCGCCGCCGGGGGCCACCGAGCCGGCCTCGCCCGCGGCCCCGGCCCGCACCTGCTCCAGGGGAATGGCATCGGCCACCAGGTCGACGCGGACCTGGAGTTCCAACTCGTCCTCCAGGGCCGACGTGAACGTCAGCGCCTCGGCCAGCCGGCCGCCTTCTGCCGCCCGCGAGCGGTTCAGGGTGACCAGCGGATCGGCCCCGTCCTCGGCGGTCCGGATGAAGGAGAAGAAGTCGGCGCGCCCGGCCGAGCGCGACTGGGTGGAGATCCACTCCGGTTCCTGCCCGTTCACCGCCAGCAGGCACCGGGCCAGCACCCGGTCGTCCCCGCAGTAGACACCTTGGGCCCCGGTACCCCGGATCTGCCCGTGGGGCTCGCTCCAGGCTTGGACGGGGGCCGCAAATACTCCCGTGAGATCGTGCAGGTACGGCTGGCGGTAGACCATGGAATCATCTTGGCAGCATCGGCTGCGCGGGAACAATCTTCGGCAGGCCGGACACCGGCAGGCTGGACACCGGCCGGCCGGACACCGGACGAATGGATTCAGGCGACGGTGCCGGAGGCGTCCCGCCCGCCGGGTGTCCAGGACAGGTGGATCAGGACCCCGTCCGTCGTCTCTTCGATCACCAAGCGCAGCTCGTCGCCGTAGAGCTCCCGGGGCCCGGAAGGGCCGCTTTCGCTTTGCTGGACCAGATCGACCAACGCGGCCGCCATCGCCCGCCCCCAGTCTTGGTGGTTCTTGCTGTTGGCGGTTGCGGTGGCGGTATAGGTGGCGTTCATTCTGCGCACGTCCTGACTGCACGTTTAGAACCTGCCGCACGACGCTGTGCCGCAGGTCCCATCAGAGTAGCCAGCACCAGTGACCCCGATCTACCTTTTCGCGTACATTACTCGTATGTGACGTCGGTCATACGCGGCAGGGGGGTCATGATGAGGGGCAGCGGTCCCGGGGGTGCGGACCGCGACGAAGCGGTCCGCAGGCTGCGGGAGGACATCCTGGCGGGCGGTTTGGAGCCGGGCTCCAGAGTGACCGTTGCCGGGCTCGCTGGCCGCATCGGTACGGAGGAAGCCTTGGTGCGCGACGCCGTCGGCGATCTCACGCAAGAAGGCCTGATCGAGGCCACCGGGCACGAACACCGGATCGCCAATCCCGGTCCCCAGCAGGCCATCCAACTCCTGGATGTGATGGGCGTGGTGCTGGTAGCGCTGTTCGAGCGGGCAGCCCCGCGGCTGTCGCCTCAGGAGATCGACACCATGGCCACGATGGCGGACGACCTGCGGGCGGCGACCGACCGGGAGGACATCCTGGGCGCCTACCGCGCCGCCGGCAGCCTGGTAACCGTCATCCTGGGGGCGGCGGATCACCAGGAACTGAGGGCCGTGAACATGCACGTCCTCGACCGTTCGCTGGCCCGGTTGCACTTGTTCCAACACGCCCTCGCCTATCCTCTCTGGGCCGACGGCTGGCGCGAGACCGTGCAGTACCTCCAGCGGGGCCAGCATGAGGCGGCGGTGGAGCGGCTGCGCCAGACATTCTGGATCCTCGCCGAAGGGCTGGGCCAGGAGGGTTCCTAGCCCGCCTGCCGGGCAGCCGGGCCGCGACGGGATAAAGTGATTCCCGGCCGGTTTTGATCCCGGCCGCCCGCCCGGCCTTTCGACCCATGGACCACGCTTGCCCTCGCCCGCACAACTGACCGCCGACGCCCCACCGAGCCCGGATTCCCCACCGCCTCAGGGTGCCAGCCCCGCCCCGCGGCGGCCTGCCCCGTTTGCCGGCCGGCTGACCGTGCTCGTCGGCGTCCTGCTGCTGGCGCTCAGCCTGCGGCTGGCCGTCTCCGGCGTGTCGCCGGTGCTGGCGGATATTGCCGCGGATCTGCCGTTCGGCACGGCCTCCGCCGGTGTGCTGGGCATGCTGCCGACCGCCGCCTTCGCCGCTGCCGGGTTCGCAGTTCCGTTGCTGATGCGCCGGATCGGCATGGAAGCACTGCTGCTCGTGGCACTGGGCATGGCCGCCGTCGGCCAACTGGGCCGTGCGCTGGCCTCCGACGTGCCGGCGTTCCTGGTCCTGTCCGGCCTCACCATGGTTGGCTACGGGATCGGCAACATTTTGCTGCCGCCGCTGGTGAAGCGCTATTTCCCGGACCGGATCGGCCTCATCACCGCGCTTTACGTGACCTTGCTGGCGGCCAGTACGGCGCTCAGCCCGCTGCTTGCCGTGCCGCTTGAGCAGGCTGCCGGCTGGCGGTTCTCGATCGGAGTGTGGGCGGCCGTGAGCGCGGCCGCCCTCGTGCCGTGGCTGATGACCGCGTGGACGGAACATTGGCGCCGCCGCACCGCGCGCCTGGTGCTGCAGCCCTACCGGCCCGGCGGCTTGGACATCCTCCCGCCCGATGAGGGCAGCGCCCGGCAGCCGGCCGGTTCCGGGCCTGCCGTGAGTCTCGGTACGGGGGCCGGCCCCGGCGCTGCCGGCCCCGGGGCGGTGACCGTCCCCGGCCCTGCGGCCGGCCCCGCAGGAGCCGACGGGCCGCCCGTTGCGGAAGCCTCGGAGCCCGCAGCGGGAGCTGAGGCCGGTTCCGTCGGGACGACGTCGGTCCGCGTCTGGCGCTCGTCGGTCGCCTGGGGCCTGGCCCTGGTGTTCGCCGGGACCTTGTCGAACACGTTTGCCATGTTCACGTGGTTGCCGCCGTTGCTGGTGGACAGCGGGATGCTGCCCCCGACGGCGGGCACCATGCTGGCCTACTACGCCATCCTGGGCCTGCCCACCAGTCTGTTGGTGCCGCTGATCGCGGGGCGGCTGCGCAATCCCCTGGGCCTGGGCCTGCTGTTCATCGGCTTTTACACGGCCGGATACGCCGGGCTGCTGCTGTCACCCTCGTTCGGCACCTGGTTGTGGATCACCCTGGCGGGGCTCGGCCAGGGCACCTTTGCGCTGGGCCTGCTGCTGGTGAACCTCAGGACCCGCACCACGGCCGGCGCGGGGCTGCTCTCCGGGTTCGCGCAAGGCATCGGCTACACGGTCGCCTGCGCCGGCCCGCTGATGTTCGGGCTGCTGCGCGAGGCCAGCGGCGGCTGGGGTGCTTCCTTCGGCCTGCTGGGCGGTGCCTTGCTCATCCTGGCGGTGGGCCTGGTCATCGTGGGCCGGCCCCGCTATCTGGAGGATTCGGCCCGGGATGGATAGCGGCCGCTGAGGCACAGCGCGTGGTTGGATGGGGAAATGCCGAGCCATGCCCTTGTGTCCCCGCCCAAGCTTGAGCCCGGTGACCGGGTCGCGATTCTCTCCCCGTCCTTTGCTGCCCCCGGGTTCGCGCCGGATGTCCACGAGCAGGCGATGCGTCGACTCAGCGCCGAAACGGGACTGGTCCCTGTGGAATACCCGACGACCCGGAAGCTTGGCGCTTCCGCCGCGGAACGCGCCGCGGATCTGCACGCCGCTTTGTCCGACCCGGCCATCCGGGCCATCCTCGCGACCATCGGCGGCGACGACCAGGTAGCCCTCATTCCCCATCTGGACGCCGGTCTCGCCGCCGCGAACCCCAAGATCTTCATGGGCTACAGCGACAACACGAACCTCTTGAACTGGCTGTGGTCGGTCGGGATAGCAGGCTACTACGGGGGCTCGACCCAGGTGCACCTCGGAGCCGGGCCGCACATTGACGACCAGCACCTCGCGTCGCTGAAGGCAGCGCTCTTTAAGGGCGGTGAGCTGGAGATTGTTGACCCAGGCGAGTCCGAGGACTTCGGGCCGGACTGGCTGACGCCACAAGCCCTTGTCAACTTCGGTGAACGGGAACCCACGCAGCCGTGGACGTGGGCGGGGCCCGAGCGGGAAGCGACCGGCCGCACCTGGGGCGGGTGCCTGGAAGTCATCGATCAGCTGGCCATGGCCGATCGGCTGCCGCCCCTGGGAGCCCTCGAGGGGTCGATCCTGATTGTTGAAACCAGTGAGGAGTTGCCTCCGGCAGCGTGGGTCAAGAGATGGGTCCGGGCATTGGGGAACGGGGCGTCCTCTCGGCGGTGGAAGGAGTGCTCGTCGCCCGGCCTCCGGTGAGCAGTCACGGTACCGTCCCGCCAGCGGAGGAGCGTGCCCGGCTCCGCGCCGCGCAACGCGATGCAGTCCTCGCCGAGATAAAGCGCTACAACGACCCGGCCGTCGTCTGCATCGGAGTCCCGTTCGGCCATACCCGTCCGCAATGGATCGTGCCCTACGGAGGGACAATGCGGCTCAATGGCCGGGATCGAACCATCACGGCCGATTACAGTTGACCGCTGAGGCAGGCGGTCCGGGCGACGGATGCGCGGCTGCGTGAGCGTCCCCGCGCCTGCGGGCAGGCACGCATTCCTCGCCGTGGCCCCGGCCGGTAAGCTGGCGCCACAGTCGACCGGCGGGAGGCGCCATGAAGTTCAACGACCTGCTCGCAGATGCCTACGGCAGGATCCAGGAGCGCGTCCACTCCGTGCTGGACGGGCTGGACGCCGGACAACTGGCCGCCCGGCCCGGCGGTGACAGCAACTCGATTGCCTGGCTTATCTGGCATCTGACGCGCATCCAGGACGACCATATTGCCGATGTCGCCGGCACGGACCAGTACTGGCTGACCGGCTGGGCGGAGCGGTTCGACCTGCCGCTGCCCCGGAAGGACCATGGCTACGGCCACACGTCGCAGCAGGTGGCGGCCGTCCGGGTCGAATCGGCCGACCTGCTGCGCGGCTACTACGACGACGTCCATGCCGGCACCCTGGAGTATCTGGCCGGACTGAGCGAGGATGACCTGGACCGGATCGTGGACACCCGGTGGGACCCGCACGTCAGCCTGGGGGTGCGGCTGGTCAGCGTCCTGGACGACTGCCTGGAGCACGTCGGACAGGCCGCCTACGTGAAGGGCATGCTCTCGCGCACCGATGCCTAGCGGCGGCCACGCGGGTTCCGGCGCCCCCGCGGCGGCCGCAAGCCGCGCCGTCGGGCGTCGCCGCCTTGTTGCGCGCCAGCCGCTGGACTACCATTCAAGGAGTCAGTACAACTGCATACAGCCTTCGACATGCGGCGGGAGAGTCCTGCTGGGTACCAGTCAGCAGGCGCCGTAGGAGCAATACCTCCCCAGGAATCTCTCAGGCCCCTGTACCGCCGCGAAGAGGCAACTCTGGAAAGCAGCCGGACCGTTCAGGACCGGCTCACCGACGGTGCAAGCAGGAGGCGGCCCCTTGGGCCACAGCCTGCGGAATCTCTCAGGTTCAGTCACAGAGTGGGGAGGAACCCTTCACTACCGGCATGGTCAGCCCAGCCGGGGATAACTGGAGTTCCTCACATGACGGCTAAGTCCACCAGCGCTACCCGGCCCGGCAGCGCCTCCTTCACCGACCGACACATCGGTCCGCGCCGGAACGACGCGGAAACCATGCTCAAGCAGTTGGGCTACGGCAGCATCGACGAGCTGGTGGACGCGGCCGTGCCCGCCGACATCCGCCAGCAGGAACCGCTGGCGCTGCCCGCCGCCCGCAGCGAGTCCCAGGTCCTGGGGGACCTGCGCGCCCTCGCCGCGAAGAACGTGACGGCCGTGCAGATGATCGGCCAGGGCTACTACGACACCATCACGCCGCCGGTGATCCGCCGCAACGTGGTGGAAGACCCGGCCTGGTACACCGCCTACACCCCGTACCAGCCGGAAATTTCGCAGGGCCGGCTGGAGGCGCTGCTGAACTTCCAGACCATGGTCCAGGACCTCACCGCGCTGCCGATCGCCAACGCCTCCCTGCTGGACGAAGCCACCGCAGTGGCCGAAGCCGTGCTGTTGATGCGCCGGTCCAACAAGTCCAAGTCCGCCGGCAAGACCGTGCTGGACGCGGACCTGCTGCCGCAGACCATCGCCGTCGTCAAGGGCCGGGCCGAGGCGCTGGACTTTGACGTAGAGGTTGCCGACCTCTCCGCCGGCCTGCCGGACGGCGACATCTCGGGCATCGTGCTGCAGCAGCCGGGAGCCTCCGGCCGGGTGTTTGACCAGGCTCCGGTCATCGCGCAGGCCAAGGAGCGCGGCGCCTTGGTCACCGTGGCCGCCGACCTGCTGGCGCTGACCCTGATCACGCCGCCGGGCGAGCAGGGCGCGGACATCGCCGTCGGCAACACCCAGCGTTTTGGCGTGCCGCTCTTCTTCGGCGGCCCGCACGCCGCCTACATGGCCGTCCGCAAGGGGCTGGAGCGTTCCTTGCCCGGCCGCCTGGTGGGGGTCTCGAAGGACGACGCCGGCCGCCCCGCCTACCGCCTGGCGCTGCAGACCCGCGAGCAGCACATCCGCCGCGAGAAGGCCACCTCCAACATCTGCACCGCGCAGGCACTGCTGGCCGTCGTGGCCAGCATGTACGCCGTCTACCACGGCCCCGAGGGCCTGAAGGCGATCGCGCAGCACGCCAATGAGGCCGCCCGCACGCTGGCAGGCGTGCTCACCGGCGCCGGGTATGCGCTGGCGGCAGACCGGTTCTTCGACACCCTCACGGTGAAGGCTCCGGGCAAGGCCGCCGAGATCGCCGCCGCCGCCGAGGCCAAGGGCGTGAACCTGCGCCGCATCGACGCCGACCACGTCGGCATTTCCGCCGATGAAACGACGACGGCGGAGCACCTCGCCCTGGTCGCGGAGGCCTTCGGCGTGGAGGACGCCGCCGGCAAGACCGCCGAAACGGCCGGGAACGCCGGCTTCGAGCTGCCGGAGGAGCTGCTGCGCAGCTCCTCCTACCTGGACCATCCGGTGTTCCACAGCCATCGCTCCGAGACCCAGATGCTGCGCTACCTGCGCCGGCTGTCTGACCGAGACCTGGCCCTGGACCGGACCATGATCCCGCTGGGCTCGTGCACCATGAAGCTGAATGCGACGGCGGAAATGGAGGCGATGACCTGGCCGGAATTCGCGTCCATCCACCCGTTCGCCCCGGCCAGCCAGACCGCCGGCTGGCGCGAGCTGATCACCGATCTGGAGGAACGACTCGCGGCGATCACCGGCTACGCCGGCGTCTCCATCCAGCCCAACGCCGGTTCGCAGGGCGAATACGCCGGCCTGCTCGCCATCCGCCGCTACCACTTGGCCAACGGCGACGACCAGCGCGACGTCTGCCTGATCCCCGCCTCCGCGCACGGCACCAACGCCGCCTCGGCCGTGCTGGCCGGCATGAAGGTTGTCGTGGTCGCCACGGCACCGGACGGCACCATCGACCACGCCGACCTGCGCGCGAAGATCGACCAGAACGCCGACTCGCTTTCGGCCATCATGATCACCTATCCGTCAACGCACGGCGTGTACGACGCCGACGTGCGCGACGTCTGCGAGGCGGTCCATGCCGCCGGCGGGCAGGTGTACATCGACGGGGCCAACCTCAACGCGCTGGTAGGACTCGCGCAGCCGGGCAAGTTCGGCGGCGACGTCTCCCACCTGAACCTGCACAAGACCTTCTGCATCCCGCACGGGGGCGGCGGCCCCGGCGTCGGGCCGGTAGCGGTGGCCGAACACCTGGTGCCGTTCCTGCCGGGCAACGCCGCGCTGGCCGAACACGAAGGCAAGGGCGTGCCCGTCTCGGCCAGCGAGTACGGCTCGGCCGGCGTGCTGCCGATCTCCTGGGCCTACGTGGCCATGATGGGGGCCGAGGGCCTGACCGAGGCAACGAAGAGCGCCCTGCTGGCCGCGAACTACGTCGCCGCCCGGCTGAACGAGCACTTCCCGGTGCTCTACACCGGCAACGACGGGCTGGTCGCGCACGAGTGCATCCTGGACCTGCGCGAACTCACCGCCAAGTCGGGGGTGACCGCCGAGGACGTGGCCAAGCGCCTGATCGACTACGGCTTCCACGCGCCCACCCTGTCCTTCCCCGTGGCCGGCACCCTGATGGTGGAGCCGACCGAGTCCGAGGACCTGACGGAGATTGAGCGGTTTATCGACGCGATGATCGCGATCAAGGGCGAAATCGACCAGGTGATCGCCGGCGACTTCCCGCTCGACGCCAGCCCGCTGCGCCTGGCCCCGCACACCGCCGCCGCCGTGGTCAGCTCCGACTGGGACCGGCCGTACACCCGGGAGCAGGCCGCCTTCCCGGTACCGGGCCTGCAAGTGGACAAATACTTCGCCCCGGTGGGACGGATCGACGGCGCCGGCGGCGACCGCAACCTGATCTGCAGCTGCCCGCCGCCCGAAGCCTTCGAGAACTAGAGAGGTCAGCACCGCATGACTACCGAGACCACCACCATGCCCCGCCACACCGCGCTCTACGAGGAACACGAGCGGCTGGGTGCCTCCTTCACCGACTTCGGCGGCTGGATGATGCCGCTGAAGTACAGCAGCGAACTGGCCGAGCACCGCGCCGTGCGCAACAGCGCCGGCCTGTTCGACCTCTCCCACATGGGCGAAGTCTGGGTCACCGGCCCGGAGGCCGGGAAGTTCCTGGACTACGCACTCGTCGGCAAGCTCTCCGCCGTCACCGAGGGCCGGGCCAAGTATTCGCTGATCTGCAACGCCGACGGCGGCATCATCGATGACCTGATCATCTACCGGCGTCCCGCCGACCAGCACGGGGACCGTTACCTGGTGGTGCCCAATGCCGGCAACGCCCCGACGGTTGCCGCGGAACTCGCCGCACGGGTCGAAGGTTTCGACGCCACGGTGGAGGACGCCACGGCCGAGACCTCGCTGGTGGCAGTGCAGGGACCGAAGTCCGTGGAAATCCTGCTCCAGCTGGTGCCCGCCAACCAGCATGGCACGGTGCGGGACATGAAGTACTACGCCGCCGACGAGGTGGACTTCACGGTGTCCGGGGCGCCGCTGAAGCTGCTGCTGGCCCGGACCGGGTACACCGGCGAGGACGGCTTCGAGATCTACGTCCCGAATACCAACGCGGCCGCGCTCTGGAACGCCCTGCTGGAAGCCGGGCGGGGCGCCGACCTGCTGCCGGCCGGGCTGGCCTGCCGCGACTCGCTTCGGCTGGAGGCGGGCATGCCGCTGTACGGCAACGAGCTCACCCTCGAGACCAGCCCGTTCGACGCCGGCCTGGGCGGCGTGGTGGCGCTGAAGAAGGACGGCGACTTCGTGGGCCGCGGCGCCCTCGAGGCGCAGAAGGAGAAGGGCTCGGCCCGCAAGCTCGTGGGACTCAAGGGGCTTGGCCGGCGCGCCGGCCGCTCCCACTACCCGGTGCTGAAAGACGGCCGGACCATCGGCGAGGTCACCTCCGGCCAGCCCAGCCCCACCCTCGGCTATCCGGTGGCTCTGGCCTACGTGGACGCCGAGTATGCCGAACCCGGGACCAGGGTGGACATCGACCTGCGCGGCAAGCCCGAACCGTTCGAGGTTGTAGGGCTGCCGTTCTACCGGCGGGAGAAGTAGTCCTCACCCGCTTTCAGGGTGCCGCCGTCCCCGCGGCCGCGGGGACGGCGCCGCCGCACCTCTCCACTCAAACAGGAAAGGGATGACATGGCCGTAGGCGTTTTCGACCTTTTCTCCGTAGGCATCGGTCCCTCCAGCTCGCACACGGTCGGCCCGATGCGGGCCGCCTCCGCGTTCGTGCGGGAGGTGGCCGACGCCGGCCTGCTCGACAGGGTTAACGGGCTGCGCGTGGACCTGTACGGCTCCCTCGCCGCCACCGGTCGCGGGCACGGGACGTTCACCGCCGTGCTGCTGGGGCTGGAGGGCTTCGAACCGGAGCACATCCTGCCCGACCAGGTGGAGGAGCGGCTGGCAGACATCGCCGCGTCCGGCCGGCTGCGGCTGGGGGCGGAACTGCCCGGCGCCGCCGCCCGGCCCCTGGACTACGGGGTGCAGGACATGGTGCTGCACCCGCTGACCGTGCTGCCCCGGCACACCAACGGCATGAGGTTCCAGGTGCTGGAATCGAGCGACGACGGCGAGGCACGGATTCTGCACGAAGCCACCTTCTTCTCCGTGGGCGGCGGCTTCATTGTCCGCGGCGGCGAGGAGGAAGCCGCCCGGGAGGAGTTGGAGTCCTCCAAACAGCAGCTGCCCTATCCGTTCCGCACGGCGGCGGGGCTGCTGGAGCACTGCCGCAGCACCGGCCTGGCCATCAGCGACATCATGATGCTCAACGAGGAGGCCTCCCGCCCGCGGGAAGAGATCGAGGCCGGACTCGTGCACATTTACAACGTGATGGAGGAGTGCAAGGACTCGGCCATCCGCCGCGAGGGCGAGCTGCCCGGCGGACTCAACGTCCGCCGTCGGGCCCCCGCCTGGCATGAGCGGCTGCGCAAGGAAGACCCGGACCGGGACCACAAGTACTGGCAGGAATGGGTCAACCTGGTGGCGCTGGCGGTGAACGAGGAGAACGCCTCGGGCGGGCGGGTGGTCACCGCGCCCACCAACGGGGCCGCCGGCATCATCCCCGCCGTGCTGTTCTACGCCACGCACTACGCACCCGGCATGGAACAGGCCAGCCGCGAGGACAAGGAGCAGGTGGTCGTGAAGTTCCTGTTGACCGCCGGTGCCATCGGGGTCCTTTACAAGGAGCAGGCTTCCATCTCCGGCGCCGAGGTCGGCTGCCAGGGCGAAGTCGGCTCAGCCTCGTCGATGGCTGCCGCGGGACTGGCCGAAATCCTCGGCGGAACTCCGGCCCAGGTGGAAAACGCGGCCGAAATCGCGATGGAGCACAACCTGGGGCTCACCTGCGATCCGATCGGCGGGCTGGTGCAGATCCCGTGCATCGAACGGAACGCCATCGGTGCCGCCAAGGCCGTGAACGCGGCCAAGATGGCGCTGATGGGGGACGGCACGCACCGGGTGTCGCTGGACGAGGTCATCATCACGATGCGCGAGACCGGCCGCGACATGAGCGACAAGTACAAGGAAACCGCCACCGGCGGCCTCGCCGTCAACGTCGTGGAGTGCTAGGAGGCCACGTCCTCCAGGTCCTGTCCTGACGGGCGCACGGCCGGCGGGCCCGCGGGACGCCGCGGGGGCATCGGCGGCCGGCGCGGGACGACCGGCTTTCGGGCACCGAGCAGGTCGGCGGACGGGCGTTCGGCGGGCTGCGGCCGGGTAGGTGCGGGCTGCGGCGCACGCGGTGTCCCCGGCCGGTGGCCCGCGACGCCGCGCCACTGTCCGGCACCGGCGCGCAGCCGCCCCGTACCGGACTTGGCGGCAGCGCCAATCCTGCGCGAAGCGGGAGCAATCTTGCCGCCCAACTCCTTGGCACGACCCGCGGCCTCCGCCCATGGCAGGGCGGAGATCGCCGGGCCGGCGGCGCGTGCCGCGGCCGAAAGCCGTTCGGCAGCCCGGCGCCGGCCACCCGCCTCGGGCCGGTTGAGCACCATCAGGATGGCCGCGAGCAAGGCGACCGGGATGGAGACCAACACGGCAACGGCGCCGGCATACATGGCCAGGAAAACCTTGGCGGGGGAATCAAACAGGCCGGTCACGAAGGCCGCGGCTCCCAGCAGCAGCCAGAGCCAGAAAACCATGACGCCGCAGAGCGTGGCGCGGGCCCGGCGGTAGGTGCGGAGCGACCGCCCGCGCACGGTGTGCTTAGCCGCCTCCACGCTTCCTACTCCCCAACGACAGCCCCACGAATAGGGGCACCTGAGCACATTGTAGGCAGCCGCGTGCGCCCGGCGCGCAGGGCACGCCGGGGGAGCGGGCCGGCGAATGCGGCCCTGCCGGAAGCGGGGCCCGACCGAGGGTTCAGCTGCGTCTGGGGCGGTGCTAGTCTGGCCGCAGGCCGGCCCCGCACCTGCCGGCGAAGGATGCACCAGGACCACCGAATCACTGTCGACAAACAGGGAGGAAACCTGGACCATGACCAATTCAGCGACGCCCCACATACTCATCCTGGGCGGCGGCTACGTCGGCCTCTATACTGCCTGGGGAATCCGCAAGCGGCTGGGACCGTCGTCGGCACGGATCACGGTGGTTGAGCCCAACTCCTACATGACGTACCAGCCGCTGCTGCCGGAGGTGGGCGGCGGAGAAATCGAACCGCGGATCGTCACGGTCAACCTCCGCAGCGCGCTGAAGAAGGTGGACATCGTCCGCGGCAAGCTGGTTTCACTGGACGTCCAGGCGAAGAACGCCCGGCTGCTCGAGCTCGGCGGCGACCAATTTTCGGTGGCCTACGACCATGTGGTCTTCGCCGTCGGTGCGGTCACCAGGACCTTCCCCACGCCTGGGCTGGAGCAGCACGGCATCGGGTTCAAGACCGTGGAAGAGGCCGTTTACTGCCGTGACAAGGTGCTCGACAACGTGGCCCTGGCCGCCGGCACGAGCGACCCGGAGGAACGGGCCAGGGCACTCACGTTCGTGGTGGTCGGCGGAGGGTATACCGGCGTCGAGGCCCTGACCGAGTTGAGCGACCTGTCCAAGCTCGCCGTGGACGCGCATCCGGAGCTGGACCGTTCGCAGTTGCGCTGGGTGCTGGTCGAGGCGCTGGACCGGGTTGCCCCCGAGGTCGGACCGCTTCTCTCGGAGTGGACCCTGGGCCAGTTGCGCCAGCGCGGCATCGATGTGCGGCTGAACACCACCATGCCGTCCTGCGAGGATTCGGTGGCCGAGCTCAGTACCGGCGAGCGCATTCCGGCCGGTCTCATCATCTGGACGGCCGGCATGAAGCCCAATCCCGTGCTGGACGACACAAACGTGCCGCGCGGCCCGAAGGGACACGTGAACGCCAACGCCCGGCTGCAGGTCATCGACGATGCCGGCCAGGTAGTGCAAGGCGCATGGGCCGCCGGCGACTGTGCCCAGGTACCCGATCTGGAAGCGGAGAAGCAGCCGGCCTACTGCCCGCCGAACGCCCAGCATGCGGTCCGCCAGGCCAAGCTGCTCGCCCAAAACGTGGTCAACGCCGTGCAAGGCCGGCCGCCGGCCGAGTACCGGCACAAATCGCTGGGCACGGTCGCGACCTACGGCGTCGGCCGGGGCGCCGCGAAGATCTTCGGCTACGAGCTAAAGGGCAAGCCCGCCTGGTACGCCGCCATGGGCTACCACGCCTTGGCGCTGCCCACCTGGATCCATAAGTGGCGCCTGCTGGCAGGCTGGAGCCCGCTGGTGTTCGGCGGCCGGGACATCACATCGATGGGCGCGACCCAGCACCCGCGCCGCGCCTTCGTGGAGGCACACGCCGGCACGCAGAAGGGCCGGACGTAGGCTTCCGGGCAAGCAGGCGGGCCGGCAGGCCGCAGGAAGGGCCCGGGCAAGAGCAAGGTGTCGGACAGGCCGCAGGCAGGGCGCTGGCCCGGGCTGCCGGCTGAGTTGGTGCCGGGTCGCCGCCGGTGGCTCCGCGGCTGCCCGCCGGCTGTGCGGAAGCCCCCTCCATGCCCGCGCCCTCCCGCGTCCGCCCTGGCACCACGAGGGCGGCCGAGTCCAGCCGGCGCCGCCAAACGTGAGCCAACTCTCCATTGTTACGGCGGGAGACCCTTCTGCTGCGAAGCCTGCCGCCGGAAGTTCGGCGCGGGGAGTAGCCTGCTGGACGGAGCCCCACCCGGGCAGCGAGGAGAGCAGTATGTCCAAACACCCCAGTGGCGCACTGCTTTTCGTCCTGACCTGCGCCATGGGCGTCGGCCCGCTGCTGAACTACGGCCTGAGCACCGTCAGCCCGCTGGTCATTGACGACCTGGGCATCAGCGAGGGCCAATTCGGCCTGCTGGCCACGGCCATTTTCGCCAGCGCCGCGGTCTCCAGCATGTGGCTGGGCAAACTCAGCGACCGGATTTCCAGCCGCGCCCAGCTGATCCTGATCTTCGCCGGCACGGCGGTGGCCCTGGTGGTCGCCGCACTGTCCCACCACTACCTGGTCCTGGTGATTGCCGCGCTGCTGGCCGGCCCCGCGCAGGCCATTTCCAACCCGACCACGAACCGGATCATCATGACCCAGGTTCCGGCACCCAAGCGCCCGGGCTGGATCGGGGTCAAGCAGTCCGGCGTCCAGGGCAGCCAGCTGTTCTCGGGCTTGTTCTTCCCCGTCGCCGCGCTCTGGGCCGGCTGGCAAGGCGCCACCGCCCTGGCGGCCGTCGTCGCCGTCGGGCTGCTGCTCTACGGCCTCCGCCACCTCCCGGAACGGGGCACCGAAACGACGGCGGCGAAGGGGCCTCCCGCCCACGCGGCGCCGTCCGCCACACCGCCGGGCGATACCCCAGCCCCACCTGGCGCAAGCACCGCGGCGGCCCCGCCGGGACGCACGGGCCGCACGAAGCAAACCGAGGACGCCGGCGCGCCGGCCCGGTTCCCGCTCTCGGTGTGGCTGTTCGCCGGTTACGCACTGCTGTCCGGCCTGGGCATGCAGGCCACCAATGTCTACCTGCCGCTGTTCACCGTGCGGGAACTGGACTTCAGCCTTGTCATGGGCGGCGTGGCAGCCGGCGTCTCCGGCGTCGTCGGGGTGACCTCCCGGGTGCTGTGGGGGCGGCGCATGGCCAAGGGCGTGCGGGCCTCCACGCTGCTCATCCTGCTCGGCATCGGGGCGCTCGGCGGAGCGGGGGCCTTCCTGGCCGCGGGGTCGCTCGGAATCCCGGCGTTGCTCTGGGTGGGCGTCGTCCTGCACGGGGCCACCGTGCTGGGCACCAACGTGGTGGTGATCGCCGGGGTGATGCGCGTGGTTGCGGCCGAACGGGTCGGAGCAGCCTCCGGGATTGTCTCGATGGGGATGTATGCCGGGTTCGCCGCCGGTCCGCTGCTCATGGGCCTGTTGCTGGAGGCCACCGGCAGCTTCGATACCGGCTGGCTGCTGGTGGGCGCCGGTTACCTGCTGTGTTCGGTGCTGGCCGTCGCCCTCCGCACCTACGGCAACCGCGCCGGCGTCGTACGCTGACCTGCCTGGCCCGACCGGTCCGGGGCAGCCGACGGGTCGCCTCGGGTAGCTTGGTGAATGGTTAGATTTGTAATTGCAGGAAGGCACATGGTGAAAAAGCGCGCGCTCGGACGGTCGGGATTGCACGTCTCGGAACTGAGTTTTGGGGCCGGCGGGTACTGGGGCATGAAGGCTTTCCCCGAACGGCAGGCGGCGCATCTGATCGGCCAGGCGCTCGACGGCGGCATCACCGCCTTCGACACCGGCCCGAATTACAGCCGCGGCAACGCCGAAGAGCGGCTGGGCCGGCTCCTCAAGGGCCGCACCGAAAATCTGGTGATCTCCACAAAGGTCGGATCCCACTGGATCAACAACCGGAATGTGAAGGATTACTCGGCCCGGGCCATCGAAAGGAGCGTGCACGGCAGCCTGCGGCGGCTCCAGCTGGACCACCTGCCCCTGCTGCACTTCCATGGTTTCCCCCGTCCGGCCGGTCCCGCGATCGACACCGTGTTGAAGCTGAAGGAACAGGGGAAGGTCGGGGCGCTCGGCGTCTCCACAGGTCGCGGCGGGGCAGCGAAGGCGCTGAAGCTGGGCATTTTCGACGCCCTCATGCTGGAATACAACATCGTGGACCGGTCCCTGGCGCCGGTGATCTCCGAGGCGCAGGAAGCCGGAGTGGGCGTCAAGCTCAAGTCACCGCTGGCCCAGACCCTCTACTCGCGCGACATCTTCAAGATCACCGGCCCCAGCGACGTCTGGTACCTGTTGCGGGCGCTGAAGAACCACCGGCACAAGTTTGTGCAAGGCCGGAAGTACCGGTTCATCAACGACGTCGACGGCCTCTCCGGGAGCGAGATCGCACTGGCCTTCGTGCTCAGCCATCCAGGGGTCTCCAGTGCGGTGATCGGCACCGTGAAACCGGAACACCTGCGCTCCAACCTCAAGGCGCCGCAGGTCCGTTTGCCGGCGGAGCTGTTGGAACGCATTGAGCAGGCAGGCTCTACGGCCCGGGGATGAGGGTGCACGCCCCGGAGCCGAAGCGGCCGGAAGGAATCGCCGCTTTCGCCCCTGCACGGGCCGCCGGTGCAGGGCTTTGCTAAGGCAGGTACGCCGAGGCGGTCCACAGATGGAAGACGGCGTAGGCCCGCATCGGCGACCAGGGCCGGCCGAGCGCGCGGGCCTCGGCCGCGGTTTTCACTCCGAGGGCCCGCCGCAGCACCAGATCGCCGTCGGGATAGGCATCGCGGTCGTGCAGCGCCCGCATGGCGAGGTATTCGACCGTCCACGGGCCGATGCCGGGCAGCGCCAGCAGGCGGCGGCGGGTGTCTGCGTGGTCCGTATCCGGAGAGAGGTCCAGCCCGTCCGCGCAGGCTTCGGCCAGGACCTGGACGGTCCGGGCGCGGGCGCCGGTCAGGCCGACGGCTTCGCGGAGGGCGTCGGGGCCGGCGGCGGCCAGGGCCTCCGGAGTGGGGAAGAGCGCCAGGCCGGTGCCGGTCCGCGGGCCGAAGGCAGCGACCAGCCGGGCCGTGAAAGTGCGGGCCGCGGCGAGCGAGACCTGCTGGCCGATCACGGTGGAGACGGCACCTTCGAAGCCGTCCGGGTACCCAAGGATCCGCAGCCCGGGGCGGTCGGCGAGCAGGGGCCCGAGCACCGGGTCGGTGCCCAGCGCCGCCGCCACCCGCTCCGGTTCCAGGTCCAGGTCGAGCCAGCCGCGCACCGCCGTCGTAATCTCCCTCACGGCGGCGGGGGAGTCGCTGCCGAGGTCCAACTCGACGGCGTCGGGCGACAGGGTGGCCGTGACCGGCACCGGCCCGGTGCCGGTGTTGAACAGGCGGGTGCAGGTGCCCGCGGTCACGTCGACGGTTTCCATGCCGGGTACCGCATGGGCGGCCAGGGCAGCCAGCGCGGCCCGGGAGTCGAACGGCGGAAGCAGCGGCAGGCCGACCTGCATGGGTCAGCGGGCCTTGACCGCCAGGACCGGACAGTCGACGGTCAGCAGGATCTCCTGGGCGGTGCTGCCCATGATCAGCTTGCCCACCGGGGAGCGCCGGCGCAGGCCGATGACCAGCAGCGAGACCGAGAGCTCGTCAACCAGTTCCACGATCTCGTCCACGGCGTCCTTGCCGCGGACATACTGCTTGAACTCTGCCTGCAGGCCGGAATTGTACAGTTCCTGCTGCACCCAGGCCGCGTCGTGGGCGTCCGAGAACGACTCGTCCTTCTGCGCCCCGCCCGGACTGGCGTTGACGACCACCAGCTTCTCATTGTTCTGCGTGGCCATTTGAATGCCCTTGCTCAGGGCCGCACGGCCCTCGGGACGCGGGGCGTAGGCAACAAGAATCGTCAACGTGCTCTCCTTACCGGATAACTCCTGCGGTGCCGGCTCCCGGTCGAACATGCACGTCCGGTTCCCCGAGGCCAGCGGGTGCACATCATTGTGGCACGCATCCCACGGTGCGGCGGATGCGTGAAGTGATTGTGAAAGCCGGTGTCAGTTCCAGATGCCGGAGGAGCCGCGGCGGTGGCTGTCCACCAGGTGGGTGTCGATCATGCCGATGGCTTCCATCAGGGCGAACATGGTGGTGGGGCCGACGAAGGCAAAGCCGCGCTTGCGCAGGGCCTTGGACAGCGCGACGGACTCCGGCGATGTGGTGGGCACGTCCTGGATGTGCCGCGGCGCGGGCGTCTCCTTCGGCTGGAACGACCAGACGAAGTCGCTCAGGCCGCCTTCTGCGCGCAGGTCGATGGTGGCCTTCGCGTTGGTGACGGCGGCGCGGATTTTGGCCCGGTTCCGCACGATTCCGGCGTCCTGCATCAGCGCCTCGACATCGTCTTCGGTGAACGCGGCGACGGTATCCACGTGGAAATCATGGAACGCTTGCCGGAAGGCGGGACGTTTGCGCAGGATCGTGGCCCAGGAGAGCCCGGCCTGGAAGGCCTCCAACGTGATGCGCTCATAGACGCCTTGCTCGCCGCGGACGGGCATGCCCCATTCGGTGTCGTAGTACTCGCGCAGCAGCGGATCCGTGGCGGCCCACGTGGGCCGGGCCAGGCCGTCCTCGCAGAGGACTACGCCGGAAGCGGTTGTCTCCATGATTCGATTCTCTCCTACCGCGGCGCAGCCCGCAGGCCCGCCCCCACATGCTGTGGAAGACCGCGAACCCTTATGCCAGGCCGGTCACCCGCATGGTCAGATTCAGCCGGCCGCCGGTCAGCCCGCAGGCGGGATCGGCCGTGCCCGGGTAGATCCTGGGCACGCCGTGGTAGGCAAACCGGGCCGGTCCGCCGAAGACGAACAGGTCGCCGGAGCGCAACCGGACGTCCGTGTACGGCTTGGTCCGCGTTTCGGTGTTGCCGAAGCGGAACAAGCAGTCGTCGCCCACGCTGAGCGAAACCACCGGGAAGTCCGCCTGTTCGTCCTTGTCCTGGTGCATGCCCATCTTCGCTGTGTCGTCGTAGAAGTTGATCAGGGCCGTGTCCGGCTCGTAGCCTTGCGCCGCGGCCGGATCCCCCGATGCGTCGGCCAGCGCCCGACGGCCCCACTCGGCCAGCCAGTCCGGGAACTCCAGCACGCGCGCGCCGTTCACGTCGTCGGCGGTGCGGGTGTACTTGTACGGCGCCCAGTGCCAGCCCAGGCACAGCGTCCGCACGCTCATTTCGTGGCCGCCCGGCAGCTTGGCGGCGCGGTAGGGGACCGGTCCGCGGCCGAATTCCCGGCAGGCCCGGACCAGTTCCCGCTGCTGTTCCACGGTCAGCCAGCCGGGCACATGCACCGCGCCCGGCGCGATCTCGCGCGGGCCGGCCGGAGCGTCCTCGAACAGGGTGCTCACGCCGCTGCCTCCAGTCCCAGCAGGTAGGCCTTGGCCTCCGGCCCGCCGAGGTAGCCGCCGAAGGCGCCGTCCGAGCGCAGCACGCGGTGGCAGGGCACGACGACGGGCAGCGGGTTGGTGGCGCAGGCGCTGCCCACCGCGCGCACCGCCTTGGGATTTCCGACGGCGGCGGCCACCTGCGCGTAGCTTTCGGTCCGGCCGTAGGGGATCTCGGGCAAGTGCCTGAGCACTTCCGCCCGGAATCCCTTGGACAGCCGGCGGTCCAGCCGGAGGTCGAAGGAGCGCCGCCGGCCCGCGAAGTACTCGTCCAGTTGCCGGGCGGCGGCCTGAAGTCGGGCCGGAGCATGCAGGATCCGGGGGCTGACGCTGGCTGCCAGGCCGGCCAGCACGGCATCGTGGTTTTCGTCCTCGAAGGCCACGCGGACCAGTCCTTCCTCCGTGGCGGCCAGCAGCAGCTGCCCCAGCGGCGTGTCGGCGGTAGCGTAGGCCAGGTCGAGGGTGCCTTCGGCGGCGGCCTCATGTTCCAGCCTGGTGTGCAGCCGCTCCAGCAGCGCCGGATCCAGGCGGGTCAGCACGTCGAGCCCGGGTCCGGGCGCGGCGGCCCGGGCCGCCGATTGTGCGTCGGTCATCGCAGAACTCCTTCGCTCGCGTGGTGTGCGGCCGCTCCCGCGTCCTGCTCCCGGCCGCCGCGGTAGGACGCCCGCAGCTTGGCGATGCCGTCGGCGGCCGCGCGGCGGACGGCTCCGGTGGTGGAGCCGGTCAGTGCGGCGGCTTCGGCGTACGGCAACCCGGCCAGGTAATGCAGCGCGACGGCTTCGCGCTGTCTCAGGGGCAGGGCAGCGACGGCCTGGTGCAGTTCGTCGTCGTCATTCCCGGGGATTCCCAACGTCGACGGAGACTCGGGCAGGTACCCTGCCGGCACCGGAGCGCGCTCCCGCCGCCGGACCACGTCGATGGCCTTGCGGTGGGCGATGGTGACCAGCCAGGCCTCGTGGTTCGCGGCGGCGGGCAGCCCCGGATAGGCCCTGAGCGCGGACAGGAAGGTCTCTGACCAGGCATCCTCGGCGTCCGGCCCGGGGCCCAGCACCACCCGGCAGACGCGCAGCACGGTGGGGCCGTGGTCGCTGACCAGTTGCTCGAAGGGTTTCATCTGCACACCTTGTAGACGCCCGCGGGGCGTATTCCGTGAGGTAGGCATCAGAAAAGCCTGCCCGCTTTCTGATCCGCGGGCTCTTCCAGCTCCAGCAGGAAGCGTTTCCGTTCCAGCCCTCCGGCATAACCCACCAGTGATCCGTCCGCTCCGACCACACGGTGGCACGGCACCACGATGGACAGCGGGTTCTGGCCGTTGGCATGGCCGACGGCCTGGGCCAGATGCGGGTCGCCCAGCGCGGCTGCGAGCTGGCCGTAGGAGCGGGTCTGGCCGTAGGGGATGTGCCGCAGCAGGGCCCACACCTTCTGCTTGAAGGGGTCGCCCTTCGGCGCCAAGGGCAGGTCGAACTCCCTGCGCCGGCCGGCAAAGTACTCGTCCAGTTGCGCAGAGGCTGCTGCAAAGACTGCTTCGCGGCCGACGGCGGTGCGCTCGCCGAACGTGTCGGCAGCCGGCAGCCGCTTGTGGCCCGGGAAGTAGAGCGCGGTCAGCGACCCGTCCTCGGCGACGGCCGTCAGCCGCCCGAGCGGGGTGTCGATGAGGGTGTGCACGCGGGTCATGGCGCTCCTTCGTCCGCTTTCATTCTCTCCCGTGCAGACGTTCCGGCGCGCGTTAAGGTGAGCCCCGCGCTTCTGTTCCGGCTTCCTCCGGGCAGCGGCAGCACGACGTGCCTCCGCAACGACGTGCCGCCGGGTGCCGGTCAGCCGCGGTAGCGGAACACCGTGTCCTGCCATTCTTTGTGCGCGGCCGGGTCGCTGCCCATGCTCACGTGTTTGATGTTTGTGTAGTCCTCCAGCGAATAGGCGGACATGTCCTTGCCGAAACCGGATGCCTTGTACCCGCCGTGCGGCATTTCGGAGACGATCGGGATGTGGTCGTTGATCCAGACGCAGCCGGCCTGGATCTCGGCCGATGCGCGCAGCGAACGGGCCAGGCTGCTGGTCCACGCGGAGGCAGCCAGCCCGTACTGGGTGTCATTGGCGAGGGCGAGGCCCTCGCCGTCGGTGTCGAACGGGATCGCGGTCAGCACCGGACCGAAGACCTCCTCGCGGACTATTTCCGCGTCCTGCCCGATGCCGGTGACCAGCGTGGGCCGGTAGTAGGCGCCGTCCGCCAGGTCGGCGCCGGGAGCGGCGCCGCCGGCCAGGATCTTCGCCCCCGTGTCCCGGGCCCGGTCCACGAAGCCAGCCACCTTGTCCCGGTGCGCGCGGCTGATCAGGGAGCCCATGTCGGTGGCGTCGTCGGTCGGGTCGCCCACCACCACCAGTTCCATCAGCTCGGCGACCCGTGCGGTGAAAGCGTCGAACAGCGGCCGCTGGATGTACGCCCGGGTGGCGGCGGTGCAGTCCTGGCCGCCGTTGATGGTGCAGCCGGCCACCGCCCCGTGCGCGGCGGCTTCCAGGTCCGCGTCGTCGAACACCACGAATGGTGCCTTGCCGCCCAGCTCCAGGTGCACGCGGTTCCCCCGAGCCGCGGCCAGCGCCATGATGCGGCGTCCGACGGCGGTGGAGCCGGTGAAGGACGTCATGGCCACATCCGGGTGGGTCACCAGGGTCTCGCCCGCTTCCCGGCCGGTGCCGTTGACGATGTTGACCACGCCGTCCGGTATTCCGGCCGCGGCGGCGGCTTCGGCGAAGATCAGGCTGGTGCCCGGCGTGAGCTCGGAGGGCTTGAGCACAATGGTGTTGCCGGCGGCGATCGCCGGGAGGATCTTCCATGCGGCCATTTGCAGCGGGTAGTTCCACGGCGCCACGGAACCCACCACGCCGATCGGCTCGCGCCGGATCATCGAGGTGCCGCCGGTGCCGTATTCGCCGGCCGCCACTCCCTGCAACTGGCGGGCCGCGCCCGCGAAGAACGCCGCGTTGTCGACCGTCCCGGGGACGTCGAATCCGGTGGCCAGGCGGATGCTCTTGCCGGTCTGCGCGGTCTCCACCGCCGCCAGTTCCGCGGCCCTGCGGTCCAGTTCGGCCGCCAGCTTCAGCAGGGCCTCGGAACGTTCGGCGGGCGTCGCGCCGGCCCAGGCCGGGAAGGCGGTCTTGGCCGCCGCCACGGCGTCGTCCACGTCGGCCCCGGAGGCATAGGCGATGGCCTCCGCGGCCTCGCCGGTGGCCGGGTTCACGCGCGTGGCGCGTTCTCCGCGGCCCTCGCGAAGTCCGCCGTTGATGTACTGGTGCATCCTTGTCTCCTTTACGAGTCGAAGCCCATGCCGGCGGCGTCCATGGCTTTTAACCAGGGGCCGCGTCGTCCCCGGTTGCGGTCGGCGCGGATCAGGGCGGCGGTGGTGAGTTTGATGCCGAGCCAGGCGAGCGGCTCGGGCGGGAACGGCAGCGGCTTCCGCCGCACCAGCTCCAGCTCCGTCCGTTCGGTCGGCCGGCCCGACAGCAGGTCGAGCATCACGTTGGCGCCGAAGCGCGATGCTCCCACGCCGAGGCCGGTGAAGCCGGCGCAATAGGCCACCCGGCCGGCGTAGGCGGTGTCGAAGAAGGAGAAGAAGCGGCTGCAGGTATCGATGGCACCGCCCCAGGCGTGGCTGAAGCGCACGTCGGCCAGTTGCGGGAAGGTGGCGGCGAAGTGGGCGGCGAGGCGGCGGTACGTTTCCGGGCGGTGGTCGTAGCCGTGCCGGAGCGACCTGCCGTAGTGGTAGACGGCGTCGTAGCCGCCGAACAGCATCCGGTCCTGCCCGTCGGCGTCGGTGGTCAGCCGGTAGTAATGGAACCGGTTGTCGTTGTCGGCGATGCCGAACCGCTCGGACCAGCCCAGCGATTCCCGTTGCCCGCCGGTCAGCGGTTCCGTCATCAACGCGTAGTCGTACACCGGGACGGTATGCAGCCGGGTGCGCGCCAGCAGCGACGGGAAGGCATTGGTCGCCAGCGCGACGCGTCCGGCGGCCACGGATCCGGCGTCGGTGCGCAGCAGGATGGAGTCCGCCTGCCGGGACAGGGAGCGTGCCGGCGTGTGTTCATACATCTCGACGCCGGCGCGCAGGCAGGCGTCGCGCAGCCCCCAGGCGAGTTTCGCGGGGTGCACCATCGCCGTTCCCCGCCGGTCCCGCAACCCTGCCCGGTAGGCGGGGGAGGCCACCTGCTGTTGGACGGCGGCCTGGTCGAGGAACTCGAGCGCGGGGTCCTCGGCGGCCTCCTCGGCAAGCCAGCCGACGTGGTGCTCTTCGGTGGCCACGGACAGCGTGCCGGTGCGTTCAAAGCCGGCGTCGATCCCGTACCGTGCCAGGCTCTCTTCGATCTCGTCCAGGTTCTGCAAACCCAGCTTGTCCAGCAGTTCGTTTTCGCCGGGGAGGTGTCTTTGCCCGTTCGCGCTCCCGTGGGTCAGGCTGGCCTCGCAGAAGCCGCCGTTGCGGCCGGACGCGGCCCAGCCGATGCGATTGCCCTCCAGGAGCACCACCGAGCGGTCCGGGTCGCGCTCCTTGGCGAGCAGCGCGGTCCACAAGCCCGTGTAGCCGCCGCCGACCACGGCCAGGTCCGCCGTTACCGTGCCGCGCAAGGACGGCAGCGGTGCGGGGCGCGAGGGATCATCCAGCCAGAACGGCGTCGGGGACGCCCCGGCCAGGGCGGCGTCGAGGCGTGCGGCCGGGATCTGCTCTTCGGCTCGGTCGTAGAACGTTTTCATGCCGGTGCCCCCTGCCGTTCGAAGACCGGTTGGCCCGCCACGAGGGTCATATCGGTGCCGACGGTGTGCAGTTCCTCCGGGGGCAGGCTGAACGGGTCGAGGGTCAGCACGGCCAGGTCGGCCGGCGCTCCGGGAAGAATGCGGCCGGCGTCGTCCTGGCGGTTCAGCCACGCCGAGCCGGAGGTGTAGGCGGCCAGCGCGGCCTCCAGGGACAGCGCCTCGCCCGGAAGCAGCGGCCCGTCGGAGCCGTCGTCCGGGTGTCGGCGGTTCACCCCCACGTGGATGGCCTGCCAAGGATCCGGGCTGGACACCGGCCAGTCCGAGCCCATCGCGAGCCGGGCGCCGGAGGCGGCCAGGGAGGCGAACGGGTACTGCCAGCCGGCCCGTTCCTCGCCGATCAGCGGCACGGTCAGCTCGCGCATCTGGGCATCGTTGCAGGCCCAGAGCGCCTGCAGGTTCGCGGTGACGTCGAGTTCGCCGAAACGGGTGACGTCGGCCGGGTGGATGATCTGCAGATGCGCCATGTGGTGCCGGCCGGCGCCGGGGCCGTTCGCGCGCCGGGCACGCTCCACAGCGTCCAGTCCCTCCCGCACGGCACGGTCGCCGATCACATGCAGATGCAGGTCGAATCCGGCGGCATCCAGCGCCGTCACCACTGCCACCAGAACGTCCTCGGGAAGATAGGTCAGCCCGCGGCCCGCCGACGGACCGTCCGCCGCGTTGCCCGGGGCGGGAGCGCCTTCGTGTCCCGCAGCGCCGGCACAGGCGCAGGGCTGCAGGTACGGCTCCAACATGGCGGCGGTCCGGTTCTCCGGCACCCCGTCCACCATGATCTTGGCGCTGGTGGTGCGGAAACCGGCCGCCGCGTTCTGCTCCCGGCGGGCGATGAAGTCCGCGACCAAGGCGGGGACCGTGGCCAGGCTGGTGCTCCGCGGCACCCAAAGGGCTCCGGCGGCGCGGCCGGTCAGCAGGCCCTCATCCAACAAGGCCCGGTACGCGGCGCTGGCCTCCGGATAGCCGGCGTAATCGCCCAGGATCGCTTCCTGCCATCCGGTGACGCCTACCGAGTGGAGGTAGCGCTGGGCCTCCAGCAAGCCGGCCCGCATGTCCTCGACCGTCGCCCGCGGGATGACCCGGTTGACCAGGTCCATGGCACCTTCGTGCAGGGTCCCGGCCGGGTTTCCGGAGGCGTCGCGCTCCAGCAGGCCGTCTGTCGGGTCGGGGGTGGCGGCATCGATGCCGGCCAACTCGAGCGCACGGCTGTTGACCCAGGCACTGTGGTGGTCCGCGTTGACTAGATAGACGGGGCGGTCCGGGACCACCGCATCCAGCGCCTGCCGGGTCGGATAGCCGCCCGGGAAATCCGCCTTGTGCCAGCCGCCGCCGGTGATCCAACCGCCGTCGGTGGAGGAGGCGCACGCGGCTATCCGGGCCAGCACCTCGTCGGCCCCGGCGCACAGGGACAGGTCGCAGCCCAACCGTTCCATCCCGCCCATCACGGCATGGACGTGGGCGTCCGTGAAGCCGGGCGCCAGCAGTCGGCCGCGCAGGTCCACGACGGTGGCATGAGGTCCCGCCGCGGTGCGGGCTTCGGCGTCGGTTCCGATGGCGGTGATTACCCCGCCCGTGACGGCGACGGCCGGGGTTCCGGGCAGCAGGCGGCGTCCATCGAAGATCCTGCCGGAGTGAAAGATCCAGTCCGCCGCCATGGCCGCTCCTCTGACCCGGCGGATGCCGGAAATGAATGGGTTTCACTTATGACACAGTGGCCGGGTCCCTTTGTCAACGGTTTTGGCCCGGTTCCCCGGTACGTGACGGCGCCGGTCCGGCTTTGCCGGCAGCCCGGGAGCTCCGGCGTCGAAATACGCAACGAAGTAGTTGCTTAATCCGCGTGAGCGTAGGCTACCCTTACTTTTGTTTCCCGTTCCTTGATCCGAGGAGGCCCGAGTTGGCCCTTTCACGCATGCGCCGATTGGCTGCCGCCGCCGCCGTCGTCCTGATGTCCCTGACCGCCTGTTCCACCGGTCCCGCGGGCGGAGGTTCCGAGGGCGGCCCGTCGGCCGCGGCGTCGGACCAGTTCCCGGTGACGGTGGAACACGCCTTCGGCGAGACGGTGATCGAGGAGCAGCCCGAACGCGTGGCCACCGTGTCCTGGGTTAATTCCGATGTGTCGCTGGCGCTGGGCGTGGTTCCGGTCGGCATGCCCAAGGAAGACTGGGGCGGAAACGAGAACGGGTCCACCCCGTGGCGGGACGCCAAGCTGGAGGAGCTGGGCGCCGCGATCGGCAGCGAGAATGCGCCCACCCTGTATTCCGAGGCGGACGGCATCGCCTTTGACGAGATTGCCGAGCTGGCCCCGGACGTCATCCTTGCCGCCTACTCCGGGTTGACCCAGGAGGACTACGACACGCTCAGCAAGATTGCCCCGGTCGTCGCTTACCCGGAGACTCCCTACGGCACGGACTGGCAGGACTCCACCCGGCTGATTGGTCAGGCGCTCGGGCGCAGTGCGGCTGCCGAGGATCTGGTGGCCGACACCGAGCAGACGATCGTGGCCAAGGCCGCGGAGTACCCGCAGCTGGCTGGCAAGAGCTTTATTTACGGCAACCTGGAACCGGCCAAGGGCGACGGCGTGAACGTCTACACCGCCAACGACAACCGGCCCAAGTTCCTCACCAGCATCGGCATGGTCCAGGCGGATGTTGTCACCGAGGCCACCGCCGGCTCCGACGAGTTCTTCATTCCCTGGTCGGCCGAGAAGGCCAACGAACTGGAATCCGATGTGTTCGTGACCTGGGTGCCGGACGACAAGACCGCCCGGCAAATCACCAAGGACCCGCTGCTGGGCCAGATCCCGGCGATTAAGGACGGCGCGCTGGTGGCGGACTCGGACAATACGCTGACCCTGTCCATTTCCGCCGCGTCGCCGCTGAGCCTGCCGTGGGCGCTGGATACCTTCCTGCCCATGCTCGCCGAGGCCGCTGACGCGGCTGACGCCGCCGCCGCCAAATAGCCCGCGGCCGCCGATCCCCAGGACGACGGCGAGGGGCCACGCTCCGCGCAGCGTGAGCAGTGCCGGGGGTGCCCCTTTGCCTGTCCCGTCGCATAAGGTTTCCGGAGATTGCCTAACGCGGAAGGGGTGGGGCGGTGAAGACCCGCGGGACCAGCCAGTCGTTGTCCGCCGGGCTGCTGATCGCCGGCATCCTGCTGGTGGCAGCCAACCTGCGCCCGGTGCTGACCAGCGTGGGCCCGCTGCTGGACCAGATCGGCGCGGACACCGGGCTGGGCACCACCGCCCTGGGCGTGCTCGCCGCGATCCCGCTGCTGGCCTTCGGCTCGGTGTCCCCGCTGGCGCACGGGTTGAGCGAGAAGTTCGGCGTCGAGCGCACGGTTTTCGGGGCCCTGATGCTGCTGGTGGCCGGGACGTTCCTGCGGCCGGTTCCGGGCGCCGTCGCGAATTTGTGGATCGGCACCTTCCTGGTCGGTGCGGCCATCGCCGTCTGCAACGTGATGCTGCCCGCGCTGCTCAAGCGGGACTTCCCGGAACGGATGGCCTCGCTGACCGGCGCCTATTCGGCGGTGCTGGGCGGCTGCGCCTCCCTCGGCGCCGGCCTGGCGGTGCCGCTGGCGCTCCTTCCGGTGGGCGGCGGACCGGCCGGCTGGCGCTTCGCCCTGGCGGCGTTCGTGGTGCTGGCGGTGCCGGCCGTGCTGCTGTGGCTTCCCCGCCTGCGCGGCGGCACCGCGGCCGAAGAGCGGGCCCGTGCCGCCGCCGCGGCCCCGGCGCTGGTGCGCGGTTCGGTGTGGAAGTCCGGCCTCGCCTGGCATGTGACGGTGTACATGGGGTTGCAGTCGATGACCTTCTACATTCTCATCACGTGGCTGCCCACTCTGGAACGTTTTCACGGCCGCGGGGACCTGGCCTCCGGCTGGGACCTCATGCTGTTCCAGCTGATCGGCGTGGTATCCAGCCTGCTGACCCCCGTTGCCCTGCGCGGGCCGACCCAGCGCCTGGCCGCCTCGCTGCCGCCCCTGCTGGTGGTGGCAGGCGGCCTGGGCATGATGCTGATGCCGCAGGTCATGCTGTTCTGGGTGCTGGTGGCGGGCTTCGGCTGCGGCAGTTCCCTGGTCACCGCGCTCTCGCTCTTCGGCTTGCGCACCCGCACCCACCGCGAAGCCGGCGCCCTCTCCGGGATGGCCCAGTCGATCGGCTACCTGCTGGCCGCCGCCGGTCCGCCGATTTTCGGCGGGCTCTTCGCCGCCACCGGGGCCTGGGAAACCTCCCTGGCGCTGCTGTGCCTGATTGCCGTGGCGCAGGCGGCCATCGGGCTGCTGGTTGGACGGGACCGCTTCGCCTTCACCCCGGTGAGCCCCACAGCGCCGGCCGCGTGAGCCCCGCAGCGCCGGCCGCCTGAGCCCCGCAGCGCCGGCCGGGTGAACGGGCAAGCGACCTGTCGGGCGGCCACCTACATGCCCTGGCGGTAGGTCTCCAGCTGCCGGAACCGGCGCTGCAGCGACTCGCGCCGGTGCTCGTCCTCGCCGGCGGTGAGCTCGATGTGGCGGCGGCCGAAGCGCCACAGCAGCAGATCGTCCAGCAGGCGGTCCGGTCCGGGGGAGTAGCGGTGTTCCAGGGCGGCGCGGACATCCGTGATGGTTTCCGGATTCAGCAGGGCCGCCAGCTCGGTCGTGGTCTTCAGGCCGTGCGCCGCCAGCAGCTCCGCCGCCCAGCCCCAGTCGTCGTCGGACTTGCGGTCCACGTGCGGCAGCAGGGTCTGCCAGACCTCGCGGACCCGGCGGGGGGTCAGCGGCGCGGCGCCTTCGCCCTCTTCGTCCCAGTAGCCGGTGACGGTTTCGTAGCGATCGTGGAGTTCGGCGAAGGCCGACTCGACCGCTTCCAGCATGGCGGCCGTGGCCGTGAACTGGCGGTCGAAATAGGGGCTCCAGGCACGCGGGTCAGCGGACTTGAAGCGGATATCGTGCTCCAATTCCGACCAGGCGTGCGAAAGGATCGTACGGATTTGTACTTCGAAGAGGTAGCTGCCGGTGGCGCGGGCAGGTTCGCCCAGGGCCTGCTGGTACGCCTTCACCGCGTTGTTCTGCAGCGTGCGCAGGATCAGGTGTCGGCTGGCGTACCCATAGGTGCCTGACTCGATCGAGCCGATATCCTTCTCCCGGTCGGCACGGCAGTCGAAGTCGCTGCGCTGGCGCTTGATCAACGCTGCGGCCTGCCGGATCTGGTGCGGCAGGCTGACGATCACCCGCACGCCCACCAGATCCTGGATTTCGCGCAGCGGATCGGGGAATTCCAGCGCCGGGGCGCCGCCGGGTTCGGCCGGCTGGAGCATCCGCGACGCCTTGTCGCGGAAAGACTCCACGCTCTTGGTCCGGGCCGTGACGAACAGCGGCGTGAGTTCGGCGGTGCGAAAGATGTTGCGGATGTCCGACTGCAGCTGCGAGGTGACCGTTTCCAACGCCGGGCGAACCCGCTCGTACTGCGCCGTGCTGGCTTCCACCTGCGGGCGCAGTTGCTCATCCAACCGATCCCAATGCATGCCCATGCTCCTGGCTCTCCTGCGGTAGCTTCATGCGGTAAGTGAACAACCTACCAAGACAGCGGCCGCGGAACGTATCCGCAGGATGTCGGGAGCGGACCGCAGGCCCGCGGCGAACGCGCACAGCCCCGCCGCGTTCGCCGCACACGGCAGGCCATGCGGCGAACGCGCACAGCCCCGGCGCGCCCGCCGCGCCCGCTCAGCCGGCGGCGTGCGTGTCCGCCAGCTCCAGCACCTCGTCCAGGATGGCCAGACCGGTGCGCGCATCCTCCACACTGATGTTCAGCGGCGGCACCACATGGATCCGGTTGAAGTTGGCGAACGGCAGCAGCCCACGGGACTTGCAGGCCGCGATCAGCTCGTTCATCTCCGGGCTGGAGGAACCGTACGGCGCCAGCGGCTCGCGCGTGGCCCGATCGCGCACCAGTTCCACCGCCCAGAAGGCCCCGACGCCGCGGACCTCGCCGACCGACGGGTGCTTGGCCGCCAGCTCGGCAAGCCCCGGGCCGAACACCGTGGTGCCCAGCTCCGCCGCATGCTCGACCATCTTCTCGTCCCGCATCGCGTTGATCGTGGCCACCGCTGCGGCGCAGGCCAGCGGATGCCCGGAATAGGTCAGCCCGCCGGGGTAGGCGCGTTGGGCGAAGGTCGCGTAGATCTCCTCGGAGATCGCCACGCCGCCCAGCGGCACGTAGCCCGAGTTCACGCCCTTGGCGAAGGTGAGCAGGTCCGGCACCACGCCGGCGTGGTCGATGGCGAACCACTTGCCGGCACGGCCGAACCCGGCCATCACCTCGTCGGCGATGAACACGATCCCGTATTTGGTCGCCAGCTCGCGGACACCCTTGAGGTAGCCGGGCGGGGGCACCATAATGCCCGCGGTGCCCGGGATCGATTCCAGCACGATGGCGGCGATGTTGGCAGCTCCCTCCAACTGGATCGTGGTTTCCAGGTGTTCCAGCGCGCGCTGGCATTCCTGCGCCTCGTCGGCGGAGTGGAACTGGCTGCGGTACAGGAAGGGTGCGTGGAAGTGGACCGTGCCGGCGTTGCCGTAGTCGTTCGCCACCCGCCGCGGGTCGCCAGTGATGTTGACCGCCAGCGCCGTCCCGCCGTGGTAGGAGCGGTAGGCGGAAAGCACCTTGTAGCGGCCGGTGTGGAGCCGGGCCATCCGGACCGCGTGCTCCACGGCGTCCGCGCCGCCGTTCGTGAAGAAGACCCGGTTCAAGTCCCCGGGGGTCAGCTCGGCGATCAGGCGCGCGGCCTCGGACCGGGCGGCGTTTGCATGCTGGGGTGCCACGGTGCACAGCAGACCGGCCTGCTCCTGGATGGCCGCGACCACCTTGGGATGCTGGTGGCCGATATTGGTGTTGACCAGCTGCGAGGAGAAGTCCAGCAGCCGGTTGCCCTCGCCGTCCCAGACCCAGGACCCCTCCGCCCGGGTGACAACCATGGGGGTGATCTGTTCCTGGGCGGACCAGGAATGGAACACATGCTGCCGGTCCAGCTGATAGGCGCGGCGGCCGGCTTCCAGTTCCGCCGAACTCAACGGTGTGCCTGTGGTGGTGGTCATGGCGCTCTCCTTTAGATGTTCTGCGGGAAGCCGAGGTTGATGCCGCCGTGGCTCGGGTCCAGCCAGCGCGAGGTCACAACCTTGCCGCGGGTGAAGAAGTGCACGCCCTCGGAACCATGCGCATGGCTGTCACCGAACAGCGAGTTCTTCCAGCCGCCGAACGAGTAGTACGCCATGGGCACCGGGATCGGCACATTGATCCCCACCATACCCACCTGCACTTCGTTCTCGAAGCGGCGGGCGGCACCGCCGTCGTTGGTGAAAATCGCCGTGCCGTTGCCGTACTGATTCCCGTTGATCAGCGCCAGCCCTTCGTCGTAGCCCGGCACCCGCACCACCGACAGGACCGGTCCGAAGATCTCATCCGTGTAGATGGACATCTCCGGCGTCACCCGGTCGAACAGCGTCGGGGCCAGGAAGAAGCCGTCGCCCTCCGCATCCGGCTCCACGCTGCGCCCGTCCAGCACCAGTTCGGCGCCTGCTTCAACGCCTGCCGTGATGTAGCCGGCCACCTTGTCCCGGTGAGCCGCCGTGATCAGGGGCCCCATGTCCGTGCCGCGCAGGCCGTCGCCCACGCGCAGCTTTGCGGTCCGCTCGGCGATCTTGGCCACCAGTTCGTCCGCGACGGACTCCACTGCCACCACCGCGGAGATCGCCATGCAGCGCTCGCCGGCCGCGCCGTAGCCGGCGTTGACCGCGGCATCGGCGGCAAGGTCCAGGTCGGCATCGGGCAGCACCAGCATGTGGTTCTTGGCCCCGCCCAGCGCCTGCACCCGCTTGCCGGAGGCCGTGCCGCGCTCATACACGTAGCGGGCGATGGGCGTCGATCCGACGAAGGAAACGGACTTGATCTCGGGGTGCTCCAGCAGGGCGTCCACGGCTTCCTTGTCGCCGTGTACCACGTTGAAGACGCCGTCGGGCAGCCCGGCTTCCTTCCACAGCTCGGCCATCCAGTTGGCGGCCGTGGGGTCCTTTTCGCTGGGCTTCAGGACCACGGTGTTGCCGCTGGCGATCGCCACCGGGAAGAACCACATGGGTACCATCGCGGGGAAGTTGAAGGGGGAGATGATTGCGGCCGGCCCCACCGGCTGCCGGATCGAGTGCACGTCCACTTTGGTGGAGGCGTTCTCGGTGTAGCCGCCCTTCAGCAGGTGCGGGATGCCGCAGGCGAATTCCACAACCTCCTGCCCGCGCGACACCTCGCCGAGCGCGTCGTCCAGCACCTTGCCGTGTTCGGCGGTGATGATGGCGGCCAGTTCGCCCTTGCGCGCGTTCAGCAGCTCGCGGAAGTTGAACAGGATCTGCATGCGGCGGGCCAGCGACGTGTCGCGCCAGGCCGGGAACGCTGCCGCCGCCGCCTGCACCGCTTGATCGACGACGGCGGTGCTGGCGAGGGCGACGCGGGCGGAGACTTTGCCGGTGGCCGGGTTGCTCACGTCGCCGAGTCGGCTGTCGGGCTGCGGGGCCATGTAGGTCCCCTGGATCCAGTGCTGGATGGTCTGCATGGTTCTCCTTGTTTCGAGTTGTTGCCCGCACTTGGCCCCCGGCCAGGAAGTGAACGGGGACACGTGCGATGGGTCTTCCCCTATCCTCGGGTGCCCCGTCCGCCCGTGCCACTGACACTCTGTCGGAAGATACGCGTTGGGGCTTACACTGTGTCAATGCAGCTGAGCGTGCGGGACGTACTCGACCTCGAGGTGGTGCGGGCCGGCGAACCCGAGGTCCTCTCGGGCGCCGACGCCTTGGCCTCGCCCGTCCGCTGGGTCCACGTGGCCGAGTTGCGGAGCCTTGCCGGCCTCCTGGAGGGCGGCGAGCTGGTCCTGACCACCGGCCTGGCGTTCGAGGACTCCGCCGCCGAAGCCACCCGCTACCTCGCCGAGCTGGCAGCGGCAGGGGCCGCCGCCGTCATCGTCGAAATCACCGCCCAGAGGCCCCGGGCCGCCGCCGCACTGCGCGAGGCCGGCCGCACCGCCGGCCTGCCGGTCATCCTGGTGACCCGCCGCATCCGGTTTGTGGAGGTCACCGAGGTGGTGCACCGCATGCTGGTGGCCGGACAGCTGGCGCAGCTGGAGCGATCGCGCCAGGTGCACGAGGTTTTCACCATGCTCAGCCTGGAGAACGCCCCGCCGGAGGAGATTGTGGCCCGGGCCGCCGAACTGATCAATGCTCCCGTGGTGCTGGAAGACGTGGCCCATCTGGTGCTCGCTTTCGCCCCGGCCGGCATGCCTGCTTCGGAACTGCTCGACGGCTGGGCCGAACGCTCGCGCCTGGTGCACTATCGCGAGGAGACGGCCCGTGCCGGCTCGGCAGGCTGGCTGCAGGCACCGGTGGGACTGCGCGGCCAGCGCTGGGGCCGCCTCGTGGTGCCGGTGGCGGGCGAACCGTTGGCCGGCGCTCGGGCGGACGGGACTGTTGAAACCGCCGACGCCGACGCCGCCATGGTGCTGGAGCGGGCCGGCCAGGCCCTGACCATCAACCGCATGGCGGAACGGGACCAGCGCGAACTTGCCCACCAGGCCCGCTCCGGCCTGCTGCACGAACTCCGCCGGCCCGGCGCACTGGAAGAGCCCGAGGCCCTGGCCCGGGCTGCGGCCCTGGGGCTGGCGTCCGCTCCGGTCTACCTGCCGGTGGTGTTCCAGCTGGCGCGGCCTGCCGCCGAAGAACCGATCGAACTGCAGCGGCGGGAGCGGGCGCTGCTGGACTTGCTGAACAGTGTGGCCGCGGCCGCCCGGGTGTCGGTGCTGGCAGCCAGCCTGCAGGCCGGCTCCATCGGGCTGCTGGTCTCGGTGCCGGCCAGGCAGCTGGAAGACCCCGTGCTGGAACGGCTGTGCGGCCAGTTGACCGAGCAGACCAGCCCCGACTGGACCGTGGGGGTTGGCCGCGGCCGGCAGGAGCTGCTGGCCGCTGCCGCGGGGATGGACGAAGCGGCACATGTGGCCGAGGCCGCGGCCGGGCTCGGCACCGGCAAACGGTTCTACCGGTCTTCGGACGTCCGGTTGCGCGGCGTGCTCTCCCTGCTGCGCGACGATCCGCGCGTGGCCGCCTTCGCCGACGCCGAACTCGCCGCCGTCGCCCACGACCGCGACGCCCTGGACCTGCTGCAGCGGTACCTGGAGGCCGGTGGCAACAAGGCCCGGCTCGCGCGCGACGGTTACCTCAGCCGCCCCACGCTTTATGCGAGGCTGGCGCGCCTGCAGGAGCAGCTCGGCGTCCCGCTCGAGGACGCCGAGTCGCGGACGTCGCTGCACGTGGCCCTGCTGCTGCACCGGATGCGCGGCTGACCCGACCGGCCCGGCGCAGGCTAGGCCGGCAGCGAACCCTTGCCAGCGGTGGCCGACCGGCCGATATGGTGGAGGCATGAGCCAGAGCAGCGACACGGCGGAGTTCAGCACCAAGGGCGCCTACGTCCACAGCGGCGAAGAGTTCGACCGGGACACGAACTACATCGAGGACCGGATCGTGGCCGATCCCGATGCCGTGCGTGCCTCGGACGGGCCGACCGGCGGCACCATCGGCAACCCGAACGGCGGCCTCGGCGACGGCGCCAAAGCCTGGCCGGTTGAGGCCGGCCGCTACCGCCTGGTCGCCGCCCGCGCCTGCCCCTGGGCCAATCGCGCCATCATCGTCCGGCGCCTGCTCGGGCTTGAGGACGCCATTTCGCTCGGCCTGCCCGGCCCCACCCACGATGCCCGTTCCTGGACCTTTGACCTGGACCCCGGCGGCCGGGACCCGGTTTTGGGCACCGAGCGCCTGCAGGAGAATTACTTCAAGCGCTTCCCGGACTACCCCCGCGGCATCACCGTGCCGGCCATCGTGGACGAGGCGAGCGGCGCCGTCGTCACCAATGATTACCCGCAGATGACCCTGGACTTCTCCACCGAGTGGAAGGAGCACCACCGCGAGGGCGCGCCGGACCTGCTGCCGGCCGACAAGCTCGACGAAATGCAGCCGGTCATCAAGCGCATCTACACCGAGGTTAACAATGGCGTCTACCGCTGCGGTTTCGCCGGCTCGCAGGAAGCCTACAACGCCGCCTACGACCGGCTCTGGGCCGCTATGGATTGGCTCGAGGAGCGCCTCACCAGCCGGCGCTACCTGATGGGCGACACCATCACCGAAGCCGACGTCCGCCTCTTCACCACGCTGGCCCGCTTCGACGCCGTCTACCACGGCCACTTCAAGTGCAACCGGAACAAGCTGACCGAGATGCCCGCGCTATGGGGCTACGCCCGTGACCTCTTCCAGACCCCGGGTTTCGGCGACACCACCGACTTCGTGCAGATCAAGCAGCACTATTACATCGTGCACGAGGACATCAATCCCACCCGGATCGTCCCGCAGGGCCCCGAGCTCTCCGGCTGGCTGACCGATCACGGCCGCGAGGCCCTCGGCGGCAGCCCCTTCGGGGACGGCACCGCACCGGGTCCGGTGCGCGAATCCGAACGTGTCACCGCCGGCCACAACCCGCTCTACCCCGCTTAGCAGCATGTCCCGCGGGGTGGATGACGACGGCCGTCCCCGCATTGCCGTCAGCTACGCCCGGGACGCCGCGTCGCATCCCGCCTGGTTCTCTGACGTCCTGGCCTCTCTGGCCCGGCACGCGGCCGCAGGCCTGGAAGCCGCCGGCGCGGATCCCGTCGTCGTGAATTCCGCGTCGGGCCACGTCTTCAGCGCGCTCGACTATGACGGCGTGGTCATCCTGGGCGGCGGGGACGTGGACCCGGCCCGCTACGGCGGCGACACCGACGAAAAAACCGTCCACGGCGTGGACACGGCCGCCGACGAGACCGAGATCGACCTGGTCAAGGGGGCTATTGCCAACGGCCGGCCGGTCCTCGGCATCTGCCGCGGACTCCAGTTGATCAACGTCGCCTTCGCCGGCACCCTCTTTGAGGATCTGGGCCCGGAGTCGTTCCACAAGATACATCGGCCGCAGCCGCCCATGGCCAGCCATCCGGTGCGGATTGCCCCCGGCAGCCTGCTGGCGGCGGCGCTCGGCAGCGGCGAAGTCGCGGTCCAGTCCGGCCATCACCAGGCCGTGCGCCGGTTGGGTGACCGGCTCCGCGTCGTGGCCACTGCGGCCGACGGCGTGGTGGAAGCCCTGGAACTCGCCCGCCCCGATGAAGGCTGGCTGCTGGCGGTCCAGTGGCACCCCGAAGAACCCGGGTCGCCCGAAGGGCAGTTCCAGGCGCTGCTCAGGCCCTTCGTCGAGGCGTGCCGGAAGACGACCGCAAGCCTGGGCTGACAGGGGCCGGCACTAAGCCAAATGCCTCTCGGCGTAGGCCTTCATGGCATCCCGCACGAAAGACGCGCCGGCCTCGCCGCCGTAGTTGGCGCCGAACCGCGGGTCGGCCACGTACATCTCGCCCAGACCGGTGAAGTAACCGTAGGACACCTGCTGGCCGCCGTTGGCACTGGAAAGCCAGTCGAACTGGCGCTGCGCCAGGGCCTGAGCCTCCGCGCTGTCGGCGGCTACCCCGGCCTGGCTGGCCGCGACCCAGTCGGCCATCAGCTGGCGGGACCGTTCCGTCCAGGCCTTCCGCTCCGCGTCGGACATCCCGCGCCACCACTTGTCGCCCTTGGCATACGCATCCTTGCCCCAGCGCTCTTCGACCTCCTGCTTGTACTGCGTGTGGTCGAATCCGTCGAACATTTCACTGGCCACGAGATCCTCGCCCCTTTCCGTCTTGTCGATGGTGGTCTTGACGGAGGCGATCTGCCGCTCCAGCCGGTCGCGCTCCTGCAGGAGAAGTTCCAGGTGGCCCCGCAGGGCCGCCGACGCGTCCCGGGTGCCCTCGAACACCTTGCCGATCTCCGGCAGCCCCAACCCGAGCTCCCGCAGCAGCAAAATGCGCTGCAACCGCAGGAGGGCTCCGTCGTCGTAATAGCGGTAGCCGTTGTGGCCGATGCGGCTGGGCTCAAGCAGGCCAATGTCCTGGTAATGCCGGAGGGTCCTGCTGGTTGTTCCCGCCGCCTTGGCGACCTCCTGGATCGAGTATTCGCCCCCTCCAACCTGCGGTGCTGTTCCCATGACAACCACTATGGAGCTTGACGCAGCGGCAAGGTCAAGTGGTCCGGTGCGGCGGTTCCCTGGCCGTCCGGGATAGCATCGGCACGTGCACACCGACCGGCCCGCAGATTCTCCCCGAGACCCCGGTGGCGGTGCCTCCCCGCCCGGCGGGCAGAACGTGGCGCACCGCCAAGGCATCCGGATGTCCGCGCCGCTCGCGTTGTTCCTGGCGTTGTTGGCAGGGGTCGGACTGGCCATGCAGAGCCGCCTCAACAGCCAGTTGGGCATCGAGCTGGGGGACCAGGTGGGAGCAGCCCTGGTCAGTTTCGGTACCGGGCTGGCGGCCGTTCTGCTCTTCACACTGGTGCACCCGTCGGTGCGGGGCAAGCTGCGTGCCGTTCCCCGGATCCTGCGGCAGCGGGCCTATCCGCGCTGGTACCTGGGGGCCGGGTTGGTCGGCGCCTTCTACGTGTTCGCCCAGGCGGCCACCGTCGGGCCGATCGGGTTGTCGCTGTTCACCATCGCCATTGTGTCCGGCCAAATGGCGTCCGGCCTCCTGATGGACCGGTGGGGGATCGGGGCCGGACGGAAAATCGCGGTCAGCGGTGCCAGGTTCGCCGGCGCGGCGCTGGCTTTCCTAGCCTCGCTCATTGCCGCCAGCGCCCACCTGGGAGCGTCAAGGACAACGGGGCTGCTCGTACTGTTCATGCTCATCCCGCTGGCGGCCGGGTTGATGCAGAGCGTGCAGCAAGGCGTTCTCGGCCAGGTGGGCGCGGCACACGGCAGCCCGGTGATTTCCACGCTGCTGAACTTCGGGGTAGGGACGGCCGCGTTGCTGGCGGTCTGGGCGGCCCAGGCGCTGATGACCGGGCGAACCGACCTGATCACCGGCGACTGGTGGTTGTACCTGGGCGGGCCGCTCGGAACCCTGATCCTGGCCGCCGGCACCGTCGCGGTGGCCAGCACCGGCGTGCTGCTGACCACCCTGACGGTGATCGGCGGGCAACTGGTGGGTGCGCTGGTATTGGATCTCTTCTGGCCCTCCGCGGGGAGCGCGGTCGGTCCGCAAACGCTGGTGGGCATCGCGCTGACGGGCGCCGGGCTGCTGATTGCTGCCCGTTCCGGCCGCGCACGCCGTTCCGGCCGCACTGGTTAGGAAGGCCGGTGCCGCAGGCGGCCCACCGCGCAAGCTTGGAGGGCCGGTGCCGCGGGCGGCCCGGCGGTGGGCGGCGCTACCATGGCCCAATGGACGACGGCGGTGCCTCCTGCGGCCCGGTGCGCTCGGTCTTCGGAGCGGATCCGGAGAGCCGCGCGGCCCTGGCCGTCCTGCAGATGCTGCGCGACCTTGAGCCATGGCTGCTGCGGGACGGGGCCGCCGTCGAGCAGGGGTCCGCGCTGGCGCTGCTGGACGATCGATTCGCCGCCGTCCACAGCGTGAGCAGCCTGCTGAACCAGTCCTTGGCCGCGGCGACGGACAATGTGCTGGCGCTGCGCCGGCTGCTGTTCGAGGAACCGGGGGAGCACGGAACAACGTCGTACCGGGTGCACACGCACTCGCCGTACTCGCTGGTGCGGACGGTCATCGAATGCACCTCCACGGTGCTGTGGGCACTCCAGCCGGAAGAAGGCACGGAGCGGGCGCGGCGCGGCCTGGTTCTCATTGCCCGCGACGTCTTCAACGCCGCGTCGTTCTGGGATGCGTATCTAGGCGACCTGCGGCCGGACCGGCATGCCCGGGCCATGGATTACTTCGACGGGCTCCGCGGCGCGGTCAACGAGGCCGCCGAGTCGCTGCAGCTGCCGCCGATTTTCGCCGCCAAGGCCGACGGTTCCTGGGGCTACGCCACCAAGAACCGTACGCAGACTTCGATCCTGAAGGACCTGCGGGAGGGGGACCTGCCGCCGTCGTTGATGTATGTCTGGCAGTTCTGCAGCGGACATTCGCACGGGCTTCAGTGGGCATCCGCCCAGGGGGTCCGGTACCCGGATCCGTTCAGCGACTCCGGGACCGAGGAGTTCCGCCCAGGGAGCATGCAGCAGCTGCGGCGGATGTGCGAGGTGTCGCTGGGCCTGGTGCCGCGGGCCTGGGACGTTTTCGACAGGGAGCGCCGGGTGTGGCCCTTGCTCTGACCCCAGACGGGGAATCAGCGGTAGGAGCGGTGCAGGTTTTCCTTGGCGGAGGCGCCGCCCGGGCGCCCGGAAATCCACGGTCCGGTGCCCTCGGACGGGTCCAGCACGCCGGTTTCCAGCCAGGTGTAGTCGCCCGCGAGCACGTGCGAGGCCAGCCGGCCGTCGCTGGCGTCGGAATTGCGCCAGAGGTCATCGAAGAGGTGGCCGATCCGTTGCCGGGCCTGCAGGCAGAAGGCGTCGGCCAGCTGGTAGGCCGACCTGCCCTGGGCGGCGTCCCGGCTGCGCAGCATTTCGGCGTGGCTGCAGCAGGCGGCCATGGCAAAGAGTTCGGCGCCGATATCCACGATCCTGCCCAAAAAGGCCTGCCGCTTTTCCAACCCGGCCTGCCACCGGCCCATCCCGAGGAACGTCTGCCGGGCCAGCCGGCGGGAGGACCGTTCGATGAACCGCAGGTGCCGGGCCAGCAGGCCGAACTCGCTGTACGACCGCGGGTTCATGCCGCGGCCGGCGAGCAGCCGGGGAAGCCAGCTGGCGTAGAAGCCGCTGGCGCTCAGGGCCGCCTTCGCCTTGGCCCGGGCGTCTGCGTCGGGCGAGGCCAGGTCGCCGGCCGCGGCCAGGTGGGCGTCGACGGCCTCGCGGGCAATCAGCAGGTGCATGATTTCGGTAGAGCCTTCGAAGATCCGGTTGATCCGCATGTCGCGGAACGCTTGTTCCGCCGGAACGGCGCGCTCGCCGCGGGCAGCCAGAGACGCGGCGGTCTCGTAACCCCGGCCACCGCGGATCTGGACCAGTTCGTCGGCAATCCTGAAGGCGGATTCGCTGGACCACAGCTTGGCCAGCGCCGCTTCAATCCGGATGTCCTTCATGCCGGCATCCGCGAGCCCGGCAGACAGCTCAAAAACCGCGTCGAGAGCGAAGGAGCCCGCGGCGATGAAGGCGATCTTCTTGCCGACCGCTTCGTGCTTGCCCACGGGTTTGCCCCACTGGACCCGCGCATTGGACCATTCGCGGGCGATCTTCAGGGACCACTTGCCGTTCGCGGCGCAGAGCGCGGGAATGGACAGGCGCCCGGTATTCAGCGTGGTCAGGGCGATCTTCAGGCCCTGGCCTTCACGGCCCAGGCGGTTGGCTGCGGGGACGCGGACGTTGTCGAACCGGGTCACGCCGTTTTCGATGCCCCTCAGGCCCATGAAGGCGTTGCGGTTTTCCACCGTGATCCCGGGGGAATCCGCTTCCACCACGAAAGCGGAGATGCCGCCGCGCTGGCCGTCATGCTCCGGCACCTTGGCCATCACCACTACCAGTTCCGCGATCACGCCGTTCGTGGTCCACAGCTTGCTGCCGTTGAGCAGGTACGCGTTGCCGTCCTCGGTGAGGGTCGCGGTGGTGCCCAGGCGGGCAGGGTCGGAGCCGACGTCGGGCTCGGTCAGCAGGAACGCCGTCACGGCGCCGGCCGCGCAGCGGGGCAGGTATTCGCGCTTTTGCTCCTCGGTGCCGAAGACTTTCACCGGCTCGGGCACGCCAATGGACTGGTGGGCCGAGAGCAGCGCGCCGAGCGAGGGGTGCACGGAACCCAGCAGCATCAGGGCGCGGCCGTAGTACAGCAACGACAGTCCGAGGCCGCCGTATTCGACCGGGATCTTGATGCCGAACGCTCCGATCCCGGCCAGACCGGCCAGGTACTCGTCGGGGATTCTCGCCTCACGCTCGATCCGCGCCCCGTCCATGGTCCGGGCGAACTCCGCCAGCGTCGCCAAAAACGCTTCGCCGGCCTCGCGCTCGGACGGAGCCGGCAGCGGATGTGGATGGATCAGGTCCAGGTCGAAGCGGCCCATGTACAGGCCCTTGGCGAAACTCGGCCGGTTCCATTCGGTTTCGCGGGCTGCCTCGGCGAGTTCCCTCGCCTCGCGCTCGCCGGTCTCGGCCGGTCCGGCTGTCCCTGCTTCGGCCGGCAATGGTCCTGCGTCGGGCGCCGTGCCGGCGTTCCCGGCCTTCGTTCCGGCAGCGGCTGTGCGGGCGGCAGTTGTCTGGTCGGTCTCGGCGCTCATGGCAGTCCCCTTCGACGCGGGCCTGCGGGCGCCAGGCCCTGTGCTGTCCCCTCATGTTACTGCCCGGTAGCGCTTTTGCCGAGGGAGGATTTTGAGAACGGGAATAACTGCGAATAGCTGAAGCTTCAACTAATTAGTTATTGCACGCAACCCCGGGAGCACCATGGACTTCGGCATTTTTACCTTCGGCGAATTAACGCGCGGCCCGGGCGGGGAGTCGCTGTCGCCCCGCCAGCGCCTGGAGGAACTGGTCCAGCTGGCCAAGATTGCCGACCAGGCGGGCATCTCGTTCCTCGGGCTGGGCGAGCACCACCGCAAGGACTTCGCCATTTCGGCGCCGGAAATCGTCCTGGCTGCCATCGCCCGCGAGACCACCAACCTGCGTCTGGCCACGGCGGTGACCGTGCTGTCCACCCAGGACCCGGTGCGCCTCTTCGAGCAGTTCGCCACGCTGGATCTGCTCTCCGGCGGACGCGCCGAGGTCATTGCCGGCCGCGGCGCCTTCACCGAGTCCTACCCGCTGTTCGGGTACGACACGGCCGACTATGACGGACTGTTCGAAGAGAAGCTTCAGTTGCTGCTGGCCGCCCGCGGACAGGAGAACCTGACCTGGAACGGCACCTACCATCACAGCATCCGGGGCATGGACGTGTCGCCGCGGCCGCTGCAAGAGAGGCTTCCGGTCTGGGTCGGCGTGGGCGGCACGCCTTCTTCCTTCGAGCGGGCCGGACGCCTGGGGCTGCCGCTGTACCTGGCACTGCTCTCCGGTCCGCAGCACTTCGTCCGGCACATTGAGTACTACCGTGAGTCCGCCGCGGCGCACGGGCACGACCCGGCCACGCTGCCGGTGGGAACGGGCGGCCACTTCTTCGTGGCTCCGACCTCGCAGCAGGCGCGCGACACGTTCTACCCGTACTACCGCGCATACTTCGAGCAGAACATGCCGCGGCCGGCCGGACACTTCCCGCGCGAGACCTTCGAAGCGTGGGCCGGCCCGGGCGGCGGCCTGCTCGCCGGGAGCCCGCAGGAAGTGATCGACAAGATCATGGAGCAGTACCAACTGTTCGGTCATGACCGCTACATGGCCCAGGTGGGCCTTGGCGGGCTGCCGTTCGCGGACACCGCCCGGTCCATCGAACTCCTGGCCACCGAGATCATGCCGGTCATCCAGCGGGAGACGCATCCGGCCAAGCAGCCCTAGCGCCCTCGATGAAGGGCCGGGCCCCGCGCGGCCGGGGTCAGGCGCCGCGCTCGGCGGACTCCGCGTGCCGCAGGACCGCGTCGGCGCAGGCGCCGGGCTGCTCCCAGTGCACCATGTGCCCGGCGTCCTGCACGGCCACGTGGTGCCAGTGCGGGTGCCGGGCCAGGAAGTCCGCGACCGCGGCAGGCGGCCGGGTGGGATCGCGGGTGCCGGTCACCACGAGGGCGGGAGCGGCCACCAGTGCCGCGACCTCGGGTGCGGCCCCGGCCAGCCCCGCGGGCAGGCTGCGGCGCACGACGTCGGGGTGCCGCCTGAAGGGGGCCCGGAATGTTACGCGGTCCGCGCCCTGCGGCTCGTTGCCGCCGCTAAACCACGCGCGAATCAGCTCCTCGCCGGCGGCCAGGTACGCTGCCGGATCGGAAGATTCCCCGCCGAACAGGCGGCTGAGCTTGTCGACGGTTGCCGCCGACGGCGGCACCGGCACCATCCCCACCACGGTGAGCGACGCCGTCGTCCGCGGAAAGCGTGCCGCGATGGTGGCGGCGATGTTGCCGCCGAGGGAGTGCCCGACCCAGTGCACCGGCCCGCCGCCGAAGCGGTCGACCAGGGCCGCGGCGACGTTCTCCACGGTCCAGTCGAAGCCGGCGGGCGGACCGCTGCCGTAGCCGGGAAGATCCGGGGCCGCGACGTCGCGGCCGCCGGCGGAGAGCCGGGCGGCCAGCGGTTTCCAATAGCCGGCGGAGCAGGCCCAGCCGTGCAGCAGGACAATCGGATGCGTCATGGCTCGATTATGCCCGGCAGCCCGCCCTGAACGGGACGGCCGGGCGACGGGTGTGCGGGCGGGTGATGCGGGCGGGTGCCGCGCGCTGTCCGGGCGCGCGGCCTGCGTGCGGGTCCGGCAGCAATTAGGGCAGGAAAGCGGTTCTTAATCGCGGAGAACATAGGTTAGCCTTACTTGAGTCGCTTTTTCCGGCCCGAGGGGGTATGCGCATGCCAGCTGATCCGGCGGCGACGGCGCCTTCCCATCCGGGGCCCGGGCCTCGGCTTGGCCGCGCTTCGGGCGGCGCCAACGGGACCGGCAGGCCGTCCTCCACTGCTTCCGGTGCGGCACGGCTGCCGCGCAGGGTGCTGGTGGGTATCCCGGCCGCCCTGGTGGTGCTGGCGCTGATCTGCTGTGCCTCGCTGGCCCTCGGGGCGCGCCCCATCGGCGTGGAGACGTTCATCCAGGCCTTCGCTGCCTTCGACCCCGCCAACGGAGACCACGCCGTGGTCCACTCGCGCATCCCGCGGACCGTCACCGGGCTGCTGGTGGGAGCGGCCTTGGGCGTCGCCGGCGCCGCCATGCAGGGCGTGGCGCGCAACCCGCTGGGCGATCCCGGCATCCTGGGCGTGAACGCCGGGGCCGCGCTCGCGGTCGTGGCGGGCATCTTCCTGTTCGGCGTGACGCAACTTTCCGGCTACGTCTGGTTCGCGTTCGCCGGCGCCGCGCTCGCTGCCGTGCTGGTCTACGGGGTGGCCAGCATGGGACGGGAAGGCGCCACCCCGATCAAGCTGGCGCTGGCCGGCGCCGCCCTGTCCGCGGGGCTGAGCTCGCTGATGTACTCGGTGCTGGTGACCAACCAGGACACGCTGGAGGGGTTCCGCTACTGGCAGGTGGGATCGGTGGCCGGCCGCGGCTGGGACCTGATCGGCCAGGTGGCCCCGTTCATCGCCGTCGGACTGGTGGTCACGCTGTTCACCGGGAGGATCCTGAACAACTTGTCGCTGGGCGACGACGTGGCCCGGGGCCTGGGCCAAAAGGTGGGCCTGTCCCGTGCCATCACGGCGCTCGGCGTCGTGATCCTGTGCGGCGCGGCGACCGCCATCGCCGGCCCGATCGCCTTCGTGGGCCTGATCATCCCGCACATGGTCCGCGCCCTGACCGGACCCGACTACCGCTGGATCCTGCCCTACTCCATGGTGCTGGCCCCCGTGCTGCTGGTCGGCGCCGACGTGGCCGGCCGCTTCCTTGCGCCGCCCGGCGAGATCGAAGCCGGCATCACCACCGCAGTGATCGGCGCGCCCGTGTTCATCTGGCTGGTCCGGCGGCGGAAGGCGGCCGGGCTGTGAGCAAGGTGGACACCCCGCGCGGAAAGCGCCCGGAATTGGCGCAGCAGGCTGCCGAGGCCGCCACGCCCCAGGCAGCCATGCCCCAGGCCGCCATGCCCGAGGCCGCCATGCCCCAGGCTTCGGACCGGCCAGTGCAGGGTTTATCGTCGAGGGCAGGGTATATGGACGGTGCACTCGAAGATTTACCCCGCACCCGCGGAGGCGGCGGCCAGCGAGCCGTGGCTTCCGTCAGGGCCGGACGACGCAGCCGGCGGCGCGCGGCGCTCATCGCCGCCCTGGCTGGCATCGTCGTCGTCCTGTTTTTTGTCAACGTCCTGCTGGGCAGCTACACCGTGACCATTCCGGACTTCTTCCGGCTGCTGGCGGGCGAACAAATCCCCGGGGCCAGCTTCATCGTGATGGAGCACAAACTGCCGCGGGCCGTGATTGGCGTGCTGGTCGGGCTCGCGTTCGGCCTGGCCGGCAGCATTTTCCAGACCATGCTGCGGAACCCGCTGGCCAGCCCGGACATCATCGGCATCAGCTACGGGGCCAGCGCCTCCGCCGTGACCGCGATCGTCGTGTTCGGCGCGGCCGGCGCCGCGGTCTCCGCCGCCGCCATGGCCGGGGCGCTGGTGGTGGCGGGGGGAATCTACGCGATTGCGTACCGCTCCAGCACGGTGTCCGGGGCGGCCGGCTCGCGGCTGATCCTGGTGGGCATCGGCTTCGCCGCGGTGATGCAGGCGCTGGTCAGCTACCTGCTGACCCGCACGGATATCCGCACAGCCCAGGGCGCGCTGGTCTGGCTCAACGGGTCGCTGAACTCCAGCAATTGGGACCGGGCCACGGTCCTGGTGGCCGGGCTGGCCGTGCTGTTCGTGGCCGTGGCACTGTTGGCGCGCAGCCTGCACGGCCTGGAAATGGGCGACGACGCCGCTGCCGCGCTGGGTGTCCGGGTGGCCCCGGCCCGGCTGAGCCTGATGACGGTGGGGGTGCTGCTGGCCGCCGTGGCCACTGCGGCGGCAGGTCCGGTCGCGTTCATCGCGTTCCTGTCCGGGCCGATTGCCCGCCGGTTGCTGGGCGGTGCGGCATCGCTGCCGGCGGCCGCGCTGGTGGGCGCCCTGATCGTGCTGGCCGCCGACTTCGCCGCGGCCAACCTCATCCCGATGTATCTGACCGACGGCGCCTCGCTGCCGGTCGGGGTGGTGACCGGAGCGCTGGGCGCGCCGTTCCTGCTCTGGCTGCTGGTCACCACCAACCGCCGAGGCCAAGGAGGCTAAGTGCGCACGCTCGAATCCCGCAACCTGACGCTGGCATACGACCAGCGCACCGTGGTGCAGGACCTCACCGTCCGGCTGCCGGAAGGCAAGGTGACGATCATCGTCGGGGCGAACGCCTGCGGCAAGTCGACGCTGCTGCGCGGGCTGGCGCGGCTGCTCAAGCCGGGTGCCGGGTCCGTGCTGCTGGACGGCAAGGACATCCACCGGCAGTCCACCCGCGACGTGGCGAAGGTGCTGGGCCTGCTGCCGCAAAGCCCGGCGGCCCCCGACGGAATCACCGTCGCGGAGCTGGTGGGCCGCGGCCGGTATCCGCACCAGGGCTGGTTCCGGCAGTGGACCCGGGAGGACGACGACGCCGTCAGCGCGGCCTTGGCGGCCACCGACACCCTGGAACTTGGCGACCGGAACGTGGACGAACTCTCCGGCGGCCAGCGCCAGCGGGTGTGGATCGCGATGGCGCTGGCCCAGGAGACCGACGTGCTGCTGCTGGATGAGCCGACCACGTTCCTGGACGTGGCCCACCAGGTGGAGGTGCTGGATCTGATCACCGACCTGAACCGGCGCCGCGGCACCTCCGTGGCCATCGTGCTGCACGACCTGAACCTGGCCGCCCGCTACGCCGACCAGCTCGTGGCGATGAAGGATGGCCGGGTGGTGGCCGAGGGCGCCCCCGCGCAGGTGGTCACCGAGGAGCTGGTGCAGACGGTGTTCGGACTGGAATCGCGGGTGATCCCGGACCCGGTGTCCGGAACGCCGATGGTGGTTCCGGTCGGCCGCCACCACTGCGCGGCGCCCGCCCCGGCCGAAGACGACGCCGACCCGGTCCTGTCCACGACGGACCTCAAGCACGAAGAACCCGCGGCGTGAGCGAGGCCGGCCGGCGCCGACAACCGCCCGCACAGGGGCCCGGCGGCGCCGGAAGGAAAACCCGGCGCGCAGCCGAAGGAACGGACATGGAGAACGGAGCACGATGACCGCCGTAGCAACTGAAACATCCGCCGTAGTGCCGGTGCTGGCCTTCGGCGTAGCCGTCGCCCGGGTCGAGGACATCTCGCCGAGCTACCGGCGGGTCACCTTTTGCGGGGAGTCGCTCCGCCGTTTCGGCGTGGACGGGCCGACGCTGGATCTGCGGATCAAGGTGATGATCCCGTCCACCGGCGCCGACGGGCGTCCGCTGCCGCTGCCGGCATTCGGCGGGCCCGCGCGCCCGGCCCCTCCCGTGACGCCGGGCAACCAGGAAACCATGGCGGCCGACACGGACACCGCCGTGGAACTGGGCGGCGGCTGGTACCAGCAGTGGCTGGCCATGGACCCGGCCCGACGCGGCTCCATGCGCACCTACACCGTCCGCGCCTTCCGGCCGGCGGAAGGCGGGCGGGGGCCCGAACTGGACGTGGACTTCGTGCTGCATTTCGACGCCGACGGAAACGGCGGTCCGGCGTCGTGCTGGGCGGCCGCCGCCGTCCCCGGCGACGAGGTCACCATCATCGGCCCGAACGCCGCGGCGGCCAACTGCGCGACGGCGAAGAGCTACGGCGGCATTGAGTGGCGGCCCGGGCTGGCTTCGCACGTGCTGCTCGCCGGCGACGAAACCGCCGTTCCCGCCATCGCGTCCATCCTGGAGAGCCTCCCGAAGCACATGACGGGCCACGCCGTGCTCGAGGTCCCCGACCCAGCGGACTTCCAGGACATCCGGTCTGCGGCGGACGTGCAGATCTCCTGGCTGGCGCGGGGCGCCCGCCCGCACGGCGAACTGCTGGACGAAGCGGTGCGCGCCGCCGTCGTTGTGCCCGGAGCCGGCCTGACGCCGGCGACGGGGGAGGACCCCGAAGAAGTGGACATTGACCAGGTGATCCTGTGGGAAACCACCGCCGGTTCCACCCGGCCGTTCTACGCCTGGATTGCGGGGGAGGCGGCGGTCATCCGCGGGCTGCGCCGTTACCTGGTCCGGGACGTGGGAGTGGACCGCAAACAGGTGGCGTTCATGGGCTACTGGCGGGCCGGCAAAGCCGAACTGTAGGGCGCCGGCACCCGCCTGTCCCTCCTGGCGGCGGCATCGCCGGCCGGGGACACGGGCGTGGTGCACGCGCCCGCTGGGGCCACGGCGCCCGCGGCTAAAATTCCCGGGCGAAACCGGGCAGGCCGCTGCCATACTTGCTCCATGGGCGTTGAGGGACAGCGGGACCAGGACGAATTTTGGGCCATCGTGGCCGAAGGGGAGCAGCGCATTCGGGAGACTTTTCCGGAGTTGCCGTGTTTCGGCCTGCGCGGGTGGGACGGCGGCGTCATGGTCGGCGAATGGATTTTCGACGGCGGCCCGCACGGGCTGCTGCATGGCGACCCGGGGCTTGGTTCGCCGTATGCGCAGGTCCTGACCACGGCCCACGAGGTAAACCAGAGGATTCGAACCATGCGGCTGGGCGCCCGCGCCGTGGTGGAGGACAAGGACGCCTACCTGCGGCAGCTGGACGAGTTGGACCGCCAGGAACCGCGCATGGTGGGCATCGCCGTCGACGGTGAACGGGTGGAATTCGCGCTCTGGCAGGACGGCGGCAAATGGTGGGCCGGTGCCGAGCGTGGGCGTTACGGCATCATCATCGAGGCGGCCGGGCTCGAGGCGCAGACGGTGGCGCTTGAAAGCGTGGCCGACATCGAGCCTTGCCTGGCCGCGCGGCGTCAGTGGCTGCGGCAGGTCCGCGGCGAAGCCGAATGAGGGCGGTGGGTGGCCCCGCCACCCACCGCCCTGCCGTTTCCGGGAAGGCCCCCTCCCCGGGATTCCTGCTGCCGGTCAGAGGTGGTTCATGCCCTCCGTGAGGACGGAGCGCAGGATCTGCTCGATCTGGTCGAATTCGCGCTGTCCGATGGTCAGCGGCGGAGCGAGCTGGACTACGGGGTCTCCACGGTCGTCCGCCCGGCAGTACAAGCCGGCGTCGAACAGCGCGTTGGACAGGTAGCCGCGCAGCAGGTGCTCCGACTCTTCGTCGTTGAACGTCTCCTTGGTGGCCTTGTCCTTGACAAGTTCGATCCCGTAGAAATAGCCCTCGCCGCGGACATCGCCGACGATCGGCAGGTCCAGCAGCTTTTCCAGCGTCTTGCGGAAGGCCGGGGCGTTCTCCTTGACGTGGTTGTTCAGGCCCTCGCGTTCGAAGATGTCCAGGTTGGCCATGGCAACGGCGGCCGAGACCGGGTGCCCGCCGAAGGTGTAGCCGTGGTAGAACGTCGTGTCGCCATGCTTGAACGGTTCGAACAGGCGGTCCGAGGCGATCATCGCGCCGATCGGCGAGTAGCCGCTGGTCATGCCCTTGGCGCAGGTGATCATGTCCGGCACGTAGTCGAAGTCGGTGGAGGCGAACATGGAACCGATCCGGCCGAACGCGCAGATGACCTCGTCGGAAACCAGCAGAACGTCGTACTCGTCGCAGATTTCCCTCACCCGCTCGAAGTACCCGGGCGGCGGCGGGAAACAGCCGCCGGAATTCTGCACCGGTTCCAGGAACACCGCGGCCACGGTGTCCGGGCCTTCGAACTCGATGGCTTCGCCGATCCGGTCCGCGGCCCAGCGGCCGAAGGCCTTCGGATCTTCCAGGCCCGCCGGCGCGCGGTACTGGTTTGTGTTGGGGACACGGAAGGCGCCGGGCACCAGCGGTTCGAAGGGTGCCTTCATGTCCGGGATGCCGGTGATCGAAAGCGCTCCCTGCGGGGTGCCGTGATAGGCGACGGCGCGGGAGATCACCTTGGTCTTGTTGGGCTTGCCCTTCAGCTTGAAGTACTGCTTGGCCAGCTTCCACGCGGATTCCACGGCTTCGCCACCGCCGGTGGTGAAGAAGACCCGGTTCAGGTCGCCCGGGGCGTGGTGCGCCAGGCGTTCGGCCAGTTCGATGGCCGCCGGGTGGGCATAGGACCACAGCGGCATGAAGGCCAGTTCCTTGGCCTGGCGGGCGGCCGCCTGCGCGAGTTCCTCGCGGCCGTGGCCCACCTGGACCACGAAGAGCCCGGCCAGGCCGTCGATGTATTCGCGGCCCTGGTCGTCGTAGATGAGGTGGCCCTCGCCGCGGGTTATCACCGGTACGTTGCCGCCGGCAACCAGTGGTGAGTGTCGGGCCATGTGCATCCACAGGTGGTCGCGGGCCGCCTGCTGGCGGTCCGTTCCCATCGGAGTGGTGTAGGTCCGGCGCATCGGGGCGTCGGTCGTGGTGCCGGCGGGCGTGCCTTGGCCCGGGAGGCTGGTGCTTGGCGATGCTGATGTCTGTGTCATCGGGTTCCCCAGTTGTATTCCTGCTTGCGCAGAGAGAGATACATGAATGTTTCGGTGCTCAGGACACCGGGAATGCCGCGGATCCGGTTGACCAGCCGCAACAAATCCTGGTCGTTTTCGCAAATGATTTCGGCCAGAATGTCGAACGAGCCCGCGGTGACCAGGCAGTAGTGCACCTGGTCCAGTTCGGCGATCTTGTCCGACACTTCCAGCAGGTCGGCAGCTGTCTTGATGCCCAGCATGGCCTGCCGGGCAAACCCCAGCTGCAGCGGGTCGGTGACCGCGACGATCTGCACGACGCCGGAGTCGATCAGCTTCTGCACCCGCTGCCTGACGGCTGCTTCGGAGAGCCCGACCGCCTTGCCGATGGCGGCGTAGGAGCGCCGGCCGTCTTCCTGCAGTTGCTCGATGATGGCCTTGGAGACCTCGTCAACCGCAGGGCTGTGGCCGTTGCCGATGAGGCCGTGGCCGGCACTGGGCAGCAAGGTCAAGCGTATCCACCTCCTAAGCGAATACCCGCCACCGGCAGGGATTGCTGACTATTGAATCCGTTGTGTGATGAGAGCGCAAGTGCTGAATCCGAAAAGATTCGCCGCGGAGGCTATCGATATACGCAGAACTAGAGGCTACTATCTGTTTGTGAAGCAGCTCACTTCAGCTTTCGCGTGCGGCCCTTCCGTCCGCCGGGTGCATACTTCGCGGATGCGCCCTCCGGGAGGGGACAATCCACGTGCAGGCAGCGGGGCATGCTTCGGATTTCGTCGTGTAACCAAAAATTTACAACTGAAACTATTGTCGGGGTCTCTGCGGTCTGCAAGTATCGACGCACCAGCGAGGCCCGATCCGTCAACAGGAGCACCAGATGCCGAAACGACTACCTGAAGACCCACGCCTGCGACGCCTGATCGCTGCGCAAATGTCCCGCCGGAACGTCCTGATGGGCGCCGGCGGACTGACTTTGGCCGGCCTGCTCGCTGCGTGTGGCACGGGCGGCACGGGCGGCTCGTCGAACACCGGCTCGGCCGGTGCGCTGTCCCCGGCGGAAGACCTGTCGGACCAGGAAAAGGAAGTCAACTGGGCCAACTGGACCCTGTACCTGGACTACGACGACTCCAGCCAGACCTACCCGTCGCTGGAGGCCTTCACCAAGAAAACCGGGATCCAGGCCAACTATTCCGAGGACATCGACGGAAACGACACGTACTTCGGAAAGGTCCAGGGCCAGCTCGCCGCCGGGCAGGACATTGGACAGGACATCATCACGCTCACCGACTGGATGGCGGCACGACTGATCCGGCTCGGCTACACCCAGGAACTGGACCACGCGAACATCCCGAACGCGGCCAACCTGTTGGAGACCCTGAAGAACGTGGACTTCGACCCGGACCGGAAGAACTCCCTGACCTGGCAGTCCGGATACGCGGGCATTGCCTGGAACAAGGAAGCGGTCCCGGGCGGGCTGCGGACGGTATCCGATTTGTGGAAGCCCGAGCTCAAGGGACGCGTGGAAGTGCTCGACGAGATGCGCGACACCATGGGCCTGCTCATGCTGGACAACGGCGTGGACATTTCCGGTGACTGGGGCACGAGCGAATACGACGCCGCCCTGGAGGTCCTGCAAAAGCAGATCGCCGACGGCCAGATCCGTCAGGTCAAGGGCAACTCCTACAAGGAAGACCTGATCTCCGGCGACGCGCTGGCGGTGATCTGCTGGTCCGGCGACATCACGCAGCTGAACTTCGAGGAGGGCGACAAGTGGCAATTCGCGCTCCCCGAGGCCGGCGGAACCCTGTGGTCGGACAACCTGCTGGTGCCCATCGGCTCGCCGCACAAGAAGAACGCGGAAACGCTGATGGACTTCTACTACGATCCGGAAAACGCGGCGACCGTAGCGGCCTACGTGAACTACATCTGCCCGGTGCAGGGAGCCAAGGAAGCCATGGAGAAGATCGACCCGGAACTGGTCGACAACCCGCTGATCTTCCCGACGGACGAAGACCTGGCCAAGGTCAAGGTCTTCCGCAGCCTGGAGGCCGACGAGGAAACCGACTTCGGCAACCGTTTCCAGCAGGCGATCGGCAACTGATGACCCAGGCACCACTGAGGACAGAGCACGCCCACGCCGTCGGCGAAGACAGCGGCGCGGATCTGGTGCTGTCGTCCGTGACCAAGCGGTTCGGCGATTTCGTGGCCGTCGATGACCTGGACCTGACCATTCCGGCGGGCCAGTTCTTTGCCCTGCTCGGCCCCTCCGGCTGCGGCAAGACCACCACCCTGCGGATGGTAGCCGGGCTGGAACAGCCCACGTCCGGCAGCATCAGCATCGGCGGCAAGGACATCAGCAAGGCCAGCCCGCACCAGCGGCCGGTCAACACCGTGTTCCAGAACTACGCCCTGTTTCCGCACATGAGCGTGCTGGACAACGTGGCGTTCGGGCTGCGCCGGCGCAAGGTCCGCGACGCCCAGGAGCAGGCGAAGAAGGCACTGGCGCTGGTGGAGCTGTCGCACCTGGGCGCACGGCGGCCGGCCCAGCTCTCCGGCGGTCAGCAGCAGCGCGTGGCGCTGGCGCGGGCCATCGTCAACCAGCCGGCGGTGCTGTTGCTGGACGAACCGCTGGGCGCGCTGGACATGAAGCTGCGCCGGCAAATGCAGGTGGAACTGAAGAAGATCCAGACCGAGGTCGGACTGACCTTTGTCCACGTCACCCACGACCAGGAAGAAGCCATGACCATGGCGGACACCGTGGCCGTCATGAACGCCGGCAAGGTGGAGCAGATGGGTGCTCCCCGCGAGCTGTATGAACTGCCGCGCACCGTGTTCGTGGCCAACTTCCTGGGCAAATCCAACCTGGTCGCCGGGGAGATCATCGAGGACCGGGGCGACGCCGTCGTCGTCAATGCCAACGGCAACCGGCTGGCCGTGCTGAAGGAGCGCGCGACCGTGCACCGGGGCAAGGCGCTGATCGGGATCCGTCCGGAGAAGCTGAAGATGATGTGGCCGGACGATGCGCCGGCCGAAGCCGCCAACGTCCTGCGCGGCACCGTGCTCGACACCTCGTTCACCGGGGTCAGTACCGAGTACCTGGTAGAGGTTGCCGGGATCGGCACGGTGGGCGTCTTCAGCCAAAACCACGGCCAGCAGCTGGCCCAGCCGGGCGACGCCGTCGTGCTCAGCTGGGACACGGAACACGCCTTCGGCCTCGACGGCGACGAGGAACCGCAGTACGGGGCGCCCGAGGACGGTGTCTGATGAGTGCGCTGGCCACCGCAGACACGTCATCGGCGCCGGATCAGGGACGCGGCAGCGGCGAGCTTAAGGAGGAACGCCGCCGGGGGCGGATGGGCTATTGGCTGATCCTGCCCGGCTTCTTCTTCCTGCTGCTGTTCTTTGTGCTCCCGGTGTTCTCGCTGCTCGCGACCTCGCTCTACACGAAGCCGCCGGGGGCCGACATCGGCCAGTTCGTGCCGGCGCTGGAGTTCAACAACTACGTGCGGGTGCTGGGCAGCTACTGGCCGGAGTTGCTGCGTTCCTTCGGGTTCGCGCTGGTCGCCACCGCCGCGGCGCTGCTGATCGGCTATCCCATGGCCTACCTGATCGCGGTCAGGCTGCGCGGGCGCGGCCTGCTGCGGGGCATCCTGCTGGTGCTGATCATCGCGCCGTTCTTCACCAGCTTCATCCTGCGCACGCAGGCCTGGAAACAGATCCTCGCCGACGAGGGCCCGGTGGTCTCCGTGCTCAGGGCGTTCGCCTTGCTTCCGGAGGACGGGCGGCTCACGGCCACCGCCTTCGCCGTGGTCTGCGGCCTGACCTATAACTTCCTGCCCTTCATGACCCTGCCCATCTACGCGAACCTCGAGCGGCTGGACACCCGGCTGATCGAGGCCGGCAACGACCTCTACGCGAACGGTTTCACCACCTTCAGGACCGTCACGCTGCCGCTGTCGATGCCCGGGGTGATGGCCGGAACGCTGCTGACCTTCATTCCGGCTGCCGGGGACTACATCAACGCCTCCCTGCTGGGCAACAACCAGAACACGACCATGATCGGCCAGGTCGTCGACTCCCGGTTCTTCCGCATCGTCGACTATCCGGGCGCTTCGGCACTGTCCTTTGTGCTGATGCTGGCCATCCTCGCCCTGGTCTTCATCTACGTGCGCCGTTTCGGCACCAAAGAACTGCTGTAGGGGGCTCTGACGTGAAAAACTCCTTCGGCCGCTGGCTGGTCCCTGTGTTCGGCGGCCTGGCGTTCGTCTTCCTGCTGGTCCCCATCGCCTACGTCTTCGTGTTCTCCTTCAACGACGCCGGGCGCACCAACCTCACCTGGCGCGCCTTCACGTGGGACAACTGGACCAACCCGTGCGGCGCCCCGGCAGTCTGCCAGGCGCTGGGCAACAGCCTCCAAATAGGCGCGGTTGCCACGGTGATCGCCGTCCTCCTGGGCACGGCCATCGCCATCGGGCTGGTCCGCTACCGGTTCCGGTTCAATTCCACCGCCAACATGCTGATATTCCTTCCGCTGGCCACCCCGGAAGTAGTCCTCGGCGCCTCGTTGCTGGCGCAGTTTCTGAACGTGGGCGCGGAGCTGGGCAAGGGCACCATCATCATCGCCCACACCGTCTTCTGCATTTCCTTCGTCGTGGTCACCGTGAAGGCCCGGGTCGCCAGCCTCGACCCGAAGCTGGAGGAGGCGGCGGCCGACCTCTATGCCTCCCCGATGCAGGCGTTCTGGCGGGTCACCTTCCCGCTGCTGCTGCCGGGGATCGTGGCGGCGGCCCTGCTGAGCTTCGCGATCAGCTTTGACGACTTCATCATCACCAACTTCAACTCCGGCAACGTGGATACCTTCCCGAAGTTCATCTACGTGGCCGCCACCCGCGGCATCCCCGCCCAGGCGAACGTGATCGGCTCGGCGATGTTCATCATCGCGCTGCTGATCGTGATCGGCGGGCAGATCCTCGCACACCGCCGCGCCAAGATGCTGGCGGCACGCTGACCCGCCCGACTCGCTGACTAGGAGCCCTTCATGATCGACCGGAACCGGCTGGCGGTGCTGTTCGCGCGCGAACTACAGGACTTCGAGGCCAAGCATCCCCAGTCCAAGGCACTGTACGACGGCGCGTCCCACCTCTTCGGGAAAGTCCCGATGACATGGATGAACAAGAGGGCGGGCAGCTTCCCCCTCTACCTCGCCCGGGCCCGCGGCTGCCGGGTGTGGGACGTGGACGGACTCGAATACGTGGACTTCGCGCTGGGCGACACCGGCGCGATGGCCGGCCACTCCCCGCAGCCCACCGTCGAGGCGATGATCCGGCGTGCCGCCGACGACGGGGGACTGGCCACCATGCTGCCCACCGCGGACGCCGAGTGGGTGGGGGCGGAGCTGGCCCGCCGGTTCGGCGTGGAGCGCTGGAGCTTCTCGCTCACCGCCACCGATGCCAACCGGTGGGCCATCCGGCTGGTCCGGGCCCTGACCGGCCGGAGCAAGATCCTGTTCAACCCGTACTGCTACCACGGGTCGGTGGACGAATCGCTGATCGTGGCCGGACCCGACGGCGAGGGCATGAACCGCCCGGGCAATGTCGGGGCACCGGTGGACGTTACGGAGACCAGCAGGGTCGCCGAGTTCAACGATCTTGCCGCCCTGGAGCGCCAGCTGGCCTACGGAGACGTGGCAGCTGTGCTGATGGAACCGGCACTGACCAACATCGGCATCGTGCTGCCGGAGCCGGGCTACCTGGACGGCGTGCGGGAACTGACCCGCCGGCACGGCACGCTGCTGATTATCGACGAGACGCACACCTTCTCCGCCGGCCCCGGCGGGGCGACCGCGGCGTGGGGGCTCGAGCCGGACGTGGTGGTGATCGGCAAATCCATCGGCGGCGGCATCCCCTGCGGCGCCTACGGGCTCAGCGCGGAACTGGCCGAACGGGCACTGGGCCGGGCCGATTTGGACCTGGTGGACATGGGCGGCGTGGGCGGCACCCTGGCCGGAAACCCGCTGTCCGTCGCGGCCATGCGGGCCACGCTCGAACACGTGCTGACGGACCAGGCCTTCGCCGCGATGACCGCGCGTGCCACGGAGTTCGCCACCGGCGTGCAGCGGGTGATCGATACGTATTCGCTGCCGTGGTCGGTGTCCCGGTTGGGTGCGCGGGCCGAATACCGCTTCGCCAACCCGGCGCCCCGCAACGGCACGGAGTCGGCGGCCAGCCACGACGGCGGGTTGGAGGACTTCCTGCACCTATACCTGGCCAACCGCGGCATCCTGCTCACCCCGTTCCACAACATGGCCCTGATGTGCCCGCAAACCACCAGCGCCGACGTCGAACGGCACCACGAGGTCTTCGAAGAAGCCGTCCGGGAACTGACCGGCGGCTGAGGCGGCGGGCGCCGAGCCGTCGGCTTGGGATACTGGATGGATGACGATCGCCAAATCCGCCATCCTGTTTGTCCTCGCCGCCGTCGCGGAGATCGGCGGCGCCTGGCTGGTCTGGCAGGCGGTGCGCGAAGGCCGGGACTGGTGGTTCGCCGGCTTGGGAGTGATGGCCCTGGGCCTGTACGGTTTCATCGCCGCCCAGCAGCCGGATGCGAACTTCGGCCGGGTGCTGGCCGCGTACGGCGGAGTGTTCATCGCCGGATCACTGGCCTGGGGCATGCTGCTGGACGGTTTCCAGCCGGACCGCTGGGATTTCATCGGCGCCGGCCTCGCGCTCGCCGGGGTCGCCGTCATCATGTACGCACCGCGCAGCGTCGCGTAGCGCCGCGCCGGGCCGCTGCCGGAACGGTTTCTTTGTTAATCTGGTCCGGTGACTTTCGCGCAGCGTTTTGTGGCCTTGGGGGATTCGTTCACCGAGGGGGTGGGAGACAAGGATCCCAGCCTGCCCAATGGTGTACGCGGCTGGGCCGACCGGGTAGCCGAGCAGCTGATGCTCGCCGATGCCGGCTGGGGCTATGCCAACCTTGCCATCCGCGGCAAAAAGATCACCCAGGTACTGAACGACCAGATCGACGCCGCCGTAGCGCTCCAACCGACCCTGGTCACCCTCTATGCCGGCGGCAACGATCTCCTGCGCCCGCGGGTGGACATCGACGCGCTGATGGCAGGGTACGAAGCCGGCGTGGCCAAGCTGGCCGCCACCGGTGCCGACGTCGTGCTGTTCACCGGCTTTGACACGGTGGCCTCGGCGGTCTTCAGCAAGACCCGCGGCCGCACCGCCATCTACAACGAGTGGGTGCGCGAGATCGCCGACCTGCACGGGGCGAAAATCGTTGACTACTGGCGGATGCGCGAGTTCCGCGACTGGCGTTACTGGGACGACGACCGCCTGCACATGTCCACGGCCGGGCACACGCTGATGGCCAAGAAGGTGTTGGAAGTGCTGCAGGCCGAGGACATCATCGACCTGCCGGCGCTGCCGGACCTGGCGGCGCTGACCCGCCGGCGCGCGATGGCCGCCAATGTCCGGTGGGCCCGGGAGCACCTGGGCCCGTGGATGGGACGCCGGCTGCGCGGCACGTCCTCGGGGGACTCGCTCACCGCGAAGTACCCGCAACTCACGGGGCTCCACACCACCGGACGGGTCTAGTGCCGTACGGGCAGAAGCGGAAGTGCCGGCCCGCCGGCCCTAACAGTTGAAGCCTCAAGTTTTATGGCAGAATAGAGGCATGACTTCTGCACGCTGGCTCGACCCCGAAGAACGCCAGGCCTGGCTGGCCTTGCTGGCGGTGTCCACCCTGTTGCCGGGCAACCTCGACGCCCCGCTGTACCGGGAGGGCAAGCTGACGCTCTTCGACTACAACGTGCTGGCCATGTTGTCCGAGGCTCCGGACCGGTCGCTGCCCATGAGCGAGCTGGCCTCCCGCACCTATTCTTCGCTGTCCCGGCTCTCGCACGTGGTCAAGAAGCTTCAGGGCCGCGGCTGGGTGACCCGGGCGCAGTGCGCCGATGACGCCCGGGTGACCATGGCGTTGCTCACGGATGCGGGGATGGACGCGATCGTGGCCCTTGCGCCGGGGCACGTCGAAACCGTGCGGCAGGCGGTTTTCGACGGACTGGACCGCCGGGATGTGCAGGACCTGGAACGCATCGGCAAGAAAATCGTGCAGCAGTTGGAGCCCAACAGCTGGGTGCTGCGCGAACCGCGGCTGAACAGCTGAGCCTTGCTCCCGGAGCCGCGGTTCGCTGTCGCCGTCGGGGACCGGCCGTTGGTTTGATCCAAACCGCCGCTGCCCCTAAGATGGAAAGGCGTTAAGTCACGCAACTTGGCACCCCCTTGCCCAGGCGGGGGGATGGCAACGTTGTGTGGCGTCCGTGTTTACCTAGAATTGAGGGTCGCGGATAGGCCGCGCCTCCCCCGGGAGGCAAGCGGCTTATTGCACCTGACTTCACCGTCTTCCCCGCGGCGAGGCACTTCGGCTGGATCTCACCCCGCCAGGTTCACCTCCGGAAAGTCGCAGTAATAACGGTGTCACAACTGGTGGCGGGCGCTCTTACACGCAGATTCGCAGGCGCTTTACTTACGTTTCTGCGTCAAGTCCGTCAATATTTACTACAACTGGAGGAGAGATCATGGCAGCACACTGCCAGGTGACCGGAGCCGAGCCCGGCTTTGGCCACAGCATTTCGCACTCGCACCGCCGCAACAAGCGCCGGTTCGATCCGAACATTCAGAAGAAGCGCTACTGGGTTCCGTCCCTGCGCCGCAACGTGACGCTGCAGGTTTCGGCCCGCGGCATCAAGACCATTGACGTCCGCGGCATCGACGCTGTCGTCGCCGAGCTCCTCGCGAAGGGTGTGAAGCTTTAATGGCCAAGGACAAGGACGTACGTCCCATCATCAAGCTGAAGTCCACCGCCGGCACCGGCTTCACCTACGTGACCCGGAAGAACCGTCGTAACGACCCGGACCGCATTGTCCTGAAGAAGTACGACCCGGTCATCCGCAAGCACGTCGAATTCCGAGAGGAGCGCTAAACATGGCCAAGAAGTCCAAGATTGCTCGCAACGAGCAGCGCAAGGTCGTTGTCGAGCGTTACGCCGCGAAGCGTGCCGAGCTGAAGAAGACCCTGGTCGACGCCAACGCGACCGACGAGGCCCGCGAAGAGGCCCGCCTGGGCCTGCAGAAGCTGCCCCGCAACGCGTCCCCGGTCCGCGTCCGCAACCGCGACCAGATCGATGGCCGCCCCCGCGGCACGCTCCAGAAGTTCGGAATCTCGCGCGTGCGTTTCCGTACCATGGCGCACAACGGCGAACTGCCGGGCATCAAGAAGTCCAGCTGGTAGAAATCCGGCCGGCTTCCCGGTGAAGCTGCATCAAGGCGGCGGTCCAGCAGGGCCGCCGCCTTTGCCATGCCCGGAGCGCTCCGGCAGGCAGCGGGGAGAACGAGGGCCGTGATCGACCGCTGGAACAGTCCATCGCCGTAGCTCCCACGCTGAAGCGGTGATCGTGTCGCGCCAGCCGTGCCACACGAAACCGGGGCAGCCGCGGCGCGCGGAAACGGCCCATCATATGCTCTCGGCGCAAAAAGCGGACCCCGCGGGGCTGAATCGGCCCGAAATCGGGGTATTTCGCTAAAAATTCCGCCAGATTCCGCGGATTTTGCCGGATCGGGGCGGCCAAGCTGGTAAGTTTTCGCTCAGTAGCTTTTCCGCAGCCTGCGGAGGCTCTGACCAAACCGAAGCAGTCCAGGAGGACAAAAATTGGCTATCAATCGCAGTGAACTTGTTGCAGCTGTTGCAGAGAAGGCCGGCACCAGCCAGACCGCAGTGAACGGTGTCCTGGACGCCGTGTTCGACATCTTCGCGACCTCCGTCGCCAAGGGCGAGAAGATCACCATCCCGGGCTGGCTCGCCGTCGAGCGCACCGACCGCGCGGCCCGCACCGGCCGCAACCCGCAGACCGGCGAATCCATCCAGATTCCGGCCGGCCACAGCGTGAAGCTGACCGCTGGTTCCAAGCTGAAGGCTGCTGTCGCCAAGAAGTAGTTTTCCCACCAGGCTTCCGCAGGACCGTCACCGGCAACCGGTGGCGGTCCTGCTCTTTAACGCCTTAACTTCTACCGGCGGTAAAATAGCCGGGCGGGGCGTGCGCCACAGGCACGCCCGGAAGCATCGGGACGGAGGACTCGGCATGGTCCAGCGGGAAGCGCGGCTGCTGCGCGGCTGGCTCGGCGCTGCCGTGGCCACCTCCGCCGCCGCGTTGTCGCATCTGGCCGGCGGGGGACATGCGCCCGCCCTGGCCGTCTGGTCCCTGTCCCTCGCCCTCTCCGGGCTGGTCTGCGTGGGCCTGGCCGGCAAGTCATTGTCCTGGCCGCGCCTGCTGGCCGCGGTGGGGGGCAGCCAGGCCATCTACCACCTGCTTTTCCGGGCGGGCCACGGCGCCCCGGCGGGAATGACCCCCGGCGCGGGAGCCCATGCCGGCCACGGCCCGGCGCTGCCTCCCGGCGACTGGGTGGCGGCCGCACCGGCCCCGCCGGCCGGGGCCGAGGATCCGGCGATGCTGGCAGCCCACCTTGCCGCTGCCGTTGCAACGGTCCTGCTGCTGCGCCGCGGCGAGCAAGCTGCAGCGGCCCTGGCCGGAACCGTGCTGTTGGCAATCCCGCGCCGGCTGTACGGCTGGCATCCGGTACCGCGGGCCAGGCTGGCCAGCCCCGGGGCACGGACTGTCCGTACCCTCGCCGCGCTTGGAGTGCCGCTGCTTTCGCTGCGGCACCGGGGGCCGCCCCTGCATCACGCTTTCTGACCGGCGCCATCCGCGCATCCCCCGACGAAAGAACGTGATGAACCCCCTGATGAACACCCCTGCACCCGTCCGCGTTGCCGCCTCCGGGTCTTCGGCAGCCAGGCAGCGCCGTGACGACGCCCGACGCCTCGCCCGGCAGGCGGCCCTGCGCCGACTGCTCGCGGCCGCCTTGGCCGCCATGCTGCTGTGGCTGTCGGCGGCGCTGACGCTGGCGCGCCCGGCCGCGGCCCACGACGAACTGATCGGATCCACCCCGGAAAACGGCGCCGTCCTCGACGTCCAGCCCGAGAGCATCGTGCTGGAATTCAGCGCGAATGTGATGGATATCGGCACCACCACCCAGGTCCTGGACAGCGCCGGCACCGACTGGGCCGCCGGAGCACCCGTGCTCGGCGGCCGTGAGGTCACCATCCCCCTGCAGGACGGGATGCCCGACGGCGACTACCAGCTGGGCTGGCGGGTCGTCTCCAGCGACGGCCATCCGATCGAAGGAACCACAAAATTCTCCCTTGCGGCCGGCGGCACCGCCTCGGCCCCGGCATCCGCAGCCGCGGCCGGCGGCACCGCCGAGGCAGCCGGGGAAGAGGACGGTGCCGGCGGCGCCGGACTGTTCCTCGCGCTGGGCGCCGGCACGCTGGCTATCCTGGCCGGACTGGCCGCCTTCGTGATGAGCAAGCGGGGCGGAGGCGCTGGCGGTCGTGGCTGAGCGGCTGACCCCTGCGGCTGACCGGCGTCCTGCGGCGATCACCGCCGACGGGATCGGCAGGGGATGGCTCCTGGCCGGTGCGGTCGTCCTGGTTCTGGCGCTGGCGGCAGCCCTGCTGTACTCCGGGGCGGCCGCCACCCGCCAGCTCTCCGACCCCGGCGCCTTGACCCGATGGGCGCTGCCGGTGGCCAAGGCCGCCAACAACACGGCTTTGGCAGCCGTCATCGCAGCGCTGCTCTTCGCCGTCGGCATCCTTCCCCGGCAGTTGCGTCCCGGCCGCAGGCCGGGCAACGGCGACCAGGGCCCCGAGCATCCCGCCTTCACGGCCGCGCTGCGGCTGGCCGCGGTTGCCGCCGTCGTCTGGACGCTGGCGGCCATGGCCGTGCTGGTCTTCAGTTTCTCCGACGTCGCCGGGCTGCCCGTGAGCGGGGACGCCAACTACACCGCCGGATTCATCGGCTTCATGACGGACATCGGGACCGGCCAAGCCTGGCTCGCCATCACCATAGTGGCCGCCGTCGTGGCCACGCTGATCTTCGGCCTCCGCTCCCTCCCGGGGCTGGCCACCACCTTGGCGCTGGCCACCATCGGCGGGCTGCTGCCGATGGCCCTGATCGGGCACTCGGCCGGCGGCGACGATCACTACGGGGCCGTCAACTCGATCGGGCTGCACCTGCTGGGTGCCTGCCTCTGGGTGGGCGGAATCATCGTCCTCGCGGTCATTTCCGGGACACTGGGCACCAGGGACATCACCGGGCAGGTGCTGCGTCGCTACTCATCGCTGGCACTGATCAGCTTCGGCCTGGTGTTCTTCTCCGGCATCATTAACGCGTCCATTCGGATCACCTCGCTGGACCAGCTTTCCACCCCCTACGGGGTGCTCGTGGTGATCAAGGCCCTCGCCACGCTGCTGCTGGGGGCCATCGGCTTCATGCACCGGCAGTGGATCATCCCCGAACTCGCAACGAAGTCCGGCAAGCGCGTCCTGTGGCAGCTCATCACCGTCGAACTCCTCATCATGGCGGCGGTCTTCGGCGTGGCGACGGCCCTGGCCCGCACTGCGCCGCCCACGCCCGAGGAACTGCCGCCGGACGCGTCCCCGGCGCGCATCCTGACCGGTTACGAACTGCCGCCGGAACTGGTCGGGAGCAGCTGGCTGACCGTCTGGCGGTGGGACTGGCTGTGGGTGACGTTCGCTCTGGTCACCGGCATCGCCTACCTGGTCGCGGCCGCCAGGCTGCGCCGGCGCGGCGACGGCTGGCCGGTGGCCCGGACCATCAGCTGGATCGTCGGCCTGCTGGCGCTCACCTATGTCACGTCGGGGGCGCCGGCAGTCTACGGGATGGTGCTGTTCAGCGCGCACATGCTGGACCACATGGCCCTGACCATGGTGGTGCCGCTGTTCCTCGTCCTGGGCTCGCCGGTCACGCTGGCGCTGAAGGCGCTGCCGCCGCGCCGCGACGGCAGCAAGGGCCTGCGCGAATGGATCCTCTGGCTGGTGCATTCGAAGTATTCCGCGGTCATCACCCATCCGCTCTTCGCGGCGGCGAACTTCGCCGGTTCGATCATCATCTTCTACTACTCGCCGCTGTTCGGCTTCGCCCTGCGCGAGCACGTGGGGCACGAGCTGATGAACCTGCACTTCCTGCTCACCGGCTACCTGTTCATCCTCTCGATGATCGGCCAGGATCCGCTGCCGCGGCGCGCGCCCTACCCGTTGCGGCTGTTGCTGCTGTTCGCGACGATGGCCTTCCACGCATTTTTCGGCGTCGCCCTGACCAGCTCCACGGCCCTGATCCAGGCCTCCTGGTTCGGCAGCATGGGACGCGAGTGGGGACTGCCGGCCATGGACGACCAGCAGCTGGGCGGGGCCATCATGTGGGGCATCGGGGAAATACCCACCCTCTGCATCGCCGTCGGAGTGGCCATCGCCTGGTCGCGGTCCGACGCGCGGGAAACAAAGCGTAAAGATCGTTCGGCCGATAGGAATAACGACGCCGAACTGGCGGCTTATAACGATATGTTTGCCAAGATGGCCCGGCAGGATGCACGCCTGGTCCCGCCGGGGGCAGCAAGGCCTGCCGCGGGGCCCGGCACGGACTCCGGCGACCATGAACTTCCGACAACCACCACCGGGCAGCCGCCCGTTCCGGAACCGGATGACGCCGGCCGGACACAAGGAGAAACCAGATGACTGAGGCAGCCGACACCATCCGCAGCAACTACCGGGTCCGTGCCTCGGACCTGGTGGGGCGCAACTGGCTGAACACCGGCGGCAAGCAGCTGGGGCTGGAAGACCTGCGGGGCAAGATTGTGCTGCTGGACTTCTGGACCTTCTGCTGCATCAACTGCCTCCACGTGCTGGACGAGCTGAGGCCGTTGGAGGAAAAGTACAAGGACGTGCTGGTCACCGTCGGGGTGCACTCCCCGAAGTTCGAGCACGAAGCCGACCCCGTGGCGCTGGCCGCGGCCGTGGAGCGGTACGAAATCCACCACCCGGTACTCGACGATCCGGAGCTGGACACCTGGCAGGCCTACGCCGCCCGGGCGTGGCCGACGCTGGTGGTCGTGGACCCCGAGGGCTACATCGTGGCGCACCTGTCCGGAGAGGGCCACTCGGGCGGCCTGGCGTCGCTGGTGGAAGAGCTGGTGGCCGAACACGAAGCCAAGGGCACGCTGCACCGCGGCGACGGGCCGTACGTGCCCGCGGAAACCACCGCCGGCGACCTGCGCTTCCCGGGCAAGGCCATTCCGCTGCCCGACGGCGTCGGTTCCGCCGGCGGGTCCTTCCTGGTCAGCGACACCGGCCACCACCGGCTGGTGGAATTGGCCGCTGACCTGTCGACCGTGCTCAGGACCTACGGTTCGGGCGTGAAGGGCTGGCAGGACGGGCCGGCCGATGCCGCGCAGTTCAACGAGCCCCAGGGCGTGGCCCTGCTTCCGGAAGGAATCCGCGGGAAGGCGGGCTACGACGTCGTCGTCGCCGACTCCGTGAACCACCGCCTCCGCGGCCTGTCCCTGGCCACCGGCGAGGTGACTACGATCGCCGGCAGCGGCGTGCAGCGGCTGCTCGATGCCGGCTCGCAGCGCACCGCGCCGGGGCTCGCCGAAGCCGGTCCCGGATCCGTGGCGGACGAAGCGGCTTCCGGGGAAGCGCTGGGGGAGGAACTGGCGGAAGCCATCGCATCGGGCCGGGAGCAGCTTCCCGCCGACCCGCTCGCCGTCTCGCTCAGCTCGCCGTGGGACGTCCTGTGGTCGACCCGGTTGGAGGCCGTGGTGATCGCCATGGCCGGCGTGCACCAGATCTTCACTTTTGACCCGGCCTCCGGCGCCGTCGCCATCCTGGCCGGTACAGGGCTGGAAGGCCTGCAGGACGGCGAGGCCACCGCGGCCTGGTTCGCCCAGTCGTCGGGCCTGGCCGAGGACGCGGCAGGAGGCATTTGGGTCGCGGACTCGGAGACGTCGGCCCTGCGCAAGATCTCCTTCGTGGAGGTCAAGGGCGAGCAGCGGGCGCACGTCTCCACCGCCGTCGGCACCGGTCTCTTCGACTTCGGATTCCGCGACGGGGAGGCAGCCGAGGCGCGGCTGCAGCATCCGTTGGGCGTGGCCGTCCTGCCGGACGGTTCGGTGGCCGTGGCGGATACCTACAACGGGGCGGTACGCCGTTACGACCCGGTGAGCGGGACCGTCTCCACCCTGGCGCGCGGTCTGGCCGAGCCGTCCGACGTCATGCTGGACACCTCTGCCGTGGCCGGGGGAGGCGAGCCGCTGCTGCTGGTGGTGGAAGCGAACAAGCACCAGCTCGTCCGGCTTCCCGTCCCCAAGGAAGCCCTGAAGGTGGACGAGGGGGCCTCGCAGACGCAGCGGCCCAAGACCGAGGTCTCGGCCGGGCCGCTGGCGCTGACCGTCCGCTTCGCGGCCCCCACCGGTCAGAAGCTGGATGACCGCTGGGGAGACCCGACGCAGCTGAAGATCTCTTCTTCGCCGGAGAAGCTGCTGGTTTCCGGCGCCGGCACCTCCGTGGGGCTGGTGCGCGAACTGGTGCTGTCCGACGAGGTCGCGGAGGGCGTCCTGCACATCACCGCACGGGCGGCGGCCTGCGACGGCGAACCCGGCGGCGAGATCCCGGACCATGCCGCCTGCCACCTGTACCAGCAGGACTGGGGCATCCCCGTGGTGATTGGCTCCGGAACCGGCGAGATGACCCTGGACCTGCGCGGGCTGAACTAGGCGGCCGCGCGGCAGGACTGACAACGCCAGAGGCGGACAGGACAGCCTGTCCGCCTCCGGCGTCTGGTTAGGAGCGGACTCAGTACTCCACGACGGGGGTCAGGGCCACTTTGCCGTCGATGACGGACAGCCGGCCGGTGAAGCCGAATTCCTGCTCGATCTCCCGCTCGACGGAGGCGCCGGTGAACAAGTCGATTTCCACGACGTTCAGCTTGGCGACGCCGGTCAGCGGGCTCAGCACCCAGCTGCCCTTGAAGGGTTCTACCTTAACGTCCGGGTACTTCACGATCGACCAGTTGATGGTGTCGTCCCGGACGCGGTCCATCGCGGCGCTGAACGGGCAGCCGGAGGGCTGCAGCACGCGCTGCTCCGCGCACGAGTCGAGGAAGGCATTGACCTGGGCGCCCAGGTCCTGAACCAGCTTGGGGGTGGCCGCCGTCGCCAGCGAGAGTTGGGCGTCCTGCGCGTTTTCCGGGCCGGTCAGCACGGATTCCACGACCGGGGCGGCGAAGTAGTCGCTCGCGTAGTGCGCCTCGAAGGTGCCGGGATAGAACACCGCAAAGGAATTCCTGCCTTCCGGTAGCGCCACCCGGGTACCGTTCAGTGAGGCCTCGTTCTCGTTGATCACGTCCACGCTGATGGTGGGAAGAGTGCTGGGCACGAAGGACCACTGGTTGAAAAAGAACCACGTCGTGCCGGTCTTTTCCAACGTGAACGTCGAGGTGTGCGGCGCCCCGCCAACCGTGTAATGGACGGGCAGGTCCACCTTGTCCTCGCCCGCCGGCACCGGATCGCCGACTTCCAGGTCTTCGATGTCCTCCACCGAGGCCTTGAGCGCGGCGCCGTCGAGCATGGCGGCGTTGGCATCCGGCACGCTTGCGTGAAGCAGACCGAGCGCCGCACCGCCGTCGCCGTCTTCCAGCGCTTTGAAGTACGCCTTCACCTGGTGCTGCGGGCTGAACACGAACGCATTGACCAGCATGATCGTCACAGCGGCAGCGGCCACGGCAAGCATCAGGCACAGCAGCCACGTGGCCACGGTCCTGAGCACTGTCGAATTTCCCACCCGCCCTACGTTACCTGCTGAGGGCGCCCGTTACCTGTCGGCGCGGTTCCCCGGACCGGTGTCAGCTGCGTTACATGCCGGCGGCTGGGCGTTCTGCCATAATCGGCCCATGGAACTGGCAACCGAGGACCTCAGGCATCTGCGGCGCTGCGTTGAACTGGCCCGTGAAGCGTTGGACGATGGCGACGAGCCGTTCGGTTCGGTGCTGGTCGACGCGGGCGGCAACGTCGTGTTCGAGGACCGCAACCGCGTCAAGGACGGGGACCACACCCGGCACCCGGAGTTCGAGATTGCCCGCTGGGCAGCCAGGAACCTTCCACCCGGGGAACGCAGGGCGGCAACCGTCTACACCTCGGGCGAGCACTGTCCGATGTGTTCGGCGGCGCACGCCTGGGTGGGCCTCGGACGGATTGTCTACGCAGTGTCATCCGAACAGCTGGGCCGGTGGCTGGCGGAGTGGGGCGTCGGGCCGGCGCCGGTGGCCGCGCTGCCGATTCAGCAGGTGGCGCCGGGAACCTTGGTGGACGGGCCGTCCGGCGAACTGGCGGACGAGGTCCGCGCGCTGCACCGGCAGTACCACCGGCGCTGAGCGCCGCCGGGGACGGTTACTTGACCGCGAACGGCGGGCGCATCAGCCCGTCGTCCACGGACTCCGCCGGGTCGGAGCCCAGGTCCACGATCCTGTTGCCGGCGTCCACGTGCACGACCGACGGCACGAAGGACCTGGCCTCGTCGTCGGTCATGTCGGCATAGGTAATCAGGATGACGAGATCGCCTTCGTGCACCAGGTGGGCGGCGGCACCGTTGATGCCCAGCACGCCCGATCCGCGTTCGCCGGCGATGGTGTACGTCTCCAGCCGGGCGCCGTTCGTGACGTCCACGATGGAGACCAGCTCGCCGGGAAGGATATCGGCGGCGTCCAGCAGGTCGAGGTCCACGGTCACGGACCCGACGTAGTGGAGATCCGCGTGCGTGACCGTGGCACGGTGGATCTTGGACTTGAACATTTTGCGCATCATCGCCTACCAGTTTAGTCCCCGCCCCGGCCGCCCCCGAAAGGGTTCCCGATCTGGCCCGCCGCCGGCGGCAGGTCTAGGGTGTACCCACAGGGGGCAACAACCTGCTTCAGCGAGGGCGATCGACGCAGGAGGCATGTGATGAGTTCGGAAATCGGCAGCAGCCGGCGGGACGGCGGGGTGCGGCCGGGCGACGATGTTCCGGCAGCCGCCCGCGAACCGCGGGACGGCGGGACCGAGCCCGCGCAGGCCGAACCCCCGCCGACCGAGGCCATGCCGGTGGCGGGCGAGGACCGCACCCGCAACGACCCTCCGGAGACGGCCGTGTTCGGCCGCCGGCCCACGGCGGACGACATGGACCCGGATGCCGTCGGCGGGAGCCCGGATGACGGGATGTATACCGAGCGGGGCTACCGGGACACCAGCGCCTACCGGCCCGAACCAACCCTCGACGAGGACTTGCTGTACCAGCGGCAGCACAATGCCTACGGCGGGCTAAGGCTGGGGTCTGCGTTCTTCGGCTGGCTGGCCGCCACGGCCATGATCGTGTTGTTCACCGCGGTCGCCGCCGGTGCCGCCGCGGTTTTCGGCCTCGCCAACGAGGCCGACGTGCGCGGCCGGCTGGACGACATCTCCGCCGGCAACGGGCCGGACGCCATGATCGCGGGGGCGGCACTGGCGGCCGGCATCCTGATCGCCTATTTCGCCGGCGGCTACGTGGCCGGACGGATGGCGCGGTTCGACGGCGTCCGGCAGGGCTTCGCGGTCTGGCTTTGGGGCCTGGTCATGGCGGTCATCGCGGGCGTGATCGGGCTGTCCGCCGGCGGGCTCGGCCTGCTGACGGGACCGGCGCCGGTGATCGACCGCCCCATCGGGCAGTTGGCGGTGCCGGGCCTGGTGGCGCTGGCCGTGGTGCTGCTGGCGAGTCTCGCCGGGTCGCTTCTGGGCGGTGCCGCGGGCATGCACTACCACCGGGCCATCGACCGTGCCGGCTTCGTGGCGGACGACGACGAGTAGGACGGCCGCTTCCCGCAGGGATGGGACAAACAAAGGCACCCCGGTCCGAGGGGCCGGGGTGCGCAGTGCGTGTGGAGCGGGCGACGGGAATCGAACCCGCGTATCGAGCTTGGGAAGCTAGCGCTCTACCATTGAGCTACGCCCGCACAGGATCCGCCGTGCAGGCGGATCCGGTCAACAACGAAACCGAGTTTACCCCAGTTCTGCGGCTGGCCGGAATTCAGGCCGGCTGGCCGGCCGTGGAGGCTTCCCGTTCGCGGGCTTCGGCGATTTCCTCTGCCCGGGCACGGTTGGCTTCCTCCGTCAGCGCCGCGCCGGCCGAGGCATCACGGGTCAGGTTTTCACCGGTCTCGGGGTCGAACAGATGCATCTTTCGGGTGTCCAGCCACAGTTCGGCGGAGCGCCCGCCGCGAATCCGGCTGGCGGCGTCCAGCGTGACCACGATCTGCGGCCGCAGTTCCTCGGCGTCCATCTCGCTGGCCAGCGAATTCAGCAACTCCCGGACGGCGGGGTCCGGGTCGAAGTTGATGTAGCCGTACTGCTCGTTGCCCAGCCACTCGGTGTGGGTCAGTTCGGCCATGAACGCGGATCCCCGGTCCTTCTTGTGTTCTTCCACCAGGGAGGCGTCCTCAAAGAACTCGGGCCGCAAACCCGCGAGCACCACCTTCCTGCCTTCGGCCGCCCTGGCCCTGTCACCGGACACGGGGATGTCGCCGATCGGCGTCTTCAGGACGTTGCCCTCCAGGGTGGCCGGCAGGAAGTTCATGGACGGCGATCCGATAAAGCCCGCCACGAACAGGTTGACGGGCTGCTCGTAGAGTTCCCGCGGGGAAGCGATCTGCTGCAGCAAGCCCTTTTTCAGCACCGCCACCCGGTCGCCAAGGGTCATCGCCTCGGTCTGGTCGTGCGTGACGTAGACGCTGGTGACTCCCAGCCGCCGTTGCATCTGCGAGATCTCGGAGCGCATCTGGCCCCGCAGTTTCGCGTCCAGGTTGGACAGCGGCTCGTCGAACAGGAAGGCATCGGCCTGGCGCACGATCGCCCGGCCCATGGCCACGCGCTGCCGCTGGCCGCCGGACAGGTTCCCCGGCTTGCGCTCCAGGTGGTCGGTCAGTTCCAAGGTCTTCGCGGCGTCGGTGACGCGCCTCCGGATATCGTCCTCGGTGAACTTGCCCTTGGCCAGGCGCAGCGGGAACGCGATGTTCTCGAACACGGTCAGGTGCGGGTAGAGGGCATAATTCTGGAACACCATGGCCAGGTTCCGGTCCCTGGGGGCCTTTTCGTTGACGCGCTCGCCGTCGATCAACAGGTCGCCGGAGGTGATGTCCTCCAGCCCCACGATCATGCGCAGGAGGGTCGACTTGCCGCAGCCGGACGGTCCCACCAGGATGATGAACTCGCCGTCGGCGATGTCGATGCTGACGTCGTTGACGGCGGCGAAACCGTCGCCGTACTCCTTGACGAGGTTCTGCAGCGTGATCGATGCCATGGGATTTCCTTTCCTGCCGCGGGCTCAGCCCTTGACGGCGCCTTGGGTCAGGCCGGAGACGATTTGGCGCTGGAACAGCAGGACCAGCAGCACGATGGGAATGGTGACGATGATGGCCGCCGCGGAAATAGCGCCGACGGGGGATTCGAACTGGGAGGCGCCGGTGAAAAAGGCCAGCGCCGCGGGAACCGGCCGCGCCGCTTCGGTGGACGTCAGCGAAATGCCGTAGACGAAGTCGTTCCACGCGATGAAGAAGGCGATGATCGCCGTCGTAAAGACACCGGGTGCGGCCAGCGGCACGATGGCCTTGCGGAACGCCTGCCAGGTGGTGGCCCCGTCAACCTGTGCGGCCTGTTCCAGTTCCCACGGAATCTGGCGGAAGAACGCGGCCAGGGTCCAGATGGAGATCGGCAGGGTCAGCGAAAGGTAGGGGATGATCAGCCCGGGCCAGGTGTCATAGAGGCCGACGTTCCGCCAGATGTTGAACAGCGGCGTGACGATCGAGATCACCGGGAAGATGGACACCGCCAGCGCGGTGGTCAGGATGACCTTCTTGCCGGGAAAATCCAGCCGCGCGATGGCGTAGGCGCACAGGGTGGCCAGCACGACGGCGATGAAGGTCGCAATCAGCGCGATGCCGATCGAGTTCCGCAGCGAGCTCAGGAACAGCTCCTGCGCCGAGCCGACCAGGATCTGCTCGTAGTTCGAACCCGTCCAGGTGTTGGGCAGGAACTGCCCGGAGGTCAGTTCGCTGGGCAGCTTGAACGAGGTGGCCAGGATGGACGCCACCGGGAACAGCGCATAAATAAGCACCAGCACGGAGATGATGGTCCAGATGACCCGCTCCTTGGTCCGCGACGCTCTCATCACTTGCCTCCTCTCTGGCCGGCGAGGTCCACTTTGAACAGCTTGACGGCGATGAAACAGATCAGCAGTACGCAGACGAAGAGCAGCACGGACACCGCCGAACCCAGCCCGATCTCCAGCCGCCCGATCGAGGTCCGGTAGGCCAGCAGCGACAGCACCTCGGTGCCGAACGCGCCGTTGGTCATGATGAACACGTTGTCGAAGATGCGGAACGCATCCAGCGCGCGGAACAGCACGGCCACCATGATCGCCGCCTTCATGTTCGGCAGGATCACGCGCCGCATCCGCTGCCACCAGGTGGCGCCGTCGACCTCCGCCGCCTCGGTGAGTTCGTCGGGGACCTGGGCCAGGCCGGCGAGCAGCAGCAACGAGATGAACGGCGTGGTCTTCCAGATCTCGCTGGCCATGATCACGCTCAGCGATGTTCCGGTGTTGGCGAACCAGTTCAGGTCGGGATCAATCCCGGGCACCCAGTCGAACCATGAGTTCACGAAGCCGGAGTTGATATCAAACATGTAGAACCAGGCGAACGCGGACACCACCGTGATGATGCCGTACGGGACCAGGATCGCGGTGCGCAGCCAGCCTCGCACCGCCTTCAGCGCCTTGTGCATGACCAAGGCCAGCGCGAAGCCCAGGACGAGTTCGACGACGACGGTCACCACGGTGATCAGCAGCGTGACGCCCAGGTCCCGCCACCAGACGATGTCCGTGAGGATCACGCCGTAGTTGGCCAGCCCGATGAACTCGCGCTCGTCCGGCGCGGTGAGGCGGTAGCTGAAGAGCGAGTCGAACACGGCCTGCAGGATCGGGTAGGCGGTGACGGCCAGCATGATGACGAAGGCGGGACCGGCCAGCAGCCAGCCCAGCCGCCGCTCGGCCTTGGCGCGGTCGCTGTACTGCTGGACCGCGCGCCGCCGTCCGGCCCGTCCGGTCCCGCTGGCGGGCTGGGTGGGGATTTCGATCGAGGTGCTCACAGCAGGTTCTCCCCCCGAAGAACGGAGACGATGAAGTCTGAGGTTTCCTGCGGCGTCGTGGCCGGATCCACTTGCGACGGCGGGGCGAAATTCTGCTGCAGGCTGGTGGAAACTTCGTTGTAGAAGACGGTCTGCGGCCGCGGCGCGGACAACTCCAGGGACTCGCGGATGGTGTCCGCCATCGGGAAGGACTCCTCGATCCGCGGATCCTCGTAGGCCTCCGTATTTGAAGGCGGGTTGCCGTTGGTGATAAAGTACTCGGCCTGGTTCTCCGGGGTGACGATGCACTCGATGGCCGCGTAGGCCAGGTCGGGATGCTCGCTCGCGGCGCCGACGCCCAGATTGATGCCGCCCAGCGGCGGAGCGGCGGGGTCGGTTTCGTTCATCTGCGGGTACAGGGTCCAGCCGATGTCCTCGATCAGCGAGGGGTCCACCGTGCCTTCTTCCGCGGCGGTGTTCGTGGCCGGCCAGACGAACGGCCAGTTGACCATGAACGAGCCCTCGTCGCCCTGGAACAGGATCATGGAGTTGTTCTCGTCCTGGGTCGGCAGCCCCGGGCCGCCCAGCCCCTCCCGGCCGATGGTCGAGATGACCTCCGCCGCAGCCGTCCCGGGATCGCTGGCCAGCCCCAGCTCTATCTGATCGGCGTCCGCCTCGGGGTTCTCCAGGATCTGACCGCCCGCCGACTCGACCAACGCGTTCAGCCACACGGTCATGGACTCGCCGCGCTGGCCCTGGACGCCCAGGAACTTCTCCTGCTCGGCCGCGGCATCCATCAGCTGCTGCCACGTGACCGGCTGCGTCATGTCCAGGCCGGCGGCTTCGGCCACCGACTTCCGGTACCACAGCAGTTGGGTGTTGGCCCAGAACGGGACGGCGACCAGCTCGTCTTTCCACGTGGCCCCCGCGAGCGCGCCTTCCACCACGTTCTGCGTGGTGCGCTCCGCAACATCGTCCGGGACCGGCGCCAGGAACCCGGGCTCGGCCAGTTCGGGGATGAACGGCGGGTCCAGGCTCATGATGTCCAACGACGAATCGCCGGCCGCAAGGCGCCGGGCAAGCTGCTCCCGCTGGGAGGCCGCGTCATTGGGCAGCAGCGACGTCTCGATCCGGTACGCGCCGTCCGCCTGATCGGTGCACAGTTCCGCGATCGTCGCCTGCCCCCCGTCGTCGGGGTTGATGTACCAGGTCAGGGTGGGAGTTCCATCCTCGGGGCTGCAGCCCGCCAGCAGCGTGGCTCCCAGAGCCAGCGTCACCGCCGCCCCCACGCGGGCTGTCGCGCGCCGGTGGCGCCGCCGGTTTTCGTCCTTGGGCATCGGCATGAGCCTCCCATTCTGGTAGACGCACTGGCCGCCCGGCTTCCGTTGCGCTTTGTGCCACGCAGCCTTGTGAAATAGAGCGTATTCTCCTGCAGGCGAATGCGCCATGGTTCGGCGGAGGTCAGGGACTGCGGGCCGGGGAATACCGCACGGCGGGCGGCACGTTGTGCCCCGTACTGCCGGAGTGCCCGGCAATTGATTTGAGGGACGGCGAGCATGACCACTCCACGCGACGAGACCCGCCGGCGGGAAAGCTGGCTCCGGTTCAGGGACAACCGGAACCAGGCGCTGGCAGCGGAGCACGGCTGGCTCACGCTCACCTCGCTGCAGTGGCTGCCGGCCGAGCCCGCGCGGCTGGAAAAGATCACCGGCCTGTGGAGCGCCAACGGGCCGGCATCCGGCGGCGGCCACGCCTCGTTGACGGCGAGCGCCGAGGACGGCCTGTATCGGGCAGACAGCGGGGAGCCGGCTACCGGCACCTTGACGGCATCCCTGGGAAACGAGGAGTCGCTGCTCTGGGTGCGCCGCGGCAGCGTCGCCGTCGAATTGGCCGTCCGGGGCGACCGGTACGCCATCCGGACGCGGGACAACGACTCGCCCAAGCGGCGGGACTTCGCCGGGGTCCCGGTGTTCGATTACAACCCGGACCTGGTGGTGGCCGGCCGGTTCCAGGCGTATCCGGAGCCCCTCGCGCTGCAGATAGCCACCTCGAACCCGGCGGTGGGAGGCATCGCCACCGCCGTCGGCACGGTCAGCTTCGAATTGGGCGGAACCGTCCATACCTTGGTGGCGGAGCAAGAGAAACTGGGCGCCCTGTCCCTGAACTTCCACGACGAAACCAACGGAGACAGCACCGCCGGCTGGCGTTCCGTGGTGACCCGCCGTCCCGGCCCCGACGGCACGGTGCTGATCGATTTCAACCGGGCCACCAACTTCCCCAGCGCCTTTACCGCGTTCGGCACCTGCCCGATGCCGGTGGAGGGCAACATTATTGCGGCACCGGTGGAGGCCGGGGAGCGCCGCATGGGCTGAGCATCGCCGGGAACGGTGGCGCTTGCCGCTCCTCTGCGGCAGGATCAGTGGATGGACCCAACGGCGGGAGACTTCCGCACCATCACCGATGACCTGGCCGGCCGCTTGGCGGAGCTCCCTGACGATGCCTGGGACGACCCCGCGCTGGAGCTGGAGTGGAGCTGCCGCGAGACGGTGGCCCACATCATGGACGACTTCGCGTTCTACGCCCTGCAGCTGTCGGGGCGGAACCCGCCGCGGGACGGCTACGTGGCGCTGCTGGACCCGCCGCCCTGGCGCCCGGGCGGGCCGCAGATCCTGTTCTGGCCCGACCCTGCCACGGGAACGGCCGGCATCGTCGGTTGTTTCGATGCCGCCGCGGGACTGCTGTACGCGGTGACGGCCACGGCCACCGGCACCCACCGCGGTTACCATCCGGCCGGGACCTCGGACGCCTCCGGTTTCGCGGCGATGGGCATCGCCGAAGCCGTGTTGCACGGATTCGACATACTGGCCGTCCACGGGGTCGGCTACCGGCCTGACGAAGCCGTGTTGAGACGGGTGCTGAACCGCATCTTTCCGGCCGCACGGCGCACCGGCGATCCTTGGCAGGATCTGCTCCACGCCAGCGGCAGGACGCCCGAAACCCGCGGCCGGAAGTGGCGGTGGGACTCCTCGGTCCGCGGCTGAGGACCCCAGCGCGGCTGCGGAGCATTCGCGGCGCCGGGGCCGTAGGCTGGTAGCAGGCCTGCAACGAGGCAGGAGGACCGACGGAAGCCGCCATGACCGTAGACAAGAACACCCGACGTCTCGAGGACGACATCGAGACTGATTTCTCGGACAAGATGAGCTATGGCTCCTACCTGTCCCTGGGCCAGTTGCTCTCCGCCCAGCACCCGGTCAGCCGCCCGGAGCACCACGACGAGATGCTGTTCATCATTCAGCACCAGACGTCCGAGCTGTGGTTGAAGCTGGTGCTGCACGAGCTGCGCACCGTCCGGCAGAAGCTGCGCGACGACGACTTGCGGTTCGCCATGAAAGGCATCGCCCGGATTAAGCACATCCAGCGCTCGCTGACCGAGCAATGGTCCGTGCTGGCCACGCTGACGCCTTCCGAATACGCCGAATTCCGGGGCGATTTGGGTGCGGCGTCGGGCTTCCAGTCCTACCAGTACCGTGCCGTGGAGTTCCTGCTGGGCAACAAGAACAAGGGCATGCTGGCCGTCTTTGCGGACGATCCGGCCGCCCAGGCCATGCTGGGCGAGCTGTTGGAACAAAGCAGCGTGTACGACGAATTCCTGGCTTACCTGCACCGGCACGGCTACCCGGTTCCGGCGGAGCTGCTGGACCGTGACGTGACCGAGGCCCACGAGTTCAACCAGGAACTGGTGGGGACGTTCAAGGCGGTCTACGAGAATGCCGGCGCGAACTGGGACGTCTATGAGGCCTGCGAAGAACTGGTGGACCTGGAGGACAACTTCCAGCTCTGGCGCTTCCGGCACCTGAAGACGGTGGAGCGGACCATTGGGATGAAGCATGGCACCGGCGGCTCCTCCGGCGCCGGCTTCCTTCGCCGGGCGCTGGAGCTCACCTTCTTCCCGGAGCTGTACGCGGTGCGCACGGAAATCGGCAAGGCCTGACCGCCGGCTTCTAAGCTGCCGGCGGAGGCCGTTCGTTCCCCCGCCGACAGCGGCCCGGTGGCCGCCACCGAGAGAGCTGCGGCCCGCCTGGTTCAATCGTCGCACCGCTGACACCGTTCCGACCAGAGGCCCGGTGCAAGTGCCCGGGCGGAGGCCGCGTCATGCGTCGGGGGAGAGCGCCGGTCCCGTGTATTTTTGAAGGGTGCTGATCTCCGACCGCGATATACGTGCCGAACTGGACTCCCAACGCATCGTCCTGGATCCGTTCCAGCCGGACATGATCCAGCCCTCAAGCGTGGACGTGCGGCTTGACCGGTTCTTCCGGCTGTTCGACAACCATAAGTACGCCCACATCGACCCGGAGTTGGAGCAGCCGGAGCTGACCCGGCTGGTGGAAGTGAACCCCGAGGAACCGTTCGTCCTGCATCCCGGCGAATTCGTGCTCGGCTCCACGTACGAGACCGTGACGCTGCCCCATGACATCGCGGCCCGGCTGGAGGGCAAGTCCTCGCTGGGGCGGCTTGGCCTGCTGACCCACTCGACCGCAGGGTTCATCGATCCCGGTTTCTCCGGGCACGTGACGCTGGAACTCTCCAATATGGCGACGCTGCCGATCATGCTCTGGCCGGGCTCCAAGATCGGCCAGCTGTGCTTCTTCCGGTTGTCCTCGCCGGCGGAGCATCCGTATGGTTCGGGCGTATACGGCAACCGCTACCAGGGCCAGCGCGGCCCCACGGCTTCGCGCAGCTACCAGAACTTCCACCGCACCGTCATCGAACGCTGACCCTGGCCGGGCGTCTCAGGCGCGGGGCGTACTGGCGCGCTGGATCCGTGCCGGTGTCTTGACCGGCAGCAGCGCCAGCAAGCCGGCGACCAGCACGACGAGGATGCCCAGGATGCCGTGGCGCTGTTCGCCGAAGACGGTGATGGACAGCGCAAACAGGGACGGGGCCAGGAAGCTGACGGCGCGCCCGGTGGTGGCGTAGAGGCCGAAGAATTCGCCCTCCTCGCCGCGCGGCGCGAGCCGGGCCAGGTAGGCCCGGGACGACGACTGGGCCGGCCCCACGAACAGGCACAGCAGCAGGCCGAAGACCCAGAACGTGGTGTCGCCGGTCCAGGCGTTGCCCAGGAACACGTGGTTGCCCGGGCCCAGCGCGAAAATGGCGACGGCGGCGACGATCAGCCCGACCAGCGCCCCCACGATGACGTTCTTCGGGCCGATGCGGTCGTCCAAGACCCCGCCCGCGACCGCGCCGACCGCTGCGACGACGTTTCCCGCGATGGCGAAGACAATTACTTGGCTGAGCGAGAAGCCGAAGGTGCCGGCGGCGATCACCCCGCCGAAGGTGAACACCGCCGCGAGCCCGTCGCGGAAGATGGCGCTGGCGATCAGGAAGAAAATCGTGTGCGGGCTGGAGGTGAAGATCGCCTTGATGCGGCGGAAGAGCAGCCCGTAGGACGCAAAAAAGCTCAGCGACGCGGCGGCAGGCTGGCGCGGGATCTCCGGGACGGCGAACAGTACCGGCAGCGCGAAGGCCATGAACCACACGGCGCAGAACACCGCCACCAGGCGGATGTTCAGCCCGTTCTCCGCCGTCGCCCCGAACCAGCCGGTTTCGGGCAGGACAAACCCGACCAGCACCAGGGCCAGCGCCACGACCCCGCCGACGTAACCCATGGCCCAGCCGAAGCCGCTGACCTTGCCGATGGTCGACGGCGTGGAGATCTGGGTGAGCATCGCGTAGTAATTCACGTTCGCGAACTCGAAGAAGATGTTGGCCAGCGCGATGAGTCCCACGCCCAGGAAAAGGAAGCCGGGGGAGGGGAAGACGAAGAAGCACAGGCCGGTCAGTACCGCGACGGCGACGCTGTTGAGCCCGAGCCACAGCCTGCGGCGGCCCCCGGTGTCGGAGCGTTGCCCGGTGACCGGGGCCAGGAGGGCGATGGCCAGCCCGGCGATAGCCAGCCCGTAGCCGAGGATTTCGGACGCGAAGGCCTCGCCGCCGAAGGCATCGCTGGTCAGATAGACGGTGAACACAAAAGTTGTCATGACCGCGTTGAAGGCGGCGGAGCCCCAGTCCCAGGAGGCCCAGGCCAGGACGTGCTTTTTATTCAACCGCTCCGCGGCCACGCCGCCCGCCGTGTGGGTTGCCGGAATGCCGGCCGACTCAGTCATACCGCGATGCTATCCGTTTCGCCTGCTGCGAACTTTGAGCAGCGCCGGGAGCCGCGTGAATCTTTGGCGAACAGCGGGATCACGAGCCCGCCGCGGCCTTCCCGGCCGCTGTCCGCGGCCTCCCCGGCCGCTGTCCGCGGCCCTCGGCGGGCGCCGCGCCGTCTATGCCATGGGTAGAATGGACCTTGGCCCTGTCCGTCTAAATCCTTGGCAAACCCGAAGGAAGTTCCGGAGTATCCTCGTGCTGATTGTGCTCACCCTGCTTTTTGCGGTGGCCTTTATAGCGCCCTTAATTTTCCGGAAGCTCGGCCGCTCAACGTTCTATATCCTCGCCGCGGTTCCCGCCGCCGGATTCGTCTGGCTGATCGCCACGTTCGACAACTACACCGGGTCCAGCCAGGCGGCGCTGGACGGCGCTCCGAACGCCCCGCCGTCGGAGGTCTTCGCCTGGGTCCCGGGCCTGCAGCTGGAACTGGCCTTTCGGATGGACACCCTCGCGGCGGTGCTGTGCATCCTGATCCTGGGCGTCGGCGCCCTGGTGCTGTTCTACTGCGCCCGCTACTTCAAGGCCGACGATCCGGACATCGGACCTTTCGGCGCACAGCTGCTGGCCTTCAGCGGCGCCATGTTCGGCCTGGTCACCGCCGATGACCTGATCCTGCTCTACATTTTCTGGGAACTCACCACCGTCCTGTCCTACCTGCTGATCGGGTACGCCAGGCACCGCCTCTCGGCGCGCCGGTCCGCGTTGCAGGCCCTGATGGTTACCACCCTCGGCGGGCTGACCATGCTGGTTGGCCTGCTCATGATCGGCCAAACCGCCGGCACCTACCGGATCTCCGAGATCCTCGCGGCAGCCGGAACGCTGATGGCACACGGCCAGATCATCGACATAGCCATCCTGCTGGTACTCATCGGCGCGATCAGCAAGTCCGCGTTGGTTCCCTTCCACTTCTGGCTCCCGGCGGCCATGGCGGCGCCGACCCCGGTCAGCGCCTACCTCCATGCCGCCGCCATGGTGAAGGCCGGCATCTACCTGGTGGCGCGGCTGTCACCCGGATTCTCCAGCACCGACTACTGGCACGGCGTCGTGCTGGGGCTCGGGCTGCTGACCATGCTGGTGGGCGGCTGGCAGGCCATGCGCCAGAACGACCTGAAGCTGATCCTCGCCTACGGGACGGTCAGTCAACTGGGCTTCCTGACCCTGGTGGTCGGGCTCGGTTCGCAGGAAGCCGCGCTGGCCGGAATGGGCCTGTTGCTGGCCCACGGTTTCTTCAAGGCGACCCTGTTCCTGGTGGTGGGCATCATCGACCACCAGGCCGGAACGCGTGACATCCGCGAACTGTCGCACCTGTACCGCAAGGCCCCAAAACTGTTCGTGGTCGCGGTCATCGGTGCCGCGTCGATGGCGGGCCTGCCGCCCCTGCTGGGCTTCGTCGCCAAAGAGTCGGTCTACGAAGCCTTCATCCACCGGGCCGAAGTCTCCGGCTGGGTGGGGGGCCTGCTCCTGGCCGGCGTGGTGGCCGGATCCATCCTGACCTTTGCCTACAGCGCCCGCTTCGTCTGGGGCGGGTTCGCGGCCAAACCCGGCCGCGCGGCCATCGAGTTCAAGCCAATTCCGTGGGCCTTCCTGGCGGCTCCCGCCGTGCTCGCCGTAGCCACCGTGGTGTTCGGGCTCTGGCCAGCCCCGGTGGAAGCCGCCGTCGCCCCCTACGCCGGTCTCTTCACCCTGGACACCGCAGCCACGCACCTGGCGCTGTGGCACGGGGTGACGCCGGCTCTCGGGCTGACCGCCGTCACCATCGCCGCCGGTGTCGCCCTGTTCCTGCTGCGCACTCCGATAGCGGCCTTCCAGGCCAGGATCAGCTTCATCCCGGACGCGGACCGGATCTACCGCGGCATCATCGGCGTGCTGGACGAGGTGGCCATCTGGGTCACGGGCCGGACCCAGCGGGGCTCGCTGGTCTTTTACCTGTGCGTGATCCTGATCGTGGCGATCGTGACTCCGCTGAGCGCCATCGTCCTGATGGACGCTCCGCTGCCCGAGAGCGTGGTGTGGTTCGATACCCCGGCGCAGGCCATCGCGGGGCTGATCGTGGCGGCAGGAGCGCTGGGTGCCATCCGCGCGAACAAGCGCTTCATGGCGGTGCTGATGGTCTCGGTGGCCGGCTATGGCCTGGCCTTTATCTTCGCCATGCAGGGGGCGCCGGATCTGGCGCTGACCCAGATGCTGGTTGAAACAGTCTCCCTGGTGGCCATCGTGCTGGCCCTTCGGTCCCTGCCGGCGCGACTGTGGCTGCGCACGCCGGGGCGCTTCAAACTGCTGCGCGCCATCATCGGCGCCGCTTTCGGCCTCACGATGATAGTGATCGCGATGACGGCGATGGCGGCACGCACGGCCGATCCGGTGTCCCTGGCCCTGCCGCAGCTGGCCTATGAGGGCGGCGGCGGCAAGAACATCGTCAACGTCATTTTGGTGGACATCCGGGCCTGGGACACGTTCGGCGAGATTTCCGTGCTGGCCCTGGCAGCTACCGGCGTGGCCAGCCTGATCTTCATCCGGAGCCGCGGGGAGAAGCGTCCGGAGCCCGTGGACGCCGTCGCCAGCGGATCCGTGGGGCGCGGTTACGAGACCGTGGCGCACTCGGACCGCGAGGCGGCGGCCCTGGCGACGGCCCGCAAGTTCGCCGTCGTCCCGCGCGACGCCTGGCTGGTGGCCGGCCGCACCCTGGCGCCGGAACGCCGCTCCATTATCTTCGAGGTGATCACCCGCCTCCTGTTCCACTCGGTGATGATCTTCTCCGTCTACCTGCTGTTGACCGGCCACAACCTCCCCGGCGGCGGGTTCGCCGGCGGCCTGCTGGCCGGCATCGCGCTGACCGTCCGCTATCTGGCCGGCGGACGGATCGAACTGGCCGAAGCCACGCCCATCAGCGCCGGCCTGCTGCTGGGCCTGGGGCTTGGCGCCGCGGCGCTGACCGCCGTCGTCCCGCTCTTCCTGGGCGGCCAGGTCTTCCAGAGCGCGATCCTTGAATTCAGCCTCCCGGTCTTCGGCGACCACAAGTTCGTCACGTCGACGATCTTCGACATCGGGGTCTACCTGGTGGTGGTGGGCCTGGTGCTGGACGTGCTGCGCAGTTTCGGCGCCGAGATCGACGAACGCACGGAGGAACGGACCCACGGCCGCCGCAAGACCGCCGAACTGCAAGTGCCCGCAACGATCGAGGAGGAGGTGTCCCGGTGACCGTGAACCTGACGCTGCTGCTGGTGATGGGCGTGCTGTTCGCCGTGGGCGTCTACCTGATCCTCGAACGCAGCCTGACCCGGGTCATGCTCGGCCTCATGCTCATCACCAACGGCGCCAACCTGCTGCTGCTCAGCACCGGCGGGCCGGCGGGCCTTGCCCCGATTTTCGGCAGCGACATCCCCGCCGACGCCTACAGCGACCCGCTGCCGCAGGCGTTGATCCTGACCTCCATCGTGATCTCCTTCGCCGTCACCGCTTTCATGCTGGCCATCATTTACCGCTCCTGGGTGCTGGGGCGGCAGGACGAGGTCCAGGACGACATCGAGGACCGCCGGGTGGCCAACCAGCCCACCTTCGACGCCGAGGACGACGCGGAAATCCCGGCCGAGACCACCGAGTTCGTCCCGCCCGACGAAGCCGAGGAAACGCCAGCCACCACCAGGTCACGGATGGAGAGAAAGCAGTGAACGCCGCCACCATCGCGCCGCTGGCAGTAGTCCTGCCGCTGCTGGGTGCTGCCCTGGCGTTCGTGCTGATCCGCCACCCCAACGCGCAGCGCCGGACCGGCGCCATCACGCTTACGGTAACGCTGGCACTGGAAGCCGTGATGCTGGCCTCGGCCTGGGCCAACGGCGCGCAGGCGGTGAACCTCGGCGGCTGGCTTCCCCCCTTTGGCATCACCCTGGTGGTGGATGAGCTGTCCGCCCTGATGCTGGTGGTCTCCTCGGCCGTTAGCCTGGCGGTGCTGCTGTACGCCTCCGGCCAGGGCATGACCGACGGCGACGAAGAAGGCCCGGTCTCGATCTTCCACCCGACCTACCTGATCCTGGTGGCGGGCGTTTCCAACGCGTTCCTGACCGGCGACCTGTTCAACCTGTACGTCGGCTTCGAAATGCTGCTCACGGCCAGCTACGTGCTGATGACGCTGGGCGGCACCAGCCCCCGGATCCGCGCCGGGGTGACGTACGTCGTCGTCAGCGTCATTTCCTCGGTGCTGTTCCTGGTCTCCATCGCGATGATCTACGCCGCCACCGGGACCATCAACATGGCCGACCTGGCGATCAAGCTCGGGCAGTTGGATCCGGCCACCCAGATGACGCTGCACCTGATGCTGCTGGTGGCCTTCGGCATCAAGGCGGCGGTATTCCCCCTGTCCTTCTGGCTCCCCGACTCCTATCCGACGGCGCCGGCACCGGTTACCGCGGTGTTCGCCGGCCTGCTCACCAAGGTGGGCGTCTACGCCATGATCCGCACCGAGACACTGCTGTTCCCCGGCGACCGGCTGAACACGTTCCTGATGATCGTGGCCGTGCTGACCATGGTGGTGGGCATCCTCGGGGCCGTGGCCCAGATCGACATCAAGCGCATGCTCTCTTTCACACTGGTCAGCCACATCGGCTACATGGTGTTTGGCCTGGCGATGTCCTCGGTGGTGGGGCTCGGCGCGGCGGTCTATTACGTGGCGCACCATATTACGGTGCAGACCAGCCTGTTCCTGGTGGCCGGGCTGATCGAACGACGCGGCGGAACCACGAACATGGACCGGCTGGGCGGCCTGGCCAAGCTGTCGCCGCTGCTGGCCATCCTGTTCTTCGTCCCGGCCATGAACCTGGCCGGCATCCCGCCGTTCTCCGGCTTCCTGGGCAAGATCGGCCTGGTGCAGGGCGGCGTGGAACTGGGCACCCAGGTCGCCTGGGTGCTCGTGGCGGGCAGCATGGTCACGTCGCTGCTGACCCTGCTGGCGATGGCACGGGTCTGGAACCGCGTGTTCTGGCGCCGCCCCGAAGACGCCGAGCACCCGGACCCGGTCCTGGTGGCCACCAAGCCCGACGGGTCCGCGCTGCGGACCACCCGCCACGTGGAAAACAAACCGCACGGGCGGTTCACCGGCCGCGGCGTCGTCCAGCTGCTGCCGCTGCCCATGGTCTGGCCGACGGTCGGGCTGGTGGCGATGGGCGTTGCCCTGACCGTGTTCGCCGGGCCCCTGTTCGAGCTCAGCGACCAGGCGGCGCGGGAGATGCTGCAGCGCACCCCGTACGTCGAGGCCGTCCTGGGTGAGGGTGCAATGCAGGAGGTGGGCCAATGAGGAAACCGCGCATCTCCATCTGGGTCGAGCTGCCGCTGCTGGCCTGGCTGGTCATCCTCTGGGGCTCCCTGTGGCAGGATTTCAGCCCGGGCAACCTGATCTTCGGCCTGTTGATCGCGCTGCTCATCGTGAACTTGTTCTACCTGCCGCCGGTCGAACTCAGCGGGCGTTTTAATCCGCTGGCCGCGGGAATCTTCGCCGCCACGTTCGTCTGGCAGGTCGCGGTCGCAAGCGTCGAAGTCCTGTGGCTGGCCCTGACCCGCGGCCCGACGCTGCGCAACGCGGTGGTGGCGGTCCGGCTGCGAAGCCACTCGGATCTCCTGGTGACTGCCACCGGGCATGCCATTTCGCTGATCCCCGGGAGCTTTGTGGTGGACGTGGACCGCTCGACGTCCACGCTTTACCTGCACGTGATCGACGTTGCCACCGAGGAGGCTGCCGAGCGTTTTCGCGCACAGGTGCGGCGGATCGAGGCCGGCCTGATCCGGACGATGGGCACGAAGGAAGAACTGGCGATGGTCAAGGCCGAAGGTACCGGCAGGGGAGGTGCAGTGTGAACGGGGACGTCATTCCGGTTGCGCAAATCGTCGTGAGCGCAGTGCTGGCCGTGGCCGCTGTACTGTCGCTGATCCGGCTGGCCCGCGGGCCGTCGCTGCTGGACCGGCTGCTGGCCATAGACGTGCTGCTGGCGATCGTCTGCGCCGGACTCATCGTAGACATGGCCGCCGGCGGCCACATGAACAACCTGACGCTGGTCGTCGTCATTAGCGTTGTCGGGTTCATCGGCTCGGTCGCCGTGGCTCGTTTCGTGACGGACGGGCGGCCCCGTGAACACTGACCTGATACTCGACATCGCGACCGCCGTCTGCCTGATCGCCGGCGCGGTGATGTCCCTGGCCGCGGCCATCGGCCTGCTGCGGTTTCCCGACCTGCTCTCGCGGATGCATGCGGCCACGAAGCCCCAGGTTTTCGGCCTGCTGCTGCTTCTGACTGGACTGGGATTGCAGCTGCGCAGCTGGGTGGCGGTGCCCGTGCTCCTCATAGCCTGGCTGTTCCAGTTGCTGACAGTTCCGGTGTCCGCCCATATGGTGGGCCGGGCCGGCTACCGCACCAAACACCTGCGCAAGGAAATCCTCAGCGTGGACGACCTCGACGCGGTGGTGGAGGCGGCGGCACGGGAAGACGCCGCGGCGTCCTCAGATGACGCACCGCTTGCCGGTCCCGGTGCCGCCGCCGACGGCGGCAGCCGTGCTGTGGCCGGGGGGCAGGACGCCGGGAAGCCGGGGGAACGGCGTAGCGCTGGGGCGGCGGCCGTTCCCGGGCGGACCGAGCGGGGCGGCGCCGGGCCCGCGGGCACTCCATAACCTGCGGACCAAGGGGGAGGTAACGCGCCGACCAAGGGGGGCGGTAACGCGCCGACCAAGGGGGCGCGGGGCGCGGGCGGGCGCCGGCGGCCGGTAACAGAGGGCCCGCGGCCCGTCCCCCATCGGAATCCTCGAGGGACCGCTTAGACCATTTCCCGGGTCTTGTCGTAGCGGATGACCGCCTTGGCGGTGGCGCGCTTGGTCAGCACCTGGATCACGCGCGCCACGGTGCCGGACACCACGGCGAAGGCTACCGCCGCCCGCAGGCTGTTCTCCAGGTCATCGTCGCTCTTCGGCGCATCTTTTCCGGTGACCATCTTCCAAACAATCCCCAGCAACTGGCTGGCTGCCAAGCCCGCGCCGATACTCACCAGTGTGCCCAAGAGCCTCAACACAACGCTCATGCCCGCTCCCTTCCGGGGCCGCAGCCCCGTCTCAACTGCTGTTCCGGTTCCCAGCCTACTGCCCGGCACCCGCCCGGGCCGTAGGCCGTCGTGCATTTTCCCCGGGTCTGCGCCCCGAATGCCGCGCCGCCGCGGGCGAGTGTAGACTGGTGCGTGCTGCCAGACAGCATCTAGTGACGACAGGGGAGCGTCCGACCGGCCGGTGCACACCGAGACCGGGAGGGACGCTGAGAGTGCGGATAGACCGCAGACCCTCGAACCTGCTCCGGTTAGTACCGGCGAAGGGAGTCGAGTTCTCGGGGCGCGCCGCGTGGCCGCCCTCCCCTCCTGCAACCAGGAGGATTCCAATGAGTACCGTTTCGAATGCACCCGCCACACCCACCCCTGCCCGGAGGCAGCGTTACGGCTGGCGGGTAGTGGACATCGTCGTGGCCTCGGTGGTCGCCGTGGCCGTCGGCGTCATCTTCTGGGCCTGGTCGGCGGGCTGGCCGCTGATCGAGGGCCTGACCATGGCCTTCCCGCCTTCCGCCGGGCTGTACACCGGCGGCTGGCTGATGGCGGGCGTGCTGGGCGGGCTGATCATCCGCAAGCCCGGCGCCGCCATCTACTGCGAGATGCTGGCCGCGGTTGTCTCCGCGCTGCTGGGCACGAGCTTCGGCATGACCGTCCTGGTCTCCGGCCTGATCCAGGGCCTGGGCGCCGAGGTCGTCTTCCTGCTCTTCCTGTACCGCAGGTTCAATCTCGGCGTGGCGCTGCTGGCCGGCCTGGGCGCAGGCCTGGCGCTGTCCATCAGCGAGAACATCCTCTACAACATGCTCTGGGCCGCCCAGTGGCAGCTGGCGTACGTGGGCTTCGCCGCCGTGTCCGGCGTCGTGATTGCCGGGCTGCTGCCGTGGCTGGCGGTCAGGGGCCTGGCGAAGACGGGTGCGCTGTCCTCCTTCGCCGCGGGACGCACGGCAGACGCCTGAGCCGTTTGATGGGAGCGCAGAGTACGACGGCGGCGCCCGGCCCGGTGCCGGTTCTCGCCGAGGGGTGGGGCTGGCGGCATGCCGGCCGCAAGGATCCGGCGGTGCGCGCGGCCAGTTTCAGCATCGCCCCGGGCGAACGGGTACTGCTGCTGGGCGCCTCCGGGGCCGGCAAGTCCACGCTGCTGCACGCCATGGCCGGCGTCCTCGGCGACGAGGGCGAAGGCGAGGAGACCGGCCGGTTGAGCGTGGCGGGGGTGCGCCCCTCCGAGGCCCGCGGCCGGGCCGGCCTCGTGCTCCAGGATCCGGAGAGCCAGCTGGTGCTGGCCCGGGTGGGCGACGAGGTGGCCTTCGGGGCGGAGAACCTGTCGCTGCCGCGCGGGCAGATCTGGGACCGGGTCAGCGAATCCCTGGCCGACGTCGGCCTGGCCGTCCCGCTGGACCATCCCACGTCGGCGCTCTCCGGCGGCCAAAAACAGCGGCTGGCGCTGGCCTCCGTCCTGGCCATGCGGCCGGGGCTGCTGCTGCTGGATGAGCCGACCGCAAACCTGGACCCCGCCGGGGTGCGGGAAGTACGGGACGCCGTGGCCCGTGTGCTGGACCGCACCGGCGCCACCCTTGTGGTGGTCGAGCACCGGGTGGCGGTCTGGGCGGACGTCGTGGACCGCGTGATCGTGCTCGCGGCCGGCGGCGGCGTGCTGGCCGACGGGCCGCCGGGCACGGTGCTCGCCGAGGGCGCCACCCGCACCCGGCTGATCGAGGCCGGCGTCTGGGTTCCCGGTCATACCCCGCGGCTGGAGCTGCCCGCGGCGCCCGCCCCGGGCGGGCCGTTGCTGCGGGCGGCGGCCCTGGACGTGTCGCGGAACCGGAAAGCCGCGCCGGTGCTGCGTGGGGTGGACCTGGACCTGTTGGCCGGGCAGGCGCTCAGCGTCACCGGCGCGAACGGTGCCGGCAAATCCACCCTGGCCCTCACCCTCGCCGGCCTGCTGGCACCCGCGGGAGGGGATCTCTCGGCGACGCCGGCCTTGCAGCGCGGTGCCGCCTTGTCCCCGGCTAAGTGGAAGTCCGCGCAGTTGGTGACCCGGATCGGCAGCGTCTTCCAGGAACCCGAACACCAGTTCCTCACCGGGACGGTGCTCGACGAACTGGAATTCGGCCCCCGCCGCGTGGCCAAACTGCCCGAGGCGGCCGTCCGGCAGCGCGTGGACACGATCGCCGAGCGGCTCCGGCTGACCCGCCTGCTGCAGGCCAACCCGTTCACCCTCTCGGGCGGCGAGAAACGCAGGCTGTCGGTAGCCACCATGCTGGCCACCGGCCCGGACATCCTGATGCTGGACGAGCCGACCTTCGGACAGGACGCCAACACCTGGGCCGAACTGGTCACGCTGCTGGCCGAGCTGGTGGCCGAGGGCCGGAGCGTGGTCTCGGTGACGCACGACGACGACTTCACCGCCGCGCTCGGCGGCGCCGTCATCCGGGTGGCGGACGGCGGCGTTCGCCCGGCCCAGCCGCTTAGGAGGGCAGCATGAGCATGGACCTGATGAACCCACGGCTGGCCGCCTCCCCGTTCAGCCGCGCCAACCCGGTGTCGAAGCTGGCCGCCGCCGCCCTGGTCACCGTGGTGGTCATGCTCAGTGTGGACTGGGTCAGCGCCTCCGTGGTGCTGGCCGCCGAACTGTTGCTGATGCCCGTGCTGGGTGTCAGCCCATGGCTGCTGCTGAAGCGCGGCTGGCCGCTGCTTGCGGCGGCTGCCGTCGGGGCCTGGGCAACCGCCTTGCTCGCCGAGAAGACCGGGGCCGTGCTGTTCCGGTTCGGTCCGCTGATCTTCACCGAGGACTCGGTGGCCGGCGGCGTTGCCATCGGCCTGCGGTCGCTCGCCGTTGCGCTGCCGGGCATTTTCCTGCTCCTGACGACCGACCCGACGGACCTGGCGGACGCCTTGGCGCAGAAGCTGAAGCTTCCCCACCGGTTCGTGCTGGGAGCGCTGGCCGCCATGCGGCTGGTGGGGCTGCTGGTGGAGGAATGGCGCACCCTCGGTCTGGCGCGCCGCGCCCGCGGTGTCGGGGCGGAGAACCGGCCGCTGGCCAAGGCGGGCGCGTTCGCGGGCCAGGCGTTCGGCCTGATCGTGCAGGCCATCCGCCGGGCCACCCGGCTGGCCGTCGCGATGGAGGCCCGCGGCTTCGGCGCCGGACCCCGGACCTGGGCGCGCGAATCCACCTACAGCATGGTGGATGTGTGGGTGTTGCTCGGCGGCGCGGTCGTCGCCGGCGCAGCCGCCGCCGCCGCCGTGGCCGCCGGGACCTGGAACTTCATCTTCGTGTGAACCGGCCCCCGGCGGACCCCGGCGATCGACGATCCATGAGAGCCGGGGTCCGCCGATCCATACAGGGCTAAGGCTTGAGCACCACCTTGATGCAGCCGTCCTCCTTCTTCTGGAACTTCTCGTACATCTCCGGCGCCTGCTCCAACGGAACCTGGTGGGTCGCCAGGTCGAGCACGCCCAGCGGGTCCGACGGGTCGTCGACCAGCGGCAGCAGATCGTCGATCCACCGCTTCACGTTGCACTGGCCCATCCGCAGCTGGAGTTGCTTGTCGAACATGGTCAGCATCGGCAGGGGGTCCTTCATCCCGCCGTACACGCCGCTGATCGAGATCGTGCCGCCGCGCCGGACGGCGTCGATGGCGGTGTAGAGCGCGTCGAGCCTGTCCACCCCTGCCGCCTCCATCGCCTTGCGGCCCACGGCGGACGGCAGCAGCCCCACCGCCTGGTGGACCGCGCCGGCCACGGGCGAGCCGTGCGCCTCCATGCCCACGGCGTCCACCACCGAGTCCGGCCCGCGGCCGTCCGTGCGCTCCCGCAGGTCGTCCGCGACGTCGCCGTGGAGGTCCAGCGTCTCGATGCCGTGGCGCTCCGCCATTGCCCGCCGCTCCGCCACGGGGTCCACCGCGAGCACCCGGTAGCCGAGGTGCCGGCCGATCCGGGCGGACATCTGGCCGATGGGACCAAGGCCGAGCACGGCCAGGGAACCGCCCTCCGGCGGGGCCGCGTACTGCACGGCCTGCCACGCGGTGGGCACCACATCGGAGAGGTACAGGTAGCGCTCGTCCTCACCGGCGTGGGGCACCTTGATGGGTCCGTAGTCCGCGTGCGGCACACGCAGGTACTCGGCCTGTCCGCCGGGCACCGAGCCGTAAAGCCGCGAGTAGCCCAGGAACTGGGCATTGTTGTTGTACTCGCGGACCTGGGTGGTCTCGCACTGGGACTGCAGGCCCTGCCGGCACATGAAGCAGTGGCCGCAGGAGACGTTGAACGGGATGACCACCCGGTCCCCGGCCTTGATGTGCGTGACGGCCGAGCCGACCTCCTCCACGATCCCCATGGGCTCATGTCCGATGATGTCGCCCTTGTCCATGAAAGGAGTGAGCACCTCGTAGAGGTGCAGGTCGGAGCCGCAGATGCCGGTCGAGGTGATCCTCACGATCGCGTCCGTGGGCTCCTGGATCCGCGGATCCGGGACCTCCTCCACGCTGACCGAGCGCCTCCCTTGCCACGTCAGAGCCTTCATTGTCCTCCTTCTCAGGGCTGCCGCCCGGACGGAACGACAGCATGCTGATCTTTCGGTCCAATCGACCCTAACACTGCACTAACGCGGTGGTCGAAGCGGGTATCGATCCCGGAAGGCGTCCAGGCCGAGGGGCATTTTTCATCAGTCCGACGGCAGGACGGCGTCCTACGAACCGACCAGGACGAAGACGTTGCCGTCGGGCGCACGCATCACGGCCACATGCCCCGACTCGGTGGCGAAGGGCGCCTCAATCCATTCCACCCCGCCGTTGGAAGACAGCTCCTCGAGGGTCGGCATGCAAACGCATTCAAGCTTCATGAACATGGGCGGTGGCTCCTCGGAAGACCCGGTCGGGGCAGCGTCAAGCGCGATGTTTCCTCACCGGTTACTCCTCCTGGCTGCCCTGGGCCAGCAGCGCCGTCAGTTCCTGGGTCAGATCGGGGGAGACGGGGATTTCCTTACCGTCGATGCTCTTGACCGGGGCAAGCAGGCGGATGCTCGAAACCAGCCAGACGGCGTCGGCTTCGTAGAGGTCGTGCGGCTCCAGCGGGCCGTAGCCCAACTGCCACCCGGCGGCTTCTGCCGCCTTGAACAGCACCGACTGGGACGTGCCCGGCAGGATGCCGCTCTCCAGCAGCGGCGTCACCAGCGTCTTCACGCCGTCGCGCACCCGCGCCATCAGTACCGTGGACGTGGGCCCTTCCAGCACGCGGCCGTCGCTGGACGTGAAGATGGCGTCGTCGGCGCCGTTCTTGTGCGCATAACGCAGCGCCGCCATGTTGACCGCGTAGGAGAGAGTCTTGGCCCCCATGAGCAGCCACGGGGCGCGTTCGGCCAGCGAGCTGTCGTACCCGCGGTCGAGCAGCAGCACGGAAATGCCGTCGGTGCGCTGGCGCCGCCCTGCCGCCGGTGGCAGCGAGGCCTGAACCCAGGCCGTGGGTGTGGGTGCACCTTCCACGCCGCGGGTCACCAGCAGCTTGATTACCAGCTCCTCGGCCGGCGGGTGCTCGGCGATTGCCGTCGCGATGGCACGCTCCCAGGCGTCCGGGGAGGGAAGCTGCAGGTCCATGGCCCGGGCGGAGCCGGCAAGCCGGTCCAGGTGCGCCCGCAGCTTGCGCGGGACCCCGTTGACCGCCAGCAGGGACTCGAAGATGCCGTCTCCGCGGGTGGCCCCGAGATCGGTGGCCATCAGCTGGGGCCGGGAGGCATCTGCGACACGTCCCGCCTCGTGGGCAGGGTCCAAAAACACCAGAACTGTCATGGCTCCAGCTTAGTGAGTCTGCCCCCAAACGCCGGGTAGGCTGGGAGGATTGCGCCGGCACACGGCGGGAGGGGAGGAACAGCCGCGTGCTGTGGTCGTTTGCGGGGCTGGGCACATTCCCCGAGTGGGCCGTCGTGATTCTGGGCGTCATGGATATGGCCATCCGCGTCATCGCCCTGGGCGTGATTCCCGGGAACCGCCGCCCCAATACCGCCATGGCCTGGCTGCTGGCCATCTTCTTCATCCCGCTGATCGGGCTGCTGCTCTTCTTCATGTTCGGCCGGTACCGCCTCTCGGAGCGCCGGATCGCCAAGCAGTCGGAGATCAACGGCCGGGTGTGGGCCGCCACCCGCAACCTCAAGGAGCCGACCAGCGAGCAGGAAGCCCCGGCCTGGGTGCACTCGGCTGCAGAGTTGAACCGGCGGCTCGGCGCCTTCCCCATGGTGGACAGCAACCACGTGGAGCTGTATCCGGACTACGACGAGTCCATTGACGCGATGACCGAGGCCGTGCGCGAGGCGCGTGAGTTCGTGAACATCGAGTTCTACATCATGAGCCGCGACGAAACCACCGGCAAGCTCTTCACCGCCCTGGAAGAAGCCGCCGCCCGGGGTGTCCGCGTGCGCCTGCTGTTCGACCACATCGGCACCCTCCGCGTCGCCGGCTACCGCAAGTTCCGCCGCTGGCTCGAGACCACCGACATCGACTGGCGCCGCATGCTGCCCGTGCTGCCGGTCCGCGGCCAGTGGCGCCGGATCGACCTGCGAAACCACCGCAAGATCCTGGTGGTGGACGGCCGGGTGGCGTTCACCGGGTCGCAGAACCTGATCGAACCCGGCTACCGCCGTACGTCCAGCCATAAAATCGGCCGCAAATGGGTGGAACTGATGGCGCGCTACGAAGGGCCCATCGTCACGGCGCTGAACGTTGTTTTCGCCACCGACTGGTCCAGCGAAACCGACGACACGCTCGAAGGCGAGCTGTTCACCCCGGCCCCCTTCCGCGAGCCCGGCCCCATGACCTGCCAGGCCCTGCCCAGCGGCCCCGGCTTCGCAACCGAGAACAACCTGCGCTTGTTCAACACGCTCATCTACGCGGCGGTGGAGCGGCTGTCCATCTGCAGCCCGTACTTCGTGCCGGATGACTCGCTGCTCTATGCCATTACGACGGCGGCCCAGCGCGGCGTCGAGGTCGAATTGTTCGTATCCGAACGCGGCGACCAGCTGCTGGTCCATCACGCCCAGCAGTCCTACTATCAGGCGCTGCTGGAGGCCGGCGTGCGGATCTACCGCTACCCGAAGCCGCTGGTGCTGCACGCCAAGCACTTCACCGTGGACGATGAGGTCGCGGTCATCGGCTCCAGCAACATGGACATGCGCTCCTTCTCCCTGAACATGGAGGTCTCCGTCATGATGCTCGGGGACCACATCGTTGAGCAGGTCTCGGAGATCCAGGACAGCTATCGGGTCATTTCCCGGGAGCTCACGCTCGAGGAGTGGAGGCAGCGGCCCCGCTGGCAGCGCTACGTGGACAACGTGGCCAGGCTGACGGCCACGCTGCAGTAACCGGGCCCCGCTCGGGGCGGTGCTTGTTGCCCTCCGTGAACGCCGCCAGGATCTGCCGCTTGAAGTCCGGCCGCGGGTGCGCCGCGGTGGACTGCGTTACTCCGGAAACGTTGCCCCGAGCGCCGAGAGCACCCCGTAGGCCTTGGCGCGGACCTCGTCCCATTCGTCTTCGGGCACGGAATCGGCCGTGATCGCGCCGCCAACGCCCAGGCTCAACCGGTTGCCGTCCATCACGAGGGTGCGGATCACCACGGACAGGTCCGCGGCCCCGTCCAGCGAAAAGTAGCCCACGGCACCCGAGTAGACGCCGCGCGGTCCGGTCTCCAGCCGATCCAGGATGTCCATGGTGCTGATCTTCGGGGCGCCCGTCATCGATCCGGCGGGAAAAGCCGCGGCCACGGCCTCCGCCCGCACCGCCCCGGGCAACAGCTGCGCGTCGATCGTGGACACCATCTGGTGCACCGTCGCGTAGGACTCGATGGCGCACAGCCGGCTGACCTGCAGCGAGCCCGGCACCGCAAAGTGGCTCAGGTCGTTGCGCAGCAGGTCCACGATCATGATGTTCTCGGCGCGGTCCTTGGCGCTGCCGGCGAGTTCCTCGACGACGGCGGCATCGGCGTCGGGATCCGGGAGGCGGCGCCGCGTGCCCTTGATCGGTTCGGCCCGCAGCCGGCCACCGGCGTCCAGGCCCAGGAACCGCTCGGGCGACGTGCTGGCCACGGTGAGCCGCCCGAACCGCAGGAGGCTGGCAAAGGGCGCGGGGTTGCGGCTGCGCAGGGCCAGGTAGGTGTCCAACGGATCCAGCGGTTCCGCCGCAGTCGCCTGCAGTTCCGTGGTCAGGCAGACCTCGTAGGTGTTGCCCTCGGTGATTTCCGCCTGCGCTTCCCGGATTTTGGCCAGGTAGGCCTCGCGCGTGTCGCGGGACCGGAATTCCGGCGCCTGTGGCGGCGCGCCCGGAGCCGGGGCGGGGCCTGGGGCCGGGGACAGTCCGCTGACCACCGCACCGGCAGCGGCGAGCCAGGCGTCGGCGTCGTCCCCCGCGGACGGGCCGGCCAACGCGAGCAGCCACGTGCACTGCCGCCCGTGGTCGAGCACGACGGCGCGGCCGGCGAACAGCAGCGCGGCATCCGGCGCCCCGTCCGGCACCCCGGCACCGACGTCCGAACCCCCGGTCTCGCGCTTGAGCCCGTAGCCCAGGTAGCCCAGCCAGCCCAGGGCGAAGTTCCCGGGGACCCCGGCCGGCAGGGTGACGGTGCGGCGTCCCCACACGGTGTCCAGCCAGCGGAAGAAACCGCCACGGACCCGGGCGGTGGCGTTGCCCCGGCCGACCATGGTCGTGCCGTTGCGGTGTTCGGCCCACGCGCCGAAGGCTCCGCCGTCGTCGGCCAGGACGCTGATCCGGTTGCGGTCGGCGGATTCACGGGTATTTGAACTGTCCAGCCAGACGCTGCGGCGGGAGCCGGCGTACAGGCGCCGGTAGATGTCTTCGGCGTCCGGATAGGCGGCCAGGCGTTCGGCGACCAAGCGGACGCCCTCGCGGGCGGCACGCTCCGGGGCCAAGGCGTGTTCGAGGGCGGGCACCGAGGCCAGCGCGTGGAGCACCTGCGCCGGATCGGTGCCGGAGGGACCGGATTCGACGACGACGTCGGCGGCCGCCGCGACGTCGTCGCTGGCCAGCCAGGCCTCTTCCTGCTCCGCCCAGACGTCCCAGAACGGTTCATACGCGGCGCCGTCCCGGGACAGGGCGCGGGTGCGCCGGTCGGCGGAGGGCGCCTGCAGCCAGATCACGGCGTCGAGGAGCCCGCGGGCAGCGGCATGGGCGGCACCGACGCCCTCGAACACCACCACGTCGGCCGGCTCCGTGGTGCGGGAGGCGCCGTCGCCGTTTGCTTCCCAGTCCCAGGCTGTCCAGCGCGCGCTGTCCCCGGCGGCCAGGGGCCGCAGCACGGAGTCCAGATACCGCTGCTGCCCGCCGGCCAGGCCGTGCCAGCCGGGGTAGATGTCCTCCAGATGGAACAGCGATACCGTGCGGTGGACCCGCAGCATCGCTGCCAGTTCCACGGCCAGCGTGGTCTTGCCGGCCCCCGAGCGCCCGTCGACGGCGATCAGTACGGGCTTAGTGCGCACGGATTTCCCCGCATCCGGTCGCGGCGGCGGCCCGGACCGGGGGATGCCCCCGGACGGGACCGCGGCGGCAGGGGCAGCCGGTGCTGGCGGCGATGATGCGGTACATGTCTTCGAGTCTATGAGAACCGGGCTACAGGAACGCCAGCATGAGGCCGACGGCGATGAACAGCGTGCCGAAGACCCGGTTCATCATCATCAGCCCGCGCGTGGTCCGCGTGAAGCGCTGGAAGGACCGGGCCGCGGCAGCAAAGAAGAACCACATCACGAGGATGTCCACCACCACCACGGTGGCGATCAGGACCAGGTACTGCTGCAGCTGGGGCTGGTCCAGCCGGATGAAGCCGGGCATGAAGGCCAGGAAGAAAACGATCGCCTTCGGGTTGAGCAGGTTGACCCAGAGGCCGCGCCGGAACATGGAGAAGGCGGGCTCGTTGCGCCGCCACTCTTCGATTTCCGCGCCGCCCGCCGGCTTGGCGAAGAACTGCCGCAGGCCCAGGTAGATCAGGTACACCGCACCCGCGTACTTGATGGCGGCGAACAGCATCGGCGACGTGGACACCAGCAGGCCCAGGCCCAGCGCCACGATCACCACGTGGACGACCAGGGCGGCCTGCTGGCCCAAAATCCCCCAGATGGAACGGCGGAAGCCGGCGTTGAGCGAGTTGCTCATGGTGTTGATGGCGCCGGCGCCGGGGGTGAAGCTGATGACCAGGGTGGCGCCGAGCAGCGCCAGCCATAACGAGATTTGCACCAGATGATCCTACGGTGCGGACCGGCGGGTTTCGGTCAGCGGGACTCGAGCACGGCCATGGCCGCGTTGTGGCCGCCCAGACCGCTGACCCCGCCGCCGCGCCGCGCGCCGGCCCCGCAGAGCAGGATCCGCTCGTGCGCCGTGCCCACGCCCCAGCGCCGCGCCGGGGCGTCGAGCGGTTCGTCGTCTTCGGCGAACGGCCAGTCCAGGGGACCGTGGAAGATGCTGCCGCCGGTCAGGTTCAGCTCCCGCTGGAGGTCCAGGGTGGTCTTGGTTTCGATGCACGGCTCTCCGCGTTGATCGCGCAGGATGCAGTCCTCGATCGGCTCGGCGAGCACGGAATTGAGCGAGGCGAGCACGGCGTCCTGCAGCCGCTGCCGCATCGCGTCGTTGTTCTCCTCGGTGATCAGCCGGTGCGGGGTCTGCAGCGTGAACACGGTGAGCGTGTGGGCTCCGGCTGCCTGCAGTTCCGGCGAGAGGATGGACGGGTCGGTCAAGGAGTGGCAGTAGATCTCGGCGGGCAGCGGATCCGGCACCCGGCCCGCGGCCGCTGCGGCGGCGGCCCCTTCCAGCTGCGAGTACAACTCGTTGATGTGGAAGGTGCCGCCGAACGCCGCCTCGGGCGCCACCGAGCCGTCCCGCAGCTTCGGCAGCCGGGACAGCAGAAGGTTCACCTTCGCCTGCGCGCCTTCCGGCGCCGCCTCCGGCCGGGTGGCCGGCCCGGCGCCGGCGGCCGCCAGCAGCCCGTTGAGCACGGCGGGGGAGACGTTGGCGAGCACGCGTTCGGCCGAGACGACGACGCCGCCCGCGCCGCCGTCGTCGTACGTCACCTCTCCCTCGGGGGAGACGGAGGTGACCCGCGCCCGGGTCCGCAGCTCCGCGCCGGCGCTGCGGGCCGCCTTTTCCAGCGCCGCGCTGACCGCACCCATGCCGCCTTCGGGCACGTCCCAGTCACCGGTCCCGCCGCCGATCACGTGGTAGAGGAAGCATTTGTTCTGCTGCAGCGAGGCGTCGTGGGCGCCGGCAAAGGTGCTGATCAGGGCGTCGGTGAGCACCACCCCGCGGACCAGGTCCGAGCCGAAACTGCGCTCGAGGACCTCGCCGATCGGCCGGTCGATGAAGTCGTTCCAGGCCTCGTCGTCGCCGACCCTGCTGCGCGCCTCGGAGCGGCGGGGCAGCGGTTCGGTGACGGAGGGCCAGAGGGCCCGGGCCAGCCGGCCGGTGCGCTGATAGAACCCGGTGAAGGGCTCGAAGTCGGTGGCCGCGCCCACGGCGGCGAAGGAGGAGCGGGTGGCGTCCGGGTCCTGGTTGTCCACCAGCAGGCCCGCCGCGGTCCCGGGCAGGGGAGTGTAGGACGAGAAGCGCCGGCGCAGCAGCCGCAGGTCCAGCCGCAGGTCCTCGATGATGCGACGCGGCAGCAGGCTGACCAGGTAGGAATAGCGCGAGATGCGGGCCCCGGTGCCGGGGAAGACTTCCGCCGAAACCGCGGCGCCGCCGACTTGGTCTTCGCGTTCGAGCACGAGGACGCTCCGCCCGGCGCGGGCAAGGTAGGCGGCCGCCACCAGGCCGTTGTGGCCGCCGCCGGCGATGATCACGTCGTAGTGGGGCATATCAGTCCTTCCGTCCCGCCGGCGGGATCAGGGTTTGCGGGCCAGGATCTCGCCGTTGGGAATCAGGAACCACGCATCCGGGGCAGCGGCCCACGTCAGCCATCCCCGGGCTATTCGTTCCAGTCCGGCCCGGTCGATCAGTCCCCGCTCCAGCGACTGTTCCGCGTAGCCGGAATGCAGGACCCGCTCGGACCAGACTTCGCCCTGCCAGCGGCGCTGCTCCTCGGTGGCGTACAGCCAGTTGGACGACGACGGAGTGATGTCGTGGAAACCGGCCGCCTGCGCCCAGGCGATGAGGTGCCGGCCGGCGTCCGGTTCGGCGCGGTTGCCGCGGGCCAGCTGCTGGTAGGTCTCCATCCAGTCGTCGAGTTCGGGCAGTTCCGGGTACCAGCTCATGCCGTGGAAGTCGGCGTCCCGGACGGCCACGATGCCGCCCGGCTTGACCACCCGCCGCATCTCGTAGAGCGCGGACACCGGGTCGGTCAGGTGCTGGAGGACCTGGTGGGCGTGCACGACGTCGAAGGTGTCGTCATCAAACTCGAGGTCGTAGATGTTGCCCGCGACGAAAGTGGCGTTCTCGATTCCGCGCAGGGCGGCGAGTTCGGCCGCCTGGGTCAGGACATCGTCGGACCGGTCCAATCCAGTCACCTGTCCCGGGGCCACCCGCTCGGCCAGATCAACGGTGATGCTGCCCGGGCCGCAGCCCACGTCCAGCAGCATCATGCCCGGCTTGAGCTCCGGCAGCAGGTAGGCCGCGCAGTCCTCGGCGGTCCGGATGGCATGGGCTTTGACCACGCTTTTGTGGTGTCCGTGGGAGTAGACCTCGTCCTTCATAGTGGGAGACTACTCCGCGCCCCCGCGGGCAGGCGGCTGCCGTGCCGGAATGTTGCGCTATTTGTCGGCCGACGCGAGCTCGTTCGATGCGACTTCGGCCGACGCGACTTCGGCCGACGCGACCTCGGCACAGGCGGTTTCGGTGGCGGCGATGATGTCCGCCAGGAACGCCGCGAGCAGCTGCCGGTCTTCCGCCGGATAGTCGGAGAGCACCCGGCCGATGTTTCGGGCCAGCGGCGCGAACATGGCGCCGCCGGTGGCGCGGGCCAGGTCCGTCAGCTCCAGGTGCACCTTGCGGCGGTCGGTGTCGCTGCGGGTCCGCTTCACGTGGCCGGAGCGGTCCAGCCGGTCCACCAGCGCGGTGGTCGCCGGCGAGCTGAGGTGCAGCTCGTTCCGCAGGCTGCCCGGGGTCACCGTGCGGCCCTCGGCGGCCGCCCGGACCATCGCGGCCAGGGCGTTGAGGTCGGTGCGGTGCAGGGCGTCCCGCTGGCTGACCGCTTCGATGTAGCGTTCGCTCTCCACGACGAACTGCTGCAGCAACAGCAGCAGCCGCTCTTCACTGTGCGCCACGTTCCTCCCTCCGGCAACCTCTCCAAGGATAGTTCACCCGAGACTTATCTCTACGGTGGAACTACTCTATAGTGGAGCTTGTTTTAGTCGGTCGACTTGCAAAGGCTCGGTTTCCCATGGCCCGTTGGCTCAGAATGCTCCTGCCCGCCCTGGTGGCGGTTGCCTGGCTCGCCGCCGCGGGCCTGGGCGGACCGACCTTCGGCAAGCTCTCCGAGGTGTCCACCAACGACCAGGCCGGATTCCTTCCGGCCGGCGCCGAATCCACCGCCGCGGGCGAATGGCAGGAACGGTTCCTGGATGCCGATGCGGTCCCCGCCATCGTCGTGGTCGAATTCGACGACCCGCTCCAGCCGCAGCAACTGGCGGAGTATGCCCCGCTGGCCGAACAGCTGTCGGAGGCTATCGGGACTGCGGGAGGTGGCGCCGCCGGGGTGGTCGGCCCGATTCCGTCCGAAGACTTCGAAGCGGTGCAGTTCATCGTCCCGGTGCCCGAGGACCTGGATACCGGCGAGGTGGTCGCCGGCCTCCGCGCCGTGCTGGCGGCCGAACTCCCGGTTTCCGCCACCGGCTATGTGACCGGACCGGCCGGGTTCATCGCCGACCTGGTGGAGGCCTTCGGCGGGATCGACGGGCTCCTGCTGGCTGTGGCGCTGGGCGCCGTGTTCGTCATCCTGCTGCTGGTCTACCGCGCGGTCCTGCTGCCGTTCCTGGTCCTGCTCACCTCCGTGTTCGCCCTCTGTGCGGCCATCCTCGTGGTGTACTGGTTCGCCCTGCAAGGCTGGATCCGGCTCAGCGGGCAGAGCCAGGGGATCCTGTTCATCCTGGTAATCGGCGCCGCCACCGACTACGCACTGCTGCTGACGGCCCGCTACCGCGAGGCACTGGGCGGGCAGGAGTCGAAATGGGCGGCAATGAAAACCGCCTACCGGGGGTCCGTCGAGCCGATCGCAGCCTCCGGCGCCACGGTGATCCTGGCCCTGCTCTGCCTGCTGTTCTCGGACCTTAACTCCAACCGCAGCCTCGGGCCGATCGCCGCGGTCGGCATCGTGTTCGCCGTGCTGGCCGCGCTGACCTTCCTGCCCGCCGTGCTGCTGCTGGCCGGCCGCGCCGCCTTCTGGCCGATCGTCCCCCGTCCCGGCCACCACCTGCACCGCGCGCGGCCCGACCGCCCCGTGGCCGGGACCGAGGGCCTGCGCGGGCTCTGGCTGCAGGTGGCCCGGCTGGTTGCCCGCAGGCCGCGGGTGACGTGGCTGGCTTCGGTGCTGGTCCTGGTGGCCGGGGCGCTGGGCGTGCTGCAACTGCAGGCGCACGGCGTGCCGCAGTCGGAGCTGGTGATGGTGCAGACGGATTCCGCCGACGGGCAGGAGGCCTTGGGCCGGCACTTCGACGCCGGTACCGGCAGCCCCGCCGTCGTCGTCGCCGATGCCGCGGCACGGGACGAGGTGCTGGATGTGGTCCGCAACCAGGAGGGCGTGGCGTCCGCGGAGTTTTACACCCGCGGCGACGCGGTGGTGGAACTGGACGGCCGGGTGCTGATCAATGCCACGCTCCGGGACGTGCCGGACTCCGAAGCCGCCGAGGGCACCGTCGCCGACCTGCGCGGGGCGCTGGACGGCGCCGATCCGGGCGCGCTGGTCGGCGGCGTCACCGCGGTGGCGCTGGATACCAATCTGACGGCGCAGGCCGACCTGCTGAAGATCACCCCGATGGTGCTGGGCGTCATCCTGCTCATCCTGATCCTGCTGCTGCGCTCGATCCTGGCCCCGGTGCTGCTGGTGCTGTCCGTGGCGCTGTCCTACCTCACCGCCCTGGGGGTCTCGGCGCTGGTGTTCAACCATGTCTTCGGCTTCCCGGGGGCGGATGCATCGGTGCCGCTGTTCGGCTTCGTGTTCCTGGTGGCGTTGGGCATCGACTACAACATCTTCCTGATGACCCGGGTGCGCGAGGAATCCCTGCGGCTGGGCACCCGGCCCGGCATCCTGCGGGGGCTGGGCTCCACCGGCGGCGTCATCACCTCGGCCGGCGTGGTGCTGGCGGCGACCTTCGCCGCGCTTGCGGTGATCCCGATCCTGTTCCTGGTCCAGCTGGCGTTCATCGTGGCGTTCGGGGTCCTGCTGGACACGGTCCTGGTGCGGTCGCTGCTGATCCCGGCGCTTTCCTACGACCTCGGACCGAAGATCTGGTGGCCGGCCGGGTTGTCCCGGCGGGGCCTCCCGCGGGACCCGGCGGAGCAGAAGTTGAGTCCGGTGCACTCAACTTGATTGACAAAGCCTGTCGTCCGAGTAAACTTGAGTGCAGAAGGCTCACATCGGCTGCCGCCCACCGCGGCGCCGCCCCGGATACTCCGGGGGTCGGGCCGCCACAGTAATCCAGGCCGTTGCGGCGGCCGCAAAGGAAGGACACGCGTATGTCTCGTGCAGTAGGTATCGACCTCGGAACCACCAACTCCGTTGTTTCAGTTCTGGAGGGTGGCGAACCCACCGTCATCGCCAACGCCGAGGGCGGCCGCACCACGCCGTCCGTCGTCGCGTTCTCCAAGTCGGGCGAGGTGCTGGTCGGCGAGATCGCCAAGCGCCAGGCCGTCAACAACATCGAGCGCACCATCGCCTCGGTCAAGCGCCACATGGGCACCGACTGGAAGGTGGAGATCGACGGCAAGAACTACACCGCCCAGGAAATCTCCGCCCGCATCCTGCAGAAGCTCAAGCACGACGCCGAGTCCTACCTGGGCGAAAAGGTCACCGACGCGGTCATCACCGTGCCGGCGTACTTCAACGACGCCGAGCGCCAGTCCACCAAGGAAGCCGGCGAAATTGCCGGCCTGAACGTGCTGCGCATCGTCAACGAGCCCACCGCGGCGGCCCTGGCCTACGGCCTCGACAAGGGCAAGGAAGACGAACTGATCCTGGTCTTCGACCTCGGCGGCGGCACGTTCGACGTGTCCCTGCTGGAAGTCGGCAAGGACGAGGACGAATTCTCCACCATCCAGGTCCGCGCCACCTCCGGCGACAACCGCCTCGGCGGCGACGACTGGGACCAGCGGGTGGTCGACTTCCTGCTGCAGCAGGCCAAGTCCAAGGGCGCCGACCTGTCCAAGGACAAGATCGCCCTGCAGCGCCTGAAGGAAGCCGCGGAGCAGGCCAAGAAGGAACTGTCCTCGGCCTCCTCCACCAACATCTCCCTGCAGTACCTCTCCGTCACCCCGGAGGGACCGGTGCACCTGGACGAGCACCTGAGCCGGGCCAAGTTCCAGGACCTGACCGCGGACCTGCTCGAGCGCACCAAGAAGCCGTTCCACGACGTGATCACGGAAGCCGGCATCAAGGTCTCCGACATCGACCACATCGTGCTGGTCGGCGGCTCCACCCGCATGCCCGCCGTCGTCGAACTGGTCAAGGAAATGGCCGGCGGCAAGGAGCCGAACAAGGGCGTGAACCCCGACGAGGTCGTGGCCGTTGGCGCCGCCCTGCAGGCCGGCGTCCTGAAGGGCGAGCGCAAGGACGTCCTGCTGATCGACGTCACCCCGCTGTCGCTGGGCATTGAGACCAAGGGCGGCGTGATGACCAAGCTGATCGAGCGCAACACCGCGATCCCGACCAAGCGGTCCGAGACGTTCACCACCGCGGATGACAACCAGCCCTCCGTGGCCATCCAGGTCTTCCAGGGCGAGCGCGAATTCACCCGCGACAACAAGCCGCTGGGCACCTTCGAGCTGACCGGCATCGCGCCGGCGCCGCGGGGCGTGCCGCAGGTCGAGGTCACCTTCGACATCGACGCCAACGGCATTGTGCACGTGTCCGCCAAGGACAAGGGCACCGGCGCCGAGCAGTCGATGACCATCACCGGCGGCACCGCGCTGTCCAAGGATGACATCGACCGCATGGTGCGGGAGGCCGAAGAGCACGCCGCGGAGGACAAGAAGCGCCGCGAGGCCGCCGACGTCCGCAACTCGGCCGAGCAGTTGGCCTACTCGGTGGACAAGCTGCTCGCCGACAACGATGACAAGCTGCCCGAAGAGGTCAAGACCGAGGTCAAGGCCGACGTTGACGCCCTGAAGTCCGCACTGGAAAAGCAGGACAACGACGACGAGGTCAAGGCCGCGTTCGAGAAGCTGCAGGCATCCCAGACCAAGCTGGGCGAGGCCATCTACTCGCAGGCGCAGTCCTCCGGCGCGGCCGGTGACGGTGCGGCCGCCGGCGACGGCGCCTCCGATGCCGGCTCCGGTGCGGCCGACGAGGACATCGTGGACGCCGAAGTGGTCGACGAAGACGAGAAGAAGTAACCATGGCGGAAAAAGGTAACGAAGAAGAACACCAGAGCGAGCCGGTGAACTTCCGCGACAACCGCAAGATCGATCCGGAAACCGGACAGGTCCGCGGGGCTTCGGGAGCAGCCGGGAACGCCGGGCAGGCCGCGGGAGAAACCCCCGCGGCCGGCCAGGGCGCCGACGCCGACGCGCTGGCCCAGGCGGAGCAGATCCTGAACGGGGCCGAGGTCCCGGCCGGGGAATCTGTTGCCCAGGGGACCACGTCGCAGGAGGCCGAGGAGTTGAAGAACGACCTGCTCCGGCTGCAGGCGGAGTACGTGAACTACCGCAAGCGGGTGGAACGCGACCGCGCCGTGGCCGGCGAGATGGCCGTCATCGGCGTGCTGAACTCGCTGCTGCCCGTTTTGGACGACATCGACGCGGCGCGCCAGCACGGCGATCTCGCGGACGGACCGTTCGCGGCCATTGCCACCAAGCTGGACGGTGTGCTCAAGACCTACGGCCTGGCCCGCATCGAGGAGACCGGCGTCGAATTCGACCCGAACATCCACGAGGCCTTGATGCAGCAGCCCGACGCCGAGGTGGAGCTGGACACCGTCAGCCAGGTCCTGCGCCTGGGCTACCGGGCCGGCGACCGGGTACTGCGCGCCGCCCAGGTAGTGGTAGCCGTACCGGCAGAATGACACCGGCAGCGGGCGCCACGGCGCCCAGCCCCTGATGACGGGTTGGCCTTCGGACGCTCGGAGGCCAACCCGTCACCGTCCGGGGGCGCCGGTGCCCATAGACTTTGTGACAACTGAAAGGAGGCGCCTGCATGGCTAGCCAGGACTGGGTCGAGAAGGACTTCTACAAGATCCTCGGTGTCTCCAAGGACGCATCCGACGCGGACATCAAGAAGGCGTACCGCAAGCTCGCGCGGACCCACCATCCGGATACCAACCGGGGGGATGAAGGTTCGGAAAAGAAGTTCAAGGACATCTCCGAGGCCTACTCGGTCCTCTCGGACCCGGGCGAGCGCGAGCAGTACGACGCGATCCGCGCCATGGGCAGCGGCGCGCGCTTCAGCGCCGGCGGTCCCGGCAGCGCCGGCGGGCCGGGCGCGGGCGGCTTCGAGGACATCTTCGGCAACCTGTTCGGCCAAGGCACCCGCACCCGCCCCGGCTCCGCGGGCACCGTGCCGCCGGAGTTCGCTGATCTGTTCGGCGGTTTCGGCGGTTTCCCGCAGCAGCAGCCCCCGCGCAGGGGCGCCGACCGCACCGCAACCACCAGCATTTCCTTCGCCGGTTCCATCAACGGCACCACCATCGGGCTGCGCGAACCCAGCGGCGAAGTGATCGACGTGCGGATCCCGGCCGGGATTAAAGACGGCCAGAAGGTCCGCGTCCGCGGCAAGGGCCAGGCCGGCCCCGCCGGCGCGGGCGACCTGATGGTGACCGTCAACGTCAAGCCCCACCCGTTCTTCCAGCGCGACGGCGACAACATCCGGATCCACGTCCCGGTCACGTTCCCGGAGGCCGCGCTGGGCGCGCAGATCGACGTGCCGACCCTGACGGGTGAATTCGTCAAGGTCAAGGTGCCGGCAGGAACACCCTCCGGCCGAACGCTCCGCGTGAAGGGACGCGGGGTGAAGACCTCGAAGAACACCGGCGACCTGCTCGTGACCATCGACGTGGTGGTCCCGCAGAACCTTGGGAAAGAGGCCGAAGACGCGGTTAACGCCTTCGCGGCGGCGACTGCCGGGTCCGACCCGCGCGGGAATCTTGCCGCCAAGGCCAGGCTGTAGCGGGAAGTTACGACAGGTCGGGACAGTCCGGACGGGAAACGCGCGAAGCGCAGGAGGGAGAGCACCATGAGCATCGATATGAATGCGCCGATCTTCGTGATTTCGGTGGCGGCCGAACTGGCGGACATGCACCCGCAGACGCTGCGCCAGTACGACCGTCTCGGCCTGGTCTCTCCGTCGCGCCAGCGGGGCAGGCAGCGCCGCTATTCGCAGAAGGACGTGAACACCCTGCGTGAGGTCCAGAGGCTGTCCCAGGAGGGCGTCTCGCTGGAAGGGATCAAGCGCATCCTCCAGCTGGAAAACGAGGTCGCCGCGCTCAAGGCCCAGGTCCGGGACCTCTCCGAGGAACTGATGGCACGGCAGCGCCGGGGCACCGACTCCAGCCGGGTGTTCGCCGCCGGCCTCGCCGGCGACGTGGTGACGCTGGCCCGCGGCCAGCGGCCGCGTCCGCGCAGCCAGGCGCTGATGGTCTGGCGGCCGCAGCGCTGACCCGTCCGGCCGGCGCCTGTGATCGGACGCCCGCAGCTGCCGGCCCCGGGCAGGCGGCCCCGGGCAGGCGGCTGCGGGCAGGATGGCGGCGTGGAGCTACTTGATCATTTCGCCGTCGGGGGCGACCACAAACCAGACGTCGTTCACGCCTTGTCCGGTCGTGTCTCCCGGGGCCTTGTCCTGCGCCCAGTAGTAGATGGGCATGCCGTTCAGCGTCACCTGCTGTTGCCCGTCCGGGGTGTCGATGAGGCCCACCTCCGCGGTGACCCCGTCGAGTTCCGGCTCTTCCTCGGCCAGCACGGGCGGCCACGCGGCCAGGCAGTCGCCCGTGCAGGCGCTCTCGCCTGAGTCCGGGACGTCCTTGGTGAAGTAGTAAACGGTCATGCCTTCGCCGTCCACCACGATTTCGCCCAGGTCGGATTCGGCCGTGGTGAGGGTAGAGGCGGCGCCGGATGCCTGCGCGCCGCCGGTCTCCCCGCCGTCTGTCTCCGGCGCCGCCGGAGAGGTCATTCCGGGGGCGCCCGTCGTCGGCGCCTCGCCTGCCGGCGGTGCCTCCGGGCCGGCAGGCGTTTCCGTACCCGAGCCTCCTCCGCACCCGGCGAGGCCCATCATGGCGGCGGCCAGCAGGGCTGCCGCGGCTGTCTGCGTGATTTTCATGGGGTTCCTTTGCCGTCTCCCGGGCGGTGCCCGGAACGTCGTGCCGCGGGGCGCGCGGCCCGCTATTGGCAAAGACGCCGGCCGCACCCACAATGGTTCAAACGTCGGGCGGAATGGATCCCGCGGGCTGGATGAACCGGAACGCCGCCGCCGTCGTCGTCCCCGGTAGGACGCCGCGTGGGACGCTGCACGGGGACGTCCGCCGCCGGCGGGGCGGCCGGGGCTGCCGGGAGGAAGGAGGCGGCCGTGGCATTGGACGACGAGGCCGTGGCCCGCCTCTACCGCGACCACGCCACGGCGCTGCGCCGGTTCGTGCGCGAGGCGACCTCCGACGCGGACCAGGTGGAGGACGTGGTGCAGGAGACGATCCTGCGGGTGTGGAAGCGCGGCCCGGAAACCGACAACATGCGCGGCTACCTCTACCAAACCGCCCGTCACGTCATTATCGACGGCTACCGGCGCCGCACCCGGCGGCCGGGCGAGACCGGCCTGGGCGAGGACGAGCCGGCCAGCGAAGAAGACCAGCTGGAGCGGCTCCTGCTCCGCGTGGTCATGGAGGAAGCGCTGGCACGCATCAGCCCCGAGCACCGCAACATCATCCTCGCCCTGCACTACCAGCGGCTCACGTCGTCCGAAGCCGCCCGGTCGCTGGGCATTCCGCTGGGCACTGTGAAGTCGCGGGCGTTCTACGCGGCCAAGGCCCTGCGGGCCGTACTGGACGAGATGGGGGTGGGGCAGCAGTGAATGCCAACGAGGAACAGCACCAACTGCTCGGCCTCTATGTGCTGGGCGGACTGGACCGCCGGGAACGGGCGGGCTTCGAAGAACACCTGGCCTCCTGCCCCGCGTGCCGCCGGGAGGCCGCGGAGCTGGAAACGCTGCCCGATCTGCTGGACGCGCTGCCACGCGACGCCGCCTTGGAGCTGGCGGCACCGCCGCAACACGAAGTCGAGGAACGCACCCGGGAACTGGTGGACGAACTGGCCCGCCGGCGGCGGAAGGAGCGACGGCGGTGGGCCGGGTTGGTGGCGGCGGTGGCGGGCGTGTGCCTGGTCGCGGGGGCGGCCATCGGGCCGTTGCTGACCCAACAGCAGCAGCCGCCGGTGACGGAGAGTTATGTGATGACCGCCGACGGCGGCCTGCAGCTGGAGCTGGCGCTGGTGCACAAGGCGTGGGGCACCGAGATGCAGGTAGCGGGGGAGCAGCTGCCGCGGGACGGACTACTCACCCTCTGGGTGACAGGAGACACCGGCTACACCTATCAGGTGGCCTCTTGGCAGGCGACGCCGGCGGGCCGCGCCACGCTCACCGCAGCCTGCGCCATGGCCACCGACGAGATTGTCCAGGTGGAGCTGCGCAACGGGGCGGACACAACGCTGGCGGCAGTGGTTACGGACTGAGCCCGCGGGGTCCAGTGCGGTTTAGCTCAGGCGGGGATCAGTTCCGGCGGTAGGCCAGGTCGAAGATCATCCGCCCGGCGTCGTGGGCCTTCTGCTCAAAGCTGGTCATGGTCCGGCCGTCGAAGCGGGGCGCCCAGCCGCCGTGCTCATCCATGCCTTCACCGGTGCTGGCATTTCCGGTACTGACCGGGATCTTGCCTTCGCGCACCGGGGCGCCGCCCACCACGCCTTCCACGCCGCTTTCCCAGACCTGGGTCAGCGGGCTGTCCTCGCCGGTGCGCTCGCCGGCATGCAGGTTGCGGAAGTCCGGCGAGGCGTCGGCCACCCGGCGCATCTGGATCGCGTAGTCGGACCAGTCGGTGGCCAGGCGCCAGATTCCGCCCGGCTGCAGGACGCGGGCGGCGAGGTCCGCGAAGCTCTCCTGCACCAGCCGCCGCTTGTGGTGGCGGGTCTTGTGCCACGGGTCGGGAAAGAACACCCAGAGCTCGGCGACCGAGGACTCGGGCAGCATGCTCGCGAGGGCGTCAGGCGCGTTGACCTGCGCCACCCGCACGTTGGACAGGCCGTGCTGGCCGATCCGCAGCAGGGTCTGCGCCAGCCCCGGCCGGTAGACCTCCAGGGCCAGGAAGTTCCACTCCGGATGCTGCTCCGCCGCATGGCAGACGGCCTCCCCGAGGCCGGATCCGATCTCCACCACCAGGGGTGCCTCGCGTCCGAAGGCTGCCGCCGCGTCGAAGACATAGTCCGGGTCCACGGTGGTGTCGCCGCCGTGGCGCGGGAGGTCCACGGCGAACCTGGGGCCGTATTCGTCCCAGGCCTGCTGGCGGCGGCCCTGCAGCCGGGATCCGCGGCGCACAAAGCTGACCGGACGGGCGAGGTGGGTGGGCTGCGCGAGGCGCGCACCGTCGTCGTTCGCGGGAAAATCAGGGGTGGGGGAGTCGCTGGTCATCCCCACCAGAGTATCGCCCGTGCGCGGGCGGCCCGGACGTGCTGCTAGACTGGTGCTACTCGGAGGCGCAGTTTGACGCGTTTCCCTGCGTCGATGAACGCTTTCAATTGCGCCGCCGCTTTCCGTCTAACGACGTGACCGGACAGGTCCGGGCGGTTGGCACTGTCTGATTTTTCTTCGGCGACCCTGGGCTAACCTGCCGCGGGGACACTGACCGGAAGACATTCTCACTTTCTTATGACTACTTTTGTTGCCCTTGGCGTGCCCAAGGCCCTTGCTTCGAAGCTCGCTGCCGATGGCATCGACGCCCCGTTCCCCATCCAGACCGAGACGCTGCCCGATACGCTGGCCGGCCGGGACGTGCTGGGCCGCGGCCGCACCGGCTCCGGCAAGACGCTCGCGTTCGCGCTGCCGCTGGTCGCCAGGCTGGCCGAGCGCGAGGCCGCCCATTTCCGCAAACCCGGACGCCCGCTGGGCCTGGTATTGGCGCCGACCCGTGAGCTGGCCACCCAGCTCAATGCCACCATTGAGCCGCTGGCGTCGGAGCTGGGCCTGAACACCACGGTGATCTACGGCGGCGTCTCGCAGCAACGCCAGGAAAAGGCGCTGCGCGCCGGCGTCGACATCGTGATTGCCTGCCCGGGCCGGCTCGAAGACCTGATGAAGCAGAAGATCATCACGCTGGAATCGGTGGAAATCACCGTCCTGGACGAGGCCGACCACATGGCCGACCTGGGCTTCCTGCCCGTGGTGAAGAAGCTGCTGGACACCACCCCGGCCGGCGGGCAGCGCATGCTGTTCTCCGCGACCCTGGACAACGGCGTGGACAAGCTGGTGCAGCGTTACCTGTCCAGTCCGCTGACCCACTCCGTGGACGACCCGCAGGCCGCGGTCACCACGATGGAACACCATGTGCTCGTAACCCGCGATGCCTCCGAAAAGAAGCAGGTGCTCAACCGGCTGGCCGCCGGAGCCGGGCGCCGCGTGCTGTTCACCCGCACCAAGCACCACGCCCGGAAGCTGGCCAAGGCCCTCACCGCCGCCGGCATCCCGGCGGTGGACCTGCACGGCAACCTGTCGCAGAACGCCCGCGACCGCAACCTCGCCGAGTTCTCCTCCGGCCATGTGCGCGTGCTGGTCGCCACGGACGTGGCCGCCCGCGGCGTGCACGTGGACGAGGTGGAACTGGTGATCCACGTGGATCCGCCCACCGAACACAAGGCGTACCTGCACCGTTCCGGCCGTACCGCCCGCGCCGGTTCCGACGGCACCGTCGTGACCCTGGCGCTGCCGGAACAGCGGCTGGAAGTCGGCAAGCTGATGAAGGCGGCCGGCGTGGACGTAGCCTTCGAAAGCGTCACCGCGTCCTCGGACCTGCTGGTGAAACTGGTGGGCGAGGTGGCCGCACCGGTCGATCCGCAGTTGCGGGCTCAGCAGCAGGCAGCGAACCTGCCGCAGCACGGCGGCGGCACTTCCACCGGCGCCAACGCCCAGCGCAAGCGGGCCATGCGGTCCGGCGGCCGCGGCGGACGGACCCGCTCCGGTGAAGCCCGCCAGGCCTCCGGCGCCGCACGCGCCGGCGGTCCGGAGAGCGGCCAGCGCCAGCCGGCCCGCGGCGAAAACCGCGGCCAGGCCGGCCGGGACGTTGCGGCCCGCGGCCACGGCAGCCATCGCAGCGCCGCCGGGGCGGATTCCGCCGGGCGCCGCGGCCAGTCGGGCACCGGTGCAGGCGGCCGCAGTGCGGGGCCGGCCCGTTCCGGCGGCCCGGCCCGGTCGGGCGGTGCGCCGCGCACCGCCGGCGGTCCGCAGCGCTCTACGGCCGGCGGCACCCGCCCGGTCTTCCGGTCGGAGACTCCGGCTTCCGAGCGTCCGGCCCGCCGCGGCCCGCGCCGCGCCACGGCGCCGGCTTCGCAGGAAAAGCGCCGGACAAGCTAGGCCGGGCGCAGAGCCGAAGGCCGCAGGGCGGTCCCTCCGTACGGAAGGGGCCGCCCTGCGGCCTTTTTGCTTTCCGGACAGGTCGTGTGGTGCCGGGGCGGGCCGCGCTGCGGTGCTCCACCGACGACCCGCGCCTCAACGGCACATCGGGGGCCACTCAGGGTCGTCCCGTATGGCGGCCGGGCGCGTCCGTGGCCAGAATGGTGGGATGAAGGCACTCCTGAACGTTATCTGGCTCCTGTTCGGCGGCATCTGGCTGGCGCTGGGCTACTTCCTGGCCGGCATCGTCTGCTGCCTGCTGATCGTGACGATCCCGTTCGGCATTGCGTCGTTCCGCATCGCGGGCTATGCGCTGTGGCCGTTCGGCCGCATGGTGGTCGACCGCGGCGGGCGCACCTACTTTATGTCCACGCTGGGAAACATCATCTGGCTGCTGGTCGCCGGCATCTGGATCGCGATCGGGCATGTGCTGACGGCGGTGGCGCAGGCGATCACCATCATCGGCATCCCGCTGGCGATCGCCAACCTCAAGATGATTCCGGTGTCCCTGACGCCGCTGGGCAAACAGATCGTGCCCACCGACCGGGCGTTCCCGGGCTACATTCCCGGCTATCAGCCGGGACCCGTTACCTGGCGCTGACCCGTCGGTGCGGCCGGCCGGCCAGGCGGGCGGCTACTCGATCTGCAGCCGGCGGCTGTCGCTGAGCCCCGGCGTGCGGCGGGCCGATGCCGGCACCACAAAACGCCGTCCGGTGACCACCGTGGGAACGATGCGGACGAAATTGTTCTTTTCGCCCGACTGCCAGGGGAACAGCGGCAGCATTGCCGATTCCAGGACGTCCTCAATGCTGTTCATCCGCTGGGCGCTGCCGCGCGCGACGGCGCTCCAGGCGACGCCGGTGGCCGGATCGAAGCCGTCCACCTCCAGAACCACTTCGCCGGCGAGGGCGGCGTCGAGCTTGGTTCCCGGGGCGGAGCGGAACACGATGCTGCCGTGATCCACGACGTAATTGACCGGAAAGATCTCCGGGTGGGAATCGACGACGACTCCGAGCCGGCCGAAGTCAGCGCTGCGGAACAATTTCCAGCAATCGGCCACAGGCAGCTGTGTCGTCGATGAAGGCATCTCGTTCGCGGTGGTCATGGCATCAGTCTATTGACCGCTGACAGGCTGGGATAGGGCGCGGATTCCGCCGGTCGGGTGCCGTTCCGGGGTCGCCGGGGCGGCCCCGGAATTCAGGCGCCCAGGTGGTGCACTGCGTCCCATTATGTGTTGGAATTACCACACGAGCCGCATGCGGCTGAAGGAGACGGCCGGGCGCATCCATCTGGCTTTGGGGAAGGCAGTGCCTGTGCCAGAGGAGGAGCGCTGCCATGTCCGAACTATCTCCTGATCTGTCCGGGGAGTGGCGGTTCGACCCGGCCCATACCCGGATCGGATTTTCCACCCGCCATGCCATGGTGACCAAAGTCCGGGGCGCGTTCAACGACGTGGAAGGCATCATCCAGGCCGACGTGGACAACCCGGCCAACTCGTCCGTCAAGGTCACGATCAAGGTCGCCAGCATTGATACCCGCAGCCCGCAACGCGACGAGCATCTGCGCACGAACGACTTCTTCGATGCGCCGAACTATCCGGAGATTACGTTCGTCAGCACCCGCATCGATCAGGTGGCAAGCGCAAACTTCATTGTGAACGGCGACCTGACCATCCGCGGCATCACCAAGCAGGTTGCGGTTCCGATCGACTTCATCGGCGTGGAGCGGGACCCGGGCGGGCAGCTCCGGGCGGGCTTTGAGGGCTCCCGGCGCATTGACCGGCAGGAGTTCGGGGTCAAATGGAACACGGCCCTGGACTCGGGCGGCATGCTCGTGTCGGACCGCGTGATGCTGGAGTTCGAGGTCTCCGCGGTCAAGGTCGAGGACGCCGCCGCGCAGTAGGGAACCGGCGCAATGAGGAGCCGGCTCCGGCGGCCCGGCGCCCTCAGGGCCCGGCCGCCTCAGTCCCCGGCGGGATAGACCGACACCAGTGCCGCGAACCCGCGGCCGCCGACCTCGGCCGCGACCGAGCCGACCACGGTGTCGTAGGGATGCAGCGGCTGGGCGGTGCCGTCAGCCGTCGCCTGGGCCTGGCCCTGCAGCAGCACCAGGTACTGTCCGTCCGACAGCCGCAGCGGCTGTTTCTTCGAGAGCTCGACGATCAGCAGGCCGGCGCCCCAGGCCCCGCGGCGGGTCATGACGTTCAGCGCGCGGCACGGCCCGGTGGGCAGGCTGCAGTCCGCGCTGCTCCCGCCGTCGAACCGGAACGGGCGGTAGCGTTCCATCCGGTGCTGGCTGCCGTCCACGGTCAGGAAGGCGACGTCGCCGTCCACAATGGTGAATATTCGGTCCACGCCCGGATATTCGGAGAAGCTGCCGTCCGAGCTGATGTCCGCCAGGCTTAACCGCCAACCGGGGAGCCCGTCCGTGCCGACGTCACCGGCCGCCAGTTCCCTGGTGACGCCGCCGCCGTTCCGCCACCGCTGTTCCTTGAGCGCGGCTGCGCGAATGATCTCCACTGGGACTCCTTGACCGGATGTTATAGCTGCCGGTCCCAGTTCAGCACATAAGCGTCCTGGTAGCCGTCCGGGCCGCTGACCGCCGCGGCCTCGTTCCGTTCGAACCCCAGCGACGTGACGATGCGCCGGGACGCGGTGTTGGCCGGATGGACCAGCGCCAGGATCGGCGGCAGTTCCAAGAACTCGTTGACATGGGCGACGACGGCGGCCACCGCCTCGCGCCCGTAACCGCGGTGCCACACGGCGGGGTCGAAACGGTAGTAGAGATTCAGCACCGGGCGCCCGGACAGCGCCACGTGCTTGACGCCGGCAAACCCGATGGCGTCTTCGCGGCCGGGCAGGCGGACGGCGAAGTAGCCCACGCCGTGGTCCTCCCACTGCCTTTCCCAGCGCTGGAACAGGCCCTCGGCTTCCTCGTTCCAGATCAGCGCGTCGGAAGGATTGAACCGCGTGGTGCGCCGGTCGGAGAGGATCCGGAACATGGCGCTGATGTCCTCCGGCGTCGGCTGGTTCAGCAGCAGCCGGGCAGTTTCCAACATGGTTTCCGTCAGGGCCACCTCCGTCCGCCTCCTGCACGTCCCCGCTACAGCCTATTCGCCGGACGCCCTTCCGGGCAGGGGCGCCGGGGCGACAAGATGGAGGCGGGCAAGGAGGCTTCGGGGGCGGGGGAGCAGAGCTCCGGGGGCGGTGATCCTGCGCTCCGCAGCCTGTGGATAACTTTACATTCAAAGTTGAGTGGAATACACTCAACTTAGTTTCAGGGCCGGCACTCACGGGGCTGGCCAGATCCATTCCGGAGCGAACGGAGAGATGCGTTGGACGCTAAATTCACCACCAAAAGCCAGGAAGCGCTGTCGGCCGCGGCGATGAACGCCTCGACGGCGGGCAATCCGCAGATCGAGCCCGCCCACCTGCTCAAGGCCCTGATGGACCAGCGCGACGGCGTGGCCGTAGCCGTGCTGAAGTCCGCCGGGGCCGATCCGGACTCGGTGAGTGTCCAGGCGAGCACCGCGATCAAGGCCCTGCCGTCGTCGTCGGGATCCTCCGTGGCGCAGGCGCAGTACTCCCGGGGCCTGCTCCAAGCGGTCCAGATCGCCCGGCAGGAGTCGGAAAAGTGGGGGGACACCTACGTGTCCACGGAATTTCTGCTGCTGGGCCTCGCGGCGGACAACGCCGCCGTCGGGAAGATCCTGCGCGACGCCGGTGCCTCCCATGAAGCACTCTTCGCCGCCCTGCCCGGTCTGCGCGGAGACCGGAAGGTCACCACCGCCGATCCGGAGAACACGTTCCAGGCGCTGGAGAAGTTCGGCACCGACCTGACCGCCATCGCCCGCGCCGGGAAGCTGGACCCGGTGATCGGCCGGGATGCGGAAATCCGCCGCGTGGTCCAGGTGCTCTCGCGCCGCACCAAGAACAATCCCGTGCTGATCGGCGAACCCGGGGTCGGCAAGACCGCCGTGGTGGAGGGCCTGGCCCAGCGTATGGTGGCCGGCGACGTGCCTGAATCGCTGCGCGGCAAGACGCTGATGTCGCTGGACCTCGCGGCCATGGTGGCCGGCGCCAAGTACCGGGGCGAGTTCGAGGAACGGCTGAAGGCCGTGCTGGAAGAGATCAAGAGCTCGGACGGGCAGATCGTCACCTTCATCGACGAGTTGCATACCGTCGTCGGCGCGGGGGCCTCCGAAGGCTCGATGGACGCCGGCAACATGCTCAAGCCGATGCTCGCCCGCGGCGAGCTGCGGCTGATCGGCGCCACCACGCTGGACGAGTACCGCGAGAACATCGAGAAGGATCCGGCGCTGGAGCGGCGCTTCCAGCAGGTCTACGTGGGGGAGCCGAGCGTCGAGGACACCATCGGCATCCTGCGCGGACTCAAGGAGCGTTACGAGGCGCACCACAAGGTGTCGATCGGGGACTCCGCCCTGGTGGCCGCCGCGACGCTGTCCAACCGCTACATCTCGGGCCGGCAGCTGCCGGACAAGGCCATCGACCTGGTGGACGAGGCCGCCTCCCGGCTGCGGATGGAGATCGATTCGGCGCCCGAGGAGATCGACCAGCTGCGCCGCGCCGTCGACCGGCTCACCATGGAAGAACTGGCGCTGGCCAACGAGACCGACGCGGCCTCGCGGGAACGGCTGGAGGCGCTGCGTGCCGACATGGCAGACAAGAAGGAGCAGCTGGCGGCCCTGAACACCCGGTGGGAGGCGGAGAAGGCCGGGCTGAACCGCGTGGGTGACCTGAAGGCCAAGCTGGACGAGCTGCGCTCGCAGGCCGACAAGTCCCAGCGCGAGGGCGATCTGGCCGAGGCCTCCCGGATCCTGTACGGGGAAATCCCGACGCTGGAAAAGGAGCTGGCCCAGGCGCAGGCGGCCGAGGAACAGGGCGGCGCGGGGCGGGACCAGATGGTCTCCGAGGAGGTGACCGCAGACGACATCGCCGAGGTCATCTCAGCGTGGACCGGCATCCCGGCCGGCCGCATGCTGCAGGGCGAGAGCCAGAAGCTGCTGCAGATGGAGGAGCACATCGGCTCACGGCTGATCGGCCAGTCCAAGGCGGTTGCCTCGGTCTCGGACGCGGTACGGCGCGCCCGGGCGGGCATCAGCGACCCGGACCGGCCCACCGGCTCGTTCCTCTTCCTGGGTCCCACCGGCGTCGGCAAGACCGAGCTGGCCAAGGCGCTGGCGGACTTCCTGTTCGACGATGAACGGGCCATGGTCCGGATCGACATGAGCGAGTACTCGGAAAAGCACTCCGTGTCGCGCCTGGTCGGCGCCCCTCCGGGGTACGTGGGCTACGAAGAAGGCGGCCAGTTGACCGAGGCCGTCCGCCGCCGTCCCTACTCCGTGGTGCTGCTGGACGAGGTGGAGAAGGCCCATCCCGAGGCCTTCGACATCCTCCTGCAGGTGCTCGACGACGGACGCCTCACCGACGGGCAGGGCCGCACCGTGGACTTCCGCAACGTGATCCTGGTGCTGACCTCCAACCTGGGCTCACAGTTCCTCGTGGACCAGACCATGGACGCAGACACGAAGCGCGAAGCGGTTTTGAACGTGGTGAACGCCAGCTTCAAGCCGGAGTTCCTCAACCGGCTGGACGACGTGATCATCTTCGACCCGCTGAGCATCGAAGAACTCTCCCGGATCGTGGATCTGCAGGTGGCGGCGCTGGCTGCGCGGCTGGCCGAACGCCGGCTGACCCTCGAGGTCACGGACGCCGCCCGCGAGTGGCTGGCCCTGACCGGCTTCGATCCCGCCTACGGCGCCCGGCCGCTGCGCCGGCTGGTCCAGCGCGAGATCGGCGACAAGCTGGCCCGCGGCCTGCTCGCGGGCGCGATCAGCGACGGCGACACCGTGCTGGTGGATGTGCCGGAGATCGACGTCGACGGCGGGGCCGGCGGGCTGATCGTGCAGTCGAAGGTGGGGGCGGTCCGGGGCGGCTGACCTGAGCGGCCCGGCCGGGTCGCGGAAGAAGTCCGGCGGCCCCGCCACGGCGGCCCCGCTACGGCGGGACCGCCGGACTGTTCCGTGCCGGGTTACAGGTCGACCAGCGACCCGGTGATTTCCTGGCCCTCCTCGGCGATCTTGAAGCAGTCGATCCGGCGATCGCCCTGCGCCCACGTCTCCTTTGAAGGCATGCCGTAGGAGTCCTTGAGGTCCGGCTGGTCGGCCGCGGAGTCGTTGAGGGCAACGGCCGTGCAGACCTCCTGGGCCTTGATGTTCAGTTCGTCGGCGCCTGGGAACTCTTCGTCGTCCCCGTAGGAGAAGGTGCCCACCAGTTGCGCCTCGTGCGGCGTGTCGCAGGTGACGACGGTTGCTTCACGCATGACGGCCTCGAAGTCGGTGAAGCACTGGCCCTGCTGGAAATCGAACGGCGAGACGTTCTCCGCGACGACGCCGTCCCCGTTGGGCGTCTCTGCGGCGGTCTGCGACGACGCCGGACTGGCCGCCCCGCCGGCAGGGGAGCCGCCGGTCAGGCTGGACACGATCATGGCGATAATCACGATCGCCACAATGACGACCGCGCCGATGATGACCAGCGGCTTCCAGTCCATTTTCCGGGCCGGGCCCGCGGCGGGATCGCCGGACGCTTCGTCAGCGGCGCCGCCGCGGCGCAGGCCGTCGGCGGCGGTGGAGTACCACTTCTTTTCCGGCGCGGAGCCGTCGGTGCCGGGCGGCGCGGGCTCCCAGGCCGACGGCGGGACGGCTGCAGCCGGCGATGCCGGCGCCCCGGTCGCGGCACCGGCCCCGGGGGCGGGGTTGCGGGCCGCGTCGGGCTTCGAGGTTTCCGGTGTGCCCGTGACGGCGGTGGCCCCGCGGGCGGGTTGAGGCGAGTCGGGCTTCGAGGCTTCCTCCGCTGTCCGGTCGCCTGCCGGGGCGTCGCCCGCCGGGCCCTGGTCGCCGGCGGGCGCCCCCGCGGGTGCGGTGCCGCGGGCCTTGACGGCGCGGTCCTCCCGGGTGCCGCCCACCAGTTGGCCGGCGGCATCGGCTTCCTTCTCCACCTCTTCGGCTTCGGCGGCAGCTTTGGCCAGGTCGGCCTCGGCCGCGGCATCCTCGCTGATGCTCGCCTGCCCCAGGGTTGGCTCGGCCAGCTCCACCTCGTCCGCGCTGACGTGCAGGCTGGGGTCGGGTACCTCGAGGCTCTCGGGGCGCTCCAGCGGAGGCCTCCCGTCGTCGTCAGGCCGCTTGTCCTGTTCGCTCATGGGGAAACTTGCCTTCCGTGCGTGTTGTCTTCCGGGAGAACGGGAGAACCGGTCCACGATGACTTTAGCCAACATTCCCGCGTTGCTGCACGATTTAGTCCTTTCGGGGCCGGGAGGGGCCCCTCGCGGCCACTGTTCGCCTGCCACGAGCGGTCGTGAAAACCATGTACCCTATAGGTACGACAGAATTGATCAATTATTCCGGGACCTCGTGCGCCAGTCGTGCGACCACTTCCGGATCGACGTACAAAGGGGGTCACGCCATGGGGCGCGGCCGTCAGAAGGCAAAAGCAACCAGGCAGGCCCGGGACATGAAGTATTTCAGCCCGGCCACTGACCTGACTGCACTCCAGCGCGAACTCGGCGCTGCGAAACGCCATAACTCCGACACGTTTTCCGAGGAGCCATATGAGCCGGACTACTCGGACTACGTGGACAAGTACGCAGATCAGTACGACGACGACGAAGACCACGGCAGCCGCAACGTAGGCTAGCCGGCTTCGGTCGTTTCTTCCCGGACGGGATCACGCACCAGCCTCACCCTCCTGCACCCTCTCGGGGTCTCCAGCGGGGGCACATGGCGTGCGCGGAAGTGCCTGCAGCAGGGGTGCCTGGCGTGCGCGGAAGTGCCTGCCCGGACTCCCGAACTCAGGTGCCGGACTGCTGCGGTTCCGGGGCGTCCGCCAGGGGCCACACCTCGATCACCCGGCGATGCCTCGGGTCTCCGTCAGGACGCATGTCCACCAGGGCCGCCTGGCCCACATGGACGGTGTCGCCGGCGTGGAGGCGGCCTTCCGCCTGATGGCTGACGTGCGGCCGGAAATGCCGGCGGGTATGGTGCGGACTCAGCACATGGGAATCCTCGCCGAGTGCGTCCAGCACGCCTTCGTGCAGCAACTGCAACCGTGGTTCCGGCTGTACCAGCGAGACGGGGACGGAACCGTTTCGGCCGAAAAAGTCGTCGGCGCCGATACGCACGTCAAACCCCGGTCGTCCGGCGAGAGCCCGGCCGACGCGCCAACCCACGGCCTCGGCCGGCCCCCGGGTATCGAAGCGGGCCAGCGTGATGTGCAGCGGCCACCGGCTGCGCGGGAACGTGTAGCCGGCGCTCACCGGCCTGACGAACGCCACCACCACGTACGCACCCATCCGTCCAGTGTGCCACCCTGACCGGACGGCCGGTATGCCGGACAAAACCGCCCCCGCACCGTCGCGTTCGCGGTGCGGGGGCGGTCCGGTGTCCGGGCGGGCCTAGGCGTAGGAGTTCACCAGGTGGACGGCACCGCCGTCGACGCCCTTGGCGCCCTGGACATAATCGATGCCGCCCAGGGACGGGTCGGCGGGACCGACCTGGCCCATCACCCAAGCGGGCACGCCGCGCTCATTCAGGCGCTGCAGGGCGGCGTCGGCACCGGCGCGGTCCACAATGGCAACCATGCCGACGCCGAGGTTCAGCGTCCGTTCCAGGTCCGCCTGCGGGACGTTGCCCAGTTCGCCGATGAGCTTGAAAATGGCCGGCAGCTCCCAGGTGGAACGGTCCACGGTGGCCATGAGTCCCTGCGGCAGCACGCGCGCGAGGTTCGCGGCCAGGCCGCCGCCGGTTACATGGCTGAAGCCGTGGACGCCGGCTGCTTCGTAGCGTGCCAGATCCAGGCAGTCCGCCGCGTAGACGCGGGTGGGCTCCAGGAGTTCCTCGCCCAGTGTCCTGCCGAATTCGCTGACCTGGCGGTCCAGCGCCCAGCCGGCATGGTTGATCACCCGGCGGACCAGGGAATACCCGTTGGAATGGAGGCCCGAGGAGGCCATGCCGATGACGACGTCCCCGTCCTTGACCCGTTCCGGGCCCAGCAGGTCGTCGGCCTCGACCAGGCCGGTGGCGGCGCCGGCAACGTCGTATTCGTGTTCGCCCAGCAGGCCGGGGTGCTCGGCGGTCTCCCCGCCCACCAGCGCGGTGCCGGCCACCTCGCAGGCGGCGGCGATGCCGCGCACGATGTCGGCGATCCGCTCCGGGACCACCTTGCCGCAGGCGATGTAGTCGGTCATGAACAGCGGTTCCGCCCCGACCACCACGATGTCGTCCACCACCATGCCGACCAGGTCGAAGCCGATGGTGTCGTGGATGTCCATGGCCTGGGCGATGGCGACCTTGGTGCCCACTCCGTCGGTGGAGGTGGCCAGCAGGGGCTTGCGGTACTTCAGCAGTGCCGAAACGTCGTACAGGCCGGCGAAACCGCCGACCCCGCCGATGACGTTGGCGTTGTGAGTGGCCTTGATGGCCCCCTTCATCAGCTCGACGGCCTTGTCGCCGGCCTCTACGTCGACGCCGGCGCTGGCGTAGGTGATCTGGCCCTGTTCGGGGGAGGTCATACTCGCTCTTTCTTGTCGTCGGCGGTCAGGAGCTTTTCCAGGTCCGAATCCGGCCCGGGGTCGCACGAGCCGTGTTCCTGGTCCGCCTCGCCGCGTTCCAGCAGGTTCTTGCCCAGGCGGTCGGCGGTGGGCAGTTCGATCGGGTACTCGCCCGTGAAGCATGCGGTGCACAGCCGCTCGCGCGGCTGTTCGGTCGCCTCGATCATGCCCTCTTCGGAGATGTAGCCCAGGCTGTCGGCGCCGAGCGACGCCCTGACATCTTCGACGCCGATGCCGTTCGCGATGAGCTCGGCCCGGCTGGCGAAGTCGATGCCGTAGAAGCACGGCCACTTGATGGGCGGAGAGGAGATGCGCACATGCACCTCGGCCGCACCGGCTTCACGGAGCATCCGGACCAGGGCCCGCTGGGTGTTGCCGCGGACGATCGAATCGTCAATCACCACGAGCCGTTTGCCCTGCACCACCGACCGCAGCGGGTTCAGCTTCAACCGGATGCCGAGCTTGCGGATGGTCTGGCTGGGCTGGATGAAGGTCCGGCCCACGTAGGCGTTCTTGACCAGTCCCTGGCCGTAGGGGATGCCCGAGGCCTCGGCATAGCCGATGGCGGCCGGGGTCCCGGATTCCGGCGTCGGAATCACCAGGTCGGCCTCGGCCGGGTGTTCCTTGGCCAGCTTCCGGCCCATCTCCACGCGGGCAGCGTGGATGCTGCGGCCGTTGATGGACGTGTCCGGGCGGGCCAGGTAGACGTATTCGAAGACGCAGCCGGCAGGCTTTTTCTCGGCGAAGCGCTGGGAGCGCAGGCCGTTCTCGTCGATGGCGATGAATTCGCCCGGTTCGACTTCGCGGACGAAGGATGCGCCCACGATGTCCAGCGCAGCGGTCTCGGAGGCGACCACCCAGCCGCGCTCCAGCCGGCCCAGCACCAGCGGGCGCACCCCGGCCGGGTCGCGGGCGGCGTACAGCGTGCCTTCGTCCATGAAGGTGAAGCAGAAGGCGCCGCGCAGCTTGGGCAGCAGCTCCAGCGAGCGTTCCTCGAGGGTCTGGCCCTCCTCGCCGGCCATGAGCGCGGTGACCAGCGCGGTGTCCGTGGTGTTGCCCTGGGCCAGCTCGCCGCGGTCGGGCTTGCCGAACTTCTCCAGCACCTTCTCGTACAGCTCCGCGGAGTTGGTCAGGTTGCCGTTGTGGGCCAGCGCGACGGTGCCGGTGGCGGTGGCGCCCAGCGTCGGCTGCGCATTTGCCCACGTGGAGCCGCCGGTGGTGGAGTAGCGGCAATGGCCGACGGCGATGTGCCCGCTCAGCGTGTTGAGGGTGGTCTCGTCGAAGACCTGGGACACCAGGCCCATGTCCTTGTAGACATTGATGCGTTTGCCGTCGCTGGTGGCAATACCGGCGGACTCCTGTCCGCGGTGCTGCAGGGCGTACAGGCCGTAGTAGGTAAGTTTTGCTACTTCTTCGCCGGGTGCCCAGACGCCGAAAACGCCACAGGCGTCCTGGGGTCCCTTTTCGCCGGGAAGAAGTTCATGGGAGAGTTTTCCGTCACCGCGTGCCACCCGCCCATTCTCTCATGCGCCCGGCGCGCGGCCGCACCGGGGTGACGGGGATTACGGGGGCCCGCCGGCAGGTTACGCCTGGCGTTCGCCTTCGGTTCCGCCCCCGGTTTCGCCCCCGGTTACGCCCTCGGTTCCGGCCCCGGTTTCGCGGTCCCGTTCGCGGGTGACGGGGGTGCTCCCGTCCCGATCGCGGGGCGTCTCCGGGACGTCGGCGGGGCCCGGATCCGCAGCCGGGTCCGCGGAGTCTTCCTGCCCGGGTTCGGCAACTGCCGTCAGGCGCTTCGCGCGTTTGACGCTGGCCCGGTCGATGAGCAGGAACAGCAACGATCCAACCAGGATGCCGGCCAAGCCGAACAGCACGGCCAGGAAGGCAAAAACGGTGCCGCGGGTGAACTCCGCGTTCTCCGGCCCGGTGTAGGCGGACACGGCGGCCAGCACGACGCCCAGCACGGCCCAGACGGCGATGAAGGGCGCATACTTCGGCGCCCGGCGAACGGTGACGTCGCGGCGCTCCGGCTCGATGGGTCTGCGGTCGCGAGCCGGTTCTTGCTCAGAAGTCATACGTTCCAGCCTACCGGGCGAAGAGCGGCAGCCTGTCCGCCAGTTCGGCCCGCAGCCCGGAGGCAGCGACCCTGCCCTCGGCGACGGCGGTGTCCCACCCGAGCGCCCCCGTCACCAAGGCAAGCCAGGTGGCGGGGTCGGTTTCCACCACGTTCGGCGGTGTGCCCCGGGTGTGCTTGGGGCCTTCGATGCACTGGGCGACGCCGAACGGCGGCACCCGCACCTCCACGCTGTTGCCGGGGGCACGGTCCGCCAGTTCCTCCAACGCGTACCGCACCGCCGTGGCAGTGGTCTGACGGTCCGTGGCCCCGCCGCGCCACGCAGCCACGGCGGCGTCGCCCTCCCGAGCCGGGATCCGGCGTCGTACTCCCATCGATTCAGGTCCTTCCGGGGCTCAGTCCAGCAGCGCGACCATGGGCGGCGCCAGCCGCAGCCTGCCCACCGGCTGGCCGCCGCCGAGGACGGGCTTGACCACGTCCTCCAGCACCGGGCCCACCTTCTCCACGTCGACGGCGCCGCAGGCGGCCAGCAGTGTCAGCGCGATCAGGGAACCGGCGCGGCCGCTGCCGTCCAGGATTTTCACCGCCACCGAGACGCCATTGGGGGTGGCCATCACCATCACGCCCTCGGCGCCGGACTTGGCAAAGACCCCCAGCTGCTCCATCACCACGGTGTTTTCCTGGCCCCAGCCGTGCACCGCCCACGGGTAGTCCAGCATGGCGGTGGCGATGGTGGCGGCGCGGGCATCGGCGTTCTTGTCCGCCGGAGCCTTCGCCAGCTTCCCCACGGCCCGGGCCAGGCCGGTCAACGACAGCGCGGGCGCCGGGGCGCCGCAGCCGTCGACGGCGATGTGCTCGATTTTTTCTTCGGCGTACTCCTCGATGACCTCCATCACGCGGCGCTGGAGGGGGTGGTTCGGTTCCAGGTAGGTCTGGGTATTCCAGCCGTTCTCCACGCAGGCCCAGAGGAAGGCGGCGTGCTTGCCGGAGCAGTTGAAGGACAGCCGCTGCTGGCCGCGTTCGGTGCGGACCAGCCAGCCGCGCGCCTGCTCGTCCTGCGGCCAGGCCGGCGGGCAGCGAAGATCGGCGTCGGTCAGGCCGGCGGCCTTGAGCATGCCCTCCACCACGTCCATGTGCTCGAGCGACCCCACATGGCTGGCGCAGGCCAGGGCCACCTGGTCGCCGCGCAGCGGGACGCCGGACTGCATGGCGGCCAGGGCCTGGAACGGCTTGAGCGTTGAGCGCGGGAAGATCGGTGCGCTGATGTCGCCGAGTTCGGTCACCACGGTGCCGTCGGCGGCCATGACCACCGCGGAGCCCAGATGGCGGGACTCGATGAAACCGTTGCGTTCGACGACGGCCAGTTCCACGGCGTCCGCGGCTTTGAATGTCTCGGGCATGGACTCAGTTTAGGGGCCGGTGCAACAACTTCGAGGCTCCGCCCCGCGACCAGTAGGCTAGTTCCTTGTGAAGGTACTTGTGATCGGCCCCGGCGGCCGCGAGCACGCAATAATCCGTTCCCTGCTGGCCGATCCCTTTGTCACCGAGGTGCATGCCGCCCCCGGCAACGCCGGCATCGCGCAGATCGTGCCCACGCATCAGGTGGATGCGGGCGACCCGGCGGCGGTGACCGAGCTGGCCCGGCGGCTGGAGTCCGACCTGGTGGTGGTGGGCCCGGAGGCCCCGCTGGCCGCCGGCGTGGCCGACCCGTTGCGCGCGGCGGGGATCCCGGTGTTCGGCCCTAGCAAGGAAGCGGCCAGGCTCGAAGGCTCCAAGGCCTTCGCCAAGCAGGTCATGGCCGCGGCGAACGTGCCCACCGCCATGGCTCACGTGGCCACCAACGCCGCCGAAGCGGCCGAGGCCCTGGATTCGTTCGGGGCTCCCTACGTGGTCAAGGACGACGGGCTGGCGGCCGGCAAGGGCGTGGTGGTGACCGAAGACCGCGACGCCGCCCTGGCACATGCCCAGGCCTGCTTCGACGCCGGCGGTTCCGTGGTCATCGAGGAATTCCTCGACGGCCCGGAAGTCTCCCTGTTTGTGATTTCCGACGGCGAACGCGCCATCCCTCTGGTACCGGCGCAGGATTTCAAGCGGATTTTCGACGGCGACGAGGGCCCGAACACCGGCGGCATGGGCGCCTATACGCCGCTGGCCTGGCTGCCGCCCGGTTTCGTGGACGAAGTCATGGACCGCGTCGCGCTGCCGACCATCCGCGAGATGGCCCACCGCGGCACCCCGTTCGTGGGCGTGCTCTTCTGCGGGCTGGCCGTGACCGGCCGCGGCGTGCGGGTGATCGAATTCAACGCCCGCTTCGGGGATCCGGAAACCCAGGCGGTACTGGCCCGGCTGCGCACACCGCTGGGCGGGCTGCTGCTGGCGGCCGCCAAGGGGGAACTGGACGACACCGAACAGCTGGTCTGGTCCAGGCGGTCCGCCGTCACGGTGGTGCTGGCGGCGGAGAATTACCCGGGAACTCCGCGCACCGGGGACCGGATCCGCGGCCTGAAGAAGGCCAATGCCTTGACCGACGTGCACGTGATCCACGCCGGAACCGCCCTGGACGGGAACGGCAAGGTGGTCAGCGCCGGCGGCCGGGTGCTCGCCGTCGTCGCGCTGGGTGAAGACCTGGTGGAAGCCCGCGAACGTGCCTACGAAGGCATCGACGCCATCAGCCTGGAGGGGGCGCAGTACCGCAGCGACATTGCCCTGCTGGCGGCCGAGGGCAAGATCAAGGTGCCCGCGTCCGGCACGAACTCCCGGGCCGGCGCACAGAGAGACTGAGGACGTCAACCATGGCATTTGCCCCCGAAGTACTCGAACTGCCCGGCTGGAAGCACGTCTACTCCGGCAAGGTCCGCGACCTGTACGTTCCGGCCGCTTCGCAGCAGGTGGAGACGGCCAGCGACGACATTGCCGCCGAAGGCCTGTTGGATCGGCGCAACGACACCGTGCTGGTGGTGGCGAGCGACCGGATCAGCGCCTACGACCACGTGCTGTCCAGCGAGATCCCGGACAAGGGACGGATCCTCACCCAGCTGAGCCTGTGGTGGTTCGAACAGCTCGCCCAGGGGGACAACCCGGTGGCGCACCACGTGGTGTCCACGGAGGTGCCAGACGCGGTGGCCGGCCGGGCGATGGTCTGCAAGAAACTGGACATGTACCCGGTGGAGTGCATCGCCCGCGGCTACCTGACAGGGTCGGGCCTCGCCGAATACCGGCAATCCCGGACCGTCTGCGGGTTGCCGCTGCCGGCCGGCCTGGTGGACGGCTCCCGGCTGGAGCCCGCCATCTTCACCCCCTCGGCCAAGGCCGAGGTGGGCGAGCACGACGAAAACATCACCTACGACGCCGTGGTCCACACCGTCGGAGCAGAGACCGCGGCCCGGCTGCGCGATAAGACACTGCAGATCTATACGCGCGCCGAAGCTATCGCCCGGGAGCGGGGAATCATCCTGGCGGACACCAAGGTTGAGTTTGGCGTCGATCCCACGACGGGGGAGATCACGCTGGGCGACGAGGTGCTGACCCCCGACTCCTCGCGGTTCTGGGACGCGGACACCTACGAGCCGGGCCGGGCGCAGCCGTCGTTCGACAAGCAGTTCGTGCGCGACTGGCTGACGTCGCCCGCCTCCGGCTGGGACAAGAACTCGGACGCTCCGCCGCCGGCCCTGCCGGAGGACATCGTGCAGAAGACGAGGGCGCGTTACGTCGAAGCCTACGAACGGCTCACCGGCCGGACGTTCGCCTGATCGGCAGCGGCGCGGGGCCGGGCCGGGTGCTCCCGGCCGCGCCCAGGGGGTCCGGCAGAGGGCCGGCCGGCAGCCCGGCCGGGCCCGCGGGGGAGCCGGGTGCGGTTTCCGGGAGGCGGCCGGCCGCGAGCTCGGCGGCCGCCAGCCGGGCCGCGGCTTCGGCGACGGCCGCGGGATAGCCGCCGACACCGCCGTCGTCGGCCGGACCAAGGGAACGCAGCGCGTCCGCACGTTTCAGGGCCCGGAGCATGGCAGCGGTGGCCGGGCGCGAGACGTCCGAAATGTCCGGGTAATCGATGGCCAGCGCCGGATCCAGTTCATAGGCCAGCCAGCGGGACCGGAGGCCGTCGTGCCGGGCCGCGGCTTCATGCCAGTCCCGGCTGTCCTGGTAGCGGATGGCGGCGGCGGCCGTACGGCTGATCCGCCAGACGGCGGGCGCGGCGCAGCCGGCAGCGAGCAGCAGCCAGAGCGGCACGGCGGACGGGAAGGCGGCCGCGGCGGCGAGCACCACGGCCAGGGCGCAGCACAGCCCGGAGAAGCAGTACCAGAACGCGGTGTCCGGATCGGGGCGGCGGCGCAGGCCGCGTTCCACCGCGTAGGAGGTCAGGAAAACCACGGCAGCCAGCACGGCCGTGGCGACGGCCAGCTGCGCGAACTCTGCGAGGAACATCGGCACCCCTGCTGACGGAGTTATCTTCCATTCCAGTACGGGGCGCGGGCAGAGTCAATGGGAGAGGGTGCCGCGGGGCCCCCGGGTCACTTGTCGACGCGGCCGACGACGTCGTCCAACTGCTTGAAGACCAGGGCCTGCGGCGCCTTGCTCATTACCGTCCGCTGGAGCTTTTGCTTCCACGGCTTCTGCTGCCGTGCCATGGCTGCCATCTTGCGCGAGCGCTCGACCACCTTGGCGGTGCGCGGGCCCCGCGCCCGTTCGTAGTTGCGCAGGGCGGTGGTGATGTTCCAGTCGGCGTTCAGCGCGCCGGCCAGCGCGACCGCGTCCTCAAGGGCCTGGCTTGCGCCTTGGCCGAGGAACGGCAGCATGGGGTGGGCGGCGTCGCCCACGAGGGTGGCGTGGCTGCCGGACCAGACGGCGGCGGGTTTCCGGTCGAACAGTTCGTGCGCCATGATGTCCTGGCTCTTGGTGGCGCCGATGACCGCCCGGACGGCCGGGTGCCAGCCCTCGAAGCGCTGCAGGGCCAGGGTGCGCCAGAGGACCTCGTCGTCCTGCGCCAGCACGTGGTTGGGCATGGTGGCGTACCAGTAAATGAGGCCGCCCGGCAGCGGGATCATGCCGAAGACCTCCCCGTTGCCCCAGGACTCGCCCCAGGGCAGCCAGCCCGGATCGAGGTCGCCGATCGGGCAGACTGCCCGCATGGCGGTGATGCCGGAGGCCCGCGGGGCGCCGTCGCCGATTAGGTCGTGGCGGACCAGCGAGCGCAGGCCGTCGGCGCCGACCACCAGGTCCGCGTGCAGGGAGCCGCCGTTGTTCAGCGTGACCGTCCCGCCGTGCTGATCGCGCCGGAACTTCACCGCCTGCAAACCCAGATGCACCGTGTTGACGTAGAGCGAGTCGTTCAGCAACGTGGTGAGGTCCGAGCGGTGGATGGAGCGCAGCGGGTGGCCGTAGCGCTGCCGGAGGTCGTCGCTGCTGAACGTGGACAGCACGTTGCCGAACTGGTCGTGCGAGCTGCCGCCGACCGGGAGGGAGGCCTCTTCAAAGGCGTCCAGCACGCCGAGCCGCTGCAGGGCGCGCGTCCCGTTGGCCCAGATCGTCAACCCGGTGCCCAGCTGCTGCAGCGTTCCGGCGCGTTCGACCACGTGGACTTTCCAGCCGGTTCGTTGCAAGGCCCGCGCAGTGGCGAGCCCGCCGATTCCGGCCCCTACGATGAGCGCCGAGCGCTGCAGAGACCCCATGGGTCCATACTTCCCGCTTTTGGGCCGGGTTCACAACTTTCGTCCGGTACAAACCGGTTCCGGGAGCGGAAAAGCAAGAACTCCCGCCGCTCCGAAGAGCGGCGGGAGTTCCCGGTGATTGGTCGGGGTGACAGGATTTGAACCTGCGACCTCGTCGTCCCGAACGACGCGCGCTACCAAGCTGCGCCACACCCCGATACCGTTGCCCCCGCCGTCGTCGTGACGGCCGCGAAAGCAACTGTTCAAGGATAGCGGAGACAGCCCCCAAAGGAGAAATCGGCGGTGGCCCGGCCGGGCCTCGGTCAGACCGGACGTCGGCCCGGCCAAGCCTCGGTCAGACCAGCGAGCGGCCAGGCCCCGTTCAGACCACCGAGTCCCTCCACGCCGCATGCAGTTGGGCGAAGCGGCCGTTGCCGGCGATCAGTTCCGCCGGCGAGCCGTCCTCGACCACCCGGCCCTCGTGGATGACCAGCACCCGGTCGGCGATCTCGACGGTGGAAAGCCGGTGCGCGATGATCAGCGCCGTGCGGTTGCCCAGCAGGGTCTGCAGGCCCTCCTGGACCTGGCGCTCGCTGGGAATGTCCAGCGACGCGGTGGCTTCGTCCAGGATCAGCACCGCCGGGTCGGCCAGGAACGCGCGCGCGAAGGAGATGAGCTGCCGCTGGCCGGCCGAGACGCGGCCGCCGCGCTTGTTCACATCGGTGTCGTAGCCCTCGGGCAGAGACAGGATGAACTCGTGGGCGCCGACGGCGCGGGCGGCGTCCTCGATCTGCGCACGGCTGGCCTCCGGGTTGCCCAGGGCGATGTTCTCCGCGACGCTGCCGCTGAACAGGAACGCTTCCTGCGTGACCATCACGACGGCGCGGCGCAGGTCTTCGTTGGACAGCTGACGCAGCTCGATCCCGTCCAGGGTGAGCGACCCGGAGGTCAGGTCGTAGAAGCGGGCGATCAGCTTGGCCACGGTGGACTTACCGGCCCCGGTCTGCCCGACGACGGCGACCGTCTGGCCGGCGGGAATGTCCAGGTCCAGCCTCGGCAGCACTACCCGGCCGTCGCCGTAGCCGAAGACGGCATCGCGGAACCGGATCGCCCCGCGGGCGTCCTTGAGCGGGACCGGGCGGGCCGGGGGAACGATGGTCGGTTCTTCCTCCAGCAGCCCGGAGACCTTTTCCAGCGCGGAGGCCGCGGACTGGAAGGAGCTGTAGAACATGGCGATCTGTTCTGTGGGGCGGAAGACCTGTTTGGTGGCCAGCAGCACCGCGACCAGGGTGCCGATGGCAAGGTCGCCGTCGAGCACCCGGAAGCCGCCGATCAGCAGCACCGCGGCCACGGTCAGGTTGCCGACGCCGTTCAGCACCGGCTGGAGCACGCCGAAGTACCTGATGTTCCGCAGGGTCGCGCCGCGGTAGTCGGCGGCCAGCTCGTTGTAGCGTGCGGAGTTGTCTCGCTCGCGGCGGAAGGCCTTGACGGCCCGGATGCCGGTCATGGTTTCCACAAAGTGCACGATCAACCGGGCTGACACCACCCGGGAGGCCCGGTTGGCCAGCTCGGAGCCCTTTTGGTACCACCGGGTGACGAAGGCGATGGGTATGGCGGCGACCAGGATGATCAGCCCGCTCTTCCAGTCCAGTCCGGCGATGCTGATGGCGGTGAAGAGCATGAACATCACGCCGGAGGTCAGCTGGGTGACGCCGTTGTCCAGCAGTTCCCGCAGCGCCTCCAGGTCCGACGTCTGCCGGGAGATGATTCGGCCGGAGGTGTAGGTTTCGTGAAACTCCAGGCTTAACCGCTGGGTGTGCCGGAAGACCCGGACCCGCAGGGCCAGCAGCATGGCCTGACTGAGCCGCGCGGTGACATAGATGTAGGCCGCCAGCAGGGATCCGCCGGCGATCGCGACGGCGGCGTAGGCGGCGCCGATCAGCACCAGGGGCATGGTGTCGCCGCCGGTGAAGGCCGGCAGCGCATTGTTGATGCCGAAGGCCACCAGCACCGGACCGGCGGCCCGGGCGGCGTTGCTGGCCACCACCAGCACGATGGAGAGCGCGAACAGCCGCTTGTGCGGGGACACCAGTTCGCCCAGCAGCCGCAGGGAGCGCCGCCTGACGGCTCTGCGGTCGGTTTGGTCCAGGTTGATGTTGTCTTCGCCGGCGACTCCGGTCATGGAACTCATCGGGCTTCCTTTGCGTCCAGGACGTCTTCGACCGTGGGCTCGGCCACCAGCGAGGCGATCACGTACCGGTAGTGTGTGCTGCTGCGCAGCAGCTCCGAGTGGCTGCCGACCGCCGTAATTTGGCCGTCCTGCAGCAACGCCACCCTGTCGGCCAGCGCCACGGTGGAGGGCCGGTGGGCCACGATCACGGTGGTGGTGCCGCGGAGTTCTTCCCGCAGCCGCTGCGTCACCGCTTCTTCGGTCCGCACATCCAGGGCCGAGAGCGGGTCGTCCAGCACCAGCACGGCCGGTTGCGCGGCGATGGCCCTGGCCAGCGCGATCCGCTGCCGCTGCCCGCCGGACAGGCTCAGTCCTTCCTCGCCAATCCGCGTGTCCACGCCCTGCGGCAGGTCATAGGCGAACCCGGCCTGCGCCACCTCGAGCGCCCGCGAGAGGAGGATTTCTGGATCTTCCCCGCGCGGGCGGGCACCGAGCAGCACGTTGTCCCGGACCGAGGTGGAGAACAGCGTGGAGTCCTCGAAGGCCACCGACACGCGGGCGCGCAGCTCGGCCAGCGGGAGATGACGGATATCCGTACCGTCCAGAAACACGGCGCCGGAGGTGACGTCGTACAGCCGGGGAATCAGCTGCAGCAGGGTGCTCTTGCCCGAGCCGGTGACCCCTACCAGCGCCAGGGTTTCACCCGCGCGCACGTGCAGGTCCACGCCGTCGAGAACCGGGGCCGCGTCCGCGGCGGCGTCGGGATAGCGGAAGACGACGTTGGACAGGCGCAGTTCCCCGCGCACGGGGCCGGCCGGTGCGGGAACGTCCGGGTCGATGATGGTGTTCTTCGTATCCATCACGTCGAAGTGCCGGTCCAGGGCGGTCTTCGCCGTCAGCGTCATGCCCATCAGGGAACCGATCGCTTCCACCGGACCGGCCACCACGGCGGCGGTGGCAAAGAAGGCGACCAGGTCGCCCACGGTCATGTGCCCGCCGGAGACCTGCATGATGCCGATGACCAACGCGGCGCCCAGCACCAGATCGGGCAGTGACACGACGGTGGCGAGGAACTTGGAAAGCGTGCGGGCCTTGGCCAGTTCGGTCTGGCGCAGTTCTTCGGCCTGGCCGTGGAAGTTCTCCAGCGCGTACTTGCCGCGGCCGAAGGCCTTGAGCACCCGGATCCCGTGCACCGATTCCTCCACGGTGGTGGCGAGGTCGCCCGCCTGGTCCTGGCTCAGCCGGGAGGAAGCGCCGAACGCGGTACGGAAGCGGAACCCCTGCCAGACGAGTGGCACGGCGGCGGCCAGGAAGATCAGTCCCAGCAACTGGTTCAGCGCGAACATCAGCGCCAGCCCCGCGACCACCGTCACCAAGGAGACCACCAGCATGAGCGACCCGAACGCCAGCCAACGCCGGATCAGGCCCAGGTCCGCCATGGAGCGGGAAAGCAGCTGGCCCGAGCCCCAGCGGTCATGGAAGGCGGCCGGCAGATGCTGCACGTGCCGGTAGAAGCTGGTGCGCATGCCCATCTCCACGTCCGTGGCGGGCGCGATCACGAACACGCGCCGCAGGTACACCAGGCCGGCCTCGGCCACGCCCAGCACCGCAATGACGACGGCGGGGCCCCAGACTTCCGAGGGGCGGCCGCCGGTATGGATGGTGTCCACCAGGCCGCGCAAGACCTGGGGAATGGCCAGTGCCACCAGGCTGGCGCCGAGGGCGCTGAAGAATCCCAGGATCAGCCGGGGGAGGATGGGCCGGACATAGTGTTTGAGCCGGGCGATCGAGCGCCAGAGGGATAACTCAGTCATGTGGTCGATTCGTCGCAGTGGTTCGGAGGGCTTCGTGTACTGCAGCAACTATCCTAGCGACCCGCGTTGAGGCGCTGGTCACTGTTGGCCCGGCCCGCGCCGACGCGTTGGGAAACCGATGCTTGCTAGGCTGTGCGGAACCATTCACCAACGGGGGGCGGGCATGGATCTGACGGACGTCGCGAACGGCTTCGGGGTGTTCCTGTGGATGTCAATGCTCTTTCCGCTGCTGCGGGTGGCCGGCGTCCTGCTCTTGGTGCTGCGGAAACCGGCCGGCTGGCTGGTGCTGCTGGCGGAACCGGTCCTGTCCATGGTGTTGATGGGCGTGGCTGGCGCATTTAGCCTGGCCGTCCTGATGTTGCCTGCGGTGGCCGCCTACGGATGGTGGCGGTGGCGATGGGGCCGGCGGTCGCGCCGACAGCGGGCGACCGGCGGGGTTCCGGTCCACCCGGTAGAGCGGTCCGACTGGCTGGCCGCGGCCGGGCTGATCGTGCTCGTCCTGCTGTTCTTCGGCATCGACGTGCTGCCCATGATGCTGATGCACATGGCGGACCCATGGGCGATTGTTGAAGCGGCGGTCGTTAGCCTCCTGACTCCGCTGCTGTACCTCGGTCTCGCGCGCGGCGTTATCGAAGCGTGGTGGATCGGCGTCGCCCTCTCGCTGATGGGGCTGACCAGACTGGCAGCGAACGCAAACCCGCAGGTCCTCTTTGCACTTGACGCCATCGTGTTCACCGTCCTGCTGGGAATTTTGAGTCTGTACGGCTGGTCCAAATGGCGCGAGGCGCACGCGGAGACGGCCGCTTCGACGTAGCATCGCGGCGCCGTCCTACCGTGCGCACGCAGGCTGCTTACCGCCTTTCGTAGGGCGTTCCCGGGTGGTGGCACCAGTTTGCAATAGGAGTAAGCGGGCTGCTTGCGGTCGTTTGGAGGCCTACCTGCACGGTTTTTCCCGGCCGCTCCCATCGTTACCCGCAAGCACTGCCTCTCGGCAGGCACTACTCCTACACACTGGGCCCTTTTGATGGCTATCGAATCTGTGTACGAATAAAATTGTGGTATGGCTCTTGCACCGTTGGACCGCACCGGGGAGATGGAAGCATCTCTGGATCAGGCGTGTGTGCTGCTGCAGGATGTTGCCGACCGCTTCCCCGTTGAGTTGTCGTCCCTGTCTACCCGGGACTTGGCCAACACGGTGGCGGCGGTCGAGGGTGTTTCGAAGCTCGTGGAGTTCCTGCAGGCGGTCGGCGCCCACGCGGTGGAGCGGGCGGACATCGCCGCCACCGGGGAACATGCGACGGCAGGACTCGGAGCAAGCGCCGGGGCCGGGGCGGAGGCGGGTGCCGTCGCGTCGGTCACCGCGGGGGCGGGGGAGTGGGCGGACCCGGTGGCGGCGATCAGCACCGGGAGCGTGGACGCCGCGGCCCCGGAGGGGTCCGGGGCGCCCCGGGTGCGGCGCGGCCGCAAGACGGAGTTCGCGAACACGGCGGAGTATCTGCGCTCCCGGTTGGGGATCGGGATTGTGGAGGCGCGGCGCCGGCTGCGGGTCGGCAAGGCGATCGCCGCGCCGGTGCGGTTGGACGGGGAGCCGGGTGCGCCGGCGTTGCCGGTTTTGGCCGAGGCCATGGCCGGCGGTGAGGTCAGCGGCCAGGTCGCGGCCTTGGTGGTTGATTCCCTGGACCGGGCCCGCCACGCCGGTAGCCCGGAGGCGTTGCAGGCGATGGAAGCGTCGCTGGTCCGACAGGCCGCGGACGCCGACGCGGACACCCTGGTGATGGTGGCCAGAACGTGGGAAACCGCCGTCGACCAGGACGGTGCCGAGCCGTCCGAGGAGGAACTGCGGGCCCGGCAGGGCATGTTCTACCGCGGCCGGCGCCGCGGGCTGCACCAGTTCGTCATCAACACCACCGACGCCCAGTACGAAGCCCTCGCCACCGTGATGAACAGCGCCGCGAACCCAAGGATCCGCCCCGACGCCATCGAAACCGCCGCCACCGGCAGCACCCCTACGGACACAGGCGAAGCAGACGCAACCGGCAACGCCAACACCGCAAAGGCGGGTCCGGCCGGTTCTGGGGAGTCCCACACCGAAAGTGACGGAACCACGGTCGCCGGCACGGCCAGCAGCGGCGGTAACCACGATGTTCCCGGCACCGGTCCCGGCACCGGTCCCAGCGCCGGTGCCGCGGAGGCAGGCAGGGGCGGAGCCGGTGCCGCTGAGGGTGACCGCGGCTACATAACCGGCGCGAGGGGCGATCTGTCCTCCGGGGCCGAAGCCAGCAGCGATAGTTCCGCCGGTGTGGATCCGACCGTGGTGGAGGCGATGGATGGTGCCACCCGGGCGCAGAAGCTGCTCGCGGGACTGGTCGGGGCGTGCCGGATCGCGCTGAACACCGGAAGGCTCCCGGACTCGGGCGGGCACCGCACCCAAGTGATCGTTACCACCGGGTACGAGCAGCTGGCCGGGCTGCTCTCCGGCGGCGGCAACGCGGTCTTCACCGGCCCGGTCTCGGCCACCACGGTCCGCCGGATGGCCTGCGACGCCGAGATCATCCCGGCCGTCCTGGGATCCGAAGGCGAAATCCTGGACCTGGGCCGGTCCCAACGGTTCTTCAACAGGGCCATCCGCCGGGCCCTGGTCGCCCGGGACAAGGGCTGCGCCTTCCCGGGGTGCAGCATGCCCGCGTTCTGGACCGAAGCCCACCACATCATCCCGTGGTGGGCCGGCGGCCGCACCGACGTCAACAACGGAGTATGCCTCTGCCTGCTCCACCACGACCTGATCGAGCAAGGGAACTGGGAGATCAACGTCGTCGACGGCATCCCCTGGTTCACCCCGCCGGACTACATCGACCCGCGCCGCAGACCGCTGCGCAACTCCTACTGGCACACCCACGTCCCACCCCAACCACTCCAAGCGTGACCGTGGCCGCTGCGGCGTGGGCGGATGCGCGGGGCACTGCTGAGGAAGTTTTAGCGGGCGGGCGCGCGGGGCGCAGCTGAGGAAGTTTCAGCGGGCGGGCGCGCGGGGCGCAGCTGAGGAAGTCTTAGCGGGCGGGCGCGCAGGGCGCATCTAAAGATGCATGTGCGGGTTGCGCAGAAGAAAGCGAGAGCTGGTGTAAGACCAGATGGACAAGCGTGCTTCTGTGCTCAGCTGAGCCCGGGGCCGGGCCCGGTGGGGCGGCCTTCGGCAGGGACTTCGCCGGCCGGATTAGCCGGTGTCAGTGTCAGCAGCACAGCCTCCGGGCGGCAGGCGAAGCGCACCGGAGCCAGACGCGACGTTCCCAACCCGGCCGACACGTTCAACGGGACGCTACGCCCCTCGTGCTCCCAGTACGTCAGCCCCCGGGCGCGCCACGTGGGCAGATCGCAGTTGCTGGTCAAGGCCCCGTAGCCGGGTAGGCGGACCTGGCCACCATGGGTATGCCCGGCCAGCATCAGGTCGGCGTCGTCGGCAGTGAACCGGTCCAGCACCCGCTGGTACGGAGCGTGGGCCACCGCGATCCGCAGGAATGCGGCCTCATCGGCGGATGTCGAACCGTTGGGGAAACCCGAATATTGGTCGCGCTGCAGGTGCGGATCGTCAACCCCCGTGAAGTCCAGCCGCACCCGGTCCACCACCACCGACTGGTGCCGGTTGGTCAAGTCGATCCAGCCCGCGGTGCCGAAAGCCGCATGCATCTCCCGCCAGGGCAGTTCACGCTCCGCGTAGTCCTTGGGCTGAGAGGAGGGGCCGGTGAGGTAGGAGAACGGGTTCTTCATCACCGGGGAGTAGTAATCGTTGGAGCCCGGGACGAACACGCCCGGAACATCCATGAGCGGTGCCAGCGAGTCCAGCAGGGGCTGCACGGCCTGATGATGGCTGAGGTTATCGCCGGTGTTGACCACCAAGTCCGGTTCCAGCGACGCCAGCTGCCGCAGCCACCTCTGCTTCAGCGTCTGCCCGGGAGTCATGTGGATGTCGGACAGGTGCAGGATCCTCAGAGGGCCTCGTCCGGCGGGCAGGATGGGCAGCGTTTCTTCGCGGACCTTGAAGAGGTTCCGCTCGATAACGGAGCCGTAGACGAGCGCGGCCCCGCCCGCAGCCGTGGCGCCCAGGGCCAGCGTGCCTGCGGTCCGGAGCCGTGCCCGCAACAAGTCAGTGTCCACGGTTAGTCGTTGCCTCCTCCGCCGTTGCCTCCGCCGTTTCCGTTACCCCCGCCGTTGCCGTTGCCTCCGCCGTTTCCGTTGCCGGAATCGCCGGAATCGCCGGAATCGCCGGATTCACCGGAATCGCCGGAGTCACCGGAGCCGCCGCCCGAATCCCCGTCGTCGCTGCTGTTGCTGGAATTCGAGTTGTTGTTCGACTCGGCGGGTGCCGGGGTCTGGACCGGTCGGGGCGGATACATCATGCTGCTCGGCGCGGAGCCGAACTCGCCCGTCTTGTACAGGCCGGCGACCTTCTCCATGTAATCGGTCCACTGCCCGCCGGCGATGGTCGCACCGTCCACGTAGTCGCGCGTTACGCCGTTGATGGGGATGTTGTTGATCGATTTGTAGGCATGCGGGTTGCCCACCCAGGAAGCAGTGGAAATGCCCTTGGTGTAACCCACCGTCCAGGTGTACTCAGACTTGTCGGTCGTGCCGGTCTTGACAGCGGCGGGAACACCAATCGGATGGATTCCTCCCAGCTGCAGGTTGACCAGGTTCTCCAGCGGGACGCTGACGGCAGCAGCCACTTCCTCCGAGATCGCCCGTTCGCAGGACTTCTTCGGCACCTCGTACTTGTTGCCCTGGGCGTCCGTCACGGAGGTCAGCGCGATCGGCTTGCAGTACACGCCGCCGTTGGCGAACGCCGCGAACGAAGCCGCCATCGTCATCGGGGACACGTTGGTCGTGCCGATGATGAAGGACGGGTGCTCAATGCTGATCGGTTCCTTGTCCGTCGCCGTCCGGACGCCGAGGCGCGTTGCCGCATCCTGGATGTCACAAAGGTCCAGCTGCGCGGCCATGGCGGCGGTAGCGGAGTTGATCGACCACGTCAGGCCCTGGCTGGCGGTCATGGTCCGCTCGAAACCTGGCAGCGCATTCTGGAAGTCCCACTCACTGAACCACGCGTCCGGCGGCAGGCAGCTGGCCTTCCACGGGTACTGCGCCGGGTACTCCGTCCGGCGCGCATCGACCGACGCGTTGAGCGCCTTGCCCGCTTCGAGCCAGGCGACCATGGTGTAGGGCTTCATCGTGGAGCCGGGCTGCCAGCCGTTGCCGCCGCCCATATCGGCGTCGACGTTGTAGTTCAGCTCCGTGTTGGCCGCGCCGTCTTCGGGGCTGTAGTTGGTGTTCTGGGCCATCATCAGGATGTTGCCGGTGCCCGGTTCAATCGAGACCATGGACGAGCCGACGCCGGACTCATCGCCCACCGGGACTTCCTGCTCGATCTGCTTCTGGCCTTCCTTCTGGAGGCGGGAGTCGAGCGTGGTCTTGATGGTGAGGCCGCCACGGGCCAGGAGCTTCGCCCGCTCGGTGGAGTCTGCACCGAACGCGTCGGACTGCATGATGGCGTGCTGCACGTAGCTGCAGAAGTAGTCGGCGAAGTTTGCCGCGACACAGCCGGAACGCACCGGCTTGAGGTTCAGGTTTAGGTCGCTGGCAACGGCTTTGTCGTACTCCTCTTGGGTGATCTTGCCCGCATTGCGCATGGCCGCCAGCACCGTATTGCGGCGCTCCACCGTGGCTTCCGGGTTGTTCACCGGATTGAAGTAGTTGGGCGACTGCACCATGCCGGCCAGCATGGCCGACTGCTGGATGTCCAGCTTGGCCGCGGGAACGCCGAAGAACGTCTTTGCAGCAGCTTCAATGCCATAGACCTGGCCGCTGAACAACACGATGTTCAGGTAGCCCTGCAGGATTTCTTCCTTGCTGAATTCCTTTTCGACGGCGATGGCCAGCTTCGCCTCGCGCAGCTTGTCGCCGATGTCCTTGGTGCCGCTGATGGTCAGCTCTTCGGCCCCCTTGCCCGCGGAAGCGCCGGCGTCGATCAGCACGTTGTTCACATACTGCATGGTCAGCGTCGACGCGCCCTGCAGGTCCCCGCCGGCCATGTTCGTCACCGCGGCGCGCATGATGCCTTGGGGGTCCACACCGTTATGTTCGTAGAAACGAACGTCCTCGATGGAGATGATGGCGTCCTGCATGTGCTGGGAGACCTTGTCCAGGGTCACCGGGACGCGGTTTTCGGCGTAGAACGTGGCAATCAGCTTGCCGTCGGCGGAGAGGATCCGCGACGGCTGGGACAGCGGTTGCGTCTGCAGTTCGTCCGGCAATTGGTCGAAGTATTCGATCGATGAGGTTGCCCCGACACCGGCCACGGCTGCGGCCGGAACCAGCAGACCGGCTGCGAGCACGCCGCAGAGCGCACTGATACCCAGGAAGCCAACAACTTTGCCTAGGGTGGTCGCAGTGTCGAAGAAGGGGGATTTGCGAGCGGCCATGGGGTTCAGTTTACAAGCAAGCGCTACCCTTTGAGTTATGACCAAATGGGAATACGCGACAATTCCGCTCATTATCCACGCGACCAAGCAGATTCTTGACCAGTGGGGGGAGGACGGCTGGGAGCTCGTCCAGGTGTTCCCCGGCCCGAACGGAACCAATCCGGTTGCCTATTTGAAGCGGGAGAAGCAGTAGCCATGACGGAAACCACTGAAGCCCGGAAGTCCACCGTCGAAGAGCGGCTGGCCGGCTTGGGACTGTCCCTGCCGGACGTGGCAGCTCCGGTGGCCGCCTACGTCCCGGCGGTCGTCTCCGGTAATTATGTGTACACCTCCGGGCAACTGCCGTTCGTCAACGGCGAACTTCCGGCCGCCGGCAAGGTGGGCGACGGTGCCGGCCTAGTCAGTGCCGACGAGGCGAAAAACCTCGCCGCGACGGCCGCCGTGAATGCCCTGGCAGCGGTCAAGAGCGTCATCGGTGACCTGGACCGGATCACCCGGGTGGTCAAGGTCGTCGGTTTCGTGGCCTCCGATCCGGCATTCACCGGCCAGCCGGGTGTGATCAACGGCGCCTCCGAGCTGCTGGGGCAGGTCCTCGGCGAGGCCGGCGCGCATGCCCGGTCCGCCGTCGGCGTGGCCGTGCTGCCGCTGGATTCGCCGGTCGAGGTAGAACTGATTGCCGAATTCAGCTAGTCCGCTGCGCGAGGAGCAGCGGCTCTTCCCCGTGGTACCGGACCAGCTGGGCGCGGCCCACAGCTGGTTCCACCACGGGGAACGTACGCCGCGCAAGCCCCGGATGGCCTCCTCGGTCGTCCTCGTTCGGGACGGCGCGGCCGGCACGGAAACGTACCTCGGCTACCGGTCGGGCTCCTCTCCGCTGGGCACGGTGGCCTTTCCCGGCGGCAGCGTGGAGGAGAGCGACGGCGACCCGGCGACCTGGTACGGCCCCTCGCCGAGCAAATGGGCCGAGATGCTCGGGCTGGACGACCACCGCCTGGCCCACGCCCACGTCGTGGGGGCCATCCGCGAGCTGTTCGAGGAAACCGGCGTGTTGCTGGCCGGTCCGGATGAATCCACCCTGCCGGAGTCCACCTCCGGCGCCGACTGGATGCGGACCCGCGAGGCCGTCGCCGCCCAGGAGGTGTCCTTCGGCGAAGCGCTCGGCAAGCGCGGACTCGGCGTCCGCACCGACTTGCTCAAACCCGTGGCCCACTGGCTCAGCCCCGATTTTGCCCATCGCCGCTTTGACACGCGCTACTTCGCTGCGGCCCAGCCGGCCAACCAGCGGCCGTCCCTGCTGGAAAGCAAGGGCGTGTGGGCCTCCTGGCTGCCGGCGCAGGAGTTGGTGGCGGGGCGGACGACCACGACACTGGGCGATCTGGTGGACCAGCCCGACACCCGCGGGTTGACGTTCAGCGAGGTGACCTCGCCCGCGGTGGAAATCATCGTGGAAAAGATCGCCGGCGCCCGCGGCTGCATCGCCTACCTCTCGCACAAGCGCCCGCAGCGGCTCTACCACCCGGAACTGATCCAGATCGACGGTGTGCCCATGCTGCAGGTCGCGGCCAACGCGGCCACCGAAGGCGGTGCCGCCCCGCGGGGACGCTGAGCCGCTCCGCCAACAGGGACCCCAGCCCGACGGCCCGTGCCGGACGGCCGACGGCACCCACCATCTCAAGCCACGACGACGGCGGGGGCCCACCATCGGTGAGCCCCCGCCGTCGTACTTTTGTGGCGAAAATCAGCGCGAACGCTGGCGCAGCCGCTGGATGTCCAGGATGACTACCGCGCGAGCTTCCAGGCGCAGCCAGCCGCGCTGAACGAACTCGGCCAGCGCCTTGTTGACGGTTTCGCGGGAGGCGCCGACCAGCTGGGCCAGTTCTTCCTGCGTCAGTTCGTGTGCCACCAGGATGCCGTCCGTGGCGGGGCGGCCGAAGCGGTCGGCCAGGTCCAGCAGGGCCTTGGCTACGCGGCCCGGAACGTCGGAGAAGACCAGGTCGGCCAGTGAGTCATTGGTGCGGCGGAGGCGGCGGGCCAAAGCCTGCAGCAGCTGCGCCGACACCTCGGGGCGGGTCTCCAGCAAACCACGCAGGTTCTCGTTCTTCAGCCCGGCGAGGCGGGTCTCGGAGACGGCGGTCGCCGAGGTGCTGCGCGGGCTCGGGTCGAAGAGGGCCATCTCACCGAAGAGCTCGCCCGGGCCGAGGATGGCCACCAGGTTCTCGCGGCCGTCGGCAGCGGTGCGGCCCAGCTTGATCTTGCCGGAGACGATGAAGTAGAGCTGGTCGCCCTGGTCACCTTCGCGGAACACCGATGCGCCGCGGGACAAGTCGACCTCGGTCAGCTCGTCGGTCAGCGCGGCGAAAACGTCGTCGTCAAGAGTGGCAAAAAGAGGTGCGCGGCGAAGGATCTCTACGTCCATGAATTCTCCAAGTTAGTACTGTTCGGCTGGGGTTCAAGCTGCTCTCCCGTGGGGGCACTGTTCTCCATTTTGCCGTATGTAAAGCCCGTGTGACATCTTCCACAAGGCTTTTCGCTCCCAGAGGAGGAAAGCGCGGCATCGAGCACCGGCACGGGCTGCCGGAGGTGACAACCCGTAACGGCGGTTAATAATTCCCGCGGGCGGACCGCCTAGACTGATGCACATCCCACCGCAACGGAGAATGAGTGATTTTCGGCCTGACCATCCTGGACGTTGTCCTGCTGCTGATCCTCTTGGCGTACCTGGTCTCAGGTCTGCGCAAGGGGTTCCTGCTCACCCTCGGCGGCATCGCCGGCATCGCCCTGGGAGCGGTGGCAGCTTTCTTCGCCATCCCCCTGGTCAGTGAATGGGTCCCCGACAGCGCCTGGCGGCTGACCGCAGCCATTGCCGTGGCCATGTTGCTCGTGGTGCTCGGGCACGCCCTGGGAACGGGTATCGGCGCAGCCATCCGGCGCCGGATGGACTTCCCGCCGCTGCGGCCGCTGGACCGGCTGCTGGGCGGCTTGATGAATCTCGCCGTGACCGCGCTGGTGATCTCCATGCTGGCGTTCAGCCTGGGCACCATGGGCGTGCCGTTCATCTCGCAGCAGATAGCCGCGTCCAAGGTGATCGCGTCGATCGAAAACCTCACCCCGGATCCGGTGAAGGCGTGGGCGGCGCAGGTGCGCTCGATCGTTGTTGCGGACGGCATCCCGCTGGTCCTCGACCCGCAGGCGCCGCAGGAGTCGGCGCCGGTTCCCGATGCCAGCACCGATACCGCGGCCCTGAACGAGGCGGCGGCCTCCGTGCTGCGGATCGCGGGGACGGCCTTCCAATGCGGGCAGAACCAGACCGGGTCCGGCTTTGCGGTGGCCCCGGACCGCGTGCTGACCAACGCCCACGTGGTGGCCGGCGTCAACGAACCGGTGGTGGAGATCCCCGACGGCCGGGTGCTGCCCGGACGGGTCGTGTTCTTCGACCCGGTGCGCGACCTGGCCGTCCTGGCCGTGGACGGGTTGGACGTGCGGCCGCTGCCGCTGGCGGGCGAACTGTCCGAAGGCGACCTGGCGGCGTTCCAGGGCTACCCGGCCGGCGGTCCCTTCCAGAGCAAGCCGGCCACCGTGCAGGGCCGTTCGCAGGTGCTGGTTCAGAACATTTACGGTGCGGACCCGTCGTCGCTCGAGGTCTACACACTGGCGGCGAACGTGCAGCAGGGCAATTCCGGCGGACCTTTGCTTGATGCGGACGGAAACGTGGCCGGCGTGGTGTTCGCCAAGTCCACGGAGGACGTGCCGGTGGGCTACGCCCTGACCCTGGCGGAGGTCCAGCCGGTCGTCGACGCAGCCCTCGGCTATCAGGAGACGATCTCCGCCGGCCAATGCGTGACCCGCTAGCGGCTCTCCTGCGGTAGCCAGTCCAGAAACTGGCCGTGCGGGCCGCTGACCGCCACCGGGCGCCCGTTGTGCGAAAGCAGGAAACGGCCCCGGCGGGTCCGGTCGTCCAGGCCGGGAATGTTGGAGTCACCAGCCGGCAGCGGCATCACGCCGGGACCTTCGTGCGCGAGCCAGTGCACGCCCCGCTCACGGATGAGCCCCTCCACCAGGGTGCGGAACCGCCGACGGTCCGGCTCGGGCAGGTAGGCCAGCACTGCCGAATGGAAGACGACGACGGCGGCATCCCCGGGCGCCTGGGCCACCAGTGCCGGCAGCTGCTCGGTCAGGTCGCCGGCCACCAGCCGGGCCGGTGTGCGGCGGGCAACCTCGATGGCCTGGTGCAGCCGACGGATGCGGAACTCCTGCCCCGGCCAGATCAGGGCCTCGAGCCAGGCGACGTCGTCGGCATCGTTAAGGTCCAGCGGATTCAGGTCGATTCCGGCGCGCCAGCGGACTTCGGGCAGCGACTCGGGCAGCGGCGGCCGGCCGGAGGTGGAGCATTCCAGCAGCGGCGGCTGAGCTTCACCGCCGGCGGGCGCGGCTTCCGCCCCGGCCCCCGCGGACGCCGATTCCGCCGCAGCCCCGGAGGGCGCCGTTTCCGCCCCGGCCCGGGCGGCAGGCGAGGACCGCGGCGCGAGGACCGCACCGCCGTCGTACTGGTAGCGGTACAGGTCGGGATAGAGCAACAGCCCCGCCGAGGCGCCCACCTCGATCAGCGCCAGCGGCTTGGCTTCGGAGGCGGCGATGGCCGCCAGGGACGGCAGGAAAACGGCGCAGCGGCCGGGTTCATTCGTCTGCGTGGTGCGCGCCAGTGCCACCTCCCGGACCGCGTCCCACCGCGACAGCAGGAAGTCGCGGAAGCCCGCGTACTCCGTCGCGCCGGCGCCAAGGGAGCGGGAGGCCGCCAGGATCAGGTTGGGCTGGCGCTTCGACGCGGGCAGGGCGTCGATCAGCGCCAGGACCTCGGGATCGTCGCTGATGCCCAGGGCCCATTCGACGTACACCGGGGACTGGCCTGCGGCCTCGTGCACGCCGAAGTTCCGGTACCAGCCGGCGGTGTCCCCTCGCTGTCCACCCATCGTCGCCGCGGCCGCTCCGCTACAGGGCCTCGGCGAGGTATTCGACCGCCAGCCGGTAGCCGGTGATGCCCGCGCCGGCGATGACGGCGTCCGCGATGCCGGAGATGTAGGAGTGGTGGCGGAACTCTTCTCGCCGGTGGATGTTGCTGATGTGAACTTCGACCACCGGGAGGGCCACGCCGGAGAGGGCGTCGCGCAGTGCCACGGACGTGTGGCTGTAGCCGCCGGGATTGATGACGATCGCATCGGCCGTGCCTCGGGCGGCGTGGACCGCGTCGATCAGCTCCCCTTCATGATTGGACTGCACGCACTCGGCGGTCCAGCCGCGGGCGGCCGCGGCGTCGGTGGCGAGCCGCTCGACGTCGGCCAGCGTGGCGGTGCCGTAGACGTCCGGTTCCCGCGTGCCCAGCAGGTTCAGGTTGGGGCCGTTGAGGATCAGGACGCGGCGGGTGCCGGGGATATCTGCAGTCATGCCTTTTACTATGCCTCAATCGCGTCTCGGGGGAGCTGACCTGTTCCAGCGGGGCGTCCTGGCCTCGCGGTGTGATGCCGTGGCCCGCCCGCCGCCAGGGGCGGGAGGGCCACGGCATTCAGCCGACTGTCCGGGCGTCAGGCCTTCAGCGAGGTCGCGATCTGCTGCATGACGGTGTTGTCCGCCAGGGTGGTGGCGTCGCCGACCTCGCGTCCTTCGGCCACGTCCTTGAGCAGGCGGCGCATGATCTTGCCGGAGCGGGTCTTGGGAAGTTCCGGCACCACCAGGATGGTGCGCGGCTTGGCAATCGGGCCGATCTCCTTGCCCACGTGGGCGCGGAGCGTGGCGACGATGTCCGGGTCTTCCGCCGCGCCGCCTCGCAGGATGACGAACGCCACGACAGCCTCGCCGGTTGTTTCGTCCTTGGCGCCGACGACGGCGGCCTCCGCGACGGCGGGATGGGAGACCAGCGCCGACTCGATTTCGGTGGTGGAGAGGCGGTGGCCGGAGACGTTCATGACGTCGTCGACCCGGCCAAGCAGCCAGATGTCGCCGTCCTCGTCCTTCTTGGCGCCGTCGCCGGCGAAGTACATGTTCTCGAAGCGGGACCAGTAGGTTTCCTTGAACCGTTCCGGGTCGCCCCAGATGCCGCGCAGCATGGCCGGCCACGGCTCGCGGATCACCAGGTAGCCGCCGTGGCCGTCCGGGACGGAGTCGCCAAGTTCGTCCACGACGTCGACGGCGATGCCGGGGATCGCCACCTGCGCGGAACCGGGCTTGGCGGCGGTGATTCCGGGCAGCGGGGCGATCATGTGCGCACCGGTTTCGGTCTGCCACCAAGTGTCCACAATCGGGGCCTTATCGCCGCCGATGACCCGGCGGTACCACATCCAGGCCTCCGGGTTGATGGGTTCGCCGACCGAACCGAGCACCCGGATGGAGGACAGGTCGTACTTGGCCGGGATCTCCTCGCCCCACTTCATCATGGTGCGGATCGCCGTCGGGGCGGTGTAGAGGATGGAGACCTTGTACTTTTCCACGATCTCCCACCAACGGCCCTGGTGCGGGGAATCGGGGGTGCCCTCGTACATCACCTGGGTGGCGCCGTTGATCAGCGGAGCGTAGGTGACGTAGGAGTGGCCCGTGACCCAGCCGATGTCCGCGGTGCACCAGAACACGTCCGTCTCCGGCTTCAGGTCGAACACCACCTTGTGCGTGTAGGCGCACTGCGTCAGGTAGCCGCCGGTGGTGTGGAGGATGCCCTTGGGTTTCCCGGTCGTGCCGGAGGTGTAGAGGATGAACAGCGGGTGCTCGGCGTCGTGCGGCACGGGCGTGTGCTCCGCCGACGCGGCCTCCACCGTGTCCGCCCACCACACATCGCGGCCCTGCTGCCAGTCGACGGGTTCGCCGTTGCGCTTGACCACCACCACCTTGGTCACCGTGTGGCCGGGGGCGGAGAGGGCCTCGTCCACGGCGGGCTTCAGCGGCGACGGCTTGCCGCGGCGCCAGGTGCCGTCGGCGGTGACCACCAGCTTCGCTTCGGCGTCGTCGACGCGGGAGCGCAGCGCGTCGGCGGAGAAGCCGCCGAACACCACCGAGTGCACGGCACCGATCCGGGCGCAGGCCAGCATGGTGATTACCGCTTCCGGGATCATCGGCAGGTAGACGGCGACCCGGTCGCCCTTGGCCACGCCGAGGGACTCGAAGGCGTTGGCGGCCTTCTTCACCTCTTCGGTCAACTGCGCGTAGGTGTACGTGCGGGTGTCGCCGGGCTCGCCTTCGAAGTGGATCGCCACCCGGTCGCCCAGCCCGTTCTCCACATGCCGGTCCAAAGCGTTGTAGGCCGCGTTCAGCTCGCCGCCGACGAACCACTTGGCAAACGGGGCGTCCGACCAGTCCAGCGCCTGGCTGAAGTCCGTGTCCCACGAGAGGACCTCGCGGGCCTGCTTGGCCCAAAAAGCCGGGCGGTCCGCCTCTGCGTCCGCGTAAACGTCCTGTTTGGCTACGGCTGCGGCGGCGAATTCAGCGCTGGGCGCAAATCTACGCTTCTCGTGGAGCAGGTTTTCCAGGGCGTCGCCGGTGGCGGCGGTCGACTGCGTTCCGTTGGCTTCAGACATGTGGGGGCCCCTTCGTCGTGCTGGGTCATTGGCGTGCCCCCGGCTTGTCAGCCGGGCGCACCTGCTGCTTGCCAGCCTAATCCTTTGTGCGCCGTCGGCGGTGTTGAGCGTCACACTGCACGATGTAAATGGAGGTGAATCTGCGGTGAACGGCACCCGGTGGCGCCGTCGCCCGCGGGAATCCGGCTAGTGAAGGGTGGGTTCCTTGACTACGCTGAGACCAGCGCCAGAAGGTTGCGCGGCGGCCCAAGCCCGCGGTGCAACCCGCAACGACCCACGGCGGGCCCGGCCCGCGCTGCAACCGTAAACGACCGGAGGATCGAAGATGTCCCAGAGCTCCCAGACCCACGGCACGGCAGGAACTGCGGTGGCCGGCCCGTTCACCGTGCGAGACATGGTGGTGGGCGCCGGCATCGTCCTGCTCTTCCTCTCGTCCGTGATGCCCCTGCAAGTTCTCCAGGGCATCGGCGTGAACCTATGGAATTCGGGGGGCCTGTTCCAACTGGGGCTGGGCATCCTGCTTCCGGCGGTGGTCTTGGTCCTGTTTGTCGTGCGGCGGCTGGCCCCGCAGACGCCGCTGCGGGTGGGCTCTTTGTCGGTCGACCAATTCGCCTCGGTGGTCGCTTCGCTGGCGCTGGCGTTCTACTTCCTGACGATCGTTACCGTCTTCAGCGTTAGCGGAGTCATCGGATTCATCGGCGCGGTGGTGCTCTTTGCGGGAACCGTTTGCGCGCGCTGGATTCCGCAGCTTGCCGTCGATTTCGCCGGCCGTCCCGAGGCCGTCGCCCACCCCGTGGCGCGCGACGCTGTTCCGGCTGCACCCCGGCCGAAGCAACCCAAGCCCGCCACCGGGCAGCCCGGCGCGAACCAGCCCGGCGCGAACCAGACGGGGGTCGGACAACCGGCCGGCCACAGCGGAGCCGCCCGCCAGGGAACGGCCAGGGCAGGTGCCGTCCGGATTGACGAGGCGGCGGAAGCACGCGGCGCAGGGGTCCCCGCCGGTTCCGCAGCACCTGCTCCGTCCGGCGCACACTACGCCGGAGCGCAACAACCTTCCACCGGGCAGTTCGCTGCACCCTCGGGTAAGGGAGCGGCCGGAGTGGCAGGCGCCGCCGCGGCCGCCCACGCCATGAACTCGCCGGAACACGGCACCGGCACCGGCACCGCGACGATCGCGTCGGGACGGGACACCGACGCCAGCCCGATCAGCACGCAGCGGGCCGAGGACCTTGAACCGGACGATTCCCTGTCGCCGGGGGCGGCAGACGGTGAGGCCGTCGGCATCCCCGTGACCGCCGATGCGAGCGGATCCGCAACGGCGCGCGCCGCCGCGTCCTCGGCGAGCGGCGTGGCCACGGACGTCGGCTACTCCGCCGGAACGGTGGTGGGCGGGTCTGCCGCGTCCGCCGGCGGCCGGCAATCCCGGGAGCCTGCCACAACGGGCCGCACCGGAACCGTGGATCTTGCCGGCGGTACAGGCGAGCATGGCGCAGCCGAACGGCAGGACGAGTCGGCCGTTCCCGCCGGCGGGCCCGTCGGTGGTGCAGCCGCCGAACCGGCCGCCGGTGCGGCCGTCGGCGGTGCAGCCGCCAAGCCGACCGGGGCCGGAGCCAGTGCCGCCACACCCGCCGACCAGACGACGACGGCAGCCACCACGGCCATGCCGTCGGTCGGGGAGAAGGTCACCGCTCGCGCCGGCGCCGACGCTGCCTCGGCGTCTGCTCCCATCAGCGCCACCAGGGAACACTACGAGGACGAGGAAGCCGAAGGGGAATACGAGGCCTTTTGGTTCGCAGTCGGGCGCACCCGTCCGGTGCTGGACGAGAACACCGGCCAGGCCATGTTCACGGTGGAGCCCGGGTCGTGGATCCTGGCGCTGCAGGACCGCGGCGACGAATTCCTGGTGCAGCACACGGACGGCCGGGTGGGCGTGTTGAGGGACCTGACGAACATTGAGCGTGCCTGATCGGGCGCCGGCCACCCGCCGGCGCAAGACCGAAGAGTCCCTTCTGGCGCGCAAACGCCGCGCCCGGCGGATCAACAAGGAGCTCGCCGAACACTACCCGTATGCCGTGGCGGAACTGGATTTCTCCAACCCCTTCGAGCTGCTCGTGGCGACCATCCTCTCCGCGCAGACCACCGACGTCCGGGTCAACATGACCACTCCGGTGCTCTTCCAGCGCTACCCGGACGCCCGCGCCCTCGCAGCAGCCGATGAGGCCGAACTGCAGGAGCTGATCAAGCCCACGGGCTTTTTCCGGGCCAAGTCCCAGAGCCTGCTGAAGATGGCCAACCAGATCGTCGACGAATTCGACGGCGAGGTCCCGGGAAACCTGGACGACCTGGTCAAGCTCGCCGGCGTCGGCCGAAAGACGGCGAATGTGGTGCTGGGCAATGCGTTTGGGATCCCGGGAATCACCGTGGATACGCATTTCCTCAGGTTGTCCCGCCGCTTTGGGTGGACCGGGTCGACCGACGCGGTCAAGGTGGAATTTGATGTTGCGGAGCTGTTCGAGCCCAAGGACTGGACCATGCTCTCGCACCGTGTTGTTTTTCACGGCCGCCGTGTGTGCCACGCCCGGAAGCCGGCGTGCGGCGCCTGTCCCGTCGCCCAATGGTGCCCGTCCTACGGCGAGGGAGAGGTGGACCCGGAGAAGGCGCGGAAACTGCTGAAGTACGAACTCGCGCCGGGACGCGAAGAACTGCTGGCCCGGATGATGGCCGGGGAGACGAGGCGGGAGCTTCGCGCAGCGGGCTTTCCGCTGGGAGCCTGACGATGAGCGCCAAGCAGGACCTGCAGCGGCTGGTGGAGCTGCCGATGGACCAGCGGCTCTCCGTCCGCGAACGGGAGCGCTGGTACGACGTCGCGCTTGACCAGGGGACGGCGCGCCCGGCCGCGGTGCTCCTGCTCTTCGGCGCCCTGGACGACGCACCGGCCCACTTCCACGATTCGGCCGTCCCGGATGACCTTGACCTGCTCTTCGTGGAACGCGCCGCGGGCCTCTCCTCGCATCCCGGGCAGGTGGCGTTTCCGGGCGGCCGCATCGACCCCGACGACGACGGACCCGCCGCCGCGGCGGTCCGCGAAGCGGTCGAGGAGACAGGCCTGGACGCGGCCGGCGTCGAAGTATTGGGTGTCCTGCCGGATATCCCGCTGTCGGTCAGCAACTTTTTGGTGACGCCGGTCTTGGCCTGGTGGGTTGCTCCCTCGCCGGTCGACGTGGTCGACTTTGCCGAGTCGGCGCAGGTCTTCCGTGTGCCGGTAGCCGACCTGCTGGATCCTGCCAACCGGCGGATGTCGGTGCTCCGCCGCGGCGGCCAGGTTTTCCGCAGCCCCGCATTCCTGGTCCACGGAGTGGTGGTCTGGGGCTTCACCGCCATCCTGCTCAGTCACCTGTTTGACGACCTGGGATGGTCGTTGGACTGGGACAGGTCGCGCGAAATCCCGGCACCGATCGCCCCGCGCCCTGCGGCCGGCTGACGGCTGCCCCGCCCGCCCTGTAACCGGCAGACGGCTGCCCCGCGCCCCTCCGGCCGGGCTTGACGGCCATGGTCCGCGCCCTGCGGCCGGCTGACGGTCATGGACCGGTGGCCAGCCGGGGGAGGCGCGCTGCCTTACTTGGCGTCGGCGTAGGAATCGACCACCGCCACACTGACCGGGAAGGCCACAGGGATGGCGCCGAAGACCAGGCGGGTGGCGGCAGCTGCGGATTCCTCCACCAGCCGGCAGGCCAGTTGGGCATGGTCCTCGCGGACGTGCAGCATGACCTCGTCGTGGAGGAAGAACACCATTTCCCCCACGAAGGTTCCTTCCGCCGCGCAGGCGCGCAGCCGCCGTCGTAATTCCGCCAGCCAGCACAGCGCCCATTCAGCGGCCGTGGACTGCACCACGAAGTTGCGGGTGAAGCGGCCGCGGCTGCGCGCGAGGGTATCGGCCCGTCGCTGCTCTTCGGCCGTGGCGGTCCGTTGGGAGGCCAGCCAGCGTTCCGACGGCGGAGGGCAGCTGCGGCCCAGGTAGCTGCTGACCACCTGCCCCGCCTCGCCGGCCCGGGCCGCGCGCTCGACCACCGCGATGGCCTGCGGATACGTCCGGGTGAGCTGGGGCATCAGCCGGCCGGACTCGCCGGTGGTCGCACCGTACATGGCCCCGAGCATCGCGATCTTCGCCTTGGCACGGTCGCCGCCGAATCCGGCGTCGGCAATGCCCTGATAGAGATCCTTGCCACGGCCGGCCGCTGCCAGGGCCTCGTCCTGCGCCAGCACCGCCAGCACCCGGGGTTCCAGCTGCGCTGCGTCCGCGACGATGAGCTTGTGGCCGGGATCAGGGCGGACGGCGTCCCGGATTTGGCCGGGTATCTGCAGGGCCCCGCCGCCGCGCGAGGCCCATCGCCCGGTGACCACGCCGCCCACCACGTACTCGGGCCGGAAGCGGCCGTCCCGGACCCAGGCGTCCAGCCAGGCCCAGCCATTGGCAGTGAACAGGCGGGCGAGCTTGCGGTATTGCAGCAGCGGCTCGATCGCTGGATGGGTGTGCTGCTTCAATTCCCAGGAGCTGGTGGTTTTGACCTCGATGCCGGCCCGGTGCAGGGCGCGGATGAGCTGCTGCTGGGAGTCGGGGTTGAACGTGGGATTGGCCAGCTCCTGTCCGAGCCTGACGGCGAGCTCCTCCAGCTTGTCCGGCCGCTGGCCTTCCCGCGGGCGTGCCCCCAGTTGGTCCTCAAGGATGCCCAGGTGCACGTCCTCGCGCCACGGCACGCCGGCGTGCTCCATCTCGGTGGCGATCAGGGCGCCTGCCGATTCGGCCGCCAGCAGCAGCTGCAGCCGGCCGCGGTGGACGGACGCGGCCACGGCCGCCAACTGGTCCTGCAGCTCGGCCACGAGGTCCTCCAGCTCGGTGCCGCCGGGCTGTGGTTCGTCAAAGAGGGTGAACTGGTCCGGGGACTGCTGCGGCGGCGGCAGCTGACGGGGCAGCTCTTCGTCCTGATGCGCGGCCGGCGCCTCCCGCAGCGCGCGGACATACCCGGTGTCCGGGGCGTGGACCGACAGGGCCAGGATGTTGCGGGCGAGCGTGAGATCGTGGCTGCGGTGCACGCCCGTGCCGGCGGCCAGCAGCGGCTGATATGCGGCGCGCGTGGCTTCGAAGACCCAGCGGGGTCCCTCGCCGTCCAGGCTTCGAACCGTCGAGGCGAGTCGTCCCTGGGGCACGACGACGGGCGGCCCGGAGGGGGTGCCATGCGCGTTGGTGCGCTGCAGGTAAGCGACGGGTTCTGTGCCCTCCGGCACGGAAATGTTCCGCGCGGCGGAGGCCAGGACCATGTACACACCTCAATTCTGCACCGACCGGTCCTCCACACGCCCCAAGCCGTCCCTGGCGGCCCACATCCGGAGTTGGCGTGGCGGGCGCGGGCCGGGAGTTCAGCGAAGATCGGGGCATGCCAGGACACCACACCGCCGCCGAGCGGTCCCGCTGGAAACCAGCGGAAGCGACGGACGTCGTCCTCGTCGGCGGCACCGACCGGCTGCGGGATGAAGTGGCCAGGATCGCGGCGGCGGCCGGGCTGGCACTGCGCCCCGACGGACGCCCCGACGGATTGCAGGGGGCCCCGGATGCCGCTCGTGGGGCCGCCCCGATGCTGCTGGGCACCGCCGGGCATCACCGGGTGCAGCGGACCAACGTGGACATCATCGTGGTCGGATTCATTGACGAGGCACCGGCCCTCTGGGACCTGGCGGCCTCCACGGGGGCCGGGCGGGTGGCGGTGCTGCCCGAGGGCGCGGTGTGGCTGGCGGAATACCTGAGCCGGACCTGGCGGCGTGAAACGGCCGGGAAGGTGGTTGCCGTGCACGGGGCCAGCGGTGGAGTAGGGGCCTCTGCTCTGGCCGCCTGGCTGGCCGCGGAGGCTGCCCGCTCGGGAACGGCCACGGTCTTGGTGGACGACGACCCGCTCGGCGGAGGGCTCTCGGCTGCCCTGGGTGCCGCCGACGTCCCGGGCCTGACCTGGCCGGATCTGGCGGCGGTGCAGGGAACGGTGAACCCGGTCCAACTGGCGGCGTCCTTGCCGGCGACCGGCGGATTCTCCCTGCTGTCTTGGCCGGGGACAGGGGACCCCGCCCTGCACGGCACCCCGCAGGACGAGGTGACGGCGGAGATCATGGCGGCCGCGTCAGGTGCTTTTGGCTTGGTGGTTGTCGACACCGGACGGCTGAGAAGACCGCCCCAGACCGGGCCTCCGGCCAACGACACTGTGCTGCTGGCCCGGACGGACAGCCGCTCCCTGCGGGCCGCGGCGGCCGCGGCGGCAGCGGCCGAAACCGGAACGAACCTGCACCTGGTGGTGCGGGGACCGTTGCCGGCCGGAGCCGACGAACAGCTGATCGCCGACGAGCTGGGGGTGCCGTTGGGCGGCTACGTGCCGCACCTGCGCGCGGTCCCGGCGGCACAGCGGGGAGGGCGCCTGCTGGATCTGGCCTCGAACAGGCGGATCCGCGCGTTGTGCGCCGGCCTGCTGGCGCGCCTCAACCCCGCACCGGGGCAGGGCAGCGGGTCATGAACGGGGCGGGACGCAGGCGGGCTGCCCCGGCAGCGGTCTCCGCCATCGGATTGGAGCCCTTCCGCCGCGCGGTGCTCTCCGATCCATCGCCGGTGACGGGGGCCCGACTGGCAGCAGCCGTTCAGTCGAGCGGCCGTTTGCTGGGAACGGCCGGTACGCTGCAGGCGGTGGACTCACTGGCCGCAGACTTGCGCGGACTGGGGCCGCTGCAACCGCTGGCGGACGCGGGAGCCACGGACATCCTGGTAAATGGCCCGCAGGACGTCTGGACCGACGGCGAACGCGGTCTGCTCCGTGCCCCCGTCGCTTTCGCCGGCGACGCCGAGGTCCGGGCGCTGGCCGTACGCCTGGTAGCAGCCGGCGGGCGCAGGCTCGACGACGGGAACCCGTGCGCGGATGTGCGCCTTGCGGGTTACCGGGTCCATGCCGTGCTGCCACCGGTTTCGACCGGCGGGACGCTGCTCTCGATCCGGCTCCATCGTCCGCGCCGCTTCACGCTCGCGGAACTGCTCACCGCCGCGCCGCAGTGGCAGCCCTATCTCGAAGCCGTCGTCGGGCAGCGCCTGAACTTCCTGATCTGCGGAGCCACCGGGTCAGGCAAGACGACCTTGCTTTCGGCGATGTTGGGGGCCGCCGGCCCGCAGGAACGGATGGTCTTGGTCGAGGATGCCGCCGAACTGGACCCGGACCATCCGCATGTGGTGGGCCTGCAGAGCCGGACCAGCAACGTCGAGGGCACCGGGTCGATCGGCATGGCGGAACTGGTTCGGCAGGCACTGCGGATGCGGCCGGACCGGCTGGTGGTCGGAGAGTGCCGGGGCGCCGAGGTCCGCGAGTTCCTTGCGGCGATGAACACCGGCCACGCCGGAGCCGGCGGCACCATCCACGCAAACTCCGCCGCGGCGGTCCCGGCCAGGCTGGCAGCCATGGGCGCGCTCGCCGGGATGAGCGCCGAAGCGGTCGTACTTCAGGCCGCGAGCGCACTGGACCTGGTGATCTCGATGCACCGGACCGCGGAAGGGCGCTGCGTGCGGGAGATCTGCCTGCTGCGGCGCGATCCCTCGGGTGGCTTGCAGACCATTCCGGCGCTGGCCGCTGACGGAGCCGGCATCAGACACTCGCCCGGTTCAGACGAACTCCACGAACGGTTGTTCCCATGACCGGCCTCACGGTATTCCTGTTGAGTGCGGCCGCCTGCCTGCTGCTGATGCCGAGGCGCGCATCCCGGTCGGCGGAGGTGCGCCGCGGCCCCAGACGTACCCTGGCCGGCAGCGGGACGCGGCGCCGGTCCGCCGGCGCCGAATTGGACCTGCTGCCCCTCTTCGTGCGGCAGCTGGCCGCGCTGTTGAGTGCCGGGCGCACGCCGGCCCAGCTCTGGCCGGACATGCTCTCCGTCTACGCGGCGGCGGGACCGCCCGACCGGTCCGCGCCCGGTGCACGGCGGCGGGATGGAACAGGGCCGGCGTCGGGTGCGGCAGCGCGGGAAGTGGGGCTGTTGCTCCCGACCCTTGAGGCGGCAGCACAGGCCGCGGATTTGGGGCTGGGAATAGGACCGGTTCTGCGGAGGCAGGGGCCGCGTGACGGCCGGCGGGTACGACCCGAGGCCGCCGCCGTGCAACGGATGTGGCATGATCTGGCTTCCTGCTGGGAGGTTTCCGAGAGGACCGGGGCACCACTGTCCCTGCTGCTGGAGAATTATGCGCGGCACCTGCAGCATCGGCTTGATGCCAGGGCTGCGCGCAGAATCGCGCTGGCGGGACCCAAGGCCACCGCGGCCCTGCTCGGGTGGCTACCGCTGCTGGGACTTGGGCTCGGCGCCGCGATGGGTGCCGACCCCGTCGCCACGCTGCTGCTGTCACCGACAGGGTGGCCGGTCCTGGTCACCGGGGCGGCACTCATGGTCGGCGCACGCTTCTGGTCCCGGCAGCTCGTGCGCCATGCTGCCGGAAGGGAGGGCCTGTGATTCCGGTGCTGACCGGTCTACTGCTCTTTGCTGCTGCCTGGCTGCGGTATCCGGGACTGGTCGGCGCCCGCCGCATCCCCGCGCAGCGGCCGCTGGTTTCAGGCGGAACCCGGAAAGGTGGCGGCAGGGATGAAGCGCCCGACGATCCGGCCCTGCACCTGGACTTGATGGGCGCGATGCTGGCAGCGGGACTTCCCTTGCCTCACGCCGTTGCTGCCCTCGCTGCCACCAGCCAGGGAACGACGAAGACGGCTTTGGACCAGGTCGCCTCGGCGTTGTTGCTGGGCGTGGACTGGCAGGAGGCCTGGGCGCTCGCAGAGAGCGGTTCCGGACTGCACATGTTGCGCGACTCCCTGCGCTTCGGTGCCGCAACGGGTGCGCCCTCGGCGGCGGTGCTCTTTGCCCAAGCCGACCAGCTGCGGCGGCGCGGGCATCAGGAAGACCAGCAGCGTGCGGCCGCGCTCGGCACCCGGCTTGTACTTCCGCTGGGGCTGTGCGCCCTTCCGGCCTTCATTGCGCTGGGCGTCGTGCCGGTGCTCGTCGCCCTCGTGCCCAAGCTGTAAGCACTCCTCCACAGCGCAGGCTCCATCCCGGAGTGTGCACCGGGACCAAGCCAGCAGTGCCGGGCCACTGGCCCGGTCGGGGAAGCTCGAATAACCGCAATCCGGCGGTCTCATCCAGGAGGAAAACATGTTGTCACTGGCCGAAATCCGGGACCGCACACCACGTTCGCTGCCGCCGAACCCTGCAGTGCAACTACCCGGAGACAAGACGGCGAGACCGTTCGCGACGGCGCAACCACCCGCGGCGGCGCAACCACCCGCGCCGGCTCAGCCGACCGCGACGGCGCAACCACCCGGGGCCACGGCAGGGCAACCATCCCCATCAGCGGAACCGACCGGGAACGCCGCGGCACAACGGCCTGCGGCGGCACTACTGCCCGCGGCGCAAGACGGCCCCGGCAGTCTGGCGGATGTCATTGACTTCCCGGCAGGCGGTCGGAGCAGGCTCGCCCGGAGAAACTGGCGGCACCTGACCGGCTCCGAAGCCGGAATGGCCACCGCCGAGTATGCCATCGCGACGCTTGCCGCGGTGGCGTTCGCCGGTCTCTTGGTCCTGATCCTGCGAAGCGGCGAAGTCCGCGGCATGCTCACGGACTTGGTGGAGCTGGCGCTGAGGGCGGTCTGACCGATGTCTGTGTGCCGCCCCGCCCGCTCCAGCACCGGCCGGCGTGCCCCGGCCGCCCAGCGCGCCGGCGAGCGCGGCAGTGTCACGGCGGAGTTCGCCGTTGTCCTGCCCTCCGTCGTCGTCGTGCTGGCTTTCCTGCTGGCCGGTGCGGCCGCCGGAGCAGCACAGCTGAATGTGGAGAAGGCCGCACAGGCGGCGGTCCGGCAGCTCGGCCGCGGCGAGCCGGAGACAGCAGCCGCGCACACGGTCCGCTCCATCGCCGGGGACGGCGCAACGTTGGCGTCCGGCAGCGGCGGCGGCTGGGTTACGGTCCATGTCACGGCTCAGGCATCCGGTCCATGGCCCGGGGTTGGCGGCTGGACGCTGGAGGCCCGGGCAACCGCGCCTGCCGAGCCGACCGGCGGGCCGGTGATTCCGCCAGGCGCAGGACATGGAGCCGGCTAAGCGACGGCCGGCGCCCCGTGCCGCACCACCCGGTGCGGGTGCCGGTTTCGGAACAGCCGGACCGGACAGCACCGACCACGGCGACGGCGCCGGCGCTGGCGTCACCGGACCGCACGGCACGGACCACGGCGCCGGAACGGTGCTGTCGGTGGGGCTGGTGCTCATGCTGTGCCTGATGCTCGCGGTGCTCGTCACGGTGATGCAGGCGGGCTTGGCCTCGGCGCGGGCGGGGAAGGCGGCCGACCTGGCTGCCTTGGCCGGCGCCGATGCTGCCCGCGGCCTGCTGGCCGGCGAACCATGTACCGTGGCCGCAGACGTGGCACGCAAGCAGGATGCCGAACTGCTGGCGTGCCACCGTTCCGGACCCGACGGTGTGGTGGTTGACGTCCGGACCCGAACCCGGCTGCCCGACCTGCTGGGGTGGCTTGACGGACAGTGGACGCATGCCGAGGGCCGGGCACGTGCGGGGCCACCACCGGGCGGGTAAGCCATCAACAGCGTGGGGTGGGCCAGCCCCAAGGCGATAACCATCGGCAGCGCGGACGAAGCGCTGTTTCCCACCTGGCGCGTGCAGGGATTGCCGAGTCAGACGGGCGTCGGTGCCCCTCGGTTAGGCGACGGCGGCCTGGTGCCTGTCGGCAGGGGCAGGGCCAGCTTGGGAAAGCAGAGCCTCGATCAGCGTGACCGCCCCCGACTTGTCCAAGGGATTGTTCTTGTTGCCGCATTTGGGGGACTGCACACAGGAGGGGCAGCCCGTTTCGCACTCGCAGGACCGGATGGCGTCCCGGGTGGCCGCCAGCCAGATCCTGGCTGCCTCAAAGCCCCGCTCGGCGAAGCCTGCGCCGCCGGGATGCCCGTCGTAGACGAAGATGGTCGGCTTGCCGGTATCGGCATGCAGTGCCGTCGATACCCCGCCGATGTCCCACCGGTCGCTGGAGGCCACCAGCGGGAGCAGCCCGATGCCGGCATGTTCGGCCGCATGCAGGGCACCGGGCACACGGGCCGCGACCAACCCCGCCGACGTTAGTTGCTGCTCGCCGATGGTGAACCAGACGGCCTTGGTGAACAGTTCCCTGGCACGAAGATCCAGGGGCTCTTCGCCCAGGATTTCGTTGGAGATGAACGCCTTGCGCTGGAAGGAGACGACTTTTGTGGTGACCTTGACGTCGCCGAAACAGGCCTGGACTTCGCCCCACTGCTCGGTTCGCTGCGCGCCGAGCACTTCGATCTGCGTGACGTCGCGGGCCTGGGTGTAGTAGTCCGGATTTCCCCGGGTCACCATCGCGCAGTGGTCCTGCTCGTTCAGCTCATCCACGACGTATGTCGTGCCCTGGTGCACGTACACGGCGCCGCTATGGGCCTGATAGTGCGACTGCGGGGAGTCCATGGTCCCGAGCAGCGTCCCGGAGTCCGATTCGACAATGCTGATGGGCCCACCGCCGTCGGCCCGCAGATTCACCATGGCCGCCGCGCTTTCCGGGTGGGTCCAGTACCAGCCGGCCGGCCGGCGCCGGAGATAGCCGTCGGCGGTTAGCTGGTCGAGCAGGCCCGGAGCCGCGGCGCCGAACAGTCCGATGTCCGCGGGCGTCAACGGAAGCTCTTGGGCGGCGGCGCACAGGTGTGGCCCCAAGACATAGGGGTTCGACGGGTCGAAAACGGTCGCCTCCACGGAGACGTCGAAGACGGCCTCGGGGTGGTGGACCAGATACGTGTCCAGCGGATCGTCGCTGGCCACGAAGGCAGCCAGCGCGTCCTGCCCGGACCGGCCGGCGCGGCCGATTTGCTGGAACAAGGAGGCGCGGGTGCCCGGCCAGCCCGCGACCAGGACGGCGTCCAATCCGGAGATATCGATGCCCAGCTCAAGCGCCGAGGTGCTCGAGACGCCCAGCAGCTGCCCCGACCTGAGCTTGGCTTCCAGCTCGCGGCGTTCCTCCGGCAGGTAGCCGGAGCGGTAGGCAGCCACCCGCCCGGGCAGCGAGGGGTGGACGTCGTCCAACAGCCGTTTGGTGATGGAGGAAATCGTCTCGGCACCCCGGCGGGACTTGATGAAGGCGATGGTACGCACCTGCGCCGCGACGAGATTGGCCAGCAGATCGGAGGTCTCGGCAACCACCGTGCGCCGTTCCTTGGCGCCGTTCTCGCCTTTGAGCTCGGTGAGCTGGGGCTCCCAGAACGCTACGGTCGTGGAGCCGTGCGGCGAGCAGTCTTCGGTCACCGCCTCTGCTACCGCGCCGATCAGCCGACGGAAGGAGGTTGCGGGGTCCGCGGAGGTGGCGGAAGCGCCGATGAACACGGGGTCCGCCCCGTAACTGGCGCAGACGCGGCGCAACCGCCGCACGAGATTGGCAACATTCGAGCCGAAGACACCGCGGTAACTGTGCGCCTCGTCAATGATCACGAAGCGGAGCCGGCGGAAGAACCGTGCCCACCAGGCGTGGTTGGGCAGGATCCCGAAGTGCAGCATGTCCGGGTTGGCCAGCACGAAGTTGGCATGGTCCCGAATCCAGCGGCGGGCACCCGGATCGGTGTCGCCGTCGTAGGTTTCCGCCCGCACGGTGGGCAGCTTCAGCGCCTTGATCGCCGCCAGCTGGTCGGCCGCCAACGCCTTGGTCGGGGCCAGGTACAGGGCGACGGCGCCGCTCGGCTCGAGGCTCACGGTGTCTGCCAGGGCCGTCCGGTGGATGGCGTCCAGGGCCGGCACCTGGTAGGCCAGCGACTTTCCGGAGGCGGTTCCCGTGGCAATGATCGTATGGCGGCCCTGATGGGCACCCTCGGCGGCGCGCACCTGATGGCGCCACGGCTCGTGCACACCGAGCGAGGCATAGGCGGCACGGATATCACCGTGGACCCACTCCGGCCACGGCTCGACCACGGCCTCCCGGGCCGGAAGCTCGCGGACATGCACCAGTTGCTCAGGCTCCGGACCGGAGCCGAGCAGCGGAATTAGGGAATCGTGCAGGGCCACCCGAACATTGTGTCACCACACCGGGGCGCGGCGGGCAGCACCCGCAGCACGGCAGCTGCGGGCCGTGCGGGCCGGCTGCTGCCCGCACCGATCGGCCAAGCAGCACGGGTGGGCCGGGCTGCATGGGCGGGCCGGCCTGCATGGGTGGGCACGCAGCACCGGTGTGCCAGGCAGCAGGCGGTCAGCCCTCCGCCACGGGCTTGAGGATCATCACATCGCAGACCGTGTCCCAGCCCAGGTGCCGGTACAGCATCTGGCCGTCGTGCGAGGCGATCAGCAGCCCGGTGTCCACCATGTGCTCCAGCACGGAGGCGATTAGCGCGCGCATCACGTGCGTGGCCAGCCCGCGCCTACGGTAGTTAAGGTCCGTTTCGATGTGGTCGAAGACCGCGAAATTGTCGACGGCGGCGGCGACGCCGTGGGCGGCCTCGTTTCCTTCATGCACCACCCGGACCTTGTGGACGTTCCCGTGCTTCTCGACCTCGGTCTTGTAATCGGGGTCGCGGTACCACGGGTCCTCGGCGTCCTGGCCGGACATGTCGGTGACCATCAGCGACTGGGCGTTGTGGTGCACCCGCAGCCCATGCTGCGGCGCCAGCTGATGGATCCGCTGCGCGTCGCGCGTCAGCACGGTGAAGATCCGTCCCGGTGACTTGGTGGTGTCGCGGGCCACGGCGGCGAATTCCTCGTCGCCGGGTTCGAACGCGAAGTACTCCCAGTCCCCGGTCTTGTCCGCCAGCAACACGGCCGGGTGTCCGTCGACCTCTTCGGCGGAGTAGCCGCGGCAGGCCGACCAGCCGGCGACCCAGGCGGCAAGGACGTCGTCGGGGACGTCAGTCGTATATTCGTGACCCATAGCAGGACTGTACCGAACAGCGGGCGCGGGCGGCATGCCTAATCGATGACAACCCTGTCACAATCCCTGATTACCGGCCACCGCGTAACCTTGATGCGTGGCTTTGAACCGGATTGTGCTTTATTACGCTTTCACCCCGTTGCCGGACCCGGACGCCGTCCGGCTCTGGCAACGCGCGCTGTGCGAGAAACTCGGCCTGCGCGGCCGGATCCTGATTTCCAAGGACGGCATCAACGGCACCGTCGGCGGAGAGCTGAACGCGGTGAAGCAGTACGTGAAAACCACGCGCGAATACCCCGCCTTCCGCGGCCTCGACGTGAAGTGGTCCGAGGGCGGGGCGGAAGACTTCCCGCGGCTGAGCGTCAAGGTCCGGGACGAGATCGTATCCTTCGGTGCCCCGGGAGAGCTCAAGGTGGACCAGGGCGGAGTGGTCGGCGGCGGGATGCACCTGCGCCCCGAGGAGCTGCACCAGCTCATCGACGCCAAAAAGGCGGTGGGCGAAGACGTGGTTTTCTTTGACGGCCGCAACGCCTTCGAAGCGCAGATCGGCAAGTTCAAAGACGCCATCGTGCCGGACGTGGCCACCACCCACGACTTCATCAAGGAACTGGACTCCGGCAAGTACGACGATCTTAAGGACAAGCCCGTGGTGACGTACTGCACCGGCGGCATCCGCTGCGAGGTGCTGTCGTCCCTGATGGTCAACCGTGGCTTTCAGGAGGTCTACCAGCTCGACGGCGGAATCGTCCGTTACGGCGAAACCTTCGGCGACGCCGGGCTGTGGGAAGGTTCGCTCTACGTCTTCGATCAGCGCATGCACCTGGAGTTCACGCCGGACGCCAAGACCATCGGGGAATGTGTCCGCTGCCAGGCGCCGACCAGCAAGTTCGAGAACTGTTCCAATCCGGACTGCCGCCAGCTGACGTTGTACTGTTCCGCGTGCGCAGCGGATCCGCAGACCCTGCGCTGCCCGGATGGCTGCCCGGAGCCTGCCGCGGCCTGACTGCCGCTGCTGACTGCCGCCGGCCGGCTCCCGTTGTGTGGCCCGGCGGCATCCGGGCCGTCCGTCCCGGGCAGGGGAGCGTCCCGGAGCTGTTTTGTGGACGTCGCGGGCTACCCAACGGCATCAGGTTCCGTGACGGGTCAGGCGTTCGCGGTCTCGGGCCACAGGCCCGCGGTGGCATCCTGGGGTTCGGTGTCCTCGACCTCGGTCTTGAACACGCTCATGCCCCGCGCCTGGTAGTTGGCCACGGCCGCCGGCCCGTCCAGCGAACAGGTATGCACCCAGACGCGCCGCACCGGCGGAAACCCGTCCCAGCGGCCATGCAACTGCCAGGCCTGCCGGATGCCTTCGGTTAGCAGGGCACCGCCGAAGCCGCGGCCGATCGCCTCGGGGAACAGGCCGAAGTACATGATTTCGACGTCGGTGCCGGTCTCGCCGGGCCGGCCCAACAGTTCCACGTAGCCGGCCGGAGCGTTGCCGGTGTACAGCACCCAGGTTTCCGCCCCGGGGGCACGCACTGCCTGTTCCCATTCGCTGCGCGTGAGCACCAGCCGGTCGGCCCAGTTCCAGCTGCTGCCCACACTGCGGTAGAGGAACTTGCTGAACTCGGGGCTGATCTGCCGCACCCGCACCACGGCGGCATCATCCGGCAGCGGGCGCGAGCCCGGCACCAGCTGGGCCGGATCGGTCTGTTCAAGGTAGGTGGTGGTGACGAGCATGAGGTCATTTAACCATCAGGGAACCGCCCCGGAGGCACGGGCAGCAGTGACCTGTGAGCGCTGAAGGGCCGCGGGCACCTTGGCCGGCAGGTCCGGGGCGTGTCTGTCCGGGTTACTAGACTTGGGCCGTGGATAGTGCAGATTTCTCCGACGTTCCCCATGCGCCCGCCAGCAGCGACCGGCGGCTGCTGGCGGACCTGGCCGCCGACCTGACCACCCTGGATTACAGCGTGGACGGCGTCGCGGCGCTGCTCGGAACCGAGGCGTGGGAGGCCTTGGACCGCGACCAGCTGGTTCCGGCCGTGCTGGCCACCGCCCGCCTGCTGGAGGATCCGGCACAGGGCCGACTGGCCGCCGTCGTGCGCCTGTGGCTGTTGGGTCGGAGCGTGCCGCCCGGGCTGCTGGCGCGGGCGTTCCCGCGCACCGGGGTGGACGGGCTCGCCGCCCTCCGGCTGGCCGAGCGCGACGGAGGTGAGTGGCGGGCCGCCGTAGACCTTCGCCCGTACGCCTTCGGCGAGACCGAGCTGTGGGTGGCCAGCGACCTCGGGGCGCACCAGCGGCCCGGCGTCCTCCGGCACGATCACGTCCTGGGCATCGGCCAGGCCTCGCTGACGCTGGCCCAGCTGACCGTCCGCACCGAGGTGGAACGGGCCCTGGACCTTGGCACCGGGTGCGGGATCCAGCTCTTCCACCTGCTGGGCCACGCCCGCCACGCCACCGCGACGGACATCTCGGAGCGGGCGCTGGCCTTCACCCGGTTCAACCTCGCCCTCAACGCCGGCGCCCTCGGGCTGGACCCGGACCACCTGGAGGAGCGGGTCAGCCTGCGGCTGGGCAGCCTGTTGGAGCCGGTGGCGGGGGAACGGTTCGACCTCGTGGTATCCAACCCGCCGTTCGTGATCACGCCGCGTCGCCCGGCCGAACGCGCCGACGAGCAGTTCACCTACCGCGACGGCGGACTGCCCGGCGACGACATCGTGGCCACCCTCTTCCGCTCCCTGCCCTCGGTGCTGGCCGACGGCGGCGTCGCACAGATGCTGGGCAACTGGGAAATTCCGGCGGGCGCGGGCAGCTGGCACGCCCGGTTGGAGCAGTGGCTGGCGCCGGACACCGACGCCTGGGTCATCCAGCGCGAGCAGCTCAGCCCGGCGCAGTATGCGCAGACGTGGCTGCGGGACGCCTCGGTGAACCGCGACCCCGAGCTGTTCGAATCCGCGTACGCCGCCTACCTGGACGATTTCGCGTCCCGGGACGTGGAGGCCCTCGGCTTCGGGCTCGTGTGGCTGCGCCGCTCCCTGCCCGACGCCGCGGCCGCCGCTGCAGGCGCAGGATTGCTGCGGAGGTTCGAGGAGATCACCTATCCGATCGAACAGCCCATCGGCCCGCACCTGGCCGCGGCGGTCGAGCGGGCCGATTGGCTGGCCGAGCACGCCGCGGACTTTGGCCGCCAGCACCTGCGGGCGGCCGAGGACGTGACCGAAGAGCGGCACCAGCGGCCGGGCGCCGAACATCCCGGCGTCATCCTGCTGCGCCAGGGCGCGGGGCTGCGCCGGACCAACCTGATGAGCACCGAGTTGGCCGGGTTCGTTTCCGCGTGCGACGGCGAGCTGGGCGTGGACCAGATCATCGGTGCGCTGGCGGCGCTGTTGGGCCGCGAGGAGCCGGACTTCGCCGGGCAACTCTCCGCCGAAGTGCGGAACCTGGTGGCAGACGGCTTCCTGGTGCCTGCCGGCGAATAGGAAATTGTTGCCGGATTGCAGTCCGGGATTGGCCGGCAGCCCCGCCCGGGAGCGGTGACCGGCATTACACTTACTGATCATGACTAAGGCTTCAAGCACGACGACCGGCCGGGCGGCCACGGCAGCGGCGGCCACTCCGGCCGAGCCGGCGGCCGGAGACAGGGTCAATATCTCCGATGCCCGCGCCATCCGTGCGCTGGCCCATAACGTGCGGCTGAAGGTCATCGAAGAGCTCTTTGATACACAGCAGCCGGCCACCGCCACGGAGTTGGCGCAGCGGCACGGGCTGACACCCAGCGCCATGAGCTACCACCTGCGGGCGCTGGAAAAGTGGGGATTCGTCAAACGGTGCGTGAACCAGGGCGACGGCCGGGAACGGCACTGGCAGGCCGCCGCCGGACGCCTGGACGTGACCAGCGTGGCGGACAGCCGTGCCGCCACCATGGGCGTGGTGGACGTGGAACTGAACGACCTGCGCGAACGCCTGTCCAAGTACGTCAAACGGGACAAGCAATTGCCGAACCCGGACACCTGGCGGCAGGAGGGGCACCTGGCTGCGCTCAGCACGGGGCGGTTCTACCTGACCGAGGAACAGCGGAAGGACCTCGGCCGGCGGATCGGCGAGATCCTGCTGGAATACAGCCCGACCACCAATCCCGAAAACCGGGGCGAAGGGGCGGAAAAGCTGTACTACGTCTTCTCCTTCCTGCCCGGCGACATCGACAACGATTAGGGCCTTGCCGCGGGCATCGGCAGCGGTCCGTTGCCGCGGAGGCAGCCGGCTGCACGCGCTGGCGTTTTCTGTTTCGCGGTACTGTTGCGGCTAACCTAGTGCTGACGGTCCTCCACCCCGCCGGGTTGGGGGACGTATTTACAAGCGCATCAACACCCTTTCTTTACGTAGGAGCACAGTGCCAGCCAAGGCCCGCGAAAAAACCGGTAAGAAACTCGTCATCGTCGAGTCCCCGGCCAAGGGCAAAACCATCGCCGGGTACCTCGGCGAGGGCTTTGAGGTCACGGCTTCCATGGGGCACATCCGTGACCTGCCCCAGCCCTCCGACCTGCCGGCCGAGCTGAAAAAGACGTCGGTCGGCAAGTTCGCGGTGGATATCGAGAACGATTTCGAGCCGTATTACGTGGTGTCTCCGGACAAGAAGAAAAAGGTGTCCGAGCTCAAGTCGATGCTCAAGGACGCCGACGAACTCTATCTGGCAACTGACGGTGACCGCGAGGGCGAAGCCATCGCGTGGCATCTGCTGCAGGTGCTGCAGCCCAAGGTGCCCGTGCACCGCATGACGTTCAGCGAGATTACCCGCGAAGCCCTGCAGCGCGCCCTGACCGAGGTCCGCGAGGTGGACACCGACCTGGTCGACGCGCAGGAGACCCGCCGGATCGTGGACCGGCTCTTCGGCTACGAACTCTCGCCGGTGCTCTGGCGCAAGGTCAAGGCGGGGCTCTCCGCCGGACGCGTGCAGTCCGTGGCTACCCGGCTGGTCGTCGAGCGCGAGCGCGAGCGGATGGCGTTCCGGGCGGCCTCCTACTGGGACCTGCTGGCAACCGTGGCGCCGGAGGACGCGGCCAAGGGCGGGGTGTTCAAGGCGAAGCTGGTCTCGGTCGACGGCAGCCGGGTCGCCGCCGGCAAGGACTTCAACGATCTGGGCCAACTCAAGGCGCGCTCGGCCGTCCATTTGGACGAGGCGGCCGCCACCGCGCTGGCAGACTCCCTGCGCAGCGCCAGCTTCTCCGTCCGCGGAGTAGAGAACAAGCCCTACACCCGCCGGCCGGCGGCGCCGTTCACCACCTCCACCCTGCAGCAGGAGGCGGCCCGCAAGCTCCGGTTCTCCGCCCGTTCGACCATGCAGGTGGCGCAGAAGCTGTACGAAAACGGCTACATCACCTATATGCGTACCGATTCGCCGGCGCTAAGCGATCAGGCCGTGAACGCCGCGCGGCGCCAGGCCTCCGAGCTGTACGGGCCAGAGTATGTCCCGGATGCCCGCCGCGTTTACAAGGGCAAGGACAAGAACGCCCAGGAAGCCCACGAAGCCATCCGGCCCGCCGGTGATTCTTTCCGCACGCCCGGCCAGGTGCGCAGCCAGCTTTCCGGCGACGAGTACCGGCTGTACGAGCTGGTCTGGAAACGCACGGTGGCCTCGCAGATGGCCGACGCCAAGGGATCGACGTCGACCGTGCGGCTGGGCGCCACGGCCGGGGACGGGCGGGACGCGGAGTTCACCGCATCCGGCACCGTCATCACGTTCCCCGGTTTCCTGGCCGCCTATGAGGAGGGCAAGGACGCCGGACGCGAGGACGAGGACGATGCCACCGGCGGGCGCCTGCCGAACCTCGCCAAGGGCGACGCGCTGGACGCGCAGGCGGTCGACGCCGTGGGGCACGAGACATCGGCACCGCCGCGCTACACCGAAGCATCGCTGATCAAGACGCTGGAAGACCGCGGCATCGGCCGTCCGTCCACCTACGCCGCCACCATCTCCACCATCATGGACCGCGGCTACGTCCGCACCCGCGGCTCCGCCCTGGTTCCGAGCTGGATCGCGTTCTCCGTGGTACGGCTGCTGGAGGAGTACTTCAGCGACTACGTCGACTATGACTTCACGGCGGAACTCGAAGAGGACCTGGACCGCATTGCCCGCGGCGAGGCCAGCCGGACCGAGTGGCTCTCCGGCTTCTACTACGGGGACCGCAAGGAAACCGGCCTGAACACCGTGGTGAACGACCTGGGCGAAATCGACCCGCGCCGGATCAATTCGATCGAGATTGCCGAGGGAATCACCCTGCGGGTGGGCAAGTTCGGCCCGTATCTGGAACGCAACGGCGAGGGCGACGGCGAGGAGCCGGAGCGGGCCAATGTCCCCGACGACCTGGCTCCGGACGAGCTGACCCCGGAGAAAGCCCTCGAGCTGATGGAAACCCAGGGGCCTGGCGAGCGCGAGCTTGGAAAGGACCCGGAGACCGGCCGGACGATCGTGGCCAAGGAAGGCCGTTACGGCGCCTACGTCACCGAGGTGATCCATGAGCCGACGGCCGAGGAACTGGCCGCACAGCCGGTGGAGTATTACAAGAACGGCAAGCCCAAGCCGCCGAAGAAGCCGGCCAAGGTCAGGCCTCGCACCGGTTCCCTGTTCAAGTCGATGAGCGTGGACACCGTCACCCTCGAGGACGCGCTGAAGCTCTTGAGCCTGCCGCGGGTGCTCGGCACCGATGCCGAGGGCACCGAAATTACCGTGCAGAACGGACGCTTCGGCCCTTACCTGAAGAAGGGCAGCGACTCGCGGTCGATCGGCTCCGAGGAGGAAATCTTCACCATCACGCTGGAACAGGCGCTGGAGATCTACGCGCAGCCGAAGACCCGCGGCGGCCGCACCGCCGCCGCACCGCTGGCCGAGTTCGGCGTGGACCCGGTGTCGGAGAAGAACATCGTGGTCAAGGACGGCCGGTTCGGCCCCTACATCACCGACGGCGTCACGAACATCACGGTGCCGCGCGCCACCAGCATCGAAGAGCTGACACGAGAGCAGGCCATCGAACTGCTGGCGGAGAAGCGCGCGAAGGGACCGGCGAAACCGGCGGCGAAGAAGCCGGTACGGCGCAAGGCCGCCGCCAAGAAGTAGCGGCCGCCCCGGCCGCTGCCCGCGGCGGCCGGGGCCGGACCCGTTGCCCGTTTGCGGTGCCCGTGCCGGAGGCCTGCATAATATGAACATGCGTCTGGGCGTTCTCGACATCGGTTCCAACACGGTGCATTTGTTGTTGGTGGATGCCCGCCCGGGTGCCCGGCCGGTGCCTTTCGCCTCGCACAAGCGGCCGCTGTCGCTGGTGGCGTATCTGGATGCCGACGGCAGTATCAGCGAAGAGGGCCAGCAGGAACTCATCGGCTTTATCCGAGAGGCCTGGCGGTTCGCCGGGCTGCACGGGGCCGAAGACATGCTGGCCTTCTGCACCTCCGCCATCCGCGAAGCGACCAACGGCAGGGCAGTGCTGGACCGGGTCAAGGCGGAAGCCAATGTCACGCTGCAGGAGCTGACCGGCCCCGAGGAGGCCGGCATGACCCTGGTGGCCGTCCGCCGCTGGTACGGCTGGGGGTCGGGCACCATCCTGGACCTGGACATCGGCGGCGGCTCCTTCGAGATGGCCATCGGCCACGACGAACTGCCCGAACACGCTGTATCGGTGCCGCTGGGAGCGGGCCGGCTGACCCGGGAGTGGCTGCCCGAGGACCCCCCGAGCGTGAAGAGCATCAAGGACCTGCACGGGTATATCCGCGAGACGCTGGCTCCCGCGGTCGAAGAAATTTCTGCCCACGGCCGGCCGGACATGGTGGTCGGAACCTCCAAGACCTTCCGCTCGCTGGCACGGATCGCCGGGGCCGCACCCTCGGCCGCCGGCCCGTACGTGCGGCGGGAACTGCACCGCACGGACCTGTCCCTGTGGACGCGGCGACTGGCCGCCATGCCGGTCAGCGACCGTGTCAATCTGCCGGGTGTCTCGATGGTGCGGGCGCCGCAACTGCTTGCCGGGGCGATGGTCGCCGAGGCGGCGATGGAGATGTTCGAGACCGAGACGCTGCAGATCTGCCCGTGGGCGCTGCGCGAGGGGCTGATCCTCAAACGCTTCGATCACCTGCTCTACGACAGCGACGCCCCGGTCAGTCCCGTGGGCACCATGCTGGTGCGGCAGGCGCTGGAGCCGGCCCCCGCCGTCGAGAAGGTGGGCAGTTAGCAGCCGCGGCGCAAAACCGCGGACACGTCACGCGGCAGGGCTGCGGTGGAGGGCTTAAATGGCGACGCCGGCGAACGTTGCGGTCGGTTGGGGGAGTCAACCGCTGTTCGCCGGCGCCTGGACCGGAACCAGCAGATCCGGTCCATCATCACTCGCACCTTGATGAGGTGTTTAAGACACTAGACGGGGACCTTGGGACAACGCCGTTAAACACCTGAACGGCACCTGTGAGTTCTTCCCCGCGGGTGTGCGCGGGGGCCCGAACGGCAGCACGCGCCGGATGACGGCGCCATGATTCAATGGCAGACATGACTGCTGACGCCAAGGAAACACCAACCGCTCGCCGCATCGCTTTCCTGGGCTGTGGGTCCATGAACGAGGCCATCCTGGCCGGGCTGCTGGCCTCCGGAACACCGGCAGAAAACGTGACGGCGACGGTGCGCCGCAGCGAACGCGCCGCGGAACTGCGCGGGCGTTATCCCGGCCTGACGGTGCTGGCGGAACAAGACGACCCGGCGGCCAACGCCCATGCGGTGCAGGGCGCCGACGTAGCCGTGCTGGGGGTGAAGCCGGCGGGCATCGCGGACCTGTGCCGGACCATCGCGCCGGCTCTGGATAAGCGGACCGTGGTGGTTTCCGTGGCCGCGGCAGTCACCGTCGCCGCCATGGAAGCTGCCCTGCCGGAAGGCCAGCCGCTGGTGCGCAGCATGCCCAACACGCCGCTCAAGGTGCGCCGCGGGGCGGTCGGCGTCTCCGCCGGCAGCCACGTGAGCGATGCCCAGCTGGAGGCCGCCCGCGAAGTATTCGCCGGCGCCGGCACGGTCGTCGTGGTTCCGGAACACCAGCTGGACGCGGTGTCCGCGGTCAGCGGTTCCGGCCCCGCCTATGCTTTCTACCTGGCCGAAGCGATGGCCGCCGCCGGCGTGGAGCTGGGCCTGGAACCGGAGCTGTCGATGACGCTGGCCCGCGAGACCGTGGCCGGCGCGGGCATCATGCTCGCTGCGCCGGATGCCGACCCGGCGGTCATGCGCCGTGCCGTCACCAGCCCGAACGGCACCACGGAACGCGCCATCGCCTCCTTCGACGACGACGGGCTGCCGCAGGTGATCGCGCGCGGTGCCGCGGCCGCTGCCGAACGGGCGGCCGAACTGTCGCGCGAGCTGGCCTGAGCCCTAAGGGGGCCTGGGTCCGCTGTTCTTGCGGGCGGCCCCGCTACGGGCGGCCCCCCTACGGGCGGGCCGCGAAACGCTCCAGCAGGTCCACGTGCCCGGAGACGATCAGCATGTCCCGGCTGGAGACCTTGGTTTCGGGCCGCGCATAGGTGAAGTCTTCGCCGGGCGACTTCACGCCCACCACCGTGACGCCGTACCTGGAGCGCACCTGCGACTCACCCAGCGTGAAGCCCTGGGTCTCCTTCGGCGGGTACATCTTGACGATGGCGAAACCGTCGTCGAACTCGATGAAGTCCAGCATCCGGCCGCCCACCAGGTGCGCGGCGCGGCGGCCGGCGTCGGCCTCCGGGTAGATGACATGGTTGGCGCCGATGCGCGAGAGGATCTTGCCGTGCGACGGGGTGATGGCCTTGACCCAGAGGTGCTCGATGCCCAGGTCCACCAGGTTCACGGTGATCAGCACCGAGGACTCGATCGAGGTGCCCACACCGACGACGGCGGAGCTGAACTCCTGGGCGCCCAGTTGGCGCAGCGCGTCGATGTTCGTGGCGTCGGCCTCCACCACGTGGGTCAACTGCCCCGACCACTTCTGCACCAGGGCCGGATCACGTTCGATCGCCAGCACCTCGCGGCCCTGCTTGACCAGTTGTTCCGCGGTCGAGGAACCGAAGCGGCCCAAGCCGACCACCAGCACGGGCGCGTTGTGGGCGGGACGTCTGTTCGATGCGGACTTGTCAGCCAATGATGGGCCTCTCTTCGGGGTAGTGGAACAGCTGGCGGCGCTCGCGCAGCGCCAGGGCGGCGGCCAACGTAATGGTGCCGACGCGGCCGGCGAACATCAGGGCGCAGAGCACATATTTGCCCTCGGGCGGCAGCTCGGCGCTCAGGTTGGTGCTCAGCCCGACGGTGGCGAACGCGGAAATGACCTCGAACAGCACTCGGTCCAGGCTTTCGCCGGTGAGGGCCAGCAGCAGGCCGGCGGCGAAGGCCACCAACGTGGCACCCATGACGATCACCGAGATGGCCACCCGCATGGCGCCTTCGGGGATGGTCCGGCCATGGACCTTCACATCCCGGTCGCCGCGGGCCTCGGCTGCGATGGCCAGGAACACGATCGCGATGGTCGTGACCTTGATGCCGCCCGCGGTCGAGGCGGAACCGCCGCCGGCGAACATCAGGGCATCGGAAAAGAGCATGGTGGACGGCTCGATGTCGTTCATGTCCACCAGGTTGAAGCCGAGCGAGCGGGTCATCACGGACGCGAACGTTGCGTGCAGGACCTTGTCCCAGGTGCTCATGCCGCCCAGGGTCTCCGGGTTGCTCCACTCCATGGCGCCCCAGACCAGGGCGCCTACCACCAGCAGGATCAGGGACACCTCGACCGTGAGCTTGGTGTGCAGGTTCCATTTACTGAAGCGCCAACCGCGCTCCAGAAGCACCATGACCACCGGGAACCCGAGGCTGCCCAGGAAACCGCCGACCATCAGCGGCAGCAGGATCCACTCGTCGGTCTCGTAGGGGACCAGGCCATCGGAGTGCGGGGTGAACCCCGCATTGTTGAACGCCGAGATGGCATAGAAGATGCCGTGCCAGGCGGCCTGGGGAAAGGATTCGCCGAGCATCAGGAAACGGGGGATCAGCACCAGGGCGAGCACCACCTCGATGATCACCGAGGTGGTGATCACGATCCGCAGCAGCGCGCCGACCTCGCCCAGGCGGCCCGCGTTGCTCATGGCGGACTGGGCGATCAGCTTGCCGCGCACGCCCAGCCGCTTGCTCACCATGAGCGCCAGCAGCGAGGCCAGCGTCAGCGTGCCCAGGCCGCCGATGAAGATGCCCAGCAGGATCACGGCCTGGCCGAGGAAGGTCCAGTGGCCGGCGGTGGACACCACGGTCAAGCCCGTGACGCAGACCGCCGAGACAGCCGTGAAGAAGGCGTCGTGCAGCGGCGTGATGACCCCGTCGCGGGCCGCGGCGGGCAAGGACAGCAGCCCGGTGAAGACCAGGATCACCGCCACGTAGACGATCAGCGCCAGCCGTGCCGGGGAACTGTTGGCAACGCTGTCCACGAAGTCGCGGAGCGTGCGCAAAAGCGAGAATCGTTCGTGTTCCCGCCCGGCTAGCCATGACGGCTGCTGTCTGGTCATCCCGATCGCTTCTGTCCGGCTCCGAAATCGCTGACTTGCTCCTTGCAGTAGTAAATCATCAATTGATCGCACGGGGCGCGGGAAGAATGCGCGCGCACCGGTGCTTTCGCGTAGCCTGTCTGTGATGTCAGCGACCCCAGTTCCCGCGGTTCCCACTCTGGCGGTGTGGAGTGAATCCGTCTTGGCCTACAATTTCGGCGCGCATCATCCCATGTCCCCGATCCGGCTGGACCTGACGGCCAGGCTGGCTGACGAATTCGCCATCTTCCACCGCCCGAACGTCACGTTGGCCGCAGCCGAAATCGCCGGCGACGCGGCGCTGCAGACCGTGCACGACCCGGCCTACGTGGCCGCGGTGAAGGCGGTCAGCGAAGACTCGGACGCCATCGACGACGAGCGCGGCCTGGGCACCGAAGACGATCCGGTGTTTCCAGGCATGCACACCGCCAGCGCCCGAATCGCCGGGGCCTCGCTGCAGTCCGCGGCCGCGATCCTGGACGGCACGGCGCTGCATGCGGTGAACTTCGCCGGCGGCATGCACCACGCCGCGCGCGGCAAGGCCAGCGGGTTCTGCATCTACAACGACTGCGCCCTGGCCATCCAGCACCTGCTGGATAACGGCGTGCAGAGGGTCGCGTACGTCGACGTCGACGCGCACCACGGCGACGGCGTCCAGTCGATCTTCTACAACGACCCGCGGGTGCTGACCATCTCCCTGCATGAAACCGGCACCCACCTGTTCCCGGGGACGGGCTTCGCGAACGAGAGCGGGGGCCCGGAGGCGCCGGGCAGTTCCGTCAACGTCGCCATGCCGCCCCGCTCCGGCGACGCCGCCTTCCTGCGGGCCTTCCATGCCGTGGTCCCGCAGCTGGTCAGGGCCTTCGCCCCCGAAGTTATCGTCAGCCAGCACGGCTGCGACAACCATGCCCGCGACCTGCTGAGCAGTCTTCGGCTGAGCGTGGACGCCCAGCGGCAAATGATGCTGGACACGGCCGACCTGGCGCGCGAGGTCTGCGGCGACCGCTGGATCGCCACGGGCGGCGGCGGCTACGACGTCTTCAATGTGGTGCCCCGGTCCTGGACGCACATGCTCGCCATTGTTTCCGGCCGGGCCATTCCGTTGCACAGCGAGGTGCCGCAGTCCTGGCATGACTACGTCGAGGTGCGGTACGGCCAGCAGGCACCGCTGTACATGGGCGACGACGCCGACCTGTGGTGGCGCTCGTGGGAGGTCGGCTATGACCCCAACGACGGCGTGGACCGCACCGTGATGGCCACCCGCAAGGAAATTTTCCCCTACCACGGGCTCGATCCCTGGTTCGACTAGGCCGTTACTGGGTTCGCCAAGCCCCCAGCGGATGGGGCGGCAGACCCTGGCCGGGCGGCCGCGCCAGACGCAGTCGTCCACCGAACCCGGTATCGAGATTCTGCCCTGCCCGGCGCCGGGACCAACGCCGGGGGTGTGCCCCGGAGCATATATGCGGTTAGGGTAATGCAATGGCCATCGATGATGTCTTTGCAGTGATTGCCGAAGGTACCCGCCGGGACATACTCGGGTCGCTCCGTGACGGCGACAAGGCGGTTGGCGAACTGGTCGAAGAGCTGGAGGTGAGCCAGCCGACCGTCTCCAAGCACCTGAAGGTGCTGCGCGAAGCCGGACTCGTGTCCATGCGCGCCCAGGGCCAGAAGCGCTACTACTCGCTGCAGACCGGGCCGCTGCAGCATGTGGCCGACTGGATCATCGGGTTCGGGGTCGATGTCCTGCCCGCCGCCGAGGCGGGGCCGGTGTCGCCCGCGGTGGCAGCCGCCGTCGTCGCCCCGCAGGAACCCGCGCATGCGGTGACGGGGCGGAGCCTCGAGGTTCCGGTTCCCGCCAACCTCAGCCGCTCCCTCGGCCAGGCGGCCAACAAGGCGACGACCAAGGCCGCGGACATCTTCGCGCATCTGCCCAAACTGCCGCGCCGCCGCCGCGGCTGAGCGGCGGCCACGGTGCCGATGTGAGCGGCGGCCCCGGGTGCCGGTGCCCGGCGACCCCGGAGCCGTTGCGCGCGGCAGCCCGGCCTGGACTCAGACGACGCCCGGCGGCAGCCCGGCGGCGCACGAGGCGGCAGCCCGGCGGAGTACCAGAGGGGCCACCCATGCGGGACGCGGAGGGCCCCGGGGCGTGAGGAGCCGCACATTCGGGCCCCGACGGGCGGGCGCGTTCGCCCGTGACGGCCGGCACTTTCCGCCCCGCCACCGCGCCCAGCGGTGCCGGAACTGCCCGGCGCAGTGCGACAAACCGGCCAACTGTACCGCCGTCCGGCGCGTTACGAGGCGGTTCGGCGATGTGTCAGGTGTGTTTCTTAGATCCCGCTTCTTATGGTTTTCTGTGTGAGGGCCCGCAGCAACCTGAGTGCCCCCATACGTCAGCTAGTGAAGGGACGCACCCATGGATGCCCACCTGCTTGAAGTCCGCGACGAAGTCTTCCGGCGCAATCCAGGCGAAACGGAATTCCACCAGGCCGTCACCGAAGTCTTCGAAACCCTCGAGCCGCTGTCCGCCCGGCACCCCGAATATTCCGACGCCGCCATCCTGCAGCGCATCTGCGAGCCCGAACGCCAGATCATCTTCCGCGTGCCCTGGGTGGACGACGCCGGCAACGTCCAGATCAACCGCGGCTTCCGCGTGGAGTTCAACTCCGCGCTTGGCCCCTACAAGGGCGGCCTGCGCTTCCACCCCTCGGTCTACCTGGGCATCATCAAGTTCCTGGGCTTCGAGCAGATCTTCAAGAATGCCTTGACCGGCATGCCCATCGGCGGCGGCAAGGGCGGGTCCGACTTCGATCCGCGCGGCCGGTCCGACGGCGAGGTCATGCGCTTCTGCCAGTCCTTCATGACGGAGCTCTACCGCCACATCGGCGAATACACCGACGTTCCGGCCGGGGACATGGGCGTGGGCACCCGCGAAATCGGCTACCTGTTCGGCCAGTACAAGCGCATCACCAACCGCTACGAGTCAGGCGTCCTCACCGGCAAGGGCATCGGCTGGGGCGGCTCGCTGGTCCGCCCGGAAGCCACCGGGTACGGCGCGGTGCTGTTCGCGCAGGAAATGCTCAAAACCCGCGGGCAGAGCCTGGACGGGCAGCGCGTGGCCATCTCCGGCTCCGGCAACGTGGCCATCAACGCCGTCGAAAAGGCGCAGGAACTCGGCGCCACGGTCGTCACCGCCTCCGACTCCGGCGGCTACATCGTCGACGAGGCCGGCATCGACGTCGAACTGCTGCGCCAGATCAAGGAAGTCGAGCGGGGCCGCATTTCGGAGTACGCCGAGCGCCGCGGCTCTGCCGTGCACTACGTGGCCGACGGCAACATCTGGGACGTCGACTGCACCGTGGCGCTGCCGTGCGCCACCCAGAACGAGCTGGACGAGAAATCCGCCCGGCGCCTGGTGGAGTCCGGGCTGGTCGCCGTCGCCGAGGGCGCCAACATGCCGTGCACGAGCGAAGCCGCCTCCATCTTCCAGGACGCGGGCCTGCTGTTCGGCCCGGGCAAGGCCGCGAATGCCGGCGGCGTGGCCACCTCCGCCCTGGAGATGCAGCAGAACGCCAGCCGCGACGCCTGGACCTTCGAGTACACGGAGCAGCGCCTGACGGACATCATGGTCGGCATCCACGACCGCTGCGCCGAGACCGCCGAGGAATACGGCATGCCCGGCAACTACGTGGCGGGCGCGAACATCTCCGGCTTCAAAAAGGTAGCCGACGCCATGCTCGCCCTGGGCCTCATCTAAGGCAGCCCACACAGCCAAGCACTGATGACGACGACGGTGCCCGCCACGGCGGGCACCGTTTCGTTCTGGTGGTGTGCGGGTCATCCCGCGGGTCCGGGCAGGCTTGACGGACGTTCCGGCCCGGCCTCCGCGGCGGCGGGACGCCCCGAGTAAGCTCACCCCATGGTGCAAAGACTCATCGGGCTGGACATCGGCGGCAGCAAGACACACGGCATCCGGCTGGACGACGGCTTGCCGGTCGCCGAAGCCACGGCGGGCAGCGCCAACGTGCAGAACGCCAGCCCCGCCCAGGCCGCCGCGGCCCTCGCCGAGGTCTTCGGCCGGCTCGGCGCGACCGGGATCACGGCGGTCTACGCAGGGGCGGGCGGAATCGACACCGAGGGCGACGCCGCGGCGCTGCGCGCCCTGATCGCCCCGCTGGCCCACGGGGCGGTCGTCCATGTTGTCCACGACACCCGCCTGGTGCTCGCCGCCGGACGCCTCCGCACCGGGATCGGCGTGGTCGCCGGAACCGGATCGTCCGTGTGGGGCATCAACGAGGCCGGGCTTGAGGTCCGCGCCGGCGGCTGGGGGCACCTGTTGGGCGATGAGGGCAGCGGCTACTGGCTGGGGCGGGAAGCCGTCCGGCACGCACTCGCCCGCCTGGATGCGGGCCTGCGGCGGGACCGGCTCACGGACCTGCTGCTGGACGACTGCGGGCTGCAGGAGCCGGCCGAGCTGATAGCGCTGTTCCACTCGGCGAAAACCGACCGGCGGTTTTGGGCGGGCAAGTCCCGCCTGGTGGTGGCCGCCGCCGACGGCGCCGATCCGGCGGCAGAGGCGATCGTCGACCGCGCGGCCGCCGACCTGGCCAGCCAGATTGCCCTGGTCGCCCGGCGGCTGGGCATGGGCGGCCCGGTGGTGCTCGGCGGCGGGCTGGGCATGAACGTCCCGCGGTTCCAACGCTCGCTCGCCGCCGCACTGGAACCGCACGGGATCGCAGACCTCCGCCCGCTGGACCGGGAACCGGTCTTCGGCATCGACGTGCTGGCCGGCCTGGCCTGAGCGGCCGGCGCCCCACACCTACGGATGCAGAAGCCGGCGCCCCGCCGTCGTCATAATCTGTCATGTCCCGGGCCCGCGTTTTCCTTCCCCCGCGGACCGGGCGTACAGTTCCGGGTATGACGACTCGTTGGTATGCGTATTTTGCGTTGGCTCTGGAGGGGCCTGACGTAACCGCCTAGCGCCTACGCATACCAACCTTCAGAGCCAACAGGGCAGAGATGATTCTCTGCCCTTCGCCATTTCTCCGGCGGGTTCTGTAGCGAAGTCCCGCCGCCAACAGACGGGACACCGACCATGAATTCAGCAGCCAACCAGCTCTTGGAAACCGAAGCGCCGACGCCGGCCGGCGTCGCAGCCGCCGACCCGGCCTCGCCGCGCAGCACGAACAACCTGCGGGTGGGCGGCTTCAGCCCGCTGCCGTCACCGGGCGAGGTGCTGCAGGAACAGCCCCTGACCGCCGAGGCCGCCGCCGTCGTCGCCCGCGGCCGGGAGGACATCCGGGCGGTCATGGACGGGGTGGACGACCGGCTCCTGGTGATCGTGGGACCGTGCTCGATCCACGACACCGCGGCGGGCCTGGACTACGCGCGCCGCCTGGCGCAGGTGGCACGTGAGCACCGCGAAGAGCTGCTGATCGTGATGCGCACGTACTTCGAGAAACCGCGGACCACGGTGGGCTGGAAGGGGCTGATCAACGACCCGCGGCTGGACGGCTCCCATGACATCGCCGCTGGCCTGCGGCTGGCGCGGACGTTCCTGCTGGAGGTGGCGGAGCTCGGCCTGCCGGTGGCCACGGAGTTCCTGGAACCGATCAGCCCGCAGTACCTGGCGGACCTGGTCAGCTGGGGAGCGATCGGTGCGCGCACCACCGAAAGCCAGATCCACCGCCAGTTGGTCTCGGGGCTCTCCATGCCGGTGGGTTTCAAGAACGGCACGGACGGCGGGCTGCAGGTTGCGCTCGACGCCTGCCACGCTGCGGCCGCGGCACAGGTGTTCCTGGGGATCGACGGCGAGGGACGGGCGGCGCTGGTCTCCACCAACGGCAACCCCGACACCCACGTGATCCTGCGCGGCGGCGCCAGCGGCCCGAACTACGGAGCCCAGGAGGTGGCGGCCGCGTCCGCGGCGCTGGCCGAAGCCGGCCTGAATCCGCGGCTGATCGTGGACGCCAGCCACGCCAACAGTGGCAAGAGCCACCACCGCCAGGCCGAGGTGGCGCTGGAGATCGCCGCGCAGGTCGAAGCTGGCGGCAGCGCCATCGCCGGCCTGATGCTGGAGAGCTTCCTGGTGGGCGGGGCACAGAAACTGGAGGTGTCCCAGGACGGCGGGGGAGCGGCGTTGGTTTACGGGCAGAGTGTCACGGATGCCTGCATGGAGTGGGACGTCACGGCGGATGTGCTGGCCCAGCTGGCGTCGGCCGCGGGGAACCGCGCCACGAAAGCGGCCCGAGGGTAAAAGGCCGTGCTTGGTTAAAATGCTTAAGCTACAGTGTGCACTTTCACTTTTGCCACAACAGCCTCTAAAGTATCTAGGAAGACGGTTGTTGGGGCGGGGCAAGGCGGCACGCCGCCGGTGTTGCTTACAGTAAAGGAACAGTGCGTAATGGCTGACGAGAACAATTTCTCGAGTGTGCGCTTCTTGACGGTGTCGGAAGTGGCCGCGGTCATGCGCGTGTCCAAGATGACCGTTTACCGCTTGGTGCATTCGGGCGAGATGCCCGCCGTGCGCTTTGGACGTTCCTATCGGGTGCCCGAATCGGCCGTGGAGGAGTACCTGCGCGGCGCCGTGATCGACCGGGAGACCGGGACGGCCTGACGCTCCGGAGCGGGCCGGCTGCCGTCCGACGGTCAAAGCGGGGGGCGCGGAGGCGGTACCCTGTTAAGGAACGTTTTACGTCATCGTCGAAAACCGTGAGTTGACGTGTGCCCCGCCGGGCACCGGCAGCTGACGAAACTATCAGTGAATGAGGGACTCGTGGGTTCAGTTATCAAGAAGCGCCGCAAGCGTATGGCCAAGAAGAAGCACCGTAAGCTGCTTCGCAAGACCCGTCACCAGCGCCGCAACAAGAAGTAGGACCGACAACCGGTTCCCTTTTCTTCCAAGGCCCGCCAGGAAACTGGCGGGCCTTGTGCCGTTAACCGGTTTTCATCCCCGCCGGCGTGGGTCCGGCCGTTACGCCGCCGGTCGCCGGAATCTGTTGACCCCGCGCCAGAGACCGTAGACCGCGCCGGCACCGGTGGCGGCCTTGAGACCCAAGGTGGCCGCCCGCCGGCCGCTCCTGTAGTCGTAGACCGGCCAGTTGTTCTCCCGGGCGTGCCGGCGCAGCCTGGCGTCCGGGTTGATCGCCACCGGGTTGCCCACCAGGGTCAGCAGCGGGACGTCGTTGTAGGAGTCGCTGTAGGCCCAGCAGCGCGCCAGGTCCATGCCTTGGCGGATGGCCAACTCCTCGACCGCGACAGCCTTGGCCGGCCCGTGCAGGATGTCCCCGATGAGTCGTCCGGTGTAGGCACCGTCTTCGGTTTCACCCACCGTGCCCAGGGCGCCCGTCAGGCCCAGCCGGTCGGCGATGACGGCGGCCACTTCAACCGGCGTGGCCGTGACCAGCCAGACCTTGCGGCCCACCCGCAGGTGTTGGTCCGCCAGGGCCCTGGTTCCGGGCCAGATCTTGGAGGCGATGACTTCGTCGTAGACCTCGTCGCCCAGTTGTTTGACGTCGTCGCTCAGCAGGCCGGTGGCAAGGGCCAGTGCCGTGTCGCGGATCGACTGGATGTCCTTGAGGTTCTCACCCCGCATCAGGAAGCGGGCCTGTTTGAAGCCGAAACCGGCAGCGTCGCGCATCCGGAAGGCGCCGCTCTGGTACATCTTGCGGGCCACGTGGAACAGGCTGGCGCCGCGCATCAGGGTGTTGTCGACGTCGAAAAATGCCGCTTCCGTCCCCGGGTCCGTGGAGACCGAGGCGCGCTGTGCATGGCCGGCGGCGGTCTTGGGCATGCTTCGAGTCTAACGAGGCGCCGGAGATTGTCCGTTCAGCGCCACCGGCCGCTACCGTGGAAGGCATGAGTGGATCCGACACGCGCCCCGGGCACGAACTGGTGCTGCTGACCAAACCCGGCTGCCATCTGTGCCAGGCGGCACGGGAGACCGTCGGGGGCGTTGCGGGGGAGCTCGGTCTCGCCTGGGAAGAGAAGAACATCCTCGAGGACCCCGAGCTCGAACGGCGCTTCGCCGAGGAGATCCCCGTGGTCATGATCGACGGCGTCCAGCGGGACTTCTGGCACATCGATCCGGACCGGCTGCGACGGCTGCTCACACAGTAGTCCGGGGCGGCCCGGCCGGCGTCACAGGAGTTGGAGAGCGGCGCGGGGGAGCTTAATCTTGGGGGGACACAAGCCTGCGGTTGGACAGCCGCCGGCGGCACCCAGGACCCGGAACGGCTGGAAACGGCACGGCCGGAGCCCCGCAGCAGGCATCGGAGCGACAACAGTGACCCACCTCCCGGATACCGAGGCTGCCAAGCCATCCGGCCACGAGATCCCGCCGGCCGCGCTCGCACGCCTGACCATCTACCTCCGGGCCCTGAATTCGCTGGTGTCCGAGGGCACGGAACGCATATCGTCCGAGCAACTGGCCGAGGCCGCCGGCGTGAGCCCGCCCACCCTGCGCAAGGACCTTTCCTACCTCGGGTCGTTCGGTACCCGCGGCGTGGGCTACGACGTCCGGCTGGTCGGCCAGGAGATTGCCGCGGCCCTGGGGCTCACCCAGGACTGGAAAGTCGCGATTGTCGGCATCGGCAACCTGGGCCGGGCCCTGGCCGGCTACTCCGGATTCACCACCAAGGGATTCGGAGTCGTGGCGCTCTTCGACGCGGATCCGCAGGTCGTCGGGTCCGAGGTCTCGGGGATGCGCGTCAGCCCGATCGGTGACTTGGAACTTATCCTGCGGCAGACCGGCACCAACATGGCGGTCCTGGCCGTGCCCGCCGGCGCGGCCCAGGGGCTCTGCGACCGGCTCGTCGAAGCCGGCGTCACGAGCATTCTCAGCTTCGCGCCGGCGGTGCTGCAGGTTCCGCCATCCGTGCAGCTGCGCAAGGTGGACATGGCCACCGAACTGCAGATCCTGGCGTACCACGCGCAACGGGCGCAGACGACGGAGCACGGCTGAACACTGCTGCGCCCCGCCGGGTTCCGGCCGTCAGGCGGCCGGAACCCGCTCCCGGTCAGCGGCCGTAGACGCCGAACTTGTGCGCCTTGGTGGCCTGGAAGAACCTGTTCGACGCCGGCAGGAACAGCAGCACGATCGCCGCGATGCCCAGCAGCACGGACAAGGTGCCGAACCAGATGTTGAAGAGTCCGAACAGCGAGAGCGCGGCGAACACCGCCCCGGTGATGCGGGCCCAGTTCTTGCCCGCCTTCACGCCGAAGGCCACCATCAGGTACAGCCCGACGGCGATCACCGCGGTGATGACGATGAACACTCCTGCCGTACCGCTCATCATTTCCGCCAGCTCGGCGTCGGAGAACTGGCCGCCCTGCTCGCCCAGGGCTTCGCGGACCGACGGGTCGTTGAGCACCATCGCCATGGTGCCGTCCAGGTTCGCCAGTTCCGTCAGCATTTCGATGGCGGTCAGCACGGCGGCAGCAATGATCAACCAGAACGCAATGACGACCTCGCGCGGCGCCGTGGGTTTGGCGGCGGTCTGCGCCTGCCCGCCGGGGTAGCCGTACTGGCCGGGCACGGCGTTCTGGTAGCCGTACGGGGACTGCCCGTACTGCTGGCCGTACGGGGACTGCCCCTGCTGGCCCTGGCCGTAGGGCTGCTGCCCGTACTGTTGTCCATACTGGGGTCCGGACTGCGGCGGGTTCTGCCCGTACTGTCCGTACTGCGGGGCGTTTTGCCCGTAGGGAGGCTGCTCCGAGCCGGGCTGCTGAGGCGCGTTCTGGCCGTATTGCGGCAGGTTCTGCCCGTACCGGGGCTGTTCCTGGCCTCCGGGCCGGCCCTCCCCGTCACCGGGCTGGTTCGGTTCGTTTACTGGGGTGCTCATGGCCGGTTCCTTTTCATCTCATCCACACGGGTCGCCCTCCGTGCGGCCGGCCTGCGCGCCGGCCGCAGAGGTGCTTGGCAGCTGTTAAGGCAACACTACAATGCAGGCCAGTGCCGCGGCGGTCGGCCGGAAGGATGATTTTCTTCCCGGGCAGCCGGCGGGGCCAGACACTACACCCCCGCGGGCGGACAGCGGGGCTTTTGGGCAAACACCGGCGGTTTGAGACACTTGTACCCATGCCCGAAGCTACCGTCCACCTGCTCCGCCACGGCGAGGTCCACAACCCCGACCGCGTGCTTTACGGCAGGCTGCCGAGCTTCAGGCTGTCCGCGCTGGGCCAGGAAATGGCCGAGTGTGCCGCGGGCTACTTTTCCGAACGCCGCGACGACGGCGCCAGGATCAGCTACCTGGTGGCCTCGCCGTTGGACCGGGCCCAGGAGACCGCGGCCCCGACCGCCAAGGCGCTTGGCCTCGAGATCGTCACCGACGAGCGGATCATCGAAGCCGAGAACCACTTCGAGGGGCTGGCGGACATCCGCTCGCACCTGAACCAGCCCCGGCACTGGCCGCACCTCTACAATCCCTTCCGGCCGTCCTGGGGGGAGCCGTACGCGGCGCAGGCCGCCCGGATGCGCGAGGCCATCGACGACGCCCGCCGGATAGCCGTGGAACGCGGCGGGGAGGGCGCCGAGGCGGTCCTGGTCAGCCACCAGCTTCCCATCTGGGTGACCCGGCTGGCCGCCGAGGGCAAACGGCTCTGGCATGATCCCCGCCGCCGCCAGTGCACGCTGGCCTCGGTGACTTCCCTGGAGTTCGACGGCGGCCGCCTCGCCGGGGTGCGCTACGCCGAGCCGTGCGCCCACCTCCTGCCCGGTGCGGCGAACCTGCCCGGAGCATAATAGAATTACTACGCGTTGTAGAAGTGGGACACCCCCAACCCCACGAAGAAAAGTGTGACTGTGACTGCCGATAACCCCCGTTCGTTCAATCGCCGTACCGCGTTCAAAGTCGGTGCGGGGCTGCTGGGCGCCCTGTCGCTCGCCGCCTGTTCCGTCGAGGATCCGTTGGCCCAGCAGGCCAACGCCGGCGACAACAAGAACTACATCGCCGGCGACGGCTCGGTCACCGAGTACGCGCCCGACTCGCGCGGCGAACCCGTCCAGCTGACCGCCAAGCTCTTCGACGGCACCACCGTCGATGCGGCCGACTGGGCCGGTCAGGTGACGGTCCTTAACTTCTGGTACGCCTCCTGCGCGCCCTGCCGGCTGGAAGCTCCGGACCTACAGGCGTTGAGCGAGGAATTCGCCGACGGCGCCCGGTTCTACGGCGTCAACATCCGGGACGAGCGCCCCACGGCAGAGGCCTTCGAGCGCAACTTCGGGGTGACTTACCCCAGCTTCATGGACAAGAACGGCGACGTCCTGCTGGCGATGACCGCCTACGTGCCCCCGCAGGCCGTCCCCACCACGCTGGTGCTGGACAAGGAGGGCCGCGTCGCCGCCCGGATCCTGGGCGTGGCGGACAAGGGCACGCTCCGGGCCCTGATTAAAGACGCAGTGGCCGCCTAGCAATGGGGTGGGCGACGGCCGCGCTGCCGATGACTGTGGGCGGCGCCTTCGGCGACACGGTGCTCAACGGCTCCGTGCTGCTGGCAATCCCCGTGGCCATGTTGGCCGGGCTGGTCTCCTTCCTGTCCCCGTGCGTGCTGCCGCTGGTGCCCGGCTACCTGGGCTATGTCACCGGCCTGACCGGCGTGGATCTTGAACGCCAGCGCCGCGGCCGGATGTTCGCCGGCATTGGCTTGTTCGTGTTGGGCTTTTCCATCGTCTTCGTGATCATCGGGGCGATCTTCGGCCAGCTCGGGGCCTGGTTGAAGGGAAGCGAAGCCGGCTGGGTCACCCAGGTGCTGGGCGTCGTCGTCGTCGCCATGGGCATCATCTTCATGGGCGGGCTGTCCTACTTCCAGCGGGACCGCAAGATCCAGTCGCGGCCGCCGGCCGGGCTGTGGGGGGCACCGGTCCTCGGCATGACGTTCGGGCTGGGCTGGGCGCCCTGTATCGGCCCCACCTTCTCGGCCGTGCAGGCGCTGGCCTACTCGGGCGGCGCCGACGCGGCCAAGGGTGCGTTCCTGGCCTTCGTGTACTGCCTGGGACTGGGGGTTCCGTTCCTGCTGATCGCGCTCGGCGTGCGGCGGGGGATGGGCGCCATGGCGTTCTTCCGCCGGCACCGGTTGTTCCTGCAGCGGGCCGGCGGCGCCATGCTGGTGGTTTTGGGCCTGCTGATGGCCAGCGGGTTATGGGGAGACTGGGTGACGCAATTGCAGGACTGGTTTGCAAATGAAGTGAGGCTCCCGATCTGATGAGTCAGAGACCCGAAGGCGCTGGACGCCACGACGACGCCGATGCCCCCGCAGCGGCCGGACCGGGGACGGATCGCGGCGGCCGGACTGTGAAGGACCGCCGACCCGCCGACGACCGGAAACGCAACCGCGGCCGGGACGACGTTGCCGTCCCCGCACTGGGTTTCGCCGGCATGCTGCGCTGGGCCTGGACCCAGCTGACGAGCATGCGCACTGCGCTGTTCCTGCTGCTGCTGCTGGCCGTGGCCGCGGTGCCCGGCTCGCTGTTCCCGCAGCGCCCTGCCAACCCCGCCGTCGTGACCCAGTACATTGCGGACAATCCCGCGGTCGGGCCGTGGCTGGACCGCTTCCAGCTCTTCGACGTCTACTCCTCGGTGTGGTTCTCCGCCATCTACCTGCTGCTCTTCCTGTCGCTGATCGGCTGCGTCATCCCGCGCGCCATCCAGCACTACAAGGCCATGCGGTCGCAGCCGCCCAGGACTCCCCGCCGGTTGTCCCGGCTGCCCGAGTACGGGTCCATGGCGGTCCCCGCGGACGCCGGCATTTCCGCCCGCTCCGCCGTCGAGGACGCCGCCCGCATGCTGAAGCGCCGCGGGTACCGGGTGGATGTGCGCGACGCGGACACCGACCGGCCCTCCGTGGGAGCGGAGCGCGGCTTCGCCAAGGAAATCGGCAACCTGGTCTTCCATACCTCGCTGATCGGCGTGCTGGTGTCCGTCGCCATCGGCGGGCAGTTCGGCTACACGGGCCAGCGGATCCTGGTCGAAGGCGAAACGTTCGTGAATTCGCTCATCGGCTACGACACCTTCAATCCCGGAACCGGGTTCACCGAGGACCGGCTGGAGCCGTTCTCCATGCGCCTCGACGAGTTCGATGTGGTCTTCGACCGGGAATCACCGACCCACTACGGCCAGCCGCTCGACTTCACCGCCACCCTGACCGTGCGCGCCGAGCCGGGGGCGCCCGAGGAGCAGCAGGTGCTGAAAATCAACCACCCGCTGACACTCGGCGGAACGAACGTGTACCTCATGGGCAACGGCTACGCGCCGGTCGTGACCATCCGGGACGGCGAGGGCAACATCGCCCACCAGGGTCCCGTCATCGCCATCCCGAACGACGGCGCCTACACCTCCACGCTGGTGATCAAGGCGCCGGACGCGCAGCCGGAACAGCTGGGCTTCGTGGGGTTCTTCCTGCCGACCGCGATGGAGGGCGAAGACGGGGTGGCCTACGGCAGCGACCCCGATCCCATGAACCCCCGGTTGTACCTGAACTCCTACTACGGGGACCTGGGCCTGGACAACGGCGACCCCAAGAACGTCTACGTCCTGGACACGACCGAGCTGACCGTCCTCAACGACCGCAACCAGGAGGACGGGGGCATCGAACTCGCCGCCTACGAAACCGCGGAACTGCCCAACGGGATGGGCAGCGTCACGTTCGACGGCCTCGTCCGCTATGCAGCGCTGGACATCCACCATGATCCCGGCAAGGTCGGTGCCCTCGTGTTCTCCTCGCTGGCCCTGGCCGGCCTGGGCGCCTCCCTGTTCATCGGCCGCCGCCGCGTCTGGGTGCGGGCCGGCACCCACGAGGACGGCCGCACCATGGTCGAATGGGGCCTGCTGGCCCGGGGCGAGGACCACCGGCTGGCCCCGGAAGCGGCCGCCCTCAGCAAACTCTTCCGCACCCAGTGGCTGACGGATGCCGCCCCCGGGGCGCACAATAGCAAGAGCGCCGCCGGCGTTGACAACCACTAAGGACATCTCTTCCCATGCCCACGATTGACCAGACCATGGCCCAGTACAGCGAGCTGTTCATCCTGCTCGGTGCGATGGCCTTCACCGTCGCCTTCATCGCCTTTTGCTGGGATTTGGTGACATCCAGCAAGACCATCAAGGCGGTGGAAGACCGGCTGGCCGCCGGGCACGACGCGGCCGAGCAGGGCGTGCTCGTCGGCGCCGCCGGTGCGGCGTCGACAGCTGCAGGCGCGAGGGCGGCCGGCGCGGGCGCCGGCGTCGAGATGGCCGCGGACTCGATGAACTACGGCAAGGAACGGCGTGCCGCCGCCCGGATCGGCGTGGCCCTGAGCGTGCTGGCTACCGTCATCCTGGCCGCCGGCGTGGTGGCCCGCGGCCTGGCCGCCCACCGCGTGCCGTGGGGCAACATGTACGAGTTCTGCACCACGGGGGCGCTGATGGTGGCAGTGGTCTACCTGATTGCGCTGACCCGCAAGGACCTTCGCTTCCTCGGCTCGTTTGTGATCGGCCTTGTGGTCGTCATGCTGATCGCGGCGTCCATCGGGTTCCCGACGCCGGTGGCCCACCTCGTGCCCGCCCTGCAGAGCTACTGGCTGATCATCCACGTCTCGGTCGCCGTGCTCGCCTCGGCGCTGTTCACGTTGACGTTCGCCATGTCCGTGCTGCAGCTCGTGCAAGCGAAACGCGAGGCCCGCGGCCGCGCCGGCAAGGCGGACAAGCTGGCCTTCATGCGGCTGGCTCCCTCGGCACTGACACTGGAGAACGCCGCCTACCGGCTCAACGCCGTCGGCTTCGTGTTCTGGACCTTCACGCTGGTGCTCGGCGCGATCTGGGCCGAACAGGCCTGGGGCCGTTACTGGGGGTGGGACACCAAGGAAGTGTGGACCTTCGTCATCTGGGTGGTCTACGCCGGCTACCTGCACGCCCGCGCCACGCGCGGCTGGACCGGTACCCGCGCCGCCTGGCTGTCCATCGTCGGTTACCTGTGCGTGGTCTTCAACTTCACGATCGTGAACGTCTTCTTCGCCGGCCTGCACAGCTACGCCGGGGTCTAGGACAAGCCGCCGGCATCGGCCGAAGGCCGCGGCCCCGAATCAAGACAAAGGACCGCAGCCTCCGAATCAACAGAAGGCCCGCAGCCCCATCGGGGCGGCGGGCCTTCTGCGGGTCCGGGGACCTGCGGGAGCCGGACGCCGGCGTCAGGTCAGCGGGCGCCTAGCGGGGCCCGTTCTCCGGGTCGTCTTCGCTCAACTGGCGGTCGTCATGGGCCGCGGGCTTGTCCTCGCCGCCGTGCTTGGGGTCCTCGCGCTTCTTGAGCTCCTGCTCCTTGCGGTTCAGTTCCTCTTCACGTTGTTTGGCGCGGCGCTGCGCATCGAGCGTGCGCAGGAAGGCGATGTCATCGTCCGGGGCCACCGGGCGGGGAGCCTGCTGGGCCTGCCGGCCGCCCGTCCTGGGGCGGCCCCACACGAACCACATCAGGGCTCCGATCAGGGGCACCAGGATGATTGTGAGGATCCATCCCGGTTTTGAGATACTGCGCACCTCGTGCGGCCGCGACCGGATGCACTCGATGAGGGCATAGATCACCACCGCGAGGGCCAGTACCGCGAGCAGGACATAGAGACGGACCATGAGTCAATTGTAGGTGAGCGTTAAGCCGGGGGCTGATGAATCTTCGGACCGGCCGGTCGATCTCGCGGGCAGCGTAAACTTGAGGCGTGGCTTTTTGGAAATTCAGCGCCCTGCGTCTCGGCATCATGGCCGTCATCTTTGTCATCTGCCTGTTTTTGAGGCTGGGTGTCGTCTACTCGGCCCTCGCCGCAGCGATCATGGGCTGGTGCATCACGTATCTGTTCTTCCGCAAGATGAGGGACGAAGCGGGGGCGGCACTGGCGCGCCGGTTCTCCGCCGGCGCCAAGGCACCGAGGACTTCGACGGAGATTTCGGACGCGCTGGCCGAGGACGCCGCCGTCGATCGGCACGGCGAACTGAACGTGGATTCCTACCGCAGGACCCGGGACTCCGGGCAGAAGCCGGACGGCACCCGGCCCGTGGACCGGGGCTGACCCGGTCTCGGGCGGGCCGCCGCGGCTACCGGCCGAGGGCCGGCTACGACAGCCGGCTCAGCACCACGCCGAGCGCGAAGGCGGTGGCGAACCCGAGGTTGATCATCCCGGTCTGCTTGAGTACCGGGATGAGGCTCTCGCGCTTCTTGCCCTTGAGCATCAGCCAGCTCGGCGTCAGGCATGCCGGCACCAGCAGCAGCACCAGCAGGATCCACGGGAAGTCGTAGACCATGATGAGCGGTAGCAGGAGCGCCACCGCGAGCATCATGACGTAGCTGACGCGCGCCGCCTCGTCGCCCATCCGGACGGCCAGCGTCAGTTTCCCCACCTCGCGGTCCGTCGGGATGTCGCGGACGTTGTTGGCCATCAGCAGTGCCGTGGCGATCAGGCCGGTCCCGACCGCGCCGAGGAAGGACGGCCAGCTGACCTGCAGGGCCTGCGTGTAGGTGGTCCCCATGGTGGCCACAATGCCGAAGAACAGGAACACGTACACTTCGCCCAGCCCCCGGTAGCCGTAGGGGTTGTTGCCGCCGGTGTATCCCCAGGCGGCGATCACGCAGCCGACGCCCACCAGCAGCAGCGGCCAGGTCTGCGACAGGATGATCAGGGCGAGCCCGGCCACCATGGCCAGCCCAAAGCTGGCGAACGCGGCGGCCTTCACCGCTTTCGGCTTGGCCAGCCCGGACCCGGTCAACCGCAGCGGGCCCACCCGCACGTCATCGGTGCCGCGGACACCGTCCGAGTAGTCGTTCGCGTAGTTCACGCCCACCTGGAACAGGACCGCGATGAGCGCCGCGAGGAGGGCATGCAGCGGCCGGAAGGAACCCAGGTCGTAGGCGGCCGCGCTGCCGATGATCACCGGAGCGACCGCCATCGGGAGGGTGCGGGGCCGTGCCCCTTCGAACCATTGCCCGGCTGTAGCCACTGTGGAGAGTCCTTACCTGTGGGGGTTCATGCATCGTTGGCTGCGGGCAGCCGCAGCACCGGTCTATTCTCGCCCATGGAAGCGGAAGGCCGGTGCAGCCGTCGCCGCAGGAGTGGCCGATGTCACGGCGACGGGGGTTTCCCGCCACGCGAGCCGCGGTCGTGGCCGGCGGCCTCCGCCGCCGCACGGCGCAGGAGATCGGCCACGGCCAGCCGGTCCGGCTTGCCGTTGGGCAGCAGCGGCAGCGCTTCGAGGCGCACCAGGTGGCGCGGGACGGCGGGGGCGCCCAGCGCCCGGCGCACCCGGGCCTCGATGTCCGCTTCCGCGGCGGAGCCCACGACGGCGGCGCAGACTCTGGTGCCCCACTCGGGATCGTCAATCCCCGCCACCAGCGCGGCCTGGACGCCCGGCAGCCCCTCGATCGCCTCGGCGACGGCCGCCGCGGATACCTTGACGCCGCCGGTGATCAGCACGTCGTCCGCGCGCCCGATGACGGTCAGCGCGCCGGCGTCGTCCGTCTCGCCGAGGTCCTCGGTGCGGAACCAGCGCGTGCCGCCGGACGCGCTGAAATGGGCGTCGGTCAGCTGCGGATTGTCCAGGTAGCCCCCGGCAACCACGTCGCCGCCGATCAGGACCCTGCCTTGCTCCAGCCGGAGGGTGACCCCCTGGAGCGGGACGCCGTCGTACACGCAGCCGCCGCAGGTCTCGCTCATGCCGTAGGTGCGCACGATCTTCAGCGACTGTTTGGCCGCCTCCGCCCGCAGCGCCTCCGGCATCCGGGCGCCGCCGAGCAGGATGGCATCGAACCGGCGCAGCGCCTTGAGCGTTTCGGGCTCCGCCGCGGCGAGCAGCCGGTGCAGCTGGGTGGGCACCAGCGAGGTGATCCGGAACCGGTCGGTCAGGGCGGCTGCCGCGTCGGTGAACGCGCGGGCGGTGAACCCGCCGGACAGGTCCATCGCCCGGGGCCGGGTGCCGGCGTAGAGGGAGCGGACCAGAACCTGGAGGCCGGCCACGTAGTTCGGCGCCAGCGTCAGCAGCCACTGCCCCTCGCCGCCCAGCCGCAGGGCCGTGCCCATCGACGACGCGGCCAGCGCGTCGATCCCCAGCATGGTGGCCTTGGGCGTGCCGGTGGACCCCGAGGTCCGCACGACCGCGGCGGTCCCGGGAACCAGTCCGGGCGAGGACACCGGCACCGGGGTGCCGTCCGGGGCGAGTTCGACGGCGGGGCCCTCGCCGCCCAGCGCCGCGGTCAGCGCTGCCAGTGCCGGCTCGATATCCATGCCGCCCGCCCTAGAAGTAGTAGGGGAACGACGACCAGTCGGGGTCGCGTTTGGCCAGGAAAGCTTCCTTGCCTTCAACGGCCTCGTCCGTCATGTACGCCAGGCGGGTGGCTTCACCGGCGAAGACCTGCTGGCCGGCCAGTCCGTCGTCGGCCAGGTTGAACGCGAACTTCAGCATCCGGATGGCCTGCGGGGACTGCCGGGCGATGTCCGCCGCGTATTCCAGCGCCACCTCCTCGAGCCGCTCATGGTCGACCGCCTCGTTGACGGCGCCCATGCGGACCATGTCCTCGGCCGAGTACTCCCGGGCCAGGAAAAAGATCTCGCGGGCGGCCTTCTGGCCGATCTGCCGCGCCAGCAGCGCCGAGCCGTAGCCGGCGTCGAAGCTGCCGACCGTGGCGTCGGTCTGCTTGAACTTGCCGTGCTGCCGGGAAGCGATGGTCAGATCGGACACGACGTGCAGGGAATGTCCGCCGCCCGCGGCCCAGCCGTTGACGACGGCGATGACCACCTTGGGCATGGTGCGCATCAACCGCTGGACTTCCAGAATGTGCAGCCGCCCGGCGCGGGCCGGGTCGATGAATTCGGCCGACTCGCCGGCCGCGTTCTCCACCGGGTACCGGTAACCGTCGCGGCCGCGGATGCGCTGGTCACCGCCCGAGCAGAACGAGTGGCCGCCGTCCTTGGGCGAGGGGCCGTTGCCGGTGAGCAGCACGGTGGCCACATCCGGCGTCATCCGGGCGTGGTCCATGGCGCGGTACAGCTCGTCCACGGTGCCGGGCCGGAAGGCGTTGCGCACTTCCGGCCGGTTAAAGGCGATGCGCACCGCCGGCAGGTCGCGCACCACGCTGCCGCTGGCGTCGCGCTCCACCTGGCGGTGGTAGGTCATGTCCTGGAAGTCGAAGCCTTCCACCACGCGCCACCGCGCCGGGTCGAAGAGGTCGGAAACCTTCTCCGGCAGGGCAGGCTGCGCCGGGACTCCGGCGTGGCCGGCGGTAGTGTTGGCGGTGCTGGCTGGGGCGGGGCTCTCGGAAGTCACCCTTCGAGTTTATCGTTGCCGTTTCGCGGCTGCGCCGGGAGCAGTGCCTCCACTAGGCTGTTCGAAACCTGACCCCTTCCGAAAGAGCGACCGTGGGCCATCACCTTGAAATAGTCCGGCACGTCAACGCACCGGTTGACGCCGTGTGGCGCGTGATCACCGACATCCCCGGCTCCGCCCGGACGCTGAGCTCAGTGACGCGGGTCGAGATCCTGACGCCCGGCGACTACGCCGAGGGCTTCCGGTGGCGCGAAACCCGCAAGATGATGGGCAAGGAAGCCACGGAGGAGATGTGGGTGGCGGACGTCGACGCGCCGGCGTCGACGACGGTCAAGGCGGCATCGAACGGCGCTGACTACACCACGAGGTTCACGCTCGCGCCCGTGGACGGCGGCACCCGGCTGGCCATGTTCTTCGGGGCCGAGCTGGAGAACCCGGGTACGCTCTCGAGGCTGATGATGGCGCTCTTCGGAAAGCTGGGACTGCGCGTGGCGCGCAAGCAGATGGCCAAAGACCTGGAAGAGATCGCCGCCAAGGCCGAGGGCCGGGACGAAACCGCCGGTTGAGCCGGCCGGGTTCCGTCGGGGCGCTGCCTCGGACCTTCTGCGTCACGGCAGTTGACCCCTCCCCGGCCGCGTGGGATTCTTTATAGAACGGTCGGTCGGTAATTTTAGTCGCCTGCGGCAGCCGAAGCGACCGCTCATCGTCACCGTTGAACGATCAAGCGCGAGGGATTATTTCTATGGCTGAGGCATTCCTGATTGGCGGGGCGCGGACCCCGGTTGGCCGCTACGGAGGGGCGCTCTCGGCGGTCCGTCCCGACGACCTGGCGGCGCTGGTCGTCAAGGAAGCCGTGGTCCGGGCAGGCATCGATCCGGATGCCGTCGAGGAGGTCATCCTCGGCAACGCCAACGGGGCGGGCGAGGAAAACCGCAACGTGGCCCGCATGGCCTGGCTGCTGGCGGGCTACGGCGACCACGTTCCCGGCATCACCGTTAACCGGCTGTGCGCCTCCGGCCTGAGCGCCATCATCCAGGCGTCGCACATGATCAAGGCCGGCGCCGCCGACATCGTCATCGCGGGCGGCGTCGAATCGATGAGCCGCGCACCCTGGGTGCAGGAGAAGCCGGGCAAGGCTTTCGCCAAGCCGGGCGAGATCTTCGATACCTCCATCGGCTGGCGCTTCGTCAACAAGCGCTTCGCCAGCGGCGACCTCAGCCGCGACGGCAAGATGACCTATTCCATGCCCGAAACCGCCGAGGAAGTCGCCGACGTCTACGGCATTTCCCGCGAGGACGCAGACGCCTTCGCCGTGCAGTCCCACCAGCGGGCCATCGCCGCCATCGAGGGCGGCCGGCTCAAGGAAGAAATCGTCCCGGTGACGGTCAAGGGGCGCAAGGGCGACACCGTCGTCGACACCGACGAGGGACCCCGCCCCGGCACCACCCTCGAGGTCCTGGCCGGCCTGAAGCCCATCAACCGCGCGGACGGCGTGGTGACCGCCGGCAACTCAAGTTCGCTCAACGACGGCGCCTCGGCCATCGTGGTCGCCTCCGAGGCCGCCGTCAAGAAGTTCGGCCTGACCCCTCGGGCCCGCATCGTCGACGGCGCCTCGGCCGGCGTCGCCCCGGAGATCATGGGCATCGGGCCGGTGCCGGCCACCCGCAAGGTGCTGGACCGCGCCGGCTGGAGCATCGACGACCTCGGCGCCGTGGAGCTCAACGAGGCCTTCGCCACCCAGTCGCTCGCCGTGCTGCGCGACCTGAAGCTGGACCAGTCGATCGTGAACAACGACGGCGGCGCCATCGCCTTGGGGCACCCGCTCGGTTCCAGCGGATCGCGCCTGGTGGTCACCCTGCTGGGCCGGATGGAGCGCGAAGGCGCACAGCGCGGCCTGGCCACCATGTGCGTGGGCGTCGGCCAGGGCACCTCCATGATCGTTGAGCGGGTCTGATGCTCTTCGACGACTACTCCTTCAGCACGCTGCGGCTGGACGAGCGGGAGGACCGCGTCCACCTCGCGCTGAACCGCCCGGAGGTCCGCAACGCCATCGACCAGGCCATGGTGGACGAACTGCATGCCGTCTGCGCCGTCCTGGAACGGGCGCCGAGGATCCTCATCTTGTCCGGCACCGAGGTCAACGGCAAGGGAATATTCGCCTCCGGTGCGGACATCTCCCAGCTGCGCGAACGCCGTCGTGATGACGCCTTGGCCGGAATCAATTCCACGGTATTCCACCGCATTGCCCAGCTGCCGATGCCGGTCATCGCGGCGCTCGACGGCTTCGCACTGGGCGGGGGAGCGGAACTGGCCTACGCCGCCGACTTCCGCATCGCCACGCCTTCCGTGAAGATCGGGCAGCCCGAGGTCGGCCTGGGCATCATGGCCGCGGCGGGGGCCACCTGGCGCCTGAAGGAACTGGTGGGCGAGCCGCTGGCCAAGGAGATCCTGTTGGCCGGCCGCATCCTGGACGCCGAAGAAGCGCTGGCGGCCCGCCTCGTCACCGAGATCCACGAGCCGGCCGCGCTCCTCGACGCCGCGCATGCGCTGGCCGACCGGATCGGCAAGCAGGATCCGCTGGCCGTGCGCATCACCAAGTCGGTGTTCCATACCCCGCGCGAGGCGCACCCGATGATCGACACCATCGCCCAGGGCATCCTGTTCGAGTCGCAGGCCAAGTTCGACCGGATGCAGGCCTTCCTAGACAAGAGCGCGGCCAAGAGCGCAGCCCGCAGTGCGGTCAAGACGGCTGCCGCCGCCCCGGACGGGGACGCCGTCCGAAGCCCTGGCGCCGCAGAGCAGCAAGGATCGAAGTGAGCGAGATGAATTCTGTGCAGACTATTCCCAACAACGTCGGTGTCCTTGGCGGCGGGCGCATGGGCGCCGGCATCGCCCACGCGTTCCTGACGGCGGGAGCCGACGTCGTCGTGGTGGAACGCGACGAGGCCGCCGCCGAGGCGGCCCGCGAGCGCGTGACGGGGGCCTTGGCCAAGAGCGTGGAGCGCGGCACGGCCACCGAACCCCTGGACGCGCTCAAGTCCCGGCTGTCGGTCTCCGTCGACTACGGCTCGTTCGCCGCGTGCGGGCTGGTCGTGGAAGCGGTGCCGGAGGACTTCGAGCTGAAGGCCACCGCGCTGAAGGCCGTCGAGGCCCAGCTGTCCCCGACGGCCTGGCTGGCGACGAACACGTCCTCGCTGTCCATCGCCAAGCTGGCCGACCAGTTGCAGCGCCCGGCGAACTTCTGCGGCCTGCACTTCTTCAACCCGGTTCCGGCCTCGCAGCTGGTCGAAGTGGTGCTGGCCCCAAAGACGTCGGAAGAGCTCGCCGCCGCCTCCAGGAGCTGGGTCGAGGCACTGAGGAAGACCGCCGTCGTCGTCAACGACGCGCCGGGGTTCGCCTCCTCGCGGCTGGGGGTGGCCATCGCGCTGGAAGCCATGCGCATGGTGGAAGAGGGCGTGGCATCCGCGGCGGACATCGACGCCGCGATGGTGCTGGGCTACAAGCACCCGGTCGGCCCGCTCAAGACCACCGACATCGTGGGGCTGGATGTGCGCCTCGGCATCGCCGAGTACCTCCATTCCACGCTCGGGGACCGCTTTGCCCCGCCGCAGATCCTCCGCGACAAGGTGGCCCGCGGCGAGCTGGGCCGCAAGTCCGGCAAGGGTTTCTTCGACTGGGAGGACTAGCCGGGCGGCTGTAGGCTGCTGCAATGTCGTCCGAACAGCCCCGCGATGCCGGCGCTGTTGCCTGGGAAGGCGCGGTCAACGCCCGCAGGGTGGCGGGGGACATCTTCCGCATGGGCCGCGCCGAATGGCTGACCGCCGCGGGCTGGCAGCAGGCGTACGACGACGGCGTGCGCACCATCGTGGACCTGCGGAACCCGGGCGAGCGCTCGCGCCGGCCGACCGATCCGGTGGTGCCGGCCGGGGCGCTGGATAAATTCAGGGTGCTCAACCGGCCGACCGAAGAGCCCGGGCACGCGGAGTTCGCCAACAGCGCCCCGTACATGAACCACCCGCGTTTTTACCTGGACAACGTGCGGGTCTTCCCGCACCTGATCGCCGAGGTGTTCCGCACCCTGGCACACGCGGAGGGCGCCGTCGTCGTCCATTGCTCCGCCGGGCGGGACCGCACGGGCATGGTCTCCATGATGCTGCTGCAGCTCGCCGGTGTCCCGGCCGAGCGGATCGCCGACGCACACGAGCTGGGCATCCGCGGCATCAACGACTGGCACCGGGTCAGCCCCTACCCGCATCCGGTGGAGCGGTACGTTGGCGGCGACGAGCTGGAGGCCCGGGTGGCGGAGATGCGCGGGTCCCTGCTGCAGGTCTTGGCCCAGCTGGAGGTGGAGCCGTTCCTGCTGCGCCATGGCCTGACGCCCGCCGACGTCGACGCGCTCCGGCGCCGGCTCGCCTGAATCCTTCGGCGGGCGGGGCGCCATGCGGTCACCGAAAAGGGGGCTGTGCCGGCTGCGGCTGTCATGTAGGCTGGATACGTTACCGACCGACCGTTCAGTATTTTATGTCCCGCCCCATCCTGCGCCAGCACCGGGGCCGGGCGAAGAAAGGGCTGTCAACGATGACCTCTACCGCCGTTGATGTCGAAATTGTTCCCAGCTACATCCAGGATGCCTGGTGGACCCCCGAGGGCGATGTGTCCGGCACCGAGGTCCGCGATGCCAGCACCGGCGCCGTGCTCGCCCGGGTCAGTACCGACGGCCTCGACCTCGCCGCAGCCGTCGAACATGGCCGCACCGTCGGCCAGGCCTCGCTGGGCCGGCTGACCTTCCACCAGCGCGCGCTCAAGCTCAAGGAGCTGGCCCAGTACCTGAACGCGCGGCGCGATGCGCTGTATGAGGTTTCGCACCGCACCGGCGCCACCAAGATCGACAACATGATCGACATCGACGGCGGGATCGGGGTGCTGTTCACCTTCGGTTCCAAGGGGCGGCGCGAACTGCCGAACTCTCAAATCGTGGTGGACGGCCCGGCAGAGGTGCTGGCGAAGGACGGCTCGTTCATGGGCCAGCACATCTACACCCGGATTCCCGGCGTGGCCGTGCAGATCAATGCCTTCAACTTCCCGGTGTGGGGCATGCTGGAGAAGTTCGCGCCGGCCTTCATTGCCGGCGTGCCCACCATCGTCAAACCGGCCACCCCCACCGGCTACGTGGCCGCCGCCGCGGTGAAGCTGATCATCGAGTCCAACATCCTGCCGGCCGGTTCACTCCAGCTGATTTCCGGTTCTGCCCGTGACCTGCTGGACCATTTGGATTACCGCGACGCCGTGGCCTTCACCGGGTCCGCCGACACCGCGAACCTGCTGAAGTCCCACCCGAACGTGGCCCAGGGCGGCATCCGTTTCACCGCCGAGGCAGATTCGCTCAACGCCGCGATCCTCGGGCCCGACGCGGTGCCGGGCACCCCGGAGTTCGACGCGTACATCAAGTCGCTGGTCACCGAAATGACGGCCAAGGCGGGCCAGAAGTGCACCTCGATCCGCCGCGCCATCGTCCCCAAGGACCGCATGCAGGACGTCGCCGACGCCGTGCGTGCCCGGATCGAACAGCGCGTCGTCGTCGGCGACCCGAGGGCCGAAGGCGTCACCATGGGCGCGCTCGCCTCGGTGGAGCAGCTAGACGACGTCCGCGCAGCCGTCCAGGCCATGATCGACGCCGGCGGCGAGCTCGCCTACGGCACGCTGGATTCGCCGCAGGTCACCCGCGCCGACGGGACCGTGGGCGACTCCGAGGGCGCCTTCATGTCGCCGGTGCTGCTGACCTGGGCCGATGCCGAGGCCGACGCCGTGCATTCGCTGGAAGCCTTCGGCCCGGTTTCCTCCGTCATCGGCTACGAGGACCTGGACGACGCCGTCCGGCTGGCCGCGAAGGGCTCCGGTTCGTTGGTGGCCACCGTCGCCACCAACGACCCCGAGGCCGCCCGCGTGCTGGTTACCGGGATCGCCGCCCACCACGGCCGCGTGCTGGTGCTCAACCGCGAAGACGCCAAGACGTCCACCGGCCACGGTTCCCCCGTACCGCACCTGGTCCACGGCGGACCGGGCCGCGCCGGCGGCGGCGAGGAATTGGGCGGCATCCGCTCCGTGCTGCACCACATGCAGCGCACCGCCATCCAGGGTTCGCCGAACATGCTTACCGCCGTGACCGGCGTGTGGCATACCGGCGCCGACCAGTATTTCGACGACGTGCATCCGTTCCGCAAGAACCTGGCCACACTGCGGATCGGCGACGCCATCCGTTCGGAGCTCCGCCAGGTCACGCTTGAGGACATCACCGCGTTCGCCAACGAAACCGGCGACACCTTCTACGCCCACACCAACCAGGAGGCCGCCGCCGCCAACCCGTTCTTCCCCGGCATTGTGGCGCACGGTTACCTGCTGCTCGCCTGGGGTGCCGGGCTGTTCGTGGAGCCGGCACCGGGACCGGTGCTGGCGAACTACGGCTTGGAGAACCTGCGCTTCATCACTCCGGTGGCAGCCGGCGACTCGATCCGGGTGACCCTCACCGCCAAGCGCATCACCCCGCGCGAGACGGACGGATACGGCGAGGTCGCCTGGGACGCGGTGCTGACCAACCAGAACGACGAGATCGTCGCAACCTACGACGTGCTCACACTGGTGGAGAAGTAGCCGGAGCTCCTCCTCCTGCCGCGTCCCCGGCGGCCCGGGCCCCGGGGACGGGCAGGAACACCACCGTGTGCCAACGCCAGAAGGCGAACAGCACCAGCAGCACGGTGGCGCCATACAGCAGCTGCGGCGTCGGCTGGCTGGGAAAGACCAGCGAGGTGGCCAGCTGCACCACGGCAAAAGCCAGCCACAGCCACCAGGCCTCATAGATCCGGTGCGCCAACCCCAGATACACCACCGTCATCACCGCCGCGTAGAACGCCTGGAGCAGGAGGACGGTCAGCAGGCCGCCCTCCAAGGGAAAGCCCGCCTGAATGTCGCTGGCCACGAAAACCACCGTGGCGGCGATGAGGACCAGCACGGCGGCCGCCCAGGTTCGGCCCGTTGCCCGCTGCACCCACACCGCCGGGCCGGCTGCACCCGGCGCAAGGAGCGGGGCGGCGGAACGCCAGCGCCACGCGCCGTAGCAGGGCAGCAGCAGCGCCACGCCTATCGAGGCATCGACGAAGAACCCGCCGCCGCCGTCGAAAGCCGGCGTGGGCAGCAGCAGGAAGATTAGGGCCTCCTGCACCAGCAGCACGGGCCAGGCCCAGCGGGAGTGGAGGCCGAACAGGAAGACCGTCAGCAGGCCCACCGACGCCTGCAGGTAGCCCACGGAAACCAGCGCGCCGGCAGGACCGTCCAGGACCTTCAAGGCCATGATCCAGTCCATGCCGCCGCCCTCCCGTCAGCTGGTTATGCGGCCCGTCCCGCCGGGCCGGGACCGGGAGCGGCCGGGCGCCCGGGAGCGGCCGGACGCCCCGGACGCACCGGCGCCAACCGGTGTTTGCTCCGCACCGGCCGCCGCAAGGCCGCCTGCCAGCCCAGGTAACCAAAGACCTGGAGGCCGGCCGCAATCGCGCCGTACAGCGAGACCCAGACCGGTGCGTCCCGGATGGCGGAGAGGAACATGGTGGACAGCGAGAGCGCTACGCCCAGCCACCACGACTGCAGGATGCCGTGGGCGAAGCCCAGGTACATGACGGCCGGAAGTGCGGCCAACAGGGCGTTGAACAGGTACAGGGGACCGATTTCGGCAACCGGGGTGACGCCGGCGAACCCGTTGAGCAGGAACAGCAGCAGCAACAGCCCCGCGCCGATTCCCCACTCACGCCCGTGGGCGGAGCGGAGCGGGACACGGACGCCTTCCCGCCGGTACTGGGTCCACTTCCACAGGCCGTAGAGGGCAGCAGCCAGCACAAAAACGGTGCTGGTGTTCAACCGGCCGTAGGGGATCCCGGTGGCCAGCAGCACGGCGGTTGCGGCCACCGGCAGCAACCAGGCCCACGGCACGCGGTAGGCGAACAGGACAATTGCGGCGATCGTGAGCGCCATGCTGAGCGCCGAGACCCACCCGAACTCCCCATCCATATCGATCACGTCCCCATAACATCGAATGGTGAGGTCAGCCTAGCAGGGGAGGACGGCGAATTCAGCAGGTACGCCGGCTCCGTCGGGCGGCCGCGGATCCGCGAGGGTGCGGCCGGCGCTGCCGCCGGGAATCAGGCGTTGGTGCGGGCCGGCGCTGCGCCGGGAGTCAGGCGATGACGCGGGCCGCGGCAGGCAGGTGGAGGCCGTCGAACATCATGGCGATCAGGTCGTCGGCGAGCTTCTGCGGGGACAGCGATCCGCCCGGTTTGTACCACTCGACGATGGAGTTGATCGTGCCGAACAGCAGCCTGGCCGTCGTCCTCGGGTCGATGTCCCCGCGCAGGGAGCCCTCGGCCCGGGCGGCGTCCACCAGGTCCGCCACCTTGTGGTCGAACGCGCGCCGGCGGTCCAGCGCGTCGCGTTCGATCTCGGTGTTGCCGCGCAGGCGCAGCAGCAGGGTGACGTAGGGCAGTTTTTCGCACAGGACCTGGACGGTGCCGCGGAGCACGAACTCCAGGCGCGCGTCCGCCCGGCCGGCGGAAGCCGACGGGTTTTCGAGCACGCCTTCCAGGCTGCCGAGGGCCTCATCCAGGGCCAGGCGCAGCAGGTCGCCCTTGGAGGGCACGTGGTGGTAGATGGCGCTCTTGGAGATGCCCAGGTTCTCGGCGAGGATGCCCATGGAGGTTGCCTCGTAGCCGTGCTTGTTGAACACGGCGACGGCGACGTTCAGCACCGACTGCTGGTCGTAGCCCGGGCGGCCGCGGCGGGCGGTCTCCTGGGTCCTTGTTTTCGCCATGGTCCTATTCTCCCACGACCGTTAGGTCAGTTATGCGGCGGGCGGCGCCTGCACAGGCCTGCTGCCGCCCGCCGTTCCCACATCCGTCAGGCGTTGTCGCGCAGGTCGTAGACCCGGCGCAGCTTGCCGCTGGACCGCGCGAGGGTGCCGGGGTCCGCAACCACGATCTTGCAGCTGGAGCCGACGTGGATCTTGATCTGGCGCTGCAGCTCCCGGGCCGCTTCGGTTGCCTTGGCGGGGGTGCAGTCTTCGCGGCGTTCGATCTTTACGGTCAGCTCGTCCATCCGGTGCGGCCGGCTGATTTCCAGCTGGAAGTGCGGGCTCAGGCCGGGGATGCGCAGGGCGATCTCCTCGATCTGGGTGGGGAAGAGGTTCACGCCGCGCAGGATGATCATGTCGTCCGAGCGCCCGGTGATCCGGCCGATGCGGCGCATATTCGGCCGCCCGGTGCCGGGCAGCAGCCGGGTGAGGTCGTGCGTGCGGTAACGGATCACCGGCATGGCCTCCTTGGTCAGCGACGTGAACACCAGCTCACCGGACTCGCCGTCGCCCAGCACCCGGTCGGTGAGCGGGTCGATGATTTCCGGCCGGAAGTGGTCCTCCCAGATGGTGGAGCCGTCCTTGTAGTCCACGCATTCGCCGGCGACGCCGGGGCCCATGACCTCGGAGAGGCCGTAGATGTCGCAGGCGTCGATGTCGAGCTTGCCTTCCAGCTCGTGGCGCATCTCATCGGTCCACGGCTCGGCGCCGAGCACGGCGACCTTCAGCGACGTCTTCGAGGGATCGACGCCGGCGTGCTCCATCGCGTCCACGATGGTGAGCAGGTAGGTGGGGGTGCAGAGAATGGCGTCCGGTTCGAAGTCCTGGATCAGCTGGATCTGCTTCTCGGTCTGGCCGCCGGACATGGGGATGACGGTGCAGCCGAGCTTCTCCGCGCCGTAATGTGCCCCGAGCCCGCCGGTGAACAGGCCGTAGCCGTAGGCATTGTGGACCTTCCAGCCCTTCTTGACGCCGGAGGCGCGGATGGAGCGCGCGAACAGCGTCTCCCAGTTCTGGATGTCCCGGCGGGTGTAGCCCACCACGGTGGCGCGGCCGGTGGTGCCCGAGGAGGCGTGGATCCGGGCCACCTCCTCCTGCGGCACGGCAAACATGCCGAACGGGTAGGAACGGCGCAGGTCTTCCTTGTCCGTGTAGGGGAACTTGGCCAGGTCGGACAGTTCCTTGAGGTCCTCCGGGCGGACGCCGGCGTCGTCGAACTTCTGCTTGTACATGGGTACGCGCTCATAGGCGTAGGCGACCGTGTGCTGCAGGCGCTTCAGCTGGAGGGCTTCCAGCTCGTCCCGGCTCATCAGCTCCTCCGGGTCGAGGGTGTCCTCGGCGGCGGGAGTCGTCTTGCGGGCTTTCGTACCGGTGGTGGTCGTCATGGGAACGGTCCTTTAATGCGGGTCGGGCAGTGCTGTCGGTGAAGGCTGGGGGCGTCGCTGTCGAAAGCTGCGGCGCAGTCAGGGCTTTCGCTGGTTGCGGGCGGGGTTGGGGACGGTGCGGGAACGGCCGCGGAATTCGAGCAGAACGTCGGCACCGCCGTCCGGTTTCTCCTGGGTGACGGTGATGTCGTACAGGCCGCTCCGCCCCGTCTGGTTGACCAGCCGGGCGGTTGCGGTCAGCAGCCGGCCGGCGAATCCCGGGTTGAGGAAATTGACGTCGACGCCGGAGGCCACCGTGATGGTGCTGCCGTCGCCGTCGGGGTCGTTGCAGGCCAGCGCGAAAGCCACGTCGGCGAAGGCGAACACCATGCCGCCCTGCGCCATGCCGAAGCCGTTGAGCATCTCTTCGCGCAGCCGCATCTCGATCACGACGTCGCCAAACTCCGCCTTCACGACTTCCACGCCCATCCAGCGTGCGGCCTGGTCGTTGACGAAGGCCGGGTGCACGGGCCGTTCGCCCGGCTGCAGCTCGTTGCTTTCCGCCGGAACGTCCCGGGAAGTGTCGACGTCGATGTCCGTCATGGAAGCCCCTCGCTGTTCATTACCGAATGTTCATTAGGTAATCCTGATTTGTGATTCAAGTCAAGGCGGCCGGGCAGCGCCGGGCGGGTCAGGCCGGCTCGCTGGCGCCGATCGCGTCGAGGGCGAAGGCGTAATCCCAGGCCCGGTCCTTCCAGGCTTCGTACCGTCCGGACGCGCCGCCGTGGCCGGCGTCCATCTCGGTCTTGAGCACGATCGGTTCGGTGCCGGTTGTGGCCTCCCGCAGGGCCGCCACCCACTTGGCCGGCTCCACGTACAGCACCCGGGTGTCGTTGAAGCTGGTGACCGCGGCGATCTTCGGATACGCGGCCGGCCGGACATTCTCGTAGGGCGTGTACGACTTCATGTACGCGTAGACCTCCGGGTCCGTGATCGGGTTGCCCCACTCCTCCCACTCCAGCGCCGAAAGCGGCAGGTCCGGGTCCAGGATCGAGGTCAGCGCGTCGACGAAGGGCACCTGCGCCACGATCGCCGCGTACTTCTCCGGCGCCAGGTTGGCGACGGCGCCCATCAGCAGGCCGCCGGCGGAGCCGCCCATGGCCGCGATCCGTCCCGAATCCGCCCAGCCCGAGGCCGCCAGCCACTCGGTGGCGGCGACGAAGTCCGTGAAGGTGTTCTTCTTGCGCAGCTTCTTGCCGTCCTCGTACCAGTGCCGGCCCATCTCGCCGCCGCCGCGGACGTGCGCCACCACGTAAACCACGCCGCGGTCCAGCAGCGACAGCCGCGCCGTGCTGAACGCCGGGTCCATGCTCACCTCGTAGCTGCCGTAGGCGTAGACCAGCGCCGGGTTGCTGCCGTCACGCCGCACCGAGGCCTTGCGGACCACCGACAGCGGAATCCTCGTGCCGTCCGCCGCGGCCGCCCACTCCCGCCCGGCCACGTAGTCCGCCGGGTCGTAGCCGCCGAGCACCGGCGTTTCCTTGCGCAGGTGCAGCGTGCCGGTGGCCAGCTCGTAGTCGTAGATCCGCGGCGGCGTCAGGAACGAGGTGTAGGCCAGCCGGATCACCGGTGCCTCGTAATCGGATCCGCCGACGCCGGCGGTGAACAATTCCTCGTCGAATGCCGGCTCCGCCGGGGCAGCCTGCGCGGCCGTGCCCAAACCGGCCAGGGGCAGCACCTGCACGCGCTCGATGGTGTCCTGGCGGATGGACAGCACCATATGGGTGGCGGTCACCCCGGCACCATTGACCCGCACGGCGTCGTCGTGCTCCACCACTGTGTCCCAGTGCTGCTCGGCCAGGGGCTTGGAGAACTCCGCGAGGTCCGCCAGCGAGACCATCGAGTTCACCGCGTCCTTGTTGTGGGTCAGCAGCACCTTCTCGGCACCGTCCAGCAGGAACGGCTCGGCGTCGTACAGTACCCGCTCGCCGCGCGGGATGAGCGTCCGCAGCCCGGCTTCCGGGGCGGCGAAGTCCAGCAGGCGCGTCTCGGAGTATTCGGAACAGCCGATCCCGATCACCAAATGCCGGCGGTCGGAGGACAGCTCGAACCCCATCCACATGGCCGGGTCGTCTTCCTGGTAAATCACGACGTCGGAGGCCGCCGGTGTGCCGATGGTGTGCGCCTTGATCTGGAACGGGCGCCAGGACTCGTCGACCACCGTGTAGAACACGCGGCTGCCGTCGGGATCGAACGCCAACGAGTAGAAGACGTTCTCCACGACGTCGTCCAACAGGTCGCCGGTGTCCAGGTCCTTGATCCTCAGGGTGAAGCGCTCGTCGCCGGCGAAGTCGGCGGCGTAGGCGTAGAGGCTGCCGTCTACGGTCACGGCAGAGCCGCCCAGCGAAAAGAACGGCTTGCCCTCGGCCTCGGCATTGCCGTCCAGCAGCACCTGCTCGCCGGGCACCGGCCGGCCGGCGTCGACCTGCGGGGGAGTCCAATCGGCTGCCCGGTCGCCGGTGTCCGCGGCCCGGACCCGGCACTGGATGCCGTACTGCTTGCCCTCTTCCATCCGGCCGTAGTACCACCAGCCGTCCTTGCGGACCGGAACCGACAGGTCCGTTTCCTGGGTGCGGTTCTTGATTTCATTGAAAATGGCCTCGCGCAACGGCTGCTGGTGCCCGGTGACCGCCGCCGTGTAGGCGTTCTCCGCCTCCAGGTGCGCAACCACCTCCGGGCTCTCCTTGTCCCGCAGCCACTCATAGTTGTCCACGAAGACGTCGCCGTGATGGGAGCGCTCGACGGGAACCTTGCGGGGCGACGGCGGTTCCGGCAGGGCTGCGGGGGAGGAGGCGGGGACGGTTTCGGCGGGGCTGTGCGTCATGCCACCAATATATAGAGCCCGCCCGCCCCGCCGGACGGGTTCGGCTGAGGGTGGAAGCACCGGGCCGGAAGTTGATCCCGGCTGATCCCTGACGGCCGCCCTTGGCCTTGACGGTTGCGGAAAATGCGCTATATCCTGAACGAACGGTCGGTAATTATTTCGCGGCCGGATTTCGTACAGTGAGGTGACCATCGTGGCAACGCAGACCCAGGCCGGCGACTCCCAGTTGCACGCCGTGCCGTCCCCCGAGGACGAGGCCGGGAAGGCCTACTTTGACAAGATCATTGCCGAGGACTCCCGGATCGAGCCGGCCGACTGGATGCCGGAGAAGTACCGCAAGACACTGGTCCGCCAGATGTCCCAGCACGCGCACTCCGAGATCATCGGCATGCAGCCGGAGGCGAACTGGATTACCCGCGCGCCCAGCCTGAAGCGCAAGGCCATCCTGATGGCCAAGGTGCAGGACGAGGCCGGCCACGGCCTGTACCTCTACTCCGCCACCGAGACCCTGGGCACGCCCCGGCACGTCCTCAACCAGCAGCTGCTCGAGGGCAAGGCCAAGTACTCCTCGATCTTCAACTACCCGGCCAACAGCTGGGCGGACATGGGGGCCATCGGCTGGCTCGTCGACGGCGCCGCGATCGCCAACCAGGTGCCGCTGTGCCGGGCCTCCTACGGCCCCTACGGCCGGGCCATGGTACGGATCTGCAAGGAAGAGTCCTTCCACCAGCGGCAGGGCTTCGAGATCCTGCTGGAACTGGCCAACGGCACCCCGGCGCAGAAGCAGATGGCCCAGGACGCGGTCAACCGCTTCTACGCCCCGGCGCTGATGATGTTCGGCCCCACGGACACCGACTCCCCCAACTCGCAGCAGTCGATGGCCTGGAACATCAAGCGCTTCTCCAACGACGAGCTGCGCTCGCGGTTCGTGGGGATGATCCAGGAACAGGTCAAGGTCCTGGGCCTGACCCTGCCCGATGACAAAATCCGCTACAACGAGGAAACCGGCATGTGGGAGCACGGCGAACTCAACTGGGACGAATTCTACGAAGTCCTCGCCGGCCGCGGCCCCTGCAACGCGCAGCGGATGGAACGCCGCCGCGAGGCACACGAGAACGGCGCCTGGGTGCGCGAAGCAGCAGCCGCCTACGCGGACAAGAAGGCACAGAAAGCACAGGTGGCCTGAATGGCAACTGGAGACCAGACCGCAATGGCCCGACCCGTGGAGACGGCGACGGCGGAAGCCGCGTCGTCCGACAAGCAGCCCTGGCCGCTGTGGGAAGTATTCGTCCGCTCCTCGCGCGGGCTCTCCCACGTGCACGCCGGTTCGCTGCACGCCCCGGACGCCGAGATGGCCGTGCGCAACGCGCGGGATCTTTACACTAGGCGCAACGAAGGCGTCTCCCTCTGGGTGGTGCCGGCGTCGGCCATCGTGGCCAGCGATCCTGACGCGAAGGGCGAGTTCTTCGAATCGCCCAAGGGCAAGGACTACCGCCATGCCACGTACTACACGAAGAGCGAAGGGGTGAAGCACCTGTGAGCGGCGAAAGCGCCACCCGGATCACGCCGGGCAACGCCCTGCGCCCGGAGGACATTGCCGCGCAGGTGACCGAAGGCACGAAGGCCAGCCACGACGTCGGCGAGTACGCGTTGCGCCTCGGCGACGACGCCCTGATCCTGGCCCAGCGGCTGGGCTGGTGGATCTCCCGCGCGCCGGAGCTGGAAGAGGACGTCGCGCTCGCCAACATCGCGCTGGACCAGATCGGCCACGCCCGGTCGTTCCTGACCTACGCCGGCTCCGCCTGGGGCAAGTCCGAAGACGACCTGGCTTACTGGCGCGGGGAGAACGAATTCCGCTCCAGCTACCTCGTCGAACAGCCCAACGGCGACTTCGGCAGGACGATCGCCCGCCAGCTGGTCATCGCCACGTACCAGCACGAGCTGTACTCGCGGCTGGTCGATTCACAGGACGAGACCCTGGCGGCCATCGCGGCCAAGGCGCTGAAGGAAGTGGACTACCACCGCGACCACGCGGCGCAGTGGACGCTGCGCCTGGGCGACGGCACGGAAGAGTCGCACCGGCGCATCGCCGCCGGCTTCCTCTCCATCTGGCCGTACGTGGAGCAGTTGTTCCTGGATGATGAGCTGATCGACCGGCTGCCCGGCATCGCCGTGCGGCCCTCGGAACTGCGCGAAGGCTTCGACGCCTTCATCGCGGACGTCTTCGCGGAGGCGACCCTGGAGGTCCCGGACGTCCAGCCCGCCATGACGGACAAGACCCGCGTCAAACACAGTGAACACCTGGGCTACCTGCTGGCTGAGATGCAGGTGCTGGCCCGCGAACACCCCGGCGCCACCTGGTAACCAGGCCGGTCATCGGAGTAACGGAGCTATTCATGTCCACCAATACGGCCCAACGGCCGGCAGGAACCGAAGCGGCGCGCGTCTGGGACGTCGCGGCCACCGTCTGTGACCCGGAGATCCCCGTGCTGAGCATCGAGGACCTGGGCATCCTGCGGTCCGTGTCGGTGCTGGATGAAACGGACGACGGCGGGCGGCCGGTCGTCGAGGTGACCATCACCCCGACCTACTCCGGCTGCCCGGCCATGGACGCCATCCGCGACGACGTCGTCGCCGCGCTGGCGTCCGAGGGCTACGCCGACGTCCGGGTGAAGCAGGTGCTGGCCCCGGCCTGGACCACGGACTGGATGACCGCCGAGGGCAAGGCCAAGCTGAACGAGTACGGCATCGCCCCGCCGTCTGGCATGGCGCCGGTCCGCACCGGACCGGTCAGGCTGGGCCTGAGCGTCAAGTGCCCGCGCTGCGATTCCCTCAACACCCGCGAGCTGTCCCGCTACGGCTCCACGTCGTGCAAGGCGCTGTACCAGTGCAACGACTGCCATGAACCCTTCGACTACTTCAAGGTGCTCTAGATGACTACTTCCACCCCGGAGGCCACGGCCGTCAAGCGCCGCGCCACCTTCCACCCGCTGACCGTCGCCGAGGTCCGCAAGCTCACGGACGAAGCCGTCGAGGTCACATTCGAGGTGCCGGAGGAACTGCACGGCCAGTACGATTACGTGCCCGGCCAGTACGTGGCGCTGCGCACCACGCTCGAAGGCCAGGAAATCCGGCGCAGTTACTCCATCTGCGCCGAGCCGAAGCCGGGCGAAATCCGGGTGGCGATCAAACGCGACATCGGCGGATTGTTCTCGAACTGGGCCAACGACCACCTCAAGGCCGGGGACGTCCTGGACGTCATGAGCCCCACCGGTGCGTTCATCTCCAAGCACCAGATGACGGAGATCAACCACCCCGAACAGATCAACGCCGACGCCGGGGCCACCTTCGTGGCGTTCGCCGCCGGGTCCGGCATCACGCCGGTGATCTCGATCGCGCGGACCGTGCTGGCCGCCAGCGACAGCGTCCGGTTCGACCTGGTCTACGCGAACAAGGCCGCCATGGACGTCATGTTCGTGGAGGAACTGGCCGACCTGAAGGACAAATACCCCACCCGCTTCGCGCTGCACCACGTGCTCTCCCGCGAACAGCGCATTTCGCCGCTGCTCTCCGGCAGGATCGACGCCGAGAAGCTGACCAGCCTGTTCGACAACGTGCTCCGCACCGACGACGTGGACGAATGGTTCCTCTGCGGCCCCTACGAACTGGTGCAGCTGTGCCGCGACACCCTGGCCGAACGCGGCGTGCCGGCCGAGAAGATCCGCTTCGAGCTGTTCAGCACCGGCGAGCCGACCAAACCGCAGGGCAACATCGGCCGGCCGGTGCAGCTCAACCCCAGCGCGGACAACTACGAGATCAACTTCAGGCTGGACGGGCTCTCCGGCACGGTCGCTTCGCCCAAGCATGCCCGGGAGTCGGTGCTCAACGCCGCGCTGCGCGTCCGCCCGGACGTTCCCTTCGCCTGCGCCGGCGGGGTGTGCGGCACCTGCCGCGCCAAGGTGGTCTCCGGCACGTTCACCATGGAGGAGAACTACGCGCTGGAACCGGACGAGATCGAGCGCGGCTACGTGCTGACCTGCCAGACCCACCCCACCGGCGACGAAATCACCGTCGACTACGACGCCTGACCGATCTTTAACAGCACCGACCCCGAAGGAGTCCCATGAGCATGATTGAGCTGTCCATCCAGGACAACATCGCCGAAGTGGTGCTCAACGCACCGGGCAAGATGAATGCGCTGGACGAACAGGCGGTCCATGACCTGGGCAAGGCGTACGACGACGCCGCCACCGCCGGCGTACGGGCGCTGCTGCTCCGCGGCGAGGGCCGCGGCTTCTGCGCCGGCCGCGACATCTCCGCGGTGGACCCGGCCACCGACGATGCCTACGGTTACCTGTCCGGCGTCGTCACCCCGGTGCTGCGGAAGATGGCGGAGTTCCCCGCGCCGACCTTCGCCGCCGCGCAGGGGGCGGCGCTCGGCGTCGGGCTCGGCCTGCTGATCGCCACCGATGTGGTGTACGTGGCCGACAGCGCCAAGATCGGCTCGCCGTTCGCCAACCTGGGGGCCACCCTGGATTCGGGCGGGCACTGGCTGTTCACCGAGCGGCTCGGTGCGCACCGCACGCTGGACCTGATCTATACCGCCGAGCTGATGAGCGGCGAGGAAGCGGTAAGGGCCGGGCTGTTCAGCCGGGCCATGCCGGCGGACGAACTGCTGGAGACCACCCGCGGCATCGTGGGCAAGGTGGCCCAGGGCGCCACCGGCGCGTTCCGCGCGTCCAAGGAGCTGGTGGCGAACATCCGTGACCAGCGGCTGGGCCTGTGGCTGGCCACCGAAGAGGAAAACGCCGCGCAGGGCCGGCTGTGCAAGAGCGACGACTATGCCGAAGGCTTCAAGGCCTTCCAGGAGAAGCGCAAGCCGGTCTTCAAGGGCTGACGGCGGGCCGAGGCCGGTGCCGCGCGGCTAGCCCGATGCCGCACGGTTGGTGCCGCGCGGTATCGGCCGCGCGATGAGCCTGTGCCCGCGCGGACGAACGGTAGGCTTCCAGGCGAAGCCCGTTCGCGCTGCCGGGCTGCCGGCCTCTGCTCCAGGAGTCACATGAACGCCGCCCCGCCTGCCGTCACCACCGTCGCCTGCCCCGACCGGGACCTGATGGCCGCCTTGGAACCCCTGCCCGCAGGGATCCGCACCGTCTATTGGGATTTCGACGGCGACCCCGAGGACGTCCGGCCCGAACAGATCGAGGCCGTGGTGCTGCCGTACCCGGACATGTCCCGGGCCGTCGCCCGCCTGCCGAAGCTGGCGAACCTGAAGCTCGTGCAGGCCCAAACCACCGGGGTTGACGGGATAGCAGCCGTCGTCGGACCGGACGTCGCCATCGCCAGCGCGGCGGGAGTGCACGCCGCGGCCACCGCCGAACTCGCCGTCGGGCTCGTGCTTGCCTCCTTGCGCGGGATCGACGTCGCCGCGCCGGGACCAGCCCGAGGGCCGGTGGCGCCACGTGCGACGGCCGTCGCTGGCGGACCGTAAGGTGCTGCTCGTCGGCGTGGGCGGCATCGGCCGGGAAATCGCGCGGCGCCTGGAGCCCTTCGACGTTCAGCTGACCCGGGTGGGGACCCGGGCCCGGGACGACGGCGACGGCCACGTCCACGGCACGGACGAGTTGACCGAGTTGGCCGCGTCCCACGAGGTCCTGATCCTCATCACACCGCTGACGGAAGCCACCCGCGGCTTGATCGATGCGGCGGTGCTGGCGGCCCTCCCGGATGGTGCTCTGGTGGTCAACGTCGCGCGCGGGGCGGTGGTCGACACGGCCGCCCTGACCGCGGAAGTCGTCTCCGGCCGGCTGAGGTGCGCGTTGGACGTCACCGATCCCGAACCGCTGCCGCCGGACCACCCGCTGTGGCGGGCCGGCAACGCGCTGATCACCCCTCATCTGGGCGGCGACACCACGGCATTCGAACCGCGGATCGTCCGGCTCCTGAAGAATCAACTGGCGGCGGTCGCAGCCGGCCGGGCGCCGCAGAACCTGGTGCAGCCGGGCCGCTTTCGGCCCTGACTCCCCGAAAGCGCCGCCGGTGGCCTGCCGAGGCGTCCGGGTCTGGACAACCCTCCCGGCCCGCGGGCAGGATGAAGGCGGCGCGTCGGCAGCGGTGTTACGCGCCGGGAGGGAAGACCCATGGGCATCATCGTGGCCAACATGTTCCTCACCCTCGACGGCGTGTACCAGTCGCCGGGCGCGGCCGACGAGGACCCGGAGGGCGGCTTCGACTACGGCGGCTGGCAGGCGCCGTTCTTCGACGAAGCATCCGGCGAGGCGATCGGGGAGGTCATCGACCGGATCGACGCGCTGCTGCTCGGGCGGAAGACCTACGACATCTTCGCGTCCTACTGGCCCAATGCCGGCGAGGACTCTCCGATCGCGGTGAAGTTCAACGCGGTGCCGAAGTACGTCGTGTCGACCACGCTCACCGAGCCCGCCTGGGCGGGCACCACCGCGTTGCACGATGCGATGGCGGCCGCCCACCTTCGCGAGCGGCACGACGAGGTGCACGTGTTCGGCAGCGGCGACCTGTTGCAGTCGTTGTTCACCGAGGACGTGGTCGGCCGCCTCAACCTCTTTCTGTATCCGCTCACGGTGGGCAGCGGGAAGCGCCTCTTCGGCGCCGGCACCATCCCGGCATCCTTCCGCCTCGCCGGCCCCGCCCGCTCCTTCGAGAAGGGCGCGGTGGCGCTGGTATATGAGCGGGCGGGCGGGGTCGAGACGGGCAACATGAACGAAGTCGCGGCGCCCCCGGGCGGGAACGGCGGCTGAGCGCGCCGGCAGGGCGTCGGGACCTGCGGGCCGGCGGCATGTCCCGGTGGCCCGCCGGCCGGTTCAGCGGGTGTCGAGGTCCTCGAATACCAGGAAGGTCTGGGTGTCGAGGATGCCGGGCATGGACTGGATCTGGTCAAAGATGACCCGGCGCAGGTCCACGTTGTCCACGGCACGGACCAGCAGGATGACATCGAAGTTCCCGCCGACCAGGGCGATGTGGTGCACCTCGGGGATGGCGCGCAGGGCCTCGCGCAGCTCGCGCCAGGAGTGCTGGCGCAGCTTCAGGGTCACGTAGGCGGATGCCTTCAGTCCCGCCTTAATCGGGTCCACCAACGCCGTGAACTTGGTCAGCACGCCCGCCTCGGTCAGCCGGGCGATGCGCGAGTAGGCGTGGGCGCGGGAGATGTGCACGTTTTCGGCGACCGCGGTCACGGACAGCCGGCCATCCCGGGTCAGCTCCGCCAGGATCCGGCGGTCGATCTCGTCCAGCTGCGGGACCTTTGCGGCGGCACCGTTGGCCATCTGTCTACACCTCGCGGGGTTATCCAGCTCACATTAACAATTCGTCTCCAAGACTACGGTCAGACAAGCAGATAATCCACGTTTTCCGGCACAAGTGGATACGAAAAGTAGCCGAATCCATACTAAAGCTACACAGTTTCTTCACCAGGGCCGCCCGCGCCATGCGGGGCGGCAGGCAACGGCGCCCGCCGACCAGGATTCGAATGGAGACACCATGACCATCTCAACCGGTAACCCGATCGAGGGATCGATGTCCGACCCGTCCGGCCGCCCCGGCATGGATGATCAGGTCACCGCCGAGGCCTACATGCTGCCCTCCGTGCAGCCCGTGCAGCTGGTGGACCCGGACGGCCGACACGTGCACAACGACAAGTACCCGCTGCCCGACGGCGAAGCCCTGCTGGGCGCCTACCGCGAACTGGTGGTCGGCCGCCGCGTCAACGACCAGGCCAACGCCCTGGTCCGCCAGGGCAGGCTGGCCGTCTACCCCTCATCGCACGGGCAGGAGGCCTGCCAGGTGGCGGCGGCCCTGTGCCTGGGCCGGGACGACTGGCTGTTCCCCACGTACCGCGACACCGTCGCCGTGATCGCCAAGGGCGTCGACCCGGTGCAGACCCTGACCCTGCTGCAGGGCGACTGGCACGGCGGCTACGATCCCTACGAGCACAAGGTGTCGATCCAGGCCACGCCGCTGGCCACCCAGCTGCTGCACGCCGTCGGCGTCGCCCACGCCGCCAAACTCAAGGGCGAGGACACCGTCGTCGTCGCCCTCTGCGGTGACGGGGCGACCAGCGAGGGCGACTTCCACGAGGCGCTGAACTTCGCCGCCGTGTTCCACCTCCCGGTCGTGTTCTTCGTGCAGAACAACCAGTACGCCATCTCCGTCCCGCTCAATAAGCAAACCGTGGCGCCGTCGCTGGCGCACAAGGCCATCGGCTACGGCATGCCGGGCGAGCGGGTGGACGGCAACGACACCGCCGCGTTGCTGTCCGTGCTCGGCAAGGCCGTGACCCGCGCCCGCGACGGCGGCGGCCCCGCCCTGGTCGAGGCACACACGTACCGGATGCAGTCGCACACCAACGCCGACGACGCCACCCGCTACCGCACCGACGACGAAGTGGCCGAGTGGGCGCCGAAGGACCCGCTGGTGCGCCTGCGGACATACCTCAAGGAACTGCACGTCCTGGACGAGGCCCTCGAAGAGGAAATCGCCGAGCGGGCGGAAACCGTGGCCGCGCAGATGCGCGACGGACTCAACGCCGAGACCGACGTGGACCCGGAGGACCTGTTCCGCTTCGTCTACACCGAAAAGACCAGCCAGCTGCGCGAGCAGGCCGCCATGCTCCGCGACGAGCTCTCGCGCGAGTCGGCCTGAGCGCCGCCGCCGACTAAAAGGACACAGCATGAGCACAACAATGACGTTCGCCAAGGCGCTGAACACGGCCCTGGCCGATGAGATGGAAGCCGACCGCTCCGTCGTCGTCTTCGGTGAAGACGTAGGCCCGCTGGGCGGCGTCTTCCGCATCACCGACGGCCTCACCAAGCGGTTCGGCGAGGAACGCTGCTTCGACACCCCGCTGGCCGAATCCGGCATCATGGGCATGGCGATCGGCATGGCGATGAACGGCCTCCGCCCGGTGGTGGAGATGCAGTTCGACGCGTTCGCCTACCCGGCGTTCGAGCAGGTGGTCTCGCACGTGGCCAAGATGCCCAACCGGACCCGCGGCAGGGTCAAGCTGCCGATGGTGATCCGGATTCCGTATGCCGGCGGGATCGGGGGAGTGGAGCACCACTGCGACTCCTCGGAGTCCTACTACGCGCACACGCCGGGCCTGACCGTGGTGGCGCCGGCCACGGTGGAGGACGCCTACACCATGCTTCGCGAAGCCATCCGCTTCCCGGATCCCGTGGTGTTCCTGGAGCCGAAGAAGCTCTACTTCTCCAAGGAGCAGCTGGACCTCGAAGCGCTGCAGTCACAGTGGGCCGCCCCCGCGATCGCGCAGGGATCCGGAGCGGGGCAGGCCGGAACCTCAGGGTCGGGCATCGGGCGCGCCGTGGTCGCCCGCCAGGGAACCGACGCCACACTGATTACCTACGGTCCGTCCGTGCCCACCGTCATGCAGGCCGCCGCGGCCGCCGCCGAGGAGGGGCGCTCGCTGGAGGTCATTGATATCCGGTCGATCGTGCCGTTCGACGATGAAACCGTGATGGCGTCGGTGCGGAAAACCGGCCGCGCCGTGGTCGTCGCCGAAGCCCCCGGCTTCGCGTCCGTCGCCTCCGAGATCGTGGCGCGCGTGCAGGAGCGCTGCTTCCACTCGCTGGCCGCCCCGGTGCTGCGCGTGACCGGTTTCGATATTCCGTATCCCGCGCCGAAGCTGGAGCGGCACTACCTGCCCAGCGTGGACCGCATCCTGGACGCGGTGGATGAACTTCAGTGGGAGGACGCGTAGCCATGTCGCGACAGGTATTCAAACTGCCCGACCTCGGCGAGGGCCTGACCGAGGCCGAGCTGGTCAACTGGCTGGTCAAGGTCGGCGACGAGATCCGCGTGGACCAGCCGGTCGCCGAAGTGGAGACCGCCAAGTCCATGGTGGAGGTGCCCAGCCCGTTCGCGGGGACCGTCGCTGTGCTGCACGGCGCGGCCGGCGACACCCTGGACGTGGGCAAGCCCCTCATCTCCGTCGACGCGCCGGGCTACGTGCACGACGACGGCGCCCAGGCTGCCGCGCCGCAGGCCCCCCGGGCGGGGGAGGCTGCCGCCGCGGTCGCGGCGGGAGACGCTCCCGACCCGGACCGCGCGGGGCCAGGCGCCGGCCATCCCGACGGCGAGGCCTACCGGAGGGAGGAGCGCGCCGGCATCCAGGAGCCGGCCGAATCGGGCTCCGGCAACGTGCTGATCGGCTACGGCACACCCGGCGGGTCGGCCGGGTCCAAGCGCACCCGGAAACCGAAGACCGGCCGCGTTGCCGTGGCGACCCTCCCGGTGGCCGCCCCGGCGGTGGTGGCCTCCCCGACGGCGGTGGCGTCCCCGGCGGTAGCTCCGACGACCGCGGCAACGCAGGAGGAACCCGTGCCGGCCGCGAGCGGACGGGCCCCGCTGGTCATCTCGCCCCTGGTCCGCAAGCTGGCCCGCGACTCGGGTCTCCGCTTGACCGACATCGCCGGCACGGGCCCGGACGGCATGGTGCTGCGCAAGGACGTGGAGGCCGCGCTAGCCGGAGCCCCGGCCCCCGCCGGCGCAATGGCCGAAGCCGCGGCCCCCGCCACCGGTGTCGCCGGAGCCCCGGCGGAGGGTCGCACGGCGGGTGCCGCCGATACCGACGCCCGTACCGGCCTGGGCATCGCCACCCGCACCCCGATGAAGGGCGTGCGGAAGACCGTGGCTCAGGCGATGTCGCGCAGCCGCAGCGAAATCCCCGAGGCCACCGTCTGGGTGGACGTGGACGCCACCGCCCTGCTGCAGATGCGCGCCGACCTCAAGCGCCGCGACCCGGAGAACACCCCGGGGCTGCTGGCCTTCATCGCGCGGTTCGTGCTGGCCGGCCTGGCCAAATATCCGGAGTTGAACACCCGGGTGGAAGGCGAGGAGATCGTCGGCTTCGACGGCGTGAACCTCGGCTTCGCCGCCCAGACCGACCGCGGTCTGATGGTGCCCAGCGTACGCAACGCCGACAGGCTCAGCGCCCGGCAGCTGGATACCGAGATCAGGCGGCTCACCGCCGTCGCCCGCGACGGCAAGGCCACGCCGGCCGAGCTGACCAGGGGCACCTTCACGCTGAACAACTACGGCGTGTTCGGCGTGGACGGCAGCGCCGCCATCATCAACTACCCGGAGGTGGCGATCCTCGGCGTCGGCCGGATCATCGACAAGCCGTGGGTGGTAAACGGACAGCTGGCGGTCCGGAAGGTGACCGAACTGGTGCTGGCCTTCGACCACCGCGTCTGCGACGGCGGCATCGCGGGCGGTTTCCTGCGCTACGTGGCGGACGCGATCGAAAACCCCGGCAGCGTCCTCGCCGACCTGTAGCAGCTCCCCGCCGGCCGGCGCCCGACCGGCCGGCGGCAGCCCGAATTTATCCCTAGCTGGCCCGTCCCGCCGGCGCTACCCTTAGGGCATGGTCACTCTGCCAGAGGCGTACAAAAAGTACCTCTCCCGCCTGTCTGCACACCATGCCGAGGCGCTGCGGCCGGTGTTCCTCGAGTCGGCTGCCGAAGGGGAACACGGCGTGATGGTCCGTGGCATGGGCTCCAAGCATGTGCAGGCGTACGTCGACGACTCCGTGCCGTTCGGCGAGGTGCGCGAGGTGCTTCGCTCCGTTCACGAACTCTAGCGCGGGACGCTCGCCAGGAGGCCGCAGCCAGTCGGCCGCGGTCTGGTGGCTGGGTGTGCCGGAGTGGTCGGCACGGTACCGTGGCAGGATCAGGCTGCGCCGTCTGCGCGGCCGGTGTTCGACGCGACGGAGGGTGACGACCCGGATGAGCGATGCCGCCCGATCAGAGGACAAGGCCGGAGGGCCGGGGGACATGCCCGGGGAGCTCGCGGAATGTGTGCAGGTGGCACCCGGCAATTACGTGATCAAGACCCGGGAGTATCTGTTGAACTCCGGGCTGGTCGTCGGCAGGAACAAGGCCTTGGTGGTGGATACCGGTGCCGGGCCGCGGCAGGCACGGCGGATCTACGCGGCCGTACGCGCGCTGACCAAGCTGCCGCTCGTCGTCGTGAACACGCATTTCCACTTTGACCACGTCTTTGGCAACGCCTACTTCGCGGCCCAGGGCGTGCAGGACTTTTACGCCCACCGCAATTGCGCGCACGACGTCGCAGAGAACGGCGTTCTCCAGCGCGAGGCAGTCGGGGAAACGGAACCCGAAATGGCGGCCGGCGACGGGGAGCATACCGGGATCAAGATGCCCAACAAGCTGGTGGACACGGAAACCACCGTCGACCTGGGCGAGGTCAGCGTCAAGCTCTTCCATCTGGGCCGCGGCCACACCGACGGTGACCTGCTGGTCGGTTCGCCCACCACGCTTTTTGCCGGCGATCTGGTGGAGCAGGGTGCCCCGCCCGCCTTCGAAGATTCCTACCCGCGAGACTGGGTGGAAGCGCTGCGCCGGATCTCCGGGCTGCGGCACGAGTACGACGTGCTGGTGCCCGGCCACGGCCAGACCGTCAGCGACGCTTTCGTGAAGAACATGTGCGAGACCATGACCCTGGCCGTCCGGATGGGGGAACAGGCCAGCCGCGACACTCCCGCGGACTCCACCAAGGCCATCCCGATCCTGCCCTACGGGCCCGTGCAGTCCCGCGCCCTGCTGCAGCGCCTCACCGCCAACCGGTAAGGGGAGTGGCGGCGGCGAGCGGGGGCGCGGCGTCGGAAAGGAGCGGATGCGGATGCGGGGGGCGGCGTCGGAAAGGCGTGCGTCAGCCCAGTTCCAGCCGCATGAGCACGCGCGGGAACCCGTTTATCACCGAGTCGGTGTCTGCCGCCTTCGTGAAGCCGGCCTGTTCGAAGAGCCTTCGAGTGCCGACGTAGGCCATGGTCAGGTCGACCTTCTTGCCCTCGTTGTCGACCGGGTAGCCCTCAATCGCGGGGGCATCGTGCCGGCGCGCCAAGTCGACGGCGCCCGCGAGCAGATGGTGCGAGATCCCCTTGCCGCGATGCCCCGGCCGCACCCGGATGCACCACGCCGACCACACATCGACGTCGTCCACGTGCGGGATCTTTCGGTTGCGCGCGAAGGCCGTGTCCGCCCGGGGATGCACGGCGGCCCAGCCAACCACCTCGTCGCCGTCGTAGGCGAGCACCCCCGGCGGCGGGTCCTGCCCGCACAAGCGCTCGACGAAGGCCGCTCGATCCTCGCCCCGCAGCGAGGCGTTGTCTTTCGACGGAAGGCGGTAGCTGAGGCACCAGCAGACGTTGGCATCGGCGCGCTTTGGCCCCAGCATGGCTTTCACATCGCCGAAGACCGTTGCCGGACGCACCTCGATGGCCATGGGATCACACTGCCACCGCCATCCTGTGCTGGCAACGCTCCGGGCCCGGGCGCTGAGCAATGCTTGAGCGCGGCCGCTGCCAATGCTCCGGGGCCCCGCCCGCCGGCCGGCCCCGAGCCCGGCCGCCGCTGCCGTTCCCACGCGTGGCCTAATGCCGGCGCGACTGGAGGCCGAACAGCCAGGTCAGCAGGGCGCTGAGCAGCATCCCGGTGCCGGTGATCAGGCCCATGCCGGCCCAGAAAAACAACGGGAGCCTGCCGGTGCCGGGGACGGGTGCCGCGCCGGCCTGTTGCGCCAGCAGGTAGAGTCCCGCGGCGGCGCCGATGCCCAGAACGGCCAGCAGCCAGCACAGCCGCGGCCACCACGCGGACGCCGCCCAGAAGCTGCCGTAGCCGGACCAGATGTTCCAGTCGCTGCCGCGCCGCAGCACGACCGGGCCGGCGGCCAGCACCCAAAAGCCGGCCACCAAAAAGGCCGCCACCACGTCCGCCGGGCGGTGCCAGCCGTTGATCAAGGTAGCGGCACCGGCCAGCACGGCATACAAACCGCCCGCGGCCGCAGCGAACGGCCGCCAGCGGGGCGAGACCACCAGGAAAATGGCCAGGGCCGCAGCGGTGGCGATGGTGGTGTGCCCCGACGGCAGCGAATTGTGTTCCAGCGTGGGCACGCCGCGGTCGGGCCGGTCCAGAACAAGGTTCTTCAGGATCCACGTCGTCGCCGCCGACGCCGCGACCACACCGACACCGACCACCGCCGGCCCCCACCGGCGTCGTACCAAGGCCGCCACCAGCAGCACGACGGCCGCCACGGCGACGGAGATATCCGGCAGCAAATCCAGGAAGTCCAGGAAAACGCCGCGGCCCAGCCGCCAGCCGGAGTCCGCCTCCGCCCAAGCCGATTCGTCGGCGAACTGCCCGGTAGTGGTGCGGACGAAGGCGTAGTAGTTCAGCACAAAGGCTCCCGCGCACAACAGCGCTCCCAGCCAGAACAGGGCAGGAGCGTGCGCCGCCGGACGGCTAGGCGCGGGCCGGGAGCGGACACGGGAACGCTGCGGAGTCATCGATTCTAGGGTCGCACACAATGCTGACAGCTTCCGGGAAGGGCGGCCGCCGTACAGTTGGAGGTGATGACACCGCACCAGATTCCCGATGTTCCCGGGCTTTCCGACCGGCCGGAGCTCCCCGACCTCGCCGACCTGCTCGCCACCGCACGCGCGGTGTCGCTGCCGATGAAAGTCCGCTTTCGCGGGGTGATGCAGCGCGAGGTGCTGCTGTTGGAGGGCCCGGCTGGCTGGGCGGAGTTCTCGCCCTTTCTTGAGTACGACGACGACGAAGCCGCCGCGTGGCTGGCGGCCGCGGTGGAGGCGGGCTGGCGGGGTTTCCCGACCCCGGTCCGGGACAGCGTCCCCGTCAACGCCACGGTGCCCGCGGTGGCGCCGGCGGAGGTACCCGGCGTGTTGGCCCGCTACGACGGTGCGCAGACGGTGAAGATCAAGGTTGCCGAAACCGGTCAGGACATCGACCAGGACGTGGCCCGCGTCGCCGCGGTGCGTGCCGCAGCCCCGCACGCTGCGCTCCGGGTAGATGCCAACGGCGGCTGGGATGTGCCCGCGGCGGTGGAGGCGTTGACCCGGCTGGCCGGGTATTCGCTGGAGTACGCCGAGCAGCCTGTCGCCGACATCGCCGGGCTGCGCGCCGTGCGGACCGAGCTGCGGCGGCGCGGGATCGCCACCCCGATCGCGGCCGACGAAAGCGTGCGCAAGGCCGCCGACCCCCTGCGGGTTGCCCGCGAAGACGCCGCCGACCTGATCGTGGTCAAGGTGCAGCCCCTCGGGGGCGTGCGGCGGGCGCTGGAGATCGTCGCACAAGCCGGGCTCCCCGCCGTCGTGAGTTCCGCCTTGGACTCCTCCGTGGGAATCCGTGCCGGCGTGGCGTTGGCGGCGGCGCTGCCGGAACTTCCCTTTGCCTGCGGGTTGGCGACGGTGTCCCTGATGGACGCGGACGTGGCGGCGGAACCGCTCGTGCCGGTGGCCGGCCGCCTCCCGGTGCGCGACGTGGTGCCCGACGCGGACCTTTTGGATCGTCTTGCGGCGCCGGAGGACCGGTGGCAATGGTGGCTGGAACGGCTGGCGCGGACCTACCGACTGCTGGAGCCGTGACGGAGGGTCGGGGGAACGGCTCCCTAGGGGGACCGTCCCGGCGGCCGGGGGACGTGCCGAAAGAGCAGGGGGATTGGCAGCGCCATCGACCTCGCCTGCGGGCCCGCTGGAGCAGTGAAGCGCCTGTGCTCCTGACGTGCTTCGGGGCTGCGGGAAGCAGCCCCTACAGCAACCTCAGGGGCTGAGGCCCGGTTACGCACGCTATGCCGCTCGCTTGAGGCTGAATTCGCGGCTCAATCGTGCGGTGAGCCCGTCTGGCCTTCTCGATTCCCTGCACCGCTGGCATGAGAACGAAGCCCTCAAACTGTCCGAGGCGGCCGGTAGCGTGTGGGTATGGAGGGCGAGGGCGACGAGCTTCGGTTCCCGGTTCCGGGACAGGGACTGGTGATGGACCTTGGCGTGCCTTCGCGTCCGGACAGTTCCCTGCTGGAAGCGCTGCTGCAGCACGTGGTGGCAGAGGCACTGCTCCGGCGGTATGGTATCGGCCCTGATCGCGCCGGTTTCTTTCCCGCGGCCGCTGAACCTGGCGCGCCTGCCGCCGCCGCGGCGGCCGACACTGCAGAGACTCCCTCACCGACCGAAGCCGCCGGCGGCGGGCAGCCAGCCATGCCCGAGGATCCCGGAGTATCCCAGGGATCTGCCACCGGACAGCCGACGGCCGGGACCACCAAGGAGGGGATAGGTCTGCCCGTGGTGCCGGAGGACGCCGATGGTAAGCCTGTGATGCCCGAGGGTGGGGTGGGGGTGCCTGCCGTGCTGGCCGGTTTGTTGGCGGTCGTGGAGCCGGCGGAACTGAATGACGTGCAGACCATGGATTATCTTTTGGCTGCGGCGCGGGTGGAGGCCTGGGTGCAGTCCTGCCGGGTGAAGGCGTTGGACCGCTTCGCCCGGCTGCGTCCCGGGACGGGCGGGGACCGGGACCCGGAAGGCTTTTCCCGCTTCGCGCCACAAGAGATCTCGGCGCACCTGTGCACCGGTGACGCGGCGGCGCGGGCCATGCTGGCCGACGCCCGGCAGATCTGCACGCACCTGCCGGACACTCTCGAGGCGATGGGCCGCGGCGACCTGGACTTGCCGCGGGCGAAGGCGCTGGCCCGCGGCTGCGCGGACCTGCCGGCCGAATGCCTGCAGGATTTCGAGGCCGCGGTGCTGCCCGGCGCCGGGGACGTCACACTGGATACCGTGCGGTCCCGTGCCCGGCGGATGCGGGACCGGCTGCACCCGGAATCCCTGGCGCAGCGGCACCGGCGGGCCAACGAGTCCCGCGACGTGCAGCTGACCGACCAGGACGACGGGATAGCCGAGTTGTGGATCCGCACCGGCGCGGACAAGGCGCATCTGGTCTTCGACCGGCTCCAGGCCACGGCCCGCTCCCTCCAAGGCCCGGGGGAGACCAGGACCCTGCCCCAACTGCGCGCCGACGTGTTCTGTGACCTCATGCTGGCCGGCCGCACCTTCCCGGCCGGCGGGGCGGAGACTACGACGGCGGAAGACGCGGGACCGGCAGTACCGGAGCCGGCCGCGGCACCGACAGAACCGGCCGCGGCATTGGCACCAGCCGGCAGCGGAAGCGGCAGGTTCGCTGAAGACTCCGTGGGGAACGGCGCTGTTGCGGCCCCTCCGCCGGCACCGGTCGGCGGAGGTACTCGGACCGCACCCGGCGGCGGTAACTGTGGTGGTGGTGCGGGGCTGGGGATGCTGGTCACGGTGCCCCTGGCCACGCTGTTGGGACTGGGCGAGGAGCCCGGGGACTTGGCCGGGCACGGCCCGATCCCGGCAGACATGGGACGGGAACTGGCGCAGCTGGCCAGGTCTTGGCTGCCGGTGCTCACCGACGACCACGGCCAGGCGATCGCGGCCGCACGGAAGCTGCGGATTCCGCCCGAATGGCTCAAACGCCTGGTCCGTGTCCGGGACCGGCACTGCCGCTTCCCCGGCTGCCGCCGCGCGGCCAGGTACTGCGAGATCGACCATGTCCGCGGGTGGGACGACGGTGGGCCAACTGTGCCGGAAAACCTGCAGTGCCTGTGCAGCGCCCACCACGCGGCGAAGACCGGCGGGCACGCCCGGGCCGAGGCCGGCCCACACGGTCAGATCACGTGGACCACGCGCACCGGCCACCGCAAGACCACCCACCCGGACGAGGGCTGGGACACCCTCCTGCCCCGGCCGAAGGAAACGGAAGCGGCAGCCACCGGCGAAAACGAAGACAACACCCGCGGCGCCAAAGGCGCAGGCGGAGACACCGACGATGGCGCCACACAAGCAGCCGACGGCGCCGCCGCCCGCGACATCAGCGACCAAGCACCACAAAAACGTACGCTCGGCGGCATCGAACTGCCCGACGACAACACCGACCCCAACGCACCACCCCCATTCTGACCAGGCGCTGCAATGCGCCTAGCCGATTCTGCGGGTGACACCTCTGATGCCGAGGCCAGCCGTGAAGAAACTCGTTGCCTCGCCCTGGAAGAACGCGAAGCCTCGCGGTCCCGGCCCAGCCCGGCAAGGTGTTTTGCCTGCCGTTGGCCGAAAATTCACCACTGCTCGGCCTGCCGGTCGACTTCGATCAGCACACTGGAGGACGATCCGACAGTTCAATGCAGAAGGTGAAAACGTGACCGAAACCAAGAAGCGCTACCTGCCAATGCTGGGCCATGTGTCCGGAAAACGCAGCGCCGTGACCTGCGCGCTCAAGTGCGACAACGCCTGCGCCAAGGGCGTCTGCAACACCTCGGACAATAACTACTTCCGGGACATCGTCTCCGCTGAATACTCCCGCCGCCGGATGATGGGGCTGGGCGGCGCCGGCGCGCTGGCGCTGATGTTCGGCGGCGGGGCTGCCGCCGAGGAACAGGTTGGGCTGGCCCCGGCCGCCAAGCCCGGGCGCGGACCCGGCAACCCAAGCAAGCTGAAGTTCGACGGCATCAAGGCCGTGCCCAACAACGTGGACGACGTCGTGGTACCCAAGGGCTACAACTGGAATCCGGTCATCCGCTGGGGCGACCCCCTGTTCCACGACAGCGCCGAATTCGATCCGGAGAACCAGACCAAGGAGTCCCAGTCGGGCCAGTTCGGCTACAACAACGACTACCTGGACATCATCGAGATCCCGGGTAGCAACGGCAAGCGTGCGGTCCTGTTCGCCAACCACGAGTACACCAATGAGGGCATCATGTTCCCGCCGGACATGCCCGTCGAACGCCAGCGCGAGGTAGCCATGGCCGCGCACGGGCTGTCCGTCGTGGAACTGGAGCGCAAGGGCAAGGGCCAGCCGTGGACCTACGTCCGCGGGGCCAGGCTGAACCGCCGCTTCCTGATGGACACCGAATATGAACTGACCGGCCCGGCCGCCGGCTCCGACCTGCTGAAGACGCAGGCCGATCCCACCGGCCGCATCGTGCTGGGGACGCAGAACAACTGCGCCGGCGGCACCACCCCGTGGGGGACGGTGCTCTCGGGCGAAGAGAACTTCAACCAGTACTTCAAGGTGTCCGCCCCGACCGCCGAGCAGCGCCGCTACGGCCTGACCAGCGCCGACCCGTCGCGCGGCTGGCACATCCCGGAGCCGCGCTTCGACACCGATCGGCCCGAGGGCAGGAACGAAGACAACCGGTTCGGCTGGATCGTCGAGGTGGACCCGTTCGATCCCACCTCCACCCCGCGCAAGCACACCGCCCTGGGACGGTTCAAGCACGAGGGCGCCAACGTGACCATCGCCGCCTCCGGCCACGCGGTGTCCTACTCCGGCGACGACGAGCGCTTCGACTACCTGTACAAGTTCGTCTCCAAGGGCACCTACCGCGAGGGCGACAAGAAGCACAACATGACCCTGCTGACCGAGGGCGACCTCTTCGTGGCCAGCTTCAAGGGCAATTCCCCGCAGAACCAGATCGACGGCTCCGGGGTGCTGCCCTCCGACGGCGCGTTCGACGGCACCGGGCACTGGATCCAGCTGACCCGCGACGGCGAGTCACTGGTGCCGGGCATGCGGATCGACCAGGTGCTGGTGTACACCCGGCTCGCCGCCGACGCCATGGGTGCCACCAAGATGGACCGCCCAGAGGACGTGGAGATCAACCCGGCGACCGGCAAGATCTACATGGCCTGCACCAACAACACCGCCCGGACCCGCGCGCAGGTGGACGAGCCCAACCCCCGGGCCAACAACCGCCACGGCCACATCATCGAAATGACCGAGGCCGGTGACCAGACCTCCACCGAGTTCACCTGGCAGCTGATCCTGGTGGCGGGCGATCCGGCGGTGGACGATTCGGTCTACTTCAGCGGCTACCCGGCCGACCAGGTGCAGCCGATCTCCTGCCCGGACAACCTGGCCTTCGACTCGGCCGGAAACCTGTGGGTCTCCACCGACGGGCAGCCCGGCACCATCCAGCGCAACGACGCTCTCTTCCGCGTCACGCTGGAAGGACAGGAACGCGGCAAGGTGGAGCAGTTCATGGCGGTGCCGATCGATGCCGAGACCTGCGGTCCGCTGATCCACGACGACGACGGGCTGGTGTTCGTCGCCGTCCAGCACCCGGGCGAGGACGGCAGCTGGGGAGCCCAGCGCTCCCTGTTCCCGGACTACGTCGGGGACGGGCGCCGCGCCAAGCCGGGCGACGCCGCGATGCCCCGGCCGTCCGTGATCCAGATGTTCAAGGGCAAGAACGGGCACATCAAGCGCTAACCCGGCCCCGCCGACGGAAGGCAGCCGGCCGCGTCCCTCGGGGCGCGGCCGTCTGCTTACCATGAGGGGGTGACTGCGCAGCTGAGCTCGATGGATACCGCCCGACTGGCCGTGAAGGCCTTGGTCTGGGGCGGAGTGCGCGACGTCGTCATCGCGCCGGGTTCGCGCAGCGCCCCGCTGGCGTACGCGCTTGCCGAGGCCGAAACGCATGGCGACCTGCGGCTGCACGTGCGCATCGATGAGCGGGGCGCGGCGTTTACCGCGCTCGGGCTCTCGCTGGGCTCGCTGCGCCCGGTTCCGGTCGTCACAACCTCCGGAACGGCCGTGGGCGAGCTGTTGCCGGCGGTGATGGAAGCCAATCACGCCGGCGTTGAGCTGGTGGTGCTCTCCGCCGACCGCCCGGCCGAAATGCGCGGCACCGGTGCCAACCAGACTACGGTGCAACACGGACTGTTCGGCATCCACGTGCGCTCGGCCGTGGACATCCCGGCCGGAGACGACCCGACGGACGCCATCCGCTCCATCCTCCTCAACGCGAAGGGCATCCCGCCGGCCCCGGCGGCCGCGACGGCCGACCTGCTCTCGCTGGCGGCCGCGCCGTCGGCGGCTAACGCAGCGACCACGGCGGCCGAAACGGCGGCGCATCCGGGTGCGGTCGGTCCCGTGCACATCAATCTCGCGTTCCGCGACCCGCTGTTCCCGGATACGGATACGGCTACTGACCACGCCGCGGCGCCGGTACGGGCAACGGACGACGGCGGTGCCTCGGCACCCGGGGCGATAGCACCCGGGCGGGCCACCAGTTGGAACGCGGGCCAGGCGGAACCGACTATCCACGCGACCGAGGAACGCCGCACCGTGGTCGTGGCGGGACACGGTGCGGGAGCCGGAGCCGAAGCCTTCGCGCGTGCACACGGGCTGCCGCTGCTGGCCGAACCGTCCTCCAACGCTAGGTTCGGCCCGAACGCCATCGGCCCCTACCGCCTGCTGCTGGGCCACCTCGGGTCACAGATCGAACGGGCCGTGGTCTTTGGCCGCCCGACGCTCTCGCGGCCGGTGTCCGCCCTGCTGGCGCGGGAGGACGTCCAGGCCGCGCTGTTCCAGCCGGATCCGGTCCCCTGGTACGAGCCCGGGCGCCGACGGGAGCGGGTGATTTCCGAGCCGGCGGACCTGTCGATCTTCTCGGGCCAGGGGTCCGGCGCGTGGTTGCGGCTCTGGCGGGACGCCGCCGATGCGGCCGATGCGGCCCTGATCAGACGCGTGGACGTCGAACCGGAGCTGACGGGCCTGCGGGTCGCACGATCGGTCTGGCTCCACACCCGTGGCCGGCTGGTGCTCGGTTCGTCCAACCCGATCCGCGACGTGGACCTGGCCGGAACGCCCACTGACATTCCGAACGCTTTCGTGCACGCCAACCGTGGGGTGGCCGGCATCGACGGCACCGTGGCGACTGCGGCGGGCATCGCGCTGGGAGCACGAACCGGAACCCGGGCCCTCATGGGCGACCTGACCTTCCTGCACGACGCCGGATCGCTGCTGCTCGGACCCGGGGAGCCCGAACCCGACCTGCAGATCGTGGTGGTCAACGATTCCGGCGGCGGGATCTTCTCGACCCTGGAACACGGAAAGGTGGGGGAGCACGCGGCGTTCACGTCCGCCGTCGAACGCCTCTTCGGCACCCCGCACCGCGCGGACCTTGCCTCGCTGGCGGCTGGCTACGGGGTCCGGCACCGGCTGGTCAAGGACGCGGACGAACTGGACTCCGTCCTCTCCGAGCCGGTGGCCGGGCGGAGCGCGGTGGAGGTGCGCACCGACCGAAGCCGGCTGCGGGCCGTGCACGCGGAAGTGGCGGCCGCCGTCGCGACCGCCACCTCCCGTCTGCTGGGGTGAGCTGCCCGTTGTGCTGTGTGAGCCTGCCCGGTGTGCTGGGGTGAGCTGCTCGTTGTGCTGGGGTGAGCCTGCTCAGAGGACCTTCGAGAGGAACGCCTTGGTGCGTTCGTGCTGCGGGTTGGCAAGCACGTCCTCTGGCTTGCCCTGCTCCACCACCACGCCGCCGTCCATGAAGACCACGCGGTCACCCACCTCGCGGGCGAAGCCCATCTCGTGCGTGACCACCATCATGGTCATGCCCTCGTCGGCCAGCTTGCGCATGACCTCCAGCACGTCGCCCACCAGTTCGGGGTCCAGCGCCGAGGTGGGCTCGTCGAAGAGCATCATGTCCGGGTTCATGGACAGGGCGCGCGCGATGGCCACCCGCTGCTGCTGCCCGCCGGAGAGCTGGGCGGGGTAGGCGTTCTCGCGGTTTGCCAGCCCCACCTTCTCCAGGTTCTTCCGGGCGACTTCCATGGCTTCGGCCTTGCCGCGCTTCTTGGCCCGGCGCTGGGCCAGGGTGAGGTTGTCCAGGACGTTCAGGTGCGGGAACAGGTTGAACTGCTGGAACACCATGCCGATCCGGGTACGGACCCGGTCCAGGTCCGTTTCCGGGTCGGTGATGTCCACGCCTTCCACCAGGACGGTGCCGCTGGTGGGCTCCTCGAGCCGGTTCACGCAGCGCAGCAAGGTGGACTTGCCGGAGCCCGAGGGCCCGATCACGCAGACCACTTCGCCCTGGTTCACATGAAAGTCAATGCCCTTGAGGACCTCGTTGTTGCCGAAGTTCTTGCAGAGGTCCTTGACCTCGATGGCCGGCCTGTCGTGGCGCAGCGATTCTTCAGTCATGGGGTTACCGGCTCCTGTTGTTGCGCTTCTCCAGCCAGGCGACCAGCTGGGTGAGCGGCAAGGTGATGATCAGGTACATGAGCGCCGCGGCGACCAGGGGAGTGGCATTGGCGAACTGGGAGACGCCGTCGCGGGCAAAAGTCGTGAGTTCCCGATTGCCCAGGGCCATGCCGGCGATGAAGAGCAGAGAGGTGTCCTTGATCAGGATGACCAGCTCGTTGGTCAGCGGCGGCGTGACGATGCGCACCGCCTGCGGCAGCACCACGGAGACCATGGTCCAGCTCGGGTTCATGCCCAGCGAGCGGGCCGCCTCCCGCTGCCCGGCGGGGACGGCCTCGATGCCGGCGCGGAGTGTCTCGGCAATGTAGGCGGCGGAGACGACGATCAGACCGATCAGCCCGGCCCCGGTGCTGCCTCCGGGCGGACGCCACTGGAACGCGATCGGGACCGCGAAGGCGAAGCCGAAGATGACCAGCAGGGCAGGCAGGCCGCGGAACAGCTCGATGTAGGCGGTCGCCACCCACCGGTAGGGGGCCACGGGCGAGAGCTTCATGAGCGCCAAAAGGAGACCGAAAAGCAAGCCGCCGACGAAGGCGATCAGGGTGTAGACGACCGTGTTCTTGGCCGCCGTGACGATGATGGTGGGGAACTGCTCACCCAGGACTTCCGGGTTCAGGAAGCTCGTGCGGATGGCCTCCCAATCGGCCACCAGGGCGACGGCGGCGACGGCGGCGATGAAGATGGCGTAAAGGACCCCGCGGAAAAGTCGGCGGCGGGTCGAAGGTTTCACTGGTGATGCCTTCCAGCTGTAAGTCGGCGGCCCCCGTTCCCGCTGCTTCACGCACGGGAACGGGGGCCGGAGGGCTTGCTACTCGGTGAAGTACTTGTCGTAGATTTCCTGGTACTTGCCGTTGTCGCGCAGCGTCGAGAGGGCATCGTTGACGGCCGAGACCAGGGCCTCGGACCCTTCCTTCTTCGCCGCGAAGCCGTAGGACTCGTCGGTCTTGTACTCCTCGACGATGGTGAACTTGCCGTCCTCGGTGTGGCCGATGTTCACCGGCAGGTCCTGCAGCAAGGCGTCGACCTGGCCGGCCTGGATGGCCTGGTACATCTCGGCATCGGACGGGAAGGCGACGACTTCGGCGTCCTCCGGCGCGTTTTCCCGGGTGTAGGCCTCGCCGGTGGTGCCCTGCTGGACGCCCACCTTCTTGCCGGAGAGATCGCCCACGGCCTTGATGTCGGAGTCCTTCGGGACCAGCAGCGACTGCAGCGAGTCGTAGTAGGGGTCGGAGAAGGCGATGTTCTTCTTGCGGTCCTCGGTGATGGTCATCGCGCTGGCGCCGAGGTCGCACTGCCCGGCGGCCAGGGTGACGCCCGACTGCAGGGCGTCGAAACCGACGTCCTGGATGGCCACCTCAAGGCCCATCTCCGAAGAGATCTCCGTGATCAGGTCGATGTCGAAGCCCGTGTACTTGCCGCCCTCTTCGAACTCAAACGGGGGGTAGGGGATGTCGGAGCAGACGGTCAGCGTGCCCGGCTGGACGAGGGGCAGCTCGGATCCCGCGCCGGCGGTGCCGGTGCCGCCGTTGCCGCCGGCGTCGTCCGAACCACCGCACGCGGTCAAAGCGAGTGCCGCCACGGCCAGAAGGGAGAACCCCTGGACCGCCTTGGATGCGTTTTTGCGCATAGTTACTACCTTTGTCTCGTTGGAAATCCGGCTTAAGTGTAACGGGAATGCCCGCAACAGGTGATATGCACCACAGGCTACAGCCATTGCCTATTGGAAAACAGCGTAGTCGGCGGGAGGCCGGTTGGCCCCCGGCCGTGCCGATTGTCGGTGAATAGTTATCTGCGGCGCAAACCGAGCGCCTCGATCATCGGCCGGAACTTGGCCCAGGTCTCCGCCAGCTCGGCCTCCGGATCGGAGCCGTCCACGATGCCGCAGCCGGCATAAAGCCGGACCCGCTGGGGACCCTCCACCACGGCGCCGCGCAGCGCGATGCCCCATTCACCGTTGCCAGCGCCGTCGGTCCAGCCCACCGGGCCGGCGTACGGCCCGCGGTCCATCTGCTCCAGTTCGCGGATCAGGGCGCCGGCGACCTCGGTGGGGGTGCCGCACACGGCCGCGGTGGGGTGCACAGCTTCGGCCAGTTCCAACGACGACGGCGGCTGCCCGCCGTCGTGCGCCAGCTCGGCCGAGACGTCGGACGCCAGGTGCCATACGTTGGGCAGCTCCAGCACGAACGGCTCGCTGTGCGAACTCATCGCGGTGGTGAAGGGCTCGAGTTTGCGGGTGAGCGAGTCGATGGCGATCCGGTGCTCGTGCAGCTGCTTCTCGGAGCCGGCGAGCACGCGCTGGGCGTAGTCGGTGTCCGATTCGCCGGCGTGGCCGTGGGCTCGGGAGCGGTCGAGCGTGCCGGCCAGCACGCGGGCGCGCGCCACGTTATTCTCCACCTTGATCAGCATCTCCGGCGTGGAGCCGATCAACCCGTCCACCGAGTACGTCCAGCAGTCCTTGTACCGCGCCGCGAGTTCGCGCAGCACCTGGGCGGTGGCGATGGGCGCGGCGAGATTGGCCACCACGTCCCGGGCCACGACGAGCTTGCTCAGGTTCCCGGCCCGGATGCGCTTGACCCCGGCCGCGACGGCATCCATGTACGCCTGCTCCGAGACCTGTCCCGGAACGAGGGAGTCGGCGGGATCGGGGCTGCGCTCTACCGAGATCTCTTCCAGCCAGCCCGCGAGCACGGCCTCGGCCGTCTCGGCGCTGAGGTGCGCATCGGCGTCGTACGTCAGATAGGTGAGCCAGGCGCGGTCGCCATCCAGGCCCACCAGCACCTCCGGCACCACCAGGCGGGAGCTGTGGGTCGAGGTGTAGGAGAACGCGAAGGAGCCGAAGGCGACCGCCCCGGTTCCCGGGCCGTCCACCCGGTTGTCGATGTCGGCGGTGGCCTGGATCCCGCGCCACCATGCGGCCGCCTGCCGGAAGCGGTCCGGCCCGCTGGCCGTGAACCGCGCGATCTCGCCGAAGCCGGCGAGCCCGCCCTCGCGCCGCACCCAGCAGAGCACGTCGTCGCGCACCAGATACTCCATGAGCCCTTGGGTGTCGGGCACCGCGGGCCACTCGACCGTGATGCCGCGCAGGGTCCCGCGGGGCAACCGGTCTGCGGCCTCCGGTTCCGTGCGGCCGGCCGCTGCGGCAGGCCCGGTTCCGGGCAGGCCGGACGAGGGGGACAGGGGGGAGGTCATGGTCATTAAGCCTACTCTGCCCGGCAAATGCCACCGCCCCCGAAGCCCGGGTTCGCGGGCGGCCGCCGGTCTTTGAGACAATGGCCCAGTGAATCGTGCATCGCTGGAGAAGCGCCCGGATGAAGTAGCCGCCATGTTCGATGACGTGGCGCCGAAGTACGACCTGGTCAACGATGTGCTGTCGATGGGCCAGACCCGCCGGTGGCGCCGGATCGTGGTGGACGCGGTGGGCGCCGAACGTGGCCAGAAGGTCCTGGACCTGGCCGCCGGGACGGGCACCTCCAGCGAACCCTATGCCGATGCCGGCATCCACGTGGTCGCGTGCGACTTCTCCCTGGGCATGCTGCGCGTCGGCAAGCGCCGCCGCCCCGACATCGACTTCGTGGCCGGGGACGCGACCAATCTGCCCTTCGCGGACAACTCCTTCGATGCCGTGACCATCTCCTTCGGCCTGCGCAACGTCAGCGATCCGAAACTGGCGCTGCGCGAAATGCTGCGCGTGGCCAAGCCCGGCGGCCGGCTCGTGATCGCCGAGTTCTCGCACCCCACCCTCCCGGTCTGGCGCACCGTCTACACCGAGTACCTGATGCGCGCGCTGCCGGCGATCGCGTCCAAGATTTCGTCCAACCCCGACTCCTACGTCTACCTGGCCGAGTCCATCCGCGCCTGGCCCAACCAGGACCAGCTGGGCGAGTGGATCACCGGCGAAGGCTGGCAGGACGTGGCCTACCGCAACCTGTCCGGCGGCATCGTCGCCGTGCACCGGGCGGTCAAGCCCGGCCGCGACGAGGCGGCCAACGCCCGGGCGCAGGCCGCGCTGCGGCGCCAGAGCAGCAGGCACACCCTGTAGCCATGTCAGTTCTCATTGTTGGGGCGGGGCCGGCCGGATCCACGGCCGCGTACTACCTCGCCCGCGCCGGCGTGGACGTGACCGTGCTGGAAAAGACGGCCTTCCCGCGCGAAAAGGTCTGCGGCGACGGCCTGACGCCCCGCGCCGTGCGCGAAGTCCAGCTGCTGGGACTGCCACACGAGGAATCCGCCGGCTGGCGCCGGAACCGGGGGCTGCGGCTGATCGCCGGCGGCCGGCAGCTTGAGCTGCCCTGGCCGGAACTGAGCGACTTCCCGGACTACGGCCTGATCCGCACCCGGATGGGCTTCGACGAGCAACTGGCCCGTCACGCGGCGGCCGCCGGCGCCGTCGTGCTGGAACGCCACTCCGTTTCCACCGCCCTCCGGGACGAGGCCGGACGGGTCACCGGGGTCCGCGCCAACGTGCTGGACGGGCGCGGACGCAAGACCGGGGAGACCGAGGACTTCTTCGCCGACGTGGTGCTGGCCGCCGACGGCAACTCCACCCGCACCGCCCTGAGCCTGGGCATCGAGAAGCGCGACGACCGGCCGCTGGGCGTGGCCGTCCGTACCTACTTCACCTCGCCCCGGCACGACGACGACTGGATGGAGGGATGGCTGGAACTCCCCGACGCGGCCGGCAACCCGCTGCCCGGCTACGGCTGGGTCTTCGGCGTCGGCGACGGTACATCCAACGTGGGCCTGGGCATCCTCAACTCGTCCAAGTCCTTCGGGAAGCTGGACTACCGGCAGGTGCTCCGCGAGTGGACCGCCGGCATGCCGGCGGAGTGGGGCTTCACCGAGGAAAACCAGGTGGGACAGGTCCGCGGTGCGGCCCTGCCGATGGGGTTCAACCGGACGCCGCACTACAGCCCCGGCCTGCTGCTGCTCGGCGACGCCGGCGGCATGGTCAGCCCGTTCAACGGAGAGGGCATCTCCTACGCCATGGAGTCCGCCCGCTACGCGGCCGAGCTGATCGCCGACGCGCACGGCCGCTTGTCCGGGACCGGCGGGCAGGTGCTCAGCATGGCCGGCTTCGACGCCGCGATGGCCCGCTACCCGGACATCATCCGCGGGCACTGGGGCAGCCACTTCACGCTGGGCCGGATTTTCGCCCAGCTGATCGGCAAACCGGCCATCATGAAACTGGCCCTGCGGACCGGAATGCCGGTCCCGCCGTTGATGCGCTTCGTGGTGCGGATGCTGGCCAATTTGACCGACTCGGGCGGCAAGGGATTTGAGGATAGAGTTATTCATCTGCTGGAGCAACTGACGCCGCCGGCATCGAACCAGGCCGGCGGCCACAAACCGGCCGGCCATACCGCCCCCACGATTAGTTAGTGTTGAACAGTGACTGACGCCAAACCGAGTTGGACTCCCGCCGGCCAGAACCCGCCGCAGTCGCCGGAGCTGGATACCGCGACTGCCGCCCTTGCCACCAGCCTGAACCTGCCGGACGGCTTCGCCCCGGTGGCCCAGGACGCCGAGCTCGGTCCCGCGGTTTCCACCGCCCTGGCGCGCGTGGAGAAGCAGTTGCGCGCGGCCATCGCACACTCCGACCCGTTCGCCGACGCCACCAGCCGCCATCTCGTGGAAGCCGGCGGGAAGCGGATCCGTCCGCTGCTGACCATCCTGGCCGCGCAGCTGGGCAACGGCTCCGTTCCCGACGTGGTGCAGGCCGCCGTCGTCGTTGAACTGACGCACCTGGCCACGCTCTACCACGACGACGTGATGGATTCCGCGCCGTACCGCCGGGGCGCCCCGACCGCGCACGAGGTGTGGGGCAACCAGGTGGCCATCCTCGCCGGCGACCTGATCTTCGCCCGCGCCTCGCTGCTGGTGTCCCAGCTGGGGCCCGAAGCAGTCGGCATCCAGGCGCGCACCTTCGAGCGGCTCTGCCTGGGACAGTTGCACGAGACCGTCGGCCCGCGCGAGGACGAGGATCCGGTGGAACACTACCTCTCAGTGATCGCGGACAAGACCGCCTCGCTGATCGCCACGTCCGGCCAGCTCGGCGCCATGTTCTCCGGAGCCGGCGAGCAGGCCGTGAACGTGATGCTGGAATACGGCGAGAAGGTGGGCGTGGCGTTCCAGTTGGCCGACGACGTGATCGACGTGACCGGCCTCAAGGCCAAGTCCGGCAAGACCCCGGGCACCGACCTGCGTGAGGGCGTCCCCACCCTGCCGGTCCTGCTGCTGCGCCAGGCCGCGGCCGACGGCGACGCGTCCGCCGCCGCCGTGCTGGACCTGGTGGACGCGGACCTGACGTCGGACCAGGCCCTGGCCGACGCCGTCACCGCGCTGCGCGGGCATCCGGTCACCGCCCAGGCCTGGGCCATCGCGGGCGAATGGGCCGACGCCGCCAAGGCCTCCCTTGCCCCGCTGCCCGAGAGCACGGTCAAGGCCGCGCTGACGGCCTTCGCCGAGGCCGTCGTGGACCGCGAGGTCTGACCGACGGGTCCACCTTGACCATGCCAACCCTGCCGGCGCCGTCCTTCGGGGACTAACGGGTGACCGTAGAACAAGCACTGGTGTCCTTCGCCCTGGTGGCCGGCCTGCTGACGCTGGTTCCCGGGATGGATACCGCTTTGGTGCTGCGCTCAGCCGTCAGCCAAGGCCGGGGCAGGGCGTACGCGACGGCGTTGGGCATCAACACCGGAGCCTTGGCCTGGGGCATCGCGGCCGCGGTCGGGGCGTCGGCCCTGTTGGCCGCCTCGGAAACGGCGTTCACGGTGCTGAAGGTGGCCGGCGCCGCTTACATGGCCTGGCTGGGCACCCGGATCCTGTGGAGGTCGTTCCGAAAACCTGCCACGCGCCCCGCAGACGCCGGCGCGCCGGCCGCTCCGGCGTCGTACGTCCGGGCGTGGCTCACCGGCGTCGGGACGAACCTGTTAAACCCGAAGGTCGGCGTCTTCTATGTGGCGATGATCCCGCAGTTCATCCCTCCGGGCGTCTCCCCGGCGCTGATGGGCATCCTGCTGGCCCTGGTGCACAACCTGGAGGGGCTGGTGTTTTTCTCGGCCATCATCTGGGGCACGCATGCGGCCCGGAAGTGGCTGCGCACTCCGGCCGTGACGCGTTCCATCGACCGGATCACGGGCATCGTGCTGGTCGGTTTCGGCGTCGCCCTGGCGGCCGAGAGCCGCTGAACCGGCCGGCGGCTCAGTCTTCCTCTTCGTCGTCGTCGCCGAAGACCCACTCGAACATCTCGAAGACGAACTCGCTGAAGGTCGCCTCCTCGCTCTGCCACTGCGGCTTCAGGCCGTTCGTGCGGATCCAGACGATGGGGTCCGGCACATCCAGGTGTTCGGTCTTGAAACCCCAGTTCGCTTCTTCGTCCATCTCGTCCAGGAACAGCAGGTAGCCGCCTTCGATCTCCAGTTCGTCCGGGTCGAAGAAGAAGTCGTGCGCCTCCATCAGGTCTTCGCAGCCCCCGAGCGCGTGGTAGAACTCCACCAGCGCCTGCGGGACCTGGAACTTGTGGGCGCCCAGCAGCCCTTCGAGTTCGTCGTAGGAGAGGCCGTCGTCCTCGGTCCACTTCCGGTCCAGGTACTTGGGCACGAGGGCACGGAATTTGTCCACGAACATTTCGGGCATGGTTTCTCCCTGGAACGGTTGATTGGAGGGCTTGGTCCCATCCTATGCGGCGGCACCGACTGCGCTGGACGGCGACGGCGGCACACACGGCCCGCCGGTGCCCTCGGACGGCCCGTCGTCAGTCGCGGCGGCGGGTAGCCAGGCCGGGGTAGTCGATGACGATGCCGTCCGAATCCACCACGATCTCGGCGCTGAAGTCCCCGGAGGTGTAGATGACCGCGGCGGTGCCCGTGCGGTCGTCGTAGGCGCGGGAGCCGCTGTAGATCTGCTGTTGGCCGAGCACGCGCAGGCTCGGCATCTCCACCCACGCGACCGTCAGTTCCGCGGCGGCCTCGGCGTCGTGAACCAGGCCCAGCCGCAGGATCGGCATCGTGTTGGTGGCCGGGCACAAACCCAGGTCGCAGTCCACCGCCCCGACCAGGGAGTCCGGATCGGCGATCCCCGGTTCCGGCAGGTCGCTGTCCCCGGACACCCTGGTCGCGGCGCTCCACCTGCCGTCGGGCGCGCGGTCCAGCACCAGATGCCGGCTCCAGCCCGGGCCGTGGACGGAAACCGTGAGGTTTTCGGTGAACCAGTTGCCGGTCGTCGTGAGGGACCAGCTGGCGGCGTAGCCTGCGGTGCGGGAGGCGCCGTGGGCGCTCAGGCGCTCCGGTTCCAGGTTCAGGGTTGCCGTGTCGGCGCGCTGCGGATCGTCGCTTCCCAGCCAGGTGACCGTCCGGCTTTCGTGCGTCTCGTGTCCCATGCCCCCAGCCTCGTGTCTGCGTCGAGTATTGGCAAGGGACCGGCCGGCTAGCCCTTCGTCCGCGACACCGAACCCAGCCGCCGCACCGTCAGGGCCAGCCACAGGTGCACCCGGTCCGCGGTGAGGGCGGGATCGTAGCCGGTCAGCTCCACGATCTGGGACAGCCGGTAGCGCACGGAGTTCCGGTGCAGGCCCAGCTCCTCGGCCACGGCCGCCACCGACCCGTTGAGCTCCAGATAGGCCTGCAGCGTGGGCAGCAGCGCCGCGTCGTGGGCCGCGTCGAACTCGGCCAGCGGGTCGAGTGCCTCGGCCGCAAGATCGGCCAGCGGCACGTCTTCCGAGGCCAGCAGCAGGGAGGTCAGGGACAGCCGCTGCGGCACGTTCAGCCGCTCGCCCCGGCCCACCGCTTCCTTGGCCTCGAAGTAGCTCCAGCGCAGCCCGTTCGCCTGCGCATAGCTGCCGCCCACCCCGACCGTGGCGGCGAAGCCCGCATTCTGCAGGTACGCACTGAGCTCCCGGCCCAGCGCCTCGCCCGATTCGGCGCCCTGGACCACCAGCACCAGCCGCTCGTCGACCAGGCCGGTGACCACGCCGTCGAACGCGGCGGGCAGCGGCAGCGTGGGCAGCGCGCGGCGCTGGGCGGCGGCCACCTGCACCATGACCACCAGCTGGCGCCGTCCGGCGTCGATCCCCACGTTGCTCAGCCGCAGGGAGGCGTCACCGCCCTGCAGCACCCCGCGCACCACGTCCAGCAGCACCTGGCCCACGGAACTGCGGTCGGCCGCGCGGCGGTGCGCCTGGTTGCTCAGTTCCAGGCTGATCAGGCTCTGCGCGTAGTCCACGATGGCGTTGCGCTCGTACGGCTTGCCCAGGGCCAGCGTGCAGCGGTCCTTCAGGCCGGTGGCGATGGGAAGCTCGTGCCAGCCGTTTTCCTCGCCGCCGCCGGTTCCGTACAGCCGGGTCCCGTATTGGGAGAGCACGACGTCGGTGCCCACCATCGCCGACAGGGTGCGCAGGAGCGCGGGGAGGCCGCCGCCGCCCAACAGCGAGGCGGCCAGCGCCTGGTGGTCCTTGAGGAGGTGCTCCAGGCGGTTGTAATGGTCGGCGGAAATGGCGTCGGCGACCATCTTGCTGATCGCCACGAAGGGTGTCTCGTAGGGAACTTCAAAGACCGGAAGCTCCAGCTGGTTCGCGGCGGCGAGCACGCCCGCCGGAACCCGGCGGTGCGTCAGCCCGAGCGCGAAGCCCATGCCGACCGCGCCGGCCTCGTGCACCCGCTCCACGAACCGGCGCTGCGCGGCCGCGGTCTTCTGGCGAAGGCCGGTGGTCAGCACCACTTCGCCGCCGGTCAGGAAGGGCAACGGGTCCTCGAGCTCGGTCGAAGCCACCCAGGTGATCGGCGCGTCCGGGTCGCCCTGCGCGGTACCGACCAGCTTCAGGTGCAGCGCGGGGGAGGCCAAGAGTTTGGCGAGAGTGACAGCCATGCCTTCACTATACGGGCCGCCGTTGTGCAGGTGCACTATTCGCCCAATAGCTGCCGCGGAGCGGCGGCCGGGCGGCCGGGGCGGGCACCCAGCCGTGCGTGCTCTCGCGTCGCGCCCGGGGCCGTGCCGGTTTTCGGGGCAGCCGCCCCACGGCGCTAGGATGGTCCGCGGCGTCACACGCGTCACACCACTGCCAGCCCTACACCGTGAGGTCCCTTCATGAGTACCAGTACCCCGCAGGCAGCGTTGGGCGCCAAGCCCAAGCGCGAGATGTGGTCCACCCGCAAGGTGTTCATCCTCGCGGCGATTGGCTCCGCCGTCGGCCTGGGCAACATCTGGCGCTTCCCGTACGTCGCCTACGAAAACGGCGGCGGCGCCTTCATCATTCCCTACCTGGTGGCGCTGTTGACCGCGGGCATCCCGCTGCTGTTCCTGGACTACGCCGTCGGACACCGCCACCGTGGCTCCGCCCCGCTGGCCTACCGCCGGCTGGCGCGCGGCGCCGAAGGGCTGGGGTGGTGGCAGGTGGCCATCTGCTTCGTCATCTGCGTCTACTACGCCGTCATCATCGCCTGGGCGGCGATGTACATGATCTACTCCGTCACCGAGGAGTGGGGGGACGACCCCGCCGGATTCTTCATGGAATCGTTCCTCCAGGTGAGCAAGGACGTGAACATCGGTTTCGACTTCGTGCCCACGGTCCTCATCCCGCTGGTGGTTGTCTGGGCGGTGGTGCTGCTGGTGCTGGCCGCGGGCGTCCAAAAGGGCATTGGACGGGCGAACATCGTGTTCCTGCCGCTGCTGCTGGTCATGTTCCTGCTCCTGGTGGTCCAGTCCCTGTTCCTGCCCGGTGCGGCCGACGGCCTGAACGCGCTCTTCACTCCCGACTGGGGTGCGCTTACGAACACGACGGTGTGGGCCGCGGCCTACGGCCAGATCTTCTTCTCGCTGTCCGTTGCCTTCGGCATCATGGTCACCTACGCGTCCTACCTCAAGCACCGGACGGACCTGACCGGATCCGGGTTCGTGGTGGGCTTCGCGAACTCCGGTTTTGAGATCCTGGCCGGCATCGGCGTCTTCGCGGCGGTCGGCTTCATGGCCTTCAGCGCCGGCGCCGAGGTCGGCGACGTTGCCGCCGGCGGGATCGGGCTGGCGTTCGTCGCGTTCCCGACCATCATTTCGGAGGCCCCGCTGGGCGGACTGCTCGGCGTGCTCTTCTTCGGCTCGCTGGTGTTCGCCGGATTCACCTCGCTGATCAGCATCATCGAAGTCATCATCTCCGCGGTCCAGGACAAGCTCGGCATGAGCCGGGTCAAGACCACGTGGTGCGTCGGCATCCCGCTGGCGTTGATTTCCATCCTGCTGTTCCCGACCACCACCGGCCTGAACCTGCTGGATGTCACCGACGCCTTCGTCAACAGCTTCGGCATCATGGCCTGCGCCCTGGCGACCGTGCTGCTGGTGACCTACGGATTCCGCAAGCTGCCGCTGCTGGGCGGACACGTCAGCCAGGTCTCGTCCATCAAGCTGGGCCTGGGGTGGCGGATCATGGTCGGCATCGTCTCGCCGATCGTGCTGGGCTACATCCTGATCAGCGAACTGATCAAGAGGATCCAGGAAGGCTACGGCGACCCGCCCATGCCCGACTGGTTCGTGAACGTCTTCGGCTGGGGCATGGCGGGGTCCCTGATCGTGGCCGGCTTCATCCTGTCGCTGATTCCCTGGAGCAAGAAGTCGGCGGCCAACGACCCGGAGCTGGATGCCCACACCCTGAAGGAGACACAGCCGTGAGTACCGCAGCAATTGTCATGCTGATCATTTCCATCCTGACGGTCTGGGGAGGCCTGGCGTTGGCCTTGGTCAACCTCAGCCGCCACCCCGAAGACGAGGGTGCCTTGCCGGCGGACCGCGCACCGGAGCTCTAACTCGACGGCCCGCCGCGGCGGCGTCCTGCGGCCTCCGTGCCGGCGGGCGCCGCCGTCTCTGCCTCTGGCCATCTGCACGGCAACATTGCACATTCGCTGTGCGGGCCGCCATAGGCAGCTGCGGGCCGGGAACCGTAATCTCGCTGTAGAGCTCGGCGTCCCGTGGCCCGGCCTGTCCGCCGGTTCCCCGCGAAGCTGCCGCTGCGATGCGAGTGTGCGGATCCTCCGGGCTGTCCGCTGCATTCCCACCCTCAACGTGAAAGGCACATCATGACCACTCAGACGACCCAGCCCCAGTTCCGGCTGGAGCAGAAGCGCGACGTCTCGGCCGGTTTCCCCGGCCCGAAGTCCGCCGAACTGGCCGCCCGCCGCAGCGCCGTGGTTGCCGGCGGCGTCGCCTCCGGCGTTCCGGTCTACGTGGCCGACGCCGACGGCGGCATCATCACCGACGTGGACGGCAACTCGTTCATCGACCTGGGCTCCGGCATCGCCGTGACCAGCGTCGGCGCCTCCGACCCCGCGGTCGTCGCCGCGGTGCAGGAGCAGGTCGCCAAGTTCACCCACACCTGCTTCATGGTCAGCCCCTACGAGGGCTACATCGCCGTCGCCGAGAAACTGGCCGAGCTGACTCCGGGCGACCACGAGAAGCGTTCCGTGCTGTTCAACTCCGGGGCGGAAGCCGTGGAGAACGCCGTGAAGGTGGCCCGCATTGCCACCGGCCGCACCGCCGTCGTCGCCTTTGACCACGCCTACCACGGCCGCACCAACCTGACGATGGGCCTGACCGCCAAGGCGACCCCGTACAAGTCCAGCCCGGCCGGCAGCTTCGGCCCCTTCGCGCCGGAGATCTACCGGGTGCCGATGAGCTACCCGTACCGCGAGGAAGCCGACATCAAGGGCGAGGACGCGGCACGCCGCGCCATCACGATGATTGAGAAGCAGATCGGCGCCGAGAACGTGGCCGCGATCCTGATCGAGCCGATCCAGGGCGAGGGCGGCTTCATTGTCCCGGCCGAGGGCTTCCTCCCCGCGCTGGCCCAGTGGGCCAAGGACAACGGCGTAGTGTTCATCGCGGACGAGGTCCAGTCCGGTTTCGCGCGCACCGGTGCCTGGTTCGCTTCGGAGCACGACGGCGTGGTGCCCGACATCATCACGATGGCCAAGGGCATCGCCGGAGGCATGCCGCTGTCCGCCATCACCGGCCGCGCCGAGCTGATGGACGCCGTGCACCCGGGCGGACTGGGCGGTACCTACGGCGGCAACCCGGTGGCTTGCGCCGCCGCGCTGGCTGCCATCGACACCATGCAGACCCAGGACCTCAACGCCCGGGCCCGCCACATCGAAGAGCAGGTCATGGGCCGGCTGCGGAAGCTGGCCGAGGAAGTCGACATCATCGGCGACCTGCGCGGCCGCGGCGCCATGCTGGCCATGGAGTTCGTCAAGCCGGGCACCGGCGCGACCACCAAGGAGCCCAACGCCGAGGCCACCAAGGAAATCGCGGCCGCCTGCCTGCAGGAAGGCGTCATCATCCTCACCTGCGGCACCTACGGCAACGTGGTGCGCCTGCTCCCGCCGCTGGTCATCGGCGACGAGCTGCTGGCCGACGCTCTGGACGTGCTGGAAGCAGCCATCCGCAAGGTGGCGGCGGCCTAGTACGGGCAGCGTCCGAACGGGCGGCTGCCGGATCCCTCGCCAGCGAGGTTTTCCGGCGGCCGCCCGCGGCCGTTCTGGAGGTGGCTCCGGCCGCCCGCCCCGTCCTGCTCCCGGCCTGTTGCAGCCGGCGGTCTCGGGTTAGAGTCGGAACCATCATCGCGTCACGGGGTGCGGATGTTGCCGGCACCGTCGCATCCGCTGCTCCACGGACAGGGACAGGGGTAGTTTGCATGCGTTATGTGGTGGGATACCAGCCGGACGAGCGGGGAGCCGATGCCGTGGCATTGGCCGTGGCAATCGCCCGGACGCAGGGGACGGGGCTGGATATCGTCTATGTGGTGGCAGACAGCGCCCCCTACGTGGCGTTGAATCCCGAAGGCAGCCGCGTCAGCGCCAGCGAGCAGGAAGTCCTCACCGCCCGCCGCGAGGCCCTGAAGCTGGTCCCGGCAGACGTCAACGCCGAATTCAAGGTACGGTCCGCCGAATCGTTCGCCGAAGGGCTGATCGCGGCGGGCGAGGAAGCCGGCGCCAGGTTGATCGTCATCGGCGCCAGCAGCAACAGCCTGTTTAAACGCTTCACGGTCGGCAGCGTGGCAAATGCCCTCCTGCACGCGTCGCCGATTCCGGTGGCGTTGGCGCCCCGCGGGTACCAGCGGACAGAGCCGCTGACCCGGCTGACCGCGTTCATCGGCGAGCGGCAGGGCGCGCAGGCCGCCCGGGACGTTGCCCTGAACGCGGCCTCGCGCCGCGGCCTGCAGCTGCGCCTGGTTTCCCTGGTCTCTCTGGACACCCGTGAAGCGCCGGACAGCGGCGAGGCAATCCACAGTGCCCACCTGCACGCGAACTCCGTGCTGGCCCAGGCCGCCACCGAACTGCCTCCCGGCAACGCCACGGTGACCGTGGCCCATGGGCGGAACATCGAAGAGGCCATCGATTCGCTGGACTGGGACGACGGGGAACTGGTGGTCATGGGATCCAGCCGGCTCGCCCAGCACAACCGCCTGTTCCTCGGTGCCACTGCGTACAAGGTCCTGCGTTCGCTGCCGGTGCCCATGGTGGTGGTTCCGCAGGAAGTGGACGGGGTGCGGGACTAAGGGGTGCGGGGAAGGCGGGGGATCGGCGGGGGCTCCGGTCTCCGCCCTGGCCGCCGGTAGCGGCCGTGACTGTTGCGGCGCCGGGGGCTCCGGTCTCCGCCCTGGCCGCCGGCAGCGGCCGTGTCTTGTCCGGCCGCCGCCATCCGGCACTGGTAACCTCCGTCACAAGCGGGTGTTTGTCTCACGCCATGTGTCAGCTTCCCGCCGTGACGCGCCTCAGGCGCACGTCGACGAGGGGGATCCTGCATGAGTGCTGTGCGCCGCTACGTTCTGCCGGTGGTTTGGCTGGCGATTTTCGCCGTCATAGCTGCCGCGCTCTTCAAGCTCGCCTTCGTGGATGGCATGCGCGCGGAGGCGGTCGACCAGCAGCCTTCGGCCCGCCTGGTCACGCCCAGCGTACCCGCGGCCGTGGGCACGGTGATCAACGTGGTCCAGCTCGAGGGATCGGTTGCCGGCGACCCGGCCGTGACCGTGCGCAGCACGGCGGAAGGCACGGTGAACCACCTCTTCGTAGAGGCCGGCGCGAACGTGGCCAAGGGTGATGCGCTGTTCCAGGTGCAGAAGCCGGTGGAACCCGACGCCGTGCAGCAGGTTTCGCTCGAACGGGATCCGGAGGACGAACCGGTCCCACCGGCCCCACCGGCTGCCCCGGCGTATACCTACGTGAACGTGGTGGCCCCCGCCGCGGGCAAGCTGACCGACCTGTCCGTGCTGGTGGACCAGCAGGTCTCGGTCGGTGCCGAAGCTGCCGTCATTTCCCCGGGCACCTTTTCGGTGACCGGGACACTGACCGCCGAGCAGCAGTTCCGGCTGCTCGACCGCCCCAGTTCCGCCACCGTGACGGTCATCGGCGGTCCGGCTCCCTTCGAGTGCAAGGCCGTGACGGTCGGGGAGAGCCCGGCAGCCGGCGCCCCGGGACCGGTGCCGGAGCAGCCCGGGGATCCGTTCGGGCCGGCGGCCCCGGCGGCGACGGGCACTGTCAACTGCGCCGTACCGGCCGATGTCAGGGTTTTCCCCGGGCTGGGCGCGACGATCGATATCACGGCCGGAACCGCCGAGAACGTGATCGTGGTGCCCACCACGTCGGTCCGCGGATCGGTGGACACCGGCCTGGTGTGGGTGGTGGAGGACGACGGCGGGGCGCCGGTTGAGCGCCCGGTCGCCCTGGGACTGACCGACGGGATGCAGGTGGAGATCGTCGACGGGCTGGACGAGGGCGACCTGGTCCTGCAGTTCATTCCCGGCGCGCCGGGGGACCAGATAATGCCCGGGATGGAAGGCGATTTCGGCATGGTGGGCGGATGAGCGCTGCGGCGGCGGGGGCCCCGCTGCTGGAGTTGCAGGGCGTGACGCGGAGCGTGCACATCCCGGACCGCGGCCCGCTGCACATCCTGCAGGGCATCGAGCTGAGCATCGGTACCGGCGAGCACGTGTCGATAGTCGGCCGGTCCGGGTCGGGAAAGTCCACCCTGCTGAACATCCTGGGCCTGCTGGATGTGCCGAGCACCGGTGAGATGTTCTTCGAGGGGCGGGCGGTTTCGTCCCTCGGGGAAAAGCAGCGCGCCATGGCCCGCGGTGCCCGCGTGGGATTCATCTTCCAGCAGTTCAACCTTCTGCCGGGCCGTACAGCACTGGAAAACGTCATGACCCCGCTGCTCTATGCCCGCGGCCGGCAATTCTGGCGGCGCGAGCGGCTGGCCGCTGAAATGCTCGATCGGGTCGGCCTGGGCGACCGGCTGGGGGAGAAACCGCACAGGCTCTCCGGCGGTGAGCAGCAGCGGATCGCCATCGCGCGGGCGCTGGTGCGCTCGCCCAGGCTGATTCTTGCCGATGAGCCTACCGGCGCCCTGGACATCGAAACCGGGCAAAACGTGATGGCCCTGCTGGACGAGGTGGTTCGGGAGTCGGGTGCGGCCCTGGTGACCATCACGCACGATGCAAACGTGGCGGTCCTGGCCCAGCGGCACTATCGGCTGGGCGACGGGATTCTGCACGCTTCGGAGCAGGCAGCATGACCGGCGCCGTTGCCCTCCTGGTCGAGGCATGGGCCGAGCTGCGCATCCACAAGACCCGGGTCCTGCTGGCCTTGATCGGCGTGGCGCTGTCCGTCGCGGCCCTGACCACCGTCGTCGGGCTCGGCAACATGGCCAGGGAAGGCATCGTGCAGGGGCAGGAACAATCCGGAGGCCGCGCAGCGACCGTGACGGCTGAGGTCCACCTGCCGACAGGAACCGAAGAACCGGCGGTCCTGCAGGCCGCCTTCGAGGGGCTCGTGGAACGCTACGGCGTGGAATACGCGAGCCGCCGGGCCTTCGCCCAGGTTCCCTTCCAGTTCCCCCACGGCGTCATGACGGCCGAGACCACGGTGGTGGACCGCAGCTACGGCGAGATGCGGCGGGTCAACCTGGTCACCGGCCGCTGGTTCACGGAAGCCGACGCCGCGGCGCTTGCGCCGGCGGTGATCATCAACGAAGCATTCCACCGGCAGCTGGGTGCACCGGACCTGGCGCTGAACCCCGTGGTGCAGATCTTCCAGCAGCGGCCGATCGCGGCCACCGTGGTGGGAGTGATGCCGGACTTCCACCAGGAAGCCATGGCCCAAGCCATGATGCTCACCAACCAATACGAGCGTTGGGGCCTCGGCGGGGAGGCAGGTCCTCCTCCCGTGCTGGAAATGTGGCTCCCGGTCGAGCTCGAGCCGGGCCTGAGCGCGGCGATCGCCGGTGACCTTCAGGCCCAGTTCCCCGATGCCCAGGCGAATGTGTACCGCAGCGACTATGCCGCCTGGGGCGACCCGTTCGAGGGCATCCAGTGGGCGGTAGGCGGCATCGCCGGCCTGGTGCTGCTGTTGGGCGCCGTGGGACTGCTCAACATTTCGATGGTGACGGTCAGGTACCGGGTGCGGGAAATCGGCATCCGGCGCAGCTTCGGGGCGACCTCCGGCCGGATCTTCTTCGGCGTCATGCTCGAATCGGTGGTCGCGACGTTCGTGGTCGGCGTGGCGGGGGTGATGCTCGCCGTCGCCGTGGTGAAGAGCCCGTGGATCCAGGACCTGATCGCCCAAGGCATCAGCGAACTGCCGCCGTTCCCGGTGGAAGCGGCGCTGCTGGGCATCGGCGCCGCGACGGCCGTCGGCGCACTGGCCGGCCTGATCCCGGCGGTGGTGGCCGTGCGGGTCAAGGTGATCGACGCGATCCGATACTAGTGCGGGGTTTGCCCGGCGGGCCGGACCGAAGCGGCAGAGCCCGAAGTGCCCGAGGGTGCGTTAGCCTCCGGGTATGCCTCTCCTAAGTCGTGCCGTTCACGCGGCGAAGGGACACGTGTCCCACAGGTGGTCCATGCCGGTGCCCGCGGCCCGCCTTTGGTGGGGGCTGACAGACCCGGAAGCCTTGCCTCATTGGCTGGGGAAGTTAACTTCCGGGCGGTTCGTCGGCGGGGATGTGGTGACCATCCAGCACGCGGAAAACTATTGCTGTACCAGCCGGATTCTGGAATGTGAACCGGAAAAACTGCTGCACATGACGTGGGACTTTCCGGACGAGCCGCCTTCGCAGGTGCGGATCACCCTCACCCCGGTCGGCAGTACGACCACCCTGGACCTGGCCCACGACGGGCTGGGGAGCGAAGCGGTCGATTACCTGCCCGGTTGGCACGCGCATCTTCTCTACTTGGAAGCGCTCACCCTGGGCCGGCCCCGACCCATGTCCGACTTCTGGTCAACGCACGACGGGCTGTCCGGCCTCTAGCCGCCGCACCCCGCTAGGGTGCCTCGGCGGCCGCCGGCTCCCCGCCGGCCTTGGGCGCCCGCTTCAGGGCCACGGCCATGTCCGTGGTCAGGATGGCCAGGGAGAGCCAGACCAGGCCGAAGCCGATCCAGCGTTCCAAGGGCATGGGCTCGTGCAGGAAGACGAGGGCGATGATGAACTGCAGGAGCGGGGCCAGGTACTGCAGCATGCCGACAGTGCTCAGCGGCAGCCGGCGGGCGGCGGCGCCGAAGAACAGCAGGGGCAGAGCCGTGATCAGGCCGCTGGCGGCCATCAGCCAGAAGTGGCCGCCGCCTTCGGCGAGCAGGGTTGCCTGGCCGCCGGCCATCAGGATGAGCATGACGGCCACGGAGACCGGGGTCAGCACCAGCGTTTCCACGCTCAGGCTGGTGACGGCGTCGACGCGGCCGCCGATGTTCTTCTTGACCAGGCCGTAGAACCCGAAGCTGAGCGCCAGGATCAGGGCAATCCACGGAACATTGCCGTACCCGAAGGCAAGCACCAGCACGGCGGCGAAGGCAACGCCCATGGCGGCCCACTGCGCCGGGCGCAGCCGTTCCTTCAGCAGGATGACCCCCAGCAGGACGGAGACCAGCGGATTGATGAAGTATCCCAGCGCGGCCTCGATGGCGTGTCCGTTCAGCACCGCGAACACGTAGGTCAACCAGTTGACCGCGATGAGGCCCGCGGCCAGGGACAACGTCCCGAAGGTGCGCCTGTTGCCCAGCGCGGCGCCGAAGGTGCGCCAGCCGCGCAGCGCCGTGATCAGCAGGAAGCAGAACAGCAGCGACCAGACAATCCGGTTGGCGACGATCTCCAGCGGGCCGGCGGGTATCAGCGCGGTGAAGTACAGGGGGAGGATGCCCCAGAGGCCGTAGGCCGAGAGGCCGTAGGCCATGCCGGCCCGGGTCTCGGTGTCCCGCCCCCCGCGGGACGCAGCGCTGGCGCCACCATCGGGGCTCCCGGCCACGCGGGCGGGGGAAGAGGGCTCCGAGGTGGCACCGCCGTCGTTCATGGACACGCTGGCGACAACCTCCGGTCGGTGGTTTCTATTCCACCCACCGTACCCCCGCGCGGCCGCGGCCGTCAGAACTTCCCGCCGGCCAGCTTTCCCACCAGGTCGCTGAATTCGTCGAGCGGATGCTGGCGGCCCCCGGAGGGATCGCGGTGGTACGTGACGGCGAGCGACTGCAGCGGCGGGACGCCCACCAGCCGCGCGCGCTCGCCGGCGGCGGCCAGGGCCTGCTGCGGGCCGAACTGCGCCAGCGCCTCCGGCCCGAAGAACGAGCAGGCGGGGACGCTGACGCCGGTGAAGCGCGCGGGAAAGGCCAACCGGTCCAGCAGCATGGTGTGCCCGGCCAGCGCGGTGCGGGCGTGGGCGCGGTGCATGGCCGAACCGAAGGAGGCCAGCTCGTCGTCGCTGAGCGGGTCCACCGATTCGCAGAACAGCTCCACCGACTCGTGCACACCCGTCGACGAGCGCGTCACGGTAAGCACGCCGATGGACGGCACCTCCGTACCGGGGCGGGGACGGCCGACCACGACGATGTTGCCGGTCATCGGCGCGAGACGGAAGCAGTAGTCGGTGAGGCCGGCAACGTCCCACGGTTCGCTGACCGGCTCGTGGATGCCCCAGCCCACCGGTGCGGCGCCGGTCAACTCGGTGAACAACGCGGCGGTGAACTCGCCGATGCGGGTGGATGCGCTGGCCGGATGCAGGATCTCGCCGCGGGCCTGGATCACGCCGTCGGATCCGGCCGGTGCCTGCAGGTAGTCCGGTGCCAACTGTTCCTCGGCGGCGAAGACGTCCCCGCCCCAGCGGTACTGCTGGCCGGTGAAGCCGTTGTAGAACGTGCCGTCCGCGGCGCTGGCCATCCAGACGCAGCCCTCGCGCTGCAGCAGTTGGTACAGCGGCAGCGTCAGCTTGCCGGTGCTGGGCGTCATCACCACGAACTGGCGCTCCGATGCGCGCGCGGCCACATAGGCGCGGGTGAGGGCGGGGGAGAGGAACGCCAGCGGCTTGTCCTGGAAGACGACGGCGGTTCGTTCGGTGTGGAAATCGAAGGCGGAGGCGTGCATGCCCATCCCTATTCTCCGGAGTTGGGCAGTTGGTGGGTGACGACGGCGCCGCGGCACCGCACGGCGATATTCTGCGCCACCCGGTAGCCGAGCGAGTCGCCGTCGGGGATGCCGTTGCGGACCGTGATCTCCTGCCACCACAGGTCCTGGTGCTCCGGCTCGGCGAAGTCCGGGTCGTCGGAGAAGATCGACGGGATCGGGGTGCCCTCGATGGCGTTCACGGTGGCGCCGGCGAGCAGCCGGGACACCTCGCCGGGAACCCGGACCAGGCGCGGCAGCTCGACGGCCAGCAGGGTGGTGCCGTTGCCGTCCTCGACCTCCAGCAGGGCGTTTCCGGCGGCCTCGCGGACGTACTCCTGCGGCACCACGGCCAGCAGCGAAACCATGACCACGTCCTGGCCCGGCTCATCGAGCGCGACGACGGTGACGGTGTTAGACATTGGCGGTCGCCTCCAGCGGGGTCCACAGGGTCTGAACTGTCTGCACCGGCCCGCCGGAGCGGACCAGCAGGCCGCGGCCGGGCGGCAGCCGGCGGGCGCGCACGTTGTTGAGCAGGCCGCCTTCGGAGCGGTCGCCGGAGAGGATCAGGCCGGTGCTGCCGGAGTCCCGCAGCGCGGCGAAGAACTGTTCGTACATGCCGCGGCCGGCCCCGCGCACCCGGCGGGTGAGGATCACGTTCAGCTGCAGTTCCGGGCCCATCGGCAGGTATTCGATCAGCGAGCGGAGCGGGCTGGCGCCGCCGGCCGTGAGGATGTCGTAGTCATCGGCCAGCAGGACGATCCGCGGGATGCTGTCCGCCTCGCCGATGCTGTCCTGCATCGCGTCGCCGCCGGTGGTCCGCTTGGACAGCTCCGAGGCGATCGCGTTGGCCAGCGGCTCGGCCTGGGCGGCGCTCGGCGCGTAGCCGCCCAGGTAGGCGTCCGGGACCACGTCGGCCAGCGCCCGGCGGGGATCGAAGACGGCGAAGACCAAGTCCCGGGACGGGTATTGCGCCACCAGCGAGGCGACCAGGGAACGGACGAGGTTGGTTTTGCCGGACTGTTCGTCGCCCATCACGATCAGGTGGTGCTCGCCGCGGACGACGTCCAGCATTTCGGGGCCCAGGTCAGTCTCGCGCAGGCCGAGCGGCAGCAGGCCCTGGAGCGCCGGGACCTCGAGCTGGGCGGCTTCCACCACCTGCGGCAGGATGCGCACCTGCATGGCGCGGGCATCGGTGGAGGCGGCGACGGCGGCCACCATGTCACGGGTGCCCTGCGTGGCCGTGTCCGCGTCGGCGACGCCGTCGATGCGCGGGAGCGCGAAGTGGCCGAAAAGCCTGGCGTCGGTCAGCGCGCGGCCCGGCCGGTCGGCGGGCATGGTCTCGGCCAGTTTGCGGCCGTAGGAGGAATCTGCCGGATCCGCCAGGCGCAGCTCGATCTTGGTGCCGAAGAAGGACTGCTGGGCCAGCCGGATCTCGTTTTGCCGGTTGGCGGTGGTGACCACGTGGATGCCGTAGCCGCCGCCGCGGGCGATCAGCGCGTGCACGGCCGGTTCGATGTCCTCGAATTCGTCGGTCAGCAGGCCGTAGCCGTCCAAGACCAGCACGACGTCGGCGCTGGGCAGCTCCGGAATCTTGCTTTGGGCGCAGAGCCTGCGCAGGGTGGCCAGCGAATCCACCTGGTACTTCTCGAAGACGATCTCGCGCTCGCCGAGCATGGCCAGCACTTCTTCCACCGTGCGGCGGACTACCTCGCGGTTGGTCCGCACGGCCACGCCGCCCACGTGCGGCAGGCCCTCCAGCGGGATCAGCGAGTTTCCCAGCAGGTCCACGCAGTAGATGCCCACTTCCTGCGGGCTGTGCGTGAGGGCCAGCGAGGCCGCGATGGTGCGCAGCGCGGTGCTCTTGCCCGACTGCGGTCCGCCGATGATGGCCACGTTGCCGCCCGCAGACTTCAGGTCCAGTTCCCAGACGCCCTGCCACTGTTTGGCCGGGTCATCGAGCAGGCCGATCGGGACCTTCAGCCCGCCGCCGGAGGCGAGCCGGATGCCCTGGCTGGTGGTGGTCACCGAACCGGCGGCGGTGTCCAGCGCCAGCGCCGCCGGCAGCGGCGGCAGCCAAATGGGATCCACGGCGCGCGGGAATCCGGCCAGGGTGGCCATCAGCGTGGACAGGACGGTCGGGCCGGTGGTGCGCTTGGACGCCCCGGTACGGGCCGGCCTGGCGGCGGCAGCGACGGCGTCGTCCGCCCGCTCCAGGCTGGCCGCATACGTGGGCATCGGCAGCACCCGGGGGCCGTCGTCGCCGGCGGTTTCGTCCGCCTCCTGGGCCTGGACATCCTCCAGCGGGCCCGAGACGTATCCGGCCTTGAACCGGGTGTAGACCGTGGTATCCACCTTCAGGTAGCCGTATCCCGGGACCGGCGGCAGGTGGAAGGCGTCCGGCGTGTCCAGCACGGTGCGGGATTCCGATTCGGAGAGCGTGCGCAGCCCGATCCGGTAGGACAGGTAGGTCTCCAGCCCGCGCAGCTTGCCGGACTCGATCCGCTGGCTGCTCAACAGCAGGTGCACGCCGATGGACCGGCCGATCCGGCCGATGGAGAGGAATAGGTCGATGAAGTCCGGCCGGGCGGTGAGCAGTTCGCCGAACTCGTCGATGATCACCACCAGGTGCGGCAGCGGCTCCATGGCCTCGCCGCGGGCGAGCCGTTCCTGCCGGTGCAGTTGGTAGTCGGTGATGTTGGCGATGTTGCCGGCGGCCTTGAGCACTTCCTGCCGCCGGACCACCTCGCCGTTGAGGCTGGAGTAGATGCGTTCGATCAGGCTCGCGTCATCGGCCAGGTTGGTGATCACGCCGGAGACCTGCGGCGCGTCGGCGAAGGGAGCGAACGTGGCGCCGCCCTTGAAGTCCACCAGCACCATGGACAGCAGCTCCGGCGGATGGGTGGCCAGCAGTCCCAGCACCAGCGACCGCAGCATCTCCGACTTGCCGGACCCGGTGGCGCCGACGCAGAGCCCGTGCGGGCCCATGCCGAACTGCGCCGATTCCTTCAGATCCAGCAGGGCCGGCCGGCCGCGGTCGTCGGGGCCCAGCGGGATCCGCAGGAAGTCCACTTCGCTGCGCGGCTTCCAGAGCCGCCTGATGTCCGCCTCGTCCAGCGCCGGGCTCAGGCCGAGCATGTCCAGGAAGCTGTCCGAGCTGGCGGCGGTGTTGTGTTCCAGCGAGTCCGCCGAGAGCCGCATCGGTGCCAGTTCCCGGGCCAGCGCCTCGGCGGTCGGCACGGCCAGGGGGTCCAGGGTTCCCTGTTCCACGACCGGCTCGACCGGATCCTCGCGGTAGTTCTGGATAGTGAATCCTGAGTCCGACGGCGGGGCGCCGGAGGCCGCGGAATCCGCGGCCGCGCCGGCCTGCGTGACGCGCACGCTGACCTCGCCGGGCTCCTGGCCGCGGTCGGCCACCAGATAGACCACCGTGATGCCCAGGTGGGCCAGTCCGGCGTGCCGGTCCGGCAGCACGAGTTCTTCGGGCAGCCCGCCGTAGCAGTCGGCGAGCACCAGCAGCCGCGGCAGGTGCTGGCTGGCGCCCCGGGCATTCTTGGAGGATTCGGCAGCCACCACCGCGCGGCGGTTCAGCTCGTCGGCGAGCACGGCACCGAGTTCGTCCAGGGAGCGGGCCATCCGGCGGACCGGGCCGGTGGCGTGGGCCTGCTTCTGATCCGCCAGATGCGGCAGCCACAGGGCCCAGTCCCAGTCGCCCAGCCGGTCTTCGCCGGCCGCGATCCCCACGTGCAGGTCCTCGGGCGAGTGGAAGGCACAGGCCTCGGCGAGCAGGTTCCGGGCGGCGTTGAGCACGAACCCGCGGGAGCCGATGATGCTGACGTTGCCGGCCGAGTCCAGCGGCAGGGTCAGCGGCAAATCCGGCGACGTCTCATACCGCCGCTGCAGGATCCGGACCTCGTTGTCCATGAAGGTGTCGCGCTGGGCCGTAACCGGGCCCTGCTCGTTGATGGTGATCTGCCGGCTGATCCGCTCGCCGGAACCGATCCGCACGTGCAGGAAGTCCTCGTTGCCGCGCCGCCGCTCCCAAAGCCGCTGCGTGTTGCGGACGATGTCGAAGAGGGCAGTGGGCTCCGGGTTGCTGGTGCGCGCCGTGGTGATGGTGCGCTGCTCGTCGGCGCGGAGCGTGGCCCGGGACTCCTCCAGGTATTCCAGGTAGCGGTCGCGTTCTTCGGCCCGGGCGCGGGCCGCCCGGCCGCGCTGGCCCAGCATCATGACGATGGACGCGACGACGGTCACGATCATCGCGATGGCGCCGACGGCGGCCAGGCTGTTGCCGCGGAAGAGCATCATCACGGTCATGGACAATCCGGCGCCCAGCAGCGGGATCAGCGCCATGGCGTTCATCCTGCCGGCCTTCTCGCCCATGGGCGGCGGGGCCTCCAGGCTGAAGGGGGCGGTCTCGCGCGCCGGGGCGGTGGTCCGGGCCGGCCGGTGGAAGATCTTCACGCTCATCGGCCGGTGTGCTCCATCGCCAAAGCCAGCGCGGTGGAGGCCAGCTCGGCCGCCTGCAGCCGGACGGCGCGGGACATCAGCCCCGGGTCGAGTTCCACCCCGCCGGCCAGGTGCCGGTCGTAGCCCAGGGGCAGCACCGAGATTCCGTCCCGCGCCAGCAGCTTCGCTTCGGCCATCGGGTCCAGCGGGGCGTCGGCATCCGTCCGGGTCAATACGGCCAGCAGGCCGGTCCCGGCCAGCTCAGGGGTGGCCGCCCACGCGGCCGCCGTGCGCCGCACGTCCTGGACCCCGGCCACCGAGGCGGGGGCCACCAGCACGGCCAACTGTGCGACGCCGATGGCCCAGTTGGTGTCCGGGTTCTCGCCCGGGCCGGTGGCGCAGTCGTAAACCGCCACCGGGCAGTACCGGGAGATGTTCTGGCCGGCCGCCGAGAGCGCGGCATTGCCGGCATGCCCGCCGAGCGCACGTTCCCCGGCCACCCAGAGGTTGGGCCCGGCGGCGGCCAGCTGCCGGCGCAGGTCGTCCGCGCTCCCGGCGGGGGAGTAGTGCAGGACGGCGGCGGCGTCGTCGATGGCCGGTGCGTCCGGCACCCCGAGCCGCAGCGCCAGGGTCCCGCCGGCGGGCGCCAGGTCGACGGCCGCGATGGTGTCCTGCCGGGCCGCCGCATACAGCGATGCGAGCAGCGCCGCCGTCGTGGTCTTCCCGGCCCCGCCCCGGCTGCCGATCACGGCGATCCGGCGCCCCGTGCTGACCGCGGCCTGCGCGCCGGCCGTGGCGGCGACCAACCGCCGCGGGTAGTCGTCGGAGGAGAGCAGGCCCCTCGCCGCCAGCACGGTGCGGACCAGCCAGGGCTCGCCGCGCCGGCCACGCAGGCGGCGGCGCCGCTGTTCGGCATCGGACTCGAACGGGCCGGGCCCGGCGGGTCCGGCGGCCGGGGCCGGCGTGCTCCACGGGTCGGCCACCTGTGTCCGGCCGGGCAAGCCCGCAGCGGACGGGGCGGCCGGGGGCACGGAAGCCTGCCGGGGCGGGCCTGCCGGGACGTGCCCGGTGGCGGTATTCTCCCGGGCGATCAGGTCCCTGCGCGACATCGGTTCCATGGAATCGGTTCCAACCTGTCTCAGTCGAAGGTGGTCAGCAGCGAGGCGAAGACGCCGAACAAGCCGATGACCAGCGGGACGGCGGCCAGGATGGCCAGCGTCTCCAACCGGTTGGCCAGCAGGCGCAGTTTCGCGGTGGAATGGTCGGCCAGCGTGACGGTCAGCGAGATCACCACGGCGATGGCCAGCACCAGCAGGCCGGCCGCCACGAACCAGCCGTGCCCCGGAGAGAAGGCCAGCACCGAGCGCGCCAGGGCCAGCGTGCCGACGGCGGCCGCCAGGTACAGCGCGATCCGGTCGGTGGCCAGCGGAAAGGCGCGCGCCCGCAGCCCGGTGGCCAGGGCCAGGCAACCGATCAGCGGCATCGTCCAGGCCTGCCGCTCGGTGTCCGTTCCCAGGATCCACAGTCCGGCGGCCACCGAGAGCGCCGCCAGCGCGGTGCCGAAGCTGAGGCCGCGGTGCGCCGAGCCGATGGCCACGTGGACGTCGGTGCGGCCGATGCGGCCTCCCTTGGCCCGCCGGTCGTCCAGCGTGGCCAGTCCGGACGCGGAGAGGGCGATCTGCGGCAGCAGGCCGAGGGTCGCGCAGCTGAGCAGCGCGGCCACGCCGGCGGCCAGCACCGGGGCGCCGAAGAGAGCCAGCGAGGCAGCCCAGAAAACGGTGAGCAGGGCGAGCAGGCCCGCCGCAGACATCAGCGCCCGCGGACGCTGCGAGATCAGGCCGGCACCGACCAGTGCCACGGCGCTCGCCGCGGCGGCCAGCAGCACGTGCGTCCCGTGATCGGCAGGCAGACGCAGCACGCCGCCCACGGCCAGCAGCCAGCCGGTGCCCACCAGCAGCGGGCCCAGCACCGTGGCGGTCACCCGGCCCAGGTAGATGCCGGCGCCCAGCAGCACCGCGGCCAGCGCGAAGAAGACGGCCGCGGCCATGGCCGTGGCGGCGCCCTCGAGCAGCAGGTGCACGCCCAGGTACAGTCCGACGGCGGCGAAGACGGCGCCCGTCCCGCGGCGGACCCGCTCGGTCCAGCGGCCGCCGATCTCCTCGGTCTGTTCCACCACGGCGTCGGTGATGTCGTACACCACCGGTGCCGGCGGGGCCTCGGAGACATTCACCAGCCGGAGCATGGCGCCGTCGGCAATGCCCGCGTCGGTCAGCGACGCGTCCTCGCGGACCGGATCGCCGGCGGGGGTGATCAGCGTTTTCACGGCGACGGCGGCGGCCGGCTGGTCATCGAGCAGGTCCAGGACCTGCGGCAGCAGCAGGCCGACGGGCGTTTGCGACGGGAGCAGGACGTCCACATGGCGCTGCGGCCCGGCCACGGTCACGCGGGTAAAGGTTTCGGCCATGCTCAAGCGGCTCCTCGGTGGGGGACGGGCGGCAGGCGGGCGCCGTCGTCGTCCGCCGGATGGCCACCGAGGTGGAAGACGACGGCGGACTGCGAGCGCTGCTGCCGTTCCTGCCGCAGGTCTTCCAGCAGGTTGGTCACGAACGAATAGCCCACGCAGACGGCGGCGATGACAGCCGCCATGGCGATGCTGAAGAAGAAGGTGCGCACGCTGGACTTCCAGCGCCGCTGGAGCGGGTTCGCGCCGTACAGCAGCGCCGTGGTCAGCCGGGCACGCCGGACAGCCACTGACTCAATGAGCTGGTTGTCGTAATCGTGAGCCACATCTCTCCTCCCAAGCGGTGCGTCGCCTACCGAGCTTATCGCTCCAAACGATGGATAAATTCCCGCGTGTCCCGCTCAGGATGGGGAGATGTACCCATTAACGTCGATTGACGCGGTGCGAGCCAGCGCGTTCTATGGTAAAGGCGGGAAACCGCTCGAAGACAACCGGCCGGGCGGCAACCCGGCGCACCGCGGACGCAGCAGGCGTCCGCCGGCGGAAGCGGCAGCTACAGCCCCGTGACGGGGCACGGAGGTGGAGCAATGAGCGGCAACCAGTTCATCAAGATGGAAAAGAGCGCGTTTGTCGACGCCGGGAAGGCCAGCGCGGCGGCCGATACCGAACTCCAGGCGCTGATGAAGGAGCTTGAGGCAGTTCCCGAGCCGATGCGTGGCAACACCGCCGGCGACTTCTGGGAGAAGTTCAAGGGCATCATGGGCCGGGCCAACATGGTGGCGTCCGGGCTGCAGAAATCGCTGGTTTCCATTCAGCAGGGCCAGTCCGAGGTCAACACCACCATGCAGCTGGGCGAGCAGCAGCAGGCCGACGACGCCGATGCCACCGAGGGCAAGGCGGCCTGGGACGACGCCGTCTTCCGCAACCGCGGCTAGCCTGCACCGGAAGCAGGCAGGCTCCCGCCGCTCAAGCGGCAATGACCCACAGACGATCTTTTTCCGGCCGAGGCCGGGCATGAGGAAGGAAACATCATGGCAGACCAGAATTCATTCGCCTTCTCCGACGGCGGAGCATCGCAGGCCCAGGACAACCTGGACCGGGTGAAGAAGAAGCTTAACGCGCTGGTGGAAACCCGCAAGAAAGACGCCGCGGACCTGCAGGCCAAGTTCCAGGCCACCGACATCGCAGAGCAGTACGACCGGGTGGAGCAGGCCTGGGCAGACGCGGGCTTCGCGTTCGCAGGCATCATGGCGGACGTGCACAAGCTGCTGGAGGATGCCAAGAGCACCGCCGGCAACACCATCAAGACGGCCGGCGCGAAGATCGCCAACATCTAGACCGGCAGCATCCAGATCGCATCCAGTCCGCCAAGGTCCGGCACGAAAGGCAAACAGCAGTGGCACTCGACGGCTGGGACATCGAACCCACCAAAGTCCAAACAATCGTCACCACCGCCAGCGGGCGGGCCGACAGCTTTGAGACGGATTTCCCGGCCCTGGGTACCGCCGTCAGCGACATCGTCGCTGCCGCAAAGTCCGGCCCGGTAATGGACGCGCTCAACGGCTGGGCGGAGAAGACCGTCCAACCGGGCCTGAACAGTGTTGCCGGACGGCTGCAGACCACCTTCCAGGGCACCATGGACGCGGTGAATTCCTACGTCATGGGGGACGCGCAGATGGCGTCGGATGCCCAAAACCTGATCGGGACGCTGCCCGAGGAGGGAGACGCCTCGCGGCCGCACCGGCCGCACGGACCCACTCCGCTGGCGCTCTGATCGACCGGTCCCGCAAATTTCACAAACATCAAGTCTCACGCACCGAATAAGGGGAAGCAATGACGGCCTGGGATCCCTACGCCGAGGAATACCCGCAGCGGCCCGACGCGGAACTGCTGCGCACCCACGCCAAGGCGCTGGACGACAAGGCCGAAGACATTGACGACGCCGTCGAACTGATCGAGAGCGACTGGAGCGGGCTGGAAGCGGTCTATAAGTCACCGGAAGCCCCGCAGGTCTACGTCGCGGTCAAACCCATCAGGACCACCACCGAGGACCTCAAGTCCGACACCGCGGCCATCAAGTCGGCCATCGAGGCGTTCGCCGACTGGGCGGACACCTTCACCTCGCGCTACGACGCGCTGGTGGCCCGCTGGCACGGCGTGCGGGCGCGGATCGCCAACGAAGGCAGCAATTGGCGCAAGGACGAGGACCTGGTCAACGACGACAACCGGATCCTCAGGGACGCCAATGCGCTGGCGGCCGAGCACATGGCGGCCGAGCGAACCTGCGCCAACGCGATTGCCGCGCTCTACGGCGGCATCACCCTGGCCGAAACCACGCAGGACGGCCCCGGCACCGGCCAGCAGGCCTACGGCTACTCGGCAGAACAGCTTGATTCGGCGACCGGCGAGGGGCACATTCCCTGGGGCAAGCCGACGGAGTGGGACAAGCCGTGGTACGCGGACGCCTGGGACGGCATGGTGTCCTTCGGCAAGGGCGTCTGGAGCGGGATCACCGGCACGGTGACCGGCCTGTGGAACATGGTCAACTTCACCGACGGCGAGACCTTCGCCGCCACCTGGAAGGGCATCGGCCAGATCGCACTGAACGTGGCCATCGTCTCCAGCCCCATCTCCGCGCTCGTGGCCGAGTCGATCGGCGGCCCGGGCACGGTCAAAAAGGCAGGCGAGGAACTGCTGGCCGTCGGCAAGGCGGCCATCCACTGGGACGACTGGCAGCGCGACCCGGCCTACGCCGCCGGCGCGACGGCGTTCGATCTCTCCGCCATCCTCCTGACCGCCGGCGGCGGCGCCGTGGCCAAGGCCGGCGGCGTGGCCAACAAGGTCACCGCGGTCAGCCGGGCCGGCGGGGCAGCGGCCAAGGTGCTGGACTTCTCCGGCCTGTCCAAGACCGCGGGCCTGACCACCCGCGCCATCGATTTCTCCACCAACTTCAAGTTCACTGCCATCGATGTCACGACCAGCGGCTTCAAGACGGTCACCGGCACGGTCCGCCCCTACGTCAGCACCGCCGGCCACGCTTTCACCGACGGGCTGCGCAACGCCGCCTCGGGCCTGCGCGCCGGCGCGGACAACTTCACGACGTCGCTGCGCACCGGTACGGACAACCTGGCGAACGCGCTGGGCGGCCCGCGCCTGGCTACCGCGGGCGGCGGTTACACCACCGGGCACCGGTTCGATGTGGAGGCGCCGTCCGGCCGCAACGCCAACAGCATCATGAACTTCGACGCGGACGGACCCAAACCGTCGCCGCGCTCCGGCGGCTACACCGTGCCGGAACGTCCCGGCCCTCCGCAATACGGCCAGCGGATTGAGACGCCGGAGGCCAAGCCGGCGCCGGCACGCACCCCCGACGCGGAGGCTCCGTCACGCACTCCCGACACGGAGGCTCCGTCACGCACTCCCGACGCCGGAGCCGATGTCTCAGGCTCAAGGGCCCCGGAACCCGATCCCATTACACCCAAGGCGACCGCTGCGGGGTCCGGCGACGGAATCAACGCCTACGACGTGAACGGACAGCGAGTCAACGACAGCTTCCGCCATCCGCAGGAACCGCAGTACGGCACCGCTGTGCCCGACGCGATCCAGAACCCGGAGGCACACGCCAGATATGGCCAGCACCGGGCCGATGACCTCTACCAGGACGTGGAGATGCCGGACTGGGCGGACCTGCCCAAGGACCAGCACGGCCGCCTGGACATCAACAGCGACCTCGACGCCATCGTGGACCGCTCCCAGCCCGCCTACGGCACCGACGAGCTCGGGAACCCCTTGGATAGAGCCGAGTACGCGAACCGGTACAGCGAGTTGGACGAGTTCCGCCCGGACGAGTACCGGGCGGCCTATCCGGACAACGCCGGGGCGGTCGAAGGAACCATCCGGACGTACTCGTCGTACGACGAGCTGCAGTCAGACTTTGGAAATGTCCAGCTGGACCGGATCGGCCCCAACGGCGGAGCCTACCTGGCCATCGAGGGAACCCCGTGGCACATGCGCGGCCTGCCGGTCGATACCCTCGGCAAGGAGCTGCACCACTTCGAGCTTGGACGCCTGCCCGAGGGCGTCAAGGTCGAGGTCTCCGAAATCGCCCCGGCTTTCGGGCGCCCGGGCGGCGGAACCCAGCTGCGGTTCCTCGACACCACCCAGGGGACCGATCCCAAGGCCATCGGCGTCGACGAACTGATCCGCAGGGAGGGCCTCCACGAGACCGGGCCGCGCCAGTTCGACCCGCCGTGGGCGCGCAACGCCGGCGACCCGGTGGACCTGCTGGCCAAGCACGACCTCGACTTGTCCGCACGGAAATCGGTCATTGACGCGGTCGAAGAGCAGCGCATCACGCTGGAACCCACGACCGTCTACGAGGTGGATGGCCGCGGCAAGTTTTACACGAACTCCGCCGGCCACATCCAGCAGATCGAGGCTCCCAGCGGAACCAAGGGCAACTGGAATCCCGAGTTGAACAACCCGCGGCCCAACGTCCGCTACCACATCGACGGCAACATCGTGGTCCACACCGACGGGTTGGGGCGCCCCACGGCACTGCACGCCCACGACCTCGAGTACTTCCCCAAGGAGCAGGCCGACACCTGGCGGCATCCGGGCAACCAGACCCACGTCGGAGGGCACGGCGGCGGCGACTACGACGGCGGCCACCTCCTCGCGGCCATGTTCGGCGGACCGGGGGAGAAGATCAACCTGATTCCCCAGCTGAACATCCAAAACCGGAATCTCGGCCTGGGCGCCCTGACGCCCATCGAGCGGTTGCGGCTGACGGGGGCCGCCGACACCTGGTATGACACCGAGCTTTGGATCCGCGACCAACTCCGCAACGTGCCTCCCGGGGGCAGCAAGCCCTCGGTCACCTGGGACGTCCGCCCGATCTACGATGCTGGTGGGGGAAACCGTGTTCCACATATGGTGGAACTCAAGGTAACGGTTAACGGCCAAACCCGGCGCTTCGACTTCGAAAACTAAGGAATGTACTCCCCGTGACATCACAGCTGCTCTCCGACGAGTTTTTGTCGGCCATGGCAACCGCGGCCTCTTCGCGGTTCCGGACCTATCAGGAGATCCGGCTGGAGTTCGAGATTTACGGTGCAACCGTCTCCTGGACGGAGATGGCACAAACGGCGGAAGGCGCATGGGTCAGCATTGACTTCTCCGACGCCGTGCCGCTGGACCGCAGGGCGTTGAAGTCGGACAAAGCCGCCAGCTACACCAAAGGCAAGGGCACATGGTTCGCCGCCCGGCTGACCCTGGTCCCTGACGAAGAGCCGCGGTTCGAACGGTTCGACACGGAGCCGTTGGAACCTGCCCCGGGCGCCCTCCAGATGCCGGTACCTCCCGCTGCGGTCCAGGCCGAGCTGGCCCTGTTTCCGCGCGAACAGGAACGGGTTCCCGGCTGGATGCGCGACATCCTCGAAAGCAACGGTTTGGACGTGCCGTATCTCGACCCGGCGACCGAAGAGCTGGTGCTTGGCAGTGAACGGGCTCCGTTCCAGGATCCCGCCCAGTAGCTCCCCCGCACCCTCCCGGAAGAAGGAACCCATTCCATGTCCGAACAGACGCCTGTGCTGCTCCGCCAACAGCAGTTGGCCGAGATACTCGCCGGCTGGATGCTGCAGGCCGTCAACTCCGAGCCCGGTTGGGACCGGATGGTGCTGGAGCTGAAACCATCCGCCGACGCCATGCTCATGCGCATCACCCAAGACCGCGGCGGCATGGCCGCGGCCAATGCCGGCGCCCTGCAGCCCGGCACCGCGCCCTTTGACGCCGCCGTCGAACTGCGCAGCCTCAGCGCGGGGGAGAACGGAGAATCCTGGCGCTCGGCAGTCGTGAACCTCTCCGCACGGGACTGGCCGGAACCGAAATACTCCCTGGACACCTACTTCAATTTCGACCAGCCCGCGCCCGATTTCGGTCTGGGAGAACCGGCCGACCAGGGACCCGCATCAGCGGCCGGGCAGGAACAGGCCGGCCGGCGCGGGCTGGATAACCGCTTGGTCGCCGACGCCGTGGCGAGATTCAGCGAGAATCCGGGGAAGACGGCGGCCGTCAATGTGTTGCGCCACCTGATCGGCAGCGAAGTGTTGCTCGATGCCACAGATAATCCCGGCCGCCCGGGCATCAGCGTCGTCGAAGTCCACGGTTCGCCGTCCGTGCTCGCCTTCACCTCGCAGGAGAAGCTGGCCGAATTCCGGGCCTCCACGGGCCGGCCGGGGGCGCCGGTGTCCTGGGTCCAGCCCGGCGAGGAACTGGTGAAGTTCGTCGACGGCCAACGGGACATTGCCTACCTCTACATCAATCCCGCCGGCCCCGCCTGCGCCCTCGGTCGTGCGGAAATCGGCTTTGCGGCCGGGAGCCTGGCCAATGTCGGCCTAAAGCGGGCAGTGGCGGGCCAGGGCGGCACCGACGCCGTCGCCGAACAGCTCAAGCGGCCCGGCGCCGTCGTTCTGGCGGTTGACCGTCCGGACGAGGGTGGTTCCGACGGAGGCCCGATCCTGCTCAAGGGCCAGGACGGCGGGCCGATTCTTCCCGTCTTCTCGTCCGGGCCGGAAGTTGCCGCTTTCCGGCCGGCGGCTCGGTTCAGGGAAGTGCCGGCGACCTGGGCCATCGACATGCTGCGCCAGAGGCCCGAACTGTCGATGGTGGTGGACCCCGCCGGCCCGGAAGCGCTGCTCCGCGCCTCGGACTTCTGACATGGCCGCCCACCTGGGGCAGCTGGACGAAGCCCTGCTGACGACAGCTGCAGAGTGGTTCGGGGGCCGCAGTTCCCTGGAGGACGGCGCCTGGACCGTCCGGAACGACTACGGCGTTCGGATGTCCATCGCGGCCGAGGCCGACGGCTTCGTCTTTCGGGACGTCATCGCGCCTTACTGGCCCGGGAAGCCGGAATACGTCCGCACCGCGGACCCGGAGGCCCTGCTGCGCTGCCTGTTGTTCCGGGCGGCGTTCTGGCAGCGCAAACGCCGCGGCCTGCGCTTTCTGGCTCTCTCCGACCAGGGGATGGATGACGCCGGCGGCTGGACGCTTCGCAGCAAGCCGCACAAGTCGCCCGCCGTGCTCGAACGTACGGGACCCGGCGGCACCGTCACCGCCGGCTTTCCGGTGGCACGCGACGCGCGGATCTTCACCCGGTATGCCGCACTTCCGATGGAGTCCCTCGTGGCGTCACTCGTCGCGGCGGACGGTGCCCCGTTGTTCGGGCCGGGCAGGCCGGGCCACGTTCTCCAAGGGCTGCCGGGCCGGCTGGCGGAACTGCCGCCCGAACGGATGGACAAGGCCGTCCAGTACGCCGCCATAGCCGAACCGCTGATCCGTGACGATCAGTGGGCGTACATGAACGCGGCCGGAGAGCGCACGACCGTCAGCGCGACCGCCGACGGGTACATCCTGGACTTTGAAATGCCGCACGACAACGCGGACCGGAAAAGGTCCTACGTGCGCACCGAGGACCCGGACATACTCACGCGGTGCCTGTTGTTCCTCAGCGGCCGGGCCAACCGGTTCCTGGAGGCAGCGGACGCCGGGGACGGTTTCCTGCCCTACACCGACCGATACGGTTGCCGGGTCGAGGACCCCGACCAGGCCTACCCCGTCACCCTCACCGGCACCAGCGAGCGGGGGGAGTTCCGGGCCTTCTTCCCCGCCGGCACCGGGGCGCGCCACCTGACCTATTACTCTGGGGCGCCCATCGAGGAGCTGCTGGCGTCGATCGAGTCGGACGACGGCTCGCCGCTGTTCGGTCCGGATCGGCTGGGAGCCGCCGGCTGAGGGCCGGACGATGCGGCAAGACTGACGAGCCGCACCGGTCCCTGGCCCCCGGCGACGCACCGCCGGCGCCCTGGAGCCAGTGAGATACGCGGCACACTGTTAGGAGGGAAACCGGCGGGCATTTAGAATAGGAAACTGTGCGCTTATTGCGCAGGAGGATTCCCGAAGAAGAAGGACTGCCCGTGTCTAACTCTGCCGAGGCCATCACCCAGCGTCCCCTGAGGGTGGCTATCGTCGGCGCCGGACCAGCCGGCGTTTACGCCGCCGACATCCTCACCAAGGCGGAGCGGGATTTCGAGGTCAGCATCGACCTCTTCGACCGCTACCCCGCGCCCTACGGGTTGATCCGCTACGGCGTGGCCCCCGACCACCCTCGGATCAAGGGCATCGTCAACGCCCTGCACAAGGTGCTGGACCGCGGCGACATCCGCTTCCTGGGCAATGTCGACTACGGCCGGGACCTGACCCTGAGCGACTTCCGGCACTTCTACGACGCGGTGATCTTCGCGACGGGCGCCATCCAGGATGCCGAGCTGGACATCCCCGGCGTTGAGCTCGAAGGATCCTTCGGCGCGGCCGACTTCGTGTCCTGGTACGACGGCCATCCGGACGTGCCCCGCGACTGGCCGCTGGAGGCCAAGGAAATTGCGGTCATCGGCAACGGCAACGTGGCGCTGGACGTGGCCCGCATGCTCTCCAAGCACGCCGACGACCTGCTCAGCACCGAGATCCCGGACAACGTCTACCGAGGCCTGAAGAACTCTCCCGTCACCGATGTGCACGTCTTCGGCCGGCGCGGTCCGGCGCAGGTGAAGTTCACCCCGCTGGAGCTGCGGGAGCTTTCGCATTCGCGCGACGTGGACATCGTGCTCTACCCGGAGGACTTCGACTTCGACGAGGGCTCCGACGAGGCGATCCGCTCCAACAACCAGACCAAGACGATGGTCAACACCCTGACCAACTGGCTGGTGGAAGAACAGGACACCGGCGCTTCCCGCCGCCTGCACCTGCACTTCCTGCACACGCCCGTGGAAATCGTGGAAGGCAGCGGCGACGGCGCCGGGCACGTGGCGGCGATCAAGTTCGAGCGCAACGAGCTGGACGGCACCGGCAACGTCCGCGGCACCGGCGAAATCGTCGAATACCCGGTCCAGGCCGTCTACCGGGCCATCGGCTACTTCGGCTCCGAGCTGCCCGAGGTCGGCTACGATGCCCGCCGCGGCGTCATTCCCAACGAGGGCGGGCGCGTGCTGGACGAGGACGGCAACCCGGTGCCGGGCATCTATGCCACCGGCTGGATCAAGCGCGGGCCGGTGGGCCTGATCGGCCACACCAAGGGCGATGCGCTGGAGACCATCGGCTTCCTGCTCGAGGACCGGCTGGACCTGCCCGCGGCCTCCGACCCCGCCGAGGATGCGATCATCAAGCTGCTCGAGGAGCGAGGCGTCGCCTACACCACGTGGGAAGGCTGGCTGAAGCTGGATGCCCATGAGCGTGAGCTCGGGGCCTCCTTCGTCCCAGAAAACAACGACGGCGATGTTCCCGCCGTCGAGCGCGAGCGCGTCAAGGTGGTCCCGCGCGAAGAAATGGTGAAGATCTCGCAGCACTGACCCGCGGAACCGGGTACCCGGTTCCGCGCGGGGAGCCCGCCCGACCCGGCGCCGCGTCGGCGCGCGTTGTGCGGCGCGCGGCTAGCGCTTGAGGTAGAAGCGCAGGACGTCGCCGCCGGGAAGTTCCACGCGGACCTTGTCGTCGCCGGGCGTGCTGAGGCGGGCTTCGGGATAGGTGGAACGCAGGCAGCTGAGCAGCGCCTGGTAAGGATCCGGGAGACAAGCATCCGGTCCGGGCGGGCTTCCCGATTCCGGGCGGTGGAGCCAGGTCCGGAAGCGGCCGCCGCACCGCTGCAGCAGGGACTGTACTGGAGCCACCATCGCCATCCTCGCCCGCTTCACTGCCGGCCGCCGGCCGGTCTGATTCCGCGTTTCTGCCCTTTCGCCCAGTATGGGAGCCGGCGGCCCTTTATCTGCGAGGCGTCCCGGCATGTCGCGGAAGAACGGGTGTCGGGCCGGCAACGACTATGCTGAAGCCGAGCCGGTGGCCGCCGCGTCCACCGGCGTCCCGATCCGCGTCGGGCGCTTCAGGTCCCACGCAGAAGGAGGCAGGGCACACCGCATGGCCAGACCGCAGAACCCGCAGCGCAAGCCGCAGCTGCTCGAGGACATCCTGGCCTACCTGCAGGACAAGAACCTCGCGGACCTGTCCTTTCGCCCGCTCGCCGAAGCCCTGGGCATCAGCAGCTACATGCTGGTCTATCACTTCGGGCACCGGGAACAGCTGCTTGAGGAGATTGTGCAACGGGTCGAGGCCGATCTCTCCGCGCCGTCGCCGGAGCAGTTGGCCGGCCTGGCGGTTCCGGAGCTGCGGCAGTTGCTGCTCCAGGTGTGGGAGCACTCGCAGACCCCGCACAGCCGCGCCCTGCAGCGCCTGGGATTCGAAGCGGCCATCCAGCAGGCGGCCGCCCGGCACACCACCCATCCGGTGCCGCCGGCGCGACCGCCCGGGTTCGTCCGCTGGCGCGATGCCGCCACCGGGTGGCTGCGGGCCCGCGGGGCAGGGGAGCAGACGGCGGCGGCCGAAGGAACGCTCTTCGCCGCCGGCGTGTGCGGCCTGTGGTTCGGGCAGGTGGTTGCCGACCAGGCCGGGGAGCCGGCGGCGGCGTTCAACCTGCTCCTGGAACGTTTCCTGGCGGCCGCCGCCTGAGAAGTCCGCGCGGCGCCGTGGTGACCCTGCGGGAGCCGCCGCCGGACGGAAGGGGCGCTCCGCCGTCGTGATTCGGCAGGGGCTCGCATACTCTGGGGGAGTGACGAACGATATACCGCTGAATGAAGAACAGACCCGACGCGTGGTTGCGCTCGCCATGGACCTGGCCCGCGAGGGTAAGACCGGTGAGCTCGCGGAGTTCCTCGACCACGGGCTGCCCGTGGACGCGCTGGATTCCGACCACAACACCCTGCTGATGCTGGCCGCCTACCACGGGCAGGAAGAGACGGTGGGCATGCTGCTGGAACGCGGGGCCAATCCCGATATCCGCAACGTGCGCGACCAGTCGCCGATCGCCGGCGCCCTGTTCAAGGGCGAGGACGCCGTGGTGTCCAGGCTGCTGGCGGCTGGGGCGGACCTGGATGCCGGCACGCCGTCCGCGCGCGATGCGGCCAAAATGTTCGGCCGCGAGCATCTGCTGGACAAGTAGCAATCCACTAGAACGAAAAAACTGCCCGGGACCGGCCGCAAGGGCTGGTTCCGGGCAGTTTTATGCCGTCAGGCGGGGCAGTTACGCCGAGTCGGTGTTCACGTCGACCGGGGAGATCTTGCCGGCCTGCAGGGCCTCGATGGCCTTGCGCACGCCTTCGCCGTAGGCCGGGTCGGCCTTCGTGCAGTTGGCGATGTGGCGTTCGATGGTCGCCTGGGAGGCGCCGTCGATGGCACGGGCGGTGTTCTCGAACAGTACCTGCCGCTGCTCGGCGGTCATCTTCTCGCGGAAGAGGATGCCGGGCTGCTCGTAGTAGTTGTCGTCGTCCTCGCGGAAGTTGAACCGGTCGGCGACGGCGCCCACGGCCTGGGCCGGGTCGCGGTAGGCCGGCTGTTCCTGCCAGCGGCCGTAGCCGTTGGGATTGATGCCTGGGGTCGCGCCCTGGTTCCCGTCAACGCGCATGGCACCGTCACGGTGGAAGGAGTTGACGAGCCCGGCGCCGCGCGGGTAGTTGACCGGGATCTGGTGGTGGTTGACACCCAGGCGGTAGCGCTGCGCGTCGCCATAGGAGAACAGGCGTCCCTGCAGCATGCGGTCCGGCGAGAAGCTGATGCCCGGAACCACGTTGGCCGGGGTGAAGGCAGCCTGCTCGACGTCGGCGAAGTAGTTCTCCGGGTTGCGGTTCAACTCCCACTCGCCAACCTCGATCAGCGGGTAGTCCTTCTTGGACCAGACCTTGGTCAGGTCGAACGGGTGGTACTTGTAGGTCTCCGCGTCGGCCTCGGGCATGATCTGGACCATGAGCTTCCACTTCGGGAAATCGCCCTTGTCGATGGACTCGAGCAGGTCGCGCTGGTGCGACTCGCGGTCCACGCCGACCAGCGCGGCGGCCTCGGCATCGGTGAGGTTCTTGATGCCCTGCTGCGTGCGGTGGTGGAACTTCACCCAGTAACGCTCGCCGGCGTCGTTGATGAAGCTGTAGGTGTGCGAGCCGAAGCCGTGCATGTGGCGGTAGGACGCCGGGATGCCGCGGTCGGACATGACGATGGTGACCTGGTGCAGGGCCTCGGGCAGGTTGGTCCAGAAGTCCCAGTTGTTCTCGGCGCTGCGCAGGTTGGTGCGCGGATCACGCTTCACTGCGTGGTTCAGGTCCGGGAACTTCAGCGGGTCGCGGAAGAAGAACACCGGGGTGTTGTTGCCCACCAGGTCCCAGTTGCCCTCTTCGGTGTAGAACTTGACCGAGAAGCCGCGGATGTCACGCTCGGCGTCGGCCGCGCCGCGCTCGCCGGCGACGGTGGAGAAGCGGGCGAACAGTTCGGTCTTCTTGCCGACCTCGGAGAAGATCTTGGCCTTGGTGTACTTGGTGATGTCGTTGGTCACCGTGAAGGTGCCGAAAGCACCGGAGCCCTTGGCGTGCATGCGGCGCTCGGGGATGACCTCGCGGTCGAAGTGGGCCATCTTCTCCAGGAACCAGACGTCCTGCAGCAGCATCGGGCCGCGGGGACCCGCGGTCAGGCTGTCCTGGTTATCGGCTACGGGCGCGCCCGCAACAGTTGTCAACGGCTTGGTGTTATCAGCCATTTAGTTATCGCTCCTTGTCGGATCTTCCAATTGAAGGTCTTTCGTGGCAGTGCAGGCGGGGCAGGTGCCCCAGAAGGTGACCTCGGCTTCGTCGATCGCGAAACCGTGGCCCTCGGCCGCCGTCAGGCACGGTGCCTCGCCCACGGTGCAGTCGACGTCGGCAATATTGCCGCACGACCGGCACACCACGTGGTGGTGATTGTCGCCGACCCGGGCCTCATAGCGCGCCGGGGACCCCGAGGGCTCGATCCGGCGCAGCAGCCGGGCGTCCGTCAGCGCCGCCAGCACGTCGTAGACGGCCTGCTTGGAGACGCCGCCGAGTTCGTCCCGCACCACACCGATGATGGTGTCGGCGTCGGCATGCGGGTGCGCGCGGACTGCTTCCAGCACCGCCGCCCGCGGACGGGTCACGCGCAGCGACGCCTCGCGCAACAAGTCCTCCGGATCCCTCATCTCGACCATGAAACGATTCTGCCACCTTTTTTGGACTGAGTCCAGAAAATTATCTGGGCTCAGTCCAATCATTACGACGGCGGCGCCGGCCGCCGGAAGGCACCTCGCCCGGGCGCGCTGCCCGCCCGGGCGCGCTGCCCGCCGGGGCGCCGCGCCGGCAGCCGCGGCGCCGGCTGCGGGGCTCCCAACGCCCGGGCGCGCCGGCCGCCGGGAGACGCCTCGCCCGGGGCGCGCCGCGCGCCGGGCCGCCACGCCGGCCGCCGGGGCTCGAACCGCCCGGGAAAGGTGCTGCGGGCAACTAGAATCTCCGCCATGCCCAAGTTGTTCGCCGATACGGCGCCGCTCAAGGAGAGCCCGGATTTCCGCCGGCTGTGGATCGGAACCTCGCTCTCCGCGATCGGCGCGCAGTTGACGGCTGTGGCGGTAAGCCTGGAGGTCTACCAGCTCACCGGGTCGACCTTGGCGGTGGGCGGCGTCGGCGTCGTCGGGCTGATCCCGCTGGTGCTGGCGGGCCTCTACGGCGGCTCCGTGGTGGATGCCTACGACCGGCGCAAGGTAGCGCTCTATTCCGGCCTGGTGTTGTGGGCCTGCACCGCCGTGTTTGCGCTGCAGGCATGGTTCCGGTTGGAACAGGTGTGGCTGCTGTACCTGGTGATCGCGGTGCATTCGGCCGCGGCCGGGCTCAACCAGCCGGCCCGCAGCGCGATCGTGCCGCGGCTGGTCCGGCGTGAGATGCTGCCGGCCGCCAATGCCCTGACCATGATGACGTTCGGGCTGGGCATGACCATCGGTCCGCTGGCGGCCGGGGTGCTGGTGGCAGGGGTGGGCTTCGGCTGGACCTACACCCTCGACGTCCTCACCTTCACGGCGGCCATCTGGGCGGTGGTCAAGCTGCCGCCCATCCCGCCCGAAGGCGAGGTCCGGAAGGCCGGCCTGCGCTCGGTGGCCGAAGGCTTCCGGTTCCTGCGCACCCGTCCCAACATCCGCATGACGTTCCTGGTGGACATGGCCGCGATGGTCCTGGCCCAGCCGCGCGCCCTGATGCCCGCCATCGGTGCGGTCATCATCGGCGGCGGCGAGGCGACGGCGGGCATCCTGCTCGCCGCTGTCGCCGCCGGGTCGTTCATCGCCGCGGTGTTGTCGGGGCCGTTGGGAGGCGTCCGCCGGCAGGGGCTGGCGGTGCTGTGGTGCGTGGTGGTGTGGGGGATAGCCGTCGCGGGGTTCGGCGCCGTCGTCGTCATGGCCGGGCAGACAAACGCCGCGGCCGCCGGGGACGTGAGCGGATGGCTCCTGCCGGCGGCCCTCTGCCTCGCCGCTGCAGGTGCGGCCGATACGGTGAGCGGCGTCTTCCGCAACACCATCCTGCAGGCGGCGACGCCGGATGCGATGCGGGGCCGGCTGCAGGGCATCTTCATCGTGGTGGTGGCGGGCGGCCCGCGGCTCGGCGATGCCGTCGCCGGCGGCGGCGGTCAGTGGCTGGGCGAAGGTTTTGCCGCGCTCGCCGGCGGTGTCGCCTGTGTCTGCGCCGTCGGGCTGCTGCACAGGTTCCAGCCGCGGTTCTCCCGCTACAACGACAGGCACCCCGAGCCCTAAGCGCCTGAGCGGAACATGGCGCCGGACTCCAGCGTTGGAATAAGTGACCGGTGGATACACTGAAAGACGGAGCCCTGTGCCTGCATGGCACGGGGCCGATGGGCGCGGGAGAGGACTCATAAGCGGTGCACAACCACTTCAATGGACTGAAAACGGCCGGCCTGCTCGGTGGGCTCTTTGCCCTCCTGCTGGCAATCGGCGCCCTGCTGGCCAGCGGGACCGGCAGCGCCAATTGGATCTGGATCATGGCCCTGATCGGCGTGGGCACAACCGCCTACAGCTACTGGAACAGCGACAAGCTCGCCATCCGCAGCATGCAGGCCTACCCCGTGACCGAAGCCGACCAACCGGGCATGTACCGGATCGTCCGTGAATTGTCTGCGCGGGCGAACCAGCCGATGCCCCGGCTCTACGTGTCCCCGACGATGGCGCCCAATGCCTTTGCCACCGGCCGCAATCCCAAGAACTCGGCCGTGTGCTGCACCGAGGGCATCCTGCGCCTGCTGGATGAGCGCGAATTGCGCGGCGTGCTGGGCCACGAGCTGATGCACGTCTACAACCGCGACATCCTGACCTCCTCCGTGGCCGCCGCGGTGGCGGGCGTGATCACGTCGGTCGCGCAGTTCCTGTTGTTCTTCGGCGGTCGCGACCGCAACGCCAACCCGCTTGCGCTGATCGCCATGTCGCTGCTGGCTCCGCTTGCCGCCATGCTGATCCAGATGGCCGTCAGCCGCACCCGCGAGTACGACGCGGACGAGGACGGCGCCACGCTGACCGACGATCCGCTGGCCCTGGCGTCGGCGCTTCGCAAGCTGCAGTACGGCACGCAGCAGGCGCCGCTGCCGCAGGACCAGAGGCTGGTCAACACCAGCCACCTGATGATTGCCAACCCGTTCAAGGGCGGCGGCGCGAAGAAGCTGTTCAGCACCCACCCTCCGATGGACGACCGTGTGGCGCGGCTGGAACGGATGGCCGGACGCCCGCTGGGCTACTGAGGCCGGCATGCGGCTGCTGCTGATCCGGCACGGGCAGACCCACTCCAACGTCCGCGGGCTGCTGGACACCGGTGCCCCCGGCGCCGAGCTGACCGACCTGGGGCATGCACAGGCGCGGGCGCTGCCGCAGGCGCTCGACGGCGAGCCGATCGACGCCCTGCTCGCATCCACCCTCGTGCGCGCCCAGCTCACGGCGTCCCCGCTGGCCGCCGCCCGGAAGCTTGAGACGGACGTGCGGGACGGGCTGCGCGAAATCTCGGCCGGCGAGCTGGAAATGCGCGGCGACCGCGATTCCATCATTGCCTACATGACCACGGTCTTCGCCTGGGCGGCGGGCGACCTGGAGCGCCGGATGCCGGGCGGCCCGGACGGCCACGAAACGTTCGGACGCTTCGATGCCGTGATTGAAGAAGCCCGATCCTCCGGCATCGGAACCCTGGCGGTGGTCAGCCACGGCGCCATGATCCGCAGTTGGGCCGGCGCGCGGGCGTCCAACCTGACGGTCCCGTTCGTGGCCCGGAACCAGTTGAGCAACACCGGGGTGGTGGTGCTCGACGGTGGTCCCGACGGGTGGGAGGCGCTCACCTGGATGGGCCAGGCCGTTGGCGGGCCCGAACTGGCCGACCCGCTCACCGACGGACCGACCGCCGATCCGGTCAACCCCGGGAGCGTCCCCTCCGGCCCCGACTCCCGGGACTGACAAGCAAAAAACCGCGCAGACCCGGAGCGGCCGCCGGCCGATGTCACACATCTGCCGGCGGCGGTGTCCTGTCTCTGTAACCACACACGAGAGGGAGTTCACGGTGAGCGCTAAGCATCAAATTGTCATCATAGGGGCGGGCTACGCCGGAGTCATGGCCGCAAACCGGCTCGCCGGCAGCAAGGAGCTGGCGGGCAGGATCTGCGTGAGCGTCGTCAACCCTTCGGCGGACTTCGTCGAGCGGATACGGCTGCATGAGGTCGCGGCGGGAGGCCGGGAATCGGCCGCCGTTCCGATGGAGTCGCTGCTGCACCCGGAGGCCACCCTGGTGGTCGGAACGGCCTCCCGGATCGATCCCCGATTGCGCACCGTCCACTTCGACGACGGCCGGGCCGCGCTGGAGTATGACTTCCTGATCTACGCTCCCGGCAGCGCGAGCCAACCCGTCCCCTCGGGATCAGTCGGCTTCACGCTGCAGGACGCATCCTCCGCCGCCCGTCTGCAGCACGCGTTGCAGCAGTTGGCTCCCGGCGCCGTCGTCAGCGTCATCGGTGGTGGCCTGACCGGCATCGAGGCAGCTGCCGAAATTGCCGGGGCGCTTCCGCGATTGAAGGTGCGGCTGGTCTCGCGCGGGCGGACAGGTGCGGACCTGTCCGAGCGGGGCCGCCGAGCCCTGCTGGCACAGTTGGCGGACATCGGCGTCGAGGTCATGGACGGAACCCGGGTGGACCGGTCGGACGCGCAGCGCATCATCCTGTCGGACGGCACGGCCGTGGGCTCAAACTGCACCGTCTGGGCGGCCGGTTTCAGCGCTTCCGGCCTCGCCGAAGCGAGCGGGTTGGCCACCGATGACCGCGGCAGGCTGCTCGTCGACTCAACGCTGGCCTGCCCCGGGTACCCGGAGATCGTCGGCGCCGGAGACGCCGTCCGCCCCCAGGACACGGTGGCCTCGCACCTGCGGATGGGCTGCGCCGTGGCCATGCCCATGGGTGCCCACGCCGCAGAGAACGTCATCGCCCGGATCCGGCAGCGCTCCCCTCAGGAGTTGTCCGTCGGGTTCATGGTGCGCTGCATCAGCCTGGGCCGGCGGTCTGGACTTGTCCAGCCGGTGCATGCCGACGACACCCCGCGCCGGTTCGCCCTGGGCCGCAGGGGCGGCGCCCTCGTCAAGGAACAGGTGTGCCGCATGACCCTGTCGTGGATCCGGGGCGAGCTCAAACGCAGCGGTTCGTACAGTTGGCCCCGCGGCCCCCGCACCGCCGCGGCACGGTAACCGCAGCACTCGGAGGGGGCGAGGGGCGCGACCGCGTACTCGGTTTCCGCGGGCCTGATTACCGGCGGGAGCGGGGCAAATACCCGGCTTCCGGTGGGCAAACACGGGGATGTATTTGGCCCACTACTCGACTCTTGCGGATCCGCCTGAGTTCCGTTGCCCCCGGTTTAGTCCGCCTGTTAGTGTCGCCGGATCCGCGCCGCGCGGGGTTCAGTTGGGGGAAGAGAGTTCATCATGCGTTTTTCGTCATTGGTGGCCGCGACGACGTTGGGGCTCGTCGTCGCATTGGCGCCAGCCGGCCCGGCGCTCGCCGGTCCAGCCGAACGGCAGGCCGCCTGCACAGCGCTGGGCGGAACGCTCAGCGGCAACGGCAATAATCAAACCTGCACCGTCGAAACCGTCGTCGTAGGTCCGGATGTTCCGTCAGGCACCCCGACGACCACATTCAGCCCGGACCGGCCCGTGGGCGACCCTGTCACCGTGGACACGTCGCTTCCATCCCGGCAGCCGGATCCCACGGTGACAACCGAGGAACGCAACGTCGGCGACGCGACTGTCGTCAGGACCGAGCGCGCCGGCACCCCGGTCGTGACCGAGGAAGAGCGCAACGCCGGCGAGGCCGTCAGCGAGGACGTCGTTGTTCCCGGCACGCCGACGTCGACAACCCGGACGGAGCGGGGCACGCCGACGAGCACCGAGACGCCCGCGACCACCAACTGCCGCAGGGTAAACAACGAGCGGGCGGCAAAGCCCGTGGAGAGATGCGAAAGGGCCGTCCTGACCACGACGACGACGCCCACAACGATCGTCACCACGACGACGACCCCGCAGGAACGGGTCACCACGACGACCCAGCCGCGGGAAACGCTGATTACCACGACGACGCCGTTCACCGAGGTCTTTACCAGCACCCAGCAGCGTGAAATGTGCACCACCACGACCTACCAGACGGTGGTCGCCACCGCGACGACGCAGCAGACGGAGCGCACGGCGACGACTACGCAGCCGACGACGCGGACCACCACCACGACGACCACCACGTACAACTTCCCGCGCGGCACCGACGTCCCTACCCCCACCGGCGTGCCGGTGGTGACGCAGGAAACGGAACCAGGGACTCCTGTGGTGACGGAAGCGGTGGTTCCCGGCACGCCGATCGTGACCACCGGAACCCGGCCGGGCGACGAGGAATCGGAGACCGAGTGCGCGCCGATCGCTCCCGTGGTGACGGTCACCGAAGGGGAAACGAGGCAGGAGGTTACGACGGCGACCGTGCCCGCAGAGCCGGTTGTCACCGTGACCCGTGAGGACATCGAACCGCTTGTCGTCGAGACCGAGGCCCCGGGGGCGCCGATCGTGACGACCGACGTCCGCAGCACCGGGCAGACCTGCTACAACAACCCCTCTAACGCAGAGCAGAGGAGCAACCGCTGCGCAGCCTAGCTCCGAACGGGTTCACTGACGCTGCCGCCTTCCCTCCGGGAGGGCGGCAGCGTGATGCGGTGTTGCCAAAGCTTTTAGGTGGCTAGAGCCCGTGCACCAGGAGGTTCCGGTGCGGTTGGAGCCAGCCTTTGGCCAATGCTGTTTTCGCGTCGTATCCGTCGGCGATCAGCTTGGCCTTGATTCCGGAGGCTTCGAGTCCAAGTGGGCCAGTATGCTCGAGCCGGCCACATCCGGCGGCGTAAAGACCGGCTGCCGGATTGTCCACGATCAAGCACATTTCGCGGGGATCAGGAGTGTCCATCGAGGCGGCGTAGAACGCGTAGCCGTTCATCTCCGTCAGGAACCGTACGCTGTCCGGGACTACGTCCAGGTGTTCCAAGCGCTCCGCCGGTATGTCATCCGCGGTGCTGGATGGGGCTGACAGCGCCGACACCCGGGGAGGCTGGTGGCTGGTGCAGCCTGCCAGCGCCAGCAGTACCGCGGCTGCAACGCTCAGTTTGGTCAGCGTGCGCATGATCTCCCCGCCTCCGGTGAAACAACGTTTGCCTCACGCTAAGCGGGAAATGATCAGCAAAGGACGAAACGAACGTTGCGATGCGGTAACTAAAGCACCAAGGAGTGGAAATTGGGCGGAATTGAGGAACTTATGGCCGAGTCCAACGAACGTTGGGCTAAAGCGGCTAAAAGAGCCCAAGGGTTGACGGACAACGGACTGGGCGCCGCCGTGAAGGTCTACTACACGCGATTCTGGCTAGTGGGCGTGATCGTCCTGATCCCGATTGGTTCCCTGGCGGCGGCTCTGGCGTTTGGGGCTTCTTATGGTGACTGGCCAACGTACCTACCGTTCGGCTGCATGCTGGCGGGGCTAGGCACCATGATCGGAGGTCTGATCTTCAACTCGAAAAGGGTCGTACCGGCAGCCGAATATGGAAACGTCGACGTGACCCTGTCGCTGACGAGCGAGGAACGAACGCACGTCCGCCGGCAGGTGGCAGGCAAGGCGGCAGTCGTTCCGGAGCATCTCACGGTAACGCGCGGCGCGGCTGTGCAGATGCGAAAGGCTCTTGCGACGCAGCTGTTGATAATGCCGTTCTACCCTTTGGTTTTCATTCCGCAAGCCATCAACGGCGCCGGACGGAATGATCCATTCGGCTGGGTCTTTGCAGGCATGGTATTTCTCTTCATGATCGGGCTCCTATTTCTCATACGGGATTTCCGCCGCTCGGGTCAATTCCTCGCACGCACGGCTGATCAGCCTTGAGGGGTGCCCTTGCCAATCCGTCATCAGGGAAGTCGCTGCGGTGGGGTGGCGTCAGGGCCTATGACAAGACAAGGACCGCAGCCGCTGGTCTTATGGCTGCGGTCCTTGTCGCTCCCGCGGATTCTCTGCGGGCTAGCGCCTGGTAATCATGCTTTGACTGGGCGTTATGTTTTGGGCTACCGGTAGTTGATGAACTGCAGGTCGACATCCAAGTCGGAGCCCTTGAGCAGCGAAATGACTTCCTGCAGGTCGTCCCGGGACTTCGAGGTGACGCGGAGTTCGTCACCCTGGATCTGTGCCTTCACACCCTTGGGGCCCTCGTCGCGGATGATCTTCGAGATCTTCTTGGCCTGGTCCTGTGCGATGCCCTCCTTGACGCCGGCCTCGATCCGGTACTCCTTGCCGGAAGCGAACGGCTCGCCGGCGTCCAGCGACTTCAACGAAATGCCGCGCTTGACGAGTTTCGACTGGAGCACGTCCAGAACGGCCTTGACCCGTTCCTCGGAGTTGGCCTTCATCAGGATTTTTTCGCCGCTGAAGTCAACCTCGGCGCCGACTCCCTTGAAGTCATAGCGCTGCGCGATTTCCTTCTGCGCCTGGTTCAACGCGTTGGCGACTTCCTGCTTGTCCACCTTGCTGACGATGTCGAACGAAGAGTCGCTGGCCATGGTTCCTCCTGGGTCGGGGCGTATGTGTCTTGCCACCAGCCTACTGAATCGCATCCGATGGCGCGGCTTTCCCAGCTGGGACGCAGGTTCCGTCCATTGTTCCTTCATCCGGGTTGGCGAGAATCGAGAAGCCGTATCGACACCAATCTTCAGGAGAAGCACACACATGGCAGCCCGCCCGCAGTACATAGTCACTTCGATGAGGGTTGCCGCGGGTTCGTTCCTGACCGTGACGGCCGTCGCCACAGTGGTTGTGATGGGCTCCGCGCCGGCCTCGGCGGCCACTGCCTCCCTGGCGTCCGCGCAGGCGCCCGCCGCGGCGGCCGGCGCCGCGACGATGATCCGTCGGGACACCCAAGAGCTGGAGCGTGAACTCCGCCAGGACCTCGCGGCAGGAGCCGTCTTCGATGGTGCCACCGGCGATGGCGGGTTGGCAGGCCTGGGCGACCCGTCCAGCGCCGCGGGCGCCGACTCCAGCGCCGCGGGGGAGAGGAATGGTTCCGGGCCCGCTGCCAGGTTGGACGGCATCCGCCGCGAGATGGATCAGGCGGTGCGGATGCAACTGGTCACCGCGGAGCAGGCAGAGCGGTTCGTCGGGCAGATGGAGGAGCGGATTTCCCGGGGTTTGTAGACCCCGCGGAGCCCGATTCGATTCTTGGACCGATCTTTGTGTAAAGTTGTCTTGCTTCCTCACGGGGAAGCGGTCTTCTTCTGAAGAAGGCGTTCGGCAGATTACCCGAGCGGCCAAAGGGGGCTGACTGTAAATCAGCTGGCATTGCCTACGGGGGTTCGAATCCCTCATCTGCCACCGAACGGGAAACCCCGTCTGACCAGGTGAATCACTGGTCGGACGGGGTTTTTCCGTACCTGCCGGCCATGCCGGCCGCCGCTGGTTCATTCCCCGGCACAGGGTTGGGGACCGGCGTCGATAGACTTGACCGCGGATGTGACCGGCGACGACCAACTGCCACGACGAGGAGTTTTCTTGCGACAATTCACCGCCCGCTTCGCGACGCCGGAGGAAATCGAGGCATGGGACAGCCATGTCACGGCCAACCCCAACGGCGGCAACATGCTCCAAGCCAAGGCCTACGCCCAGGTCAAGGCGGACCACGGGTGGAAGCCGCTGTACCTGGCGTATGAGACCGAGGACTACACCAGCTACAACCTGGTACTGGAAAAGCACGTTCCGCTGCTGGGCAACTACTGGTACATGATCAAGGGTCCCGACGTCGCCTCGCCCGAGGACCTGCCCGGCATCTTCGAGGCCAACCGCAACTTCTGCCGGGAGCAGGCACGCGGCGTCTTCGCGATCCGGATCGAGCCGGATGTCGAGGCCACGGACGGAACCCGCGCGCTTCTGGCGCGCGAAGGCCTGGTCAAGATGCCCGACCTGCAGCCGAACGACCACACCGCAATCGTGGACATCTCCCCGGAGCCGGACGTCGTCCTCAAGAGCTTTTCGTCCCGCGGGCGCAACGCCGTGCGCCGCGCCATCCGCGAGGGCGCCGAAGTGGTAACGGCCGAACCGACGGAAGAGAACTTCCGGGCGATGTTCAACCTGATGGGACAGGTGCAGCAGGGCCAGAAGAACGTGCAGGTCCGCTCCTTCGAGTACTTCAAGGCGTTCTGGGGCAACTTCATTGCCGCCGGGCAGGGCCGGCTGCTGTTCACGTACGAAGACGGCAAGCCGTCGGTGGGAGCGTTCGTGGTCAACTACGGACGCAAGGGCACCTACAAAGACGGCGGATCGCTGCCGCGCCGCAAGCAGTACGGCGACTCCCACCTGATCCAGTGGACGGCCATGAACCAGCTCAGGGAGCTGGGCATCACCAGTTACGACCTGTGCGGGACTCCGCCGTCGTCCGAACTGAAGAACCCCGAACATGAGTACTACGGCCTGGGCCTGTTCAAGACCAGCTTCACCAAGACCATCACCGACTTCGTCGGCTGCTATGACCAGGTGATCTCCCCGTTGAAGTACAAGCTGTGGTCCGCTGCCGGGGAAAAGATCGCCCGCGGGCTCTACGTGCGCCGCCGAAACCAGCCCTTCTACTGAGCGGCGCCGCCGGCCCCAGCGCAGGCACCTCGCAACAGCCCGCCCAGCCCTGTAGCCGCCCGGACAGCGAGTGTTCAGGCCGCTTCGGCCAGCGGCAGCGGATGGATGTCCCAGAGGAAGCAGTACGTTTTCGGCCCGGAATGGTGCATCACGTTGTAGTACAGCCACTGCCAGGCAGTGGCGCCGTTATGGTCTGCCGGAGCAGGCGGACAGTCGGCTGGCGTGTACCACCGCCCTTCGCTCCAGATGCAGTGCAGGTCGCCCACGTAGGTGGCCGCCGGTCCGGCGCCGGGCCTGCCGTGCGGCAGCCCGATCCTGCCCTTCAGCGCGGCGCCCTCACCCACGGCGTACAGCTCGTTCCGTGACGGGTCGTGGGCAAACGGCAGGTGCTCCTCCAACTCGTCCATCACGGCGAGGCTCTTGGAAATGGCGGCGTCGAGTTCCAGTCCGTCGGTGACAATCAGGACGGTGAAGCGGTTCATGTCGAATCCTCCGGTCGCGGTTTCTGGTGGAATTGACCTTAGGGATTCGGCCACGGCGGCCGGTAGCCCCGGCGGGGGATTGTGGATAACGGCCGGGGCGCCGGCTCATGCGCTGAGCGAACAGGGGGCGACAGGCCGCAACCCCGCGCGTTAGCGTGGAGGTATGGCAACCATCGATATCACCGAGGCCCAGTTCCCGCAGACCATCGAAGAGAACGACATTGTGTTCGTTGACTTCTGGGCCGACTGGTGCGGCCCGTGCAAGCAGTTTGCCCCCGTCTACGATGCCGCGTCCGAGGAACACGGCGACATCGTCTTCGCCAAGGTGGACACCGAAGCCGAGCAGGGCCTGGCCGCCGCGGCCGGCATCACCTCGATTCCGACCCTCATGGCCTTCCGCGAAAAGGTGCTGGTGTTCTCCCAGCCCGGCGCCCTGAACTCCAGCCAGTTCGGGCAGTTGGTGGACGCGGTCAAGGGACTGGACATGCAGGAAGTCCACGCCCAGGTGGCCGCCCAGCAGCAGGCGGCGCAGGAGGGCCAGGCCTCCGAATAGCTACAACGGTCAGGACTCCAGAGGGGGCGGGGCGCATGCCCTGCTCCCTCGGGGTTTAAGGCGCGGGGTAGTTTTCCGGCGTTGGTGCGGCGTCAGAGCCGTGTTAGTGCCGGCGGTGGTCCTGCGGCGCCAGCCGCGGCCCGAAGGCGGGCTTGCGGAAACCGCTCAGCACCAGCATCCGCACCACCCGCTGGCGGTGGCCCCGCCACGGTTCCAGGAGCTCGAGCATGCCGGCGTCGTCCGTCTTGCGTCCGGTGAGGGCGTAGCCGACGAACGCCGCCAGATGGAAGTCGCCCACCGACACCGAGTCCGGATCCCCGTGCGTGCGCTGCGCGGTCTCGGCCGCGGTCCACGGCCCGATCCCCGGGACGGTGCACAGCTTGCGGGCCAGTTCTTCTCCGGCCGGCAGCGACGCCAACCGTTCCAGGGCACCGGCCGAGGAACACACCCGCATGATGGTGCCCGAGCGCTTAGAGTCCACCCCCGCCCGGTGCCAGTCCCAGGACGGGATGCGCCGCCACCCCTGCGCCGTCGGCGGGACCATGAGCCCGCTCGGTGCGGGCCCCGGCGCCGGAGACCCGTGCCGGCGGACGAGGTATTTGTAGGAGTAGCGTGCCTCGATGGTCGTGATCTTCTGCTCCAGGATCACCGGCACGAGCGCATCGATCATCCGCCCGGTCGCCGGCAGCCGCAGCCCGGGGTGCCGCCGGCGGGGCTCACGCACCAGCCGGGGCAGGCCGGTATGGAAATCCGGGGTGTCGAACCCCGACCAGTCATCGTCCGCCCCCAGCAGCGCGGGGAGCCCGGCCAGCGCTTCCTCGGCACCCGGCCCCCAGGCCCGTCCCATGACGACGGCGGTGCCCCGGCTGCCGTCGTGCCCTCCCGGACCGCGGGTGAGGCGCAGGGTTGCCGCGCCGGAGGAGGTGTTCAGCGTCAGCCAGGCACCGGCGTCGTCGATCCGGGCGGTGGGATCCTGCGTGCCGCGGGACAGGATGGACAGGGTTCCGCGCAGGTCATACGGCTCCGGAAACTCCACCAGTGCGGTGAGCCCGATGCCGGGCGCGGTGGCGGTGGACAGCATGGATTAATCGTCCCACGCGCTCCGGACAGTTCTTTCACCCGGGCCTGTTCGGGCAAGACCCTTTTCGGGCAAGCAGCCGCGCAGGCGCGGCACACGGCGGCCGCAGGCGGGCCCCGGGCATGAACCCGTCTTACGCCGGATGTGCCCCCGGATACGCTGGCGGGTAGATTTGGGCCCATGAAATATGCCAATTCCGTTCTGGACCTGATCGGCAACACCCCGCTGGTCAAGCTGAACAAAGTGACCGAAGGTCTTGCCGCCACCGTCCTGGCGAAGGTGGAGTATTTCAACCCGGGCGGTTCGATCAAGGACCGCATCGCGGTGAAGATGATCGAAGAAGCCGAAAAGGACGGGCGGCTCAAGCCCGGCGGCACGGTCATCGAACCCACCAGCGGCAACACCGGGGTGGGCCTGGCCCTGGTGGCGCAGCAGAAGGGCTACAAGTCCATCTTCGTGACCCCGGACAAGGTGGGCCTGGAAAAGCGCGACGTGCTCAGGGCCTACGGCGCCGACGTCGTCGTCACCCCGACCTCCGTAGCGCCGGACAGCCCGGAGTCCTACTACGGCGTCTCCGACCGGCTGGTGACCGAGGTCGACGGCGGCTACAAGCCGGACCAGTTCAACAACCCGGCCGCGCCGGCCAGCCACTACGAGTCCACCGGCCCGGAGATCTGGCGCGACACGGACGGCCGGGTGACCCACGTGGTGATCGGCGCCGGCACCGGCGGAACCATCACGGGAACCGGCCGCTACCTGAAGGAAATTTCCGCCGACCGCGCCGGCGGTCCCGTGAAGATCATCGGCGCCGACCCCGAGGGATCGGTCTACTCGGGAGGCAGCGGACGGCCGTACTTCGTCGAGGGCGTCGGCGAGGACATGTGGCCGGACAACTACGACAAGTCGGTTCCGGACGAGGTGCTGGCCGTCAACGACGCCGAGGCCTTCGCGATGACCCGGCGGCTGGCCCAGGAAGAGGGGCTGCTGGTCGGCGGTTCCTCCGGCATGGCCGTGGTGGCAGCGCTCAAGGTGGCCGAGGGGCTGGGGCCGGACGACATCGTGGTAGTGATCCTGCCGGACTCCGGACGCGGCTACCTGGGCAAGATCTTCAACGACGACTGGATGAAGTCCTACGGCTTTATCGCCGGCGGAGACGAAGCGACAGTGGGCGAGGTGCTGCGGGGCAAGAGCGGCACGCTGCCGGACCTGGTCCACACCCATCCCTACGAGACTGTGCGCGACGTCATCGGGATCATGAACGAGTTCGGCGTCTCGACCCTGCCGGTGCTCTCGCAGGAGCCGCCGGTGGTCATGGGCGAGGTGGTCGGCGCAGTGAACGAACGCGAACTGACGGCCAAGCTGTTCAAGAACGAAGCGAAGCTGACAGACAAGGTCGGCGACCATCTGAGCGCGGCGATGCCGCTGGTCGGGGCGCTGGAACCGGTCTCGGCCGCCCGCGAGAAGCTGCAGGCGGTCGACGGCGTGCTGGTGACGTTGGCCGGTGCCCCGGTGGGCGTGCTGACCCGCCACGACCTGCTGTCCTACCTGACGAGCTGAAGGAGAGAAGAATGAGCGCAGAGAACACCCAGGGCTTCAACACCCGCGCCGTGCATGCCGGCCAGGTGCCGGACGAGGCCACCGGCGCGGTGGTGCCGGCGATCTACCAGTCTTCGACCTACGCCCAGGATGGCATCGGCGGGCTGCGCAACGGCTACGAATACGGCCGCGGCACCAACCCGACCCGCGATTCCCTGCAGGTGCAGCTGGCGGCGGTGGAGGGCGGCAAGCACGCCTTCTCCTTCGCCTCCGGGCTGGCAGCCGAAGACGCGCTGATCCGTGCCCTGCTGTCCCCGGGCGACCACATCGTGCTGGGCAACGACGCCTACGGCGGAACCTACCGGCTCATTGACCGCGTGCTCGGTGCCTGGGGGATCGGCCACACCGTGGTCGATATGTCCGACGAGTCGGCCGTGGCCGCCGCGGTCAACGAGCACAAGGCCCGGTTCCTCTGGGTAGAGACCCCGTCCAACCCGATGATGAAGGTCACCGACATCGCCGCCCTCGCCGAGCTGGCCCACGCCGCCGGCGCGCTGCTGGTCGTGGACAACACCTTCGCCTCTCCGTACCTGCAGAACCCGCTGGCCTTCGGCGCCGACGTCGTGGTGCATTCGACCACCAAGTACATCGGCGGACATTCGGACGTGATCGGCGGGGCCGTGGTGCTCAACGACGACGCGCTCGCCGAGAAGGTCGGTTTTGTGCAGTTCGCGGTGGGGGCCGTCTCCGCGCCGCTGGACGCTTTCCTTACCACCCGCGGGCTGAAGACGCTGGGCGTGCGGATGGACCGGCACTCGGCGAACGCCCAGGCCGTGGCCGAATGGCTGCAGGGCCGGGCCGAAGTCGAGGCGGTCTACTATCCTGGCCTGCCCGACCACCCCGGCCACGAGCTGGCCAAGAAACAGATGCGCGGCTTCGGCGGCATGGTCTCCGTTTCCTTCACGGGCGGCGAGGCGGCGGCCCGCAAGGTGGCCGAGTCCACCGAGGTGTTCACGCTGGCGGAATCGCTGGGCGGCATCGAGTCGCTGGTCAACTACCCTGCGGAGATGACCCATGCCTCGGTGAAGGGCACCGAACTGGCGGTGCCGGAGAACCTGATCCGGCTGTCGGTGGGCATCGAGGACATCGATGACCTGATCGCGGACCTGGAAAAGGCCTTCGGCCAGCTCTAGGCACCCATGGAGGCGGCGGTACCGGCAGGCCGGTCCGCCGCCTCTGGCGCGTCCGGGGCCGGAAGAGAATACTGTGTCCATGGATGCGAACAAGCAGTACCCTCCGGCCAGCGTCGTCGCCGGTCTGCAGTCGCGCAAGGCCCACGAACTGATCGAGTTCCTGACCGGGGCCATGGGATTCATCGAGCATGCACGGTTCGAGGAGCATGGCCTGGTGGTGCACGCCGAGTTGCTCTGGCCCGAGGGCGGGATGGTGATGGTCTCCAGCCACGCGGAGGGGACCCTGTGGGCCCGGGAACCCGGTTCGGCCCAGCTGAACGTCTACACCCGCGACCCGGACGGCGCGTACGAGCGCATGAAGGCGGCCGGGGCTTCAATCATCCGGGACCTGCAGGACACCGACTACGGCGACCGAGGCTTTGGCATCAACGACCCGGACGGAAATCTGTGGGCCATCGGAAAATACCGCGGGCAACCGCTGCCGGCCGACTCGGCCAAGGAACAGGACGTCAGCTACGAGGGCCACGCCTGAGCCAGCACCGGACGCACCTATGATTGCCCCATGAAATCCGGATCCCTGCTGGCCCTCTGCCGGCTGCACGCCTTGAAGCCCGATGCCAGCAAGGTGGGAATCACCGGGATCGACAAGCGCCCGGTCGACGGACGGGTGCCGGTCCACCCGATGGGGCTGCGCGCCGATGTCCAGGCGGATCGCAAAAACCACGGCGGAGAGCTCAAGGCCCTCTACGCCTATGCCCAGGAGGATGCCGACGCGTGGTCGGCCGAGCTCGGGCGCGGCATCGCGCCGGGGCTGTTCGGCGAGAACCTGCGGACCACCGGCCTGGACGTCAGCGGGGCGCTGGTGGGGGAGCGGTGGCGGGTGGGCCCCGACGTCGTCGTCGAAGTGACGATGCCGCGGATACCGTGCGCCACCTTTGCCCGCCACATGGGCGAGCCCCGGTGGGCCAAGCGTTTCCTGCACAAGGGGTTGCCTGGCGCCTATCTCAAGGTCATCGCCACCGGCTCGCTGGCGGCCGGTGACAGCATCGAGGTCCTCTTCCGCCCGGCGCACGGCGTCAGCGTGGCCGACTCCTCGCTGGGGCTCAGCCCCGGGCAGGCGCAGGCGCTGTGGGCTTCCGAGACCAGTGGGGAGATTGCGCTGCACGGCAACGTCGCCAAGGCGGTCCGGAGGGCACTCGGCCGAGTCCAGGCCTGAGACGCAGGCCGCGCTCCTCGGACCCCGGTTGTCCGGCGCCGCCCCGGGCCGTAGGCTTTATGCAACTTGTTGTGCAAAGGAGTGCATCGTGCCCGTGGCCTACCCGAAGTTGTTCGAACCGCTGGACCTCGGCTTCACGGTCCTGCCCAACCGGGTGCTGATGGGGTCCATGCACGTCGGGCTGGAGGAACTGCCCGGAGGCTTCGAGCGCATGGCCGCCTTCTACGCCGAACGCGCGCGCGGCGGCGTCGGGCTGATCGTGACGGGCGGCTTCGCCCCCAACGCGGCCGGCCGGCTGCAGCCCGGCGGCGCCATGATGACGACGGCGGAGGAGGCCGCCCGCCACACGATCGTCACCGACGCCGTCCACGCCGCAGGTGGGCGGATAGCGCTGCAATTGCTGCACGCCGGACGTTACGCCGCGCATCCCGATCCGGTAGCGCCCAGCCCGCTGCAGGCCCCGATCAGCCCGTTTACGCCCCGCGGGCTCAGCGAACCGGAGATCGGGCAGACCATCGAGGACTTCGCGAACGCTGCCGCGCTGGCCCGCGAAGCAGGATACGACGGCGTCGAAATCATGGGGTCCGAGGGCTACCTGATCAACGAGTTCATCGCCGCCCGCACCAACCGGCGGACCGACGGCTGGGGCGGCAGCTACCGGAACCGGATCCGCTTTCCGCTGGAGGTTGTCCGCCGGACCCGCGAACGGGTGGGCGAGGATTTCATCATCATCTACCGCCTGTCCATGCTGGATTTGGTGGAAGGCGGTTCCACCTTCGAGGAAGTCGCCGAACTGGCCCGCGGAGTCGAAGCGGCGGGGGCCACCATCATCAATACCGGCATTGGCTGGCACGAATCCCGCGTGCCGACCATCGCCACCTCGGTCCCGCGCGCCGGCTTCTCCTGGGTCACCCGCCGGCTGATGGGCGCCGTCGGACTTCCGTTGGTAGCCACCAACAGGATCAACAGCCCCGATACCGCCGAACAGCTGCTGGCCGACGGATACGCCGACATGGTGTCCATGGCCCGCCCGTTGCTCGCCGACCCGGCATTCGTGCTCAAGGCCTCGCGCGGACGGGCGGACGAGATCAACACCTGCATCGCCTGCAACCAGGCCTGCCTGGACCACACCTTCGTCGGCAAGACCACCTCCTGCCTGGTCAATCCGCAGGCCTGCCATGAGACCGAACTGCTGATCGCGCCCGCCGCCGCGCCCAAATCGCTGGCCGTGGTCGGGGCCGGGCCGGCCGGACTGGCCTGTGCGGTCACCGCGGCCAGGCGCGGGCACCGCGTCACCCTCTTTGAAGCGGCGGACGGCATCGGCGGCCAGTTCAACCTGGCCAAGCAGATCCCGGGCAAGGAAGAGTTCCACGAGACCATCCGCTATTTCAGCCGCCAGCTGGAACTGCTCGGCGTGGAGGTGCGGCTGAAGACCCGGGCCACCGCGGCGGCCTTGGCCGAAGGCGGGTTTGACGAGGTCGTCCTCGCCACCGGCGTGCTGCCGCGGGTCCCTGACCTGGACGGCGTGGACCACCCGAGCGTGCTCGGCTACCTGGACGTGCTGCGCGACCACCGGCAGCTCGGTGAAACCGTGGCGGTGCTGGGCGCCGGCGGCATCGGCTTCGACGTCAGCGCGTACATCACGCAGGCCGGTCCCAGCGCCACCCTGGATCCGGGCCGGTTCCGCGAGCACTGGGGGGTCGACGACGACCCCGCGGCGCACGGCGGCCTGGCCGCTCCGCGGCCCGAACGCCCGGCCCGCAGCGTTTACCTGCTGCAGCGCAAGGAATCCAAGCTCGGCGCCGGGCTGGGCAAGACGACCGGGTGGATACACCGGGCCGAGCTCAAGAGCCGCGGGGTGCAGATGATTCCGGCCGTGACCTACCGCAGGATCGACGACGACGGACTGCACCTTACCGTCGACGGCACCGACACGGTGCTCGCCGTCGACAACGTGGTGCTCTGCACCGGCCAGGAGCCGCAGCGGGAGCTGCAGGAGGCGCTCGAAGCTGCGGGGCTGCCGGTCCACCTGGTCGGCGGCGCCGACGTGGCGGCCGAACTCGACGCCAAACGCGCCATCAACCAGGCGACCCGTCTGGCCGCGGCGCTGTAACGGAGCGAGCCCTCATGTCCTTGCCGCACGCCATCCTCACCGCCTTGCTGGAGCGGCCCGGGTCCGGGGCGGAACTGGCCCGCCGCTTCGACAAGTCGTTCGGCTTCTTCTGGCCGGCGACGCACCAGCAGATCTACCGCGAGCTCGCCAAGCTGGAACAGAACGGTTTGGTCGAATCAACGGGCCGCGACTCCAGCCGCGGGCGCGCCAAGGAGTACCAGGTCCTTGCCGTCGGCCGGGAGGAACTGCGGCGCTGGACCGACGAACAGCAGAACCCCCGCCCCGTCCGGGAAGAGCTGATGATCCGCCTCCGCGCCTCCTCGGTGCTCGGAGATGTCCCGATCAACGGCGAAATCGAGCGGCATCTGGGCCTGCACCGCGCGCAACTCGCGGCCTACCGCCAGCTCGACCAGCGGGGCACTTGGACCGACGCCAACCGGCTGCAGCGGGCCGTGCTGCAGGCAGGCATCATGTTCGAGCAGGCCTGGATCGAGTGGGCCGAGCAGACCCTGCAGGGGGAGTAGGAACACGACCCGGGGCTCGGCGCCGGGTGCCCGCTGTGCCAAAGGTCACCGCCCGCCGTCGTGCTCCCCGTCCCCGCCCACCCGGAGCGTGCCGTACACTGGATACATCCCCCACTGTCGGTATTCCCTTAGTTCTGCGCGATAATGCCGTTTACGGTCTTGTCGAAGCGTCTGATTGTGTGTGGGCCCGCCTCTATGCGGCGGGCAGTTTCATGTTTGGGAGCGCCGGCTAAAGAAAACGCCGCCAGGTCTCTCCGCAGCTTGCGGGTGGCCAGCGAAGCGGCGGAAAGCCCTGCCACGGGATTGTAATAGCGCCGGGCTTTGAGTCAGAGGACCGCGGACATCAATGTGCCGCGGCCACCGGTCCCCAGCTGAATACGAGGAACTGCCCCGTGTCCGAAAACACTGTTAACACCCTGCCCGAAAACACCGACGCCGCCCCGGCCGTCGAAGACGAGAACACCGTACTCTTCACCGACTTCGGCCTCGACGGCCGTGTCCTGGCCGCACTGACCGACGTCGGCTACGAGAAGCCCTCGCCCATCCAGGCCGCCACCATTCCCGTCCTGCTCGAAGGCCGCGACGTCGTCGGCCTGGCGCAGACCGGCACGGGCAAGACCGCAGCCTTCGCTGTTCCCGCCCTCTCCCGGATGGCCGAACTGCCGCCGACCAAGAACACCCAGATCCTGGTGCTGGCCCCCACCCGCGAGCTGGCCCTGCAGGTGGCCGAGGCCTTTTCCTCCTACGCCGCCCACATGGACGACTTCACCGTGCTGCCCGTCTACGGCGGCTCCGCGTACGGGCCCCAGCTGGCCGGCCTGCGCCGCGGCGCCCAGGTGGTTGTCGGTACCCCCGGCCGCGTGATCGACCACATCGAAAAGGGCTCGCTGGACCTGTCCGAACTCCAGTACCTGGTGCTTGACGAGGCCGACGAGATGCTGCGCATGGGCTTCGCCGAAGAGGTCGACCAAATCCTCTCCAAGACCCCGGAAAGCAAGCAGGTTGCCCTGTTCTCGGCGACCATGCCGACCGCCATCCGCCGGATCGCGAAGAAGTACCTGAAGGACCCGGCCGAGATCACGGTCAAGGCCAAGACCACCACGGGCACCAACACCCGCCAGCGCTACCTGCAGGTCATGGGCCCGCACAAGCTGGATGCCATGACCCGGATCCTGGAAGCCGAAGATTTCGACGGCGTCATCGCCTTCGTGCGCACCAAGATGGCTACCGAGGACCTGGCCGACAAGCTCAAGGCCCGCGGCTACCGGGCCGCCGCCATCAACGGCGACATCCCGCAGCAGCAGCGTGAGCGCACCGTCGAGGCCCTGCGCGACGGCAAGATCGACATCCTGGTCGCCACGGACGTCGCCGCCCGCGGACTCGACGTCGAACGCATCACCCTCGTGGTCAACTACGACATTCCGCACGACACCGAGTCCTACGTGCACCGCATCGGCCGCACCGGCCGTGCGGGCCGCTCGGGCGACGCCATCCTGTTCATGACCCCGCGCGAGAAGTACCTGCTGCGGGCGATCGAGAAGGCCACGCGCCAGCCCGTCGAGCAGATGCACCTGCCCTCGGCGGAGACCATCAACAACCTGCGGATGCGCAAGTTCGCGGAACAGATCACCGAGACCCTGGCGTCCGAGGACGTCTCGATCTTCCGCGACCTGATCGCGAACTACGAGACCGAGCACGACGTGCCGGCCGCCGAGATCGCGGCCGCGCTGGCGGTCATGGCTCAGGGCGGTCGCCCGCTGCTGGTCCAGGACCTGCCCGAGGCACCCAAGGGCCAGCGCGAGCGTGCCGGCGGCGGACGCGACGCCATGAATTCGCGGGGCCCGTCCCGCACGCTGACCGAGGGCAACGCCACGTACCGGATCGCCGTGGGGCGCCGGAACCGCGTGATGCCCGGCTCCATCGTCGGCGCCATCGCCAACGAGGGCGGCCTGTCCGCCGCGCAGATCGGCGGCATCGACATCCGCTCGGACCACTCGCTGGTCGAGCTGCCCGCTGACCTGAGCAAGGACCAGCTGCGCGCGCTGTCCAAGACCCGCATCGGCGGCGAGCTGATCCACCTGGAGCTGGATGGCGGCCGCAAGCCGCGCCGGGACCGCGACGACGTCGCCGGCGGACACCGCGGCGGCTTCCGCAGCGACCGGGGCGACCGGCCGTTCAAGAAGAAGTTCGAAAGCGACCGCCCCTACAAGAAGAAGTTTGAGGGCGACCGTCCGTACAAGACCGACGGCGAACGCAGCTTCAGCGGGGACCGCTCCGACCGTGGATTCGGCGGGGAGCGCAGCGACCGCGGCTTTGGTGCCGCGCGCAAGCCGCGCCACACCCGCGGCTAGCCTCCGCGCAGGCCGCGCCTCCCGCGGCTCGCCTGGCCGGTTTGGCTTTCAGCCAGGAACCACCCCTCCGGGGCACTTGTCATTGGACAGGTGCCCCGGAGGCATTTAACGTTCCTGCCGCTTTCATGCAACGTCCCCGCCACGTTCAACCCGCCGGCCGGGTGCCGGAAACCACCGTGGAGGCGTGCTCCTCGGAACGGGCGATGGCCGGAACCAGTCCGCGCGCTTCGAAGGCCCCGGCCGCTGCCTCCGCCTGCCGCTCACTCGTTTCCACCAGCACCGACCCGCCCGGCGCGAGCCAGTCCGACGCCCCCTCCGCGACCCGCCGCATGACAGCCAGGCCGTCAGGGCCGCCGTCGAGCGCCCACGGTGCTTCGTGGAGGCGGGCTTCGGGCGGCAGCAACGTGATTTCCTCTGTGGGCACGTAGGGGACGTTCGCGGCCAGGACGTCGACGCGGCCGCGCAATGCCGCCGGCAGTGCCGCGTACAGGTCGCCCGCGTGCACCTGTGCCCCCGGCAGGTTCGCGCGCGCGCACGCCACCGCCGCCGGATCCACATCTGCGGCGTGCAGTTCGCTGGGCCTGAGCAGTGCGGCCAGTGCCGCCGCCACGGCCCCCGAACCACAGCACAAATCGACGACGACGGCGGTGGGCACAGGGGCCAAGGCCGCGGCCTGCCGGACCAGGAACTCGGTCCTCCGCCGGGGGACGAAAACCCCGGGGGAAACGTGAATGCGCAGGCCACAGAACCCGGCCCAGCCCAGGACTTGTTCCAGGGGAGTCCCGGCTGCCCGCTGTTCCACCTTGGCGGAAATTTCTTCCGGGGGACCGCCCTCGGCGAGCAGCAGGTCGGCCTCTTCCTCGGCGAAGACGCAGCCTGCCGCGCGCAGCCGGGAGGCGATGTCGTCCCGGCCCCATGGCTGGGAAACCTGCATGTGGAGTCCTTTCGAATGACGCCAGAGTACCCTTTCGTCCGCGTCCGCTGGCCGCCTCGCTGTGATCTTGACTGCAGTTCATGCGCCCGAAACGCCACCGGGGACAGGCCGCCCGGGGCTGTCCGCGGAGGAGACCGCCGTCGGACGTGTGGCCTTCACCACGGGGCACGATTCCGATTTCTTCCAGAGGGGAATTGCTGGTAATGTATTTCTCCGTTGCCCCCCTAGCTCAGTGGTAGAGCGCGTTCTTGGTAAGAACGAGGTCACCGGATCGATTCCGGTGGGGGGCTCTGAATGGCAAAGCCCGCGTCTGCGTCGCGAGACGCAGCGCGGGCGCTGCCATTCGTGGCGGTGTAGCTCAGCTGGTTAGAGCGCACGACTCATAATCGTGAGGTCCCCGGATCGAGTCCGGGCACCGCTACCAAGACCCTGAGGGGCCCGATCGGAACTTTGGTTCCGGCCGGGCCCCTCGGCTGTTAAACGCCCCCGCTGGCCCCGAAGGCCGGCCCCGCGACCGCAGCCGGCGGGGTCAGGGGAACTCTCACGTCGTTTACTAGAGTGGACGCCATGCCCGCCCTGTATCTCGCCCACGGCATCGCCTGGACCCCCGCGGGCCCCCGGCTGCGCCTGGCAACTCCGGACGGCACGCCGAAAGACCTGCCCGTGACGCAGGGGTCGAGGCTGGGCTTCCGCGTGATGGACCCCCAACGCTACTGCCTGGGCAGCCACCGGGTACTTTCCGCCGCGGAGCGCACGCATGTGCCGTGCCGGCTGCAGGCTCCGGCGGAGCGGGGTCACCAATGTGTGAACTGCTTCCTCAATGACGACCTGCGCTTCATGCATGACAGCCACCGTAGCGGCCGGGCTCCCGAGGGGCTGCTGGCCTACCTCGCCCAACCCCATTGGCTGTATGTGGCGACGTTTGCCAACGGTGCCAGCAAGGTGGGCACGGCGGCTCACGTGCGGAAATCGTTGCGGCTGGCCGAACAAGGCGCGGTGGCCGCCCGTTACGTCGCCCGGGCGCGCGACGGACGGGTGGTGCGGGTACTTGAGGACGCGGTCTCGGGAAACACCGCCCTGACGCAAGCCGTGCGCAGCGCCGCCAAGTTCACCGGGCTGCTGGCGCCGCTGCCGGTGCCCGAGGTGGACCGGCTCAACTCCGGCCATGCTGCCGCTGTGCGCGAACTGCTGCCTGCCGTTCAACTGGAGGGCTTCGACGTCGTCGACGAACAATGGCAGGTCCCGGAGCTGGCGGCACCGGTGCTGGAGGAGGGCATCAAGAGGGGCTATCCGGGCAGCTTTGCCTCGGGCGACCACGGGTTCATCGTGGAGGGCCTCCTGGGCAGCGTCGCGGCCGCGCGGCTGCAGGATGGCGGCCCGCTCTTCTTGGTGGACCTGGGCGGGGTGAAGGGCCGCCGCATCGCCGTCGGCGACTTCGCCTCGGAGCAGCCCGTCATCCAGGAACAGCTGTTTTAGGCGATCGGCAGGCGTTGCCCGGAGCCCGCAGTCCCGCACGGCTCCGCGGTTCGGCTGGCAGGGGGCGTGGCCGGTAACCTTGACGTATGAATCCTTGGGATCTTGGCTCGCCGCTGTACCGCAAGCTGGTCATCTCTGCCATGGTGCTGATCGGCGTCGGGATCCTCCTGTCTGTCATCGCCGCGTCGGCGAGCATCCAATGGCTGATCTGGGCTGCACTGGCCGCCATCATCACGGGTTTGCTGACCCACCTGGCCGGGCTGCTGGTCCGGTTCCGCGACGCCCGGGCCCGGCAGGCAGCCGCCCACCCGCGGGGCACACGGCCAGCGAAGCGTCGATAGTCCCATCCACTCCATCTGAAGGAGATCCATGTCCGAACATGCCGGGGTCAACCCCGACCTCGCCGGCCGCACCTACCCGGCCGGCCCCGCCTACATCGTGGGCCGCGAGAAGATCCGGGAGTTCGCATCGGCGGTCAAGGCCACGCATCCAGCGCACTTCAACGTCGAAGCCGCGCAGGAACTGGGCTATGTCGATCTGGTGGCTCCGCCCACCTTCGCCATCATCGTGGCCCAGCGTGCGGACGCCCGGCTGATCGAGGACCCGGATTCCGGGATCGATTTCTCCCGTGTGGTCCATGCTGACCAGCGGTTCGTGCACCACCGGCCGATCGTCGCCGGCGACGAACTGGTGGCCGAGTTGCACGTTGACCAGGTGCGAGCGATGGGCGGCGGCGCCATGATCACCACCCGGGCGGAAATCAGCACCGTCGCCGGCGAGAAAACGGCCACCACCACGTCGTCGATCCTGGTGAGAGGGGAAGGCCAGTGAGCGTTGAACTGAACGAACTGACTGTTGGACAGGACATTGGCTCACGGAGCATTGAGGTTTCCCGCGCGGACCTGGTCAGGTATGCCGGAGCGTCCGGCGACTTCAACCCGATCCACTGGAACGGACGCTTCGCCGAGCAGGTAGGCCTCCCCGGCGTCATCGCGCATGGCATGTTCACCATGGGTGCCGCGGTGCAGCTGGTGACGGACTGGATCGGCAACCCGGCCGCCGTCGTCGACTACCAGACGCGCTTCACGAAGCCGGTCCTCGTGGAAGATCTCGACGGACCCGGCGCCACAATCGACGTCAGCGGCGCCATCGGGGCCATCGACCAGGACAACGGCACGGCGCGGGTCGACCTCACCGTAACCGCTGCAGGCGTGAAGGTGCTGGTCAAAGCCCAGGCGGTCGTCAAGATTTGGTAAACCGCACCGCGCCCACAGCGGGTGGGAGGCCCGCACCGTGACTGAAACGATTCTTGCGCCGCTGACTACGGTCGGTGTGGGCGGTCCAGCCCGGCAATTCATTGAAGCAGGCTCCGAGTCCGAGATCATCGAGGCCGTCCGTGCCGCCGACGAGTCCGGAGACCACCTGCTCGTCATTGGCGGCGGGTCCAACCTCGTGATTTCCGACGACGGTTACCCCGGCACCGTGGTGGCCATCGCCAACCGCGGCTACAGCGTCCGCGAGGATGACGGCGCCGTCGGACTAACGGTGCAGGCGGGCCACCCATGGGACGAGCTGGTGGCGCTGACGGTCGACAACGGGTGGGCCGGGCTGGAGGCCCTCTCCGGCATTCCCGGACTGACCGGGGCAACGCCCGTTCAGAACGTCGGCGCTTACGGATCCGATGTCTCGCAGACCATCGTCCGGGTGCGAACCTGGGATCGTAAGACCGGGTCCGTCCGGGAATTCGCGAACCGCGACCTCACCTTCGGCTATCGGGATTCGGTCCTGAAACAAAGCACGTCCAATGGATCTCCACGCTTCGTGGTACTGGAAGTCGAGTTCCGCCTGGCCCCCAGCCGTCAGAGCCTTCCGGTCCGTTACGCCGAGCTGGCACGCGTGCTGGGTGTCGACGTCGGAGGCGTGGCCAAGGCCGCCGACGTTCGCCGTGAGGTACTCCGGCTCCGCGCCTCCAAGGGCATGGTCCACGATTTAGCCGACCGGGATACGTTCAGCACGGGCTCGTTCTTCACGAACCCCATCGTCGACATGGACACGGCGGCGAAGCTGCCGGCTGATGCGCCACGCTGGCCGGCCGAGGACAAGGCCAAGCTAAGTGCTGCCTGGCTGATTGACCACGCGGGCTTTTCGAAGGGCTTTGGGCTTTCGGGAACGTCAAACGGTCCCCTCAGCGGCTACGAGGTGGCGGGCGGCCGCGCCTCGCTTTCGACCAAACACACGTTGGCGATTACCAATCGCGGCGGTGCCAGCGCCGAGGATATCCTCGCGATTGCACGCGTAGTCCGGGACGGAGTTGAACGGTCCTTCGGGATCCGGCTTCAGCCTGAGCCCCTTCTGATTGGCTGCAGTCTGTAGCTGCAGTTCTCTTGGTCGCCTGGCTGCCGGTTTAGTCCACGGCACGTTGTGAGCGCCCGGGGCGCCGGCTGTCCGCCCTCCGCCCTCCGGACACCGGGTGTTGCGCGGTGCCCGCATGAGTGCGCCTATGAATGCCCGGCCGCTTCGGACACGAGGTCGTCGTCCGCCAGCGCAGGTTCCTGCCGCGTGAGGTGGGTGAAGTAGGCCGCTGTGCCTGCCAAGGCCACGAGGCCTCCGCGTGCGAAGGCCTCGCGCTGGAACCGGGAGCCCGTGCCTCGCGCCTGGACCTCCTGGCATAGGAGCCCGATGTCGGTCTCGTCCCCGGCGTCGGCAAGGGCCTGCCGGGTGTGCTCCAAGAGCAGGGAGATCACGGTGTCGGCACGGCAAGGAACGCCGGTGAGTGGATGCAGGAGATTGCCGGCGATGCCCCAGCGGCTGGCTTGCCAAGCGGACAACCGGAGTACCGACGCCGGAACCGGTGCAGGGGGCAACCCGGACCTCCACTCTCTCGTCGCCGTCTCCACGAGTGCCCTGGACAATCCGGCGATCAACACTGTGTCGCTGGCCTGAAGGCAGACATCGGCCACCCGGATCTCGACCGTCGGGTGCTTGTGGGACAGCCGCGCGTCGAGATAAAGCATGGCGTGGTCGAGTACGACGCCGCTGTCCAAGGCACGCCGGAGCGAGCGGTGGTAGGCGGCAGCCGAGCCGAATATTTCCGAAGGCCCGGTGCCCGGCCAGCGCAACCAAGCCTGGGTTCTGAAACCGGCATACCCAGTGTCGCGGCCCTGCCAGAACGGGGAATTGCTGCTGAGGGCGGCGAGTACGGGAAGCCAAATCCGAATGCGGTCCAGCACAGCTACGCCCTCCTCCTCAGAATCCACGCTGACGTGGACATGGCAGCTGGAGGTCAAGGACTCTTCTGCGGTCAGCCCGAACTGCGCCCTCAGTGCCTGGACGCGGGTATCAGGAGCTGGATGCGGTGCGGCCGGCGACGGCGATGTGGCCAGCGCAACGGCCCTTGCTCCGGACGCGCGGGCACAAGCGTCGGCCAAGGCTCGTCCGGCCAGAATCTCGGCTGCCAGATCGGACAAGGCTGCGCGGGGCGGGGAGATGACCTCGATCTGTTCCTGCTGGAGTTCGGTTGCGAGCGTCGGGCCGGTTGAGGCAGAGGCAGCAGCGACTTCCTTTTGCCCAGATTGCTGGGCTTCTCCCGCTGTGAGCCGATACTGGTCCATGACGGCTGCCGAGCGCGGCACAGACAGGCCCGTGGCGGGGTCGACCAGCAGTAGCTCCTCTTCGACACCGAAAGTGCGCATGCAACCACCTTTCGCCGGGCTTGTGTTGAGGGTGACGGCCGGGATGCCGCTGCTTAGCCGGGCTCACCAAGAGAGTACGTGCGGGAAGCCGGGCGGTCCACAGCGGCAACCGAACCTCGCCTCACTTCGTTGGCGATCCCCAAGAGGTGTGTGCGGACTCGGCGTCGTGCGTCCAGCCGCGCCGAGCGGGAGGTCCTCGGACATTCGGCGACCCTGTCTGGCGAGGCATGCTCCTAGGGAAGGTCTTCCCGTCCGATCGTCGCGTCAGCCTGCGGGTCTTCGACCTGCGGCGCTCCTGCCGGTCGTGGAATGCGCTGCCGTTCGGCGCGGCGCTTGGAATGTGCGGAAAGCTCGTCATGCCGAATCATGAAGCGGATGATGCTCGGGCGAAGCGCACGAAGATTGACCAGCCCGCTGCCGCAAAGCCAGCAGACCAGTCGGTAGCTGTGGTTCACTTGGACCAACCGGTCGGTACCGTGGTCCATGAGCCAATCGGGCGACAAAAACTCATGCATGGGTGGCAGCAAATGATCGGCGGGCAGTAGCCGCGCGAACGCATCCCGCGGTTCGAAGCACTGTTCCAACTGGAGCATCATCCACCATTCTTCGGAGAGGTAGGCAGGACCGCAGGTCTCCAGGAAGCGCCGAAGGTGAGCCTCCAACCTGAGTGAGCGGTCGAGCTGGATTGGTCTTACCTGACGTTGTTGGACGAAGAACTCCCGTAGCACGTCGTCGACTCGCGCCTTGGGCCTCGCATACCTGGTCACTGTTGAATCCTCTTGCTATGGGTTTCGCTTCATGTCGGTTGGAGCAGTGGGGCGTTTAGAACGGTGGCGGGGTGTTGTCCCATGGGCCGTCCGTGGCTTCGTCGACGCCATCACCGCTGGTCTCATTCCGCGGACTGATTGCCCCGTTGGCTCCGTTTTCCGTGGCTTCTTCTGCGCCGGGGGCTGAGGGGAGCGTGAGCGTCCAGCCTTCGTCGGGGGTGGTGGTGTGGGTGTGGCCGGAGCGGGTGGTGAAGTGGAGGGTCCCGTCGGGGTCCTGGGTGACGGTTCCGCCGCCGTGGTGTTTGGTTTTGTGCCCGGGTTTGCATCTGGCGCTGAGATTTTCGATGACTGTTTTGCCGCCGTCTTCCCAGGCGATGGTGTGGTCGATGTCGCATTGGTCGGCGGGGACGGTGCAGCCGTAGTCGCGGCAGTGGCGGTCGCGTAGCCGGACGAGGCGTTTGAGCCATTCGGGCGGGTGGCGCAGGTCTTTGGCGACGGCGGCTGCCTTGCCATAGTCATCGGTGAGCACGATCAACCAGGACTTGGCGAGCGCGGCAAGGTCGCGGGTCATGCCGGGCGGGATCGGCCCGTAGCCGGTGAGGTCGCCGGGTTCTTCGGCGAGCCGGAGCAGGGTGTGCAGGGGCGCGGTGACGGCGACCGAGGCGGTCACATTCCCGGCACCGCAGGTACAGGGCCCCTGCCCTGCCGTCCCTCCGGCTGCCGTGTTTCGGGCGGTGCACGCCGCAACTTCCGCGTCCGGGATTTTTGGGCCGGTTTTCTCGGGGGCGCCAGGTGGAGCGGCTGCCGTTGTCATTGCCGTTGCGTTCGTTACAGAGCCGAGCACGGTCCCGGATCCGGCAGCAGTTCCGGAACGGCTTGCTGCTCTCGGTCCGGCTGCTCCCTGGTTGGCGACTGTTTCGCCGCCGGTGATTCCGGTAGTTGCCGCGGCTGTGTCGCCGGCGGCGGTTCCGGTTGTGAAGGTGTCTGTGGCGGGCTGGTAGGCGTGGCCGGGGTAGCGCAGGAGCATGTCGGTGAACACGTCGGCGCGGAGTTGGCCCAGGGTGCGGGTTTCGTCGACGGTTTGGAGTTTGCGGGCGTGGGCCTGCATCAGGTTGTAGGCGAGCAGCGCTTTGTCGGCGCTGGTGCGGATGTAAAGTTCGGCCATCCCGTCGTCCTGGGGCTGGTAGTGGACGGTGCGGCGTTCCATCGCGGCCCGGTGCCGGATCTCGAGGGGTTCGGGGTGCAGCCGGTCGCGGACTGTGCGGGCCCTGGCCTGGACGGATTCCAGGGTGATAATCCCGGCGCCGGGAACAACGCGGGCCTCGTAGCCGGCCAGGACCTCGGGCGGCAGGCCGGCGCCTTTGCGGGCGATGGCGGTGGCGCGGGGCAGGTCGAGGTCGCCGGCGTCGAGGGCGGTGAGGGTGGCGGGCAGGCAGGTGGCGATCTGGTGTGCGTCGGCCAGTTCCGCGGCCGCGCGTTGGCGGGGCACGGCCAGGATGGGTGCGAGCTCGGCGGCGGCGTGCCGGCAGATCCCGTCCGGTGCCCCGGCGTCGGGCCCGGTTGCCGGGCGGAGCACGGCCAGGCGGTGCACGGCCCGCAGCCGGCGGGACTGGGTCCAGGCCTCGTGTTTGCGCACCGCCTGGAGGTAGTCGAGGGTCGACCAATCGTCCAGGGCCGCGGGGTCGGTGCCGGCGAGCAGGCCGGCCAGTTCCGCCGGTCCCAGGTCCTGCCAGTCGTCCGCCCACCCCCGCGGGACCGGTGCCGGTTCGGCGGAACCATTGTCCGGCGCGGCACCATCGTCGGACGCGGCAGGGGTACCGGAGGATTCCTCCGGCTCCTGCGCATTGTCCAACGGTTCCGCTGCCATACTTCAACGCTACGCAGCCCACGCCGCGGGTAGAACGGGTCTTCGATGAAAGTGCACAACCTGCCGTCGACACCTGCCTGTGTAGGACAACTCAGCCGGCGGATGGCTGAACGGGGAACCGTCATTCCCCTGTGTAGGACAACTGAGCAGGCGGACGGCTGAACGGGGAGCCGACCCTGCCCGTGCAGGACAAGTCGGAAGGCGAACGATTCGACGCGGAGCCGTCCACTGCCTGTGGAGGACGGCGTCCCCTGCATAGTGTCCTGATGTCGACAGCTCAGGATACGGCGTAGCGGGACTTCCATGGGCAGCCTGCGCCGCCGGAAAAGCGAACTGCCACCAGCGGGAGCCCACCCCTACAACAGCAGGAGCCCGTCCCCAAAGGGACGGGCTCCTCGTGGCTCATGGCTTCCGCCGGCCTCGGGCGGCAGGTCCTAAAGGTTGCCGGTGGCGATGCGCAGCATGCGGCGCAACGGCTCCGCCGCGCCCCACAGGAGCTGGTCGCCCACGGTAAAGGCGCTGATGTACTCGGGACCCATTTCCAGCTTGCGGATACGGCCTACCGGGATCTCGAGCGTGCCGCTGGCCGCCACCGGCGTCAGGTGCTCCATGGTGGCTTCCTTGGTATTGGGAACCACGCGGGACCACTCGTTGTCGGCGTCGATGATCCGCTCGATTTCGGCCACCGGCAGGTCCTCGGTGAGCTTCAATGTCAGGGCCTGCGAGTGCGACCGCATGGCGCCGATACGGACGCACAGGCCGTCGAACGGGATCCGCTTGTCGTCGCTCAAGCCCAGGATCTTGTTGGTCTCGGCGGGGGCTTTCCATTCTTCCTTGGACTGTCCGTTGCCCAGGTCCTTGTCGATCCACGGGATCACGGAACCGGCCAGCGGCACGCCGAACTGGGAAGCATCCAGTTCGGGGCTGCGCTGCTGGGCGAGGATCTTGCGGTCGATTTCCAAGATGGCGGAGGAGGGCTGCGCCAGCTCGTCGGCCACCGCGGCGTTCAGCGTACCGAACTGGTTCAGCAGTTCGCGCATGTGCCGGGCGCCGCCGCCGGAGGCCGCCTGATAGGTCATGGACGTGCCCCACTCGACGAGGCCGTTCTTGAACAGTCCGCCCAGGCCCATGAGCATGCAGGAGACGGTGCAGTTGCCGCCGATGAATTCCTTCACGCCCCGCGCCAGGCCGGCGTCGATCACGTCGCGGTTGACCGGGTCCAGCACGATGATGGAGCTGTCCTGCATCCGCAGGGTGGACGCCGCGTCTATCCACAGGCCGTCCCAGCCGGCGTCGCGCAGCTTCGGGTACACCTCGGCGGTGTAGTCGCCGCCCTGCGCCGTCAGGATGATCGGCAGCTTTGCCAGCGTCTCGATGTCGTACGCGTCCTGCAGCTTGCCCGCACCCGCGGCGAAGGACGGAGCGTCGCCGCCGGCGTTCGACGTGGAGAAAAACACGGGGTTGATGAGGTCGAAGTCGCCTTCATCCTGCATGCGCTGCATGAGGACGGAGCCGACCATGCCGCGCCAACCGATCAGGCCGACGGACTGGGCAGATGAAGTGGCTGCTGGGGAAGTCATGCATTCCATTTTACGGACCGGGTCAATTTAAGCGCTGTGAGTTACACAAGGTAGGCGCTGCGGGTTACACAAAGTAGGCGCGGCGGCTTACACGAGGTGGCGCTGTGAGTTGCACAGAGTGGGTGGAGCGCAAGCGTCACCATGACGACGGCGTTGCCCGGCGCCGGCAATTCCATAGGCCCGGCCTGTCCGCTCCGGCCGGGCCTACACGTAGGGCCTTAGCGCTCCTACTCCGGGCCGCGGACCCAGAGCGAGATGCGGTAGCGGGTGCCGTTGGCCGCGGTGTGCCAGTCCTCGGTGGGGCTGACGCCCTCGAACTTCCATTCCGGGCCGAGCTGGGGGGCGTACGTGTCGCCGTCCGTCTCCAGGTCGATGACCGTCACCGAGGCCGCGTTCGCGTGCTGCCTGGCGAGGTTGAAGATCTCGCCGCCGCCCAGGATCCAGATTTGGTCGCTGCCCGGGCTGGCCGCCGCCTCCGCCAGGGCGTCTTCGATGGTTTCGACGACGACGGCGCCCGCAGCGGCCAGCTGCCCGCGCAGTTCCGGCCTCCGGCTGACCACGATGTTGGTGCGCCCCGGCAGCGGCCGGTACTTGTCGGGAAATGACTCCCAGGTCTTGCGTCCCATGATCACCGGATGGTTCAGCGTGGTCCGCTTGAAGTGTGCCAGGTCCTCGGGCAGGTGCCAGGGCATGCCGCCGTCGCGGCCGATGACGCCGTTGCTGGTCTGTGCCCAGATCATCCCGACCACCGGAGCGGAGAGCGCCCCGGTCCGTCCGGCCCCGAGTACGGCTTCGGCGACGCTGTCCGGGTACGGGCGCGCGGCTGGGTGGTCGGCGCTCATACGGCCACCGGTGCCTTAATGGCCGGGTGGTGCTGGTAGCCGGCCACCTCGAAGTCCTCCAGCGAGTAGTCGAAGATGCTCTCGGGCTTCCGCAGGATGTTGAGCGTGGGGTAGGGGTAGGGCTCGCGCGACAGCTGCTCGCGGACCTGGTCCACGTGGTCGTCGTAGACGTGCACGTCGCCGCCGGTCCACACGAAGTCGCCCGGTTCCAGGCCCACCTGCTGGGCCAGCATCAGGGTGAGCAGCGCGTAGGAGGCGATGTTGAACGGCACGCCCAGGAACATGTCGGCGCTGCGCTGGTACAGCTGGCAGGACAGCCGGCCGTCCGCCACGTAGAACTGGAAGAACGCGTGGCACGGCGGCAAGGCCATGTTCTTGATCTCGGCCACGTTCCACGCGGATACGATGTGGCGGCGCGAATCCGGATTGTTCTTCAGGTCATCGACCAGCTGGGCGATCTGGTCGATGTGTCCGCCGTCGGGCGTGGGCCAGGACCGCCACTGCACCCCGTAGACCGGGCCGAGCTCGCCGTCGGCGTCCGCCCATTCGTTCCAGATCTTGACCCCGCGCTCCTGCAGCCATTTCACGTTCGAGTCGCCGCGCAGGAACCACAGCAGCTCCAGCGCCACGGACTTGAAGTGCACGCGCTTGGTGGTGATCAGCGGGAACCCCTGGGCCAGGTCGTAACGGAGCTGGCGGCCGAAGACGCTGCGGGTGCCGGTGCCGGTGCGGTCGGATTTGGCCCGGCCGTTGGCCATGACGTCGCGCAGCAGGTCCTCGTACGGGGTGGGAATCGCGTTCACAGCGTCCAGTGTAGTTGAGGGGTGCTGCGGCGGCTGCCGAGGGACGGCAGGCTCACGGTGCGTCCGGTGCGTCCGGTGCGAACCCGCGCGGGCGCCGCAACTGGCCGCGAACCAGGTTCAGGACCGTCTCATCGTCCAGTCCCGCGTCGCGGGCGGCGCGCACCAAATGTACGACGGCGAGGCCCACCTCGGCGGATCCCGCTGCGGTTTGGTGCGTGGCGGCTGCCGTGTCAGCCACGGTAGTGCCATGGCGCCGGCGGCTGACGAGCAGGCCCGCGGCCTCAAGCTCCTTGTACGCACGGGCCACGGTGCCGGCGGCCACACCCAGATCTGCGGCCAGGCTGCGCACCGGGGGCAGGCGTTGTCCGGCAGCCAAGGTGCCGACGGCGATGAGCGAGGCGACCTGGCTGCGGATCTGTTCGTACGGGGGAGTCGGTGCCGCCAGATCCACCCGGATCTGGGTGCTCACGGTGTGCGGTCCTGGCGAACAGCGGGCTCGTCGCGGTCCCGGCCGAGGTCGCGCGGCCCGCCGACGGCGTTGCCGGAGGGCTGCGTGACGGGGTGGCCGACATAGCTGGCCATCGAACGGCGCGGCCGCGATGCTCCCGGTAGAAGCGCCAGCACGATGGCGGCCAGGTAGAGCACGGCCGTGGTGATGCGGAGCGCTGTATGCAGGCCGGGGGAAAGCTGGTGGAGGTAGGACGAGATGCCGCCGTCCAGGAACCAGCCCCAGGCCGCCGGATGGGCGTTGAGCAGTTGGGCGGTCAGGGCGAACAGCCCGCCGGCGGTCATCCGCGCAACGCGGAAGCCGGAAACGCAGCGGAGCAAGTTGTCCGCCTCCGGAGTTGCCTCGAACAGCGGGGGACGGCGGTGCACCAACAGGACGGCCGCTGCCCCGAGCAAGAGCAGGGCAAGACCGGCCACGGCGAAGGCTGCCAGCAGGTCGGGCTGTCGGCCCGGGGCGGCGGCATTGAAGCCGATGGCGACGGCCAGCAGCACCGCGCCGGCGGCAACGGCGGCAAGGAGCGGGCGCGGAACCAGCCGGGTCGCAGGCATCATCCGGTCGTCAGAGGGCGAGCCGGAAGTGGCTTGGCCGGACGATCTGGTGTGGCCGCGCCAGAGCCGAACTTCCCCGGCTGCGACAACGGCCAAAAACACGGCCACCGGCACCGCAAACGCCAGAGGCAGCAATAGTAAGGGCGAAGCAGGGAAGATGGGGTTCCCGTCGTCGGAGACGGTGGCCGGCTGGACCGCGAAACCGGCCCACCCACCGACAGCAACCAGCGCAACTGCGGTGAAGACCATCGCGACGGTATGCATGGACTCCGTGATCTCCTGCCCCGCGGCATAGCTGCCGCGGTAGATGACCGGACGGCCCGGAGTGCCGTCGGGGGCCAGCAGGGGAGGGCGCCACAGGGCCATGGCGATCATTAGCGTGACCGTGAGCCAGCCTGCCAGTTGCTGGGCGGGTTCCCAGCCGGTGGCCGGTGCCGGTCCGTCGAGGATGAGGGCCGGCGCCTGGTGATTGGCGAAGCTGACTGCCATGGTGCCGAGCGTGGCGAAGAGCAAGGTGGCCGTGCGGAACAATCGATTGATGAGGATGCGCCGCAAGATGTCGTTGTCCTCGCGGTTGAGCGAGTCCACGGAGCGTCTGCGCACGACGACCGCCGTCGCCGCGGCGACACCGGCCGCGAGCGTCAGGATGCCGATCAGCAGGATCGGGGCAAAGTAGCTGCCGGGCTGGCGGCCGTTGTGCCCGCCGGAGACCTCAACACCGGCGAAGGATTGGGAACCGCTGAATCCGTCGATGCCCGGCAACTCCCGGACGACGATCGCCGCGATCACGGCCAGCACGGCCGCCGAAATCATGACTGAGAGCAGCGCCGGGGGGATGTAGTCGCGGATGCGCCGGATAGTGATGTCGGCGCGGCGGACCCTGCCGCGGGGCTTGGGCCAGGTGTATTGGCCGATGATGTAGATTCCGGCCAGGCTGACCAGCGGCACCAGGACGGTTAGGAGGTCAGCCAGCCAGGAAGGCGCCGGTGTATGTCCGGCGTAGTAGGCGGCCGGAATATCGCCGACCTTCGAGGCCGCAGACAGCCCGCTGGCGAAGAACGCGATGAGGGCCGTCCAGAACGCATGCATCCGGGCGGCGTCCAGTCCGGCCCCGTCCGATGGATCGGTGTCCACGCCGGAGCCCGCCTCCGCGAGGATGGCTGCACTGGCGCCGGCCCTGCCAGCGATGATCCGCAGCACGCCGTAGATGATGACGGCGCCGAACAGCAGGCCGGTGATGGTGCTGGTCAGTAAGTCCACGATCCCCCTCGTGCTGTATCAATGGATCAAGTATTTGATACAAAACGGCAAGGGGTCAAGGGTGGGGGTTGCCGGGCGGCGGCACGAGCACTCGTCAGGTGCCGCTAGTCGTCGTAGGCGTCGAGTATTTCGAGCGCGACGATCCGCCCGCCCCGGTGCTTGGCGATGTGGCAGACCAGCACGGCTCCCGGCCGCAGGTAGGGATCGTCCGTGGGCAGCTGCGCGGCGAGTTCGGGATCCATCCGGTCCGCCAGCACCTGGAACAGGTTCGGCAGCACCGGCCGGTGGCTGCAGACGGCGGTGGGCTTGCCCTTGTCGAGCATCTGGATGAGGGCGGCCCGGGCCTTCTTCGGGTTGCGCTCGTTGTTGTGTTCGGTGATGGCCTCGACGGTCCGCAGCTTGGTCTGGGTGTGCAGCACGTACGGGGTGACGGTCTGAACGCAGCGCAGCCAGGGGCTCGAGACGATCCGTTTGGGCTTCCACACGGACAGCATTCGGCACACGGCCAGCGCCTGCCGCCGCCCGGTGGCGACCAGCGGGCGCTCGCCCTCGGCCTGCGACCAGGCGGACCGCGGTTTGGCCTTGGCGTGGCGGACGACGACGAACGGATAGGTATCGAGTTCGTCCCGCCGGTGCGCGGCCTCCAACGCGTCCAGCGGTTCCACGTCGGAACGGTTGGTCAAGAGTTCACGGGCCCGGGCGGGCGGACACCACAGCACGCGGTCCACCTCGTCGCCGTCGGGCACGGGGTCCTGTTTCTCCAGCTTGGCGGCCCAGTACACCACCTGCTTGAGTCCGGCGCTGACCCGGTAGCGGATGGTGGGCAGCGGGATGCCCAGGCGCACCTGGACGCCGATTTCCTCGTGGACCTCGCGGACGGCGCACTCGGGCGTGGTTTCGCCCCTGTCCAGCTTGCCCTTGGGCCAGGACCAGTCGTCGTAGCGCGGCCGGTGGATCAGCAGCACTTCCAGCCGGCCCTGGCGGACGCGCCAGCACAAAGCCCCGGCGGCGGTGATCCTGGCGCCCGGGGGAGCGCCGGCGTCGCTGGTCTTGCTCTGCGTCATCAGCGGCGGGTGGCGGTGCGCTGGCGGGAGCGGGAGGCGAGCAGCCAGGACTGGATATCCGAGAGCGGGTTGCCGTCGTCGTCCTTGTGGTGCCTGGTCCACGCGCCGTCGCTGTCCAGGTGCCAGCTGGCGGTTCCGGGGTCCATGTAACGGTCCATCAGGAACAGCAGGTCGTTGATGTCCTCCCGGGAGTTCAGTTGCACCAGCGCCTCCACGCGGCGGTCGAGGTTGCGGTGCATCATGTCGGCGGAGCCGATGTAGACCACCGGTTCGCCGCCGTTGGCAAAGCCGAACACGCGCGAATGCTCCAGGAACCGGCCGAGGACGGAGCGGACCCGGATGTTTTCGCTCAGCCCGGGGACACCCGGCCGCACCGCGCAGATCCCGCGGACGATCACATCGACCCGCACGCCGGCCTGCGAGGCGCGGTAGAGCGAGTCGATGACGGCCTCGTCCACCATCGAGTTCACCTTGATCACCACGCGGGCGGCGCGTCCGGCCTTGCTGTTGGCGATCTCCTTCTCGATCCGGTCGATCAGGCCGGAGCGCACCGACCGCGGGGCCACCAGCAGTCGCTTGAATGTGGACTTCGGGGCGTAGCCGGAGAGCTGGTTGAACAGCTTGGACAGGTCCTCGCCCACCTGGTAGTTCGCCGTCAGCAGGCCCAGGTCCTCGTAATAGCGGGCGGTGCGCGGGTGGTAGTTGCCGGTGCCGATGTGGCAGTAGCGGCGCAGCCCGTCGCCTTCCTGGCGGACCACCAGCGAGAGCTTGCAGTGTGTCTTCAGGCCCACGATGCCGTAGACCACGTGGACGCCGGCCTGTTCCAGCTTCCGCGCCCAGTCGATGTTGGCCTGCTCGTCGAACCGGGCCTTGATCTCCACCAGCGCCAGCACCTGCTTGCCGGCTTCGGCGGCGTCGATCAGCGCGTCCACGATCGGCGAGTCACCCGAGGTCCGGTACAGCGTCTGCTTGATCGCCTGCACCTTCGGGTCGGCGGCGGCCTGCTCCAGGAAGGCCTGCACGGAGGTGGAGAACGAGTCGTACGGGTGGTGCAGCAGGATGTCGCGCCGGCGCATGGCCGCGAAGACGTTGGCCGCCTTGGACGTTTCGCTTTCGTTCAGGTGGCGGCTGGTGTGCGCCAACTGCTTCGGATACTTCATGTCCGGCCGGTCGATCTGGTAGATCGCCTCCAGCCCGCGAAGGTCCAGCGGCGCGGGCAGCGCGTACACCTCGGATTCTTCGACGCCGAGTTCGCGCACCAGCAGCTCGCGTACGCTGGGATTGATGTCCGTGGCCACTTCCAGCCGCACGGGCGGCCCGAACCGGCGGCGCAGCAGTTCCTTCTCCAGCGCCTGGAGCAGGTTCTCGGCGTCGTCCTCTTCGACTTCCAGGTCCTCGTTGCGGGTCACCCGGAACGTGTGGTGCTCCAGCACTTCCATGCCCTGGAAGAGCAGGTCCAGGTGCTGGGCGATGACGTCTTCCAGGGTGATGAACCGGGCCGTGCGGCCGGGGATCGAGCCGGCGCGGGGGCCGTCCACGGGGATCAGCCGCGAGAGCTGGTCCGGGACCTTGAGGCGGGCAAAGAGTTCCTTTTCGCTCACCGGATTGCGCACGATCACGGCCAGGTTCAGCGAGAGCCCGGAGATGTAGGGGAAGGGGTGGGCCGGGTCCACGGCCAGCGGCGTCAGGATCGGGAACACCCGCTCCCGGAACATCACGGACAGTTCGGTCCGCGCCGCCTCGTCCAGTTCGTCCCAGCGCACGATGTGGATGTGTTCGTAGGCCAGCGCCGGGCGGATCTGCTCGGCGAAGATCCGGGCGTGGCGCTGCTGCAGCTTGTGCGCGGCGACCTTGATTTGTTCGAGCTGCTCGATCGGGGAGAGCCCGGCGGCGGACGGCACGGCCAGCCCGGTGGCGATCCGGCGCTTCAGGCCCGCCACCCGGACCATGAAGAACTCGTCCAGGTTGGAGGCGAAGATGGAGAGGAAGTTCAACCGCTCCAGCAGGTAGAGGTCCTCGTCCTCGGCCAGTTCCAAGACCCGTGCGTTGAAGTCCAGCCAGCTGATTTCCCGGTCGAGGAAGCGTTCCAGCGTGAAGTCCCCGTCGGGCGCCAGCGAGGGCGCGAATTCCGGAATGTCGATGCGGTCCTGGGTGGCGCGGGCAGGGACCATTTCCGAGGAACCCAGCCGGGGAATGGCTGCGGCTTCGGGTTCGATGACCATGCTCTCTCCTGGGGCGTTGGGGCGGGCCGGACTCACCTCATCGTAGAGGCGTCCGGTAGCTATAAGGTTACCGACTGTTGCCCGCCGGCCTGCTCCTGCGGTGCGTACATCACATCCGCATCCCAGCGGGTGAAACCCAGCTTGCGGTACAGCCCGACGGCGGGCTCGTTGTCCGCGTCGACGTAGAGCATGATGGCGTGCTCGCCGGCGTCCTGCAGGTGCTTGATGCCGGCGATGGTCAGCGCCTTGCCCAGCCCGGTGCCCTGCGCCTGCGGCGTGACGCCCACGACGTACACTTCGCCGATGGACGGGTGGCTGCCGGAGCGCGGGTGGACCTTGGTCCAGTGGAACCCGACCAGGCCGCCGCCGTCCTCGCGCTCGGCCAGCAGGAAGCCGGCCGGGTCGAACCAGTCCTCGGCCATCCGCGCCTTCAGGTCGGAGAGCGTCATCGCGCCCTGTTCGGGGTGGTCGGCGAAGGCAGCGGCGTTGGCCGCCAGCCACGCCTCCTCATCCCTGCCGGGCACGAAGGAACGGATGGCCACGCCGGGCGGCAATTCGGCGGCGGGCAATCCGGTCGGGTGGGTCAGGCGCATCCGCCACAGTTCCCGGACCGGGGCGAAACCGAAGCGCGCGGCCAGCCGCCCCGCGGCCTCATGGCCGCCGTGCGACCAGGCCTTGAGGCCCGTCAGTTCGGTGTGCTGCCGGACGGCTTCGACCAGCCGGGTCCCCACCCCTTCGGCGCGGTAGGAAGGGTGCACCACCAGTTCCAGGACGTTGTCGGTGCCGGCAGCGGTGGTAAGGCTGACGACGGCGACGCCGGCCAGCGCCGTCGCGGTGGCGGGATCGGAGCGCTCTTCGCCCGCGTAGGTCGCCAGCACCAGCACGTCGGCCGACTCCGCAGCCCGCAGGTTCACCCACGTCTGCTCGGAGAGCGGGGGATTGCCGTCGGCCTCCTCGGCGGCGGCGGCCAGCGCCTTGATGTCCGCGAGGGTCTCGGCGTCGGGGGCGCCCTTGATGGTCAGCACGGGCCAGAGGTCCGAATCCGATGCAGTCATGAGCACAGACTATCCGAGCGGCCTCCGGCGGCGGGAGGGCGCCGCGGTCCGGCGCAGACCGGGCCGCCTCAGCCGACGCCGCTGGGTTCTTCTTCCGCCTCGCGTACCAGCGTGAACCGGTAGCCGACGTTGCGGACCGTGCCGATCAGCTGCTCGTGGTCCGGGCCCAGCTTCGCCCGCAGCCGCCGCACATGCACGTCGACCGTGCGCGTGCCGCCGTAGTAGTCGTAGCCCCAGACCTCGTGCAGCAGCTGGTCGCGGGTGAACACCCGGCCTGGGTGCTGGGCCAGGTACTTGAGCAGTTCGAATTCCTTGTAGGTCAGGTTCAGCGGCTGTCCGCCGACGCGCGCGCTGTAGCTGGCCTCGTCGATCACCACGCCGGATGCGTGGATCTCCGTGCGGGTGTCCTGGTCGCCGGCACGGGCGCGGGCGATGACCAACCGCAGCCGCGCCTCGACTTCGGCCGGTCCGGCGGTTGCCAGCACCACGTCGTCGGCAAGCCAGTTGGCGCTGACGGCGGCCATGCCGCCTTCGGTGAGCACCAGCATCAGCGGTGCCCCCAGGCCGGTGGCCTTCAGCAACTGGGTGAGCGAGCGCGCCCCGGCCAGGTCCTTACGGGCGTCAACCATGACCACGTCGGCCGGGTCGGTTTCCAGCAGGGCGGTCGGTTCGGCCGGCAGGATGTGGACCTTGTGGTTCAGCAGCTCGAGGGCGGGCAGGACGTCGATCGACGAGCCGGAACTGTTGGTCAACAGCAGAATGTGCGGCATGGTTCCTCCAGGGGTTTCGCGGCGCACATCATCGGGCCGGGCCCGGCAGGTCCTCACACGCGCAGGCGCAGCCTGCCGGACGGTGGCATAAGTATAGCGCCGCGCCCCGCCGGGCCGCGGTTTCTCGCCCCGCCCCTGCGTCATAGGGCAGTATGACTAGCGTGAAAACGTGGATCGTCGCCGCAGCCGCTGCCGCCGTACTGTGCGCCGTCATCGGCGCCTCCTACCTCTCCCTCCCGGTGCTGACGGCGGCGGTATGCGTCGCCGCGGTGGTGATCGGGATCGGCTGGCCGGTGTTGCTGGGCGTGCCCGCCAAGAAGACCCTTGCCGCCGTCATCTCCCTGGCCGGGATTGCGACGGCGGTGCTCGCCGGGATCGCGCCCGCCGGCATGCCGCTGCTCTGGATGGCCGTGGTGATTGCGCTCGGCGTGATGGCCGTCTTCCTGATCCAGCTGCTCCGCGGCACCGGCCAGCCCCGGCGGCTCGAATCGACCTTCGGCGCCAGCGCCGGCCTGGTGCTCACCTCGCTGGGCGCCGGCTGGGTGGCCGCCGACCGGCTCTCGGCCAATGCAAACAACGGCGGAATGATGCTGGTGACCGGGATCAGCATGCTGGTGGCCATCGGCGTCTGCCTGCTGCCCTGGCCCGACCGGATCGTCGCGCCGCTGGGCGTGGTCCTGGCCCCGCTGGCAGGGGCCCTGGCCGCCCCCTTGTTCTCCACCGTCCACATGCTGCCCGCCGCGGCGGTGGGCGCCGTCGCCGGCATCATCCTGGTCAGTTTCCGCCGGCTCGTGCTGGCCGACGGCGGTCCCACCCGGCTGCCGGCGATGCTCGCCGTCGGCGCCGCCCCGGTCATGGCCGCCGGATCGCTGGTCTACTTCCTGGAGCGGATGCTGCTGCGCTGAAATGAGCGGGGCCGCCGAATGAGCGAGGTCACAGTGCGGGCCGGCGTCACGGGCAGGCATCCTGCGGCCGGGGCCGTTACTATGGAGCCATGTCGTATCTCGGTCTTGAAATTTTCTACCTGTCCCTGCTGGTCCTCGCCGGCCTTGGCATCGCGGGCTTTGCCTCGCTGGTGGTTTACCGCCTGTTCAAGGGCCAGAAGTAAGCGACCAAAGCTTAACAATGCCGATTGAACTCCCGACGGAGCTGACCCCGGAACTGGTGCCGCTGTCCTGGCTGCTGGGTACCTGGGAAGGTGCCGGCCGGTTGGGTGCGGGCGAGGAGGGGGACGAACATTTCGTCCAGAAGGCCACGTTCACGCAGAACGGCCTGCCCTACCTGCAGTACACCGCCGAGAGCTGGCTGACCGACGAGGATGGCAACCGGCTGCGCCCGCTGTCCGTGGAAACCGGCTTCTGGGCGCTGGACCGCAAGCTCAACGACGCCGACGTCGGCCCGGGCTTGGTCCCCGCCGAAATCGTGCCGGCCCTGAGGTCGGCGGACGAGGTCGAAGAGCTGCGCAACGCCGACGGCGGCTTCGATATCACCGCGACCATCGTGCACCCGGGCGGTATCTCCGAGCTCTATTACGGGCAGATCAAGGGTCCCCGCGTGCAGCTGAGCACCGACATGGTGATGCGCGGTTCGCAGTCCAAGGACTACAGCGCGGCCACGCGCATCTTCGGCCTGGTCAACAACGATCTTTACTGGCGCTGGGACGTTGCCGAGGCCAAGGGCAAGGACCTGGCCCCGCACGCCTCGGCGATCCTGGCCAAGCGCGCCTGACCGGGGAGGGAATTTGGCACGGCCGCCGGGAGTTGACGCCGGTATGACCTACCGCAGCCCTTTGCTCCTGCAACACGGCGCCGTCGAAGCCTCCGGGGCCGACGCCGGCGTCGCCGCCCACTACTCCGACCCGCTGCGCGAACAGCGCGCCCTGGCCCGCGGCGAGGCCGTCACGGACCTTTCCCACCGCGGGGTGGTGACGGTGGCCGGCGAAGACCGGCTGAGCTGGCTGAACACGCTCTCCTCGCAGTTGCTGCTGAACCTGCGGCCCGGGCAGTCCAGCGAAGCGCTGCTGCTCACGGTGCAGGGCCGGATCGAATACGACGCCCGCATTATCGACGACGGCGAACGCACCTGGCTGATCGTCGAATCCTTCGAGGCGGCGCCGCTGGCCGCATGGCTGGATTCGATGAAGTTCATGCTGCGGGTAGAGGTTGCCGATGTCTCCGCCGACTGGGCCGTGGTGGGTTCGGCCAGGCCGGTCCCGGCCTTCGAGGGCCGCCTCGTGTGGCAGGATCCGTGGCCGCAGATCGGTGCCGGCGGCTATGCCTACACCGGCATCGAGGAACCCAAGCACCCCGGCCTGGAACGGTCCTGGTACGAATACCTGCTGCCGGCGGCCGACCTGGAATCGGCCGTCTCCGGGCTACAGCTGGCCGGGGTCTGGGCCGCCGAGGCGCTGCGGATCGCCGCGTGGCGGCCGCGGGTCGGGGCGGAGACCGACGAGAAGACCATTCCGCACGAGCTGGATCTCATCCGTACCGCCGTGCACCTGGAGAAGGGCTGCTACAAGGGCCAGGAAACCATCGCCCGCGTGCATAACCTGGGCCGCCCGCCGCGCCGGCTGGTGTTCCTGCAGCTGGACGGCTCGCAGCACACGCTGCCGGTCCCGGGCAGCGACGTGATGCTCGGCGACAAGCGCGTCGGGGCGGTCACGTCCGCGGCGCAACACTACGAGATGGGACCGATTGCGCTGGCCGTGGTCAAGCGCTCGGTCGATCCGCAGGCGCAGCTGACCGTGCTGGACGACGGCGAGAGCTACGACGCCGCCCAGGAAGTGATTGTCACCCCCGACGCCGGTCAGGTGGTCGGCCGCCAGACCGGGTTCCTGCGCCCGCCGCGCTGAGCCGCGTCGGCGCGCACCCAGCCGCGTCGCGGCCCGCAGGTGCGCATGCGCTGCGCCGCGGTCAGCTCCGCTTCTGCAGAATCACCGAGGTCTGGGTGCCCGCGTCCCAGAATCCCAGGCTCGCGGCCAGCGCGCGGGAGGCCCTGTTCTCTTCGTGCGAGCGCCACTGCGGAATGAGTCCGGATGAAAGCGCCTCATGGCCGGCGATCGCCGCGATCAACGCGCCGGCTCCGCGGCGCCGGTAGGCGGGGGCGGTCAGCACGCCCACGTGGCCGAGGATCTGCTGCCACTCCTGGTAGCCGGCGCCGGCCATCGGGGTGCTGCCGTCCAGCAGCACGAACGACTTGTCCATGCCGGCCAGCCCCGCTTCGTGCGTGTCATCGGGCGGGCACCTGTCTTCCAGCCGGGCGACGTCGCTGCCCGCGGTGGACACCAGGGCCTCCCGTTCGGGCTGGACCACCGGCAGGTCTTCGGCGTAGGACAGCACGGCCTTGCCCAGCCCGTGCCCGCCGTGCTCCCGGCTCAGCAGCATCAGCGTCTGGTGTTCGGCCAGGTCGTCGTCCGAGTACCGGGCGGCCGCGGCGAGGGCCCAATCCGGCCCCACCAGCGCTGAGCGGCCAAACAAGCGCACGAAGGTGAGCGTCCCGGCGTCCTCGTTGATCCTGGTCAGCCGGTCGCCGGCCGCGGTGAAGGCGTTGTCGGAAAATCCGAGCAACCGTGCCCACGCCAGCAGCACAATGTCAGCCGTCCCTGCGTCCAATCGCATACCTGCCACACTACTGAACGCTTAGCCGAAGAGAACCCTTGCCTCGTCGTAACGATGCTGGGGGACGGTTTTTAGATTGTTCAGCGCCGACTCGAAGCCCACGTGCACGACGTCCGTGCCCTTCAGTGCCACCATGGAGCCCCAGCGCTTCTCCACCACCGAGTCCACGGCCGCCATGCCCAGGCGGGTGGCCAGCACGCGGTCGTAGCCGGAGGGGACTCCGCCGCGCTGGATGTGCCCCAGCGTGGTGGCGCGCGTTTCGATCCCGGTGCGCGCCTCAAGTTCGGGGGCCAGCCGCTCGCCGATGCCGCCGAGCCTCGGCCGCCCGAAGCTGTCCACACCGCGCTCGGCGTGCGGGCCCAGTTCGCCGTCGGGGACCCAGCCCTCGGCCACCACCACCAGCGGCGCGCGGCCGCGCTTCTGCGCGTGCAGCACCCAGTCGGATACCTGGTCCATGCTCACGCTCTGCTCGGGAATCAGGATGGCGTGCGCGCCGGTGGCCATGCCCGCGTGCAGCGCGATCCAGCCCACGTTGCGGCCCATCACCTCGGCGATCATGCAGCGGTGGTGCGATTCGCCGGTGGTGCGCAGCCGGTCGATCGCCTCGGTGGCGATCTGCACCGCGGTGTCGAAACCGAAGGTGTAGTCGGTGGCTTCCAGGTCGTTGTCGATGGTCTTGGGCACGCCGACGATCTTCAGCCCGCTTTGGGTGAGCCGGTAGGCGCCGGCCAGGGTGCCCTCGCCGCCGATCACGATCACCGCGTCCACGCCCAACCGGTCCAGCGTCTGCTGGATCTTCTCCGGCCCGCCGTTGGGACCCTCGAACGGGTTGGTGCGCGAGGTGCCCAGGATCGTGCCGCCCTGCTTGGAGATGCCCCGCACCTGGTGCCGCGGCAGTTCCATGATGTCGCCCTCCAGCACGCCGCGCCAGCCGTCGCGGAAGCCGACAAACTCGTGCCCGTGCGCGGTGATGCCCTTGAGCACGATGCCGCGGATCACCGCATTCAGGCCGGGGCAATCCCCGCCGCTGGTCATGATGCCAATCCTCATGGGTACTCCTTCTCGGTTGCTGGCCGGTCGGCGCGAGCACCCCATTGAGCCCGCCTCAATCCTATGCAGGAACCGGGGCCCGAGTCATTCCGGCCGCGAGCGGCTCCGGCGGCGGGGAACCCTGCCGGGCGGGACGGCGCCTCAGGCGGGCAGCAGGCCGTGCTGCATGGCGACGACGACGGCGCGCGTGCGGTCGTCGACGTCGAGCTTGGCGAAGATCCGCAGCAGGTGCGTCTTCACCGTGGTCTCGGCGATGAACAGCCGGGCGGCGATTTCCGGGTTGCTCAGGCCGTCGGCCACGGCCCCCAGCACCTCGGTCTCCCGGGCCGACAGCGCCGGCGGCGCGGGCGAGCGCAGCCGGGAGACCAGCTTGGCCGCGATGGGCGGGGCCAGGACCGTTTCGCCCCGGGCGGCGGCGTAGACCGCGGCGATCAGCGCCTCGCCGGGGGTGTCCTTGAGCAGGTAGCCGACCGCGCCGGCCTCCACCGCGCGGACGATGTCGGCGTCGCCGTCGTAGGTGGTCAGGATCAGCACCTTGGTGCCCGGCCGGGCGGCAACGATCCGCGCGGTGGCGTCGGCGCCGTCCAGCCGCGGCATCCGCAGGTCCATCAGGACGACGTCGGCGCCCAGGTCCAGCGCGGCACTCACCGCCGCGGCGCCGTCGGGAGCCTGGGCCACCACCTCCAGCCGGTCCTCGGTGCCCAGCAGGCCGGCCAGCCCGGCGCGGACCACGGGGTGGTCGTCGGCGATGACGACCCGGATGCGGGGGGCTTCGGTGGTGGCCCCGGTGTCGTTGCCCGGGCTGTCCGGTCGGGGTTCAGCGGACATTGCCGGCTCCTTGCAGCTGCAGCGGGATGGTCATGGTCAGCCGGGTGCCGTCGCCCGGTGCCGAGCGCACGTCGAGGCTGCCGCCGATTTCGGACAGCCGCTCGGCCATGGCGCGCAGCCCGTAGCTGTCGCCGGAGGCCCCCGCCCCGGGGACGAAGCCGGCGCCGTCGTCGTCCACGGAGAGCACCAGGGACACTCCGTCGAGGTGCAGCCGCAGCCGCGCGGAGCCCGCCCCGGCGTGCCGGCGGACGTTGTTCAGGGCCTCCTGCGCGGCCCGCAGCACCACCACCTGCTGCGCCGGCGTCAGTTCCGGCAGCGCAGCCGGCAGCTCCACGCTCAGCCGGGCGCCGTCCAGGCCGGTGGCCTCGAGCCGCCGCAGCGCGCCAAGCAGGTCGCCGCCGGCCAGCTGCGTGGGGCCGGAGGCCGCGATCAGGGCCCGCGCTTCCTGCAGGTTGTCCCGTGCGGTGTCCCGGATCCCGGCCAGGGAGGACGCAAGCACCGCCGGGACCGGGGTACCGGCCTTGCGCAGCTGCGCCTGGGCCGCCTCCGAGAGCATCACGATCGAGGTGAAGCCCTGCGCCAGCGTGTCGTGGATCTCGCGGGCCATCCGCTCCCGCTCGGCCATGGCGCCCTGGCGCTCGTGCGCGGCCCCCAGTTCCGCCCGGGCGGCGTTGAGCTCCGCGATCAGGTCCGCCCGCTGCTCGCTCTGTTCGATGATCTTGTAGATCCACAGGCCCAGCAGCGTGCTGGCCAGGAAGGAGATCACCGCCTGCAGCCCGGCGGCCAGCAGTCCGGCGGCGCCGGTGCCGTACAGGTGCAGCTGGCCGGCGGCCACGAGCACGCAGATCAGCGCGGAGGCGGCAACGCCGTTGCGCTCCGACCCCGCGAACATCCACACCTGCGGGAACGCGATGAAGAGGATGATCGAGCCGGCGCCGGAGAGGAACGCCAGGTAGGTCACCACGGCGATCAGAAGCACCACGTACAGCTTCGGCTTCCAGGTGTGCAGGTCCTTCGCCCGGGTCAGGAACGGGTAGGCGGCCCCGAGCAGAACGAGGGACGCGACCGCCGATGCCTTGGCGGGATTCCCCGCCTCAGCGCTGACCCAGACGATGACGGCGACGGTCGCCAGCGCCACGTAGAACCCGAGGTGCCACCACTTCAGGCCCCGGAACCAGATCGAGTCCCCGACGGACGGCGGGGCAGGCGCCGGCGCAACCGCGGATTCACTCATGGCATCACCTTACGACGGCCCCGCCGCCCGGCCGGCGCGGCGCCCTGCCGCGGGGGACTACTTCTGCGGCGGCCAACGGAACATCAGCCGGGTCAGCACCAGGCCGGCCGCCAGCCAGCTGAGGATCACGACGGCGGACATCCCCAGGTTCCAGCTCCCGCCGGGCTCCACGGCCTCCCAGCCCTCCGGCAGGAACACCGAGCGCATGCCGCTGGCCGTCCAGCGCAGCGGCGTCAGGTCCGCAAGGCCGCGCAGCCAGTCCGGGATCTGCGGGAACGGGAAATAGACGCCGGAGATGAAGGACAGCAGCAGCGGCGGCACGGCCGCCATGGTGGAGGCGGAGGGCCCGGACCTGGCCAGGCAGGCGAAGGCGATCCCCACCGCCGACCAGGCCGCCGTGGACCCCAGGAGCAGCCACGCGAACGTCAGCCAGGCCTCCGGCGTCGCCGGCAGGGGCACATCGAACAGGAACCGCGCGCCCAGCAGCAGCAGGGCCGTTTGCGTCAGGATCAGGACCAGCGTCATGCCGGTCTTGCCCAGGAAGTAGGACAGGCTGGGCAGCGGTGTTCCGGCCAGCCGCTTGATGCTGCCGTTGAACCGTTCGGCGGCCACGTAGGCGCTGAGGTTTTGGAAGCCACTCAGGACCGTGCCCAGCGCCAGCATCGCGGGCAGGAAGTACTCGGCCGGGCGCAGCAGCGACTCCGGCCGCGCCGGATCACCCATCGACGCGTCCTCGCCGAAGACGGTGCTGAACAGGCCCATCATGATCAGCGGGAACAGCAGGGTGAAGACCACCGCGGCCGGGTCGCGCGAGAACATCCGCACCTCCAGCAGCGTCCGTTTCCAGCCCAGCAGCACGGCGTTCGGCCGCCAAGCCCGGAATGCCCCGGGGCGGCCGGATGTAGACGGGGCGGACACGGCGGGGCCGGATGTCGAGGGGGACGGGGCGTTCATGCCGCGTCGGTCCTGTCCGTGCCGTGCTGCTGCAGCAACTGAAGGTAGATGTCCTCGAGGTGCGGCACGCGCACCTGCAGGTTGGCCGGCTCGCGCCGCCCGCCGCCGCTGAGCCGGTGCACCAGCGCCGCCGGCTCGTCGGTCGTTTCAAGGTGGTCGCCGGCCTCGTCCGTCCAGCTGACCCTGGGCCGGCGCAGTGCCGCCCCGCCGATCGTTGCGGGCGTGCCTTCGGCCACCAGCCGTCCCGCGGCGATGACGCCCAGCCGGTCCGCCAGCTGCTCGGCTTCGTCGAGGTAGTGCGTGGTGAGCACGATCGTGGTGCCGTCGGAACCCAGGCGGCGGATCAGCTCCCAGAAGGACCGCCTGGCCTCCGGGTCGAAGCCGGTCGTCGGTTCGTCTAGGAACAACAGGTCGGGATTGCCGATCAGGCCCATGGCCACGTCCAGCCGCCGGCGCTGGCCGCCCGAGAGGGCGCCGATCCGCGCGCCGGCCTTTTCCTCCAGCCCGACGGCGGCGATCACCTCGTCGACCGGGCGCGGGGCGGGGTAGTAGGCGGCGAGGGCGCGCAGCGACTCGGCCACCTTCAGCTCGCCGGCGTCGGTGGCCTCCTGCAGCACGACCCCGATGCGGGCACGGAACGACGGCGCCGCCCGGTACGGGTCGACGCCGAGCACGGCGGCGCGGCCGGAGGTCGGCTTCCGGTGGCCCTCCATCATCTCGATGGTGGTGGATTTGCCGGCCCCGTTGGGCCCGAGCAGCGCGTACGTTTCGCCCGTGCGGATCTGCAGCGTGATGCCGTCCACGGCGCGGAAAGTTCCGCCGCCGGCACGGGGGTACTCCTTCACCAACCGGTCGAGGACGACGGCGGCGCCCGGCGGGGCAGGATCGGATGCGGTGGCGGGTGTTCTCATGCTTCCAGCATGCTCCGCCCGGGGCCGTGGCCGGAACGTCCGTCCTGCCGACTCCCTTGTCCTCCGGCCGGTGGACAGCGGATCAGGATTTGCGGGCGAGCAGCTTCTCCAGCGCGATGCTGCCGTCGTACTTCGGCAGCAGCAGCCACAACACCAGGTAGGTGCCGATGCCGACGCCGGGGAACAGGAAGACCAGCAAGGTGGCGATCCGCACCCACATCACGTCCCAGCCGAACCTGGCGGCGATGCCGCCGCAAATGCCGGCGACCCAGCGGTCGGGGCCGCGGCGGACGGGGCTGGAGCGGAGCACTCGGTAGAAGGTATCCATGGCACCATGCTTTCGTGTTCGGGAGCTGTTGTCACTGCCGGTTCGTCGAAGGCGGCCCGCGCGGGTGGCGCGGGCCGCCTTCGTTGTCGGTCTGGGTGGGGGTGTGGTCCTGTCGGTCCTTGGGCTGGCGGTCCCGGGTTAGCGGTCCCGGTTGCGGGTGGCGCTCAGGACGCCGGCGACCACCAGGGCGATGCCGGAGCCGATCAGCAGGGCGATCATCACGTAGGCCCAGTTGAAGCTGATGTCCCACCAGGTCCCGGCGAGCACCAGCAGGCCGACGGCCACGGCGATCAAGCCCCAGATGATGGTGCCGACGCGGGGACGGCGATCCTGGTCGCGGTTCAGTTGGCTGCTCATCGGATTTCCTCCAGTTCGCTGACGGTCACGATGTCGACGTTGCTGGCCACGCCCCGGACGGCCAGGACGATTTCCGGCGCTCCGCCGTCGTCGTTGATGGTGTAGCTTCCCGGCTGCCAGAACCCGGACTGCCGGCCGCTGTCCGCGCCGGTGACGTATTCGACGTTGCCCAGCGCCATCTGCGTTTCCACCTTCACCGGGACGTCGTCGGGGATGATGACGGTGATGGAGGAGGCCACGGCGTTGACCGGGACGACGACCGGGCCGCCGAAACGGGAACCGGAGACGGCGCGCAGGTCCACGGTGCCGTCGCCGGCCACGACGCTGTAGCCGTCACCCTGGGCCGGGGTCGCGGTCGAGGTCCAGGTGCGGCTGGAGGCGATGGCGTAGTTGGAGGCCGTCCACTGCGTTCCCGCGGAGAAGGCCAGCGCCAGGACCAGTCCCACCGCGGCCAGGAAACCGAGGACGCCGGAGGTTCGGCCGACGGCGCCCAGCACCACGACGCCGATGCCGATCACGACCAGCGCCGCGGCGATGGCGACGGGCACGACATTCCGGCCCAGCTCAACGAATTCCAGCGCGTTGAGCCCCAGGACCACGCCGGCGGCCAGCATGGCGGCGCCCAGGGTCAGGGCGATGGCCGCACCCGAGGGGCCGCGGGGGGCGGGCTTGTAGGGCCGCGGCGCGGGCTGGGGATACGGGCGCGGCTGCGGATAGGCCTGCCGCGGCGGGCCCTGCTGGCCGCCGTGGCCCGCGTTGCCGTATCCGGTCGCGGAAGCCGGCGTCGAACCGTAGGCGGCGCCGGTGGTGCCGGAGGTGCCGGGGGCGCCGTAGTAGGCGGAGGTACCGCTGCCGGTGGCCGGCGCAGGCGGGAAGCCGTCCGCTCCGGTCGGTGCCGAATCCGGTGCGCCTGCCTTGTTGCGCGTGGCGAGCCAGTAGATGAAGAACCCCACCGCGCCCAGCCAGATCACGGCCCAGACGAAGCCGCCGAAGCCCCAGCCGCCGTCGTTGTTGAACCCGAAGATCCAGCTGAACGGGCGGCTGAACACGCCGAGGGCCGTGAAGATCACCGCGCCGGTCATGCCTGCCGTCCAGTTGCTGCGGCCGGCTTCTTCCGCATGGATCCGGCCGTCCGGCTCGGGCAGCAGGGCCCAGGCCACGCCGTAGAGCAGCACGCCGATGCCGCCGAAGACGGCGAGCAGGATGAACAGCCCGCGGACCAGGATCGGGTCCAGCCCGATCCGGTGTGCGACGCCGGAGGCCACCCCGCCGATCCAGCGGTCCTGCCCGCGGGAAACGCCGAGGTTGCGGAACCAGCTGAAGAACGCGTTGCTGTGCGCGGGGAAGCCGCCGGCGGGCGGCGGGGGGTAAGCGCCGGCGCTGCCCGGAGGCGGCGGGAAGTTGCCGCCGCCTCCGTCACGGCCGGCGTAACCGGTCCCGTCGGCCCCGGCCGCGTTTGCGTAGCCGGGATCGTGGTGGCCCGCGCCCAGCGGCAGGGTGGGGTTGGTGCCCGGAAGGATGGGCTGGGTCGGATTGGCGGGTGCGTCGTCGTCCTCTGCCGCCTGGACGGTCCGGGGCTCGTCGGGAACGGGCGCCTGGGGCGCTGCCGGGGCGGATTCCTGCCCGGATTCGGGAACTGCCGGTTGCTGGTCCGGTTCGTCTGTTCGGTCGCTGCCGTCGTTATCCGACGGGCTCGGTGCGTGTGAGGTCATGGTTTGATCATTCCAACCGGCAGCCCGCTCCTCTATGGGGTGCCACCCTGACCCTTCCCTGACCGGCCGGCCGGGTTCCCCTGATTCGGCGCCACCCGGTAGGTCGGGTGCGCCCGCGCGTGCTTGGATTGACCCATGAGAGAACCACTCGTCCGCTCCACCGAGGACCGCATTATCGCGGGCGTGTGTACCGGCCTGGCCCGGCACCTGGGCACCTCGGTCGGGATCGTCCGGGTCGGCATGGTGGTCCTGGCGATCGCCGGGGGAGCGGGTGTGCTGCTCTATGTCTGGCTTTGGCTGCTGGTGCCGACCGCGGCCGACGAGGCCCTGGCAGCCGAGCGCGCCTTCAATCCCCGCGGCATCGCCGAGAACTTCGCACGGGGATTCGGCCCGCCCCGTCCCGGCCAGGAGGGGAACGGCCGGCCGGTCGTGCAGGCGGCCGGCCTGCCGGTGGGCCGCCCCGTCGCGCAGCCCGGCCCGCCCCCGCGCCGCCCGGGCGGGCAACCCGGAGCGCTTCCGCAGGCCGCGGTCGGCGCCCCGCGGCTGATGCAGCGCGGCGGCGGCAAGGAAATCCTGATCGGCGCGGCCCTGGTCCTCGCGGGCGGCGCCGTCGTCGCCCAACTGGCGGGCATCAACCTGCCGTGGGGGACCTGGCTGCCGGTCCTCGCCATCGCGGCCGGCGCGGTGATCGCGTGGATGCAGCTGGATGATTCCCGGCGCAGCGGCCTGATGGACCGCGCCGGGGCGACCGGGGCGCAAGGCGCCGTGCGGTTGCTGGCCGGGCTGGTCCTGGTGGTGGCCGGCATCGTCACCATGGTGTCCGGTTCGATTACCTGGGAGGCCATGTGGCCCACGCTGTTTGCCTCGCTGGCCGTCCTGGCCGGGGTCCTGCTGGTTTTGGCGCCGTGGGTGCTGAAGTACTGGCGGGACCTGGAGACGGAACGCTCCGGCCGGATCCGGGAAACCGAACGCGCGGAGATCGCCGCGCACCTGCACGATTCGGTGCTGCAGACGCTCGCCCTGATCCAGAACCGCGCCGGTTCGGAACACGACGTCACCCGGTTGGCCCGCGCCCAGGAACGGGAACTGCGCGAATGGCTCTACCGGGACAGGCGGCAGGAAGAGGGCAACCTGGTGGACCGCGTGAAGGCGGTGGCCGCGGAAATCGAAGACGCCTACGGGCATCCCGTGGACGTCGTCGCCGTGGGCGACAGCGACATGACCGACCGGCACGAGGTCCTGGTGCATGCCACCCGGGAGGCGGTGCAGAACGCGGCGAAGCACGCCGGCGGCCCCATCTCCGTCTACGTTGAATGCACGCCGGGCAGCAGCGAAATCTTCGTCCGGGACCGCGGTCCCGGGTTCGAGCCCGCCGCCGTGCCGCCGGACCGGATGGGCGTGCGCGAATCACTGATCGGCCGGATGGAGCGGCACGGCGGCCAGGCAAAAATCCGCAACACCGGCAGCGGCACCGAAGTCCATCTCAGCCTGCAGCACCCCCAGGAAGGAACCGCATCGTGACCGAACCCATCCGCGTGGTCGTCGTCGACGACCACGCCATCTTCCGTTCCGGCTTGAAAGCGGACCTGGACGGGCGGATCGAGGTGGTCGCCGAGGCCGCGACCGTGGAGCAAGCGATCGCGGCCATCCACGAGCAGCGGCCCGCGGTCGTCCTCCTGGACGTGCACCTGCCCGGAGGCAGGGGCGGCGGCGGGGCCGAGGTTGTCGCGGGCTGCGCCGACCTGCTGGCGGAGACCAAATTCCTGGCGCTGAGCGTGTCCGACTCCGCCGAAGACGTCGTCACCGTCATCCGGGCCGGCGCCCGCGGGTACGTCACCAAGACAATCTCCGGCGCCGAAATATCCGACGCCGTGGAGCGCGTGGCCGGAGGCGACGCTGCCTTCTCGCCGCGGCTGGCCGGGTTCGTCCTGGACGCCTTCGGCACCGCAGCCGTAGCCAACGTTGACGACGAACTGGACAAGCTCTCCGCGCGCGAACTGGAGGTCATGCGGCTCATCGCCCGCGGCTACCAGTACAAGGAAGTAGCCAAGGAACTGTTCATCTCCATTAAGACCGTCGAAACGCACGTCTCGTCCGTGCTGCGCAAGCTCCAGCTGTCCTCCCGGCACGAACTGACCCGCTGGGCTGTTGACCGCCGGATCCTATAGCAGGGGCACCGGGCCCTGTCGTACCCCCAGGCGCCGGTGGTAGCTTGGGGGAACTGTCAGGACCGACGAGCGCAGGAGGATTCATGACCGACTCCCCACGGCACGACGAACTTCCGCTGCCGGACTACGACCACATACCCCTGGGCACGCTCCCGACCCGGATCACCGGGCTGGACGAGCAGGGAATGACGGAGCTCCTGACCTACGAGCGGGAGCATGGAAACCGGCTCCCGGTCGTCCAGGTCCTTGAGCGCCGGCTCGAGGAGTTGCGTGCCGGAGCAGAGCCAAGCGGCACCACGGTGCCGGACATGCCCGAGGTCGGCGGAAGCCAAGGCGGCTCCGCGGCGCAGCCGGAAACCTCGGGCCCACGGGTCGTGCCGCCGTTCCACGGCAATCCGGCCCACCAGTCCCAGCCGGAAAAGTAGCCGGAACGCCACGGCCGGCCGGGCTGCCCCTGGGCAGTCCGGCCGGCACCGTTTCGGGCGGCTACTTGGCCTTCGCCAGGAAATCCTGCAGCCGGCCGACGCCGGTGGCCAGGTCTTCGTCGCCAAGGGCGTAGGACAACCGCACGAAGCCGGACGGCCCGAAGGCCTCGCCGGGAACGACGGCGACCTCGACCTCGTCGAGGATCAGCGAGGCGAGCTCGGCGGAGGTCGCCGGACGGATGGTGCCGTCCGCCGTCGGGAATTCCTTGCCCAGCAGCCCGCGGACGTCGGCGTAGGCGTAGAACGCGCCCTCCGGCGTCGGGCATTCGACGCCGGCGATGGCGTTCAGGCCCTCGACCATGGCCTTGCGGCGCCGGTCGAAGGCAACCTTCATCTCGTCCACCGCGGTCAGCGGTCCGGACACGGCGGCCAGCGCCGCCATCTGGGACACATTGGCCACGTTGGAGGTGGCGTGGGACTGCATATTGGTGGCGGCCTTGACCACGTCCTTCGGGCCGATCATCCAGCCCACCCGCCAGCCGGTCATGGCGTAGGTCTTGGCCACGCCGTTGAGGATGACGACTTTGTCGCCCAGCTCCGGCGCGGCCGTCGCGATGGAGGTGAAGGGCACGCCGTCGTAGGTGAGGTGCTCGTAGATCTCGTCGGTGATGACCCACAGGCCCTTGGACGCGGCCCACCGGCCGATCTCGGCAACCTGTTCCGGCTGGTAGACGGCACCGGTCGGGTTGGACGGGGAGACGAAGAGCAGCACCTTGGTTTTGTCGGTCAGCGCGCCTTCGAGCTGGTCGACGGTGACCAGATAGCCCTGCTCCGGCCCGGCGAAGACCTCCACCGGGACGCCGCCGGCCAGCCGGATCGCCTCGGGGTAGGTGGTCCAGAACGGCGTGGGGACCAGGACCTCGTCGCCCGGATCCAACAAGGTGGCGAAGGATTCGTACACGGCCTGCTTGCCGCCGTTGGTCACCAGCACCTGGGCCGGGTCCACCCGGTAGCCGGAATCGCGCAGCGTCTTGTCCGCGATGGCCTGCTTCAGTTCGGGCAGGCCGCCGGCGGGGGAGTAGCGGTGGAAGCGCGGCTGGCGCGCGGCCTCGATGGCGGCCTCCACGATGTAGTCCGGGGTCGGGAAGTCCGGTTCGCCCGCCCCGAAGCCGATCACCGGGCGCCCGGCAGCCTTCAGCGCTTTTGCCTTGGCATCGACGGCGAGGGTGGCGGATTCGGCGATGGACGCAATGCGCCGGGAGACGCGGGCGTTGGCAGGCATGGTGTTCCCGTCTTCAGTAGCGTGTAGGACTGTTCCCTAGTCTAGGTGCAGGCCGAGTCCGGGTGCAGCCCGTCGGAGGTACGGCCCGTTGCCGGGTGCCCGCACGGCCCCTTGGTCAGCGGGCCGGCGGAAATGTTGCATAATGGATCAGTCGCCTTGTGGGCGGCAAACGGGGTTCGGTTCGACGTCGGCGCATCGCTGGCGTAAACTGGATCTTCGGTGTTGAAAACGCCATGATGTTCCATGCCCGCGCGGCGGGGCATCCGGCGGTATTCGGCTCCATAGGGTAGTGGCGCAATTGGTAGCGCAGCGGTCTCCAAAACCGCAGGTTGCAGGTTCGAGTCCTGTCTGCCCTGCGCAGAACCGCCGCAGACATAGACTGCAGCAGTTCAGCATCCCAGCACGAAGCAGCGGTCCAGGCCGGCCGAGGCCGTCCGGGGGCCGGACACCGGACAGAATGAGTGAGGCCAGGTTGACCGATACGTCTTCCAGCAGTCCCCAGGGACGCCCCACCGGACGAAAGACCGAGAAGCGCGGTCTCTTCGCCCGGATCATTTTGTTTGTCCGCCAGGTCGTTGCCGAACTCAAAAAGGTCGTCACGCCGACCCGCAAGGAATTGCTGAACTACACGCTGGTGGTGATCGCTTTTGTGGCGGTCATGATGTTGATCGTCACGGCACTGGATCTGGTTTTCGGCCAGGGCGCGTTCTTCGTCTTCGGAGACGGCATACCCGAACAGTAACGTCCGCGTTGCGGCAGCCGTACGGATGGATACGACGACGGCGCAAAGCCGCCGCGAGTCAAGTGAGCTGAAGAAGAAAGCAGGAAGCTAAGTGTCCGACCAGGAACTCGAAGCCCAGAACTCCGAAGAGAACGCGGAGCTGGAAGCCGACGAGCAGGTTACCGGGACCGGCACCGACGAGGTGCCGGCTTTTGGCGTTGACGCCGCAGAAGAGGCTGCCGGTGCCGATCTGGCGAGCGAGCTTGACCAGGCCGCCGACGACGCCCCCGTCCTCGACGAGGCCGCCGAAGCCGCCGCCGAGGCGGACCTGACCGAAGCCGAGGCCGCCGACGGGGCCCCGGAGGAGACCGGGCCGGCCGAAGAAGCCGAAGAGGTTGAGCAGACCGAAGAGGAAGCCCTCGAAGCCTTCCGGGCCAAGCTGCGCCGCCAGCCCGGCGACTGGTACGTCATCCACTCCTACGCCGGCTACGAAAACCGTGTGAAGGTCAACCTGGAGACCCGCATCCAGACCCTGAACATGGAAGACTTTATCTACGAGATCCAGGTCCCGATGGAAGAGGTCGTGGAGATCAAGAACACCACGCGCAAGCTGGTCAAGCGCGTGCGCATCCCGGGTTACGTGCTGGTCCGGATGGACCTGACCGACGCCTCATGGGGCGCCGTCCGCCACACCCCCGGCGTGACCGGGTTCGTCGGCAACGCCCACAACCCGGTGCCGCTGAGCCTGAAGGAAGTTGCTTCCATGCTGGAGCACACCATCACGGGCACCAAGACGGAAGCCGGCGGCAAGGCTGCGGGCAAGTCGACGGCACCGAGCACGCCGATCACCGTCAACTTCGAGGTCGGCGAGTCCGTCACCGTCAACGACGGGCCGTTCGAGACGCTGCCGGCAACGATTTCCGAAATCAAGCCGGAATCCCAGCAGCTGGTGGTGCTGGTGACCATCTTCGAGCGCGAAACCCCGGTGACGCTCTCGTTCAGCCAGGTCACCAAGATCCACTAACCAAGACTTCGTGCGGATACGGACCCGCTTTGTCCGAATCCGCACGGCCGGCCGCCAAGCCATGGCGGCCAACCACCGCCGGCACGCTCCTGTGCCGCCGGTACGTAATGTGAGAGAAGGACCCGATATGGCCCCCAAGAAAAAGGTCACCGGCCTCATCAAGCTCCAGATCCAGGCAGGCGCCGCCAACCCGGCCCCGCCGATCGGTCCGGCGCTTGGTCAGCACGGTGTCAACATCATGGAATTCTGCAAGGCGTACAACGCCGCCACGGAATCCCAGCGCGGAAACGTGATCCCGGTTGAAATCACGGTCTACGAAGACCGTTCCTTCACCTTTATCACCAAGACCCCGCCGGCCGCCGAGCTGATCAAGAAGGCCGCAGGCGTGCAGAAGGGTTCGGCTACCCCGCACACCAACAAGGTTGCGAAGCTGACCCAGGCGCAGGTCGATGAGATCGCCGGCACCAAGATGGCTGACCTCAACGCCAACGACATCAAGGCTGCCGCCAAGATCATCGCCGGCACCGCCCGTTCCATGGGCATCGAGGTGGAGGGCTAAACACCCTCAACCCGGAGGCCGCAGGACAGATGTCCAGCAAGGCCTTCACCAAGACAATTCACAAAACGACGGCGACACAGCTCGCCACAGGTGGGAACACCGCCGTCGTTGTGGCAGGGCCGGGCGCGGTCCGCAGACCACAACTGCACAAGGAGAAAAAGCAGATGGCAAAGCGCAGCAAAGCATATGAGGCAGCTGTAGCCAAGATCGAGGCGGACAAGGTTTACGCCCCGGTCGAGGCAATCACTCTCGCCAAGGAGACCAACCCGTCCAAGTTCGACGCGACCGTCGAGGTGGCTTTCCGCCTCAGCGTCGACCCGCGCAAGGCAGACCAGATGGTCCGCGGCACGGTGAACCTGCCGCACGGCACCGGCAAGACCGCCCGCGTGCTGGTCTTCGCCACCGGCGACAAGGCCGAGGCCGCTATCGCCGCGGGCGCCGACTTCGTTGGCTCCGACGACCTGATCGAAAAGATCCAGGGCGGCTGGACCGACTTCGACGCCGCCGTGGCGACCCCGGAACTGATGGGCAAGGTCGGCCGCCTGGGCAAGGTCCTCGGCCCCCGCAACCTGATGCCGAACCCGAAGACCGGAACGGTGACCCCGGACGTTACCAAGGCCGTCAACGACATCAAGGGCGGCAAGATCGACTTCCGCGTCGACAAGCACGCCAACCTCCACTTCATCATCGGCAAGGTGTCCTTCGACGCCAACAAGCTGGTGGAGAACTACGCCGCCGCCCTGGAAGAGGTGCTGCGCCTGAAGCCCTCGGCCTCCAAGGGCCGGTACATCGCGAAGGCCACCATCACCACCACCTTCGGCCCGGGCATCTCCGTGGACCCGAACGTCACCAAGGTGGCCGTGGAGGCCTAACCGGGACTTCAGGTTCGCCGGCAACGGCGGACACTTCGGCTATGGCCGCAGCAGATGCTGCGGCCATAGCCCGTTTAAGCGGGAGATAGTGCGGCGCGGCGGGATGCAGTAGTGTGATTGGCACTACTCAATCACTGCCTCGCGCCGAGGAGCACGCATGCCCACGACCTCGATCACGATCGCGCCGCTGCCGATCCCGCCCGCCCTTCAGGGCCCGGGCGGTGCGGACTTTGCCGCCTCCGCCGAGCTGGCCAACCTGGTCAACGGGCTGATCTGGGGCAACAACGATTTCTGGGTGAGCCCGGCAGTGAGGCTCGAGGGGGCGCGGCCGAACGACTACTCGGTGACGTATCTCTGGGCGGCCAGGGACGGGGACCGGCACGTCGGGCGCGCCCTGCTCGAGCTGTCGCTGCGGGACAACCCGCGCAACGGGTACGTCTTTGTGGCCGTACATCCCGACTACCGGCGTCGGGGCGTGGGAAGCAGGCTGCTGGCCGAAGCCGAGGCCTGCGCCGCCCGCCGGGGCCGGACCACCCTGCAGGCCTGGAGCGAACATCCTGCCGGATTCGATCCAGGAGGCCCGGACATGCTCCGGCCGGGGACCGGGTCCGGGGCCCTGCCGGCGTCCGCGCCGGCCGTGCGCTTCGCGCTGGCCGGCGGCTTCCGGCTCGAACAGGTGGAGCGATGCAGCAGGATGCCGCTCCCCGCCGACCAGGACAGTCTGGCGGCCCACGCGTCGGCGGCTGCCGGGAAGGCCGGCGCGGACTACCGCCTGGTCGAGTGGGCCGACAGTTGCCCGCCGGACTGGGTGGACCAGTACGCGGCCCTGCGGCAGCGGATGAGCACCGACGTCCCGCTGGGTGACCTGGACTACGAGGAAGAGGCGTGGGATGCCGCCCGCGTCCGCCACCATGAGGAGGAGCTGCGGCGCAAGGGCGGCCGCTGCCTGGTGGTCGCGGCCGGGCATGTGCCCAGCGGCCGGCTGGTGGGCCATACGGTGCTGGAATTCTTCCCGGAGCAGCCCGAGGTGGTCTTCCAGGAGGACACGTTGGTGCTGCGGGCCCACCGCGGCCACGGCCTGGGCCTGTGGATCAAGGCCCGCAACCTGCAGCGGGTGGCGGAGGCGTGGCCGCAGGGGCGCCGGCTCTACACCTGGAACGCCGACGAAAACAGCCACATGCTGGACATCAACACCGCCCTCGGCTTCGCTCCGGCCGGGTACGAGGCCGCCTGGCAGAAGAAGCTGCGTCCGGGGCCGCAGGCCGGGGAGACCCGCCCGGCCGGCGCCGCGTGACGGCGTACCGGGCGTGTTCGTACACGTGTCGCCGGAGCGTCATGCTACGCGCCGGTAACCGGCAGCGGCGGTTACGATGTCAGCGCGCCGGCATGCTGCCGGGTGTGGCGGGAGGGCCGATGGAACGCAGGACGCTGGTTGACACGGTGGCGGAAGACCTGCTGGAGCAGATCATCGCCGGCCGGATGGCGCCCGGCGACGCGCTGCCCACCGAAGCCGAGATCGCCGCCCGGTCGCAGGTCAGCCGGCTGACTGTCCGGGAAGCCCTCACCATGCTGCGGGCGATGAACGTGATCAGCATCCAGCGGGGCCGCGGCACCTTTATCAATCCGCCCGGGTCGTGGACCTCGGTCGAGGCCGTCGTCCGCGCCGCGGCGCACAGCATGAGCGACTCCGCCGCCTCGCGGCAGTTGCTCGAAGTGCGGCGCCTGGTCGAGTCCGGGGCCGCCGCGCTGGCTGCGCTCCGCCGCACCGCTGCGGACCTGGAGTTGCTGCGCGGGGAGTTGGAGTCGATGGCCGCCGCGGACGCCGCGGGCGACGCGGATGCCTTCGTCGAAGCCGACCGGCTGTTCCACACGGTGGTACTCAAGGCGTCCGGCAATATCCTCTTTCCGGCGGTCTTCGTGCCGATGGGCCGGGTGCTGGCCGACGCGCGGCGGGAAGCGTTTGGGGCGCAGGCCGTGCGCACCCGCACCCTCGCCATGCACCGCAGGGTGCTCGCCGCCGTCGAAAGCGGGGACGCCCAGGGAGCCCGCGAGGCGATGGAGGATCACGTGGACCAGGTCCAGGACGACCTCGACGCCAATGCCGCCGGCCCGGCGAGAGCCTCCGCGCTGCGGTCGGCCGCCGGCTGATCCGTCCGGGGGTGCAGTCGTGGGCGCGGCTCCGGGCCGCCGATTTGGCGTCCGGCGGCAGGATCCCGTAGCCTTGAAGAACCAAAGACCGTCGGTCGTTGAATTCCTCCACGTTTTCAACCGAAAGTCCCATGCCTGGGACGGCCTGCGCAGGTGAACGAAGCATTGCCCCGCCGCCGTAACTCCGGTGCGGGAACCATGCCCCGTGCGCCTGCATGGGGCGTTTTTTATGCGTGCGACCCGAACCACCGGCACTATTCCCCGGAAGGAGGGTTATGGCAACGCCAACCAAGGTGGCAGCCGTTGAAGAAATCACCAGCGATTTCAAGGAATCCAGCGCTGCAGTCCTAACCGAATACCGCGGGCTTACCGTTGCACAGCTCAAGGAGCTGCGTGTTTCTCTCGGCCAGGACACCAAGTTCTCGGTCGTCAAGAACACCCTGACTGGCATTGCAGCCAAGGAAGCCGGCATCGACGCGTTCGAAGGCCAGCTTTCCGGACCCACTGCTATCGCCTTCATCAAGGGTGACGCCGTTGCAGCCGCCAAGTCCCTGACGGATTTCGCAAAGTCCAACCCGCAGCTCATCATCAAGACCGGTATCTTCGAGGGGAAGGCCCTGGATGCAACCGCCGTTGCTGCGCTGGCCGCTCTCGAATCCCGCGAGCACCAGCTGGCCCGCGTCGCCGGTGTCCTCAAGGCGCCGATGTCCGCACTGGCCCGCACCCTCGATGCGCTGCGCATCAAGCAGGAGGAGAACGGCGGCGCCGCTGCCGAAGCTCCGGCCGAAGCTGCCGAAGCCGAAGCTCCCGCTGCCGAAGCAACCGAGGCCCCGGCCGAGGCTGCCGCCGAAGAGCAGTAAGACTCTTCACCAACCAACTCTTGGTGCGGACACACCAGCCGCATCACCTATCAGGAAGGACGCCAACCATGGCGAAGCTCACCAACGAAGAGCTCATTGAAGCTTTCAAGGAACTGACCATCATCGAGCTCTCCGAGTTCGTCAAGCTGTTCGAGGAGACCTTCGACGTCACCGCTGCAGCCGTTGCCGTTGCGGGCCCCGCAGCCGGCGGCGCCGGCGAAGCCGCTGCTGAGGAGCAGACCGAGTTCGACGTCGTCCTCGAAGCTGCCGGCGACAAGAAGATCGCAGTGATCAAGGAAGTCCGCGCGCTGACCTCCCTGGGCCTCAAGGAAGCCAAGGACCTGGTCGACAGTGCTCCGAAGGCCGTCCTCGAAGGCGCCACCAAGGAAGCCGCCGACAAGGCCAAGGAAGTTCTCGAGGCTGCCGGCGCGACCGTCACCCTCAAGTAAGCTCTCTTTAGCTTCCGCAAAGCCCCGCCGCCCCACCGGGCGGCGGGGCTTTGTGCTGTGCGGGCCGGAACCAGCAGCCGGTGCCCCGGCGGCTCAGCGGGCCCGGCGGGCTCAGGCCGGGTCGGAGATGTCGGCGACGGTGGCGCCGAGCGCGGAGGTCAGCGCATCGGCGTCGACGAAGGCGGAGTAACCGTGTTCCCCGGCGCCCAGCGATATCCGCCGGCCGCGGATGGACTCGTCGGCGTACACGGGCCAGGCCGTGCTGCTGCCCAGCGGGGTGATGGTGCCGCGCCGGTATCCCGTCGCCGTGTAGGCAACATCGGCGTGCGGCAGCGAAAGTTTGTTGACCCCCAGCAGCGAGCGGAGCTTGGGCCAGGAGATCTGCCGGTCGCCGGGGATGAGGGCGAACAGGAACGAGCCGTCCTTGTGCTTGATGACCAGGGTCTTGACGATGTCGGCCTCGGCGATGCCCAGCAGTTGCGCGGCCTCGGCGAGGCTGCGGGCGCCGGAGCGTTCGGCGACGTCGACCTTCAGGGAGTGGGCTTGGGCGCCGGCCAGGAAACGCTGCAGGCCGGCCGGCAGGGCAGGGGCACCGGAGTCGTTGCTCATGCCCGGTTCAAGCCCCGGCGCCCGCCCGGTATTCCCGGCCGGGCCGCCGGGGGCCGCCCGGAACCGCTAGTCCCGGTAGAGCAGCAGCGCCTCGCCCTGGCCGCCGCCGCCGCACAGGGAGACCGCGGCCTTGCCGGTGCCGCGCCGGCGCAGTTCCAAGGCGGCCGTCAGCGCCAGCCGGGTGCCGGAGGCGCCGATCGGATGGCCCAATGCGATGGCCCCGCCGTGGATGTTGCACTTCTCCAGCGGGTAGTCCAGGTCCTGCAGCGACTGCACCGCCACGGCCCCGAAGGCTTCGTTGATCTCGATGAAGTCCAGGTCGGCCGTGGTCCAGCCCGCACGCTTGAGCGCCTGGGTGATCGCGTTGGACGGCTGCGACTGCAACGAGGTGTCCGGTCCGGCCACCTGCCCCGGACGGCCGACGACGGCGAGCCAGTCCAGGCCGTTGTCCTCGGCAAAGCCGCGGGTCGCGACCACGACGGCGGCCGCGCCGTCGGACAGGGGGGAGGAGTTACCGGCGGTGATAGTGCCGTCCTTGGCAAACGCCGGGCGCAGCGGGGCCAGGCTTTCCACGCTGGTCTGCGGGCGGACACCCTCGTCGCTGTCGACCACCAGGTCCTCGCCCTTGCGCTGCGGCACCGCGACCGGGACGATCTCGTCGTCGAAGACCCCGTTCTTGGCGGCGGCGGCGGCGCGCTGGTGGGAGGCGGCGGCCACTTCGTCCTGCGCTTCGCGGGGAATGCCCAGCTCGGCGTTCCGGCGCTCGGTGGAGACGCCCATCGACTCGTGGTCGAAGGCATCCGTGAGGCCGTCGTGGGCGGTGGCATCGAGGGCGGTCAGGCTGCCGTAGGTCCAGCCCTGGCGGGAACCGGGCAGCAGGTGCGGGCCGTTGGTCATCGACTCCTGACCGCCGGCCACCACCACCTGCGCCTCGCCGCAGCGGATCAGCCGGGCGGCGTCGGTGACGGCGGCCAGCCCGGAGAGGCAGACCTTGTTGATCGTCACGGTCGGCACGTTCCAGCCCAGCCCGGCGGCGATGGCCGCCTGCCGGGCGGGGTTCTGGCCGGCGCCGGCCTGGATGACGTGCCCCATGATGACCGCGTCCACCTGTTCGGGGGCGACGCCGGAGCGGTCCAGCGCCGCGGCGATCGCTTTGCCGCCGAGCTGGACGGCGGTGAAGGACGCGAGCTGGCCGTTCAGTCGTCCCGTGGGCGTGCGTGCGCCGTTCAGGATGACGACGTCGTCGCGGCTGCTGTTGTTCTCGGCCATGGTGTCGATGCCTCTTTTCCGCGCCTGTGGCCTGCGCAAGCAGGGGCCACATGGCTGCTGCCGTGGGTATGATCTGCTTCACAGATTACCCGTGTTTGGGCAACTCGCCTGGAGCGCGGGCCGGAAATTGCGGGCGGGCCGGTATATGCTGGTGGCGTTGTCCCGGGGAAGACAACCGCGAAGACGCCCCTTTCGCACCGCGTTTCGCACCGCAGGCCGCTCGAATCCCGATGGCGGGGGAGCGGTGACTGGTGCCTGCCCGGCATGTTGGACAAGCCGCGACGCGGTGCCGTACACTAAGTATTTGCGTCTTCCCTCAAAACCTTTGGCCTTCATATAGCGGTGGGCTTCGCCACGCCCTATCTGTGTTTAACTGCAGATCGTGCGGCGGGCAAGGATCATATAGCGGATCCAGGTGATGTCCGGACCCCATTCGGGGTGCCGGCGGTGCGGAAGCGCAGGACAAGCCTGAAGGTCTGTGGAAGGATCCCTCTTGGTCGCCTCGAGCACCTCTAATACCGATACCGCTAACAGCCTGCTGGACGCCTCGTCGAACGACGGAGCAACCCGGCGGCTCTCATTCGCCAAGATTCACGAACCTCTTGACGTTCCCAATCTGCTCGCCCTTCAGACCGACAGCTTCGACTGGCTGGTCGGCAACGAACGCTGGAAGGCGCGCGTAGCCAAGGCCCAGGAAGAAGGCCGCCAGGGTGTGGCCGGCACCTCCGGCCTCGCCGACATCTTCGAAGAGATCTCCCCGATCGAGGACTTCCAGGGCACCATGTCCCTGAGCTTCTCGGAGCCGGAGTTCGCCGATCCGAAGTACACCATGGCCGAGTGCAAGGACCGCGACGCCACGTACTCCGCGCCGCTGTACGTCAAGGCCGAGTTCATGAACAACAACACGGGCGAGATCAAGCAGCAGACCGTGTTCATGGGCGACTTCCCGCTGATGACCGACAAGGGTACCTTCGTCATCAACGGCACCGAGCGCGTCGTCGTCTCGCAGCTGGTCCGCTCGCCTGGCGCCTACTTCGAGAAGACCGCCGACAAGACCAGTGACAAGGACATCTTCACCGCGAAGATCATTCCGTCCCGCGGCGCCTGGTTCGAGCTGGAAATCGACAAGCGCGACCAGGTCGGCGTCCGCCTCGACCGCAAGCGCAAGCAGTCCGTGACCGTGCTGCTCAAGGCCCTGGGCTGGACCGAGGGCCAGATCCTGGAGACCTTCGGCGAGTACGACTCCATCCGCGCCACGCTGGAGAAGGACGCCACGCAGACCCAGGAAGAAGCCCTCCTGGACATCTACCGCAAGCTGCGTCCGGGCGAGCCGCCGACAGTCGAGGCTGCCCAGTCCCTGCTGGACAACCTGTACTTCAACCCCAAGCGCTACGACCTGGCCAAGGTCGGCCGCTACAAGATCAACCGCAAGCTGGGCATCGACAAGCCGCTGACGGATCCGGACGCCTCGGTCCTGAACAATGACGACATCGTCGCCATGATCAAGTTCCTGGTCGCCCTGCACGCCGGCGAGACCACTATCCCGGGCAAGCGCGACGGCGCCGACCACGACGTCCGCGTCGAGATCGACGACATCGACCACTTCGGCAACCGCCGCATCCGCGCGGTCGGCGAGCTGATCGAGAACCAGGTCCGCACGGGCCTCTCCCGCATGGAGCGCGTGGTCCGCGAACGCATGACCACGCAGGATGTCGAAGCGATCACGCCGCAGACCCTGATCAACATCCGCCCCGTGGTGGCAGCGATCAAGGAATTCTTCGGCACGTCGCAGCTGTCCCAGTTCATGGACCAAAACAACCCGCTGGCCGGCCTGACGCACAAGCGCCGCCTGTCGGCGCTGGGCCCGGGCGGCCTGTCCCGCGACCGCGCCGGCATGGAAGTCCGTGACGTGCACCCCTCGCACTACGGCCGCATGTGCCCGATCGAGACTCCTGAAGGCCCGAACATCGGCCTGATCGGCTCGCTGGCCTCCTACGGGCGGATCAACGCGTTCGGTTTCATCGAGACCCCCTACCGCAAGGTCGTCGACGGCCAGGTCACCGACCAGGTCGACTACCTCACGGCCGATGATGAGATCGAGTGCGTGATCGCCCAGGCGAACGCCCCGCTCACCGAGGACCTGCACTTCGAAGAGGACCTGGTCCTCAGCCGGGAGCGCGGCGGCGGCGGCGAGCCGGTGCTCGTGCCTGCCACCGAGGTCGACTACATGGACGTTTCCCCGCGCCAGATGGTGTCGGTGGCGACCGCCCTGATTCCGTTCCTGGAGCACGACGACGCCAACCGCGCGCTGATGGGCGCGAACATGCAGCGCCAGGCCGTGCCGCTGCTGCGTTCGGAAGCCCCGCTGGTGGGCACCGGCATGGAGCGCTACGCGGCTGTCGACGCCGGCGACTCCGTGGTTGCCGCCAAGCCGGGCGTGGTCACCGAGGTCTCCGCGGACCTGGTTACCGCCCTGAACGACGACGGCACCGAGACCCGGTACCCGATCATGAAGTTCGCCCGCTCCAACCAAGGCAACGCGTACAACCAGCGCGTCCTCGTCTCCGAGGGCCAGCGGCTGGAAACCGGCAGCATCATCGCCGACGGTCCGTCCACCGACCAGGGCGAACTGGCGCTGGGCAAGAACCTGCTCGTGGCCTTCATGTCCTGGGAGGGCCACAACTTCGAGGACGCGATCATCCTGTCGCAGCGCGTGGTCTCCGACGACGTGCTGACCTCCATCCACATCGAGGAGCATGAGGTTGATGCCCGCGACACCAAGCTCGGTGCCGAGGAAATCACCCGCGACATCCCGAACGTGTCGGAGGAAGTGCTCTCCCAGCTGGACGAGCGCGGCATCATCCACATCGGCGCGGAGGTCGACGCCGGCGACATCCTCGTCGGCCGCGTGACCCCCAAGGGCGAGACCGAGCTGACCCCGGAAGAGCGCCTGCTGCGTGCGATCTTCGGCGAGAAGTCCCGCGAAGTGCGCGACACCTCCCTGAAGGTCCCGCACGGCGAGTCCGGCACGGTGATCGGCGTGCGGATCTTCGACCGCGACAACGACGACGAGCTGCCCCCGGGCGTGAACCAGCTGGTGCGCGTGTACGTGGCGCAGAAGCGCAAGATCACGGACGGCGACAAGCTCGCCGGGCGCCACGGCAACAAGGGCGTCATCTCCAAGATCCTGCCGGTCGAGGACATGCCGTTCCTGGAAGACGGAACCCCGGTCGACGTCGTGCTGAACCCGCTGGGTGTCCCCGGCCGCATGAACGTGGGCCAGGTGCTGGAAATCCACCTCGGCTGGGCCGCGAAGCAGGGCTGGAACATCGAGGGCAACCCGGACTGGGCCAAGGACCTGCCGAACCTGCCCCGCCAGTCGGGTCCGACGACGGTGGCCACGCCGGTGTTCGACGGTGCCAGCGAGTTCGAGATCACCGGGCTGCTGGATGCCACCAACCCGACCCGCGACGGCGAGCGCCTGATCGGCGCCTCCGGCAAGGCCCGTCTGTTCGACGGCCGCTCCGGCCAGCCGTTCCCGGATCCGGTGTCCGTGGGCTACATGTACATCCTGAAGCTGCACCACCTGGTGGACGACAAGATCCACGCGCGTTCCACCGGCCCGTACTCGATGATCACCCAGCAGCCGCTGGGCGGCAAGGCGCAGTTCGGCGGCCAGCGCTTCGGCGAAATGGAAGTGTGGGCCCTGGAGGCCTACGGCGCCGCGTACACCCTGCAGGAACTGCTCACCATCAAGTCCGACGACATCCACGGCCGCGTCAAGGTCTACGAGGCGATCGTCAAGGGCGAGAACATCCCGGAGCCGGGTGTTCCCGAATCCTTCAAGGTGTTGATCAAGGAAATGCAGTCGCTCTGCCTGAACGTGGAAGTACTCTCCACCGACGGCACCGCGATCGAAATGCGTGACTCGGATGAAGAAGTCTTCCGGGCCGCGGAAGAACTGGGCATCGACCTTTCCCGGGCCGAGCCGAGTTCCGTCGAAGAGGTCTAGCCGCGCCGGCCGGCCGCCGGTGCCTTGGAGCACCGCGGCCGGCCCGCGCACGGCGCCCCTCTTTCCGTAACCCGACAGACTTTCAGATTTAGAGAACAAGAGAGAACAGGGACCATATGTCCAGCGAATCCTCCTTCGGCCTCATGCGCATCGGCCTTGCCACCGCGGACGACATCCGCGACTGGAGCTACGGCGAGGTCAAGAAGCCGGAAACCATCAACTACCGCACCCTGAAGCCCGAGAAGGACGGCCTCTTCTGCGAGAAGATCTTCGGACCTTCCCGCGACTGGGAGTGCTACTGCGGCAAGTACAAGCGCGTGCGCTTCAAGGGCATCATCTGTGAGCGCTGCGGCGTCGAGGTCACCCGTGCCAAGGTCCGCCGCGAGCGGATGGGCCACATCGAGCTGGCCGCCCCGGTCACCCACATCTGGTACTTCAAGGGTGTCCCCTCCCGCCTGGGCTACCTGCTCGACCTGGCGCCGAAGGACCTGGAGAAGGTCATCTACTTCGCCGCCTACATGATCACCAGCGTGGACGAGGAGCGCCGCCACGAGGAACTGCCCAACCTGCAGGCCGAGCACGACCTGGAGAAGAAGCAGCTGGCCGATACCCGCGACTCCGACATCGCGGCGATCGCCAAGGACCTCGAGGACGAGCTGACCCGCCTGGAGGGCGAGGGCGCCAAGGCCGCCGAGAAGAAGAAGGCCCGCGACTCCGCCGACCGCCAGATGGCCAACGTGCGCAAGCGTGCCGACGCCGAGATCGAGCGCCTCGACATGGTCTGGGACCGCTTCAAGAACCTCAAGGTCGCCGACCTCGAGGGCGACGAGGGGCTCTACCGCGAGCTGCGCGACCGCTACGGCCTCTACTTCGAAGGCGCCATGGGTGCCGAAGCCATCAAGAACCGCCTCGAGAACTTCGACATGGCTGCCGAGGCCGAGTCCCTGCGCGACATCATCAAGAACGGCAAGGGCCAGCGCAAGACCCGCGCCCTGAAGCGGTTGAAGGTGGTCAACGCTTTCCTGACCACCACCAACTCGCCGCTGGGCATGGTGCTGGACGCCGTTCCGGTGATCCCGCCGGAGCTTCGCCCGATGGTGCAGCTGGACGGCGGCCGCTTTGCGACCTCCGACCTGAACGACCTGTACCGCCGCGTGATCAACCGCAACAACCGCCTGAAGCGCCTGCTGGACCTGGGCGCGCCGGAAATCATCGTCAACAACGAAAAGCGGATGCTGCAGGAAGCCGTGGACTCGCTGTTCGACAACGGCCGCCGCGGCCGACCGGTCACCGGGCCGGGCAACCGTCCGCTGAAGTCGCTGTCCGACATGCTCAAGGGCAAGCAGGGCCGCTTCCGGCAGAACCTGCTGGGCAAGCGCGTCGACTACTCCGGCCGTTCCGTGATCGTGGTCGGCCCGCAGCTGAAGCTGCACCAGTGCGGCCTGCCCAAGCAGATGGCGCTGGAGCTGTTCAAGCCGTTTGTCATGAAGCGGCTGGTGGACCTGAACCACGCGCAGAACATCAAGAGCGCCAAGCGGATGGTGGAGCGCTTCCGCCCGCAGGTGTGGGACGTGCTCGAAGAGATCATCACCGAACACCCGGTGCTGCTCAACCGTGCACCAACCCTGCACCGGTTGGGCATCCAGGCGTTCGAGCCGCAGCTGGTCGAAGGCAAGGCGCTGCAGCTGCACCCGCTGGTGTGCGCCGCGTTCAACGCCGACTTCGACGGCGACCAGATGGCCGTGCACCTGCCGCTGAGCCCCGAGGCCCAGGCCGAGGCGCGCATCCTGATGCTCTCCTCGAACAACATCCTGAAGCCGTCGGACGGCCGTCCGGTGACCCTGCCCTCCCAGGACATGATCATCGGCCTGCACCACCTCACCACCAAGCGCGAAGGCGGAACCGGCGAGGGCCGTGTCTTCGCCAGCCCGGCGGAGGCCATCATGGCCCACGACGCCGGCGAGCTGCACCTGAACTCCGTCGTCAAGATCCGCGTGCCCGGCTTCGTGCCCAGCGCGGACCAGCCGGCACCGGAGGGATGGGAAGAGGGCCAGGAAGCGCTGATCGAAACCTCGCTCGGCCAGGTCATCTTCAACGACACGCTGCCCGATGACTACCCCTGGGTGGCGCGCGTGGCGGACAAGGGCCAGCTCTCGGCGATCGTGAACGATTTGGCCGAGCGCTACCCGAAGGTCGTCACCGCGGCGACGCTGGACAACCTCAAGGACGCCGGGTTCTACTGGGCGACCCGTTCCGGCGTGACCGTGGCGATCTCCGACATCGCGGCCCCGGCCGAAAAGGCCGCCATCATGGAGGGCTACGAGACCCAGGCCGCCCGCGTCGAGTCCCAGTACAACAAGGGCCTGATCGCCGACGACGAGCGGCGCCAGGAACTGATCGACATCTGGAACAAGGCGACCAACGAGGTTGCCGACGCGATGCGGAAGAACCTGACCAAGGAGAACACCATCAACCGCATGGTGTCCTCCGGTGCCCGTGGCAACTGGCTGCAGGTCCGCCAGATCGCCGGTATCCGTGGTCTGGTGGCCAACCCGAAGGGCGAGATCATCCCGCGCCCGATCAAGTCCTCCTACCGCGAGGGCCTGTCGGTGCTGGAATACTTCATCGCCACGCACGGTGCCCGCAAGGGCCTGGCCGACACCGCGCTGCGTACCGCCAACTCGGGTTACCTGACCCGCCGCCTGGTGGACGTCTCGCAGGACGTGATCGTGCGCGAAATGGACTGCGGCACCGAGCGCGGCCTGAACACGGTCATCGCCGAAGCCGACCACAACGGTGAACTGCGCCGGCACGAAGAGGTGGAGAACTCCGCTTACGCCCGCACGCTGGCCACCGATGTGGTGAACTCCGAGGGCACCGTGGTGGCCACGGCAGGCGCCGACGTCGGCGATGTGCTGATCCAGGAACTGATCGACGCCGGCATCACCGAGATCAAGGTGCGCTCCGTGCTCACCTGTGAGTCCGCCGTCGGTACCTGCGCGCTCTGCTACGGCCGCTCGCTGGCCACCGGCAAGACCGTGGACATCGGCGAGGCGGTCGGCATCATCGCCGCCCAGTCGATCGGCGAGCCCGGTACCCAGCTGACCATGCGTACCTTCCACACCGGTGGCGTAGCCTCCGCGGAAGACATCACCCAGGGTCTGCCCCGTATCCAGGAGCTCTTCGAAGCCCGTACCCCCAAGGGTGTCGCGCCGATGGCCGAAGTGGCCGGACGCGTGTCCATCGAGGACGGCGAACGCCAGATGCGCGTCATCGTCACCCCCGATGACGGCTCGGAAGAGATCGCCTACCCGGTGCTGCGCCGTGCACGCCTGCTGGTCGAAGACGGCCAGCACGTGGACGTCGGCCAGCAGCTGGTCACCGGTGCCAAGGACCCGAAGCAGGTGCTGCGTATCCTCGGCCCGCGCCAGGCGCAGAAGTTCCTGGTGGACGAGGTCCAGAGCGTGTACCGCAGCCAGGGCGTCGGCATCCACGACAAGCACGTGGAAGTCATCGTCCGCCAGATGCTGCGCCGCATCACCGTGATCGAGTCCGGCGAGACCGACCTGCTGCCGGGCGAGCTGGCCGAGCGGAGCCGCTTCCAGGCGGAGAACCGCAAGGCCGTCTCCGAGGGCAAGCAGCCGGCCAACGGCCGTGACGAGCTGATGGGCATTACCAAGGCCTCGCTCGCCACCGAGTCGTGGCTGTCGGCCGCGTCCTTCCAGGAGACCACCCGCGTCCTGACGCAGGCGGCGATGGAGGGCAAGTCCGACCCGCTGCTGGGCCTGAAGGAGAACGTCATCATCGGTAAGCTGATCCCGGCCGGCACCGGCCTGGACCGGTACACCCAGGTGTCGGTGGAGCCGACGGAGGAAGCGAAGGCCAACCTGTTTACCGGCCCGAGCGCCTTCGGCGACTTCGACTACGCCGGCGCCGACGGTTCGCTGACGCCCGAGTTCCACGCCATCCCGCTGGATGACTACGACCTGGGCAGCGACTACCGCTAGCCGCCAGTATGGAACCGCCTCCTGCTCCCCGATACCGGGGCGGCGGGGGGCGGTTTCCGCGTTTAATAGCCCCGGCGGCCGTGGCGGACGTGAGATTCTGGGTACATGGCCAATTCCCCGTCCGGTGACTCGATGCTGGACCGGCTGGTGCGCATCCTGTCTGCGTTCGAACCGGACAAGCCGGCGATGAACGTCGCCACGCTCTCCCGCCGGGCGGATGTGCCGCTGGCAACGACCTACCGGCTGGTGGAGGCGCTGTCCCGCCACGGGCTCCTGACGAAGGAGGGCCCCGGCGAAATCCGGCTCGGGCTCCGGCTGTGGGAGCTGGCCAACCGGAGCTCGCCCGCCGTCGACCTGCGGCAGGCCGCCATGCCGTTCATGGAGGACATCCAGTCCGTGGTGCGCCAGCACACCCAGCTGGCGGTGCTGCGCGAGGACGAAGTCCTGGTGATCGAGCGGCTCTCCAGCCGCGGCTCCGTGGTGAACCAGGCCCAGATCGCCGGCACCATGCCGGTGCACCGGACCTCGATGGGCATGGTGCTGCTGGCCTATTCGCCCAACCATGTCCAGGAGTCCTACCTGACCCGGCATCCGGAGGCCGTCACGTCGGCCGACCCGGTGTCCTTTGACCTGCGCCGGCACCTGGCCGACATCCGCAAGCGGGGCTACGCCGCGTTCGACGGGCGGATCGACGTGGACACCACCGGCATCGCCGTCCCCGTGCTCGGCCCGGCCGGCCGGCCGCTGGCCGCCCTCGGCGTGGTGGTGCCGCTGGGCTTCGAGAACTTCCACGCCGTGGTGCCGGCGCTGATGACGGCGGCGCGCGGCATCTCCCGGGCCATGGGCGTCGCGCTGTGACCGCGGCGGCGGCCACCGCCGTCGTAATTCTCATTCAATAAGAACGCCGGGGCGGAACGTGTGTCGCCGGGCTCACACTGGTGAAGAGACGGCTTCCTCTTCGACCCAGGAGACTCACCCATGGCGCAACCGCAGATCATCAAAACCAAGGTAGGAATCGTCGGCGGGGGACCGGCCGGCCTGATGCTCAGCCACCTGCTGGCCCGGCACGACATCGACAACCTCGTGGTGGAATCCCGTGACCACGACACCATCCACAACACCCACCGGGCCGGCATCCTGGAGGCGGGCTCGGTCAAGATGCTCACCGACACCGGCGTCGACGGCCGCGTGCTGACAGAGGGCGACGAGCACGCCGGCATCGATCTGCGCTTCAACGGAGAGTCGCATCCGCTGGACTTCAAGGACCTCGTGGACGCCACCGTGACCCTGTACGCGCAGAACGAGGTGTTCCTGGACCTGGCCGCCGCCCGCAGGCGCGACGGCGGCGACGTGCGCTACGAGGCCGAGGTTACCGAGGTGCTGGACCTGGAGACCACCACGCCCAAGTTCAGGTTCACGGACAAGGACGGCGCCGCCTTCGAGGTGCACTGCGACATCCTGGTGGGTGCCGACGGCTCCCGCAGCTTCTGCCGCCGCGCGGTGAAGGGGGAGCAGGACTACAAGATCGAGTATCCGTTCGCCTGGTTCGGCATCCTGACCGAGGCCCCGAAGAGCGCCCCGGAACTGATCTACGCGAACTCGCCGCACGGCTTCGCGCTGATCTCCCAGCGCAGCGAGACCGTCCAGCGCATGTACTTCCAGTGCGATCCGGCCGAGAACGTGGACGACTGGAGCGACGACCGGATCTGGGCGGAACTGCAGAAACGGGTCGACGGGCCGGACGGCTTCCAGCTGAAGCAGGGACCGATCTTCGACAAGACCGTGCTGGCCTTCCGCTCCTTCGTGCGGGAACCCCTGTCCCACGGGCGCATGTTCCTGGCCGGCGACGCCGGGCACACGGTGCCGCCCACCGGGGCAAAGGGCCTGAACCTGGCCTTCGCGGACGTCAAGGTGCTCTTCGAGGCCATCGACTCGTTCTACTCCACCGGCAGCGACGCACTGCTGGAGGGCTACTCCGACCTGGCGCTGCAGCGGGTCTGGAAGGCGCAGAACTTCTCCTACTGGATGACCAGCATGCTGCACACCCGCACCGATGCCTCGCCCTTCGAGACCAAGCGTGCCCTCGGCGAACTGGCCACCGTGACCGGTTCCCGCTTCGGGCAGCAGTACCTGGCCGAGTCCTACACGGGCTGGCCGCACAAGTGACCGCTGCGCCCGCACCACGCCGGGCGCGCAAATCCTTAACCATCCACAGCCACAACGGAAAGGAGTCCCGATGAGCGACGCACAAGCTCCGGACGAGGCTTTCGAGGACGAGACGTTTGACGACAGCCACCTGCTGGACCCTGCCGCCACCGCGGATTCGCAGGAGAAGATCAGCCAGGAAATTGCCGACAGCCACGAGGCGTACCGCAAGAGCGTGGAGGCCGGCGGCGCCGAAGAGACGCAGCCGCGCATCGACTTTGCGCCGTACCGCTCCTCGCTGCTGCGCCACCCGACCAAGGACCTGCACCACGCGGACCCGGAGACCATCGAGTTGTGGAGCCCGGCGTTCGGCGAGCGTGACGTGCACGCCCTGGAGTCGGACCTGACCATCCAGCACAACGGCGAGCCGATCGGCGAGCGGATTATCGTGCAGGGCCGTGTCCTGGACGGCGACGGACGCCCGGTGCGCAACCAGCTGGTGGAGGTCTGGCAGGCCAACGCCGCCGGCCGCTACGTGCACAAGCGCGACCAGCACCCGGCCCCGATCGACCCGAACTTCACCGGCGTGGGCCGCTGCATCACCGGGCCCAACGGCGAGTACAAGTTCACCACCATCAAGCCGGCCCCCTACCCGTGGAAGAACCACCACAACGCCTGGCGCCCGGCACACATCCACTTCTCGCTGTTCGGCACCGACTTCACCCAGCGCATGATCACCCAGATGTACTTCCCGGGCGACCCGCTGTTCCCGCTGGATCCGATCTACCAGTCGATCACCGACCCGGCGGCCCGCGACCGCCTGGTCGCCACCTACGACCACTCGGTCACCAGCCACGAGTGGAACACCGGCTACCGCTGGGACATCGTCCTTTCCGGCAGCAACCGCACCTGGATGGAAGAAGGCGAGGAGCACTGATGAGCGAGTCCACCACCAAACTGGTGCCCACCCCGGGCCAGACCATCGGCCCGTTCTACGGCTTCGCGCTGCCCTACGAGAAGGACAGCCAGCTGGTCCACCGCGCGCACCCCGGCGCCATCCGGCTGCACGGCGTGGTCTACGACGGCAACGGCACCGTGATCCCCGACTCCATGCTGGAGATCTGGCAGGCCGACGAGCACGGCAAGATCTCCCGCGAAACCGGTTCCCTGGTCCGCGACAACCACACCTTCACCGGCTTCGGCCGCGTGGCCGTGGACAACGTGGGCCACTACACCTTCACCACGGTCAACCCGGGTGCCACCGAGCCGGGCAAGGCCCCGTTCATCTCCCTGGTGGTCTTTGCCCGCGGCCTGCTGAACCGGCTGTTTACCCGGATCTACCTGCCGGAGGACACCGAGGCGCTGGCGAACGACCCGCTGCTGTCCTCGCTGCCGGAAGAGCGGCGGAACACGCTGATCGCAGAGCGCGAACCGAACGGCGATCTGCGCTTCGACATCCGGCTGCAGGGTGACGGCGAGACCGTCTTCCTGACCTACCCGGGGATTTAGGCCTGTATGAATCCGGCGGACCACGCTGATTTCGGGCTGCTGTCTCCGGCCTCGGCCGGGACAGCAGCGTCCCGTTTAACCAGCGACTACCAATTCATCCAGGCCATGCTCGACGTGGAGCTCGAATGGACCCGCGTGCTGGCCGACGCCGGCCGGGTGGCCGCCGAGGCCGTGCCGGCCGTCGAGCGGGCCTCGCACGCCGACCTCTACGACGCCGCGGGGCTGGCCGAGCGGGCCCAGGGCGGCGGCAACCCGGTCATCCCGCTGCTGGCCGACCTGAGGGCGGAGATCAGGAAGCACGACCCGGCCGCCGTCCCGGCGATCCACCGGGGCGCCACCAGCCAGGACATCCTGGACAGCGCCCTGATGCTGATGGCCCGCCGCGCGCTGGCCGGGATCGTCACCGACCTCAAGTCCGCCGCCGCGGCCCTGGGCCGGTTGGCGGACGAACACCGCGCCACCGTCACGGTGGCCCGCACCCTGACCCAGCATTCGCTGCCGTCGACGTTCGGGCTCAAGGCGGCCAACTGGCTCTCCGGCGTCGCCCAGGCCGGCGTCCGGCTGGAGCGGGTGGCCGGCGGACTGCCGCTGCAGTGGGGCGGCGCGGCCGGCACCATGGCGGCGCTCACCGACCTGGCCGACCTGCCCGCCCGCCCGGCGGCGGAGGGCACCGGGCAGGACGACGACGGCGGTGCGCTGGCTTTGGCGGCCCGCCTCGCCGGGCGGCTGGGGCTCGCCGATCCGCTGGCTCCGTGGCAGACCAACCGGCTGCCGGTCACCGCGCTGGCCGCCGCGCTGGCCGACGTGCTGGCGGCCGCCGGCAAGGTCGCAAACGACGTGCTGCTGCTGAGCCGGCCCGAAGTGGGCGAGGTCTCCGAACCCGCCGCCGACGGCCGCGGCGGCTCCTCGGCCATGCCGCAGAAGCAGAATCCGGTGCTGTCCGTGCTGATCCGCAGCGCCGCCCTCGCCGCCCCCGGGCACCTGGCCCAGGTCCAGGCCGCCGCGGCCGGGGCGGTCGACGAGCGGCCGGACGGCTCCTGGCACGTGGAGTGGCAGGCGCTGCGCCAGTTGCTCCGGCTCGCCGGCGGCGCAGCCGCCAAGCTGGCCGAACTCTCCGAGGGCCTGGTGGTCCGCCCGGAGAAGATGCGCCGGAACCTGCAGATCACGGGCGAGCTGGTGGTCAGCGAACGCGTCATGGCCACGGTGGCGCCGATGCTGGACGGCGGAACCCCCGGCGCCGGCAAGGCGAAGGTCCAGAGCCTGGTCAACCAGTCGCTCGCCGGCCAGGGCAGCCTGTCGCAGCTGCTGCGCGAAGCCGTGCCCGGCGACGTCCTCTCCGACACTGCGCTGGCCGAACTGCTGGACCCGGCCGGGTATACCGGCCAAAGCAGCGGCCTGATCGACCGGATCACGTCCCGCTACGCAGAATGGAGCCAATCGTGACCGTTCCCGACATCACCCCCACCCTCCTGTCCGAGGGCAAAGGCAGGCCGGTGCTGCTGGCCGGCGCCGGACTGGGGACCGGCGCCAAGGCGCTCTGGGCCGACGCCGTGGAGCACCTGCAGGACTTCCAGGTGGTGGGCGTGGACCTGCCAGGCCACGGGGCCAGCCCGGCCTCGACCGGACCGTACACCATGGCCGAACTCGGGCAGGCGGTCGTGGCGATGCTGGACAAGCTGCGCGAAGCCGGCGACATCGACGCCGGCGCCGAGGTGCACTTCGCCGGCGTCTCGATGGCCGGTGAACTGGCCCTGCAGCTGGGCCTGGACCATCCGGACCGCTTCGCCGGCCTGGGCGTGGTCTGCTCCGGCGCCAAGATCGGCGAACCGGCCGCGTGGCTGGAACGCGCGGAGACCGTACGCCAGGCGGGCACGCCCACGATGGTCACCGGCTCGGCGCAGCGCTGGTTCGCGCCGGGCTTTATCGAGAAGCACCCCGAGCGCACCACCCGGCTGCTGCACACCCTGCAGAACGCGGACCGCTTCGCCTACGCCCACGCCTGCGAGGCCCTGGCCGGCTTCGACGTCCGCGAGCGGCTCGGCGACATCACCACTCCGGTGATCGCCGTCGCCGGGGCGCTCGACCAGGTGTGCCCGCCCGAGTTCGCCGAAGCAGTGGCCGCCGGCGTGCAAAAGGGCAGCTCCGCCGTCGTCGACGGTGTGGCCCACCAGGCGCCCGCCGAGGCACCCGCGGAAACCGCCGCGCTGCTGCGCGATTTCTTCCTGGCCGCCTGAAACCGCAGCCGGACCGATGACTGAACAACCAAGGAGTACACGCCGTGAGCGATAACCGCACCTTCGATCCTGCCCAGACCCAGCAGGAAGTGTACGACGAGGGCATGGCCGTGCGCCGGCAGGTGCTCGGCGATGCCCACGTGGACCGCGCGAACAGCTCGATCGATGAGTTCACCCAGGACTTCCAGGAACTGATCACCCGCTACGCCTGGGGGACCATCTGGACCCGGGAGGGGCTGCCGCGCACCACGCGCAGCGCCATCACGCTCACCGCCATGATCGCCAAGGGCCACTGGGAGGAATTCGCCATGCATGTCCGGGCGGCGCTGACCAACGGCATGACCCGCGACGAGATCAAGGAAGTCGTGCTGCAGTCGGCCATCTACTGCGGCGTCCCGGACGCCAACGTCGCGTTCAAGGTGGCCAAGGGCGTCTTTGCCAGCCTTGACGAGGATCACAAGGGCTCGGTATAGTTCATATAACGTACATGCGTTCGTGTAGCGAACACTTCGGCTGGAACGGAAGAGCCCGCGACGGTTCCCGCCGAAACGGTATGTTCCGCGCGGACCCCCGTGTCGACGGAGCGGTCCGGTCCGGCCTGAGCGCCGGGCCGGGCCGTTTGCTGTAACCCAAAGGCGCACCCCGGAAGTGCGCCGCGAAGGAGCCTCGAATGAACCAGGCATATCTGTTTGACGCCGTCCGCACCCCCTTCGGCAAGTTCGGCGGTGCGCTGGCCGGCGTCCGCCCGGACGACCTGGCGGCCGAAGTCGTCAAGGCGGAAGTTTCCCGCGCCCCGGGCCTGGACCCGGAACGCATCGACGAGGTGATCTTCGGCAACGCCAACGGCGCCGGGGAAGAGAACCGGAACGTGGCGCGCATGGCCACGCTGCTGGCCGGCCTGCCCACCTCGATCCCGGGGACCACCGTGAACCGGCTGTGCGGCTCCAGCCTGGACGCCGCCATCATCGCCTCCCGGCAGATCAACGCCGGCGAAGGCGACCTGGTGCTGATCGGCGGCGTCGAGTCGATGAGCCGGGCGCCGTGGGTGCTGCCCAAGACCGAGAAGCCCTACCCGGCCGGCGACATGACCCTCGCGTCCACCACCCTGGGCTGGCGCCTGGTGAACAAGAAGATGCCGCGGGAATGGACCGTCTCCCTGGGCGAGGCCACCGAACAGCTGCGCGAGCGCCACGGCATCAGCCGCGAACGGCAGGACGAGTTCGCCGCCGCCTCGCACCGCCTCGCCGACGAGGCCTGGAACGCGGGCAAGTACGACTCGATGGTGGTGCAGGTTCCGGGCACCGACCTGGCCCGCGACGAGTCCATCCGCCCCACCAGCACCGTTGACGTCCTGGCCGGGCTGAAGACCGTCTTCCGGCCGGCGGGCGACGGCCCCGAGGGCGGCACGGTCACGGCCGGCAACGCTTCGCCGCTGAACGACGGCGCTTCGGCGGCGTGGCTGGGCAGCGAGGCCGCCGCCGGGCTGCTGGGGACCGGGCCGCTGGCCCGGATCGCCGGCCGCGGCGCCGCCGCGCTGGAGCCGCAGTTCTTCGGGTTCGCGCCGGTGGAGGCCGCGAACCAGGCCGTCAAGCGGGCCGGCATCAGCTGGTCCGATGTCGCCGCCGTCGAGCTCAATGAGGCCTTCGCCGCGCAGTCGCTGGCCTGCATCGACAACTGGGACATCGACCCGGCGATCGTGAACGCTTGGGGCGGGGCAGTGGCCATCGGCCACCCGCTGGGCGCCTCGGGCATCCGCATCCTCGGCACGCTGGCCCGCCGGCTGCAGGAATCGGGCGACCGCTGGGGCGTGGCCGCCATCTGCATCGGCGTGGGCCAGGGCCTCGCCGTCGTGCTGGAAAACGTCAACTCAACCAAGAACTAAGGAGGTAAGCGGGTGCCTACATTCGCTGCTACTGCCCGGGACGCCGTGGCCGGCATCCAGGACGGCGCCACGGTGCTGATCGGCGGCTTCGGCAACGCCGGCCAGCCGATGGAACTGATCGACGCGCTGATGGACTGCGGCGCCACCGACCTGACCGTGGTGAACAACAACGCCGGGCAGGCGGACGCCGGGCTGGCGCTGCTGATCAAGGAGCGCAGGGTCAAGAAGATCATCTGCTCCTTCCCGCGCCAGTCCGACTCCTGGCACTTCGACACCGCCTACCGCGCCGGCGAAATCGAACTGGAACTGGTGCCGCAGGGCAACCTGGCCGAACGCATCCGCGCCGCCGGCGCCGGGATCGGCGCCTTCTTCACGCCCACCGGCTACGGCACCATGCTGGCCGAGGGCAAGGAGACCCGGATGATCGACGGGCGCGGCTACGTGCTCGAGACGCCGATCCACGGCGACGTCGCGCTGATCAAGGCGCTGACCTCCGACCGGAAGGGCAACCTGGTCTACCGCAAGACCGCCCGCAACTTCGGACCGATCATGGCCGCCGCCGCCAAGCAGAGCATCGTGCAGGTCTCCGGCATCGTGGAGACCGGCCAACTGGATCCCGAGGTCATCGTGACTCCGGGCATCTACGTGGACACCGTCGTCGAAATTGCGCCGCAGGCCGCAGAGGGAGAGGCAAACCAGTGAGCGAGAAACTCAGCCGCGAAGATCTGGCCAGGCTGGTGGCCCGGGACATCCAGCCCGGTTCCTTCGTCAACCTCGGCATTGGCCAGCCGACGTCGGTCTCCAACTACCTGACCGCCGAGCAGGACATCACCCTGCACACCGAAAACGGCATGCTGGGCATGGGCCCGGAGGCGCAGGGCGACCAGATCGACCAGGACCTGATCAACGCGGGCAAGGTCCCGGTCACCGAGGTGCCGGGCGCGTCCTACTTCCACCACGCCGACTCCTTCGCCATGATGCGCGGTGGCCACCTGGACGTCTGCGTGCTCGGCGCGTTCCAGGTCTCCGCCACCGGCGACCTGGCCAACTGGCACACCGGCGCACCCGACGCCATTCCCGCCGTCGGCGGCGCGATGGACCTGGCCACGGGGGCCAAGGACGTCTACGTGATGATGTCCCTGTTCACCAAGGACGGCAAGCCGAAGCTGGTGCCCGAATGCACCTACCCGCTCACGGGAGTGGGCTGCGTCACCCGCGTATACACTAATGACGCGGTCTTCCTGATTACCGAGGAAGGCGTGCGTGTGCGCGAGACGTTCGGAACCACGCTTGAGGAATTGCAGTCCAAGATGGACATCAAGCTGCTTCCGCCCACCGAGTAAAAGGAACCATGACCGAGACCAAGACGCCGGGCGACCAGTTCGTCCAGTCGCTGGCCCGCGGATTGACCGTGATCAGGGCCTTCGACGCCGACAACGTCACCATGACGCTCAGCGAGGTCTCCAAGAGGACCGGCCTGACCCGTGCCACCGCGCGGAGGTTCCTGCACACCCTGGTCGACCTGGGCTATGTGCGCACCGACGGCCGCGTCTTCGAACTCACCGCTCTGGTGCTCCAGCTGGGGTATTCCTACCTCGCCGGGCAGAGTCTGCCCCAGCTGGTGCAGCCATTGCTGGAAGAGCTTTCCGCGGAGCTGCATGAATCCACCTCCGCATCGATTCTCGACGGCGATGAGATCGTCTACATCGCCCGCATCCACACCCGGCGGATCATGACCGTGGGCATCATGGTGGGCACGCGTTTCCCCGCCTACGCCACGTCCATGGGCCGCGTGCTGCTCGCCGGCCTGCCCGCCGGCCGGCTGGAGGACTATCTGGCCTCGGCCGAGCTGAAGCCGTTGACGTCACGGACCATCTCCGACCCGGACAAGCTTCGGGCGGAGCTGGACAAGGTGCGGAGCCAGGGATGGGCCCTGGTGGACCAGGAACTGGAGATCGGCCTGCGCTCGGTGGCCGTTCCGGTCCTGCATCCGGACGGTTCCGTGGCCGCCGCCTTGAACATGTCCATGCAGGCATCGCTGGCAGACGGCACCCGGGACGTGGACGCCGTCGTCGCGGAAGCCCTGCCGAAGCTGCAGGCCGTCGCCGCCAAGGTCACCGACGCGCTGCGCGCCCAGCAGTAGGTCCCGAAGGCGGGCGCGCCGGCCCCCGCCACCGGCAGGAATCGAGTTCCCCAGGGAGGATTGCGCATATGGGAAAACGTCAAACCATGTTTTCGCTCCGGGCCGCCTCCGGCCTGGCCGGCGAACTGCTCGTGACGCTGGGAGCCATCGTTCTCCTCTACGTCGTCTGGCAGCTGTGGTGGACCAACCTGGACGCCCGGGCGGCGCAGCAGGACGCGGTCACCGCCCTGTCCCGGCAATTCGAAGGCCCCGCCGTGAGGGCCGCCGCCGAGGACTTCGGGCCGCCGCAGCCGGGCGGGCAGCCCCGGGACGGCGAGACCTTCGGGATCGTCTACGTCCCGCGCTTCGGCGATGACTTCACCGTGCCGGTCTCGGCGGGGGTGGGTCCCGAGATCCTCGATTCGCTGGGGCTGGGCATGTACGACGGCACGGCGATGCCGGGGGAGGTCGGAAACTTCGCGGTGGCCGGCCATCGCCAGACCTACGGCAAGGTCCTCGACAACATCGACGCGCTCCGGCCCGGGGACCGCATCCATGTGCGCACTGCCAACGGGTACTTCACCTACGTCTTCGAGGAGCACACCATCGTGACGCCGGACCGGACGGATGTACTGCTGCCGGTGCCGGAAAAACCAGGGGCCGAACCTGTCAGGGCGATGATGACCCTGACCACCTGTCATCCACGGTTCGGCGACCGGGAGCGGTACATCGCGTACGCCGCGCTGGAATCATGGCGCCCCGCCGAGGCGGGACCCCCTGCCGACATCGCCGGCCTGGTCGCCGCGCAGGCAGGAGCCTGAGGTGTACGCCTGGATCTTCCGCAACCTGCCCGGCCCGTTCGCCGTGCGGATCCTGCTGTCGCTGATGCTGCTGGCGGCGGTCGTCCTGGTGCTCCTGGAGTTCGTTTTCCCGTGGATCAGTTCCCTCGGGCTGCTGGAAGGCGAGGCAACACTCAGCCAGGGCCGGGCAGACGGCGGGGCCGGGGAGCGGTCAGGGTAGGACGACCCGCGTTGCCGCGGACCCGGCAGGCGCGCCGGATTAGCGGATGTGACCTGCATCATTTATATTTCTGCAAGGGCCGGTAAATGCCGGCCGACGCAGGGCACCGAAGCAATCGGATCGGCGCGATCTCCGCCCTGCCAGGACAGCCGAGTTGGGGACAGGACATTTCACGTGACATCACGACTGCGCGCTGCGCTGCTCACCGGCACTGTTGCCGCCGCTCTCGCCCTGGGCAGCGTTCCCGCCCACGCCGGCAGCCAGGATCCGGCCGGGCAGCCGGGCCCGATCCCCGGTGACACCGCTCCCGAGCCCGGCCCGGACGCGGTTGCCGTAGGGACGGTTGGGTCGGAAGCGACGGTGAACGCGCCGGTTGAAGAAACTGCCCCTGCCGAGCCGGTTCAGGCGGAGCCGGAAGAGGCCCTGGCTGGCGCCGTGGTTACCCTGCTGGTCGAGGCTCCCGCAGCTAACGACGGCGGACCGATGGACGGCGCCGACGGCACCGACGGGGCCGCGGGCGCGATCGAATTTCCCGCGGATGGCGAAGAGGTGGCCTCCGCGGAAGGCGCCTCGGCCGAGGACTCAACTCCGGCACCGGAAACCATACCCACTTCTCCCGCCGCCGATCCGTCCGCCCCTGCCGTGGAGCCCCCCACGGAGGCTGCGCCCGCACCCGCAGCTCCTCCGGCGGCAAAACCCGCTCCCGTGATCGAGCCGATTGTGGTGGGCGGACGTACCCTGACCCACAGGGACTTCAACATCCCGGATGACATCGCCGCCGGCGACGAGGAAACCGTCATGCGCTGGATGGAAGAGAACATGGACCTCGTGCTCGAGTCCGAGGGCATGACGTACCTGATGGACCTCATCATGGAGTACCTCATGGCGGGCGACCTGGACGGCCTGGCCGCGCTGATCCGGGAAATGAGCGCCTCCGATCCTGCAGCGGGGGAGGAGCTCATCCTGTGGATGTACGAGCTGTTGGACGGAATCGGTGAATGGCCGGGCGACTTCGGCGAGTGGCCGGTTGTCGATGAGCCCGGACCGGGGCAACCCGCCAAGGAACCTGCGGCAGTTATCATCCCGGCCTCGCAGCCCCAGCCGGCAGCGCCGTCTAACGTGCTGCCGGCGGCCGTCCCGGCCGGGGCGCTGGCGGACACCGGTGCCGCCGGCACCGCCTGGCTCGCCTCGGGCGGAGTGGGCCTGTTGATGCTCGGCTCGGCCCTCCTCTGGTGGCGGCGCCGCACGGCCTGAGGTAGCCGGCCCGGTCCTGCACCCGGGCGTTCACCCCGCCGCCAACTGTCGTTGACCTTGGCATGGCTGAATGTCCTGCGATGGATCCTGAGACAACGCCGCGGCGGAAATTCCTGCCCGAAATCCAAGCCCTGCGCGCCCTTGCGGTGCTGTTGGTGGTGGCCTACCACCTGGAGCCGCGCTGGCTGCCCGGCGGCTACGTCGGAGTGGACGTCTTCTTCGTCATCTCCGGCTTCCTGATCACCGGCCACATGCTCCGCGAGGCGGCGGCCACCGGCACGCTGTCCCTGAGGTCATTCTGGGCCGCCCGCATCCGGCGCATCCTGCCCGCGGCGCTGCTGACCGTTGCCGTCGTCCTGGCGGCCACGCTGGCGCTGCTGCCCATGAGCCAGTGGGAGCGCATCGGGGGCCAGGCCCTGGCCTCCACCCTCTATGTCCAAAACTGGGTCCTGGCCGCCGACTCCGTCGACTACCTGGCCGCGACCGAGACGCCGACGCCGCTTCAGCACTTCTGGTCCCTGGCCGTCGAGGAACAGTTCTACCTGCTGTGGCCGCTGCTGGTCCTGCTGGCCGTCTTCGCGGCGCGCCGAACGAAGCAGGGCCGCCGGGGGATCGCAGCCGCGATCTTCGCCGCCGTCGTCGCGGCGTCGCTGGCCTATGGCATCTGGGCCACCGCCGGCGGCAGCCCGGCCGCCTACTTCATCACGCCCACCAGGATCTGGGAACTCGGGCTGGGTGGGCTGCTGGCCGCCCTGCACCGGGACACGCGCCGCTGGCCGTACCTGCGCAGCCTGCTGGCGGCAGCGGGCCTGGCCGCGATCACGGCCTCGGCGTTCCTCTTTAACGCGAGCACGCCTTTTCCCGGGGCGGCGGCACTGCTCCCGGTGCTGGGCACCATGGCCGTCATCGCTGCCGGACGGACCGGCGGGCCGCTGTCCCTGCACCGCCTGGTGGACTGGCGGCCTGTCCAATGGACGGGGAATGTCTCCTACTCGCTCTACCTCTGGCACTGGCCCCTGATCGTGTTTTTCACCATCCTGGCGGATCGGGAACCCGGGCCGCTCACCAGCCCGCTGCTGCTGGCCTGTTCCTTTGGCCTGGCCGCCCTGAGCTACTACTTCGTGGAGACACCGGTGCGCCGCTTTGGCTGGTTCAGCGCCAACTCCTGGCGGCCGCTCGCCGCAGGCGCCGCGGCCACCGCGCTGGTCGGCACGCTGGCCTTCGTGCCGGCCAACCAGCAGGAACGCGTCCTGGCTCAGCGTGCCGAGGCGACGTCCGCGCTGCTGGCCGCCCCGCCGCCCGGCTTCGGCGTCGCCTCGATCACGGAGGACGGCCACCGCGCCTTCGCCACCGAGACCCCGCTGGTGGTCCCGGATCCCGCCCGGGCCGGAGCCGACCAGTCCGGCCTCGGCGATTGCGCCGTCACCTCGATGGCGGCCGAAACCAAGGAATGCACCTACGGGGACCCGGAGGGGGACTTCACCCTGGCGCTGGTGGGAGACTCGCACGCGGGGCAGTGGTTCAAGGCCTTGGAGCCTGTTGCCCGAGAGCGGGGTTGGCGCCTGCTGACATACATCCATCATTCCTGCCCGTTCAACGCGGAGCAGCGCAAACTGGAAGCGAAGGGGGAGTCCGTCTGCCGCGGGCCCAACGAACAGACCATGGAACGGCTGACCAGCGGCGGCGTGGACGCGGTCCTCACCTCGTACTACGCGGAGTCCTCCTTCGTGGACTCGGGCACCGGCCAGCGGCCCGGAGCGGCGGGCTTCGCCGAGTACTGGAACCAACTCGCCGACGCCGGCATCGACGTGTACGCGCTCAAGGACACGCCCCGCCCGCGTGAGGGCGCGGTCGCCCGGGACTGCGTGGCGGTGAACTACGAGGACCCGGCCGAATGCGGCCAGCCGCGCAGCGACGGCCTCGACGGGAAGGACCTCACCGAGGATGCCGCCAGGCTGGCCCCGCGGGCGCGGGTCATCGACCTGTCGGCGCACTTCTGCGACCGGGAGACCTGCCCGGCGGTGATCGGCAACGTCCTGGTGTACCGGGACCTCAACCACGTCTCCGGCACCTACATGAAAACGCTGGCCCGGCCGCTGGAAACGGCCCTGCTGCTGGCGATGGAACGGCCGTGACGCCGCGGCCGGGCCGCCGTGCAGCAACCGTTGGGCAGCCGCCGGGCCACCGCGTCGTGCGCGACCCGCATACTCTGCTAGACTTATGTTCGATTGTTTTTGTGTGGCAGTGGATGAAGGCCGTTTCGGATAATAACGGAACGGGGCCTGTTTCCGGTCCGCGGGGTTCTTGCGCGGAGAATGCCACACTTTTGCACGCCTACGGTCGCTTCGATTCCGCAGCGGGTGCGAAGACGACCGACAGTGCCTGGCCCTGCATGACAGACGGGGCAAAGCCCAAGAAAAACGGAGAACACGAAAGTGCCTACGATTAACCAGCTGGTCCGCAAGGGCCGCTCACCTAAGGTGAATAAGACCAAGGCGCCTGCCCTCAAGGGCAGCCCGATGAAGCGCGGCGTTTGCACCCGCGTTTACACCACCACCCCGAAGAAGCCGAACTCCGCGCTCCGTAAGGTAGCCCGCGTCAAGCTCGCCGGCGGCATCGAAGTGACTGCATACATCCCCGGTGTAGGCCACAACCTGCAGGAACACTCCATCGTGCTGGTGCGCGGCGGCCGTGTGAAGGACCTGCCCGGCGTCCGCTACAAGATCGTTCGCGGCGCGCTTGACACCCAGGGCGTCAAGAACCGCAAGCAGGCTCGCAGCCGCTACGGCGCGAAGATGGAGAAGAAGTAATATGCCTCGCAAGGGTCCGGCCCCCAAGCGGCCGCTAGTTGTAGATCCCGTCCACGGTTCCCCGCTGGTGACCCAGCTGATCAACAAGGTTCTCGTTGACGGCAAGAAGTCCACCGCAGAGCGCATCGTTTACGGTGCCCTCGACGGTGTCAAGGCCAAGTCCGGCGGCGATCCCGTTGCCGCCCTGAAGAAGGCCATGGACAACGTCCGTCCGACCCTGGAGGTCCGGTCCCGCCGCGTCGGCGGCGCCACCTACCAGGTTCCGGTTGAGGTCAAGCCGGGCCGCGCCACGGCGCTGGCCCTGCGCTGGCTGGTCGGCTACTCGAAGGCCCGCCGCGAGAAGACGATGACCGAGCGTCTGATGAACGAGATTCTGGATGCGTCGAACGGTCTCGGTGCCGCTGTGAAGCGTCGCGAAGATACCCACAAGATGGCTGAGTCCAACAAGGCCTTCGCCCACTACCGCTGGTAAAGAGTCGATACGACGACGGCGCCAACCGCCGTCGTCGTATCCCTCACCTACAAAGGGAGACATTGTGGCACTGGACGTGCTAACCGACCTCACGAAGGTCCGCAATATCGGCATCATGGCCCACATCGATGCCGGCAAGACCACCACTACCGAACGCATCCTGTTCTACACGGGTGTGAACCACAAGCTCGGCGAAACTCACGACGGTGCGTCGACCACTGACTGGATGGAACAGGAAAAGGAACGCGGCATCACCATCACCTCCGCCGCGGTGACTTGCTTCTGGAACCAGAACCAGATCAACATCATCGACACCCCGGGCCACGTGGACTTCACTGTGGAGGTGGAGCGTTCGCTGCGCGTCCTCGACGGTGCCGTTGCTGTCTTCGATGGTAAGGAAGGCGTGGAGCCGCAGTCGGAGACTGTGTGGCGCCAGGCCGACAAGTACGAAGTTCCGCGTATCTGCTTCGTCAACAAGATGGACAAGCTCGGTGCTGACTTCTACTTCACGGTAGACACCATCATCAAGCGCCTGGGCGCAAAGCCGCTGGTCATGCAGCTGCCAATCGGCTCCGAGAACGACTTCATCGGCGTCGTCGACCTGATGACCATGAAGGCACTGGTATGGGAAGGCGACGCCAAGGGCGACGTCACCATGGGTGCTGCCTACGAGACCCGGGAGATCCCCGCGGACCTGCAGGCCAAGGCCGAGGAATACCGCGCGCAGCTCGTTGAGACCGTGTCCGAGTCCTCGGACGAGCTCATGGAGAAGTACCTCGAAGGCGAAGAGATTTCGATCGACGAGCTGAAGGCCGGCATCCGCAAGATGGTCGTCAACTCGGAGATCTACCCGGTCTTCTGTGGTTCCGCGTTCAAGAACCGCGGCGTGCAGCCGATGCTGGACGCCGTCATCGACTACCTGCCGTCGCCGGTCGACGTCCCGTCGATGATCGGTCACGATCCCAAGAACGAGGAAATCGAGCTGACCCGCAAGCCGAGCGAGGACGAGCCGTTCTCCGCTCTGGCGTTCAAGGTTGCCGCGCACCCGTTCTTCGGCCAACTGACGTTCATCCGCGTCTACTCCGGTAAGGCCACTTCCGGTACGCAGTTGCTGAACACCACCAAGGGCAAGAAGGAGCGCATCGGAAAGCTGTTCCAGATGCACGCCAACAAGGAAAACCCGGTGGAAGAGGTGCACGCAGGCCACATCTACGCGGTGATCGGCCTGAAGGACACCACCACCGGCGACACCCTGTCGGCCGTCGATGCACCCATCGTGCTCGAGTCCATGTCCTTCCCGGAGCCGGTGATCTTCGTGGCCATCGAGCCGAAGACCAAGGGCGACCAGGAAAAGCTCTCCACGGCGATCCAGAAGCTCTCCGCCGAGGACCCGACGTTCACCGTTTCGCTGAACGAAGAGACCGGCCAGACCGAAATCGGCGGCATGGGCGAGCTGCACCTGGACATCCTGGTGGACCGCATGCGCCGCGAATTCAAGGTCGAGGCCAACGTGGGCAAGCCCCAGGTTGCCTACCGTGAAACCATCAAGAAGGCTGTCGAAAAGGTCGACTTCACCCACAAGAAGCAGACGGGTGGATCCGGCCAGTTCGCGAAGGTCCAGGTCTCCTTCGAGCCGCTGGACACCAGCGACGGCACCTTCTACGAGTTCGAGAACAAGGTCACCGGTGGCCGTATTCCGCGCGAATACATCCCCTCGGTCGACGCTGGCATCCAGGATGCCATGCAGCTCGGCATTCTGGCCGGCTACCCGCTGGTCGGTGTCAAGGCCATCCTGCTCGACGGCGCATACCACGACGTCGACTCTTCGGAAATGGCCTTCAAGATCGCTGGTTCCCAGGTCTTCAAGGAAGGCGCACGCCGCGCCAACCCGGTCCTGCTCGAGCCGCTGATGGCCGTCGAGGTACGTACCCCTGAGGAATACATGGGCGACGTGATCGGCGACCTGAACTCCCGCCGTGGACAGATCCAGTCCATGGAGGACGCTAGCGGCGTGAAGGTTGTGCGCGCTAACGTTCCGCTTTCCGAGATGTTCGGCTACATCGGCGACCTGCGTTCCAAGACGCAGGGCCGCGCGGTGTACTCGATGCAGTTCGAAAGCTACGCTGAGGTCCCGAAGGCTGTTGCCGACGAGATCATCCAGAAGACGCGCGGCGAGTAAACCCCAGGGTGGCGGGTCCTTATCCGTAAGGATCCGGCACGCCGTGCAGGCGGCCGGTCGGCTCACGCAGCCGGCCGCCGGCACAACCCACTGACGGAACCGCGCAAGTTTTTGCCGGTACCTGACGGAACCAGTAATTTCACCAAATACAAAAGCCCGAAGTAGACTTGTTCAAGTTTCGGCCGTGACAATCGCGTCCGAAGAGCAAATCTTCTCAACACGTTCTAGGAGGAACCCGTGGCGAAGGCAAAGTTCGAGCGGACTAAGCCGCACGTCAACATTGGCACCATCGGTCACGTTGACCACGGTAAGACCACGTTGACCGCTGCCATTTCCAAGGTGCTTGCTGACAAGTACCCCGATCTCAACGAGCAGCGTGACTTCGCAGCTATCGACTCTGCCCCGGAAGAGCGCCAGCGCGGCATCACCATCAACATCTCGCACGTCGAGTACCAGACCGAGAAGCGCCACTACGCACACGTGGACGCCCCCGGCCACGCCGACTACATCAAGAACATGATCACCGGTGCCGCCCAGATGGACGGCGCAATCCTGGTGGTTGCCGCGACTGACGGCCCGATGGCCCAGACCCGCGAGCACGTTCTGCTGGCCCGCCAGGTTGGCGTTCCGACGCTGCTGGTGGCCCTGAACAAGTCGGACATGGTTGAGGACGAGGAACTGCTCGACCTGGTCGAAATGGAAGTCCGTGAGCTGCTCAGCTCGCAGGAGTTCGATGGCGACAACGCGCCGGTCATCCGCACTTCCGGCCTGAAGGCCCTGGAAGGCGACGCCCAGTGGGTCAAGTCCGTCGAGGACCTGATGGACGCCGTTGACGAGTACATCCCGGACCCGGTCCGCGACAAGGACAAGCCGTTCCTGATGCCGGTTGAAGACGTCTTCACCATCACCGGCCGCGGCACCGTGGTGACCGGCCGCGCCGAGCGCGGTACCCTCGCCATCAACTCCGAGGTCGAGATCGTCGGCATCCGCCCGGTCCAGAAGACCACGGTTACCGGTATCGAGATGTTCCACAAGCAGCTCGACGAAGCATGGGCAGGCGAGAACTGTGGCCTGCTGCTGCGCGGTATCAAGCGCGAAGACGTGGAGCGCGGCCAGGTTATCGTGAAGCCGGGTTCGATCACCCCGCACACCGATTTCGAGGCCAACGTCTACATCCTGTCCAAGGATGAAGGCGGCCGCCACAACCCGTTCTACTCGAACTACCGTCCGCAGTTCTACTTCCGCACCACCGACGTGACCGGCGTTATCACCCTCCCCGAGGGCACCGAAATGGTCATGCCGGGCGACAACACTGAGATGACCGTTGAGCTCATCCAGCCGATCGCCATGGAAGAGGGCCTCGGCTTCGCTATCCGTGAAGGCGGCCGCACCGTTGGTTCGGGCCGCGTCACCAAGATCACCAAGTAACTCTGTGATCTGCTGACCGGAGGTTTCCGGTCGGAGGCAGGAGAACCCCCGACGTCTCAGGACGGCGGGGGTTCTTTCTTTTAATGGTGCGCCGGATGTGATGCTGCGCGCACGCTCCGGGCGCGCCTTCCGTCATGGTCCTTCCGTTTTAGATGTTCTGGTGCAGGCAGAGAATGTTGCCTTCCGTGTCCGGGAACCAGGCGCAGCGCTGGTGGCCGGTCACCGCGATGTGGTTCTCGGTCTTGAGGCCCGGCAGGTCGTAGTCCGCGAAGTCGACGCCGCGGCCGGCCAGTTCGGACATCTCGGTTTCCAAATCGGCCACCTCGAAGCTGATCGAGGTGTGGTCCGACGTGTCGGCGTCCGGTCGGACGATGAGTTCTACCGCGGTGGAACCGTCGCTGGAGAAAAGGAACGAATCCTCTCCGAGCGGGCCGGCCGGCTGCAGGCCGAGGGAATCCTGGTAGAACGCGCGCGCCCGGTCCATGTCCTTCACGGGCAGGACCGTCGTCATGGTTTTGGTGCTGAGCATGGTTGTCCGGCTTCCTGGGAGCATCTGCGGTGGACACTCCCAGAATAGTCGCGGCCGTGGGCCCGGGAACTGGGGGACGGGCACGAATTTTGACCGCCAACCAGTAGGATCGGACCATGGAATGGCTGATCGTGTGGATCGTCGTGGGCCTGGCCGCCGCGGTGGTCGGGGCGGTGTCCTGGGGCAGGCGGTACTTCCGCCACGAACTGGACCGTGCCCGCCGCATCCGGCGCGCCAACGGCGGGCGGTAGCGAAGCGCCGGGGACCGTTGAACGCGCCGGCGGGCCGTCAGGCCTGACCCGGTGCTGCCACCGCCGGCTCGGTCTGCCCGGCCGCCTCGCCGGCACCGGCACGAGTGCGGCGCGCGGCCACATCCTTCAGCCAGTGGAAGGACGCCTTGCGGATCCGCTGCTGGGTGGCGAAGTCCACGTACACCAGGCCGAAGCGCTGGCTGTATCCGGCCGCCCATTCGAAGTTGTCCATCAGCGTCCACACGTAGTAGCCGCGCAGGTCGATGCCGGCTGCGGGCCCGTCCGGCGCCGTCGCGGTGAGCGCGGCCTCCAAATGCGAGGCCAGGTAGTCGATCCGCCGCACGTCGGCGACCGACGGCTCCTTGGTCAGCGCGTCGCGGACCACCACATCCTTGAAGCTGGCGCCCCCCTCGGTGATGTAGACCGGCGGCAGATTGGGGTAACGCCCGGCCATCTGGGCCAGGGCGACCTGCAGGTAGTCGGGTGCCACGGGCCAGCCGAATTCTGTCCGGTCATACCCCGGCCACGCGGCCAGGTGGAACGGCAGCTCGCCGCCCTGCTCCCAGAGCAGCTCGGGCAGGCCGTCGGGGATCGCCTCCGGCCCGGTCAGCGGCCCCGGGCCGATGCCGATCCTGGTGGGGAAGTAGTAGTTCAGCCCGTAGAAGTCCAGCGGCTGGCTCATCACCGCCAGGTCCTCGTCCGGAATCTCGCGCAGGTACTGGAGTGCGGGCTTGAGCACCGGGTTGAACGTTGGGTAGCGGCCCAGCAGCACCGGGTCCGAAAACATGCCGTTGTGGAGCACGTCGTACAGTTCCACCAGCACATCGTGGGCCAGCCCGTCCTTGGCGCCCACCACGGGGGAGTAGACGTTCGTGATGCCCGCATCGCCCGTGATCCCGCCGGCCCGCAGGGCCGAGAGGCTGAGTCCGTGCGCGAGGATGAGGTGGTGCGCGGCCGGCAGGGCGTCGAAAAGCCCGGCCTGGCCGGGAGCATGGACGCCGAGGCCGTAGCCATTGAGGGTGACGGTGGTCGGCTCGTTGATCGTGACCCAGCGGTCCACCCGGTCGCCGAACTTGTCCGCGGCGATCGCCGCGAAGTCGGCGAGCCGGTACGCGGTATCCCGGTTGAGCCAGCCGCCGCCGTGCTCCAGCGGCAGCGGGGTGTCCCAGTGGTAGAGCGTGCACATCGGGGAGATGCCCCGGGCCAGCAGTTCATCCAGCAGGCGGTCGTAGAAGTCGATGCCGCGCTGGTTGACCGGCCCCTGTCCGCCGGGCTGGATCCGTGGCCAGGACAGCGAGAACCGGTACGAGTCAACGCCGAGCTCGGCCATCAGCGCGACGTCTTCCGGCATCCGGTGGTAGTGGTCGCAGGCCGCGTCCGCCGTCGCGCCGCCGGCAATCCGCCCGGGCTCGTGCGAAAACGCGTCCCAGCCGGAGGGTCCTCGGCCGTCCTCGGCCACGGCGCCCTCGATCTGGAATGCCGCCGTCGCCACTCCCAGGGTAAAGTCGGACGGGATCATTGCCGCCAGGCGCCCGCTGTCCATTGCCATTCGCTGCTGTCCTCCTGAAACCTGGTCTCTCGTGTGCGGCGCCCGCAGGAGCGGGCTGGCACCAGCATCGCACTGCCGGCTGGTCCGCGCCATAGCATGGCGGCGGGGGAGCGGGCACCGGCCCGGGGGCCGATTCGCAATCAGGGCCGAAGTCTGCCACACTAGATGAGTTGTTCAAGCGCTTTTGCATGTCTTCGTGCGAAGCTGGGTCCCGCCCGGGATAATGCCCGGGGCAGGGTCAGGCTCCACGGATTTCAAAGAAGCCCAAATATAACCCACCCTCCATTTTGAGCGGGCGGAGTGCGCAGAATGTTCGCGACACGCCCGACCGCGGGGGTCGGAGCCTCAGCAGGGTGAGGAACCCGGATTTATCCGGATTCAGTCTGCCGGAGGAGCGCCAGGCCAGGAGCGATCCAGCCGTCGGGGCGCATCAGGAGAAAGTCAACAGAGCAGCACTGAGAAAGAGAGCGGAGACGCCATGGCGGGACAGAAAATCCGCATCCGTCTGAAGTCATATGACCATGAGGTCATTGATGTTTCAGCACGGAAGATCGTTGAGACGGTCACGCGTGCAGGCGCAACGGTAGTGGGCCCCGTGCCGCTGCCCACCGAGAAGAACGTGTACTGCGTTATCCGGTCGCCGCACAAGTACAAGGACAGCCGGGAGCACTTTGAAATGCGCACCCACAAGCGGCTGATCGACATTATCGATCCCACGCCCAAGGCCGTCGATTCGCTGATGCGGCTCGACCTGCCGGCGGACGTGAACATCGAAATCAAGCTGTAGGGGAGTGAGTATTTTGTCTACCACTACACGCCAAGTAAAGGGACTGCTGGGCACCAAGCTCGGCATGACCCAGGTCTGGGACGAGAACAACCGGCTCATCCCGGTCACGGTCGTCAAGGCCGACTCCAACGTCATCACCCAGCTGCGCTCTGCGGACGTCGACGGCTACACCGCCGTCCAGATCGGCTACGGCCAGATCGACCCGCGCAAGGTGACCAAGCCGCTGGCCGGCCACTTCGAGAAGGCCGGGGTTACCCCGCGCCGCCACGTGGTTGAGCTGCGCACCGCCGATGCCGGCTCCTACGAGCTGGGCCAGGAACTCTCCGTGGAACTGTTCGAGACCGGCCAGAAGGTCGACGTCGTCGGAACCACCAAGGGTAAGGGCTTCGCCGGTGTCATGAAGCGTCACGGCTTCGCCGGTGTGGGTGCCTCGCACGGCGCGCACAAGAACCACCGCAAGCCCGGTTCCATCGGTGGCGCGTCCACTCCGGGCCGCGTTTTCAAGGGCATGCGCATGTCCGGCCGCATGGGTGCCGTCCGCCAGACCACGCTGAACCTGACGGTTCACGCTGTGGACACCGAGAACTCGCTGCTCTTGATCAAGGGTGCCGTTCCCGGTGCCCGCGGCTCGGTCGTTCTCGTCCGTTCCGCTGTGAAGGGAGCCTAGTTCAATGGCCAACACGCTCAAGGTTGACCTGCCTGCAGAGATCTTCGACGTCCAGACCAACGTGCCGCTGCTGCACCAGGTCGTCGTCGCCCAGCTCGCTGCTGCCCGGCAGGGAACCCACAAGACCAAGACCCGCGCCGAGGTTTCCGGTGCCGGCCGCAAGCCGTTCAAGCAGAAGGGCACCGGCCGCGCCCGCCAGGGTTCGATCCGCGCCCCGCACATGACCGGCGGCGGCGTCGTGCACGGCCCGACCCCGCGCGACTACAGCCAGCGCACCCCCAAGAAGATGAAGGCCGCTGCCCTGCGCGGCGCCCTCTCGGACCGGGCACGCAACGGCCGCATCCACGTCGTGGAGGCACTGGTTGCCGGCGACAAGCCGTCCACCAAGGCCGCTACCGAGGCCCTGCGCGCCGTCACCGACCGCAAGAACCTGCTCGTAGTCATCGAGCGCGCCAACGATGTGGCGGCCCTGAGCCTGCGCAACATCGAGGCTGTTCACACCATTTACGTGGATCAGTTGAACACCTACGACGTGCTCGTTTCCGACGACGTGGTCTTCACCCAGGCCGCCTACGAGGCATTCATCGCAGCTAAGGCAACTGCCAAGGAGGACGCCAAGTGAGCGCGACCACCACAAAAGATCCCCGCGACGTGATCCTTGCTCCCGTCGTTTCGGAGAAGAGCTACGGCCTGATCGACGAAGGTAAGTACACCTTCCTGGTCGACCCCCGCTCGAACAAGACCGAGATCAAGCTGGCCGTGGAGAAGATTTTCTCCGTCAAGGTCGACTCGATCAACACCATCAACCGTGCCGGTAAGCGCAAGCGGACCAAGTTCGGATGGGGACAGCGCAAGGACACCAAGCGCGCAATTGTCACCCTGAAGGAAGGCACAATCGACATCTTCGGCGGTCCGCTTTCTTAAGCGGAGACCACTTTAACGAGGAAATGAACTATGGGAATCCGTAAATACAAGCCGACTACACCGGGCCGTCGCGGCTCGAGCGTAGCCGACTTCGCTGAAATCACGCGATCGACGCCGGAAAAGTCGTTGCTGCGCCCGCTGACCAAGTCAGGTGGACGTAACAACTCCGGCAAGATCACTACCCGCCACAAGGGCGGCGGACACAAGCGCCAGTACCGTCTGATCGACTTCCGTCGCCACGACAAGGACGGCGTGCCCGCCAAGGTCGCTCACATCGAGTACGACCCGAACCGCACCGCGCGGATCGCCCTGCTGCACTACGTTGATGGCACCAAGCGCTACATCCTGGCTCCGGCCAAGCTGAAGCAGGGGGACACGGTCGAGGCCGGCGCCAGCGCCGACATCAAGCCGGGCAACAACCTGCCGCTGCGCAACATCCCCGTCGGTACGGTCATCCACGCCGTGGAGCTGCGCCCGGGCGGCGGTGCCAAGATGGCCCGCTCCGCCGGTGCCTCCGTGCAGTTGGTGGCCAAGGAAGGCAAGTACGGCCAGCTCCGCCTGCCGTCCGGCGAAATCCGCAACGTTGATGTGCGCTGCCGCGCAACCATCGGCGAGGTGGGCAACGCCGAGCAGTCCAACATCAGCTGGGGCAAGGCCGGCCGCATGCGCTGGAAGGGCGTTCGCCCGACCGTCCGCGGTGTGGCCATGAACCCGATCGACCACCCGCACGGTGGTGGCGAGGGCAAGACCTCCGGTGGCCGTCACCCGGTCAACCCGAACGGCAAGCCCGAGGGCCGCACCCGCCGCCCGAACAAGGAAAGCGACCGCCTGATTGTGCGTCGCCGTCGTACTGGCAAGAACAAGCGATAGGAGCCTGGGAACATGCCACGCAGCCTGAAGAAAGGCCCCTTCGTCGATCAGCACCTCTTCGTGAAGGTAGCTGCAGAGAACGAAAAGGGCACCAAGAACGTCATCAAGACGTGGTCCCGCCGTTCGATGATCGTGCCCGACATGCTCGGACACACGATTGCCGTACACGACGGACGCAAGCACATCCCGGTGTTTGTCACTGAGTCGATGGTCGGGCACAAGCTCGGCGAATTCGCCCCGACGCGGACCTTCCGCGGCCATGTGAAGGACGACCGCAAGGGCAAGCGCCGCTAGGCGCTGCTCTTACGGCAGAAGACGAGAGAAGGAAAGCAATGGAAGCCAAGGCTATTGCGCGCCATATTCGCGTGACGCCTATGAAGGCCCGGCGCGTCGTCAACCTTGTTCGTGGCAAGCAGGCGAATGAGGCTCTGGCAATTCTGAAGTTTGCCCCGCAGGCAGCTTCGGAGCCGGTCAGCAAGGTACTCGCGTCGGCAGTCGCCAACGCCCGCGTTATCGCGGACCGCGACGGCGTCGCCTTTGACGAGAGCGACCTGTACATCAGCGAAGCATTCGTAGATGAAGGCCCCACCATGAAGCGGTTCCAGCCGCGCGCCCAGGGGCGTGCCTACCGCATCAAGAAGCGGACCAGCCACATCACGCTTGTTGTCGCTACCCCGGAGAAAGAGGAGGACCAGTAAGTGGGACAGAAAGTAAACCCGCACGGATTCCGACTCGGTATCACCACCGACCATGTCTCCCACTGGTTCGCTGACAGCAACAAGGCCGGCCAGCGCTACAAGGACTTTGTCCGCGAGGACGTGAAGATCCGCCAGCTGATGTCCACGGGCATGGACCGCGCGGGCATCGCGAAGGTTGAGATCGAGCGTACCCGTGACCGCGTGCGTGTGGATATCCACACCGCCCGCCCCGGCATCGTGATCGGCCGCCGCGGCGCCGAAGCAGACCGCATCCGCGGCGAGCTGGAGAAGCTCACCGGCAAGCAGGTGCAGCTGAACATCCTCGAGGTCAAGAACCCGGAGATCGAAGCGCAGCTGGTTGCCCAGGGCATCGCCGAGCAGCTGACCTCCCGCGTGGCCTTCCGCCGCGCCATGAAGAAGGCCATGCAGTCCGCCACCCGCGCCGGCGCCAAGGGCATCCGTGTCCAGTGCTCCGGTCGCCTCGGCGGCGCCGAAATGAGCCGCTCGGAGTTCTACCGCGAAGGCCGTGTGCCCCTGCACACGCTGCGGGCGAACATCGACTACGGCTTCTTCGAGGCCAAGACCACGTTCGGCCGCATCGGCGTCAAGGTCTGGATCTACAAGGGCGACGTGACCGCGAAGGAACTGGCGGCCCAGCAGGCTGCCGCTCCGTCCTCGCGTGGCCGCGGCGACCGTCCGGGCCGCCCTGCCGGTGGCGAGCGCCGTCGTCGTAATGACCGTGCTGCCGCTCCCGCCGCAGGCGAGGGCGCAGCCAAGGCCGAGGCACCTGCCGCTGAGGCAGCAGCGCCGGCGGCAGAAGGAGGAGAAGCTTAAATGCTTATCCCACGTCGAGTTAAGTTCCGTAAGCAGCACCACCCGGGTCGTTCCGGCGCTGCTTCCGGCGGCACCGAGGTCAGCTTCGGCGAGTGGGGTATCCAGGCTCTGACGCCGGCATACGTCACCAACCGCCAGATCGAAGCGGCCCGTATTGCGATGACCCGCCACATCAAGCGTGGCGGCAAGGTTTGGATCAACATTTATCCGGACCGCCCGCTGACCAAGAAGCCGGCCGAAACCCGCATGGGTTCCGGTAAGGGTTCGCCGGAATGGTGGGTCGCAAACGTCAAGCCGGGACGGGTTCTGTTCGAACTGTCCGGTGTCAATGAAGAGGTAGCTCGCGAGGCCCTGCGCCTGGCGATCCACAAGCTGCCGTTGAAGGCACGCATTGTGCGTCGCGAAGGTGGTGAATAGAAATGGCAGTTGGTTCAAAGGAACTGGCAACCGATCAGCTCGAGACTTTCGATAAGGACCGTCTCGCAGAGGAGCTGCGCAAGGCCAAGGAGGAGCTGTTCAACCTCCGTTTCCAGTCCGCCACCGGTCAGCTGGAAAACCACGGCCGCCTGAAGGCCGTCAAGCGGGACATCGCGCGCATCTACACAGTGCTGCGTGAGCGCGAGCTGGGCATTCGTCCCGAGGTCGTTGCTTCTGCGGAGGCTCCGGTTGAGGAGAAGAAGGCCAAGAAGGCTAAGAAGTCTGACAAGGCCGAAGCCGAAACCGCCGGGACCGAAACCCCCGCTTCGGAGGATGAGGCCAAGTGAGCGAAAACACGAACAAGGATGCAACTGTGGAAGAAGCCACTCAGGCTCGCGGTTACCGTAAGACCGCCCGCGGCTACGTCGTCTCGGACAAGATGGAAAAGACCATCGTGGTCGAGGTTGAGGACCGCGTGAAGCACGCGCTGTACGGCAAGGTGATCCGCCGGACCGAGAAGCGCAAGGCCCACGACGAGCAGAACTCCGCCGGCATCGGCGACCTGGTTCTGATCGCCGAGACCCGGCCGCTGTCCGCCACCAAGCGGTGGCGCCTGGTCGAGATCATCGAAAAGGCCAAGTAGGACCTACGTCCTGCGCGGGGCCCGCCTGCCGAGCGGGCGGGCCCCGCACCCTTAAGTTTCCCTTCCGGCACCATGGATCCCGGTCCGCCGGAGCAGCCGGAAGGGTTTGGAAGGGTCCGTGGTTTCGGCCGCGGCCCCTTTGAAAAGCACAAGCCCCTGGCCGTGATTTCACGTCCGGGGTGTCTTGGTCATAAACTAGTAATCTTGCCTGTGCCGTTTGGAAAGACCATCCATCCTTCCGCATGGACAGAATAGGCAAATTCCCGCAACCGCCTTCGGACCGCACACGCGTGCGGCCAGGGGGAGTTACGGTGCGGGCTACCCATATCCGTTCCGCAAGGCTCAGCAATGAGAACCGGCGCGACGACAGGAGTAATAAGTGATTCAGCAGGAGTCGCGACTGAAGGTCGCCGACAACACGGGTGCCAAGGAAATCTTGACCATCCGCGTTCTCGGTGGATCCGGCCGTCGCTACGCAGGCATTGGCGACACCATTGTTGCCACCGTCAAGGATGCAATTCCCGGCGGCAACGTCAAGAAGGGTGACATCGTCAAGGCTGTCATCGTTCGCACCAAGAAGGAACGCCGCCGTGCGGATGGTTCCTACATCAAGTTCGATGAGAACGCAGCCGTGATCCTCAAGAACGACGGCGACCCCCGCGGTACCCGTATCTTCGGCCCGGTCGGCCGTGAGCTTCGCGACAAGAAGTTCATGAAGATCATCTCGTTGGCTCCGGAGGTGCTGTAGTCCATGGCTAAGTACAAGATCAAGAAGGGTGACCTGGTTCAGGTCATCACCGGTGCCAAGGCTGAGCGCGGCGGCGACCGCGGCAAGCAGGGCAAGGTCCTGAAGGTGTTCACGGAGTCCAACCGGGTGCTGGTCGAAGGCGTTAACCGCGTCACCAAGCACACCAAGGCCGGGCAGTCTGAACGCGGCACGAAGACCGGTGGCATCGAGACCGTTGAGGCCCCGATCCACATCTCGAACGTGGCGATCGTCGATCCCGAGACCAAGAAGCCGACCCGCGTTGGCTACCGCACCGAAACCGTCGAGCGTGATGGCCGTGAGCGCACTGTGCGCATCCGCGTGTCCAAGGCCTCCGGGAAGGACCTCTAATGACTGAGACTGTCACCAAGATCGTCCCCCGCCTGAAGACTCGCTACGCCGGCGAGATCAAGCAGGCTCTGCGGGACGAGTTCAAGTACGAGAACGTGAACCAGGTTCCCCGCCTGGTCAAGGTCGTAGTCAACATGGGTGTTGGAGATGCCGCCAAGGACTCCAAGCTCATCGACGGCGCCGTGCGCGACCTGACCCAGATCACCGGTCAGAAGCCGCAGATCACCAAGGCCCGCAAGTCCATCGCCCAGTTCAAGCTGCGCGAAGGCATGCCGATCGGCGCCCACGCGACGCTGCGCGGCGACCGCATGTGGGAATTCGTGGACCGCCTGGTCACCCTGGCCCTGCCCCGTATCCGCGACTTCCGCGGACTCAACGGCAAGCAGTTCGACGGCAACGGCAACTACACCTTCGGTCTGACCGAACAGTCCATGTTCCACGAGATCGATCAGGACAAGATCGACCGCGTGCGCGGTATGGATATCACCGTAGTAACCACTGCAAAGACCGATGACGAGGGCCGCGCGCTGCTGAAGGCGCTGGGCTTCCCGTTCAAGACCGAAGATTAATTAGCTACGTGAAAGGTCCCGCCCCGGCGCCCAGCGCTGACCGGAGCGAGGAAACCGTTACGAGGAAGGGCAAGAGCCCACAATGACTATGACAGATCCTGTCGCAGACATGCTCACGCGTCTGCGCAACGCCAACTCGGCATACCACGACTCAGTGTCGATGCCGTACAGCAAGCTCAAGGCTCGCGTCGCCGACATCCTGAAGGCCGAAGGCTACATCGCCGGCTGGAAGGAAGAAGAGGCCGAGGTTGGCAAGAAGCTGACCCTGGAACTCAAGTTCGGTCCGAACCGCGAGCGTTCCATTGCCGGCATCCGCCGCATCTCCAAGCCCGGTCTGCGCGTTTACGCGAAGTCCACCAACCTGCCGCACGTACTCGGTGGCCTGGGCATCGCAATCCTGTCCACCTCTTCCGGGCTGATGACTGATCGTCAGGCCGGCAAGAAGGGCGTGGGCGGCGAAGTCCTCGCTTACGTCTGGTAACGGAAAGGAAGAGATTAAATGTCACGTATTGGACGTCTCCCCATCACCGTTCCCGCAGGCGTTGAGGTCAAGATCGACGGCAACGTCGTCTCCGTCAAGGGCGCCAAGGGCGAGCTGAGCCACACTCTGGCTTCGCCCATCACGGCCTCCCTGGACGAGAACACCATCACCGTCTCCCGCCCGAACGACGAGCGCGAATCCCGGTCCCTGCACGGCCTGACCCGCACGCTGATCAACAACATGATCGTCGGCGTCACCGAAGGCTACAAGAAGAACCTCGAGATCGTCGGCACCGGTTACCGCGTGCAGGCCAAGGGCTCGGACCTCGAGTTCGCCCTCGGCTTCAGCCACCCGGTGGTCGTCAACGCACCCGAGGGAATCACCTTCGCCGTGGAGGGCGCCACCAAGCTCTCCGTCTCCGGCATCAACAAGCAGCAGGTCGGCGAAGTTGCTGCCAACATCCGCAAGCTGCGCAAGCCCGACCCCTACAAGGGCAAGGGCGTTCGCTACGCTGGCGAGCAAATCCGCCGCAAGGTCGGAAAGGCTGGTAAGTAAACCATGGCGATCAGCATTAATAAGAAGCGGACCTCGAAGTCCAAGTCCGCAGCACGCGGCCGCCGCCACCTGCGCGTCCGCAAGCGCATCACCGGTACCGCGGTCCGTCCGCGCCTGGTGGTCAACCGCTCCGCACGCCACATCTTTGTCCAGGTTGTCGATGACAGCAAGGGCATCACCGTGGCTTCCGCTTCCACCATGGAAGCCGACCTGCGGGCGCTCGACGGCGACAAGTCCGCCAAGGCAAAGCGCGTCGGTGAGCTCGTTGCCGAGCGTGCCAAGGCTGCCGGTGTTGCCGCCGTGGTCTTTGACCGCGGCGGCAACCGGTACCACGGCCGTATCGCAGCGGTTGCCGACGGCGCACGTGAAGGTGGGCTGGCACTGTGACCGCTGAGAACAACGAAAAGGAAACTCAGGTGACTGAAGCAACTGAGACCGCTGCCGCGGGATCCGCTGAAACCACCGCTGCTTCCGGCCAGGAGGACCGCCGCGGCGGCCGTCGTGGCGAACGCGGTGGCAGCGACCGTGGTGGCAACGACCGTGGCGGCCGCGGCCGTGGCCGCGACAACGCCCGCGACGCCGAGAAGGACAAGTTCCTCGAGCGCGTCGTCACCATCAACCGCGTGTCCAAGGTCGTCAAGGGCGGCCGCCGCTTTAGCTTCACGGCCCTGGTAGTTGTCGGCGACGGCAACGGCATGGTCGGCGTGGGCTACGGCAAGGCCAAGGAAGTTCCGGCAGCGATCGCCAAGGGCGTGGAAGAGGCCAAGAAGTCCTTCTTCCGCGTCCCGATCATCGCCGGCACCGTTCCGCACCAGGTGCAGGGCGAAGCCGCTGCAGGCGTTGTCATGCTGCGTCCGGCTGCTGCCGGTACCGGTGTGATCGCCGGTGGCCCGGTCCGCGCCGTGCTCGAGTGCGCCGGTATCCACGACGTGCTCTCCAAGTCGCTCGGCTCGGCCAACGCGATCAACATTGTGCACGCTACAGTCGATGCGCTGCGTCGCCTGGAGGAGCCCCGCTCCGTGGCTGCCCGCCGTGGCCTGCCCCTGGACGAGGTTGCTCCGGCTATCCTGCTGCGCAACATGCAGAAGGCAGGTGCGTAATGACCACACCCAAGAATCTGACTCCGTCGGATGCGCAGTTGGAAATCACGCAGATCAAGTCCGTCATTGGCGGCAAGCAGAACCAGCGCGACACGCTGCGTTCACTGGGCCTGAAGCGCATCGGACACACCGTTGTCCGCAGCGCCGATGCAGTGACCGTCGGCATGGTCAACACTGTTTCTCACCTGGTGAAGGTTGAGGAGGCGAAGTAAAGATGGCAGAAGAGAACAAAACTCTGAAGGTCCACCACCTGCGTCCTGCCCCCGGTGCCAAGACCGCCAAGACCCGTGTCGGTCGTGGTGAAGGCTCCAAGGGCAAGACCGCCGGTCGCGGTACCAAGGGTACGAAGGCCCGTTACCAGGTCAAGGCTGGCTTTGCCGGCGGCCAGCTGCCGCTGCACATGCGCCTGCCGAAGCTGCGCGGCTTCAAGAACCCGTTCAAGGTGGAATTCCAGGTCGTAAACCTGGACAAGCTCAACGAGCTGTTCCCCGAGGGCGGCGAAGTGACCGTGGACGCCCTGGTGGCCAAGGGTGCGGTTCGCAAGAACCAGCCCGTGAAGGTCCTGGGCACCGGCGACATCACCGTCAAGGTCGATGTGAAGGTTGACGCCTTCTCCGCCAGTGCCGCTGAAAAGATCGCCGCCGCCGGCGGCACCGTGACGGCGCTCTAGCAGCCCGTGACTGGTGGGGTCTTTTAGCAGCCTCTGACTGAACTCGTGGTGGCCGGTTTACGCCGGCCGCCACGAGTTCAGCCGCTTTAAGGCACACCACGTATTCTTAACCCGTTTAATGCGAACGGGCCGAGCCGATAGACTCGGATCTTGTGACTTGCCGCGCAGCGGCATCAGAAACTTCTTGGGAGGACGCTTGCTTAGCGCAATTGGCCGGGCATTCCGGACGCCGGACCTGCGGCGCAAGTTGCTGTTCACGCTCGGCATCATGACGGTCTACCGCATGGGCGTCTTCATCCCCGCCCCCGGCGTGGACTACGGCAACGTGCAGCAGTGTCTGGCGCTGGGCAACACCAGCGGCGGGTTGTACCAGTTCGTCAACCTCTTCAGCGGCGGTGCGCTGCTGCAGGTGTCCATCTTCGCCCTCGGCATCATGCCGTACATCACCGCCAGCATCATCGTGCAGTTGCTGCGCGTCGTCATTCCCCGGTTCCAGGAACTGCATCAGGAAGGCCCGCAGGGCCAGTCCAAGCTCACGCAGTACACCCGTTACCTGACCATCGCGCTGGGCCTGCTCAACGCCACGACGCTGGTGTCGCTGGCGCGGACCGGCGCCCTCCTGGGGGACTGCCCGGTCCCGATCATCCCCGAGGACAATCTGGTCACGATCTCCCTGATCATCCTGACCCTGACCGCAGGCACCGGCCTGATCATGTGGATGGGCGAGCTGATCACCGAGAAGGGCGTCGGCAACGGCATGTCCCTGCTGATCTTCATCTCCATCGCCGCCGGTTTCCCGAGCTCGCTGGGCGAGATCTGGAACACTCAGGGCGTGAACGTGTTCCTGGGTGTGCTGATCGTCGGCCTGCTGACCGTCGCCGCGGTGGTCTTCGTGGAACAGTCGCAGCGCCGCATCCCCGTGCAGTACGCCAAGCGCATGGTGGGACGCCGCACGGTCGGCGGCACCAGCACCTACATTCCGATCAAGGTGAACATGGCCGGTGTCATCCCGGTAATCTTCGCGTCGTCGATGCTGTACCTGCCGTCCCTGATCGCCCAGTTCAACACGCCGGCCGACGGCACCACCGCGCCGCCGGAGTGGGTCAACTGGATCAACACCTACCTGGTCAGCGGGGACTCGCCGTTCTACATGGCGGTCTACTTCGCGCTGATCGTCTTCTTCACCTACTTCTACGTGGCCATCACGTTCAACCCCGAGGAAGTCGCGGAGAACATGAAGAAGTACGGCGGCTTCATCCCGGGCATCCGGGCCGGCCGCCCCACGGCCGAGTACCTGCAGTACGTGCTGGCCAGGATCACGCTGCCCGGCGCGCTCTACCTGGGCATCGTCTCGCTCATCCCGCTGATCGCCCTGGTACTGATCAACGCCAACCAGAACTTCCCGTTCGGCGGCGTCTCCATCCTCATCATGGTTGGTGTGGGCCTGGAGACCGTCAAACAAATCAACGCTCAACTACAGCAACGTCACTACGAAGGACTTCTGCGATGACACAAATGCTCATTATCGGCCCGCCCGGATCGGGCAAAGGCACCCAGGCCTCCCGCATCTCCGACCGGCTGGGCATCGTCGCGATCTCCACCGGAGACATCTTCCGAGCCAACGTGAAGGAAGAGACGCCGCTCGGCGTCGAGGCCAAGAAGTACATCGACAAGGGCGAGTTCGTGCCGGACAGCGTCACCAACAACATGGTGCGCGACCGGTTGAAGCAGTCCGACGCCGCCGACGGCTTCCTGCTGGACGGCTACCCCCGCACCAGCGGCCAGGTCGACGAGTTGGACAGCATCCTGGCCGACGCCGGCTCGCAGCTGGACATCGTGCTGCAGCTGACCGCCGACGACGAGGAGCTGGTCAAGCGCCTGCTCGGCCGCGCCGCGCAGGAAGGCCGCAGTGACGACAACGAAACGGTGATCCGGCGTCGGCTGGCCCTGTACCACGAGCAGACGGAGGCCGTGGTGAGCCGTTACGCTGACCGCGGGATCGTCGCGACCGTTGACGGCATCGGCGATATCGACGAGGTCACCGAGCGCATCATGTCCGCGCTCAAGTCCGTCACGGCCTGACACCCGCCAGACAGTTAGAAGAGGCAGCCCATGGCCTTCGGCCAGCCCAGCATCGAATACAAGACCAAGGACCAGATCCGGAAAATGCGGACCGCCGGCCTGGTGGTCAGCCGCGCCCTGGACGCTGCGGTTGCCGCCGCCGTCCCCGGCGCGACGACCGCGGATGTGGACGCGGCCTTCGAAGCAGTGCTGGACGAGGCCGGGGCCAAGAGCAATTTCAAGGGCTACCACGGCTTCCCCGCAACGGTCTGCGTGTCCGTCAACGAGGAAGTGGTCCATGGAATCCCGGGCGGCAAGGTGCTCGGCGACGGGGACATCATCTCGATCGACGGGGGCTGCAGCATTGACGGCTGGCACGGCGACTCCGCCCGCGGCGTGATCGTGGGCACCGCCGATCCGGAAGACCAGCGGCTGTCCGACGTCACGGAGGAGGCCATGTGGCACGGCATTGCCGCCCTCGCCACCGGCAACCGCGTGGGCGACATCGGCAACGCCATCGACGACTACGTCTCCTCGGTGCCGGGCAAACCGTTGGGCATCCTGGAGGACTACGTGGGCCACGGCATCGGCACCGCCATGCATCAGGCCCCGGACGTGCTGAACTACCGGACGAACCACCGCGGCCCGAAGATCCGTCCCGGGCTCTGCCTGGCCATCGAACCCATGCTGGTGCGCGGGGACATCGAGACCAAGGTGCTGGACGACGACTGGACCGTCGTGACCACGGACGGCTCGCGGTCCTGCCAATGGGAGCACACCGTGGCAGTGCACGACGGCGGCATCTGGGTTTTGACCGCCGAAGACGGGGGAGCGGCCAGGCTGGCTCCGCTGGGGGTTATCCCGGTACCGCTGGACTAAACGCCCGCTGCCACACCCTTGGCCTGACGTCATCGAAAGGCCGGGTCCCGCTGGATCCATCGTCCAGCCGGCCCGGCCTTTAGAGGTTAATCCGCAGCCCGCAGCCACGATCCCGGCCCTGCGCCCAGACGACTGGCTCCGCACCCTGACCAGGCTCGCCGCGGCCAGCCGACTGGCTGCGCCCGGATACCGCACCACCCACCCTGGCCTGTCAGTCGATAGGCTGCGCGCGGACGCCGCACTCCCGAAAGGACCTTGCCCATCATGATGGGAGCCCACCACGCCCTCTCCGGCGCCGCCGCCTGGATCGCGGTCACCAGCCAGGTCCACATACCGCTGAATGCCCTGACGACGCCGATGGGCTGGGGCGGCCAGAGTCTCACCCTGGGCTGGGGGCTGCTGGACGTGGGACCGCTCGGCCTGATCACCGGTGCCATGGTGACCGCCGGCGCCGCACTCGTCCCGGATGCCGATCACCGCCACGCCACCATCGCCCGCTCGCTGCCGCCGCTCTCCAATGCGGTCTGTGCCGGTATTGGCGCCGTGGCCGGCGGGCACCGCAGGGGCACCCACTCGCTGATCGGCTTGGCGGCGTTCGTCGCGATCGCGTGGGTCGCCGGGCTCTGGACTGCCGAGACCGAGCGGTTCGGCACGGTCTACCCGGGCGCCGGTATTCTGTGCGTGTTGCTGGTCGCCTTTGCCGCCAAGGCCCTGAAGTTCCTGCCCGACGGGCTGCAGAAAATTCCGTGGGCCGTCGGCCTGTCTGTGGCGGTCTTCATCGCCCTGTACGCCCCGGAACAGCACAACTGGTTCCCGCTGGCCATGGGCATCGGCGTCGTCATGCATGTGCTCGGCGACATGCTGACCACCGGGGGAGTGAACCTGCTGTGGCCGCTGCGGATCAAACCCCCGAAGGTGTGGCGCAGGATCCCGCTGCTCAACGCCATATGGCGGCGGAACGGCTACTTCGCCCTGCCGCTGCTGGGCAATGCCGGTTCGGCACGCGAGTGGGCGCTGCTGGTCCCGGTCAGTGCCTATGTGGTGGTCCTACTCCTCGGGGCGTGCCTCGACGTCGGGCAGCAGAGCCTGGTCGCCATCGGGGCCGGCTAGCTGCTAATCGCCGGATTCGAGAAGAGTCTGAGGGCCTTCCCCGAGCGGCAACGGGCTGGCCGCTTACGCCGCTTTGGTTCCGGGCGGCGGGGTGCCCGGCGGTGGCGGCGCGGTGTTGATGTAGGTGTGCCCGGTGGGGGTCGTGGTTTCGACTTGGTGCAGGGGCCCGCCGACTGTCCGGTTGGACCAGCTTTCGGCTTCTTTGTCCTGGTTACAGCGTTCGCACAGGCCCTGTCCGTTGGTGATGGTGGTTTTCCCGCCGTCGGACCAGGCGACGATGTGGTCGATGTGCCGGATCGGGGCATCGCACCAAGGGCCGGAGCAGACCTGGTCGCGGGCGATGACCATCCGGCGTAGTCCGGCCGGGAACCTGCGGGCTTTCGAATCCATGCCGAGCAGTGCCCGGTGCCGGGGGCGGTGTAGAGGCGGCGGATCCAGACGTCCGCCACGCCGCCGGGTTTCAGCTCTTTGCTGCGTCGGCTGGTCTGCCGTGCGGTCTTCCAACCAGGTTCGGTGCCTGCCGGCGGCGCATTCTGTCGGGGCGCTTCGCCCGGCGACTCCTGGTCGGTCAGCGTTCCTGCCGGTGCGCTTTGGTCGGGTGGCCTCTTGCCGGCCAAGCCCGCCGCGTGGCCGATGCCGCCCCTGGCGGTGCCGGTTGGTACGGGCGGGTTTTGCGGGAGGCGGATGAGGTCCCGGGCGTACTGAGCCGGGACGACGCCGTAGCCAGTGAGCCAGGCCGGTTCGCTGTCGCCTTGGAGCAGGGCGCGGTCCGTCATGACGAGCTGTATTTCGGTGCGGGCGGGGTCGGCGGTGGAGGCACCGGTGACGCGTTCGAACATGGTGTCGGCCATAACCTGGCCGCGTGTCCTGGCGTCGCCGTTGTTGCGCAACCGGTCGGCTTCGCGGTGCAGCGCGGCCATCAGGGCCACGCCCTGGACGACGGGCAGCAGTGTCCGGACGGCCACCATTGTGTCGGGTTGGGGGCGGGCGGAGACGTGCCGGTCGGCTTCGGCTTTCGCGGCGCGGTGCACGACGGCGCGGGGGTCCAGACGGTAGGCGATCCGTTTGGCTTCGGCTTCGAGTTGCCGGTTGCCCAGCCCGTGCAGGCGGGCCGGGTTGCCGGCCAGTTCCTTGTCCACCGCGGCGCGGTCTTCCTTGGTCAGGCACGCGGTTTCGCGGACCAGGGTCGCTGCGCGCCACTCGTTCAGGTGCCCGGTGGCCAGGGCGTTGAGGGTGTGCGGCATTTCGGTGACCAGGATCTTCGCGACGCCGAGCATGAGCGCGGCGCGGTGCGGGGATTCCCGCCGCGCCAGCCCGATCTGCTTCGCGATGCCCTGGCCCTGCCGGTTCTTCGGGACCCCGGCGGCGGCGCGCCGGGCCCGCGTGGCCTCATCCAGAGCTACCTGCAGCTTGGCCTGGGCGGCAGCGGCCGCGTCCTTGGCGTTTTCCAGCGCGGTGAACCGGTCCACCAGGTCCTGTTCGGAACCGAGCAGGTCGACCCGGGCCAGGGCGTCGGCGAAGGCGTTGATCCCGGGCGTCCGGACCGGCCCGCCGTGTTCGGCGTGCGCAGGCCGCGCTCCCGTCGCTGGATGCGCTCCTTCGCGTGCCTCGGCTGCTTCGGCTGCTTCTGGTGGCTCGGGTCCTGCGGGATCAAACATGTCGGCGTCTCAATCTTCGGCGTGCCCGCGGCACGGCAACGACTACGAGAGGTCATGGAACAAGGTCCACAGACGCCGCCGGGACCCCCACCCCGATGGCCAACGATTCTGCTGAACTACTAGAAACAGGCTATTAGCCGGGTACGACAGTTTCGGAACCCGCAGCGGACCGGTGGGCAGGGGAGACGTGCCGGGCGTGCTTACCGCTGCACCTCATCCTTGCCCATCCCCATCCTCCGGGCGAGGATGAGGCCATGGCTTCTTCCATTACCGACGTGCCCGGCATCCGCGTGGGCCAGGTCCAAAAGATCGGCGACGGCTGGCTGACCGGCGTCACCGTGGTGCTGCCGCCGGCCGGGTCGGTCGGCGCAGTGGACGTCCGCGGGGGCGGGCCGGCCACGCACGAGACCGACGCGCTCGATCCCACCACGCTGGTGCCCACCGTGGATGCCGTGGTGCTCGCCGGGGGCAGCGCCTTCGGGCTAGTGGCCGCGCACGGCGCGCAGCGCTGGCTGGAGGAGCAGGGGCGCGGCTTCCGCACCCAGAATGCGGTGGTGCCGATCGTTCCGGCCGCTGCCCTCTACGACCTGGGCCGCGGCGGGGACATCAGGGCGCGGCCTGATGAGCAGATGGGGTACGACGCCGCTGCCTCCGCCGGCGCGATGGAGGACTTTGGTGTCGTGCAGCGGGGTAACGCGGGCGCCGGCACCGGGGCTGCGATGGGCTTCCAGCAGTACAAGGGGGGAGTGGGGACCGCCTCGCTGCGCATGGGCGGCGCGAACGAGGGAATCGTGGTTGGCGCGCTCGCGGTGGCCAATGCCGCCGGGAATCCGTTCCGCGGGACCAGGGGAGCATCGCCCGCGGCGCAAGCAGAAAAAACGCTTGGCACACCCGGCGCGGCAGGAGGGTCCGGAGCACCGGGAGCGGCAGGAGCACCGGGAGGAAGCGGCTCACAGGGAGCCGGGCCGCTGAACACCACCCTGTGCGTCGTCGCCACCAACGCCGTGTTGGATCCGGCGCAGGCCAAGCGGACGGCGTCGGCCGCGCACGCCGGCCTGGCCCGGGCCGTTAGCCCGTCGCACACCCTGATGGACGGGGACGTGACCTTCGTCCTGGCCACCGGGGCGCAGCAGTTGGTGCAGGACGGGCCCATTGATCCCCGGGCGGAACTGCACGTGCTGGCCGCGGAAGCGGTCACCGCGGCCATTTGGGACGCCGTGGTGAGTGCCGAACGGGTGGAGGCGGCCGGCGTCGTACTGGAGAAGTATCCGCACCTCGGCTGAAGTCTGTCGCGCGCGAGCCCCGTGCGTTACCCGGATTTAACTTTATCCGGCTTCCGGAGTACAGTTGTCTGTTGGTTGTCTCTACTTTCATGCCCATCTTCGGGTGCATGGCGCCCGCGAAAGCCTGCCGGAACGTACGGCTCAGTGGGAGTGTAGCGGCAAGCGAAACCCTAAAACTAGCCACCGCTCCGGCGATGGTTACTGACGTTAGCGGAGGATATGGCTAAGAAAGACGGTGTCATTGAGATTGAAGGCACTGTGCAGGAGGCTCTGCCCAATGCGATGTTCCGCGTTGAGTTGACCAACGGGCACGTTGTGCTGGCTCATATCTCGGGAAAGATGCGTCAGCACTACATCAGGATCCTCCCCGAGGACCGCGTTGTGGTGGAACTCAGCCCGTACGACCTCTCACGGGGCCGTATCGTCTACCGCTACAAGTAAAGGCTTATGCCGCAGGCAACTGCGGAGAACCGTAAGTAGTTACAAGGCAGCATCAGCTAACAACGCAAAGGAAAACCATGAAGGTCCAGCCGAGCGTCAAGCGGATTTGTGACAAGTGCCAGGTGATTCGTCGCAAGGGCAACGTCATTGTGATCTGCGAGAACCCGCGCCACAAGCAGCGCCAGGGCTAAGACTCCTGCTTCAAGCAGGGGCAGCACGCCCACGCGTAGTAACTCAAGATAAAGGCAGCGCAGCAGGGCAACCTGCACACCCCCGGCACGGAGGCCGGGGACCCGAACAACGGGGCCGCGCTGCTTCAGACCTCCGGATACAACAAGGAGAACCGCCACTATGGCTCGTCTCGCTGGCGTAGATATTCCCCGCGAAAAGCGGGTAATTATCGCCCTGACTTACATCTACGGCGTGGGTAAGACCCGTGCAGAGCAGGTTATCGCGGAGACCGGCATCAGCCCGGAAACCCGCGTCAAGGACCTCACCGACGCTGAGCTCGTGCAGCTGCGTGACTTCATCGAGGGCAACTACAAGGTAGAAGGCGACCTCCGCCGCGAAGTTGCAGCCGACATCCGCCGCAAGGTTGAGATCGGCAGCTACGAAGGCATCCGCCACCGCCGTGGCCTGCCCGTCCGCGGACAGCGCACCAAGACCAACGCTCGCACCCGCAAGGGCCCGAAGCGCACCGTCGCCGGTAAGAAGAAGACCCGCTGATTCCCAGCCGGTCAGATAGCTACCAACCAACTTTGTAGGAGAAGCAATGCCCCCCAAGACTCGTGGAGCGGTACGCAAGCCGCGTCGCAAGGACAAGAAGAACATCGCGCTGGGCCAGGCGCACATCAAGAGCACCTTCAACAACACCATCGTGTCCATCACGGACCCGACCGGTGCCGTCATCTCGTGGGCCTCGGCCGGCGAGGTTGGCTTCAAGGGCTCCCGCAAGTCCACCCCGTTCGCCGCGCAGATGGCTGCCGAATCGGCCGCCAAGCGTGCCCAGGAGCACGGCCTGAAGAAGGTCGACGTCTTCGTGAAGGGCCCGGGATCCGGACGCGAGACCGCAATCCGTTCGCTGCAGGCCGCTGGCCTCGAGGTTGGCTCCATCCAGGACGTCACCCCCAGCGCGCACAACGGTTGCCGTCCGCCGAAGCGCCGCCGCGTCTAAACAGCCCAAGGATACTTTTGGCCGCCGCACAGATTCCTCCCACTTTTGCGGGAGACTCTGTCGGCGGCCGAAAGTTCCACGCTGGAGGCTGACCAGCCGCCCTTTTCCACCAATTCGTGCTGCGTCATATAGCGGATGCTCGCTGAAAGGAAATCTAAGTGCTCATTGCACAGCGCCCCACCCTTACTGAAGAAGTAGTGGCCGATAACCGCTCCCGGTTCGTCATCGAACCGCTGGAGCCGGGCTTTGGCTACACCCTCGGAAACTCCCTCCGCCGCACGCTCCTGTCCTCGATTCCGGGGGCTGCCGTCACCAGCATCCGCATCGACGGCGTGCTGCATGAGTTCACCACCGTGCCGGGTGTGAAGGAAGATGTCACCGAGATCATCCTGAACATCAAGAACCTGGCTGTCTCCTCCGAGCACGACGAGCCCGTGGTTGCCTACCTGCGCAAGCAGGGACCCGGTGTCGTCACCGCCGCGGACATCGCGCCGCCGGCCGGCGTGGAGTTCCACAACCCGGACCTGCACATCGCCACGCTGAACGAGAAGGGCAAGTTCGAACTCGAACTGACCATCGAACGCGGCCGTGGCTACGTGTCGGCAGCCCAGAACAAGTCCGGCGACCAGGAGATCGGCCGCATCCCGGTCGACTCCATCTACTCGCCGGTGCTGAAGGTGACCTTCAAGGTTGAGGCAACCCGTGTTGAGCAGCGCACCGACTTCGACCGCCTGATTGTCGACGTCGAAACCAAGGCCTCCATTGCACCGCGCGACGCCGTCGCCTCTGCCGGAACCACCCTGGTTGAACTGTTCGGCCTGGCCCGCGAGTTGAACACCGCCGCCGAAGGCATCGAGATTGGCCCGAGCCCCACGGACGCCGCCCTGGCTGCCGACATGGCCCTGCCTATCGAGGACCTGGAACTGACCGTCCGTTCCTACAACTGCCTTAAGCGTGAGGGCATCCACACCGTGGGTGAACTCGTAGCCCGCTCCGAGGCCGACCTGATGGACATCCGCAACTTCGGTGCCAAGTCCATCGACGAGGTCAAGGCAAAGCTGGTGGAACTGGGTCTGTCGCTGAAGGATTCGCCCCCTGGATTCGATCTGGCTGCCCGCGCCGCAGCCATCGACGAGGACGAAACCTTCGAGGACGAACTCTAAAACGCAAGAATTCTGCCGCCACGGCGCTCGGGAGCGCACAGCGGCACCATTGAGGAGAAAACATAATGCCTACCCCCGCTAAGGGTCCGCGCCTCGGAGGCGGTCCTGCCCACGAGCGCCTGATGCTCGCCAACCTGTCCGCCGCGCTCTTCGAGCACAAGCGGATCACCACCACGGTCACCAAGGCCAAGCGCCTGCGCCCGTTCGCCGAGCGCCTGATCACGTTCGCCAAGCGCGGCGACCTGGCCTCGCGCCGCCGCGTGCTGGCAGTGATCAGCAACAAGGGCATCGTGCACGAGCTGTTCACCGACATCGCGCCGGTGATGACCAACCGCGACGGCGGCTACACCCGCATCACCAAGATCGGCAACCGCAAGGGCGACAACGCCCCCATGGCCGTCATCGAACTGGTGATGGAGCCGGTGTCCCCGAAGCAGGCCGTCGTGAACGAGGCCGAGAAGGCCACGGCCAAGGCTGCCCCGGCTCCGGTCGAGGAAGAGACCGCTTCGGCCGAGTCCGCTGAATCGCCCGAGTCGGCGCAGTCCGGCGATTCCGCTGACTCTCCCGAGTCCGCAGAGTCCGCTCCGTCGGCCGAGTCCGCCGAGGAAGCTGCCGAAGAGAAGAAGTAGTTCTTCGCCTTCACTGCTTGAAGCCCGCCGTCCCCTTCCGGGGCGGCGGGCTTTTTCGTATCTTCAAGCCCCCCATAACGACGCCGGGGCCCGCCTCGGGGGCGCGGGGTCCGGTCCCGCGGGAGCTTGGTGCGGCCGGTTCGCCGCGACGCGGTTCAGCGTCGTGGACGGGAATCGGCCGGCTGGCCAGCGGCATGCCCCGGGGCCGCCACGTCGACACCAGCGCGAAGGCCAGCAGCAGCTCGGCAACGTCTCCGCCGTAATACATCAGTTCGCCGGCAAGCCTCAGCTCGGCGGCCGGCGCCGGGACCTGGACGAACAGCCCCGCGTAGAGCAACTGGGACAGGACCGCATGGCCGGCGATGGCGACGCCCAGCACCACCAGCCGCGCCGGCACGGAGGGCCTGCGCGGTGCCGGGTCGGGCCCGGCGATCACCCAGGCGAAGAGGCAGCCGGCGGCCAGGAAGTGCAGGTGGACGGCGTGGTGCAGCAGCGGGGTGTCCGCCGCGAGGCTGTAGAGCGGCGTGAAGTACAGCCCCGCCAGCCCGCCGAGGGTGAGTACCAGCGCAGTCACGGGGTTGGCCACCAGATGGGCCGGGCGTGAGCGCAGCACCCTTCCGATCACCCTGCCGCAACGGCGCGGCACCGACCTCAGCAGCAGAGTCACCGGCGCACCAAGCACCAGGCCGATCGGCGCATACATGCCAATCAGCAGGTGCTGGACCATGTGGGCCGGCAGCCCGCCCGGCGGCAGCGGCATCAGCTGCGGCGCGAGGCCCAGCGCCAACAACAGCGCGCCGGCGAGGAAGGAAACGGTCCGCCGGCGGCTCCAGCCGCGGTCCTCGCGGCTCCGCAGCCACGCCAACGCCAGGTAGGCTACGGCCGCCGCCGCCACGAGGGCCGGCGGCAGCACGCCGTCGAACACTGCCGGCTGATGGTTGTGGGCTGAGTGGGCGCCGATCACGCCGGTTCCCGCCCGGGGGTGCCAGCCCTCAGGTCTACCACCCGCCCGGACCGTTGCAGCAGCCAGCCGCCGATCACCAGCAGCGCCCCGAATATCAGGAAGAGAATGTCGGCCAGCATCTGGTACTCGCCGCCGATGACGTGGTGAATGGCGAGGATGTGGTGGTCGATGATCCCCTCGACGAGATTGAAGAGTCCCCAGCCGAGCAGCATCCAGCCCCAGAGGGTCCGGGATGCCCAGACCCGTCCGCGCGAGGTCGTCACCCGCGAGTACAACAGGCCCAGCCCGATCAGCACGGCCAGCCAGGTCACCGTATGGAACAGCCCGTCCCACAGTGTGTTCATCTGCAGGCCGTGGACGGTGCTCGCCGGATACGAACCGACGTCGATGTTCGCGGTGTCCGCGCTCGTGAGCATGTGGTGCCACTGCAGGATCTGGTGTAACAGGATGCCGTCCACGAAGCCGCCGAGCCCCACCCCGAGGACGATCCCGGGCAGGGCGATCCGGCGGTTGTGATCCGTGGTGGTTGCCGTTCCGGGGCTGCCTGCCATCGCTCCTCCGAACCTCGCGGTCCCGCCCGTGAGTGCGGGCGCTGTCCCAGCAACATAGACCGAATGCCCGCCCCCGTCGACAGTCCGCCGATGCCTGGCAGGTCGCCGGCCCGCAACCATCCGCGGGCGCCGGCGGCATCCGGAGGACTCGGGGGGCTCCCGGTAGCATGGAATCCATGCCTCCGACTGTTTCCCCCGTCCCCGGCCGGGACGGCGGGCCCTTGCGTGTCCGCCTGGATCTTGCGTACGACGGCGGCCCCTTCAGCGGGTGGGCCGTGCAGCCCGGCCGGCTGACCGTGCAGGGCGCGCTCGAGGAGGCGCTGGCAATCATGATCCGCCGGCCGATCCGGCTGACGGTTGCCGGCCGCACCGACGCCGGGGTCCACGCTCGCGGGCAGGTGGTGCATTTTGACCTGGACCCCGGGGAGTGGCACGGCCTGGCCCGCAGCCGGGAGGTCGATCCCGCCGAAGCCCTGGTCCGGCGCTTGCGCGGCGTGCTGGCCAAGGTGCTCGGCGGCCGCGTCGGCGCCCCGGTACCCTATCGGGACCTTGCCGGGGCCATCGAGGTTAAGCGCGCCGCCGTCGCCCCCGACGGATTCGACGCCCGGTTCTCCGCCCTCTGGCGCCGCTACAGCTACCGGATCGCCGACCGGGCCGAGACGTGGGACCCGCTGTCTCGCAACACGACGCTGTGGCACAAGCACGCCGTCGACGTCGATCTCCTGAACCGCGCAGCCGCCGGGCTCCTGGGCATCGGCGACTTCCTGGCGTTCTGCAAGCCCAGGGAAGGCGCCACCACCATTCGGGAGTTGCAGAAGTTCGAATTCGCCCGAGGAGGCGACGGCGTGGTCACGGCCACGGTGCAAGCCGACGCGTTCTGCCACAACATGGTGCGTGCCCTGATCGGCGCATCGTTGTTGGTGGGCAGCGGCGAGCAGGCGCCGGAGTGGCTGCGCGACCGGATGCTGGCGAAGGTAAGGGACTCGAAGAGCAAGCTGGCTCCGCCGCACCCGTTGGTGCTGGAAGAGGTGCTCTACCCCGACGGCGGCGAACTGCTGCGCCGGGCAAAGCTGACCCGGGCAAAACGCGCGGATCCGGACGAGGGGTGAGGGTGGTTGCTTCCGGCGGTTCCCCCATAAGCCGCCGGAAGCCATAACCGGTGATTCCGGATCCCCCAGCAGGTCCCTTGGACCGTGGGCATAACTCTTGCACGGTAGCCGCCGTCAGCTCAATAGTTTCAGACGTCTGACTTCTTCAGCCGTTACCGCCGTGTCACGCGATCGGCGGGTGAAGCTAGGCGGCCTGCGGTGTCAGTTCGGCACGGAGCGGCCAGTCCTGGCCTTCCAGAATGACTTGGGCGCTGACGCCGGTGTGCACGTTGACCACGATCGGGGCCATCAGGTTCACGGTGGCGCCCGATTCGCCGGGGTTGGCCACCACCAGCACCATGGCGTCCTCGGAGGCATTGAGGTCCAGGGCGGCACGGTCGTCGTCGGAAATCACGGGGGTGTACTGGTTCAGGTAGGTCGCCGCGTCCAGGACGAAGAGGCGTTTGCCCGGTTCGGCCACGGCCTGAAGGGAGTACAGGCCGGCCGCGCCCGCGATCTCGTCGAGGGTGAAATTAACCAGCGGTGCCAGTCCCGGGGGAGGGGCCACGAAGGTCAGCGCGGCGCTCATCGCAGGAAGTCCATCAGCGTCGGCTGCAGCACCCGCGCGGTGACCTGCAGGGCGGCCTGATAAGCCACTTCCTGCATCTTGAGGTCCAGGATGACCTTTCCGATATCCGGATCCTCGATTCCGGAGCGGCGGGCTTCAAGCGAAACAGCTTCGTCCAAGTTCGTCTCCTGGGCTTTCAGGATCTGGGCGTGGCGGGTGCCGACCTCGGCGCGCGCGTTGATCACGGTGTTCAGCCGGGCGTCGATGGCGTTTAAGTCTTCGCTGACGCTGCCAGTGCCGTTGAGCTTTGCGATCATTGAATCCAGCAGGGCGAAGACCGACGGGCCCGTGCCCGTGGAATCGTCGCCGAAGACCGCAGCAGCGCTGGCATCGACGCGTACCGTCTGGTGTGCCCCGGGTCCGATGCGACGCTCCACGCCGGTGGCGTTCGGTTCGGTCACGGTGTACGGCGCGGTTGGGGCGGTTAGGGAGTCTTTATATACGTCCGGTTTGTCGGAGTTCCCCGCAAACACGTTGCGTCCCAGGTACTGCGTCCGAGTCGCAGCCAAAAGGCTTTCCTTGATGCTTCCGAGCTCCAAGGCGACCGCCTCGCGTGCCGTTGGCGAGAGGGAACCATTGGAGGCCTGAATCGTCAGGTCGCGGGCCTTGTTGAGCAAATCGGTGACTGTGCCCAGCGCGGAGTCGGTGGTGGTGAGCCAGCCATTGGCGTCGTCGATGTTGTGCTTGTATTGCGCGTTGGCGCGCATATCCGCACGAGTGCGCATGGAATCGGCGGTGCCCGTCGGGTTGTCCGAGGGGCGGGCAATCAGCGACTCTCCTGCGGCCAGCTCCTGCAGCTTGGCAATACGCGCCATGTTGTCCTGCAGGTTGCGCTGCGCGAAGCTGCTCATCGTTTGGTTAGTGACTCGTGAAATCATGGCTACCTCCCGACCAAACCGGTGCGGTTGATCAACGTATCGAGCATTTCATCAATCGCCGTCATGACTCGAGCCGCGCCCTGGTAGGCGTGCTGGTATGTCAGCAGGTTGACGTTCTCTTCGTCCATGTCCACCGACGCGTTGGACAGTTGCAACGTCTTGGCGGACTGGGACGCGATGTCCGCGAGGTTGGACTGCTGCAGCTCCGTCTTTGCGGCTACACCGATGGTGGTGACAATGTTCTCCCAAAATCGATCCGGAGATTCGGAGCCGATGCCGAGCTGGGCCATCTTGTCTGCATTTGAACCGTCGAGGCTGCCGCCCGAGGCCGCGGAACCGGTGGCCAACTGTGCGACGCCGGTGACTGATACGGAGATTCCCAGCGCGGCAGGCACGCCGTCACTCGATGGGGGAAAGCTGAAGAAATCGCTTCCGGCCGTACCGCCACGCGTTACGCCTGTGGTGTGGACGTCGTTCACAACGCGCGCCAGCTCGGTGGCGAAGTCGTTGTAGTCCTTGGCTGCGCTTCGCAGCGGGCCGCCATCGGTGCCGCTCAGCATGGAGATCGCGCCTGCTATTTCACCGCTGCCGAGAACCACCGGCATGCCAATCCGACTCGGACTCGCCCACTCGAGACTCACGCCTTTGGTGCCTGAAATATCCGTATCCGAGTCCGCTGTAACGGCGATTCTTTGGGCGCTGGAACCGGTGACAATCGCATTGCCGCCGATCAGCACATCCACCTGCCCGTCGCTGCCGTGGCGAACCGTGGCCCCGGTGAGGGCAGCCAGCCGTTCGGTCAGCAGGTTGCGGTGGTCCATCAGCTCGTTCGCGGAGCCCCCGTTGGCGACGGCAAAACGAATCTTCTCGTTGAGGTTGGCTACCTGGGACGCAGCGCCGTTGACCTCCGCGGTCATCGTGTCCACATCGGAGCGCAGGCGGGAGAACTGCTCGCGGACTTCCTGGTAACCGCGCTTGACCATGTTGGCCAGGATGTTCGCCTCTTCCAGCACCACCGCGCCGGCGGCGCCGTCATCCGGCCGGTTCGACAGGGCCTGCCAGGAAGCCCAGAACTCCTGAAGCTGCGTCGAGATGCCGTATTGGCCCGGCTCGCGCAGCGACGCTTCCAGGCCAGACATCGTATTGGCGCGCACGGCAGAATAGCCGGCGACACCGGCCGAGAACCGAACGCGCGTGTCCAGGTGCATGTCACCCAGACGCGCAATCGCGTCCACGGAAACGCCTTGGCCGATCTGCACTCCGCCGGTCAGCAGGCCGGTGCGGTCGAGGGCTCCGATGGACGAGGTGCTGACCCGCTGGCGGGTGTAGCCCTCAGTATTGGCGTTGGCGATGTTCTGGCCCACCACGTTCAAACCTTGGCGGGCGGCCACCAGACCGGTGTACGCGGTGTTCAGGCCGCTAAAGGTACTCACTGCGAAAACCTCAGATCGTTGTGTCGAACAGCTGGGAGCGGTTGCCCGAAAGCCCTGCCGTCCCCTGCGAGTCGTAGGTCCCGGCATCGGGATTGCAATTGGCCAGCGTTTCCTGGGTGGAGCGGGCCGCCGCACGCAGGAACTTCTCGTTCACGTCGCGCAGTTCGCGGATCTGCAGGGTCAGCTGGGTCAGCGCCTGCAGATGTCCCGTGAAGATCTCGCCCCAAGGACCCACCGGGGCCTGTTCGGTCAGCTCCCGCAGCGTGGCGCCCTCCGGCGTACCCCACTCCCGGGCCAGTGCGGCCACCTCCACCGTGCGGGCCAGGCCGGCGTCGCGAAGGCGCTCCAACACCTGTTCCACCTCCCGGGTGGCATGCTGCAGCCACCGGGACTTGCCGGCGGTCAGGAGCAGTTGCTCCTCCTCGAGTTTGAAGACCAGCAGTTCAAGAAGTTCGCGTTCGTGCCACAGCATGGCGGACAGTTCATGGGCTCCCATGTCAGGCACCTCCCCTGGTTGATTCTGCGGACACAACCCCCGCGGGTCCGCGTCAAAAAGCCGCACTGGATGAACAAGTAGTAACGGCATGGCTACATTCCTATCTATCGGCCGCACATACCCTTGCGTAAGGAGCATTTGATGGTAGGTTTCACCAAGAGATGAATCGTTCATTCCGGGGCCGCACCCCTCGGTAGCAGGATCGATCGTCGACGTATTTCTGGGCACGGAGGGGGACATGTCAGTGAATCGTGCTGACCGTAATGCACTGGTGGTTGAGAACCTCCCGCTCGTCGGATATCTGGTCTCCGAAGTGTGTGCCAAAGCCACCCACCTCTCCCGCGACGACCTCGCCTCTGCCGGCTCGGTAGCCCTCATCACCGCCGCCGACGCCTTCAACCCGGATCTCGGCGTCCCCTTCGGCGCCTTTGCCCGCCGCCGCATCATCGGCGCCTTTGCCGACGAGATGCGTGCCATCGACTGGGCTCCCCGCTCCGTTCGCAAGCGGATCAAACAAACGCTGTCCGTCCGCGAAACCCTGACCGCCGAACTCGGCCGCTACCCGAGCGTCGACGAGCTTGCCGCCGCTCTCGGGGTGGACCGCCCAACCGCGGAGGCGGCCATAGACGATGCCTCCCGCACCGTCTCCGCCCTGGATGACACCACGGCCGAATTCCTGGTCTCCGAGACGGCGTCGCCCGAAGGCTCACTCCTCACCGAGGAGCGGCTGGCCTTCCTGAAGGCCGCCGTGCACCACCTTCCCGCGAAGATGCGCTACATCGTGGAGCAAATCTACTTCGAGGACCGCACCGTGAAGGAAATCGCCGAAGAGCTCGGCGCTACCCACTCGGCCGTCTCCCAGCAGCGCTCCGAGGCCATCCGCCTCCTCCGAGACGGCCTGCACACCCACTATTCCGACGACGACGGTGCCGGCCATGTGCCCGAGTCGCGGATCGCTCCCTCCCGTCGGAAGGCGTACCTGACTGCGCTGGCCGACCAGACCATCGGCGGGATTACACGCTTCGCCGCCACCCAGCCACGGGCCGCGGTTTCTTGACCCGTTCGCAGCGGCCGGCCCCGGCGGCCCGCACCGCGAAAAATTCTTTGCACTTCTCCTAACGGATCCTCGTAATCCTCCGATAGCTACAAGTGCCAGCCCATGGACGGGCCGGTGAATTTGTACCATCTCATGGAGGAGTTTCATCATGGCTTTCGCCATTAACACCAACGTTGCGGCCCTGAACTCGTACCGCAACCTGTCGAACACCCAGAACGACATTTCCAAGTCCCTGGAGAAGCTGTCCACCGGCCTGCGCATCAACCGCGCTGCCGATGACGCAGCCGGCCTGTCCATCTCCGAGGGCCTGCGCTCGCAGGTCAACGGCCTGAACGTTGCCGCCCGCAACGCCCAGGACGGTGTCTCGGTTATCCAGACCGCTGAAGGTGCGCTCACCGAGGTCCACTCCATCCTGCAGCGCATGCGCGATCTTGCCGTTCAGGGCGCGAACGACTCGAACAACGCCGACGCCCGCGGTGCGATCGCTAAAGAAGCAACGCAGTTGGGTGAGGAACTGGCTCGTGTTGCCTCTTCTGCCAACTTCAACGGAGCCAAGCTCTTGCAGGGCGGCACGATGACCTTCCAGATTGGCGCAGACGGCTCTGCCGACAACGCGTTGACCGTCAACCTCGGCAATGTTGCAACTGCGGTCACAGGTCTGGCGAAGGGCGACATCACTGATGCGGCCGGTGTAGCAACGACTATGGCCGGTGACGTCTTCAAGGTTGGCACCAACGTCGAGGCCCAGGACACGATCAAGGCGATCGATGCGGCTATCAAGAACGTCTCCGGTCAGCGTGCGGATCTCGGCGCCTCCCAGAACCGCTTCGAGACCGCGATCAAGTCGATCAATGTTTCTGCGGAAAACCTGTCGGCTTCGGAATCCCGTATCCGCGACACCGACATGGCTTCGGAAATGGCTAAGTTCACCAAGAACCAGATCATGTCCCAGGCCGGCACTGCGATGCTGGCTCAGGCCAACCAGATCAACCAGGGTGTGCTGCAGCTCCTCGGCTAAATCCGGGTAGCTAACGGCTGAATGCGGCCCGGCAGCGAGGCGAACGAATTGGACCTCACACTCTTCGCTGCCGGGCGTCAGCATTTCTTCTAGTAAACAGGCTTCTTTCAGGAGGAACTGGCGTGGCGTTTTCGATCGGCGGCATGGTCAGCGGTTTGGATACCGCCACCATGATTAATCAGCTCATGCAGCTGGAAGCGCGCCCGCAATCACTCCTGAAAAACAAGGTTTCCAGCACCCAGACGCTGGTCAGCGCTCTCCAAGGGCTGAACACGCGGATCGCCGATCTCGGAAAAACGGCGACCGAGACGTCCAAAGCCAATTCTTTGAACATCTACTCCGGCACCAGCAGTTCGGAGAAGATCTCTGTTGCAGCTGCCGAAGGAGCTTCGGCCGGTGGCATTGACTTGGAAGTCGTCCAATTGGCGAAGGCTCAGGTATCCGTCTCGGCTTTGTTGAGCGACTGGCCTGAGACGGCTACACGTCTCACCATTGCCCTCCAAGACGGCAAAGTGGAAGTTGATACTGCTGGGAAGACCCTTGACCAAATCGTTGGTGAGATCAACCAATCCGGGGTTGGAGTTACAGCGACAAAGGTGTCAGTCGGAACAGACCCAGCGAACCCCCAATATCGCCTGCAGTTCGCGGCAAAAGAAACGGGCGAAGCAGGTGGATTCTCCATCGCTTTCCAAGGAACCCCGGTTGTATTTGCGGAAGTCACACCTCCTGTGGATGCAAAGGTGTCCATCTGGGGTGGCCTGCAAACAATCTCCTCGTCCACTAATACGTTCACTGACCTCCTGCCGGGTGTAAGCGTCACCTTGGGGGCCGACGCGGTTTCCGGGGATAAGTCGACTATCACGATCACTCGCGACGATGAAGCCGTGACCGCAAAGGCCAAGGCGCTGGCCGACGGCTTGAAGGATCTGTTCGCCTTCATCTCCAAGAACTCATCCGTGAACGTCTCCACGTCCACAGGGTCAACGACGACCAAGGGCGGAATCTTCACAGGGGACAGCAGCGTCCGCGATATTCAGCAGCGCATGATGACCGCTGCCATCAGCCCCATCGACGGACGGTCGCCGTCGGAAATAGGCATCAGCATCACCAAGGACGGCTCGATTGAGTTTGATGCCGAGAAGTTCGGCAAGGCGATGACGCAAGACTCTGCGTGGGTCGAGAAGGTGGTCCAGACGATCGCCGGTCGCGTGGCTACGGCTGCAACGGATGCCTCGGACAAGTACGACGGCGCCATCACCAAGCGAATCCAAGGCCAGGAATCCCTGGTCCGCAGCATGAATGATCAAGTTGCCGAGTGGGATACCCGGCTGGCGATGCGCCGCTCTACACTCGAACGGACTTGGGCCCAACTTGAAGTAACGCTTAACGGCCTGCAGTCGCAGGGGGACTGGCTCAACTCGCAGCTGGCCACCCTGCCCTCATGGGGGAGCACGAAGAAATGACACTGACATACGGGCCGGGCTTCGGAGCCCAGGCCAAGCGCAACCAGTTCCAGCGTGACGCGATCATGTCCGCCACGCCCGCCCGGCTGCTGACCATGTTGTATGACCGGCTGCTCTTGGACCTGAACCGGGCGGAGGCCGCGCAGCAGAACCAGCACTGGTCGGTGGCGTCCGAGAATCTGATCCATGCGCAGGCCATCGTGTCCGAACTGATGTCCTCGCTGAAGACGGACGTGTGGGACGGGGGAGAGGGCCTGAAAGCGCTCTACACCTACACGCTGACCGCGATGATGAACGCGAACATCCACCGCGATGCGGCCCGGACCCGCGAATGCATCGAACTGCTGGAGCCGCTGCGCGAGGCCTGGCACGAGGCCGCAGGGCAGCTCCCGGCACAGCCTGCCCGTGGCGCCGGCCTCGGCGGCGAACTTGGCATCGCCTGACGTGCCGGAGGGCGAAGTTTCCGCGCTGGAGCGCTGGACGGCCGTGCTGGACGAACTCGAACTGGCTCTCGCCGAGGCGGCCGAGACCCGTGGCCAAGGTAGCGGACTCAACGAAACGGCCGAGACCGGTGGCCATGGCAGTGGACTCAACGAAACGGCCGAGACCGGGGGCCATGCCGGCGGACTCACCGGAACTGCCGAGACCGGTGGCCATGGCAGCGCGCCCGCCGAAGTTGCTCTCCCCGGGGACAAGACCGATGAAGCGGCAGTGAGCAGCCCGCGCACCGCCGTCGCGCGGTGGAAGGCCCCGCAGGGGCTGGGGCCGATTCCGGACGAGCTGGTGGAGCGGGCGACAGAGCTCGCCGCCGCGCAGCAGGCAGTGATCCGGGAATTGCGCGCCGAGATGCGGCAAAACCGGCAGGAATCCGCGCTTCTGGATGCCGTTCCCACCCCTGGTACTTCTGGTCGTTCCGTCTACCTCGACGTAAACGGTTAACCAATCTCAAGATTCACCTAACGCACTCCCGTCTTCTGCCGATAACTGGATAGTGAGCACGGATCGCTCACAGAACAGGCCATGGATCGGCCGCCCACATGCCAGTAGTAAGACGGGTCTTTGCTGTGTTCGAATCTGTGACGGGGGCTGCCATGCAGAGCGCCCTGGACGGCCTCGCCATGCGCCAGCGCGCCATCGCCAACAACATCGCGAACGTGAACACCCCCGGCTACCATGCGCAGCGCGTCCAGTTCGAGGATGCACTCGCGAAATCGGTGGCCCACGGGAACGGCAGCGCCAGTGCCACGATGGAACGCTCGCTGGAGCCCACCCGGCTCGACGGCAGCAACGTCAACCTGGACACCGAGACGCTCTCCAACATTGAAACAGTGCTGCGCTACCAGTTTGCAGCCCGTGCCGCCGAGAGTCCTTTCAGCGGCGTCCGCACGGCGATGAGGACCAACTGATGACTTTCGACGCCATTGGAATCGCCGGGACCGGCCTGACCGTCCACCGCAAGTGGCTGGACGCCGTCTCCGACAACCTCGCCAACGCGAACAACGCCACCAGCACCGACGGCGCGGCCTTCCAGGCGCGCTACGTGATCGCCCAGGAAGGCCAGGGCGTTTCCGGTGTCTACGTGGCCGGGGCCGAATTCGGGGAGGCCGAGGGCCGCATGGTCCACGAGCCCGACCACCCGCTGGCGGACGAGGACGGCTACGTCCGCTACCCGGACATCGACCTGTCCCAGCAGATGGGCAACCTGATCCTGGCCCAGCGCGGCTACCAGGCCAACGCGGCCGTGGTGGACCGGGCGAAGACGACCTACGAGGCCGCCCTCCAGATTGGACGCAACTGATGCCGCTCTCTTCCATTCCGCCGATTCAGGGCGTGACCGGCACCGGTTACCTGCCGGCCGCCGAGGCTCCGCAGGCCACCAACGGCGTCGGCTTTGCCACCTCCCTGACCGGTGCCATCGACAACCTGCAGCAACTGCAGTCCACGTCCAATGAACTGGCCATCCAGGCCGTTACCGGCGACCTGAACGACATCCACAACGCGACCCTGGCCTCCACCCGCGCCGCCGTGACGCTGGAACTCGTGGCAGCCGTCCGGAACAAGGGCGTTGACGCCTTCAACGAGATCATGAGGATGCAGGCCTGATGCCCGGCAAGGTCTCCTCCTGGTTCTCCCGGCTGGGCAAAACCGTCAGCGAGTTCACCGTCGCCCAGCGCACCATCGCGATCATCGGCATCGCCGTCGTCGTGCTCGGCATTGCCGCCCTGACGACGTGGGCGTCCAAGCCCTCCTACACACCGCTGTTTTCCGGGCTGGCCGCGGCCGACGCGAACACCATCGTGGAGCAGCTGCGCACCGACGGGGTGCCGTACGAGTTGACCAACGGCGGCGGGACCATCCTGGTGCCGGAGGACAAGGTCTACGACCAGCGGCTCAAGGCCGCCGCGGCCGGCCTGCCGAGCTCGTCCACCGGCGGCTACTCGCTGCTGGACGACATGGGCGTGACGTCCTCCGAGTTCCAGCAGTCGGTCACCTACAAGCGGGCATTGGAAGGCGAGTTGGCCTCCACCATCGAGGCACTCGACGGCGTCAAGACCGCCTCCGTACGGCTGGCCATCCCAGAGGAGACGGTCTTCGTCTCCGAGAAGGGCGAGGCCACCGCCTCCGTGTTTGTGGACACCGAAAAGACCACCCTGTCCGCCGACCACGTCCAGGCCATCGTTCACCTGACCTCCGCCTCGATCGACGGCATGAAGCCGGAAAACGTCGCCGTCATCGACGCCGCCGGCACCGTGCTCTCCGCGGTGGGTGTGGGCGCCACCGGCTCCGCGGACAAGCAGGCCTCCGACTACGAGGAGCGCGTGCGCGCCTCGGTGCAGAGCATGCTGGACCGCGTGGTCGGGCCCGGCAATTCCTCCGTGGTGGTTGCCGCGGACATGAACTACGAGTCCGCCGAGCGTGTGGAAGAGACCTTCACGACGCCGGACGGCGCGCCGGCCCTGAACGAGTCCGCGCAGACCGAAGAGTACGAGGGGACCGGCGGGGGAGCGGCCGGCGTGCTGGGCCCGGACAACATCGCCGTACCGGGCAACACCGGCGGCGACGGGACCTTCACCTCCGAGTCGGAGACCAAGAACAACGCCCTGAACAAGGTGACCGAGACCCGCGCCATCCCGGCCGGGGCGATCAACCGCCAGACCGTGTCCGTGGCCCTGGACGCCGACGCCGCCGGGGCCCTGAACGTGGCCAACATCGAGGACCTGGTGACCACCGCCGCCGGCATCAACGCCGACCGCGGGGACGAGGTCACGGTCGAACTCGTGCCGTTCAACACCGCCGGCGCGCAGGAGGCCGCCGAGGCGCTCGCCGCCGCGCAGGCCGCCGAGGAAGCCGCGCGCCAGGCCGAACTGATCCGCACCGCCATCATCACCGCCGGCATCATCCTGCTGGTGATCATCGCCCTGCTGGTCTACGCCCGATGGTCGCGGCGGCAAAACCGCGAGCCGGTGGACCTGGGCGAACTGCAGGATTTCCAGCCCGAGATCGAGGCGCCGCAGGACCTGCAGCTCCCCGCGAAACCCATCATCGTCCCGGAACCGATCCCCGTGGTCACCGGCCCGAACACCACGGCACTGGAGCTCGCCGGCCCGCCGGAGCTGTCCGACGAGCAGAAGGAAATGAACCGCAAGCGGGCGGAAATCGACGCCCTGGCTGCCCAGGAACCGGACAAGACCGCCGACTTCCTGCGCTCCCTGATGGATGACAAGCAGAACGCATGAGCGAGTTACTGACCACGTTGACCGGCACCCAGAAGGTGGCGGTGGTGCTGATGCAGATGGAACAGGCCCGGGCCGCCGAGGTCATGAAGCGCTTCAGCGAGGCCGAGGCGGAGCTGATCACGGCCGAGCTCGTGAGCATGGGCCGCGTGGATCCCGAGACCGCCGAGGAGGCGTTCAAGGAATTCCACGACATGACGGTCAAGGGCCGGCGCCGGCCCCGCGGCGGCAGGGAGTTTGCCGCCGGCCTGCTGGCCGCCTCCTTCGGTGCGGAGAAGGCCGCCGGCGTGCTCGACCGGCTGGCCACCTCCATGGCCGGGAAACCCTTCGAGTTCCTGGATGACGCCGACCCCACCCAGCTGATCACGCTGCTGAACGGCGAGATCCCGCAGACCATCGCGCTGGTGCTCGCGCACGTGCGCCCGGAGCTGGCGTCCACGGTGATCGCCGGGCTGGAGGATTCGGTGCGGCCGGAGGTAGCCCAGTGCATCGCCACCATGGGCACCGCCACCCCCGAAGCAGTGTCGATCGTGGCGGACACGCTCAAGGTGCGGGCCGGCGCCGTCGTGCCCCGCCAGCAGGTGGAGGTAGTGGGCGGCGTCGGGCCGCTGGTGGACATCATCAACCGCGCCGACGTCGCCACCGAACGCGCGCTCCTGGAAGCCCTGGAGGAACGCGATCCGGAGCTGGCGGAGGAAGTCCGCTCCCGGATGCTCACCTTCGAAGACATCACCAAGCTGGAACCGCGCGACGTGCAGCAGGTGCTGCGCGGCATCGAGATCGCGGTGCTCGCGGTGGCTATGAAGGGCGCGAGCGAACCGGTCACCGAGCTGATCCGCAAGAACGTCTCCGAGCGCAACCGCGACATCCTCGACGACGAGATCAAGGCCACCGGCCCGCTGCGCATGTCGCAGATCGAGGAGGCCCGCGCGGACATCGTCCGCTCGATCCGCGAGCTCGAGGCCAGCGGCATCATCACCGTCCAGCGCGGGGCGGAGGAGGACGAATATGTCTACTGACGCCGCGTTCTCCAGGATGAGTTTCCCCGAGCTGAACACCGGGTCCGGGGCCTTCGCCAAGCTGCGCTACACCGAACTGCGCAATGACGACTCGCAGGACAAGGCGCTCGAACAGGCCAGGGTCCGCGGCCACTCCGCCGGCTACACCGCCGGCATGCGCGAAGGCGCCGAGCTGATGCGCGAACGCCAGCTCGCGATGGAGCAGGACCACGCCGACGCGATGGCGGACGCGCGTGCCCGCCTGCAGCACGCAGTGGCAGCGCTCGGCGCGGCCACGCGTGCGCTGGAGGAGCGGACCGCGCCGGTACTTGCCGCCGCGCAGGACACCCTGGCCGCCGCGGCCATGGAACTGGCCGAAGCCATCCTGGGCCATGAACTGTCCGACGGCGCGGCCTCCGCCCGTTCGGCCCTCACCCGGGCGCTGGCCGGGGTTGATGCCTCGCGCGTGCACACCGTGCGGATGAATCCGACGGACCTGACCATGCTGGCGCCGGAGACGCGGCAGCAGGCCGGCGTGAGCTTCAGCCCCGATTCGTCGCTCGCGCCCGGGGACGCCGTCACCGAATTCGCCGACGGGTTCCTGGACGCGCGGATCGGCGCCGCGCTGGCCCGCGCCAAGGCCGCGCTGCTGGAGGCCCGGCAGTGACCGCCGTCGCCTGGCGCCCCCGCGCCGACCGGTTCGCCGGCGCGCTGGCGGCAGCCCGGCCCCCGCGCTACGGGATGGTTTCCTCGGTGGTGGGCCTCGGCGTCGAAATTATTGGCCTTGATTGCGCCATCGGCGACCTGGTGCTCATCGGCGACGGACTGGGCGTGGAGGCAGAGGTCGTGGCGACCGGCCGGGACAGCATCCGCTGCATGCCGCTGGGCCGGCTCACCGGGATCAATACCGGCACCCCGGCCAAGGCCAAGGGGGCGCCGGTGCTGGTGCCCACCGGCAACGGGCTGTTCGGCCGGGTGTTGGACGGGATGGGGCGGCCGATCGACGGCAAGGGGCCGCTGGTCTTCGACTCGCTGGTCCCGCTGGACAACGACACCCCGTCCGCCATGCACCGCGCACGGATCGAGACGCCGCTGCAGCTGGGCGTGCGCGTGCTGGACACGCTCACCACCGTGGGCAAGGGCCAGCGCATGGGCCTGTTCGCCGGCTCCGGCGTGGGCAAGTCCTCGCTGCTGTCCATGATCGCCCGCGGCACCGACGCCGAGGTCTCCGTGATCGCGCTGGTCGGGGAGCGCGGGCGTGAAGTCCGCGAGTTCCTCGAAGACGACCTCGGCGAGGCCGGCCTGGCCCGGTCCATCGTGGTGGTCTCCACCTCCGACGAGCCGGCCTTGATGCGGCTGCGCGCCGCCTTCACCGCCACCCGGATTGCCGAATCGTTCCGCGACCGCGGGGCGGACGTGATGCTGATGATGGACTCGCTGACCCGCGTGGCCATGGCCCAGCGCGAGATCGGCCTCTCCGTCGGCGAGCCACCGGCCACCCGCGGGTATCCGCCGTCGACCTTCTCCCTGCTGGCCCGGCTGCTGGAACGCGCCGGAACCGCCGAAACAGGTTCCGTGACGGGGATGTACACCGTACTGGTGGACGGCGACGACCACAACGAACCGATCGCCGACTCGGCCCGCTCCATCCTGGACGGGCACGTGGTGCTGGACCGCAAGCTCGCCGTCTCCGGGCACTACCCATCCGTGGACCCGCTCGGCTCGATCTCCCGCGTGGCGTCCAAGGTCAACAGCCCGGAGAACTCCCGCGCCGCGGGCGCACTGCGCAAGGTGCTGGCGGCCCGCACGGCCGCGCAGGACCTGCTGGACGTGGGCGCCTACCAGCCCGGTTCCAACCCGCTGGTGGACGCGGCCGTCCAGCATGAAGACGACATCAACCTGTTCCTGCAGCAGCGGATGGATGACCAGACGCCGGCCGCGCAGTCGTGGGAGCAGCTGCACCGCCTGGCCCGCACCCTTGGAGGTATGTAGAGATGACACGATCCTTCCCCCTGGCCGGGCTGCTGCGGCTGCGCCAGCTTCAGCAGGACCAGGCCGCCGGCAACCTCGCCGCCGCGAACCATCGCGCCCGCGAATCCGGCGCCCGGGTGGTCGCTGCCCGCGGCGAGTTGGGCGAGATCATCAGCGAAGTCTCCGATGCGGCCACGCTGCACGCGGTGGCCGCGGCCCGCTCCGCCTCGCGCAGCATGCTGGCCGACCTGGAGAACCTGGACCGGGCCCGGCAGAACGAGGCGCAGCAGGCCCAGCAGGAGTTCCTCGCCGTGCGCAAGCAGTCCGTGGGCCTGGAGAAGCTCGAGACCCGGCACCTCGCGGCCGAGGCGTTCGAGGAGCTGCGGCGCGAACAGCTGGTGCTGGACGAGCTGTCCACCGGCGCCCGGGGCGGCGACGGACGATGAGCATGACCGACACCCTCGGGCGGATCCAGCAGATCCAGTCCACGCTGACCCAGCTCGCCCAGCCCGCCGCCGCCGCGGAAGCCGCGGCCAGGGCCACCGCGGCCGGCAGCACCGGCGGCGCCACGGCAAGCGCGTTCGCCGACGCGCTGACGGCGGCAGCCCAGGCCCCCGCCGCCGGCGCCGCTTCCGGGATCGGCGCCGCGAACGGAACCGGCGCCGCGACCGGGACCGCCGCCGAGCTGATCAAGGCCACGGAGAAGTACGTGGGCCTGCCCTACGTCTGGGGCGGCAACGACGCGTCCGTCGGCCTCGACTGCTCGTCCTTCGTGCAGCACGCCTTCCGCGACGTCGGCATCGACCTGCCGCGCGTCACCTGGGACCAGATGAAGGAAGGCACGCCGGTGGCTTCCATGGCCGACGCCAAGCCCGGCGACCTGCTCTTCAGTTTCGACGGCGGCCACGTGTCCATCTACCTGGGCAACGGCAAGGCCATCGACGCCCCGCAACCCGGCGACACGATTAAGGTCCGGGACGCCTGGGAGAACGACTCCAACCTCACCACCATCCGCCGCATCCTGCCCGAGGAGTCCTCGGTCCAGGCCGCGGGCGCCGGTTCCGGGGTGGCTGCCGGCGCCGCCGGGTTGCGCGCGGACCAGCAGAGCGCGCTGACCGAACTGATCGGCGCAGCCCAGCTCTCTACGTCCACTGGGCTGAGCTCCATGCTCACCGGGCAGAACGGCACGGCCGGCGCGATCACCGCCATGCTCTCCGGCCAGACCGGAAACACTGGACTGGCCTCGATCAACGGCGGCCAGGGCTCCGGCGCCGCCGGACAGCTGACCGACCTGCTGGCCTCCGCGCAGGCGGCCATGGCGAGGGGACGAACCGCATGAGCCTGCCCGTGAACTCCCTGCCCGTCGCCCCTGCGTCCTCCGCCCGTTCCGGCGGGCCGGCTGCCGCGCGCTCCTCTTCTCCCGGCTTCGACGCCGCCATGCAGGATGCGCTGAGGCACGGTTCCGCTGCTTCCGCCAAGCGTTCCAAGCACGACGGCGGTGCCTCCGCCGGGGGCGGTGCCGAGGCTGCCGCCGGTGCCGCGGGTGCCGCCGAGTCAACCGGGGCGGCTGAAACTGCCCGGGGTGAAACCTGTCGCGGTGCAGCATCGCAACCAGGCAACGGCACGGCCGAGTCCGCCACCGGTCCCGCTACTGCTCCTTCCCGCGACGCTGCAGCCACTGATCCGGCGGCCGCAGTCGCCGGTCACGGCGGCGCTAAGGCACCTTGGCCGCTCCTGGCCGGGCAAGGCCTCACCGCCGGCGATCCGACCAGCGTGGGTACGCCGATCGGCGAAGTGGGTGCCGACGCGGCTCAGTCCCCGGTGACGGCCGATGCTGCCGCCGGAAGCCAGCAGGACGCCGGTGAGGGCGCTTCCGATGGCCGCGGTGGCTTCGGGATGTCAGGTGCAACCGGTGCATTTTTCGGTACTGGCGGCTGGCCCTCCTTTGTCGACGGCACGGCAGGCGCCGGAGCATCCGCTGGGGCCAGCTTGGTTGGCCCGGCAGCTTCCGACTCCGCAGCAGCCGCAACCCAGGCTGGTACTGCGTCCGCCGCTGGCCCTGTTGACGGCGGGAGCGTCGCCGGGGAACGCGCAGGAAGTCCGGCTGCCACCTTGGCACGTGCTGCCGCAACAGACACCGGTGCACCCGGGCCGGGCGCTGGAGCAGCGACAGCCGCCGCGACAACCCCCGCGGCCGGAACCGGCGTGGTGCCGGTGGCCGGGACAGGCGACGCTGCGCAGAACCAGCCGGCCGGCCCGGTGGGGCTGGTGGTTCCCACCCAGCCCGCAGCCCAGGCGACCATTCCCACGCAGCCGACCACCGGCGTCGTGCTTCCCGGACAATCCGTACCGGGCGCTCCTGCCGGCGGGGCCGCGACTGGTGTGGCCGCAGCGACCGCCACAGCCGCCGCCGCAGCGGGGCGCGGCGAGAGCGAACAGCTGCAGCCGGGCCTCCAGGTGCCGGTCGCCGGACAGCCGGTCCCGGTGTCCCAGCCGACGGCTGCCGCCCCCGCCACGGCGCCCGCTCCCGTCCCGCCGCACCAGCAGCTGCCGTTCGCCGCGCAGGTGGCCCGCCCGCTCTTTACGCTCTCGCAGGCCAAGCCCGGCGAGCACGTGATGACCATCAGCGTCACCCCTGACAACCTGGGCCCGGTCACCGTCCGCGCCCACGTGACGGGCGAGGGCGTCCGCGTGGAGCTCTTCGCCCCGAACGACGCCGGCCGGGACGCCTTGCGCGTCGTCATGGCCGACCTGAAGCGCGATCTTGCGGCCACCGGCCTGAACGCCAACCTTGACCTGTCCAACCAGAACCGCCCGAACGATGCGCGCCCCGGCATGCAGTTCGGCCCCGACGGCCGGCCCTCCGGCGGCCCCCAGGGGCAGGAAGGCCGCCCCGGCGCGGCCACCGGAACCACCGCAGACGCGGCCCCGGACACCACCGACCCATCCGCCCTGAGACGTCCCTACGGGATATCGACCAGCCTCGACGTGCTGGCCTGAGACAAGGAGAACCATGCCCACCGACTCAGTCGCGCCCGTTGGCACAGTCGCCCCGACGTATACCGCCCCGCCCGTGCGCGCACCGAAGCAGTCCATGGACGGCGAGATGTTCATGCACCTGCTGGTCACCCAGCTGCAGAACCAGGACCCCAGCTCGCCGATGGACACCAACCAGATGATCTCCCAGTCCACGCAGCTGGCCATGATGGAAAGCATCGCGACCATGACCACCACCAGCGAGGAGAACTTCTCCCTGCAGATGCGTGGCGTAGCCGCGGCGCTGGTGGGCCGCGAGGTCAGCTACTACGGCGCGGACGGTTCGCTCGTCACGGGAACCGCCACTTCGGTGTCCTATGCCGGGCCGGTCCCGCAGGTGATCGTGGACGGCCGGGAAATCCCGCTGGATCTGGTCGCCGGGATCACCGCGGCCGGCGCCCCGGGGGAGTCGGGTTCGGGTGAAGCCACCAACGACGCCGGCGCCTCCGGCTTGGGTGCCAACGACGCCGGTGCTGCCTCGGGTGCCAGCGGCACCGATGCGCCGGGCGCCAACGGCGCGGCCAGCGACGCCGGTACCACCGGGGGTGCCGCCGCCTGAGATGCTGCCCCCTAAGCCGGCTTATGCCGCCACCAAATTTTCCCAATCACTGAATTACCCGTCCGTTCCACGATCCGAAAGGCGCTGATCATGCTCCGCTCCCTCTACTCCGGAATCTCCGGACTTCGCTCCCACCAGACCATGCTTGATGTCACCGGCAACAACATCGCCAACGTCAACACCACCGGCTTCAAGGCCTCCTCGGTGCAGTTCCAGGACACCCTGTCCCAGATGACGCAGGGCGCTGGCGGCCCGCAGGCCCAAGCCGGCGGCACCAACCCCGCTCAGGTGGGCCTCGGCGTGCAGGTGGCCGGCATCTCCACCAACTTCACCCAGGGCTCCTCGCAGGCCACGGGCAAGGCCACCGACATGATGATCTCCGGCGACGGCTTCTTCGTCACGACCAAGGGCGGCGAGCAGCTTTACACCCGCGCCGGCGCCTTCGAACTCGATTCCATGGGGCGCCTCGTCTCCCCGGACGGGGCAATCCTGCAGGGCTGGATGGCCAACGGCGGAGCGGTGACCACGGGTGGCCCGGTCACCGCTATCGATCTGTCCCCGTCGGCAATCTCGCCGGCTAAGGCGACGACATCAGCGGTGATGGCTGGCAACTTGCCCTCCGAAGCTGCCGACGGCGCGGAACTGTTCCGCGACATTGAGGTCTTTTCCCAGGACGGGACGAAGGGTACCCTGCAGTTGAAGTTCACCAAAGAGTCCGGTTCTTCTTGGACTGTGACTGACGGGACTGCCACCGCGACCCTTGCCTTCGGTGCGAATGGCAAGCCGACGGCTGCGTCCGCTGCCGCATTGGCAGGCAACATTCCCGTCAACCTATCCGCCCTGACCGGGTACGCCGGACTCAGTACGGTGGCCTTCGACAGCCAGGACGGCCACGCAGCCGGTTCGCTCGAATCCTTCACTATGTCGCCCGACGGCACTCTGATGGGTTCGTTCAGCAATGGCGGGCAGGCCATCGTTGCACAGGTCGCCATGGCCAACTTCACCAACCCGGGAGGCCTTGAAAAGGCAGGCTCGTCGTCGTACCGTGCAACTGCCAACTCTGGCCAGGTCGAGCTGGGTACCGCCGGAACGGGCGGCCTTGGCACGCTGGCCGGTGGCTCGCTGGAGATGTCGAACGTGGACCTGTCGCAGGAGTTCACCAACCTGATCGTCGCGCAGCGCGGCTTCCAGGCCAACGCCCGCATCATCACCACCTCCGACGAAGTGCTGCAGGAACTGACCAACCTGAAGCGCTAAAATTTCGGAACTTTTACCCTGTCTCCTAACAGACACAGGAAAATAGCCCCGGTTCGATAGGTTCGGACCGGGGCTATCTCCTATTTGTGTGACCTGCATTACACTCGTCCCAATACCGGGGGGGCAGGTTCATGTCGAGGACACGCATCTAATACGGCGGCGGGCGGGATCCGATCGTCGTCGAGCAGGAGCTCGGCGTGCCCTCGCTGGACATCCCGCCCGTCCTCTCGCCGGTGCTCACCGTGGACGGACTGTAGTGGGGGCTGCTGCGGCTCCGCTAGTGGTTGGGCCGTGGTCTCCGCGGGCACCGAGCATCGGAGCTGCGGACCCTTGTTAAAGTGCAGTCAGCCCAAGCGAATCGAGGCAGGGCATGCGTAAGAGGCAGCACATCGCTGTATATATTTCCATGGCGATCTTTGCACTGTTGGCGGCGCTATACGCCGCGCTCGTTTTGGATTCGAGTCAAGCCGTTCCTAGAGCGGCTATCCTTCTATGCGCTGTTGTATTGCTCGCGACTGCAGTTTGGGGATACGTAATGAATGTTCAACGAAGGTGACGCTTCAGACATCCATCGCCGTTGCCCAAACCCCTACCTCTTCAAGCAAGCCATTCATGCCCGCGCCACCGGCTGGGTCAGGTTCGGTGTCCGCTACTACAACCCTGACACTGGACGTTTCGCCCAGCAGGACACCCTCGACACTCCCCTCGAGCGGGGTCGCCGCTTCCATTGCCCTCGGATTGGGCACTCTGAGCGGGGGATGGGGGACCGTCATTCCTCGGAGCCAGTTGCGCGCTGAGCGTTACTACAGGTATTTTTTGCAGAATTTAGTAACGGACAACCCAGCAGACGCCATGAGCATAGAAATGGTCTGAACTATCTTGCTTTCCTCGGAGACTTGGCGCGGATAGGTAACGCCCTTCGTTAGATTGGAGTGACAATGTTCCCGAAAAGAGGGCAGGTCTGGACTTACCGTGAAAGAGGGCGATTCCTTACTCTCATGATGGGCATACCGCTAGTCCTGATGCTGGTTGCTGGCATCTACTTCATGATTACTGAGTCGAATTGGACACTCATCCTCGTAACCATACTTGGCCTCATGTTTTTGGCTATGTTCTTATTCGACAGCGAACGCAAGCATCGTGGAGAACCTTGAATTGGGCGCCGAACGCGAACCGGCCCTGGTTTCGAACATGGCCGTCTGGGAACCCTCGCATCTGTAGTGGGAGCCGTCGGAGGGCTGGGTGTGTGTGGGCATTGGGTTACACAACTTATGAGGACTCGTGATGAAACTAAGAGTTGCCGTTATCACTCCCGCCCTCGTACTGATGCTTGCGATGTGTGGTTCTTCTGGCAACGGCCGCCTTCGTCCTGACGATGACGGCCCTGGCACTGACCGTGCCTTCGGATCTGCTGCCCCTTCTTTTAATCGCCACGATCGTCGCAGCGGTTGCGGCGGGGGGTGACTGCACTCCTTCTGGAGCGCCGGTCGAGGCAGTAACGTGCGGCTCCGGGTGCGGCCGCGGCTGGAACGGGAGTGGGATGAGCGTGACCCCTACTCCGGCTGAGCGGAGATGGATCCAAGCTTCTTTTTATCGGATCAGGCCTGCGATCTAGAGGGGCACTGCCTACAGGATGGTAGAGAGATTGCAGACCATTTCCTCATCGTCACCCCTAAGATTACGTACCGCCCTTGTCGGATTCCGCCGCGCTGCCGAAAGGCGCGCCCGGTCCCGGAAACGTTCACACGTGAGCATTCCGACGGTCACAGGGGATGACCCTCCGGTTGCGGTCCGCCTTCCCGGAGCTGCGAAATGATTACCACCGAAGTGCAGCTGCCCGACGGTTCGCGGGCAGCTGCAGCGGCCGCCTGCACCGTTCGCAGGCGGCCGCTTTTTCTTTGCCGCGAAATCAAAGCTCGTGCACCAGTTGCTTGAGTGGCGTGCCACTACTCCTACACATTGGCGCCTTTTGATGGCTATCGAATCTGTGTACGAATAAAATTGTGGTATGGCTCTTGCACCGTTGGAACGCACCGGGGAGATGGAAGCATCTCTGGCTCAGGCGTGTGTGCTGCTGCAGGATGTTGCCGACCGTTTTCCCGCGGAGTCGGGGTCCCTGCGTACCCGGGACCTGGTCAATACGGTGGCGGCGGTCGAGGGTGTTTCGAAGCTCGTGGAGTTCCTGCAGGCGGTCGGCGCCCACGCGGTGGAGCGGGCGGACATCGCCGCCACCGGGGAACATGCGACGGCAGGACTCGGAGCAAGCGCCGGGGCCGGGGCGGAGGCGGGTGCCGTCGCGTCGGTCACCGCGGGGGCGGGGGAGTGGGCGGACCCGGTGGCGGCGATCAGCACCGGGAGCGTGGACGCAGCGGCCCCGGAGGGGTCCGGGTCCAAGCGGGTGCGGCGCGGCCGCAAGACGGAGTTCGCGAACACGGCGGAGTATCTGCGCTCCCGGTTGGGGATCGGGATTGTGGAGGCGCGGCGCCGGCTGCGGGTGGGCAAGGCGATCGCCGCGCCGGTGCGGTTGGACGGGGAGCCGGGTGCGCCGGCGTTGCCGGTTTTGGCCGAGGCCATGGCCGGCGGTGAGGTCAGCGGCCAGGTCGCGGCCTTGGTGGTTGATTCCCTGGACCGGGCCCGCCACGCCGGTAGCCCGGAGGCGTTGCAGGCGATGGAAGCGTCGCTGGTCCGACAGGCCGCGGACGCCGACGCGGACACCCTGGTGATGGTGGCCAGAACGTGGGAAACCGCCGTCGACCAGGACGGTGCCGAACCGTCCGAGGAGGAACTGCGGGCCCGGCAGGGCATGTTCTACCGCGGCCGGCGCCGCGGGCTGCACCAGTTCGTCATCAACACCACCGACGCCCAGTACGAAGCCCTCGCCACCGTGATGAACAGCGCCGCGAACCCAAGGATCCGCCCCGACGCCATCGAAACCACCGCCACCGGCAGCACCCCTACAGACACAGGCGAAGCAGACGCAACCGGCAACGCCAACACCGCAAAGGCGGGTCCGGCCGGTTCTGGGGAGTCCCACACCGAAAGTGACGGAACCACGGTCGCCGGCACGGCCAGCAGCGGCGGTAACCACGATGTTCCCGGCACCGGTCCCGGCACCGGTCCCAGCGCCGGTGCCGCGGAGGCAGGCAGGGGCGGAGCCGGTGCCGCTGAGGGTGACCGCGGCTACCTAACCGGCGCGAGGGGCGATCTGTCCTCCGGGGCCGAAGCCAGCAGCGATAGTTCCGCCGGTGTGGATCCGACCGTGGTGGAGGCGATGGATGACGCCACCCGGGCGCAGAAGCTGCTCGCGGGCCTGGTCGGGGCGTGCCGGATCGCGCTGAACACCGGAAGGCTCCCGGACTCGGGCGGGCACCGCACCCAAGTGATCGTTACCACGGGATATGACCAGCTGGCCGGGCTGCTCTCCGGCGGCGGCAGCGCGGTCTTCACCGGCCCGGTCTCGGCCACCACGGTCCGCCGGATGGCCTGCGACGCCGAGATCATCCCGGCCGTCCTCGGTTCAGAAGGCGAGGTCCTGGACTTGGGCCGGTCCCAACGGTTCTTCAACCGCGCCATCCGCCGGGCACTGGTCGCCCGGGACAAGGGCTGCGCCTTCCCGGGGTGCAGCATGCCCGCGTTCTGGACGGAGGCGCACCACATCATCCCGTGGTGGGCCGGCGGCCGCACCGACGTCAACAACGGGGTGTGCCTGTGCTTGCTCCACCACGACCTGATCGAGCAAGGGAACTGGGAGATCAACGTCGTCGACGGCATCCCCTGGTTCACCCCGCCGGACTACATCAACCCCCGCCGCAAACCGCTGCGCAACACCTACTGGCACACCCACATCCCACCCCAACCACTCCAAGCCACTGGATGATGAGGCAGGCCTCCCGCGATGCCCGCTGTCCAGTCTTGCTACGGGAGCTACGGGATGAATCACCACCCAGACAGCAGCTGGGGCCTTCTTTAGGGTCGCTGAGTGAATGTCTTGCTGCGGCAAGACCCGGAATCAGGACCAACTCCAGCCACTCTCCGCGTGACGCGCGCGACAAGTGGGCTGGGCAGCTAACCGCGGGGCGCGCGCGGCCGAAGGTAGTAGGTAGCGGCTCACCGGAGCCCTCGAGAGACCTGGGACGGGGCCAATGATCGTAGTAACGCGGCTGAATGACAGCCAGTTTGCGGTCAACCCTGACCTGATTGAGCGCGTCCATTCCAACCCGGACACCACTTTGGTGATGGTTGACGGCGCCAAGTACATCGTCATCGAGACGATGAGCCAGGTCATCGAGATGATCGCCAGCTACCGCGCCTACGTGCTGCACCTGGCCCGTGAGTTGCCGCCTTCAGTCCACCAGCACGGTCACCCCCAGCTCGGCCTCGTGCCACCAGCCGCCCCGGCCCCCGGAGACGACTCCGCGGACCCCGGCAACACTGTGCCGCTGCGCCCTAGGAATACGTAAATGGATCCCGCAACACTTATTGGCCTCCTGCTGGCCTTCGGCTCGCTCTATGCCATGATCACCCTCGAGGGCGCCCACGTCTCGGCGCTCCTCATCCCGGCTCCCATGATCCTGGTCTTCGGTGCAACTATCGCCGTGGGCTTGGCCAGCACCACCCTCAGGGACGGCCTGCACGCCTTCAAAGCGTTGCCCCGGGCTTTCACCGGCAAGGTGGCGAAGCCCCAGACGGTCATTGACCGAGTCGTCGAGCTGGCCGAAAAGGCGCGCAGCGAGGGGCTGCTGGCACTGGACGCAGAGGCGACCGAGGAGAAGGACCCGTTCATGCAGCGGGCGCTGCAGAACATCGCCGACGGCACCGACGGCGAGGAACTGCGGATCCTTCTCGAAGACGAGATCAGCACGAAGGCGCGCGCCGATCGCCAATCCTCCAAGTTTTTCATGGGCATGGGCGGCTACGCCCCGACCATCGGCATCATCGGCACCGTCGTATCGCTGACGCACGTGCTGGAAAACCTTTCCACACCGGACACCCTCGGACCGATGATTGCGACGGCGTTCGTTGCCACGCTGTGGGGGTTGCTCTCCGCCAACTTCATCTGGCTGCCGATCGGCGGCAAGCTGAGGCGCTTGGCCGACCTGGAAACCGAGCGCATGACCCTGCTGATGGAAGGCATGCTTGCCGTCCAAGCCGGCAGCCAGCCTCGGCTGTTGGGCGAACGCCTGCGCGCCATGGTTCCGGAGCATGAGATGGGCGCGGGGAAGCCGGCCAAGGAAGGCAAATCCGGGAAGTCCGACGACAAGCCTGCGGTCAAGGCAGCATGAAGTCGCGGCGCCCGCGCCGGCCTCTCGGCGCGGAAGAGGACGAGCACCCGGACGAGCGGTGGATGGCCTCCTACATGGACATGGTCACCGTGCTGATGTGTATGTTCATCGTGCTCTTCGCCATGTCCACGGTGGATGCGGCGAAGTTCGAGAAGCTGGCCAACTCCTTGGCCACCGGTTTCGGCGTGGAACGCACCCAAGCGGTCGACACGGCCGAAGGGGTAGTGGTCCCGTCTGAACTCATTGACGAGGAGGGCCAGGGGTTTACCAGTGGCGACGCCGAAGAGGACACGGAGGGTGAACTGAAAACCGATCTCGACGTGGCCATCAAGGAAGTCAACGACCTGCGCAACATCCAGGCAAAGATCACCAAGGGGCTGCAGGAAGAAGGCCTTGAAAAGGCTGTCCGCTTTCAGCTTGACGAGCGCGGCCTGACCGTTCGCCTGATCGGCAGCGAGACGTTCTTCGAGCCCGACTCGCCGGTGCTCACCCGGCAGACCATCAAGATCCTGAACGTGGTGGGTCCGGTGCTGAAGCCTGTCGGCTACGAGCTGAAGGTGGAAGGGCACACGGCCCAGGTGCGCCACCTGGACCCGAACGCACTGGACTGGGAGCTCTCCTCGGAGCGTGCCGTGAACGTGCTGCGCCATCTGGTGGAAGACAGCGGCGTGGTTTCGAACCGCATCTCCGCGGTCGGGTTCGGCGAATCCAGGCCGCTGACCCGCAGCGGGAGTGATGCAGATCTCGCCATGAACCGCCGCGTGGACATTGTGGTGCTCTCGGGCCAGCCGGAGGCCATCCGCAACCTGATTCCCGAAGTCATGAAGGATCCTGCCGGTGCCGCTAAAGAGGCCGCCGCGGAACGTGCGGAATTGGCCAAGAAGGCCGCTGAAGCTGAATCTGCGGAAAAGGCGGAGGCCGAGTCGGCTGAAACCGAAGCCCCTGAGGACAAACCTGCCGAGCGCGTAGCAGGCGAACCGGGTAAAAGCTCCGGGCGCGACGTGGTCACCGGTAGTGGCCGAAGCGGCGGCCCGGGGCCGGACGCCACCTACGCGCCGGCGCCCGGCGGGGCATCCTCCGACCACTGAGCGCCCGCCTCTGGCATAGGCCGGCCGGCGTTGGTAGTCCTCCCACTGAGCGCCCGCCTCTGACACGGCCGAGTTGGACGTGCGGCGGGGCACCCCACCCGCATTATCCAAACTCCTAACATGCCGAACCACGCTGCCGATAGTGCCTGCTGTGACGGTCCAGGAACATGCGCACTCTAGCGCGCCCGAAAAGCCGGCCAGAGCCGTCGAAGTTTACGACTTCCGGCGGCCGACCACCCTGGCGCGCGAGCATTCCCGCGTGCTGGAGTTGGCCTTCGAAACATTCGCCCGACAGTGGGGCACCCAGCTGACTGCCAAGGTCCGCGTGATCTGCACGGTCACGTCGGAGCAGGTCCAGATGCAGACCTACGACGAGTACGCGGCCTCGTTGCCGGCCAGTACTGCGATGGTTCTCTGCGCCCTCGATGACATCACCGGCAAGGCCGTGATCCAGTTTCCGACCAAGGCCGCGATGACGTGGGTCGACCATATGCTGGGCGGCAACGGCAGCCACGACTATCCGGACCGCAAGTTCACGCAGATTGAACAGGCCCTGGTCAGCCGGTTGATGGAGGATGCGCTGGAGGACCTGCGCTACTCGCTGGGTTCCCTGCTCACCACGCCCATCAGCCTGGACCAGATCCATTACAACTCACAGTTCGCGCAGGCGGCGGCCACCAACGACCTGATGATCGTCGCCACCTTCGAAATCCGTGTCGGCGACCTGTCCGCGCCCGCCACGGTCGCCATCCCGGCCGAGGTACTGCTGACCCAGCTGCGTGATTCGTTCGCGATGAGCAGCCCGGCCAACGCGCGAAAACTGCTGGAGACCCAGCTGGTGCAAATCCCGGTGGACGTATCCCTGCAGTTCGCCCCCATGCGCGTCCGGCCCGGCCAGGTCCTGGACCTAACCATCGGCGACCTGCTGCCGCTGCCGCACCCGCAACACCGCCCACTGGATGTTGCCGTCAACGGCGAACGGCTGGCACACGCCGCCGTTGGCGCCAACGGCAACCGCCTGGCCGGAGTCATTGTTACAACCGAGGAGAACGCCCGATGACACAGACCCAGACCCTTCAGGCTGCTGCCGCCGACGCGCTCCTGGGGCTGCTGCCCACCAACACGCCGCTCTACGCGGTGCGCCAGGATGAAGGCGGGCCGCTGCCGGGGCAGGTGGCCTCCGCCGTCGTCGGGTCCTTCGTGGGCGGAACCTCGGCCGACGTGGCCTTGGTGGTGGCCGACCAGGCCGCCCTGTCCGCAGCCGCGGGCACGGATTCCCCCTTGGTGTCTGCCGCCGACCTGTTGCGCCCGGCGCTGGAAGCTGCCACATCCGTGCTCGGCGCCGGTGTGCTGGGCGAGGCACGCGTCGGCAACGCCGCGGCGCTGTTCTCCGATCCGGAAGCCGCCGTCTTCAAGCTCACCGGCGGCGACGGCGAGGCCGGCGGCTGGTTCGCCATCCGGCTGCGCGAGAACCCGGCCGGGCACGGCGCCGACGACTCGGTGTTGGCCAAGCTGGGCCGCATCAACAACGTCGAAATGGCCCTGACGGTGGAAATCGGCCGCACGCGGATGTCCGTGCGCGATGTGCTGAACCTGGAACCGGGCGGCGTGATCGAACTGGACCGCTCGGCCGGCGCCCCCGCCGACGTGTTGCTCAACGGCCGCCTGATCGCCCACGGCGAAGTCGTCGTCGTCGACCAGGACTACGCCGTGCGCATCACCAAGATCCTCGACGTGCCCGAAGGACTCCTCTAAATGGAGACAGTCGTCCTTGCCGTGCGGGTAGCGCTCTCGCTGGCCGTGGTGCTGGGGCTGCTCTGGGTGCTGCAGCGGCGCTTCAGCCGCGGCGCCCGCACCGGCGCCCGCAAGCTGGTGCGCGTGGTGGAACGCCAGACCATCGGGCCCAAGGCCGCCGTCGTGGTGGTGGACGCCGACGGCCAGCGCTTCGTGCTGGGCGTGACGGATCAGGCGGTGCACGTGCTGGACAGCCGCGAAGCGCCGGTCGAAGAGGCGGCCGAGCCCGCCCACCGCGCCCCACAGACCGCGGCGGACAGCTTCTCCCGGCTGCTGGAACTGGCCACCGGCCGCGCATCGGGCCAGGTCCAGTCCGATGGGGACGTCGCGGCCCCATCCGGGTCGGTCGACGCTGCCGTCGCCGCCCGTCCGGCGACATTTTCCGACGGCGACGCCGGTGTCCCGCGCCGCGCGGCCCGTCGTGCCGCCGCTATGCCCGAGCAGCCCGTCGAACAAACGTTTCAAGAGCACCGTGACGTCGCGCAGGAGTTTGACGAGCCGCACCACGACGGCGACGTCATTCCCCTCCGGCAGGCCGGGCTGTATCCGATCGACGGCGGACGGCGTTCCGTTCGCACGGGCCGCCGGGCGTCGCGTCCGGCCGGCCGGCAGGAGCAGGTGGCGGATTCCCCGCTGGCCGGGTCCATCTTGTCGCCGTCCACCTGGAAGCAGACCGCCGAAGCCCTGAAGCAGGTCCGTTCGCGTTGAGAAGCACCGGCATCATGGCCGTGACCGCGGGCCGCTGGCCCCGTCTGGCCACCGCAGCATTGCTGGCATTACTGCTGGCAGTGGCCTTTGCCGTCGCCGCCGCCATCCTGAGTGCGCCGTCCGCCTTCGCGTCGCCGGTCGCCCCGGTTCCCCCCGTTGACCCGCTGGCCCCCGTCGAACCGGGCTCGCCGGACGGCGACGGCGGGTTCTCGGTGGAGATCAACGGGCCCAACGGCACGCCGTCGTCCGCCGTCATCACGCTGCTGGGCATCACGCTGCTGTCGGTGGCCCCCGCGCTGCTGCTGATGATGACGTCCTTCACCAAGATCTTCGTGGTGCTGGCGATGACCCGGAACGCGCTGTCCCTGCCCTCCATCCCGCCGAACCAGGTGCTGGCCGGGCTGGCACTGTTCCTGTCGCTGTTCATCATGTGGCCGGTGCTGACCCAGGTGAACGAGCTGGGCGTCCAGCCGTATATGGAAGGGACCACGGACTTCACGGATGCGGTGGGCGCCGCCGCCGCTCCGCTGCAGAACTTCATGCTGGCGCACACCCGCGAAGAAGACCTGGCGCTGATGATGCGGGCCGCCGACCTGCCCAACCCGGAGAATCCCGAGGCCGTGCCGCTGCAGACCCTGATCCCGGCGTTCATGATTTCCGAGTTGCGCGCCGCGTTCATCATCGGGTTCGTCATCTTCGTGCCGTTCCTCGTGATCGACCTGGTGGTGGCCTCGGCGCTGATGTCCATGGGCATGATGATGCTCCCGCCGGTGATGATTTCGCTGCCGTTCAAGATCCTGCTCTTCGTGCTGGTGGATGGCTGGGGCCTGATCATCACCGCCCTGGTCGGAAGTTACGGTACCTAGCCGTGGATACAAACGCCGTCCTCGACATCGGCCTGCAGGGCCTGCTGGTCGCCGCCAAACTCTCCGCCCCGGTGCTGGTCACCGCGCTGGTGGTGGGCTTTGCCGTCTCCCTGGTGCAGTCCATGACACAGATCCAGGAAATCACGCTGTCCTTCGTGCCCAAGGCCGTGGCCGTGGCCGTGGCGCTGCTGATCTGCGGACACTGGATGATTTCCGAGATGGTCTCCTTCACGCAGGAAATGTTCGAGAAAATCCCCGGCCTGCTCGGCGGCGGATAATGAACATCCCGCTCGACCAGGCGTGGATCGAGGCCACCATGCTGGCAGGTGTCCGCATGGTGGCTTTCCTGCTGATTGCCCCGCCGTTCTCCTACGGAGCCATCCCAACCCGCATCAAGGCGATGCTCGGCGTCGGACTGGCCCTGGCGGTGTCCCCGCGGGTGGCCAACGGGTACGAGCCGATGAGCACGGCGGGATTCTTCGGCGCGCTGGTGCTGGAGATCCTGGTGGGCGCCCTGCTGGGGTTCCTCGTGCTGGTGGTGTTCTCCACGGTGCAGTCGGCGGGCACGTTGATCGACCTGTTCGGCGGCTTCTCCATGGCGCAGGCGTTCGACCCGCAGTCCATGGTCAACGGCGCGCAGTTCACCCGGCTGTTCCAGATGGCCGCGCTGGCGCTGCTGTTCGCCTCCGACGGCTACCAGTTGATCATTGGCGGGCTCGCGCGCAGTTTCACCGCGCTGCCGCTGGGCGGGGGAGTCGACCTGGCCGAGCCGGTGCAGCTGATCATCACCGGTGTGACGCAGATGTTCCTGGCGGCGGTGCAGATTGCCGGACCCCTGCTGGTGGTGCTGTTCCTGGCCGACGCCGGCCTGGGCCTGCTCACCCGGGTGGCCCCGGCGCTGAACGCGTTTGCGCTGGGTTTCCCGTTGAAGATCTTCCTGACCCTGACCCTGGCCGGCGTGGTGTTCGTGGCGCTGCCGCGGATTGTCTCCTCGCTCGCCGGGCAGGCCGTGACGGCGCTGACGGGGGTGGTGGGCTAGATGTCGCAGGACACCTCCGAAGAACGGACAGAGCAAGCCACCGCCAAGCGGATGAAGGAAGTCCGGCAGAAGGGCCAGCTCTCCAAATCCCAGGACCTCACCGCCTGGCTGGGCGTGGGCGCGGCCGCGTTGATGCTGCCGATGACCATCGGCCGGGCCTCCCAGGCCGGCACCGACCAGATGTTCACCGTCACGCGGATGATCCAGTCGCCGGACCCGGGGCTGGTGGTCAAGGCGCTCGAGGACGGCCTGGGCACGATCATGTACACGCTCACGCCGATGTTCCTGGCCGTGGTCGCCGTGATCATCGCGGGTGCGGCGCTGCAGGGCGGCATCCACTGGAAGAAGTTCAAACCCGAGACCCAGCAGTTCAACCTGGTCAACGGGCTGAAGAAGGTGTTCGGCCTGCAGGCTCTCTGGCAGGGTGCCAAGGCGCTGCTGAAGACCGTGGTGGTGGGACTCGCTCTCTACTTCGTGATCCAGGGCCTGGTCCCGGTGCTGATGACCGCCGGCGGGCTCTCGGTCGGCTCGCTGCTCGAGGCTGCGGGCGGCGGCACCGCCGGGCTGCTGCAGACCGCAATCATCGCCGGCCTGGTGCTGGCCGCGCTGGACGTGATGGTGGTAATCCGGCGCAACCGCAAGAAAACCCGGATGACCAAGAAGGAAGTCCGCGACGAAAACAAGAGCTCCGAGGGCGACCCGTTGATCAAGTCGCAGCGGCGCTCGCGGCAGTTGGCGATGAGCCGCAACCGCATGATCGCCGCGGTGGGAGGCTCCGACGTCGTGCTGGTCAACCCGACCCACTACGCGGTGGCGCTGAAGTACGAACCGGGAAAGTCCGCGCCGCGCGTGGTGGCCAAGGGGGCGGGCAACATTGCCGCCCGCATCCGCGAGGAAGCCGAAACCACCCGCGTGCCGGTGGTGCGCGACGTCCCGCTGGCCCGGGCGCTGCACGGCGCCTGCGAGATCGGCCAGGAGATCCCCCTGGAGCTTTACAACGCCGTGGCCCGCGTGCTGGCCTTCGTCATGAGCCTGAAGGCCCGCGGCGCCTCGGCCGGTACAGCCGCGGGCGTCCACACCATGGCGGAGCCGGCGATGACCGACGCCGACGCTGCCGCCCACGCTTCAACCCGGCAGGGCCGCCGAGCCTTGTCCCTACCGTCACCCGGAGGTGACTGATGAACCGCAACCTCTCCAAGCTCGCCGTCCCAATCGGCGTGGTGGGCATCGTCCTGCTGCTGGTGGTGCCGATTCCGGCTGGACTGCTGGACGTGCTGATCATCGTGAACATCCTGCTGGCGCTGGTGATCCTGCTGACCACGATGTTCGTGAAGAAGCCGCTGGACTTCTCCGTGTTCCCGTCGCTGCTGCTGGTGGCCACGCTGTTCCGGCTGGGCCTGAACGTGGCGTCCACCCGGCTGGTGCTGGGCGACGGCTACGCCGGGCAGGTGATCGAGGCCTTCGGCCACGTGGCCGTGGGCGGCTCGATCATCATCGGCGCGGTGGTGTTCCTGATCCTGGTGGTCATCCAGTTCGTGGTGGTCACCAAGGGCGCCGAGCGCGTGGCCGAGGTGGGAGCGCGCTTCACGCTGGACGCAATGCCGGGCAAGCAGATGGCGATCGACGCCGACCTGAACGCCGGGCTGATCACCGACGTGCAGGCCCGGGAACGCCGTGCCGCGGTATCCGCCGAAGCCGACTTCTACGGCGCGATGGACGGCGCGTCCAAGTTCGTCAAGGGCGACGCCATCGCCGGCATCATCATTATCATCATCAACATCGTCGGCGGCATCGCCATCGGCATGCTGCAGCGCGGCATGGAAATCGGCGACGCGGTCAGCACCTACACCCTGCTGACCATCGGCGACGGCCTGGTCACGCAGATCCCGGCGCTGCTGATGGCCGTGTCCACCGGCATGGTCGTGACGCGTTCGAATGCCGACTCCGAAATGGGTTCCGACGCCTCCGACCAGCTGACCCAGTCCCGGCAGGCGCTGATGATCGCCGGCGGCGCGGCCATTCTGCTGGCCCTGATCCCGGGCATGCCCAAGATCCCGTTCATCCTGGTGGGCGCGTTCCTGATCTTCATGGCGCAGCGGCTCAAGGCCACCGAGGCGGCCAAGGCCAAGGACGACGACGCCGCCGCCGCCGAGGCGGGTCAGGCGGCTCCCGCTTCGGAGACTACCGAGGACCTGATTGAACAGATGCGGGTGCACGCGCTGGAGATCCAGCTGGCCCCGGACCTGGTGGATTTGGTCTCCGGCGCCTCCGACGACCTGCTGGCGCGGGTGCGTGCGCTGCGCCGGAAGATAGCCATGGAACTGGGCGTCGTGGTGCCGCCGGTGCGCACCCGCGACAGCATCGACCTGCCGATGTCCACCTATGTGATCCGGATTGCCGGCGTGGAGGCCGGCCGCGGCGAGGCCCCGGCCGGCAAGGTGTTGGCGCTGGGGGACAACCTGGAATCGCTGCCGGGCATCGCCACGGTGGAGCCGGTGTTCGGGCTGGCCGGCAAGTGGGTCCCGGCGGAGATGCGGCACAGCGCGGAGATGGCGGGAGCCACCGTGATCGACCGGGTCTCCGTGCTGGTCACCCACCTGTCCTCGTTGATCTCCGCCAACGCCGCCCGGCTGCTGACCCGTGAGGACGTGCGCGTGCTGACCGAGGGTGTGAAGTCGGTGAACCCGTCCGCGGTGGACGAACTCACCCCGTCCCTGCTGTCGCTGGCCGAGGTGCAGCGCGTGCTGCAGGGGCTGCTGGCGGAGCAGATCCCGATCAACGACCTGCCGCGCATTTACGAGGCGCTGGCGCTGAAGGCCAAGTCGTCCACCGACCCGGAGGGGCTGATCGAGGCCGCCCGGCAGGCGCTGGGCCCGGCCCTGACCGCGCAGTACCTGGACGGGCAGCTGCTGCGGGTGATCATGATCGATCCCACCCTGGAGCAGTCCATGCTGGAGGGCATGCGCCCGTCCGAGCACGGCACGCAGATCCTGCTCTCGGTCGAGCGGACCGAAGCCGTGCTGGCCTCACTGCGGGAGGCGCTGGAGAAAGTGGAAGCCAACGGCTTCACCGCGGTGCTCGTATGCGCGCCCGCGCTGCGCCCGGCCATCCGGCGGCTCGTCTCGGCACAGGCCGGGGGACTTCCGGTACTGTCCTATCAGGAGGTCACCTCCGCCAGCGTGAAGATCGAGACCGTGGGGGTAGTACGTGTCGGCCAGACGGCTGCAGCTTAAGGGCGCTTCCCTCCAGGAACTCAAGGCCAAGGTCCTGGTCGACCACGGACCCGACGCAAAGATTGTCGCGGCCGAGAAGGTCACGGTCGGCGGCATCCGCGGCTTCTTCGCCCGCGAACACTACGAAGTCACGGTGGAACTGCCGGCCTCGGCCGTGCGCGGCCAGCATGCCCTGGACCAGAAGGCCCGCGCCGGAATCGCGGCGCTGCTGGCCGACGCCGAGCGCACCGAATCCAGGCTGCACGGCAAGGCGCCGGAACTGCACGTCTCCACCCACACCGACCAGTTCGCGGTCATCATGGACAACCTGACCCTCAACACGGCGCGGCCCACCCGCCTGCCCAAGGGCGCCCGGCTGGAGCAACCGCCGCCGGAAGCTGCCGGGCAGGCGGAGCGCCCCGGAGCCGCGGCGGCAAGGCCCGGCTGGGGGCGGCGGCGGAACGACCCAAAGCCCCCGAAGGACGCTGCAGCAGATTCCGGCGGCGCAACCGCGCTTGGACCGGGGGCCGGGGCAGGGGCCCTGGAAGCCCCCGCCACGGCAGTCCCCGTTGCGGAAGACGCCGCCGGGGCAGCGGCAGCGGGGGCAGTCGCAGCGACAGCCACAACCCCAGCCCTGGAGGCAGCCTCGGCGGCTTCGGCCCTGTCCGCGGCCGCCCAAGCTGACGACTCCCGGGAGGTTGCCGGACCCGTTAACCGGACGGCCGGGACGGGTCGGCGCGCGGCGGCCCGAGCCACTGCGGCCGGGGCGTTCGAGGCGGAGCAGGCCGGGCAGGCGGGGCAGGACGATGAGGCCGGGCAGGCAGGGCATGTTGGGCAGTCGGGCCGGGTAGCCATCGAACCGGCTGCCCAGCGCTCAGACCTCACCGGCCACCCGGGCTCCGGCACGGGCTCCGGCGTCGTCGTTGGCGCCGTTTTGGAGGATGGGCAGCCGCCGGCAGTGGAGGCACAACCCGCCGCCGCCGAAAGGGCGCGCCAGCCGGCCGTTCCGGTGCCGCTCTACGGGCCGGGGGACCTGGTGCTCGTGATTGGCCAGGGTGATGTTGCCCTGGAGGCCGCCAACTCCATGGCCGCCGCGGCCCCGGCGGTCAACGGTGCGCCCTCGGAGGCCGCCGACTGGATATCGGGCGGCGGCAACATGGTGAAGATGGCCGGCGCGCATGCCGCCGATGTCCGGCGACCGGTGCAGGACCGCAACAGCGCGATTGGTGCCCGTGCCCGGGGCGTGGAGCGGGGACAGAGCGTCTTCGTGGCCTTTGGCCTGGGCCAGGCGCTCACGCCGCCTGTGGAGATGCTCGCGCTGCTTCCGGCACTGGGAGCGGACCAGATCTGGCTGGCGGTGGACGCCCGGCGAAAGGCCGAAGACACCGACCGCTGGGTGCAGGCCGTGCAGCGGGTGGTGGTTCCCGACGGCCTGGCGGTCACCGGGACGAGGCACACCGGCTCGCCCAAGACCGTGAACACCCTGGGGGTGCCGGTGGGTTGGGTGGACGGCGCGCCGTCCGAGACCGCCTGGCTCTGACTGCCGCGGCGGGTCGAGCGGGCCTGCCCGGGCGCCGAGTTCAGCTGCGATAGAGTTGACGCGTGCTGGTGCTGACGCGAAAACCCGGAGAGCGGATCCTGATCGGTGACGACATCGTCATCACCGTGCTGGACGCCCGCCGCGACGGCGTCCGCCTGGGCATCGAGGCCCCGCGCGGCGTGAAGATCCAGCGTGATGAGGTGGTCCAGGCGGTCAGCGAGGCCAATATGGCTGCCGCCCAGAGCGGCCCGGAGGCCGAGGAGCGCATCAAGGCCCTGCTGGGCCTGAACCTCCCCGGCAGCAGCGGCCCCGGCGGCCCCGGCAGCTGATCCGCTCGCCGGCGGCCCCACCGGCGCCGGCCAGCTAAACCCGTTCACGGGCGGGGCCAGGGGCAGCGGCAGGCACCGGCGTCGTCGTGCTGTTGTGGCCTTTTTGACCTAACCCGGCACGGCAGGATAACCTTGGTAGTCGTTGTGCGTGTCCAACCTCGATACGCTATGTCCGTGTGGCGGCCCAGTTGCAGGGCCAACCTGGTCCACGGAAATAGCCGAGACTTTCTGGGCCACTGGTTACATTTCAGTCCTCACCTGAAGTTCCGGTAGCGCATCACCAACTTTGCGCGTGTGTTCTGTGAAGAATGCGCCGCTACCTTAGAACACCAAACGAAGGCAAAAACCGTGCGTACGTACACTCCGAAGCCCGGCGATATCAACCGCCAGTGGCACGTCATTGACGCCACCGACGTCGTCCTGGGTCGTCTTGCCAGCCAGACCGCAACACTGCTGCGCGGAAAGCACAAGCCGACCTTTGCTCCTCACATGGACATGGGCGATTTCGTCATCATCATCAACGCTGAGAAGGTCGCCCTGACCGGCGCCAAGCTCGAACAGAAGCGTGCCTACCGCCACTCCGGGTTCCCGGGTGGCCTGTCCTCCGTCAACTACGCCGAACTGCTGGAGAAGAACCCGGTTCGTGCAGTTGAGAAGGCCATCAGGGGCATGCTGCCGAAGAACTCCCTGGCTGCCCAGCAGCTGTCCAAGCTGAAGGTCTACACGGGTGCCGAGCACCCGCACGCTGCCCAGCAGCCGAAGACCTTCGAAATCACCCAGGTCGCCCAGTAGCGCCGGCCACCACTAGAAACTTAATTCAAGGAGCATCGTGGCTGAAGAGCTGAACACCGCTGCTGAGGGCGAAACCCTCACCAGCTACACCTCGGAATCATCCGAGGTCACCGAGACCGCCAAGAAGGAACGCCCCGCCCTCACCGTAGGCGGAGGCGCCGTGGGTCGCCGCAAGCAGGCTATCGCCCGCGTACGCCTGGTTCCGGGTGCCGGCAACTGGACCATCAACGGCCGTGAGCTGGCGAACTACTTCCCGAACAAGCTGCACCAGCAGGAAGTGAACGATCCGTTCAAGATCCTGGATCTGGAAGGCGCGTACGACGTCATCGCCCGCATCCACGGCGGCGGCCCCTCCGGCCAGGCCGGTGCGCTGCGCCTGGGCGTTGCCCGTGCGCTGAACGAGATCGACCGCGAGAACAACCGCCCGACCCTGAAGAAGGCCGGTTTCCTCACCCGCGACGCACGCATCATCGAGCGCAAGAAGGCTGGCCTTAAGAAGGCCCGCAAGGCGCCGCAGTACTCGAAGCGCTAAACCGCTTCCGAAGCTTTTGCTTCCACGCGAGGTCCCGCAGCATGGCTGCGGGGCCTCGCGTGTGTTTAAGCGGCTGTTGCGAGGGGCGGACCCGGGGTGTGAGGCCGCTTGCGGCGGGGTCAGAGGCCAAAACAGGGCGCAGCACGCGGCCGCCGGCGGGAGGTGAACCGGCTCCTTGGTGCGCTGCCGTAAAATGGGTCGCGATGTCTAGATTATTTGGTACCGACGGAGTCCGCGGACTGGCCAACGGATTGATCACTGCAGAGCTGGCGCTCGAGGTCGCGCAGGCGGCCGCAGTGGTCCTTGGCCACCGGCAAGTTGAAGACGGCAAGCGCCCGACGGCGGTGATCGCCCGCGACCCGCGCGCCAGCGGCGAGTTCATCAGCGCCGCCGTGGAGGCCGGCCTCGCCAGTGCGGGCGTCGATGTCTACGACGCCGGGGTGCTGCCCACCCCTGCGGCCGCTTACCTGGTGGGGGACCTGGCGGCCGACTTTGGCGTGATGATTTCCGCCTCGCATAATCCGGCCCCGGATAACGGCATCAAGTTTTTCGCCCGCGGCGGGCACAAGCTGCCGGACGAGGTCGAGGACGCGATCGAGCAGGAGATGGCGCAGCCGCGCGTCCGGCCCACGGGCGCGGAGATCGGACGTATCCAGCGTTTCGCAGACGCGGAAGACCGCTACATCCTGCACCTGCTGCAGACCCTGCCTTCCCGCCTGGAGGGCCTGAAGGTGGTTCTCGACTGCGCGCACGGCGCGGCCAGCGGCTGTTCGCCGGAGGTGTTCCGCGCCGCCGGTGCTGACATTGTGGTGATGGGTGCCGAGCCGGACGGGCTGAACATCAACGACGGCGTGGGGTCCACCCACCTGGAGAAGCTGCAGGCAGCCGTGGTCGAGCACGGCGCCGACCTGGGCATTGCCCACGACGGTGACGCCGACCGCTGCCTGGCCGTGGACGAGCGCGGCGACGTCGTGGACGGCGACCAGATCATGACCATCCTGGCGTTGGCCCTGCGCGACGCCGGCCGGCTCAAGGACGATGTCCTGGTCGCCACGGTCATGAGCAACCTCGGGATGAAGCTGGCCCTGCAGGATGCCGGCATCCGCATCCAGGAAACCGCCGTGGGCGACCGGTACGTGCTGGAATGCATGCGCGCCCACGGATACTCGCTGGGCGGCGAACAGTCCGGGCACGTGATCTTCTCGGAGTACGCGACCACCGGCGACGGCGTCCTGACCGGGCTGCAGTTGGCCGCACAGGTGGCCAAGTCCGGCAAGCCCCTCTCGGAGCTGTCGCAGCGGATGGTCCGGCTTCCCCAGGTCCTGATCAATGTCAAGGACGTGGACAAGTCGGGGGTCGAAACCAACCAGCCCCTCCAGCAGGCCGTGGCGGCCGCGTCCGCCGCGCTGGGTGGGACCGGACGGGTGCTGCTGCGCCCCTCCGGCACCGAGCCGGTCGTGCGCGTGATGGTCGAAGCCGCTGACATGGAAACCGCCCAGGCTACCGCCGAGGAGCTGGCCCGGACCGTGAAGGCGCACCTGTCGCTGGAGGCGGCCGCCGCCGAGTAGGGGCGCCGCCGCAGACTGGGCGGGCGGGAGGCCGGTCCGGCGGTCGGCGGACCTGCCGGGACCCAAGGACCGCGTGCGGGGCAGCCATCAGCGCCGGGCCTTCACCAGCACCACCTCGTAGCTGTCCGCCGTCGGCGGGTTCCCGGTGTCGAACTTCGCGTTCACGACGGCGAGTCGGCGGCCGAACAGCGCGGCGGTGGTCGGGGTCTGGAAAGCGTCACTGGTGATCACGGACCGGACCTCCCCGGAGTCAATCCGGCGGTCCAGCCTGATCACGCTGATCTGGTTGTCCATGTTTTGGACCGCCCAAAGCCAGCGGCCCTTCAGCACCAACCCATCGACGTTGGGGACGCTGACGCCGGAGATTTCGGCGCTGTCACCGGTTTCCGGGTTCACGGTGTACAGCGCAGCGTTGGCCGAGTGGGCCACAATCAGCTGCCGCCCGTGGTCGGCCGCCACTATGCCGTTCAGGTTGAACGCCGCGGGGGTTTCCGCGGCAGGGCCGCTCAGTTGCAATGTCCGCGGGCTGCCCAGCTGCCCGCGGTGGCCGATCGGCACGAAGTACAGCTCGCCTTCGCGCGAGTTCGTAAACCAGGCGCCGCCCCGGCCAAGGGCTACGTCGTTGATGAAGGAGCCGGCGGGGTCGTTCAACTGGAACTCGGCCACAGGTTCCGCGGTCCGGGTGTTGTAAACATAGGCCTTGCCGGTAGGTCCGCCGGCCACGAAGAGCAGGTTCCGCCGCGTGTCGGCAGCCATGCCGACGGCGAACCGGCCGTCCGGTGCGTCGATGAACTTCTCGGCGGTGCCCCGCCGTACGTCGCCACGGAAGATGTCGCCCGCCAGCAGGTCGCCGGCGTAGAAGGTGCTGCCACGGCCGGCGGCGATGCCCTCCGCGGACGTCGCGTCCGGCAGGTCGATGATTCGGTCCGTACACTCCGGTGACGAGCCGTGGGTGCCGGAGACAACGTGGCCGGCGGAAGCCGGCAGCCCCGTCAGCATCAGGGCGAGGGCGGTCAGCAGGGCGGCGGCACATCGAGCCGCCAGGGAAAGGGGGAGGTGGGGTCGCATGGAGGTCACCTGATTCTTGCGTGATGGCGTCGGGAGTTCCCTCCAGCAGGCTCCCGATGGTGATGCTCATAGCGTACGCCGGGCCGGCGGAAACGTCAGGCCCTCCCGGAGGCGCTGCCCAAACGGCCCGCAGCGGCGGTAGCGGCCGGCTTCCGGGCGTCGTCATTACGCCTGGTTGCGTGCCTGCAGTGCGTCCCGAATCTCGGTGAGCAGCGCGACCTGAGGGTCGACGGCCTCTTCTTCCTTGTTGATCCCCAGGCGGCGGTTGCGCCGCTCGATCATGTGGTTCATCGGTGCCATGATGACGAAGTAGATCGCCGAGGCGATGAGCAGGAAGTTCACGATGGCGGTCAGCAGGACACCGAACGCGACGTCGTTCCCGTTGAAGTTCCAGAGCAGGAAACTGTCGAAATTCGGCGAGCCGACCAACCCGGCGATGAACGGCATCAGCACGCTGTTGACCAAGGCGTTGACCACGCTCCCGAAGGCCCCGCCGATGATTACGGCCACGGCAAGGTCAATGACGTTGCCCTTCATAATGAACTCTTTGAATCCGTTTATCATGTGGCCAATGTAGCGCCTCGGGGCAGGGATCTGGGGTCGCGGGGGCAGGGGCGGGAGGCCGCCGGGGGATGAAGCCGCCACAGGATGGGGTCCTTGCGACCGCTCACGAATAGCGGGCGGCTCCGGGCAACCCGAAGTACTCCTCGAGCGTCTCGATGCCCCGTTTGGCCATGTCCGCGGCCACCTTCTTTCCCACGTAGCGCAGGTGCCAGGGTTCCGGCGAATAACCGGTCATGGCCTCGGAGCCGGGCCGGTAGCGGATGATGAATCCGAAGCGGGCGGCGTTGTGGGCCGCCCAGTTGCCCGCCGCCGTCTCGGCGAAACACTGCTGCAGGTTGCAGACCCCGGTGGCGTCGCCGATGTCCAGGGACAGCCCGGTCTGGTGCTCCGAATAGCCGGGCCGCGCCGAAATCATGTCAGCGGCGGCCTCGCTGCCGTGTTGCCGGACCCAGTGGTTGTAGGTGCTGGCCTGCGTCGCGTAGGACCGGAACCCGCTGATCATGATCATGAACGCGCCGTCGGCGGCGGCCGCGTTGAACATGTCTTCGGTGGCGGTCGCCACGGCGTCCCGCAGCAGCGCCGATTCCTCGCCCGTGCCCAGGGCCACCGCCGGCTGGCGCAGGTCTCCGGGGTGGTAGTCCAAGGGATTGAGCGGCCGGGCCTTGTTGACGACGACGGCGATGCTCGCCGGATCCGTGTGGTCCTCCCCGGCGCCGTCCTTATTGCCGCCGCCGCCCGCGCCGTCCTTCTTGCCGCCGCCCGCGGCCCCGCCCTTGCTTCCGCCGTCCTTCTGGCCGCCGCCGGTGGCGTCGCCGTCTTTCTTCGGAGCCTTCGGGCTCTGTTCGGGGACCGGAAGGGACGTGGTTCCCTCGGCCGGGGTCGGCGCCGGTGCGGTCGGTGCGGCCGTCGTCGTGCCGGCGGACGCGGCGGGGGGCGGAGCGGTTTCCCCCGCCGGGGCGCAACCGGTGAGCAGGGCCAGCGCGGCGGCCAGGCCGGCTGCGAGCACCGGAGCCCTCAGAACGGCCATGTCAGGTTTTCCGCAGCAGCATTCTGCGGATCGAGTGGTCCGCGTCCTTGGTGAGCACCAGCTGTGCCCGCCCGCGTGTCGGCAGCACGTTCTCCCTCAGGTTCGGTTCGTTAATCCGGCGCCAGATGCCCAGGGCCGTCTCGGTGGCCTCCTCGTCCGTGAGCGAGGCGTAGCGGTGGAAATAGGATTCCGGATCCGTAAAGGACGTCCGCCGCAGTTTGTGGAAACGGTTGACGTACCACTGCTCAATATAGGACGTCTTGGCATCCACATAAATGGAGAAGTCGAAGAAATCGCTGAGCGCCAGCCCGGTGCGTCCGTCCGCCCGCGGGCGCGCCGGAGCCAGGACGTTCAGGCCCTCCACGATCAACACATCCGGACGGTGGACCACCACTTCCTTGTCCGGCACGATGTCGTAGGTCAGGTGCGAATACCAGGGCGCATGCACTTCCTCTGCCCCGGACTTCACCTCGGACACGAAGCGCAGCAAGGCCCGCTGGTCGTAGGACTCGGGGAAGCCCTTGCGTTCCATGAGCCCGCGCCGCGCCAGTTCGGCGTTGGGGTAGAGGAAACCGTCGGTGGTGACCAGCTCCACGTTCGGGGTGTCCGGCCAACGGCGCAGCATCTCGCGCAGCACGCGGGCGGTGGTGGATTTCCCGACGGCGACCGATCCGGCCACGCCGATCACGAACGGTGTGCGGCGGCTGGTTTCGCCCAGGAAGGTGGTGGTGGCCCTGTGCAGCTCGCCGGCCGCGCCCACATACAGGTTGAGCAGCCGGGAGAGCGGCAGGTAGACCTCGCGGACTTCGTCCAGGTTCAGGGCATCGCCCAGGCCCCGGAGCCGCTCGATATCGTCCTGGTCCAGGGGCTGTTCAATCTCGTTGGACAACCGGGACCAGGTCTGCCGGTCCAGCTCCACGAATGGTGTGAAGTTACTCTCACCGTTGGACGCCGTCGTCTTCGGTGTCGCATCAGTCACCTATGAATTGTGCCTGCTGCGGGATTCAAATCCCAAAAGGCGCCCCGCTGCGGCGCGGCGGATTGCCCCGTCCCGCCTTCGCAGCGGCCGGCGGGATGGCGTGCGGAACCCTCTGTCGGTGACGGTCCCGCGGGCAGGTACCCTTAATCCCATGTGTGGAATCGTAGGTTATGTTGGCCGCCGCGACGGCGGGGCCGGAGTCAGCGCTGCTGATCACAGCGCCCTGGACGTCGTTCTCGAGGGCCTTCGCCGCCTGGAATACCGCGGTTACGATTCCGCGGGAGTGGCAGTCATCTCCAGCTCCGGGATCGAGGCGCGGAAGAAGTCGGGCAAGCTGAGCAATCTGCTGGACGAGCTCGAGTCCGCCCCGCTGCCCGAGTCACTGACCGGCATCGGCCACACGCGCTGGGCCACGCACGGCGGCCCCACCGACGAAAACGCGCACCCGCACCTGGCCGACGGCGACAAGCTCGCCGTGATCCACAATGGCATCATTGAGAACTTCGCCGAGATCCGTGCCTCCATGCTGGCCAAGGGCCACACGTTCCGCTCGGAAACGGACACCGAGGTGGCCGCGGTGCTGCTCGGAGACCTCTACCGTTCCCTGGCCGCGGAGGATCCCGCCACCGCGACCCTGGCCAAGGCCATGCAGCTCGCCTGCCAGCGGCTGGAGGGCGCCTTCACCCTGCTGGCCATCCACCAGGACCAGCCCGACGTCGTCGTGGCCGCACGCCGTAACTCGCCGCTCGTCGTCGGACTGGGCGAGGGCGAGAACTTCCTGGGCTCCGACGTCTCCGGCTTCATCGACTTCACCCGCCGCGCCGTGGAGCTGGAGCAGGACCAGATCGTGACCATCACCCCCGACTCCTTCGAGATCACCGACTTCTTCGGCAACGCCGCCCAGGGCACCGAATTCGAGGTGAACTGGGATGCCGCCGCCGCGGAGAAGGGTGGCTACCCGTCCTTCATGGAGAAGGAAATCAACGACCAGCCCGAGGCGGTCGGCCAGACCCTGCTGGGCCGCTCGGACCTGCACGGCAGGCTGACCCTGGACGAGCTGCGGATCGACCCGGAGCTGCTCAAGACCGCCAACAAGATCATCGTGCTGGCCTGCGGCACCTCGGCCTATGCCGGCCAGGTGGCGAAGTACGCGATCGAGCACTGGTGCCGCATCCCGGTGGAGGTCGAACTCTCGCACGAGTTCCGGTACCGGGACCCGATCGTGGACGCCAACACCCTGATTGTGGCCATCTCTCAGTCCGGAGAGACGATGGACACCCTGATGGCCGTCCGGTATGCCAAGGAGCAGGGGGCCAAGGTCCTCGCCATCTGCAACACCAACGGTTCGACCATCCCGCGCGAGGCCGACGCCGTGCTGTACACCCACGCCGGACCCGAGATCGCCGTCGCCTCGACCAAGGCCTTCCTGGCGCAGATCACCGCAGCCTACCTGCTGGGCCTCTACCTGGCGCAGCTGCGCGGGAACAAGTTCCAGGGCGAGATCAAGGACATCCTGGCCGACCTGGGCAAGATCCCGGCGAAGATCCAGAGCGTGCTGGACAACGCCAAGGACATCAAGGACCTGGCCGTGCTCATGGCCGAGAGCAAGTCGGTGCTGTTCCTGGGCCGGCACGTCGGCTTCCCCGTCGCCATGGAGGGCGCGCTGAAGCTTAAGGAGCTGGCCTACATCCACGCCGAAGGCTTCGCCGCAGGCGAGCTCAAGCACGGGCCGATCGCTTTGATCGAGGAAGGCCAGCCGGTCTTCGTGGTGGTACCTTCGCCGCGCGGCCGCAACTCGCTGCACGCCAAGGTCGTCTCGAACATCCAGGAAATCCGCGCCCGAGGCGCCAAGACCATTGTCATCGCCGAGGAAGGCGACGTCTCCGTCAAGGACTTCGCCGAGTTCGTCTTCTACGTTCCCGAGACGCCGACGCTGCTGGCTCCGCTGCTCACCACGGTCCCGCTGCAGATCTTCGCCTTGGCACTGGCGACGGCCAAGGGCTACGACGTGGACCAGCCGCGCAACCTGGCCAAGAGCGTCACCGTCGAGTAGCAGGCAGTTGGCAGGCATGTCCACCCGGTTACTCTTCGCGGCGCCCCGGTCTCCGTACAACAGGATCGGGGCCTGCTCCGTTCCCAGACGTCCAGTCCGCGCCCGCCACGCGGCGCTCCGGCGCCGCGTCCGGCTGCTGTCCGTGCCGCCCGTGCGGTGCACCCTGATTTCCACCGGGGAGCCGGTCCTGGCTCCGCGGTGCGCCCGCTCGCCGTGGTCGGTTCGGGCGGGAGCCGAAGAATGATCGTGGGCATCGGCGTGGACGTGGTGGAAGTTTCCAGGTTCCGCCGGCAGTTGCAGCGCACCCCGGCCTTGCTGGAGCGACTGTTTACGCCCGCGGAACGCGAGCTCAACACCCGGTCCTTGGCCGCCCGCTTCGCCGCCAAGGAAGCGATCGCCAAGGCACTGGGGGCTCCGGCCGGCATGAACTGGCAGGACTGCACCATCTGTGTCGACGCAGGGGGAGACCCCTACCCGGAATTCACCGGCACTGTCGCCGCGGCGTCCGCAGCCAGGGGTGTGAAGTTCTGGCACCTGTCCATGAGCCACGACGGCGATCTGGCAACTGCCATGGCGGTCGCCGAGAAGTAGCGGCCGGCAGCCGGGCGCGCGTCGGGGCCGGGCTAACGTTCCACCCGATAGTGCAGGTACACGACGCCGTTGCCGAAGCGGCGCTCGTCCAGCAGCTCGAGCCCGACTCTCAGGTCCTCCGCCAGAAAGCGCTTCCCGCCGCCCACGACGACCGGCGAGACGAAAAACAGGCATTCATCGACCAGTCCCGCCGCGAAGGCGTGGCCGGCCAGGTCGGGCCCGCTGATGCTCAGGTCCGCCGCTGCCGAGGCCTTCAGGCGCCGCACCGCCTCCGGCTCGAATTCCCGCTCGATCCGGGTTCGGGCGCTTGAAACCGTCTGCAGGGTCCGGGAATAGACCACCTTGTCCTTCCGCAGCCACGACTCCGCGAAGGCCCGCTCGACCGGGGAAACCTCCGGGCCGTCGGGCACGGTTTCCCAGACGGCCATCACCTCGTACATGCGCCGGCCGAAGAGATAGGTGCCCACCCGTCCCTCCAGATCGTTGACGAAGAAATGCACCTCCTCGTCGGGAACGCTCCAGTCGAAGTTGCCGTCCCGGTCGGCAATGTAGCCGTCCAGCGACATGATTGCGGAATACAGCAGCTGTGCCACGATGACTCCTAGGCTATTGGGCAGGGCGGGGGAGGGTCCGCCCATTGTTCCCCAACCTTGCGCATCGGCGGAAGGCCGGGGCTGTCGTTCCGGACCGCTGCGCTGTTCCCCCTTGCTCCGCCGTCGCGATCGCCGTCGGGCGGACCGGTGCCGGGCCCTGTTCCGGGCAAAGCGTGCGATGTATCCTGACAGCCGGCGCCCGCCGCTCGCCGCACACTGAGGGGGAAGAGCCGTGCCAGCATCGGAGCAGTACGCCAGCGTCCGCTACCTCGTGGACGACGTCGGGGCGGCCGTGGACTTCTACACCGGTCATTTCGGCTTCACCGTCAACATGCGCTCGCCCGCCTTCGCCGACGTGACGCGGGGGCCGCTGCGGCTGTTGCTCTCCGGGCCGGCAAGCTCGGGGGCGCGCGCGACCCCACCGGATTATGCGGCCGCCGGGCGCAACCGCATCCACCTGGTCGTGCAAGACCTGGACGCGGAGATCGACCGGCTGCGCGGGGCGGGACTGTCGTTCCGCAGCGAAGTGGTTGCCGGTCCCGGTGGACGTCAGATACTGCTCGCCGACCCGGCTGGAAATCTGGTGGAACTGTTCCAGCCCGCAGGGCAGGGGGCAGGGTAACGGCGCCCGTCTTCAGCTGCCGCCCAGGCTTTTAACGTAGGCATACGCCTCGTCGACGACGCTGAGCCACTGTTGCCCGGCAGCCGACGCGTCGCCGGCCGCCGACGCGTCGCCGTCCATCGCCGGGAAGGCCACCCATTCCTTCATCGTCCGACGTCCCATGGTGACCGGTTCCGCCGCTCCGGAAGCAACAAACTCTTCCGCGCGCTGCCGCGGAACCTTCACGATCAGCCGGCCGCCGTGGCCGAGGAACGCGAAGATCTTTCCGGCCACCCTCAGCCCGTCACTGCGGAACATGGTGCCGCGTTCGACCAGCGGGTCATCCGCAAACCGGCGTGCGAGAGTGTCCAGCAGGACGAGGCCCTGGTCGCCGTCTGAAGGGGAGGCAGTCGTCATGGCTTCGTCCCGGCGTCAGGCTCGGATGAAGATGGCGGATGCGGCCGCGGATTCGACCATGAGGTCGCTCATGCCGACCACCACGTACCAGTAGGTGCGTCCACGGACGGCGCCCGTGTCCACGAACCTTTCGGGATTGCCGCGGCGGCGGTGCACGCGCCGGAGGGCTCCAGCCTGCGAGGGAATGAACGCCGCCGCGGCGCCGTCGGACTCCCAGCGGTAGATGGCATAGTGCCTCGGCAACGTCCCGCTCGTCGCGCCCCGCCAGACGAGTTCGACGCCGGTTCCGTTCCACCGGGCGCTGGCGATCAGCGGCGCGTAGGGTCGCTGGGCGCCCAGGTGGGACATCACCGGGGTCATCGCCACGCGCCGGTAGAACTTGTCATGGACGAGGCCGATGCCGCCCAGCCGATTGGCCCGGACGGACTTGGCGGAGAAGTAAACCTGGCCGCGCACCGCCGGCGTGGCCCGGCATTTCGCCGTGTGGTTGTAGAGCTCGCGGGGGTCCTGCCAGTCGGCCCCCTGGGCGGGGTCGCCCACCTTGTAGGCCGCCTCGCCGATGTAGAGCTTGCAGACCGTGCCGCCCACCTGGGCCGCCCACCAGTTGACCAGGGTGTTGTAATCGGCAGCCGGGTTCCCCTGGTGCCAGTACAGCTGCGGGACCACGTAGTCCAGCCAGCCTTGTTTGACCCAGAGCCGGGAGTCGGCGTACGTGGCGTCGTAGCTCTGCAGGCCGGAGGTGGCGGAGCCCAGGCTGTCGGTCGATCGGTTGCGCCAGATGCCGAAGGGGCTGATGCCGAACAGCATCCGGGGTTTGGCCGTGAAGATCGCGGCGCTGAGGTCGCGGACGAAAGCATTGACGCTGCGCCGCCGGAAATCCGCCACGCTCTCGCCGGCCAGCCGGTAGGCATTGTAGGCAGCGGAGTCCGGGATGGTTTGCCCGGCGACCGGGTAGGGATAGAAGTAGTCGTCGAGGTGGACGCCGTCCACGTCGTACTTGGCAACGACTTCGGTGATCACCTTGATGATGTAGCTGCGGACGGCGGGGATGCCGGGGTTGTAATAGCGCCGCCCGCCGTAGGCAAAGCTCCAGCCCGGGTTTTTCCGCGCCGGATGCCAGGAAATCAGGTCCGCCGGGTCCGCCGTCATGGACACACGGAACGGGTTGAACCAGGCATGCAAATGCAGGTTGCGGGCATGCGCCTGACCGATCGCGTAGGCCAGCGGATCGTACCCGGGATTCCGCCCCTGGGTGCCGGTCAGGTAGCGGGACCACGGCTCTCCCGCCGTCGACGGCCAAAAGACGTCTGCCGCGGGACGGACCTGCAGCAGCACGGCGTTGAGGTTTCGGCTGCGGGCAAGGTCCAGCCAGCCGCGCAGTTCGGCCTGCTGAACGGCCGCCGACAGGCCGGGGCGCGACGGCCAATCGATGTTCAGCACGGTCGAGAGCCAGAAGCCCCGGAATTCGTGCTTGGGCGCGTCCGTGACCCGCGCCCGTTCACGGGCGGTAATGCGGTAGACCCGGTTAATGACCGCCGCCGCGAGGCTGACCTCCAGCGGACCGCCGGGGGCCGTTGCCGCGCGGGAGAGGCTGCCGCCCAACAGGCCTGCCGCGCCGAGCACGGTGAGGGCGGTCGCCGTCGTGAAGTGGCGCCGGGAGACAGCGCCTGTGGAACCGGAACCGCTGCCAGTCATGGCCAGCCCTGCCTCACGCGAACCTGATGGTAGCTCCACGATACGCCCGCATTCGTGCCGCCGACAGTGGCGGAAACCGTGATGCCGACAGCGGCAGGGACCGTGACGGGGGCGGGCGGGGTGGCCGTGGCCGGGCCGGCCGCCGGGGGGTGCCGCCGCCCGTGTGTTCAACGCAACGAGTGCCGGGGCAGCGGGCCGGAAACGCCTGCCGCGCCGGCTCGGGTTGCCCGCCGGGCGGACAACCGGGGGATATCCATTGTCAGGACCATGGGGTATGAAGGGAACAGGGACCACAACCGATCATCAGGAGTTTGCACATGGAAGTTTGGCCGGGAGACGCCTACCCGCTGGGGGCCACGTATGACGGCAACGGCACCAATTTCGCCGTGTTCAGCGAGGCAGCGGAGGCCGTTTTCCTGTGCCTGTTCGACGACGAAGGGGCCGAGACCCGGATCGAGCTCAAGGACGTCGACGGCTACGTCTGGCACTGCTACCTTCCGCAAGTCCAGCCGGGACAGAAATACGGCTTCCGGGTGGACGGGCCGTACGACCCGGGCCAGGGGCAGCGCTGCAATGTGAACAAGCTGCTGCTGGACCCCTACGCGAAGGCCGTCAGCGGCCAGATCGACTGGGCCCAGCCACTGTTCGGCTACAACTTCGGGGACGAGGACTCCCGCAACGACGAGGACTCTGCCGGGCACATGATGCTCGGCGTCGTCGTGAACCCGTTCTTTGACTGGGACGGCGACCGCAAGCCGCGCACCCCCTACCACCGCTCGGTGATCTACGAGGCCCACGTAAAGGGCCTGACCCAGCTGCACCCGGAAATCCCGGAAGAACAGCGCGGTACCTACGCCGGCATCGCGCATCCGGCGGTCATCGGGCACCTGCAGAAGCTGGGCGTCACCGCCATCGAGCTGATGCCGGTCCACCAGTTCGTCAACGACAGCACGCTCCAGGAGAAGGGGCTGTCCAACTACTGGGGCTACAACACCATCGGCTTCTTCGCGCCGCAGAACACGTATTGTTCCTCCGGCGACACCGGGCAGCAGGTGCAGGAGTTCAAGGCAATGGTCCGGGAACTGCATCTGGCCGGCATCGAGGTGATCCTCGACGTCGTGTACAACCACACGGCCGAGGGCAACCACCTGGGCCCGACGCTGTCCTTCCGCGGACTCGACAACGCGGCCTACTACCGGTTGGTCGAGGACCAGCAGCAGTACTACATGGACTACACCGGCACGGGAAATTCGCTGAACGTGCGCCACCCCCATTCGCTGCAGCTGCTGATGGACTCGCTGCGCTATTGGGCATCGGAAATGCACGTGGACGGCTTCCGCTTTGACCTGGCCTCCACCCTGGCCCGCGAGTTCTACGACGTGGACCGGCTGTCGACCTTCTTCGAAATGGTGCAGCAGGATCCGATCGTGTCCCAAACCAAACTCATCGCCGAACCGTGGGACATCGGCCCGGGCGGCTACCAGGTGGGCAACTTCCCGCCGCTGTGGACCGAGTGGAACGGCCTGTACCGGGACACGGTCCGCGACTTCTGGCGGGGCGAGCCCTCAACGCTGGGCGAATTCGCCTCCCGCATCACCGGCTCTTCGGACCTGTACGAGGCCACGGGGCGGCGCCCGGTTGCCTCCATCAATTTCGTCACCGCCCACGACGGATTCACGCTGCGGGACCTGGTGTCCTACAACGAGAAACACAATGAGGCCAACGGCGAAGACAATAACGACGGCGAATCGCACAACCGCTCGTGGAACTGCGGGGTCGAGGGGCCCTCCGACGACCCGGCGGTCCTCACCCTGCGCGCCCGCCAGCAGCGGAACTTCCTGGCCACCCTGCTGCTGAGCCAGGGCGTGCCGATGATCGCGCACGGGGATGAGCTGGGACGCACGCAGCAGGGCAACAACAACGTGTACTGCCATGACTCGGAATTGTCCTGGGTGGACTGGAACAACGTGGACCAGCCGCTGCTCGAGTTCGTGGCCACCGTCAACCGGTTAAGGGCCGAACACCCGACCTTCCGGCGGCGGACGTTCTTCGACGGAAAGCCGGTCCGCCGGGGCCAGGGCGAACCGTTGAGCGACGTCGTCTGGCTGACCACGGAGGGAACACCGATGGAGCCCGAGGACTGGGACGAGGCCCTCGGCCGCTGCATTGGCGTCTTCCTCAACGGCCAGGGCATCCGCGGGCGCGACGACCGCGGGCAGCGGATCACGGACGAGCACTTCCTGGTGTACTTCAACGCCGCCGACGACGACGTGCCGTTCGTGCTGCCGCCGCGGGAGTACTCGGCGGCCTGGGACATCATCATCGACACGGCCGGCGGCGACCAACTGCCCGGCCCGCTGACGGCCGGAACGAAGGTGCCGGTGGCCGCCAAGTCCACGGTGGTCCTCAAGGCCCACACGGCGCCGGAAGAAGAGCCCGACCACTCGGTCGCCGCCTCCGTTGCCGCGATGGCCGAGGCGGAGCGCACGGCCGGGGCCGAGCCGGCCGGGGAACCCGGGCAGCGGGGCGCCGGGAGCGAGACCGGGCAGGCGAAGGGATGAGGGCCCCGGCGTCGACCTACCGGCTGCAGATCAGGGAATCGTTCACGCTTTATGACGCCGCCGAACTGCTGCCCTACCTGCACCGGCTCGGCGTCGACTGGGTATACCTGTCGCCCCTGCTGACCGCGGAGCCGGGGTCCGACCACGGCTACGACGTTGTCGACTTCAACGCGGTGGATCCGGCCCGGGGCGGAATCGACGGGCTGCGGGCGCTCTCCGCCGCCGCCCGGAAGTACGGAATGGGCGTCCTGGTGGACATCGTGCCGAACCACATGGGGGTGGCCACGCCGGCCAACAACCGCTGGTGGTGGTCGCTGCTGTCGGAGGGCCGCGGCTCCCGCTATGCGGAAGCGTTCGACATCGACTGGGATGCCGGCGGCGGCAAGCTCCGGCTGCCCGTGCTGGGCGACGGCGACGCGGAACTCGAGGCGTTGGAGCTGGCCGACGGCGAGCTGCGCTACTACGACCACCGCTTCCCCCTCGCCGAGGGGACCGGCGACGACGGCGCTACCGCCCGCGACGTCCATGAGCGCCAGCACTACCAGCTGGTGAACTGGCGGCGGGCCGATGCCGAACTCAATTACCGCCGGTTCTTCGGCGTCAACTCCCTGGCCGGGGTCCGGGTGGAGGTGCCGTGGGTCTTCGACGAATCCCACGCCGAGATCAAGCGCTGGTTCGACGAGGGCCTGGTCGACGGGCTGCGCGTGGACCACCCCGACGGGCTGGCCGACCCCAAGGGCTATCTCCAGCGGCTGCACGAGCTGACCGGCGGCGCCTACGTCCTGGTCGAGAAAATCCTGGAGCCGGGGGAGGAGCTGCCGGCAGACTGGGCCTGCGCGGGCACCACCGGGTACGACGCGCTGGCGGACGTGGACCGGCTGCTGGTCGATCCCGACGGGCGGGAACGCCTCACCGACGCCGTCCCCGTCCAGCCCTACCAGCACATGATCCACGACACCAAGCGGGGCATCGCCGACGGTATCCTGCGCTCCGAGGTGCTGCGCCTGGCCCGGCTGGTTCCCGCCGGCACCGGCCTGGACTTCGAGACGGCGGCCGATGCGATCGCCGAACTGCTCAGCTGCTTCCCGGTGTACCGGAGCTACCTCCCGGTCGGCGCGCAGTACCTCGAGGAAGCCGGAATCGCCGCCCGGGTCCGCCGTCCCGACCTGGCCGACGCCGTCACCACCCTGCTGCCGCTGCTGAATCCGCAGGGAGTGCTCACCGAACTCGCGGTGCGGTTCCAGCAGACCTCCGGCATGGTGATGGCCAAGGGAGTGGAAGACACCGCGTTCTACCGCTACACCCGCCTGACCTCCCTCAACGAGGTGGGGGCGGACCCGTCGATCTTCGCGGTGGAGCCGTTCGAGCTCCACACCCGGTTGATCCGCCGGCAGCAGGAACAGCCGCTCGCCATGACCGCGCTGTCCACCCACGACACGAAGCGCAGCGAGGACACCCGGGCCCGCATCTCGGTGCTCGCGGAACTGGCGGACCAGTGGCCGGATTGGCTGGCCGAGCTGGACCGGCTGGCACCCTTCGGGGACCTGCCGTTCGCGGACCTGCTCTGGCAGGCGGCGCTGGGGGCATGGCCGTTCAGCCGGGCACGGGCCCACGCCTACGCGGAGAAGGCCGCCCGGGAAGCAGGCAACAGCACCTCGTGGATCGACCCGGACCATGACTTCGAAAAACAACTCCACGCCGCCGTGGACGCGGCCTTCGACAACCCGGAGGTGAACCGGCTGCTGGTCAACCTGGCGGAAAGGATCAAGCCCTTCGGCTGGAGCAACTCCCTCTCGGCCAAGCTCATCCAGCTGACCATGCCCGGAGTGCCCGACGTCTACCAGGGCACCGAGTTCTGGGACCATTCGCTGGTGGACCCGGACAACCGCCGGCCGGTGGATTTCACCGCCCGCCGCCGGGCGCTGGACAACCTGGACCGGGACGGGACGCCGTCGGTGGACGACGGCGCGGCAGCCAAGCTGCTGGTGGTCGCCCGGGCACTTCGGCTGCGCCGCGACCGGCCCGAGCTGTTCACCGGCTACGAGGTCGTCCCGGTCCGGGGCGCGGCGGCCGGCCACGCCTTCGGCTTCGACCGCGGCGGCGCCATCACGCTGGCCACCAGGCTCCCGGTGCGGCTGCAGCGCGACGGCGGGTGGCGGGACACCGCCGTCGTCCTGCCCGCCGGACGATACCGTGATGTGCTGAGCGGGCGGAGCCATGCCGGCAACGGTATCCTGCCGTTGGCCGGCGTGCTGACGGAATTGCCGGTGGCGCTGCTGGTGCGCGAACAGGAGGAGACGTCATGAGCCGGGACTTCGCGGTGTGGGCCCCGCGTGCCGGAAGGGTGGAACTGCAGGCCGGCGCCGCACGGCTGCCGATGCAGGGCCCGGACGACGCCGGCTGGTGGCGCCTGGCAGACCCCGCCGCCGCGCCGGAGGGGGAGAGCGACTACGGCTATCTGCTGGACGGCGGGGACGCGGTGCTGCCGGATCCACGCTCGCGCCGCCAGCCGGAGGGGGTGCACGGGATGTCCCGGACCTTCGACGCCGGGGCCCACCGCTGGCAGGACCAGGACTGGGTTTCGCCGGGGCTGGGCGGGGTGATCTACGAACTGCACATCGGCACGTTCACCTCCGAGGGGACGCTGGATTCCGCCGCGGCCAAGCTCGACTACCTGGCCGGGCTCGGGGTGGATCATGTGGAACTGCTGCCGGTCAACGCGTTCAACGGCACCCACAACTGGGGCTACGACGGCGTGCTCTGGTATGCGGTGCAGGAGAGCTACGGCGGGCCGGCCGCCTACCAGCGGTTCGTGGACGCCGCGCACGCCAAGGGAATCGGCGTCATCCAGGACGTGGTCTACAACCACCTGGGCCCCAGCGGAAACTACCTGCCGCGGTTCGGGCCGTACCTGAGCAGCGGCAGCGCCAACACCTGGGGCGAGTCCGTGAACCTGGACGGACCCGGATCGGACGAGGTCCGCCGCTTCATCATCGACAACGTGCTGATGTGGTTCCGCGACTACCACGTGGACGGCCTGCGGCTGGATGCGGTGCACGCGCTGCGGGACGAGCGCGCCGTGCACATCCTCGAGGAGATCGCGGCGGCGACGGACGAGTGTGCCGCCGAGCTGGATAAGCCGTTGTTCCTGATCGCCGAGTCGGACCTCAACAATCCGCGGCTGATTGAGTCCCGGCAGGTGAACGGTTATGGCCTGGCCGGCCAGTGGAGCGATGACTTCCACCACGCCGTGCACGTGAACCTCACCGGCGAAACCAGCGGCTACTACGCCGACTTTGCCGGACTGGGGGCGCTGGAAAAGGTGCTGCGGGACGGCTTCTTCCACGACGGCGGCTATTCCTCGTTTCGGGAACGGCACCACGGCCGGCCGATCGACAAGGACCGGGTGACCGCCCGGCAACTGGTGGTCTGCACCCAGAACCACGACCAGATCGGCAACCGTGCCGCCGGAGACCGGCTCACCGGCACCCTCGGCTACGGGCAGCTGGCGCTGGCCGCCGTGCTGAACCTGATGTCTCCGTTTACGCCGATGGTGTTCATGGGCGAGGAGTTTGCGGCGTCCACCCCGTGGCAATTCTTCACCTCCCATCCCGAACCGGAGCTCGGCGAGGCGACCTCCGCCGGCAGGCTCAAGGAGTTCGAGCGGATGGGCTGGGATCCGGAGGTAGTGCCCGATCCGCAGGACCCGGCGACGTTCCACAACTCCAAACTGGACTGGACCGAGCCCGCCACGGGCGACCATGCCCGGCTCCTCGAGCTCTACACCCGGCTGATCGCCCTCCGGAAGCAGCATCCGGAGCTGACGGAACCGGACTTCGCGTCCGCGTCGGTGGAGTCCCAGGCGGAGGAGGGCTGGCTGATCCTGCGGCGCGGCTCCTTCGCGATCTGCTGCAACTTCTCCACCGAGTCGCGGCGGCTCCCCGCCCGGCCGGGCACGCTGGTCCTGGCCACCGACGACGGCGCCACGCTCGCCGCCGGGGGCAACGGCGGTCCCGCCGCCGGCGGGACCGGGTCCGCGGAGGCCGCAGCAACCGGCCCGCTGATGCTGCCCGCACACTCGGCCGCCATTGTCCGCAGCGTGCCCACCCGCTGAACCGAGGGGATTGCATGATCCGCGCCTGGTCCCCGGAGGACATCCGCGCCGCCGAACGGCCGCTGCTGGACGCCGGGCAGGGCCCGCTGCTGATGGCCCGCGCCGCGGCCGGGCTTGCGGCCGCCGTCATCCGGGAACTGAAGCGCGTCCGGGGCCGGGTCTATGGCGCCCGGGTGGTGGTGCTGGCCGGCAGCGGCAACAACGGCGGCGACGCCCTCTTCGCCGCTGCCTCGGTGGCCCGCCGCGGCGTCAGGGCGACGGCGGTGCTCACCTCGGAGCGGGTGCATGCGGCGGCGCTGGCCGCGTTCGAGAGGGCAGGAGGATCCGTGCTGCGGCTGGCGGCGGAAGGAGCCGGCGAGGGCCCGGCCCGCCAGGCCCCGAAGGCTGGTGAGGCTCCGCAGCTTCGGGAGGCCGCACGGGTCATCGGCGAGGCGGCCGCGACCTGTTGTGCCGCCGACGTGTTGGTCGACGGGATGTTGGGCACCGGCGCGTCCGGGGCACTGCGGGGACCGGCCCGGGAGCTGGTCCGAGCGGTCCTCGAACCGCAGCCGGGCCCCCGCCGCCCGCGGATCGTGGCGTGCGACCTGCCCAGCGGCGTCGACGCCGAAACCGGCGAGGTGAACCACCCCGTGCTGCCGGCGGACCTCACGGTCACCTTCGGTGGAGCCAAGACCGGCCTGATGCTGGATCCCGCGGCGGCGCTCGCCGGCCGGGTGGAAACGGTGGACATCGGCATCGCGAACCTCCTTCCGGCGCCGCGGCTGCGGCGGCTCCAGGTACAGGATCTGGCCCGCTTGTGGCCCGTGCCCCGCCGAACCGACCACAAGTACACCCGCGGGGTGCTCGGTGTCGCCGCCGGCTCTGCGTCCTATCCCGGGGCTGCCCTGCTCGCGACCCAGGCGGCCGCCGCCACCGGCGTGGGCATGATCCGCTACCTCGGCCCCGCCGAGGTGTGCCGCCAGATCAACGTGCTGACCCCCGAAGCCGTCTGCTCGCAGGAGTCCGTCGCCGCCTCCCGCGTCCAGGCGTGGCTGGTGGGGCCGGGAACCGACGGCGACGCGGAGCAGCGCCGGCGCACCAGGGACGCCCTGGCGTCCGGGCTGCCGGTGATTGCCGACGCCGGTGCCTTCGACGCGTTGCCCGCGGAGCCGGGACCCCGGGTGGTCCTGACGCCGCACGCCGGCGAACTGGTGCGCATCCTCTCAGCCCAAGGGGTGGAGACCGACCGGGAGCACATCGAGGCGGCTCCCGCGGAGTTCGCCGCGCTGGCCGCCGGGCTCACCGGGGCCACCGTCCTGCTCAAGGGCGCCGTAACGGTGATCGCCGCCCCGGACGGCGCCCTGTTCAGCCAGGACGACGGGCCGGTATGGCTGGCCACGGCCGGTTCGGGCGACACCCTGGCCGGGATCCTCGGTGCGCTCGCGGCGACCGTCCGGACCGAAGACCTGGAGGCGGCCGGTTTCGCCGCGGCCGAGCACGGGGCGGTGGTGGCTGCCATGGCCGCCTGCCTGCACGGGCTCGCCGCGACGGAGGCATCCACGGAGGCATCCATGCGGGACGGCGCAGGGCGGGAGGCCTGGGCACGGCCGCAGCCTCGGGGGACGGAGGGACGCCCCGCAGGGCGGAGCGCAACGCCGTCGTCGTCACCGGGTGCGCCCCTGGCCGCCTCCGCTATCAGCGCCGCCCTCCCCGCGGTTGTGGGCAGGATCATTGCCGGTAGGGACCGGTAGCCGCACGATGGCATGATGAGGGGATGGCGTATGAGGCTGCAGAGAACCGGTACCAGAACATTCCCTACCGCCGGGTGGGCCGCAGCGGGCTGAAGCTGCCCGCCGTCTCGCTGGGCCTCTGGCACAACTTCGGCGACGACAAGCCGTTCGAAGTGCAGGGCGCGATCCTGCGCCGGGCCTTCGACCTCGGTGTGACGCACTTCGATGTGGCCAACAACTACGGCCCGCCGGAGGGCAGCGCCGAAACCAATTTCGGCCGGCACATGCGCCAGGATTTCCTGCCCTACCGGGACGAACTGGTGATCTCCACCAAGGCCGGCTACCTGATGTGGCCCGGCCCGTACGGCGAGTGGGGTTCGCGCAAATACCTGCTCTCCAGCCTGGACGCCTCGCTGAAGCGGATGGGCCTGGACTACGTGGACATCTTCTACAGCCACCGGCCCGACCCGAACACGCCGCTGGAGGAGACGATGGGCGCGCTGGACCAGGCCGTCCGGTCCGGCAAGGCCATGTACGCGGGCATCTCGTCCTACACTCCCGAGCAGACCCGGGAGGCCGCACGGATCATGCGCGCGCTGGGGACCCCGCTGCTGATCCACCAGCCCTCATACTCGATGCTCAACCGCTGGGTGGAAGGCGGCAGCCCGAACCTGCTGGAAGTCCTGGAAGACGAAGGCATGGGTTGCATCGCGTTCTCGCCGCTGGCCCAAGGCATGCTCACCGACCGCTACCTGAACGGCATCCCCGGTGACTCCCGTGCCGCGCAGGACAAGTCGCTGTTCCCGCAGATGCTCTCCGACGAGAATCTGGACCGCGTCCGCGGACTGAACCAGTTGGCGGCGGACCGAGGCCAGTCGCTGGCGCAGCTGGCCATCGCCTGGGTGCTCCGCCGGCAAGCCAAGGGCGCCCCGGTCACCTCGGCCTTGATCGGGGCCTCGAGCGTGCAGCAACTGGAGGACAGTCTCGCCGCCGTGGCCAAACTGGACTTCACGGCCGAGGAAGCAGACGCGATCAACCGGTTCGCGGTGGACTCCGACATCAACATCTGGAAGCCGCAGGGCTAGGGGCGCCAAGGCCTCCAAATGCGGTATCCGATCCGACTGGCCAAGGATTTCATTGAGCAGGGGAAAAACCGCGTGACGGGGTACCCGGCGATACCTGTTTCCACTACGCTGTAGGGGTGCCGACCGCACCGCAGGGGCACGGCGCGGGGCACCGGAGGCAGGATCCTCCCGAGGGATGGCAACCTCAAGTAACCACTGTTGGGCCGGGGGCAGTCCCGTCTTTTTTCCGGCACCAGTGAGCGGCAGCGGCGATAGGAAGCCGGGGGGCCCGCCAGGCCGCTCATCGATGACAGGCGGACGCGCCTTCCGCGTTCCCGGCCTCCCGGAAAAGCACGGAAGCACTCTCAGCAATGAAAACTTCAGCAAGACTGCGCGTGTGGTTGATGATGACCGGCGTAATCCTGGGACTTCTCGCGTCAATCGGCGTAGCGGCACCGGCCGGTGCCAGCAGCGTGGCGGTACCTGCTTCGCATTCCGACCACGATTACGGCGACCACCACGACGACGACGCCACCCTGAAGCTGCGCATTTATGATGACGGCGATTACCGGGTAAGGGGCGAGGACTACGAAGCGAGGCGCGTCCACGTGTGGATCATCAACGTTTCGAAGCATAAGGTCGTGGATCATTTCTACGTCCGGACCCATGACGGCGACTTCACCGTCCGTGGCGACGACCTGAAGTGCGGCAAGACGTACAAGGCTGTCAGCTACAGCCGCGACGACGGATGGGTGTCGAGCGACCGCGTCAAGTTCCGGTGCGACGACGACGACTACGGCCACGGCCACCACTAGGAGATCACCCTTAAGGTAGGTATCCCGCCAGGGGTGCCCCAACGGTGGGGAGGGACGGGGATCTCCCGGACCTCTTCACCGTCCTGAGCCACAGCATCACTTAAAACGGCAGTGAGGAGCCGCAGGCCCGAAAACGGCGCCGGCGGCTCCTCACCGATGTGGTCCGGTTGTGACCCGGTTCTAGGCGAACCAGGTATCCGGCGGACCCAGGTAGAGCAGCAAGCCGAAGACGGCGGCAACGGCTGCTATGACGACGGCGATGGCCGCCAGCGGGCGGGCGAGCACGGCCGCCTGCAGCTTTTCGAGGAAACCGTGCGGGGCGTCACCGCCTGCGCCGAGCCGCCAAACGTCGCCGAGCAGGCCGTGGCGGTCCATCGACTTCTCGACGGGAATCGTCGCATACGGAATGGCGGCAGAGACCACGGCCAGGGTGCCGCGGCCTGCCGACCACCTTTGGTTCACCCAGGTGAAGCAGGTGCTGACGACGTAGCAGAGGAAGACAAAGCCGTGCAGGCCGCCCGCGATACTGACCGCCAGGCGTGCTTCCGGCACCAGCGCCCGCAGGAGCAGGGCCAGTAACAGCAACGTCCACGTCACCGCCTCGGCGAAGGCGACGGTACGGAACAGGGTACGCGGAGACATGCACGTCCTAGGAGACTAGTTGGCTTCGGCAATCGTGCCGTGGGTGTCCTCGGGGGTAGGGCACCCCCACTAATTTAGCCGAGGACCCGGCCACACCCGTAATGTTTCTGCACACAAGGCAACTTTGCATGGTGTGCAACTTAGCCCTACACTGGCCCGATGAGCGCACAAACTCCGGTTCCCCTTGAAGGGCTCCGTGAACGAAACAAGGCGGCTACGCGCGGCGCCATCACCGCGGCTGCCTTGCGGCTGACCAGGGAACAGGGGCCGGGCGGCTTTACGGTGGACCAGGTGGCAGCAGAGGCGGGCGTTTCGCGCCGGACCTTCTTCAACTACTTCCCCTCCGTCGAGGCGGCGGTCACGCGGCCGGTGGAAGAATTTTTGGCCGAGTCCTTCAAGCGGCTCGATGAGCGCCCGGACGACGAACCGATCATGGACGCGGTCCTGGCCACTTTCGGCGGGGAGATCAGCCAGGGCCGGCTTGCGCTGCTGTGCGAGATCTACCAGATGGGTATCGACGACGCCCAGTTGGAGCGCGTGCAACTGCAAGCCTGGAGCCAGGCCAGGCAGTCGCTCGAAGACGGACTGCGCCCCCGGCTGCCGGAGAACGCCGGCGAGCTCATGGTCACGGCGCTTGCCGGTTCGCTGATCGCCTGCGCTCAGGCTGCCATGCGCATGGCCGCCACCCAAACCCCCGCCGGCGGGGCACCCGAACCGTCGGCCTTCCGCCAGCAGTTGCTCGAGAGCCTCACCATGCTGCGCAGCGGCTTCAACCCCCACTCCAAGGACTGACCCCATGGCCTCACTGCTCTACAGACTCGGTAAGCTCGCCGCGCGGAAACGCTGGTGGTTCGTCTCCGCGTGGCTGGTGGTCATGGTCGCCGTCGGCGGATCCGTCGCTGCCTTCATGGGCACCCTCTCCAACAGCTTCACCATTCCCGGCACTCCCGCCCAGGCGGTTGCGGACGACCTGCGGGAGAAAATGCCGGCCGCCTCGGGCGGCCTCGGCACCATCGTGTTCACGACGGCGGATGGTCGGGCGTTCACCGCGGGACACCAGGACGCCATTGCGGCCATCGCCGCGGACCTCACGAAGCTGGACGCGGTCAAGAACGCCACGAACCCGGTGGAATTGCAGGCCGCCCTGGACAATGCCCCACGCACGATCGCCGCCGGCGAAGAGAAGCTCGACGCCGCCGCACAGCGGCTTGAGGACGCCCAGGCCGAGCTGGACGCGGGCAAGGCGCAGTTGGAGCCGGGCCTGCAGCAGCTGAAGGCGGCCGAGGCGCAGATCGGGCAGCTGGAGGCAGCCGGCCAGGCGGCGATGGCCGAGCAGGCACGTGCCCGGCTGGAGCCGCAGCGGGCGCAGCTGGAAACGGCACGGGCCCGGTTGGCGGAAGCCGAACGCCAGCTGGCAGACGGCCGGGCGGAGTACGAGTCAGGCGTCGCCGATCTGGAGGCGGGGAAGCTGCGGCAGCAGTCCTCCGAGGGGCTGCGGTTCGTATCCGGGGACGGCTCGGCCGCGTTCATCCAGGTCCAGTTCGAGCAGGGCATGATGGAGGTTTCCAAGGAGGACCGCGAACAGGTCCAGGAGGTCACCGAGGCCGGCCTGGTGCCGGGATTGCGGGCGGAGTACAGCAAGGACATCGTCGAGGACATCTCCAGCCTGTTCGGAGCCGCCGAGATCATCGGCATCGCGGTCGCCGCCGCCGTCCTGGTGCTCATGCTCGGCACGCTCATCGCGGCCGGACTGCCGCTGCTGATGGCGATCGTCGGCGTCGGGGTCGGCGTGGGCGGCACCATGGCGCTCAGCGGTGTCATCGAGATGAGCTCGGTTTCGCCGGTGCTGGCGCTGATGCTGGGCCTGGCCGTGGGCATCGACTACTCCCTGTTCATCGTCAACCGCCACCGCACCCAGCTGCTCTCCGGCGTGCCGCTGATCGAATCGATCGGCCGGGCCACCGGCACCTCCGGCAACGCAGTGCTCTTTGCCGGGCTCACCGTGATCATCGCCCTCGCCGCGCTGGCGGTGCCGGGCATTCCGTTCCTGACGGTGCTGGGACTGGCCGGAGCCGCCACGGTGGCGGTCGCCGTCGTCGTCGCCTTGACCTTGACCCCGGCGATGCTGGCCATCATGGGCAGGCGCATTCTCTCCCGACGCGCATGGGCCAAGGCCGGCCTGCCCGGCCCGGCCGCCGCCGACGCAGAGACCACGACGAGGGTGGCGGACTTCCACAACGACCCCAAGCGCAGCTGGGGCAAAACGGTGACGAAGCACCCGTGGCTCGCGCTGGCCGCGGGCGTGGCGGTGCTGGGCCTGATGGCGGTGCCGGCCGCCGAGCTGCGGCTGGGCCTGCCGGACGGCAGCTCCGAGCCTGCGGACTCTACGGCCTACCAGTCCTACCGCCAACTGGGCGAGAGCTTCGGCGAGGGAATCAACGGCCCGCTCATCGTGGTGGCCGACCTCCCTGCGGGCCTGGAAGGGACCGGGACCGACGAGGCGCTGCTGCGGCTATCGCAGGAGCTGCGGTCAATGGACCACGTCGCCGCAGCCGTTCCGACCGGCACCAGCGGGGACGGGCGCACCGCCGTGCTCCAGGTCATTCCGGCAGAGGGCCCGGCGGCCGAAAGCACCGAGGAGCTGGTCCATAACCTCCGGGCGCAGGCCGGCGCACTCGAGCAGGAGACCGGCGTCGCGATCTCCGTGACCGGGCAGCCGGCGATGCAGATCGACGTCTCCGACAAGCTGGCGGACGCCATGCCGGTCTATCTGGCCATCGTGATCGGGCTCTCGCTGATCCTGCTGCTGCTGGTCTTCCGCTCCGTCCTGGTGCCGCTGCTGGCCACCGCGGGTTTCCTGCTGTCACTCGGGGCCAGCTTCGGCGCCGTGGTGGCGATCTACCAGTGGGGCTGGCTGGGCGGCATCTTCGACGTCCACGACCCCGGGCCGATCCTGAGCTTCCTGCCGATGATCATGATCGGCGTGCTGTTCGGCCTGGCGATGGACTACCAGATGTTCCTGGTCTCCGGCATGCGGGAATCCTATGCGCACGGCGAGGACGCCAGGGCCGCCGTGGTCAGCGGCTTCAACCACGGCGCCAAGGTAGTCACGGCCGCGGCAATCATTATGGTCTCGGTGTTCGCCGGCTTCATCTTTTCCCACCTGACCATGGTCCGGCCGATCGGCTTCGCCCTGGCCCTGGGCGTGCTGCTGGACGCGTTCGTGGTGCGGATGACGCTGATCCCGGCGGCGATGCACCTGTTCGGCAAGGCGGCCTGGTGGATGCCGGCGTGGCTGGACAAGGTGCTCCCTGACGTGGATGTGGAAGGCGCCAAGCTCGCGCAGCACGCCCGGCGGCCCGAGCAGGCCGAGGCGCAGCCCGCCGGGGCGCGCTAACGTCCCGGACGGGCCCGGGGGTGCCCGCCGGGCGGCTGCGCCTCAGCGGCTGTGCCGGCCTCCGGCGAGCCGGAACGATTCGTCGAGCAATTCTTCGAGATGGCCGGGTTCGACTTTGTCCAGGCGCATCAGCACCAGCAGCCGGGAACGCTCGTGGTGCGGGGTCCAAAAGAAGACGTCCGGAGCCGTCGCGGCCAGGGCGTCGCGCTCGTCGGACTTGACGGTCAGCACGCCCGGCTCCCACATCCGCGCCATCAGCGACTTGGCGAACCAGGCGGGCTGGCCCCAGCTGGGCCGCTCGGTGACGCCGGGCAGGGCCAGACAGAGGCGGCGCACATCGTCCTCGGTGGGCATGTCCTCACCCTGCCACGTGCGGCGCCGGCGGACCAGCCTCCCCGCCCGGCCGGCCTTACCGGCTGGCCGGCCGGGGCCGCGATCAGGCCCGGTCAGTTCCAGCGGTATCCGTGGGCCTGTTCGTAGGCCGCGAGCAGGCGGTGGGCCACATGGCCGGAGGTAATCAGCGGATGGATCATGAAGGCCCGCAGGGCCGCCGCGCGGTCTCCCTGCCCGCCGCGGATGACCTCCTGCTCCACGGCCTTGAGCTGCGTCATCAGTCCGGCCTGGTGCAGGGTCAGCGGCTTTACCGGCAGGGGACGGGCGCCGTCCGCATCCACCACCGACGGAACCTCCACGACGGCGTCGTCCGGCAGTTGCGGGATGGTGCCGGCGTTGCGCACGTTGAGGATCAGCTCCGTGCGCTCGCCGGACAGCAGGGCGCGCATCACGTCCAGGGCCACCTGCTCGTAGCCGCCGGCGGCCAGGTCCTGTTCGTCGCGCGAGACGCCGATCTCGCGGGCCTCGGAGAGATAGCCCTCCTCGCGGCGGCGCAGGGCGTCCTCCCAGTCCGCGTAGGGGGTTCCGGAAGCCTGCAGCCTGGCGTACAACTCCTGCTGCAAGTCGTGGATGGACTCGCCGCGGGTCTGGGCGGCGCCGGCCAGGGCCAGGGTGGCCTCCCGGCGGAAGTAGTAATAGAACAGGTAGGCATTCGGAATGGCGCCGAGCACCTGCAGTTCGCGCGTGCCGAAGATCCGGCCCTCTTCGAACGACTGGAGCCGCCCCGGCTCGCCGAGCAAACCGGGAAGCCGGTCCCGGCCCTCGTGCTCCAGCCCGCGCAGCCACCCCAGGTGGTTGAGGCCCGCATAATCCACGCCCGCCAACGAGCCGCGGCGCAGCGTGACCCCGGCGGCCCTCGCCGCGCGGCGCACCAGCCCGATGGGCGTGTCGCAGATCCCGACCACCCGATGGCCGAGCAGCGGCAGCACGGCTTCGGTGACCAGCCCGGCGGGATTGGTGAAGTTAATCAGCCACGCGCCCGGGCACAATTCATTCATCCGCCTGGCGATGTGCAGGGCGGCGGGGACGGCGCGCAGGCCGGCGGCTATCCCGGCGGCGCCGGTGGTCTCCTGGCCCAGCAGGTTCAGCCGGGTTGCCACCCGTTCGTCCAGCGTCCTGCCCAGGGTGCCGCCGGGACGGATGGCCGAGAAAACGACGTCGGCGCCGGCCAGGGCGCTATCCAGGTCGCGGGCGGACTCGATCTTCGGCGGCCGGCCGGCCCCGGGCAAGGGAGCATCCTCCAGCACCCGGACGATCGCCCGCTGCCGGCTGGCGTCTACGTCGTGGAGCACCAGCCGGTCCACCAGGCCGGCCGCGGATCCGTTGGCCAGTGCGCGATAGACCAGCGGCACCCGGAACCCGCCGCCGCCCAGTATGGCAAGTGTTGCCACTGCTCCCCCCGAACCATTGACATTGGATAACGATCGGGCCGCCCGCGGCCCGGGACCCGGCCCTTGCTTGTATTGTGCCAGCAAGGGCCAACCACAGGCCCTGGCGGCTGAACCTGCGCCCGCGCCGAAGATCGTCGGCCGGTGCCTTCGCTGCGGTACGTTGACGCGGTGCCTTCCGCCCCGCGGCGCAGGCCTTCAGCCGGAAGCATGCTTCGGATGGGAGAATGGATCCGTGAGCTCTACAACGTCACCGCTGCCCTATGACCGCCAAGCCGTCATTGACCTGGCCGCCATCCGCGCCAACGTGCGGCACCTGCGCGAGGTCGCGGCTCCCGCCCGGGTGATGGCGGTGGTCAAGGCGGACGCCTACGGCCACGGCGCCGTCCCGGTGGCCCGGGCCGCACTGGAAGCCGGTGCGTCCTGGCTGGGCGTTGCGCACTTCACCGAGGGGCTGGCCCTGCGCGCGGCGGGCATCGACGCGCCCATCCTGGCCTGGCTGCACACCCCGGACACGGACTTCGCCGCGGGCATCGAGGCCGGCATCGACGTCGGCGTGTCCGGTTGGGAACTGGAGCCGGTGGTCAAGGCGGCCCGGCGGCTCGAACGGCCGGCACGCGTGCACCTGAAGATCGATACCGGGCTGGGGCGCAACGGCTGCCCGCCGGCGCTCTGGGAGGACCTGGTCAACCGGGCCGTGGAGTACCAGGAACAGGGGCTGCTGCGGGTGGTCGGCGTCTTCTCCCACCTGGCGGTCGCCGACGAACCGCACCGGCCGGAGACGGACGAGCAGGTGGACCGCTTCCGCGAGGCCGTAGCGGTGGCCGAGAACGCGGGGCTGGACCTGGAGGTCCGCCACCTGGCAAACACGCCCGGCACGCTCAGCCGCCCGGACGCGCACTTCGACATGGTCCGCGTGGGGCTCGGCATTTACGGGCTCTCGCCCTTCGAGGGGCAGACCCCCGAGGAACTCGGGCTGGTGCCGGCCATGACGTTGCGAGCACGGGTGGCCAACTGCAAACGGGTGCCCAGCGGCCAGGGCGTCTCCTACGGGCTCAGCTACCTGACCTCCGGGCCGAGCACGTTGGTGCTGGTGCCGCTGGGCTATGCGGACGGCATCCCGCGCAGCGCCGCCAACGTCCAGGTGTCCATCCGCGGCCGCCGCTATGACGTGGTGGGCCGGGTGGCCATGGACCAGTTCGTGGTGGATCTGAGGACCAACGACGCCGAAGACCTCGTGGGTGAGGAAGTGATCGTTTTCGGGCCGGGCCGGGACGTCCCGGACGCCCAGGACTGGGCGGCGGGCGCCGGCACCATTAACTACGAGATCGTCACCCGCGTCAGCCAGCGGGTCCCGCGCTACTACACCGGAACCGCCGACGAACGGGAGGGCGGCGAGGCCGGCACTGAAGCGGCCGCGGCACCCGGAGTCACGGCGTCCGCGGCCGAGCAGGCAGCGGCGGCGGCCCAGGTCCGGGCAGCGCTGGCGGCGATCGACGACCGGAACACCGACAGCGCCGGGGATCCCGGCGCCGTGCTGGCATGAAGGCCGTGCTTACGTGAAGGATGACACCGACCGGACAGGGGGAGCACCTGCCATGACGCAGCAGCAACCGGCCGCGCCGGTGTGGGAGCGCGAGTTCCACGTGGGCTCGGCCGAGGAAACGCAGGCGCTCGCCGCCCGGCTCGGCAGGATTTTGCGGGCAGGCGACCTGGTGGTGCTCAGCGGCGGGCTGGGGGCGGGCAAGACCACCTTCACCCAGGGGCTGGGAGAAGGACTCGGCGTCCGTCCCGGCATCATTTCCCCCACCTTCGTGCTGGTCCGCAGCCACCCCAGCATGAACGGCGGGCCGGATTTGGTCCACGTGGATGCCTACCGGCTGCAGTCGGACGGGGAGATCGACGACATCGACCTGGAAAACACCATGGACCAGGCCGTGACCGTGGTCGAGTGGGGCCGCGGCCGGGTGGAGCACCTCTCCGAGAGCTGGCTGGACATTTCGCTGGTCCGGGCCACCGGGGCAGACCTGGCGAACCGGCCAGCCGAGGGAGCGCAGGACGGGCCGCGGGGTGCGGCACCGGGCGCCGCCGGGCCGGGCGACACCGCCGTGCCGGCCGCCGGGGGTGGCGCCGCGGGAGCGCAGCGGAGCACCGGCGTCGTGCTCGACTTTGACGAGCCCGACGACGGCGAGCCGCGGATGATCCGCATGGCCGCCTACGGGCCGCGCTGGGCCGCGTACATCTTTGCCTGACCCGCAGCGGATTCTCCCGTCGCGCCGGTTGCGGAGGCGCCGCCGGGCCTGCGGGCACCGCCGTTTCATCCGCGCGGGTGAATTTAGCCGGACGGGGACCTCGGGGAGCCAGCGGTCTTCACGGCCCCCTGGCGCAGGTCCATAATCGATGGCGTCATCAGACCACGAGGAGGCCCGCCATGGAGACCAAGCTGAACCCGTACCTGGGATTCCGCGACCAGGCCAGGGAAGCCATGACGTTCTACCAGTCGGTGTTCGGCGGGGAATTGACGCTGAACACCTTCGGCGATTTTCAGGCCAGCGACGACCCGGCGGAGACCGACAAGATCATGCACTCGCAACTGTCCACCGAGCGCGGGCTGGTGCTCATGGCAGCGGACACCCCCGCCAGCATGGAATACACCCCCGGGTCCAGCCACTCGCTCTCGCTCAGCGGCGACAACGAGGCCGAACTGCGCGGCTACTGGGAAAAGCTGATCGACGGCGCCGACGTCACGGAGCCGTTGCAAAAAGCGCCCTGGGGCGACACCTTCGGCATGTGCACGGACAGGTTCGGCATTCAGTGGCTGGTCAACATCGCCGGTACGCCGCAGGAAGCCGGCACACCGCAGGCGTGAGCGCCGCCCGACATGGCCCGCCTGCGCGGCCGCCGCGGGTGCCCTAACCCTGTTCCGGCCGGGATGCGGCGCCTCCTGATCGGCGCCCGAAAGCCACCCCGCGTGCCTCAAGTAAAATTGACGCGTGCTCATTCTCTCCATTGATACCTCCGCCATCGCCAGCGCCGCGTTGCTGGCCGGACAAGGAGAGATCCTGGCCGCGTTCGCCACCGAGGACACGCGCACCCACGCCGAGGTGCTGGCCCTCGGGATCAGCAAGATCATGACGACGGCGGACGTCACCGGCGCCGAACTCGACGCGTTGGTGGTGGGTGTGGGCCCGGGACCGTTCACCGGCCTGCGCTCCGGCATCGCCACCGCGCGGGCGCTGGCCTTCGCCTGGGGCAAGCCGCTGCACGGGGCGATGAGCCTGGACGCCATCGCCGTGGACGCCGCTCCGGACGCGTGGCGCGCCGGCGTGGACGAGTTCGTGGTGGCCACCGACGCGCGGCGCAAGGAAGTGTACTGGGCGCGCTACCGCAGCACCGGCGGCACGCACGAACTGCTCGACGGCCCGCATGTCGGGCCGCCCTCGGACGTTCCGCGCCTGCCCGCCTACGGCATGGGCGCCGGGCTGTATTCGGAGCAGCTGCTGGCCGTCACGGAGTACAGCGGCACCCAGCCGACCGCCGAAGCGCTGGGCCGCACCGCCGTCGCCCGACTGGACAAGGGGCTTGCCCTGCCGGACACCACCCCGCTGTACCTGCGCGAGTCCGATGCCAAGGTTCCCGGTCCGCGGAAGCGCGCCCTGTGACCGCCCGCACGCCACGGCCGGCGGGCGGCATCCGGCCGATGACCGAGGCCGACGTGCCGGCCGTGGACGCGCTGGAACGGAAGCTGTTCCCGGACGACGCGTGGCCGACGGAAATGTTTTACGAGGAACTGGCACAGGACACCCGCAGCTACTTCGTGGCCGAGGACGCGCTCGGCGCGGTGATCGGCTACGCGGGGCTGATGTGCGTGCGGCCGATCGCCGATGTGCAGACCATTGCGGTGGTCCCCGAGCGCGAGGGGCAAGGCATCGGCACCACGTTGCTGACCCTGCTGATCGACCTGGCACGCAGCCAGCGGGCCGACGACGTCTTGCTGGAAGTGCGCGCGGACAACCCCCGGGCGCAGCGGCTCTACCGCTGGTTCGGCTTCGAGCAGATCCATGTGCGCCCGCGCTACTACCGGGGCGGCGTTGATGCCCTGATCATGCGGCTGCGCCTCAAGGACTGGGCAGGTGCTCCCGGCGCCGAGGCCCGCACCGGCACCGAGGCCCGCACCGGCACCGAGGCCCGCACCGGCACCGACGGCGGCACCGGGACCGGCCGGACAACCCACGAACCCGAGACGACGGAGGACACACGATGAATTGCACCGAACCGCTGGTGGTGGGCATCGAGTCCTCCTGCGACGAAACGGGCGTGGGCATCGTCCGCGGGGATACGCTCCTGGCCAACACGGTGTCCTCCTCGATGGAGGAACATGTGCGCTTCGGCGGGGTGATCCCGGAAATCGCCTCGCGCGCCCACCTCGACGCCTTCATCCCCACGCTGGAACAGGCGCTGGACACGGCCGGGGTCACCCTCGGCGAAGTGGACGCGCTCGCGGTGACCTCCGGCCCCGGGCTGGCCGGCGCCCTGATGGTCGGGGTGTGCGCGGCCAAGGCCCTGGCGCTGGCCACCGGGAAGCCGCTGTACGCCATCAACCACCTGGTCGCCCATGTGGGCGTCGGCGTGCTGGACGGGGGAGCGCTGCCGGAGAACCTGGGCGCGCTGCTGGTCTCCGGCGGACACACGGAGATCCTGCGCGTGCGCTCGCTGACCGACGACGTCGAACTGCTCGGCTCCACCATCGACGACGCGGCGGGCGAAGCCTACGACAAGGTGGCCCGCATCCTGGGCCTGGGCTATCCCGGCGGCCCGGCGATCGACAAACTGGCGCGGGAGGGCGACCCGAGGCGCATCCGGTTCCCCCGCGGACTGAGCCAGCCCAAATACATGGGCTCGGCCGAGGCCCCCGGCCCGCACCGCTATGACTGGTCCTTCTCCGGCCTGAAGACGGCCGTGGCCCGCTGCGTGGAGCAGTTCGAGGCCGCCGGGGACCCCCTGCCGGTGGCCGACATCGCCGCGTCCTTCCAGGAAGCCGTGGCGGACGTCATCACCGCGAAGGCGATGCTGGCCTGCACCGAAAACGGCATCACCAACCTGCTGCTCGGCGGCGGCGTTGCGGCGAACTCGCGGCTGCGGGCGCTGACCGAGGAACGCTGCGCGGAGCACGGCATCTCCCTGCGGGTGCCGCCCGTGTCCCTGTGCACGGACAACGGGGCGATGGTCGCAGCGCTCGGCGCCCAGGTGGTCATGGCCGGCGGCCGGCCCTCCGGCCTCGAATTCGCTCCGGATTCGTCCATGCCGGTCACCAGCGTGCACCTCTAGGGCGATCCGGCCCGCGCCCGCCGCGCAGCACGCACACCGTCTATCCCAATCCTCGGCGGGGTCCTAGGCTGAAACCACGGCGGGGCACGCCGGCCCCTCCTCACAACTCTCCCATCCGGTCGGACGGCGGAACGACGGAGGTCAACGTCATGGGTTCATTTGCCGGACGAATGAAACTGCCGGCGGCGGTGGCCGTCACGGCGGCGCTTTTGCTGACGTCCTGTTCCCGCACGGGTGAAGAGACGGGGGAGGGGCCGGAAGCGGGAGGCGCCGGAGGCTTCGAGAGCGGCTCCTTGATCGGTGTGTCCCTCTCCGCCGACACCGCGTACGCCGAAGCGCTGTTCACCGAACAGATCGAGGACTCGAACTTCGAACCGAATGTCCAGGTTGCCGAAACCGCCGCTGAACAGCAGCAACAAATCAGCACCATGCTCGAGGGTGAACCGGAGGTGCTGATCGTGGACCCGGCAGACCCGGCAGGCCTGGGGGAGCAGTTGGCCGCGGCGCAGGAGGCGCAAATCCCGGTCATCGCGTTCGGCACCATGGTCACGGGCACCGGCGCGGTCGGCTACCTGGTGGGCGCGGATGCCTTCCAAACCGGTGAGCTCCAGGCCCAGGCACTGCTCGACGGGCTGGCCGAACGGCAGGGCGAAGGACCCTACAACGTCGAGCTGTTCAGCGGCCACCCGGACGACGGCGGCGCGCGTCTGGCGTTCGACGGAGCCATGAGCGTGCTGCAGCCCAAGATCGACGACGGCACCGTGGCCGTGCTGTCCGGCCAGACGGATTTCGAGGCAACCGCCGGCGAAAACCCGGATGCGGCGGCAGAACGGCTGGCCGGCCTGTTGCAGGAGGAATATGCCTCCGATGACGTGCACGGCATCCTGGCCGCCGATGACGCCACCGCCCAGGCCCTCATCCGGGCCGCCGAAGACGGCGGGCAGGACTCCGCCGTCGTCGTCGGCAGCGGATCCGCCCCGGCAGCCGTGGAATCAATCATGGCCGGCAAGCAGTACGCTACCACCTACGCCGACCCAGCGGCCATGGTGGGGGAGGCCCTGACGGTCGTCAAAGGGTTCGCGCAGGACGATGCACCCGAGGCCGACGAGGAAGAGTCTTACGGCAACGCGCAAACCAGCGTGGCCGCCTACCTGACCGAAGCGGAGCCGGTCACCAAGGAGAACGCCGCGGAGGTCTTCGCCGACAACCAGGAGCTGCTGCAGCTCGTCAAGTAGACGCCGCGGGATCTTCCCGTTCAGGCGCGCAGGCGCCGGGCCAGGCCCCTGACCGCCAGCGCGGCCAGGCCGCCTGCCGCCAGCCAGGGACCGGCCACGATGACCGGGTCGAGCCACTGGTGGCTCAGGTCCGCACGCTTCGCCCCGGTCCGGGAGGCCAGCCCGTGATGGCTGAACTCGCTGCGCACACCGGATTCGGTGACGGGATTGTCCGGACGCAGGGTCGCGAAGGAGCGGAGGTGGCTTTCCCAGGCGTCGACCCGGTCGGCGGCCAGCAGGATCACCCAGTGCGCCGCCCGCGCCTCGCTGTACTTCCGGTAGGAGTACCGCCGCAGGGCGCCCGAGAGTCCCTTGGGCGGCGTCGACGTGCCGAAGACGGGCGTCAGCATGCGGTGCTCAAGGGATCGCTCGCGCGGCCATTTCTCCTCCTGGCGGTCGGGAAAGTCCCAGTGTGCGCCGGTGGCTCCGGGATCGAAGCGTTCCTTCGGCACGGCCGGACGGTCCTTCGGATCCAGGTCGGCACCCCAGCCCGGGATCCGGGCGCGGAGTTCTTCGCTGGTATGCCTGCGCTCGGGTTTTTCGGCTCTGTAGGGCATCGGGGGTCTCCTAGCCGGCATCGGGCACGATGAGCGGCTTGATGCAGCCATCGAGTTTCGACGAGAAAATGTGATAACCGTCGGAGATATGCTCCAGCGGTATGCGGTGGGTAACGATGTCGTTGGGTTTTAGGTAACCGTTGCGGATGTGCTCGAACAGCCGCGGCCACTGGCGCTTGACCGGGCACTGATTCATCCGCAGCGTCAACCCTTTGTTCAGGGCGTCCCCGAACTTCACCGCGCTGAACATCGGACCGTAGGCGCCCATCACGGAAACGGTCCCGCCCTTGCGGACCGAATCGATGGCCCAGTTCAGGGCGACGGGCGAGCCGCCCTGCAGCTTGAACTTGGCGGAGGTGAGGTGCTGGGTCAGGTTGCCGTCCGCCTCGGCGCCCACGGCGTCGATCGCCACGTCCGCTCCCAGGTCATCCGTTACCTTCTTCAGGTGCACCACGATGTCGTCATGCTCGACGAAGTTGTAGGTCTCCGCCTGCGCGAAGGAACGGGCCATCTCCAGCCGGTACTCCAGGTGGTCGATGACGATCACGCGCCCTGCTCCCATGAGCCAGGCGGACTTTGCGGCAAACAACCCCACCGGTCCGGCCCCGAACACCACCACGGTGTCGCCTTCGACGATGTCGCCCAGCTGCGCCCCGAAGTAGCCGGTGGGCAGGGCGTCGGTGAGCATCACGGCGTCCTCGTCGTCCATCCAGTCCGGGATCAGGGCGGGGCCGACGTCGGCGAAGGGCACCCGGACGTATTCGGCCTGGCCGCCGTCGTAGCCTCCGCAGGTGTGGGAGTAGCCGTAGATGGCGCCCACCGCCGTGGCATTCGGATTCACGTTGTGGCAGTTGGAGTACAGGCCCCGCGCGCAGAAGTAACAGGAACCGCAGTACACGTTGAACGGCACCATGACCCGGTCGCCGGGTGCGAGGTTCCGGACCGACGGCCCCACCTCGTGGACCACGCCGATGAACTCGTGGCCGAAGGTCATCCCGACCCGGGTATCGGGCATCATGCCGTGGTAAAGGTGCAGGTCCGAGCCGCAGATACCGGCCAGCGTCACCCGGACTATGGCATCGTTGGGGTGTTCAATGGCGGGAATGTCTTTTTCTTCTACCCGGGTCTTGTAGGGCCCGCGGTACACCATGGCTCTCATCGGTGCCTCCTGGGGGAAGCGGATAGTCGAGTGCCCGCAAGCTTCACACGCCCGGCAAGCAACGGTCAAGGCCCTCAGGCGTCCGGGAGGCCCGCGCCCGGGAGACCGTGTTGCCGGAGACGGGCGTGCCCGGTCCTAGGCGCCCTTTTCCGGTTCCCGCGGGGAGGTTGGTTCCTTGTCCCCGTCTTCCGCCCGGTCCTCGGGCCCGCGGTCGACGTCCGGTTCGATGGCGGCTTCCAGCCCGGCCGAGCCGGCATGCGGCGGCGCGTCGGAGTCCTGCTCCGGATCCGGGGCGTCCGCCTGGTACAGCGCCTCGTCGTCAGCGTGCTTGTCCCCGGCCATGCCCAGCCCTTTCCCGCATCCGGCTCTGTATTCCCTGGGGCAGAGCCTACGCCTGTTCGGGACCAAACGGGACCGGTTTCCGGCTCTCAGTTGCTCCCGCGAAGCTGGCTGACCACGTCGAGGACGACGGCGCGCAGGTCGCCGCCGTGTTCCGCGGCAACCCTGCGCTGGCGCTGGTAGCCGGCGCCGGCTTCGAGGATCTTCTCCACGTCTGCCAGTTCGTCGCTGCAGCCAAGCTTTCGGGCGACCGGTTCCAGCCGGTTCAGCACGTGTTCGCGCAGGTGCTCCGTGACCGGCATTTCCTTGCCGGCGGCGTTGAGGATGATGATGGCGTCCATGCCGTAGCGGGCGGCACGCCACTTGTTCTCCTGCACGTGCCACGGCGGCATGGTGGGGATCGCCCAGCCGTTGTCCAGCGCGGTGGAGAACTCGTCCACCAGGCACTGCGTCAGCGCGGCCACGGCCCCGACGTCCTGCAGGGTGGACAGCCCGTCGCACACCCGCATCTCGATGGTGCCCAGCGCGGGAACCGGCCGGATGTCCCAGCGGATCTCGCTGATCGTGTCGATCACCCCGGTGGTGAACATGTCCTCGACGTAATCCTCGTACACCGCCCAGCTGGGGAACTGGAACGGCAGCCCGGCGGTGGGCAGCTGCTGGAACATCAGCGCGCGCTGCGAGGCGTAGCCGGTGTCCTCTCCCGCCCAGAAGGGGGAGGAGGCGGAGATTGCCTGGAAGTGCGGGAAATAGTTGACGAGCCCGTCCAACACCGGCAGGGCCTTGTCCCGGTGGTCCAGGCCTACGTGCACGTGCACGCCGTAAATCACCATCTGGTGCCCCCACCACTGGGTACGGTCGATCAGCTTGGCGTACCGTTCCTTGTCGGTGACCGGCTGCAACCGCGGCGCGGCAAACGGATGGCTGCCCGCGCAGAAAAGCTCCACCCCCATCGGGTCGGTGACGTCGCGGACGGCCGCCAGGGCGCTGCTCAGGTCCGCTTTGGCCTCGCGGACGGTGTTGCAGACGCCGGTGACCAGCTCCACGGTGTTCAGCAGCAGCTCTTGCTTCACATGCGGGTGCTCGTCATCGTCCCGCAGCTCCGGATGCCCGGCGCGGACGGCGTCCAGCACCTGCTCGGCCACCGAGACCAGTTCGCCGGTCTGGGCATCCACCAGCGCCAGCTCCCACTCAACCCCGAGGGAGGATTGGGCGGACCGTGCGAAATCGATGTACAAACGTTGCTCCGTCTTTGGCTGGACCGGCTGCCGCCGGAGGTATGCGTCTGCTGGGGCCGCGGGGCCAGACACAGCTTGATTCTAGTGCGTCAGGGCCTGGCGCTGCGCTCGCGGCTGCGGGCGCCGGCGGCGGGAACGGGCTCGACGACGATGGCGATCCGGTCCTCGCCGACCCTCGTCAGCACCAGGGTCGCCTTGTTCGGCCCCTTGCCGGAACCGGTCAACAGGGTCTTGCGCAGCTCGTCCGGTGCAACCGACGTGCCGCGCTTCTTGATCTCCAGCGTGCCGATCCGGCTCGCCTTCACCCAGGCCTTGAGCTTCTTGACGTTGTACGGCTTGACCTCCAGCACCCGGTACGCCCGGGCGAACGGCGATGGCTGCAGCTGCGGGGCGCAGATGTAGGCGATGTGCTCATCCAACAGGTGCCCGCCCAGCCCGCGGGCCAGGTCGGCCACCAGCCCGGCGCGGATCACGGCGCCGTCGGGCTCGTACAGGTACCCCGCCGCCGGTCCGATCGCCACGTCCTGGTTGGCCGGGTCGTAGCCGACGGCGCTGGTCAGCTCGGCGGTGCCGCCGGCTCCGGTGACCAATGCCGCCCGCCGGATGCCCGGCCGCGCCAGCCGGTTGAACCACAGCGCCGCCTCGACCACGTCGCCGTCGACGGATACCCATTGGGCCTCGCAGTTGTCGGGCAGCGCCTCATGGGGAATCCCCGGGCCGAGCTTGACCCCGACCGGCATTCCCCGGTCAGCCAGCCTCTCCACGAAGGACAGCGGCGGAGAAAACGCCTCCGGGTCGAAGATCCGGGTGGTGCCCGAGGCCGTCGTCGTCCGCCGCGCCGGGTCCAGCCACACGCCGTCGATCCCGGTGAGGTCCAGTCCCTCCGCATCGGCATTGACCACGGTCGCGGTCGGCCACGGCATCAGGTTGATGGTGGCCACCGCGGCGGTGGTCTCGTCCCGTTCGACGGCGGTGACCCTGCGGTCCAGGCTGGCCAGCGCCATGGCGTCTGCGCCGATTCCACAGCCCAGGTCCGCGACGTGCTCCACCCCGGCGGCCTGGAACCGCCGCGCGTGCAGGGCCGCGATGTTCAGCCGCGTGGCCTGTTCCAGCCCCGCCGGGGTGAACAGCATTTTCTCCGCGAACGGACCGAACTTCGCCTTGGCCTTCGCACGCAGGCGGGACTGTGTCATGGCGGCTGAGACTAGTTCGGGGGAGTGGCCGGCCTTGCGCAGCTCGGTGCCGGTGTGCAGGCTCTCCGCTTCGGAATAGGGGCCGAGCGAATTCAGCAGCTCCCAGCCTTCCGGAGTGAGAATCGGTGCAATGCTCTCGGCGTGGGTCTCGGATGCCATGGTTTCAAGCCTAGTGCAGCGCATTCAGGCAGTGGACGCAGGCAAGCGGACCGGCCGATTCGTGCCTTTAAAGCGGCGATGGGTAGTTCTCCCCATGGCGGGATATGCTGGGACTCCGTAGGGTCGGTAAGGAAGCTTACTGTGAGGAGGCGTGCATGATGTCCACATCCATCGACGGGTACGACATTGATACAGACGCTTGCCAAGCCGAGATTGAAGCGGAACTTGGCGAGCTGATCGAAGCCGGCAACAGGGCACACCGGGGCTGGCAGGCCCTCTGGGATGACGTCGCCGCAGGCGTCGCTGCACCTGCCCCGGGCTGGAAGCCGGAGCTGCGGCGCCTCGCCTGAACGACTCCTGCGGTCATTCAGGGCCGGACCGGTTAGGACGAAGGGGACGCTGGTCGCGGCCGCCTGCCGGCCGTAGCATGGGCGCATGATCGAATCGGCGGCAACGTTCCTGTCCGCGGGCCGGTACTTCCGCGAGGTGCTGGCAAACGTGCCGCCGACCGCATGGAACGCACCCGGGCTGGACGACTGGAGCGTCCGGACGCTCGCCGGACATACCAGCCGGGCGCTGTCCACGGTGCTGACCTACCTGGGGCGCCCCGCCAAGACTGTCCAGGTGGAATCGGCCGCGGACTATTACCTGGCCACCGGACTGGCCAATGATCCCGGCGTCACCGAACGGGCCGTGGCAGCCGGCAAGGAGTTGGGCCCGCACCCAGTGGACATGGTGGACCGGCTGCTGGCCCAGCTGGAAAACACGCTGCCGCTGACCGAGGACCGGGTTATCGAGACGGCCGCCGGCGGGATGCGCTTCAGCGACTACCTGCCCACCCGGATCTTCGAACTTGCGGTGCACACGCTCGACCTGTCCCGGGCCTGCGGCCTGGTGGCGGAGCTGCCGCGCAGCGTGGAGCTGGAAGCCGGGCGGCTGGCCATGGAGATTGCCGCCGAACGCGGCGACGGGGCGCAGGTGCTGCTGGCCCTGACCGGGCGGACCATGCTGCCCGGCGATTTCTCCGTGGTCTGACGCCGTGCCGGCCCTGCCGGCCCTGCCAGCCTCGCAGGCCGGGGCCCCGTGGCGGCAACAACTCCGCCGTCCGGCGTCAGGCGAAGTAGACGCCGATCCTGTTGCCCTCGATCTCCTCGATGCGGATGTCGATGTCGTACACGTCGCGCAGCACGTCCGGCTGCATGATCTGCGCCGGAGGGCCCTGGTGCACGAGGCGGCCGGAGCGCATGGCGATGATCGAGTCCGAGTAGCAGGACGCGAAGTTGATGTCGTGGATGACCAGCACCACGGTCTTGCCCAGCTCGTCGGTCAGCCGGCGCAGCAGCCGCATCATCTCCACCGAGTGCTTCATGTCCAGGTTGTTCAGCGGTTCGTCCAGCAGCAGGTAATCGGTGTCCTGGGCCAGCACCATGGCGATGAACGCCCGCTGCCGCTGGCCGCCGGAGAGTTCGTCCACGAACTTGTCCGCCATCGACGTCAGGTCCAGGTACGCCAGCGCCTGCTCGATCTGGACGAGGTCGGCCGGGCCCGGCCGACCGTTGTTGTGCGGGAAACGGCCGAAGCCCACCAGGTCCCGTACGGTCAGGCGGACGGTCAGCTGGTTGTCCTGGCGCAGGATGGCCATCTTGCGGGCCAGTTCCTTGCCCGCGGTCTTGCCGACGTCGAGCCCGTCGATGGTCACCGCCCCGGCGTCCATGGGCAGCAGCCGGGAGACCATGGACAGCAGCGTGGACTTGCCGGCGCCGTTCGGCCCGATGATCGAGGTGATGCCGCCGTCCTTGATGTAGCAGCTGACGTCGTCCACCACGGTCTGCGTGCCGTAGGTCTTGGAGACTCCGGAGACGTGGATCATTTGATGGAGCCTTTCAGCAGCAGGGCGATGAACAGGATGCCGCCGGCGAATTCAATGACGATGCTCAGCGCGGTATCGAAACTGAACACCTGCTCGAGGACCAGCTGGCCGCCGACCAGGGCGATGGCGCCCAGCAGCACGGCGATGGGCAGCACGTACACGTGCCGGAAGTGCGAGCACAGCAGGTAGGCCAGGCTGGCCACCAGCAGGCCAAAGAACGTGATCGGTCCCACCAGTGCGGTGGATACGGCCACCAGGATGGCGCAGAGCATCAGGACGGTGGTGACGGCCCGCCGGTGGTCAACGCCCAGGTTCAGCGCCGTGTCCCGGCCCAGCGCCAGCACGTCCAACTGCCGGCGCATCCGCCAGACCGGGACGGTGGCCGCGGCCACGGCCAGCGCGGACACGGCCAGCAGCACGCCGTCCACGTTGTTGAAGCTGGCGAAGAAAAGGTCCTGCAGGATGATGAATTCGCTCGGGTCGATCAGCCGCTGCAGCAGCGAGGAGATGCCGCGGAACATGGTCCCGAACACGATGCCCACCAGCAGCATCAGGTGCAGGCTCTTGCCGCCGCCGGTGAACAGCCAGCGGTAGATCAGGAAGGAGAAGCCCACCATCAGCATCACTTCGATCACGAAGCGCACCGGCGCGCCCAGGCTCAGCAGCGCCTGCCCGCCGATCGCGAAGGTCAGCCCGGTCTGGATCAGCATGTAGAGGGCATCGAAGCCCATGATCGACGGAGTCAAAATCCGGTTGGCGGTCACCGTCTGGAACAACACCGTGGACACGCCCACGGCGTACGCCACCAGCAGCATCGAACCGACTTTGATGGCACGCCGGGGCAGGATGTAGCCGAGGTTGCCGCGCAGGTCGATGGTCATGAACACCGCCACGAGGGCGGCCGTCAGCAGGCCCAGCAGGATGATCCAGGTCCGCGGCCGGACCGTGGTGAGGGTGCGGCGCTTGCGCTGCGTCAGGGCGGCGGGAAGTACCGAATCAGCCATTCTTGCGGGTCCTCAGCAGCAGGTAGAGGAAGACGGCGCTGCCGACGGCGGAGACGATCACGCCCACCGGGATTTCGTAGGGGTAGCGGATGGTGCGGCCGATGATGTCGCACAGCAGCACAAAGCCCGCACCGAAGACCGCAACCCAGGGAACCGCGCGGCGGGCGCTGTCGCCGAACGCCAGCGACACCAGGTTGGGCACCACCAGCCCCAGGAACGGAATGGCGCCGATGTTGACCACCACCACGGCGCTGATCAGCGAGACGATGACCAGCCCGAGCGTCAGGATCCGGCCGTAGTGCAGGCCCAGATTGGTGGAAAATTCCTGCCCCATGCCGGCCATCGTGAAGCGGTCCGCGCACAGGTAGCCGATCACCGCGAGCAGCGCGACAATCCAGAGGAGCTCGTAGCGGCCGCGGAGCACACCGGAGAAGTCGCCGATCATCCAGCTGTTCAGCGTCTGCAGCAGGTCAAAGCGGTAGGCAAAGAACGTGGTCACCGCGGCGATGACGCCGCCCAGCATGATCCCCACCAGCGGCACAATGAGCGTGTTGCGCAGCGGGATCCGGCGCAGCACCAGCAGGAACAGGCCGGTCCCGGCGGCCGCGAACACGGTCGCCACGGACATCTTGGCCAACAGGGTGGCACCGGGGATCGCCACCGTGACCACCAGGATGCCCAGCGAGGCAGACTCCACGGTGCCCACGGTGGACGGCTCCACGAATTTGTTCCGCGCCATCAGCTGCATGATCAGCCCGGCAATCCCCAGCGCCGCGCCGGCCAGGATGACCGACAGGGTGCGTGGCAGCCGGCTGATCCAGAAAATGTCCCAGGCCTTCTGGTCACCGGCCAGCAGGGCAGGCAGCGACACATCGCTGACGCCCACAAACATGCTGGCAATGGCCAGGACGACGACGGCGGTGGCCGCCCAGGCGAGCTGGGACCCGGATCCGCGGGCGCGGGAGCGTCCCGCCGCGGCTGCTGCCGCCGGGGCCGGACTGGAAATCGTGGAGGAAGCCATGGGTCGGGCCACCGCGCAGGCCGCCGGCGGGACGCCGGCGGCCGTACGGGTGCTACTTCGTGACGGCTGCCTGGACGGCGCTGATCATGGCGTCCGTATTGTTCAGGCCGTAGCCCACCAGGTACCAGGAGGCCGAGTCCAAATAGGTGATGCTGTCGTTCTTGGCGGCGCTGGTGCCGTTGACCAGGTCGTTGTCCAGGACGGCCGCAGCGGCTTCCCCGGATTCGCCGACGGCGGAGTCGCGGTCGATCACGAACAGGTGGTCCGGGTTGGCCTCGGCGACGAATTCGTGCGAAATGGCCTCGCCGTGCGGGCCCTCGGACTTCACATCCGCGGCGGTCTGCACGCCCAGGACATCGTGCACGATGCCGAAGCGGGACCCTGAGCCGTAGGCCGTCATCTCGCCGCCGCTCGTCATCAGCACCAAACCGGTGCCGGCGTCGGCGGCTGCGGCCTTGGTGTCCTCGATCCGGGTGTCGATGGCCGCCAGCTTTTCTTCGACTTCGGCTTCCTTGCCGAAGATCTCGCCGAGGGTCGCGGAGACTTCCTTGAAGCTCTCGATCGGAGCGGCGGTGTCCACGCTCAGGTCGATGGTCGGGGCGATTTTGCTCAGCTCCCCGTAGGCCTCGGCGGTGCGGCCCGAGATGATGATCAGGTCGGGTGCGCCTTCGCTGATGGCCTCGAAGTCGGGTTCCTTCATGGAGCCGATCTTGGTGTATTCGTCGCCGGCGTACTGCGCCAGCGATTCGGGGAACACGGCCGCCTCCGGGACGCCGTCGACCTCGACGCCCAGGGCGGTGAGGCTGTCCAGCACCCCGAGATCGAAGGTGTAGACCGTCTCCGGGTTCACCGGCACGTCGGTGGTGCCGGAGGCGTGCTCAACGCTGATCGTCTCGGCGCCGGTGCCTGCCGCGGCGTCGGTCTGCTGGCCGCAGGCGCTCAGGGCGAGCATGGAAACGGCTGCGGTCATGGCCACCAGGCCGGACTTCAGGGGCTTTTTCACTGACTCTCCATTGTTCGTCAACGCCGTCCCGGGCGGGGACCGGCATTAGGCAACATAAACGTTTGCTATTTGCGCGCAGCTTGAAAGCTACCGGGTTAGGTTAGCCTTACGCAACTTGGCCGGTGGACGGCGGAGCCGATCTTCGTCACATAGGCGGCGGCCGCGGAAACCGGAGGGCCCGCCGCTGGCACTCGCCTTGACCGAGTGCTAATCCTTCTCATAGAGTCGCAGTTAGCACTCACCCCGTGTGGGTGCTAATACAAGGAACCGCCTGCCGGCACCGCGACGACGGCAGACATCTCCTTGGCCAACCTATTCGTAGCGCATGAAAAGGAGAGAGCCGAGTGTCGGTCTCCATTAAGCCTCTTGAGGATCGTATTGTTGTCCAGCCGCTCGAAGCAGAGCAGACCACGGCCTCCGGCCTGGTCATTCCGGACACCGCCAAGGAAAAGCCGCAGGAAGGCAAAGTTGTCGCGATCGGCCCCGGCCGCGTCGATGACAATGGCAACCGGGTTCCCGTTGACGTAGCCGAGGGTGACGTCGTCATCTACTCGAAGTACGGCGGAACCGAGGTCAAGGTCGGCGGGGAAGAGTACCTGGTGCTCTCCGCCCGCGACGTGCTGGCCATCGTCACCAAGTAAGGCCCATCAGCTGAGTCCGGCGGCTCGGGCGCGCGCAGTCGACGCCCGCAGCCGGAATCACGGACAACCGAAATGCCCCGGCTGCCTCCTCTAGCAGCGCAACCGGGGCATTTTGCGTGAAAGGAACAAATTCATGGCAAAGCAGTTGGAGTTCAACGACGCCGCCCGCAAGGCGCTGGAAGCCGGCGTCGACAAGCTCGCCAATACCGTCCGGGTCACCCTCGGTCCGCGTGGCCGCAACGTGGTCCTGGACAAGAAGTGGGGCGCCCCCACCATCACCAACGACGGCGTGACCATCGCCCGCGAGGTGGAACTCGACGACCCGTACGAGAACCTCGGCGCGCAGTTGGCCAAGGAAGTCGCCACCAAGACCAACGATGTTGCCGGTGACGGCACCACCACGGCTACCGTCCTGGCCCAGGCGCTGGTGAAGGAAGGCCTCCGCAACGTGGCCGCCGGCGCCGCCCCCGGCGCCCTCAAGCACGGCATCGAGGTGGCGGTCGAAGCCGTTGCCGCCCGCCTGCTGGAGAATGCCCGCGAGGTCGAAGGCAGGGTCGCCGAGGTCGCCACCATCTCCGCCCAGAGCCCCGAGGTCGGCAAACTGCTGGCCGAAGCCTTCGACAAGGTGGGCAAGGACGGCGTCATCACCATCGAAGAGGGCTCCAGCATGGAGACCGAGCTGGTGCTCACCGAGGGCATGCAGTTCGACAAGGGCCTGCTGTCGCAGTACTTCGTCACCGACCAGGAGCGCCAGGAGGCAGTCCTCGAGGACGCGCTGATCCTGATCTCCCAGGGCAAGATCTCCACGGTGCAGGAGTTCCTGCCGCTGCTGGAGAAGGTGCTGCAGGCCAACAAGCCGCTGTTCATCATCGCCGAAGACATCGACGGCGAGGCCCTGTCCACCCTGGTGGTCAACAAGATCCGCGGCACCCTCAACGTTGCCGCCGTGAAGGCGCCGGGCTTTGGCGACCGCCGCAAGGCCATGCTGCAGGACATCGCGGTGCTCACCGGCGCCCAGGTCGTGTCCGCGGACCTCGGCCTGAAGCTGGACCAGGTGGGCCTCGAGGTGCTGGGCACGGCACGCCGCATCACCGTCACCAAGGACAACACCACCATTGTTGACGGCGCCGGCTCCGAGGCCGACGTGGCCGACCGCGTGTCCCAGCTGCAGGCGGAGGTGCTGCGCACCGATTCCGATTGGGACCGCGAGAAGCTCCAGGAGCGGCTGGCCAAGCTGTCCGGCGGCATCGGCGTGATCAAGGTCGGCGCTGCCACCGAGGTCGAAATGAAGGAGAAGAAGCACCGGATCGAGGACGCCGTGTCCTCCACCCGGGCTGCCCTGGAAGAAGGCATCGTGGCCGGTGGCGGCACCGCCCTGGTGCACGCCGCCCAGGCTCTGGACACCGACCCGAACGTGCTGGCGCTTGAGGGCGACGCAGCCACCGCCGTCGGCCTGGTCCGCCGCGCGCTGGCCCAGCCGCTGCGCTGGATCGCCGAAAACGCCGGCCACGAGGGCATGGTCGTCGTCTCCAAGGTGGGCGACATGGAGCTCAACAACGGCTTCAACGCCGCCACCGGCGAATACGAGGACCTCGTCGCCGCGGGCATCATCGACCCGGTGAAGGTGACCCGCTCGGCGCTGCGCAACGCGGCCTCGATCGCGGCACTGGTGCTGACCACCGAAACCCTGGTCGTCGAGAAGCCGGCCGAAGAGGACGGGCACAACCACCAGCACTAGCGCACGCCGCCGGCTGTTGGTCGGGCTTCGCCCGTCCGGAGGGGATCCTGCCAGTGCAGGGTCCCCTTCGTCGTCGTGGGGTCCGGGGTGGTGAAAGCCCCGGAGCCGGGCGCGCACGTTAGCTCCGCCACATCGGTTGCCGCGGGAAATAGTGGGCAGGGCGGAATCGTTTTAGGATGTAACCAACCCCGGAACCCGATCCCCGCTGTCGGTGACCGGCGGCCGCCACCGGTATCGCTCGAAAGGCCCTGCAGTGTCCGAAGAATTCAATCCGTTCGCTTTCGAGGGTCTGACCTACGACGACGTGCTCCTGCTGCCAGGCCCGACGGATGTGATTCCGTCCGAGGCCGATACCAGCTCCCGCCTGACCCGCCGCATCACGGTCCAGACCCCGCTCCTCTCCGCCGCCATGGATACCGTGACGGAGTCGCGGATGGCCATCGCCATGGCGCGCCAGGGCGGCCTGGGCGTCATCCACCGCAACCTGTCCATCCAGGACCAGGCCGAGCACGTGGACCGGGTCAAGCGCAGCGAGTCCGGCATGATCACCAACCCGGTGACCATCGCCCCGGACGCCACGCTGGCCGAACTGGACGAACTTTGCTACAACTACCGCGTGTCCGGACTGCCCGTGGTGGACTCCGAGGGCAAGCTGGTGGGCATCTGCACCAACCGCGACACCCGTTTCGTGCCCCGCGCCGACTATCCCACCACCAAGGTGCACGAGGTGATGACCTCCATGCCGCTGATCACGGGCAAGGTGGGCATCAGCCGCCCGGAAGTCATCGAACTGCTGGGCAAGAACCGGATCGAAAAACTCCCGCTGGTGGACGACGCCGGCATGCTGCAGGGCCTGATCACCGTCAAGGACTTCGACAAGGCGGAGCAGTACCCGCTGGCCACCAAGGACGACGACGGCCGCCTCCGCGTCGGCGCGGCTGTGGGCTTCTTCGGCGACGGCTACGAGCGCTCGATGACCATGATCGAGGCCGGCGTGGACGTCCTCGTGGTGGACACCGCCAACGGCCACAGCCAGGGCGTGCTGGACATGATCGCCCGGCTGAAGAAGGACCCGGCCGCGGCCCACGTGGACGTGATCGGCGGCCAGGCCGCCACCCGCGAGGGCGCGCAGGCACTGGTCGACGCCGGCGCCGACGCCATCAAGGTGGGCGTGGGCCCGGGCTCCATCTGCACCACCCGCGTGGTGGCAGGCGTTGGCGTACCGCAGATCACGGCGATCTACGAGTCGGCCAAGGCGGCCATTCCGGCGGGCATCCCGGTGATTGCCGACGGCGGCCTGCAGCACTCCGGCGACATCGGCAAGGCCCTGGTCGCCGGCGCGGACACGGTGATGCTCGGCTCGCTCCTGGCCGGCGCCGCGGAATCCCCGGGGGACCTGGTGTTCGTCAACGGCAAGCAGTTCAAGGCCTACCGCGGCATGGGCTCGCTGGGGGCCATGCAGACGCGCGGGAAGAACACCTCCTACTCCAAGGACCGCTACTTCCAGGCCGACGTGCCCGACGACGAGAAGCTGATCCCCGAGGGCATCGAAGGCCAGGTGCCGTACCGCGGCCCGCTCTCGGCCGTCGCGCACCAGTTGGTCGGCGGCCTGCGCCAGACCATGTTCTACACCGGTGCCCGCAACATCGCCGAGCTGAAGGCCAAGGGCAAGTTCGTGCGGATCACCGCGGCGGGGCTGAAGGAGTCCCACCCGCACGACATCATGATGACCGTGGAGGCACCGAACTACAAGCGGTAGTCCCGCAGTCGCCGACGGCGCCGTTCCCCGCACCAGGGGAGCGGCGCCGTTCGCGTTAACCAGCGGCACGTCTTTCGCCGCCGCTTAACGGCCGCGACCAGCCCCGCGTATGGACGGGACAGCGCCTCGGCGCGTGGGTCCGGGCGTGCGCGCGGCCGCCGACCGCGGCGCGGGTGAGCCAACGGAGCCGGCGTCGGAAGATCAGGAGCGCGATGAGCACGAGGGCCGCGGTGTCAGGCCAGCGCGGCGCCGGCCAGTTATCCGGCGCGGGCGGATACGCCCCGTCGGCCAATCCGGCGGCCCGCTCAAAGTGGTTGCGCGAGGAGGGGAACAGCGCCCCGTCGATGATGTACGCCGCCGGAAATGCGAACGGGCCGGCGAGCAGATTGGCTATGGCCCACTGGTCAACATGCCGTGACTCGTGGCGGGCGAGGGCCTCGTCCCCGGTCCGGGTCTGGGAGATGTTCGGGCCGTAGCGGACATACTGGCCTTCATCGGCAATGCCATATCCGTTGACGCTCAGTGGACCGGCCGGGTCTACCGGCGGCATCCACGCAACGAACACGTCCCCGAGCATTGTTCCGCCACCGCTGGTGCGCGGCGGGTGCCAGAACATGACCAGCAGCGACGGTCCCGAGCACGCTTCCATATCAAGGCTGCGCCCGGTCAGGACCCCGACGCCGCTGATGGGGGCAACCAGAAAATCGCGGGTGATGCGCCACGGGGCCGGCGGTGAAATCTGCAGGCGCGGCTCGGGCTTGATCTGCCCGTCGGCAGTGATATGGCTGTGGCAAACGATCTGCGGGGAGAGCGCCTCCTGGACGCGGGCTCCGGCTCCGGCGACCAGGAGGGCCGCCACCACAAAGAGGGCGGTACCGCGTACCCGCTGGTGGGAAGCGCAAACGGTGCACGATGCGGCTCGCCGCAACCGGCGCGCATGAAGGGAGGGCATGGACCAGACCAGCCCGGCGACGCCAAAACACAGGGTGGCCGCCAAGCCGCTTGCGAACGGTCGCATGCGCCCGACGGACCGCCGGAATCTTCCTCCCATGACTGACCACTTCCCGCTCCGGCTGCCTGCGGCCGGCCCACGGCAACCGTTAAGAGAGAGGGCCTGCGGTGCGCTTGCCGGCCGTGTGGCAGGTCGAGCGTACCGCCTGCGCCGGGACGACGCCAGCAGTCGGAACAGGAGAGCCGTGCAGCCGTCGCGAGGGGTCCGCCCTGTCCGCCAGACGCCGGCGAAAGTCCTGTCCCTGCCCGTTCCAAGGTGAAGCGTTCCAGTGGTGGGATAACCTAGAGCCGTGACTTACGAGATTGAAATTGGCCGTGGCAAGCGTGGGCGCCGAGCCTACTCCCTCGATGACGTGGCGATCGTCCCCTCGCGCCGGACGCGCGATCCCAAGGATGTCTCGGTCAGCTGGCAGATCGACGCCTACACGTTCGACGCGCCGGTGATCGCCGCGCCGATGGACTCGGTCATGTCGCCCGCCACCGCCATCGCGCTGGGCAAGCTCGGCGGCCTGGGCGTCCTCAATCTCGAGGGCCTGTGGACCCGGTACGAGGATCCGCTGCCGGTGCTGGACGAGATTGCCGCGCTGGGCACGGAGAACTTCAGCCCGGCCGCGACCAAGCGGATGCAGGAGCTCTACTCCGCCCCCGTGCAGCCGGAACTGATCACCTCCCGGCTGGCCGAGATCCGGGAAGCCGGGGTGACCGTGGCCGGCTCGCTGACGCCGCAGCGCACCCAGGAGTTCTACAAGACCGTGGTCGCCGCCGGCGTGGACATCTTCGTGATCCGCGGCACCACCGTCTCCGCCGAACACGTCTCCAAGACGCAGGAACCGCTGAACCTGAAGCAGTTCATCTACGAGCTGGACACGCCCGTGATCGTCGGCGGCGCCGCCGGCTACACCCCGGCGCTGCACCTGATGCGCACCGGTGCCGCCGGCGTGCTGGTGGGCTTCGGCGGGGGAGCGACGACGACCACGCGCCGGGCGCTGGGCATCCACGCCCCGATGGCCTCGGCGATCTCCGATGTGGCGGCCGCGCGCCGGGACTACATGGACGAATCGGGCGGCCGCTACGTGCACGTGATCGCCGACGGCGGCGTGGGCTTCAGCGGCGACATCGTCAAGGCCATCGCCATGGGGGCGGACGCCGTGATGCTCGGTTCCGCGCTGGCCCGGGCGGAGGAAGCGCCGGGCCGCGGCTGGCACTGGGGCCAGGAGGCCCACCACGACGAACTGCCCCGGGGCGACCGCGTGAACGTGGGAACCGTCGGACCGCTGGAGCGGGTGCTGCACGGCCCGTCCAACCACACCGACGGAACCTCCAACCTGGTCGGTGCGCTGCGCCGGTCGATGGCGACCACCGGGTACTCGGACCTGAAAGAGTTCCAGCGCTGCGAAGTGGTGCTGGCCCCGATCCAGGCCCGCGACTGATCCGACCATGCTGGGAGGCTGATAGGCGATGACCACCGGAGCCCTGAGTCCCGAGAGCCGCGAGCAGGCGCTGGCCGCGCTGCGCGCCACACAGGAGCGCGGGGCCGAGCTGGACGTGCTGATCGTCGGCGGCGGGGTGGTCGGCGCCGGGGCCGCCCTGGACGCGGTCACCCGGGGACTGGACGTGGGCATCGTGGAGGCCCGGGACTGGGCCTCGGGCACGTCGTCGCGGTCTTCCAAGCTGATCCACGGCGGGCTGCGGTACCTGGAGATGCTGGATTTCGCCCTGGTCCGCGAGGCGCTGCAGGAACGGGGACTGCTGTTGGAGCGGATCGCGCCGCACCTGGTGCGCCCGGTGCCGTTCCTGTACCCGCTGACCAGGCGCTACGTGGAGCGGCCCTACGTCGGCGCCGGCGTGGCCTTGTACGATGCCCTGGCCATCGCCTCCGGGCGCGGCCGCGGCGTCCCCTTCCACAAACACCTCTCCAGGCGGGGGACCCTCCGGGCGGCACCCAGCCTGAAGAAGGACGCCATGGTGGGGTCCATCCGCTACTACGACGCGCAGGTGGACGACGCCCGGCTGGTGGTCAACCTTGTCCGCACCGCGGCGGCGTTCGGGGCGCACGCGGCAAACCGGCTGGCGGTGGTCGACTTCCTGCGCGAGGGCGAACGCGTGGTCGGCGCCCGGGTGCGGAACCAGGAGGACGGCACCGAGTTCAACATCCGGGCCAAGCAGGTGGTCAACGCCACCGGCGTGTGGACGGACGAGACCCAGGCCATGGTGACCGAACGGGGCCAGCTGAGCGTCCGTTCTTCCAAGGGAATCCATCTGGTGGTGCCGCGGGACCGGTTCCAGTCCACGGTGGGGCTGATCCTGCGCACCGAGAAGTCGGTGTTGTTCGTGATTCCATGGGGGCGGCACTGGATCATCGGCACCACCGATACCGACTGGAATCTGGACAAGGCTCACCCGGCGGCCTCGTCCAAGGACATCGACTACCTGCTGGAACACGTCAACCGGGTCCTCCAGCGCCCGCTCACCCGGGAGGACGTCGAGGGAGTCTACGCCGGGCTCCGGCCGTTGCTGGCGGGCGAGAACGATTCCACCGCCAAGCTCTCGCGCGAACACGTGGTGGCGCACCCGGTCCCCGGGCTCGTGGTGGTGGCCGGCGGCAAGTACACCACGTACCGCGTGATGGCCAAGGACGCGGTGGACGAGGCGGCCCGGGCCCTCGACGAGCGCGTCCCGCCCAGCTGCACGGACACCATCCCGCTGCTCGGCGCCTCCGGATTCAAGGCGGCCTGGAACAGGCGCAGCCGCATGGCGGACCGCACCGGCATCCACGTTGCCCGGGTGGAACACCTGCTCAACCGGTACGGAGCCATGGCAGGCGACGTGCTGGACATCATCACCGAACGGCCGGAGCTGGCCGAACCGCTGCCCGGCGCCGACGACTACCTGGCGGCCGAGGTGGTCTATGCCACCACGCACGAGGGAGCCCGCCACATCCACGACGTGCTCACCCGCCGGACCCGGATCTCCATCGAGGCCTGGGACCGCGGCGTCTCCGCCGCCCCGGTCGTCGCCCGGCTGATGGCGCCCCTCCTCGACTGGAGCGAAGGACAGGTGGAACGCGAGGTGAAGCACTACCTGGCCCGGGTCGAAGCCGAACGGCTCAGCCAGGAGCAGCCCGACGACGTCACGGCCGACAGCGCCCGGATGGGCGTCGACGACATCGTTCCGCTGGCCTGAGGGCACCGGGCAGGATTCGTTTTCTACATGGTTGCGAAGTACCTTTAATGGGTGCTCAAGACTGCCCTGAAACCCCGCTGGATAGCGGCCCTGGTGCTTGCACTGGCGCTGTCCACGGTGTTCGTGCTGCTGAGCCAGTGGCAGTTTTCCACGTCGCAGAGCGAACCGCCCCCGCCCCCGGGCGAGACCGAAACGGTCAAGCCGCTCACCGACGTCTTTGAACCGGGCATCCCGATGACGGCCGCCACCGCGGACCAGATGGTCACCTTCGACGGCAGCTTCGTCCAGGGCGGGCAGGTGCTGGTCCGGAACCGCCTGCAGGACGGCGAAGAAGGCCTCTGGGTGGTCGACCCGTTCACCGTGGACGGCGTGGAGCAGTTTGGCGAAGACGTGGTCATCCCCGTGGTGCGCGGCTGGGTCGAGGAACCGGCGGATGCCGTTCCCGCCCCGGACGGTGAGGCCACCGTCGTCGGGCGGCTGCTGCCCACGGAAGCCCCGCTGCCCGGAAGCCTGCCCGCCGGCCAGGTGGCTTCGCTGTCGGCGGCCGAGCTGATCAACCGCTGGAACGCGCCCGGCTACTCCGGCTTCGTGGTCGGGACCGGCTTCACCGTGGGCGGCACGGACCTTGGCACCGCGACCGAGGGGACCTCGATGCAGCCGGTGGTTGTCGGACCGCAGCCGCAGGAAGCGCCGGTCAACTGGATGAACGTCTTCTACGCGGTGGAATGGGTGGTGTTCGCCGGATTCGCCATCTTCCTCTGGTGGCGGCTGGTGGCCGACGACTACCGCCGCGACCTGGAGGCGGCCGAAGACGCGGCCGAAGCGGCCCGCCATGCAGCCGAATCCGGGCGGGGGAGCGCGGCAGGTCCCTCCGGCGCCCGCGAGGGCGGCGACGCCGCCGCCGACCAGACCACACCCAGCTCACCCCACACAACGAGGTAGTCCACGTGACCGAAAACGCCCCCGACCGTTCCGCCGCGACCCAGCGTCCGGCCAAACGCCGCTTCGGCGGAACCCACGCCCAGATCCGCTCCGCCCTGACCTTCTACAAGGTCACCTCCTACATCACCGGCATCATGCTGCTGCTGCTCTGTGTGGAGATGGTGCTGCGGTACGGTTTCAACCTGTTCCTGTTCGCCGGGGCCACCAACACCCTGACGGGCGAGACGTTCGCGCTCGGGCTGGCGCAGGCCGAACCGTCCGTGATCGACGGCCTGAACCTGTCCATCGCGGTGCTGATAGCGCACGGCTGGCTGTACGTGCTGTACCTGATTGCCGACTTCCGGCTCTGGTCGCTGATGCGCTGGCCGTTCAGCAAGTTCGTGCTGATCGCCCTGGGCGGCGTCATCCCGTTCCTGTCCATCATCCTGGAACGCAAGGTGCACCGCGAGGTGGAAGAAGAACTGGCCGCCCATCCCGAAGCCGCCAAGCGCTACTGACCGGAGCCTGGCGTGCGCTACCTCACGCGGCGGGGCCGGACGCCGGCGTGCGAGGCCCCGGACGCGGCGACTATCCTGTAAGGGTGACTACTCCTCCCCCCGCCACTACGGACCACCGGCCCGTCCTCGTCGTCGACTACGGGGCCCAGTACGCGCAGCTGATCGCCCGCCGCGTGCGCGAGGCCAACGTGTATTCCGAGATCGTTCCGCACACCTACACCACCGAACAGCTGATGGCCAAGAACCCGGTGGCCATCATCCTCTCCGGCGGGCCCTCCAGCGTCTACGCCGAGGGAGCGCCGAGGATCGGCGCGGACCTGTTCGAAGCCGGCGTCCCCGTGTTCGGCATCTGTTACGGCTTCCAGGCCATGGCGAACGCCCTGGGTGGCAAGGTAGCCAAGACCGGGCTGCGCGAGTACGGCGCCACGGACGCCACCGCGGTGGGGGAGGGCCGGTCCATCCTGGCCGGCGTGCCCTCCGTCCAGAACACCTGGATGAGCCACGGCGACTCGGTGCAGGAGGCACCCGCAGGCTTCGACGTGCTGGCCAGCACGGCCGGCGCCCCGGTGGCCGCCTTCGCGAACGACGAGAAGAAGCTCTACGGCGTGCAGTGGCACCCCGAGGTCAAGCATTCGGCCCACGGCCAGCGCGTGTTGGAGAACTTCCTGTTCCGTGGTGCCGGGCTCGAGCCCAACTGGACCACCGGCAACATCGTGGAGGAGCAGGTGGAGCGCATTCGCGCCCAGATCGGCGACTCCCGCGTGATCTGCGGGCTGTCCGGCGGCGTGGACTCCGCCGTCGCCGCGGCCCTGGTGCAGCGCGCGGTCGGCGACCAGCTGACCTGTGTCTTTGTGGACCACGGACTGTTGCGCGAGGGCGAAGCCGAGCAGGTGGAGCGTGACTTTGTCGCGGCCACGGGCGTGAAGCTGTACGTAGCCAACGAACAGCAGCGCTTCCTGTCCGCGCTGGCCGGCGTCACCGACCCGGAGACCAAGCGCAAGATCATCGGCCGCGAGTTCATCCGCGCCTTTGAAGCCGCCGAAAAGGCCGTGCTGGCCGAGGCGGCGGCCGAGGGGGAGTCGGTGAAGTTCCTGGTGCAGGGCACGCTCTACCCGGACGTGGTCGAGTCCGGCGGCGGCGAGGGCGCCGCGAACATCAAGAGCCACCACAACGTGGGCGGGCTGCCCGAGGACCTGCAGTTCGAGCTGGTGGAACCGCTGCGGACGCTGTTCAAGGACGAGGTCCGCGCGGTCGGCGCCCAACTGGGCCTGCCGGCCGAAATCGTCGGACGCCAGCCCTTCCCCGGACCGGGTCTTGGCATCCGGATCATCGGCGAAGTCACCCAGGAGCGACTGGACCTGCTGCGCAAGGCGGACGCGATCGCGCGCGCCGAACTGACCGCTGCGGGCCTGGACCAGGAAGTCTGGCAGATGCCGGTGGTCCTGCTGGCCGACGTGCGCAGCGTGGGCGTTCAGGGCGACGGCCGCACCTACGGACACCCGATCGTGCTCCGTCCGGTCTCCTCCGAGGACGCGATGACCGCAGACTGGTCGCGGCTTCCCTACGACCTGCTGGCCAGGATCTCCAACCGCATCACCAACGAAGTGGACGGCGTTAACCGCGTGGTGCTCGACGTGACGAGCAAACCGCCGGGAACCATCGAGTGGGAGTAGCCACAACGGGCGACCGCTGCCCGCCCGCAGCGCGGCTGCGGGTGAACTGCGAGGCAATTTCGCCGAGCAGTGTTGCGGTCGCCCGTTTGGCGTTTAAAGTCCGATACCTTGTTTGACATGCCGTTGTGGTCGAGGCAAGTCGCCGAGAGTGAAGTAAAGGGGGCAGCCGTGTCGCTGGCCAGCGTAGCTGAGGCTGCTGAAGACGTTGTGGCATCGTGGCTGGACAACCTGGGCGATCTCGCCGGGTCGGACACGCTGCTGCGGTTCGCCCCGACGTCGTCGAACAGCATTGACCTGACGCATGCCCACCCTTCCGGCCTGGCGCAGTTGCTGGCCGGCCGCCGCACCCGTCTTTCCACCCTGCTGCGCGAGCCGAACCAGTACGCCGCGGCCATGCGTACCGCCCGCAGCCTGCGCGCCAAAATCTACGAACTGGGTTCGGACCGCGGTATCGACGTCGGGTATCTGGCCGCCGGAACGGCCTCCTGGCGGGTTCCCGACATCGGCCGGTCGGAGTCCCTGAATGCCCCGGTGATGCTGATCCCGGTGGCGCTGACCGTCCGCCCCAGCCAGGACGACTTCGAACTGCAGTTGACCGACCGCGCCCGGCTGAACCCGGCGCTCGTCCGCCACCTCTCCGCGGAGCAGGGGATCGGTATCGACGCCGAGGCGACCGCCCGGCTGGCCTACAGCACCGCCCGCCTGGATCCGCACCCGGTGCTGGAACGGCTGCGCCTGCTCACCGCCGGCGTGCGGAACATGACCATCGAACACCATTTGCTGGTGTCGACCTTCGCGGACCTGGAAGCAGTCACCGACCCGGTCCTGCTCGATGCCGGGCACCCGGTGATCCGCGCGCTGGCCGAAGCCGGCGCGGGATCCCAGGCCGGTCCCCGTCCCCGGGCCGGCCGGAACGCCGTGCCCGTGCCGGAGGTGGAGCTGCCGCCGATCGACGAACGCGATCCGCAGGATGAGTTCCTGCTGCTCGACGCAGACGCCGCGCAGCAACGGGTGCTGGACCTGGTCCAGGCCGGGCATTCGCTGGTGGTTTCGGCGCCGCCGGGCACCGGACAAACCCAGACGGCACTCAACGCTGCGGCCGCCCTGGCCTACGAGGGCAAGAGCGTGCTGGTGGTCGCGGAACGCCGAGGCACGCTGGTCGAATTCACACAGCAGTTGGAAACCGTGGATTTGGGGTCGCTGGCCCTGCAGTTGAGCGCGGACCTGACGCCGGAGCAGCTGCGCCGGGCGATGATCCGCGCGATCAGCCGCAACGAAAAGGCGCAGGAGCCGCAGCTGCAGAAGCTGCACACCACCCTCACCGAGCACCGGCACAAGCTGATGGAGCATGTGAAGTCGCTGCACAATGTGCGCAGCCGGTGGCGCTGTTCCCCCTACCAGGCGATGCAGTCGCTGGCCAAGCTCACCTCGCTCGATCCGGCTCCGGCGACCACCGTGCGGCTGAAGCGGTCTGTGCTGGACAACATCACCGACCGGGCGGAGCTGGCGGCACGGCTGGTCCGGGCGGCCGAGTTGGGCAGCTTCAGCAAGTCCGCGACCACCAGCCCGTGGTTCGGTGCCAAGCTGCTCAACCGCAAGGAGACCGAAGACGCCCACCAGCTGGCCGCCGACCTGGCCAAGGACGTCCCACGGCTGCGCGAACGGATGAACAAGGTCGCCGAACACTCGCAGATCGCCCTCGCCGGGACGTTCCGCGAGTGGGGGGAGCAGCTCCAGCTGCTGGTGGAGGTCCGCGGCAGCCTCGACAAGTTCACCCCGGACATCTTCGACCGGCCGGTCACAGACCTGATTTCCGCGACCGCGCCGAGTTCCTGGCGGCGCGACCGCGGAATCGAAATGAGTTCGATGACGCGTTCCCGGCTGCGCAAGGTGGCCAAGGAATACATCCGCCCGGGCGTGCACATCTCCGACCTGCATGAGTCCCTCTTCGAGGTGCAGCAGCAGCGGACAAAGTGGGCCGACTACGCAACGTCGCAGCGGCATCCGGCGGTGCCCTCCGGGTTGGCGGACCTGAACGGCTTTTACCGGGAGGTGGCGCAGCGCCTCGAGAAACTGGCCGCCCTGCTGGCACCGGTGCCCGAAGACCGGGCCCTCGCGGCCCTGCCCGACGGCGAACTCCAGGAACAGTTGGACGCCCTGGCAGCGGACCGCGAAACGCTGGTGAACCTGCCCGAACGTACGCTGCTGCTGGAGCAGATGCGCGAACACGGGCTGACCGAACTGCTGGACGATCTGGCCACACGCGAAGTCGGTGCGGGCGAGGTCAGTGCTGAACTGGACCTGGCGTGGTGGCAGTCGGCACTCGAAGCGATGATCAGCGGCGACGACTACCTGGCCATGTCGGACGGCGACAATCTCCGCAAGCTCGAGGCGGTCTACCGGCTCGCGGACAACGCGCACATCGCGTCGGGGCCCGCCCGGCTGCGCTGGGAACTGGCACAGAACTGGCGGCATTCGCTCAAGAGCAAGCCCAAGGCCGCGCAGCGGTTGCGCGACCTGCTCAAGGCCGGCGAACCCACCCTGGCCGCGTTGGGACAGCAGTCGGAGTCGCTGGTTTCGGCGCTGTTGCCGATCTGGACTGCCTCCCCGCTGGTGCTGCCGCTCCTGCTCCCGGAAGGCAAGCACTTCGATGCCGTCATCATCCTCGACGCCGAGGCCACCAGCCTGCCGTCGGCGCTGACCGCGGTCTCCCGGGCGCACCAGGTGGTGGCGTTCGGCGACGGCGAGTTGGGCCGCGCCGAGCCCTTCGAAGTCAACGTGGACCGGCGGAATGACCCCGTCACCGGCGAAGCACCGCAACCGTTGGCCAGCTGCTTCCACGCGCTCTCCGAGGTGCTGCCGGTGGTGGCGCTGACCACCGCCTACCGTGCCGTCGACCTCGACCTGACCCGCTCGCTGAGTGAGAAGTTCTACGGCGGATCGCTGTCCCGCCTGCCCGGCGCAAGCTCCATCCGCGGTGGCGGCCTGGAAGTGGAATATCTGCCCGACGGTACCGGGATGCCCGGCGCCGGACACGAAGGCGTGGAGAGCGTCCCGGCCGAACTCAACCGGGTGGTGGACCTTGTCTTCGAGCACATCAGCCTTCGGCCGTCGCGGTCGCTGGCGGTGGTGACGGCCAGCGCCCGGCACGCCGCCCGCGTGGCGGAGGCCATCCGGCTGCAGATGCCCAATTATCCGGCGGCGGCGGATTTCTTCAACCGCCGGCAGGAGCCCTTCCGCGTGGTTCCCGTCGAACGCGCGTCCGGATTGGTCCGCGACGATGTGATCTTCTCGCTCGGCTTTGGCCGGACGCCGCACGGGCGGGCGGTCCACGACTTCGGACCCCTGTCGGCGCCGCACGGGCGGTCGCTCTTCGCGACCGCGGTCACCCGTTCCCGGCAGTCGCTGCACGTCCTCAGCTGCTTCCGCCCGGAGGATCTGGACCCCGAGCGGCTGCGGCATGGGGCCGCCGACTTCCATGACCTGCTGGACCGCCACCTCGGCGACGGCCGGTTCGCGGCGCCCGAACTGTCTCCCGGGATCGACGACCCGCTGGTCGCGGACCTCGTGGAGCGCATCCGCACCCGCGGCGCACGCGTTTGGGACCACTATTACGGGGTCATCGACATCGCCGCCAGCACCGGAACGGTGCAGTATTCGCCGGATATTGAACCGGCCCTGCCCGTGGCCCTGGAGTCTGACGGCAGCCCGCAGTACCAGGAGCTGACGGTGCGGGAGCGCAGCCGGCTGCGCCCGCAACAGCTCGAGCGGCTGGGCTGGCGGCCGCTGACGCTGTGGACCATCGAGGTGTTCACGGATCCGGAGAAATGCGCAGACCTGATCGGAGGCTACTTGGGACTGCAGAAGCCGGAAGAACCGGCAGGCAAGGACGACCGTCCCGCCAGCGCACGGGGACCGAAGCCGGCGGCGGAGCAGACCCCGCGGGCGGAGGAGTCTTCGCACTCAGCAGGCTCGGCGGACGAGGCCGGCGAGGCCGGCGAGGCGGGCGACGACCGGTTGCGGCCGCGCCGGGCCAGGCGGAACCAGTCGCCGACGCTGCCGACCAAGGCAGCGGAGGACGACCCCCGTGCGTGGGGTGACCGGGACGAGGACCGGGACGCCTGGCTGCGGGAGCAGCGGCCGCCGCACTGGGGCTAGGCCGGGAGCCGGTCCGCGGGCCGGCCGGTCCTGGGCAGTCATCAGCCGACCAACACGAGGAAGACGTTGCCCCGGCTGGAGGCGCCGGCCAGCGCGGTTGCGTCGGACGGTGCCGCCGCCACCACCACGAGCCCGTCGGGCTCGCCCGCGCCGAGCAAGCCGGCCGCGGCAGCGCCGTCGTCGGCCTTCCACAGCACCGGAACGGCCCGAGCCAGGACCGTGCTTTCGGCGGGCTCTTCGAACCCGTTGCCGCTGCTGAGCACGATGTCCACCAACTGGCCCGGCGACACCAACTGGACGGTGGAGGGGTCTGCGGGGCGCACGGGCACGGCCACCGTCCCCGGCGGCGCCCCGGTCAACAGGCCGGGACCGACGATCGAGGTGTCCACGACAGGAGAGCCGGCGCGCAGCGCCGTCGCCAGCCGCTGGCCCACCACCAGGGCCGGACTGTCGGCAGTTCCCTCGGGTACGGAACCGGCCGGCAGCTCGCCCAGCACCACATCGTCGGCGGACAGGTGGGCGCCGGCCGGGAGGTCGGACGCGGCGACCACCACGGAGTCGGTGGGGTCCGGCACAGGGGTCAGCTGCTGCACCACCAGCGCCGCGGCCGCACAGAGCAGCAGGGCGGCCAGCAGCCGGTAATGCCGGCGCAGCAGGCGGCGCGGCGACAGTGCAGGGCGGGCGGTGCGGGACGCGGCAGCAACGGGCATGCGGCCACGCTAGAAGCATCGGGCCCGCACGGGTCAGCGGGGAGGGCCCGCCTGTGGATCAGCGCCGCCGCCGCTTCGCGGTGTAGGAGCGGCCCGCCGGCATCCGATGCGGCTAGCTGGCTGCTGCCGCCGGGGCCGGGGCGGCGGCAGGCTTGGAGGCTTCGGCCGCGGCGGGCTTCGCCGCCTCGGAAGAGGCGGTTGACCCGGTGCCGGCGGATCCCGAGGCGGCAGCGGGGACGGAGCCTGCCGAGGAAGAGTCGCGCGAATCGGTGCGGTAGAAGCCCGAGCCCTTGAAGACGACCCCGACGCTGTTGAACTTCTTGCGCAGGTTGCCGCCGCACTCGGGGCAGACGGTCAGCGATTCATCGCTGAAGGACTGCTGGATGTCGAAGGCATGGGCGCAGTCTTTGCAGGCGTAGGCGTACGTGGGCACAGTAATTCCTCCTGAAAAAAAACTTGGCAGGAGCAGGAAGCGCCCGGCCAGGCGTTGGCACTCACCCGCTCAGAGTGCCAATTCTACACCGTCCGGCGGGGGAACCACGTCCAACCGTCGGGCGACACGGCGCCGTCCAGCGGCGCGTCGAGCACCGTAGACTCGAAGGCTCCCGCCGCCACCACCTCGTCGGCGTAGAAAACCCCGACAAACCTCGGGCGGTCTTCGCCGTCGCCCAGCGACGCCAGGAACCGGTCGTAATAACCGCCGCCCTGGCCCATCCGGTTGCCCTCGGAGTCGACGGCCAGCCCGGGCACGAGCACCAGCGGCAGGCCGGCCATGATTTCCGCTCCGAAACGTTCTCCGACCGGCTCGTCGATCCAGGCCCGGGGACTGCGGACCACCTCCACCCCGCTGAACCAGCGTGCCCACCTGAGCCGGTAGTCCGGTTCGCAGATCGGGACCACCACCTGGTAGCCGGCCTCCTCAAGGGCCGGCAGCAGCATGCGCGTGGACGGTTCGGAACCGACGGACAGGTAGGCCGGCACGATGGTTCCGGCCGGGACGTCCAGCCGCCGAAGACCGTCCAGCACCTGGTGCGCCAGGGCGGTCCCGGCCTTGATCTGCTCTTCCTCGGGGCGGGCCCGGCGGCGTGCCCGGAAGAATGCGCGGGCGGTTTCCTTGTCCATGCCGGTTTGCATCTCCATGGCCGACATCGTAGTTGCTTCCTCCCGGATCGGCTTGCTTCGCACCTTCGTTCGGTAGTCTGAACCCATGACGTCTCATCGCACGGTACGCAAAGCTGTCATTCCGGCCGCTGGTTTGGGAACGCGTTTCCTGCCCGCCACCAAGGCCATGCCCAAGGAAATGCTCCCCGTGGTGGACAAGCCGGCCATCCAGTACGTGGTCGAGGAAGCCGTGCGCGCTGACTTGAGCGACGTCCTGGTCATCACCGGCCGCAACAAGCGCCCGCTGGAAGACCACTTCGACCGCGTGCCCAACCTCGAGCAGATCCTGGAGGAGAAGGGCGATCTGGAGAAGCTCGCCGCCGTACAGGCAGCCTCGGAACTGGCGGACATCCACTACCTGCGCCAGGGGGATCCGCTGGGCCTCGGCCACGCAGTCCTGCGGGCCCGCCAGCACGTGGGCGACGAACCGTTCGCCGTGCTGCTCGGCGACGACCTGATCGACGAACACGACGACCTGCTGACCCAGATGATCGCGGTCCAGCAGCAGACCGGCGGCTCCGTGGTCGCCCTGATGGAAGTGGACCCCGCCCAGATCAGCGCCTACGGCTGCGCGGACGTTACCCCGATGGGCGACGGCGGCTACGTGCGGATCAACGAACTGGTGGAGAAGCCATCGCCGGACGAGGCCCCGTCCAATCTGGCGGTCATCGGCCGCTACGTCCTGCACCCGTCCGTCTTCGACGTGCTGGAGGACACCAAGCCCGGCCGCGGCGGCGAAATCCAGTTGACCGACGCGCTCGAAGCCCTGGCCGGCCGCGAAGGCGAAGGCGGCGGCGTCTACGGCGTGGTCTTTTCCGGGCGCCGGTACGACACCGGCGACAAGCTCAGCTATCTCAAGGCCGTCGTGACCATCGCCTCCGAACGTGAAGACATCGGGACGGAACTGCGGACCTGGCTGAAGAGTTTCATTGACGGCTCGGGCGACTGAGCCCCGTCGCGACCGCTAAGAACTTCACATGGGGTACGGACCGGCAATCTGGCCAGCGACGCTGGCATGCGGGGACTTGTCGCTGCGCCCGATCCGGTACCGGGACCGGAGCGAGTGGACGGCCGTGCGGCGCCGCAACGCGCGCTGGCTGGAACCGTGGGAGGCCACGAACCCGGCTCCGGACGGGTATCTGCCCTCGTTCTCGGAGATGGTCCGCTCGCTCAAGCACCAGGCACGACTGGCCACGGCCCTGCCCTGGATCATCACCGAACTGCAGGAGGGGAGGCCCCGGCCGGCGCTGGTCGGGCAGCTTACTGTCTCCAGCATCGTCTGGGGCTCTGCAATGTCGGCCACTTTGGGGTACTGGGTGGATGAGGCGCGTGCCGGCCGCGGGATAGCGCCCACGGCGGTGGCCATGGCGACCGACCATTGCTTCCAAACGCTCGGGCTCCACCGGATGGAGATCAACATCAGGCCGGAGAACCGCGCCAGCCTGCGCGTCGTGGAGAAGCTCGGCTTTCGCGACGAAGGACTGCGTCCGCGGTACCTGCATATCAACGGGGCCTGGGCAGACCACCGCAGCTTCGCGCTCACTGCCGAGGAGGTTCCCGGCGGCCTGCTGGACCGCTGGCTGGAGCACGGCGACGTCGGCCCGACACCATAAGGCAGCGCCGCACGGAATCGTTATCCGACACACCGTGATGAATGCCGCGTACGGCATGCTTGAGCTTCTACGGTTTTGAGAGTGGACATTCAGAGCTCTGTGATCTTGGCGGTCATCGTCGGGCTGTGGTTTGTCTGGGTAGGACCGTACGTGCTCCGCGGAGCATTCCGTCCCGTGCTGGCTGAACCGGCGCCGGGACATGCAGCACCACTAGTTTCAGTACCCGCAACCGCCTCGGGCGGCAACCAGGGGATCATCATGGAATACAACGCCCAGCCGGCACCCTCGACAGCGTCGCCCGTGCCCCCGCCCGCCCGGCAGCCCGAGTTCCGCATCCGCTACGGCCGGACCGCGCTGGCACTTGCCGGGGCCTCCGCCCTGTTGGTGTTCGTCGTCGGCGGCGCCCTGGCGCTGGCCGGCGCAGTTTCGGGCCGCGTGCCGGGCTTCGCGCTGCTGGCGGTGGGCGCCGTCGTCGTTATCCTGCGCTCCCTGGCGGTCCGCGACCGCAGCAAGCGCGCCGCCGCACGCGCCCGGCAGGCCTCCCGCGCGGCATCGGCATCGCAGCCGGCGGGAGCCGCGAAGAATCCCCGGAAGCCCACCGAACTGTTTGACGGGGCCGCGGGGGACACCGGGGCCGCGCAGCAGGCCGCCCAGCCCGGTCCGGCGCCGCTGACGGCCGCCGAGCTGCGCGAGGAAGCCCTGAAGGTCGCCGCCGACGCCGGCGACACCGCCGCGCCGGGTCAGCCGTCCGGCACTCCCTGGCAGCCGGTCGACGTGCCCAAACCGACGTATGTCGCGGCGGCCAAGGCCACCCGCCCGGCTCCCGCGCCGCTGCCGGTCCCCGAGGTCAAGAAGCCGCAGACCAAGACATCGATCAAGCAGACCGCCGCGCAGCGGACCGACGAGGCCGCCGCCCGGACATCAGAGAAGACTGCCGCCACGCAGCAGCCGGCGGACGGCGCCTCGGCCGCCGAGGCATCCGCCCAGCAGTCGGCCGCGAACCGGCTCAATCTGGACGACGTCCTGCAGCGCCGGCGGGCCTGACCCGAGGCGCCCGGCAGGTTGGCTGCGGCCCGTCCACACCCGGACGGGCCGCAGCCTTTTCCGGTCTGTGGTTGCGAGCGTTCCGGGCCGCGATGGTGTGCAATGGAGACATGGACGCAGCGAACGTTGACCTGATGGCCACCGAGACCGCCGGCATCGACGTGTTGGAAAGTCCCGGCATGCGCGAAGCGCTGGAACTCGCCGTCGGCACCGTCGGCGGGACGGTCCGGTCCTGGCAGCTGGCGAAGCTGCAGCACCGGCCCGGGGCCGGCGCGACCGGGATCTACACCGTGCGGCTCCGCGGGCACGACGGCGGCGAGCGGACCGAGTACGTCTGCGTCACCACGGCGCCGGTGCCCGACTGCGGGCTTCCGCTGGTACGTCTGGACGGCGGGCCCGTCCCGCTGACCGCCTGGCTGTATCCGTCCGACCCGGTGCTGGTCGGACTGCCCGCGGCGTGCGACCCGGCTGCGGTGGGCCGCAGCGTTTTCGGCGGGGGAGAAGCGGACCTGAAAATGGTCAGCTACCGGCCGCTGCGGCGGGCCGTGCTGGAAGCCGTCCAGGACGGACACCGGGTCTTTTTGAAGGTGGTCCGTCCGGACCGGGCGGCGCAGCTGATGCTCCGGCACCGGCTGCTGACCGACGCCGGGCTGCCGGCCCCGGTTGCCTCCGCCGGACCGGCCGACGGCGTGGTGGTGCTCACGGAGGCGAAGGGGGTGCCGCTGGCCCAGGCGTTGATGGACGACGGCGCCGCCAGCCTGGCGCCCGAAACCCTCCTGGCGCTGCTGAATGAGCTCCCGGCCGGTGTGCTGGAGCTCTCGCGGCGCCCGGCCTGGGCCGACCGCGCAGCCGACTACGCCAAGGCAGCGGCGGCCGTGCTCCCCGACGAGCAGGACCGGGTGTTTAACCTGGCCGATCGGGTGGAACAGCTGCTGGCGGCCACCGATGCCGGCCCGCTGGTCCCGACGCACGGCGACTTTTACGAGGCGAACCTGCTGGTGGACGGCGGGAAGATTACCGGACTCATGGACGTGGACTCGCTGGGTCCGGGCCATCTGGTGGACGACCTGGCCTGTTTCCTCGGGCACCTGGCCGTGCTGCCCGCCGTGCACCCGGGGTACGTGCATGTCCCGGCGGCGCTGGAACGTTTCGCTGCCGCCTTCGACACCGTGGTGGACCCGGCGGCCCTGCGCGGCCGGGCCGCCGGCGTGGCGCTGTCGCTGGTGGCCGGGGCGAAGACCCCCGGGGAGGGTGACGGGTGGCAGCAGGACGCCCGGCAACGGCTTGCCATCGCCGAGGACCTGGCCGCCGGCGCGGCCTGACCGGACCCTTCCCTCAGGCGTCGGCGACGAGGCGGTAGCCCATGCCGCGCACGGTGGCGAACTTCTCCGCCCCGAGCTTATTGCGCAGGTAGCGCACGTACACATCCACCACGTTGGAGCCGGGGTCGAAGTCGTATCCCCAGACCCGCGAGAGCAACTGCTCGCGGCTGAGCACCTGCCCCGGATTCCGCAGGAAGGCCTCGGCGAGGGCGAACTCCCGGGCGGAGAGATCCACCTCCCGGCCGCCGACGCTGGCCCGCCGGGTCCGCAGGTCCAGGCTCAGCGTGCCGCTGCCGAGGACGGCCAGGTCGGCCGGCTGCGCCTCGGAGCGCAGGCGCAGCCGCACCCGGGCCAGCAGCTCCTCGAACCGGAACGGCTTGGACATGTAGTCGTCCGCGCCGTTCTCCAGCCCGGCAACGGTGTCGTCCACCGAGCTGCGGGCCGTGAGGATGATCACCGGGATGTCGTTGCGGCCCTCGCGCAGGCGGCGCAGCACAGTGAAGCCGTCCTGGTCCGGCAGTCCCAGGTCGAGGATGGCCAGCTCGAAGTCCCCGGTCATGGCCAGATGGTAGCCCTCCCGCCCGGTGCCGGCGACCGTGGGCACGTAGCCGGCGGCCTTCAGGCCCTTGGCGATGAAGGAACTGATCCTGTCCTCGTCCTCAATGATCAGAATCTGACTCACGCGCTCTCCTCCTTGTCTGCGCCCGCCTCCGGGCCGCTGAGCACGACGGTGAAAGTGGATCCGGCACCCGGGGCCGAGGCCAGTTCGACGCTGCCGCCGTGCGCCGCGGCGATGGCGCTGACGATGGTCAACCCCAGTCCCGAGCCTTCCGCCCGCGTCCCGTTGCTGCCCCGTGCGAAACGGTCGAAAATCCTGCCCTGGTCCTCCGGGAGGATGCCCGTTCCCTCGTCCCTGACCCACAGCCGCAGCTCATTGCCGCGCACGGCCGAACCGATCGCCACCGTGGACCCGGGCTCGGAGAATTTCACGGCGTTGGCCACCAACTGCAGCCAGGCCTGGGTGATCCGCCGCCCGTCCAGCGGCCAGCGGGTTTCGGCCCGTGCATCGACGGTCCAGCGCTTGGCGCCCAGCGGCCGGGCCTTGTCCAGCACGTCGTCGGTCAACTGCCCCACCTCGACGTCGGACGGGTTCACGAAGCCGGGACGTTCCGCCTTGGCCAGCAGGACCAGGTCGTCGACGAGCAGGCGCATCCGGTCCAGCTCGTCCAAGGCTATGCCGCGCACCGACTCGACGTCCGCCGGGTCACGCGGGTCCTGCAGTTCCAGGTGGCCCTGCAGGATGGTGATCGGGGTCCGCAGCTCGTGCCCGACGTCATCCAGCAGCTGCCGCTGCGCTGTCATGGACGCCTCCAAGCGGTCCAGCATGTCGTTGAAGGTGCGGGAGAGTTCGGAGATGTCGTCGTTGCCGCCCACCGGGATGCGCTGGGTCAGGTCCGCGTCGGTGATCCGTTGTGCCGTTTCGCGCACCAGCCTGATGGGTGCCAGCAGCCGGCCGGCCACCTGCCAGCCGACGACGCCGATCAGTACCAGCGAACCGAACCCGATCAGTGCGTAGGTCAGGAAGATGTCGTCAAGTTGCTGCAGCTCGGCGTCGTAATCATAGGCCAGCACGAACGTGCTGTGGGCCGGGTCGGAAGAGAGCTGCACCGGCACGGTGACCACCCGGTACGTCGTGGAAGACGTCTCCATGGTGCTGAGCACCACCCGGTCGGACGCAGTTGCGTCCGGGCCCAGCAGGGCTACGAGTTCGGCATCCCGCTCGAGCCGGAGCCGCACGGACGGGCTCGCCGTGTATGTCACCTTCCCGTCGACGAGGCCAAGCATGCCTTCGTTGGCGGAGGGAAGCGTCCGCTCCATCGCCAGGAAGACCAACCGGCTGGCCTGCGTGAAGGGTTCGCCCGTGTCAGGGTCGATGCCTGTCTCCGCCAGGGTCTTGAACTCGCTGACGCTGCGCTGGAGCGAGTCGTCCACCCGCTGGATGATATGGGAGCGCTGCAGCGCGAACGCCACCGATCCGGCAACCAGCAGGCCAAGGGCCGAAAGGGCGAGCACGGCGGCCAGTACCCGGACGCGGACGGAGGGCCCGCCCGACGGCCTACGCACGGCCGCCGGAAAGGATGCGGCCGCCAGCCGGAGCGCCGCCGCCGCGCGGGCTGCCGGCACCACGCGGAGCACCGCCGCCGCGCGGGATGCCCGCACCACGCGGAGCGCCGCCGCGGTGCCGAAAGGCGTGGGGGTGTGGGGACAGGGGTACGGACTCAGTCATCGTCCCCGCCATCGTCGTCCCAGTCGTCCGTGTCATCGTCGTCGTAGTCCTGTGGCGGCGCCGGCTGGACCGGAACCGGTCCGTTGCCTTCCTGCGGGCGGGTCGGAGCGGCCGGGGACGAGGGGGCGGTGGGCGTGGGCGTTGGGGACGGCTGCTCGCTGACGGCCGGAGCAGGGTCGCCGGCAGGGGACGGCGGCCCGGACTGCGTGACGGTGATGGACGGGCCCAGGTCGGTGGGCCCGGGCTCGCGCAGGGTAGCGGCCAGTGCGGCCCCTCCGGCGCCCAGCCCGAGCAGCACGGCCAGCGCCACCAGGACGGTGCGGATGGCTGTACGGGGCATGACACCAGTATCCACGGCGCAGATGAGACCAGGATGAGAACCCTGCCCCGCGGCTCAACCCCGCGGCCCAACGGGCCGCGTCGGCCGCCGGTCAGTCGGGGCTGTCGGCCGCGGCGTCCGCGGCACGGCGGGCGATGTCCGCCTCGACCGTCCGGCCCAGGGCGTCCAGCGCCGAGGCCAGCCCCAGCTGCGCCGCGACGCGGAGTGTGCGGCTGACGTCGGGCTCCTGCAGCACCAGCTTGAACATCGGCACGGCGTCGTCGGCCCGCCCCATCTCGGCCAGCACATGGGCCGCGAAGAGTTCGGCATTGCCGGCCGAGGCTGCGTCGTCGGCAGCGGAGTAGAGGTCCGCCGCCTGCAGCGCCGCCGAGACCGCTCCGGTGCCGTCCTCCAGCGCCCACAGCCCCCTCGCCCGCGTGTCGCTGTAGTCCGCCTCGTACCACCGGGCCCCGTAGAGGTGCGCCAGCCGGATCGCCTCGTCCAAGACCGTGAGCCCGTCCGGGTCGCCGGCCTCGCACAGGGCATGTCCGAGGGCATGCAGGGCCTGCGGCAGCGCGGCGTCGTCGTCCTCGGCCTTGCGGGCCGCAGCCACCGCCGCCTCGAAGCAGACCAGCGCGTCCGTGTCGCGGTCCTCGCGGGAGAGCAGCGTTCCGGTTGCCAGCAGGCCGCGGGCCGCCTCGCCGAACTCGCCGCCGTGGCTGAATTCGGCCACCGCCCGGCGCCAGCAGTCCAGGGCATCGGCGGTCCGGCCGGCGTGCCGGTGGGCGTGGCCCAGGCTCATCAGCGCCCGCGCCACCTGCGCATGGGGCGCCTTGGTGTGTTCCAGCCGAGCCAGCAGCTTGGACAGCACCTCGCCAGCCAGTTCGTACTCTTCGGCCTCCAGCAGCTGGTTTCCCAGCGCCAGGCGCAGCGTGAGCTCTTCCTGGACCTCACCGCGTTCGGCCTGGGCGACCGCCGCCTGCCAGGCCAGCACCGAGTCCTCATAGTCGCCGATGCCGGCGCAGAGCCGGGCCAGCACGACGGCGGCACTGATCGCACCCTTGCGGACCCCGGCCGCAGCATACAGTTCCAGCGCCGTCAGCGCTTCCTCCAGCCCGGCCGCGCCATCGCCGCCGGCGGCATTGGCCTTCAAAAGCCACATGCTGGCGGTGGTGGCGCGGTTGCCGGGCAACGCCAGCATGCGGTCGGCAACTGCGGTGGCCCGTTCCGGCTGGTCGGCCTGCAGGTAGGTGTTGGCCAGGTACATCAGCGCGCCGGACAGGCTGTCCGTCCGGCCGGAATGCTCGTAGCCGGCCACCGCGTCTTCCAGCAGCGCGATCGCCTGCTTCGCTTCCCCGCGCTGGGAACGGACGACGGCGATGGCCAGCTGGACGTCCGCCGTCACCGATCCCGGGGCACGGGCCTCCAGCAGGCGGTCCAGTTCTGCCTCCAGGAGCGGGAGGTCGTCGTCGCCGGCTTCGCGGAACAACGCCGTTCCCAGTCGCTCACCGGCCGCGGCCTCGGCTTCCAGCCCGTGGCTGCGGAGCAAGGCGATGCGGGCGTGGAGATATTCCCGGGCCTGCTGCTCTTCGCCTGCCAGCTGGGCGAGCGCAATCAGCACCGAGTACAAGCCCAGCCGGACGTCAAGTTCGGTGTCCGAGGACCGGGCGAGTCCGGCCTGCGCCAGGGCACGGGCGCCCGCGTGGTTCTCGGCATAGGCTGCCTCGTAAGCGCGGTCCAGGCAGTCCCTGGCTGACGACGGGAACCGTGCCGGGTCGGGGCCGGCGCTCTCCAGTACGGCGCGCAGGCGGTCGGCGATCAGCCCGCGCGGCACCGTTGCGGCGGACTCAGGCACGGCCGCCCCGCCTCCGCAGCGCTGTGCCGTGGAACCCAGCTGGCGCGTTCCCCATGGTCTTAGTTCTAGCCGCGAACAGGGGTGGGCGCAATGCCCCGGCGCCGCCCGAAGGGGCGCGCCGGAACCTCGCCCTACAGACCGCCGGCCGGCACGACAAGTATGCAAAGGAAGCATTGCAAAGAAACGCTTGCAAAGTTTTGTTTGCATCGCTACGCTGGTGCCCATGGAGCAGCGGAGAGAGCAGGAAAGCGAGCCCGGACGCGGCGGCTACGGCGACGAACGCCACGTAGACGTGGTCGCGCTGAAGGCCCTCGCGCATCCGCTGCGGGTGCAGTTGCTCAACGCGCTGTCCCAGTACGGCCCGCAAACGGCCAGCGGACTGGCGGAACGGCTGGGGGAGTCCAGCGGCGCCACCAGCTATCACCTGCGCCAGCTGGCCAGGCACGATTTCGTCCGGGAGGTCGAAGGCCGGGGCACGGCCCGCGAACGCTGGTGGCGACGCACTCCCGGCAGCCTGACCATCAGCGCCGGCGATCTGGCCGGCACTCCGGCCACCCGGGAGGCGGCCCGCCTGGTCACCCGTGAATTCGAGCGCAGCCGCGCCGACCTGCTGGCCGACTTCATGACCCGCGGCGCCGACCTGTTGCCGCAGGAATGGCTGGAGGCGTCGGTGGCCAGCACCATCAACGTCCGCCTGACCCGGGAACAGCTGGCCGACATCGCCGAACAGGCAGCCGCCTTTGTCCGGAACCTGGCCGAACCCTACCTGGAGCAAAATGCCGAGGGCGCGGAGGACGTCCGCCCGGTTCAACTCCACGTCAATGCCTTTCCCATCATCGACTCCCGGCCGGACCGGCCGGCACATCACCTGTGAGAGCCCATCATGACAACTGTCCCGACCCAGCCGTACCGCCCGCCGCCGTCAGCCCTCGCCGACATCCGGCCACCGGTCTTCGAGTCGCTGCTGATCCGCGCCGGACGCGCACTGGTGCGGGCCGGGGAGCGGCGGGCGCGGCGGAAAGCGCAGCGCTTGCGGCCCGGCCCGTGGGCCGCCGCGGTGGCGCCGCGGGAACGTCGGGACGCGTTGCTGCGCGCCCGCGACGAACTGCGCACGGATGCGCAGGCGGCGGCGCACAGCGGCCTCCGCGTCCGATAGCCGCCTCGCCCGCCGCCCTACACTGGCCGCCCCCCCTACACTGGCCGTCGCCCTAGACTGGGGGACATGGAATTCGACACGCGCGTGGCCGCCTACGGCGTGATCGTGGCCGACGGCGCGGTGCTGCTGGTCCGCTGGACCGGCGCAGGCTGGCCGCGCTGGACCCTGCCCGGCGGCGGCCTGGAATACGGCGAAGACGCCGCAACCGGCGCGGTCCGCGAGATCCGGGAAGAAACGGGCTACGCCGCCAGGCTCGAGCAGCTGCTGGGCGTGGACAGCAAGCACATCCCGGCCGCGAAGCGCCTGCACGGGCACCGGCCGCTGCACGCCTTCCGCGTCATCTACGCGGCCAGCGTTGTCGGCGGCGAACTGACCGACGAGGCCGACGGCTCCACGGACCTGGCCCGGTGGATCCAGCTCCACCAGGTTCCGACGCTGGATCGGGTCGACCTGGTGGATCTGGGGCTGCGCCTCTACTTCCCGGACGGCGTCCCGGCGGGCCATTCCGCAAACGGCCGGTGAGCGCTATGCTGATCCAGTTGCCGGGCTGACCAGCCCGCCGGACAACCCCGAGGAGGTGGGTGTGATGACCGTTTATCCCGCAGATCCTGCTGCCATCACCAGCCCAGCCTCCGTACCCCGCCCGCGCCGCGGCTAGCGGCCGGAACGTCCCCGCGCGGAGGCCTCACGCCCCGAGGTAACCGTCGTGACCGACACCCATCACCCGCACTCCTTGCTGCGCAGCTACGGCTACACCCGACACACCGCTGCACAGTTCACCCTCCATTTTCCCGACCCGGCGCTCCGCCCCGCCCGGGTGGTGCGCACCGACCGCGGCCGCGTCCTGCTGGCGGCCGACGGCGGCCTGCTCCACCTGGCCACCGCAGGCCTCAGCCCGCAGCCGGCCACCGGTGATTGGGTGGCATACGACGCCGCCCGCCCGGCTTCCGCCGGCGGCCCTGCCATCGCCGGGCTGCTTCCGCGGTTTTCCGCCCTGTCCCGCAAACAGGCCTACGACCCGCTGGCGGCCGAGCAGATCCTGGCCGCCAACATGGACCTGGTCGGCATCGCGGTGCCCTTCGACCGGCCGCTGTCGGCCAACCGGCTGGAGCGCACCCTGGTGGCCGCGTGGGATTCCGGGGCGCTGCCGGTGGTCATCCTGACCAAGGCCGACCTGAGCGGCCGCCATGACGAGGTCGCCGCCCAGATCGTCGAGCAGGCCGCCGGCGCGGACGTCTTGGCGACGAGCGCGGAAACGGGCGACGGGCTCGATGCCGTGGCCGAATACCTGGGCCCCGGCCGGACGATGGTGCTGCTGGGGCCCTCGGGCTCGGGCAAATCCAGCCTGATCAACGCGCTCGCAGGCCGGGCGGTGCAGGACACCGGAGCCGTCCGGGCCGGCGACGGGAAGGGCCGGCACACCACCACGGCGCGCGAGCTCATTCCCCTGCCCAACGGCGCCGTGCTCATGGACACGCCGGGCATCCGCGGCTTCGCGCTGTGGGACGCGGAGGAGGGGCTGGCGACCATGTTCGGGGACATCGAAGACCTGGCCGCCGGCTGCCGGTTCAATGACTGCGCCCACGACGCCGAGCCCGGCTGCGCCGTGCGCGAGGCCCTCGCCGCCGGGAGCCTGGAGCAGCGGCGCTGGGACAGCTACCGGAAGATGGAACGCGAGCTGGCCCGCCTGCACCTGCGGCAGAACGTGGCAGAGCAGCGCCGGGCCGGCCGGCAGTTCGGCAAGGCGGCCAAGGCCGCCGCACAGGCCAAGGGCCATCGCGGCAGGCGCTGACCGGGTGCTCGCGGGCCGCGCCGTTGACTAGACTCGGTGGCAGCACCTGTGGGCCTGCTGGCCGCAGGACCCCCCACGGAAGGTTCAGCATGCCCGAGCCCACGAGGCCGGCCGCCCGGCCGGATGAGCTGCCGGCCGAACGCTCGGCCGGAGCCGGTGCCGGCCCCATGGTGCAGTTCCGCGCCGTCACGAAGACCTACGCCGGACAGGCGGCGGTCCAAGACCTGACGCTGGACATCGACCGCGGCGCGATCACCGTCTTCGTGGGCCCTTCGGGCTGCGGCAAGACCACCTCGCTGCGGATGATCAACCGGATGGTGGAGCCGACCTCCGGCTCCGTCCTCGTGGACGGCCACGACGTCTCCGGCCGGCCCGCAGCGGCCCTGCGCCGGTCCATGGGCTACGTCATGCAAGCTGCCGGGCTGCTGCCGCACCGCACGGTGCTGGACAACATCGCCACCGTGCCGCGGCTGAACGGCGTCCGCCGGGCCGCGGCCCGCAAGCGGGCCGACGAGCTGCTCGCCGTCGTCGGGCTGTCCCGGGAGCTGGGCGGCAGATATCCGGCCCAACTCTCCGGCGGCCAGCAGCAGCGCGTCGGAGTGGCGCGGGCGCTCGCGGCGGACCCGCCGATCCTGCTCATGGACGAGCCGTTCAGTGCGGTGGATCCGGTGGTCCGTGCCGAGCTGCAGCAGGAACTGCTGCGGCTGCAACAGCAGTTGGCGAAAACCATCGTCTTCGTCACGCACGATATCGACGAAGCGGCCCTCCTCGGGGACAAGCTGGCCGTCTTCGCCACCGGGGGCCGGCTGGCCCAGTTCGCCCCGCCCGAGGAGGTCCTGCGGGCGCCGGTGGACGATTTCGTCGCCGGTTTCGTCGGCCGGGACCGCGGCTTCCGCTCGCTGTCCTTTAGCAGCGCGCACGGGCTGCCGCTGCTGCCTGCCCGCACCGCGACCGCGGACAGCGTCGGCGAGGCGTCCCGGGAAGGCTGGCTGTTGCTGACCGACGACGACGGCGCACCCGCGGGGTGGCTGCCGCCCGGGGAAGTGGACCCGGCGCGGGCCCGCATCGGCGGGTCGCTGTTCACCGTGGGGTCCAGCCTGCGCCAGGCGCTGGATGCGGCGTTGTCGTCGCCGTCCGGGGCCGGCGTCGCCGTCGACGCCGACGGGCGGGTGGCCGGCCTGGTCGATCCCGCGGCCGTGCTGCAGAGGCTCCAAGCGGGCGGCAGCTGATGGAGTGGTTCCTGGCGAACCTGCCCTCTGTGCTGGAGCTCAGCGCCCTCCACCTGTTCCAGTCCGCGCTCCCGCTGGTGCTCGGGCTCGTGCTGTCGCTGCCGCTGGGCTACCTGGCCTGGCGGATCCGTGCAGTGCGCGGCGTTATTCTGTCCCTCTCCTCGGTGCTGTACACGGTCCCCTCGCTCGCCCTGTTCGTGATCCTGCCGGTCATCCTCGGCACGGGCATCCTGGACATGTCCAACCTGATCGTGGCGCTGACCGTGTACTCGGTCGCGCTGCTGGTCCGCGCCGTGGTGGACGCGCTGAACTCCGTGGACGACGGCGTCCGGCAGGCCGCGGTGGCCATGGGCTACCTGCCGGTCCGCCGCTTCTTCAGCGTGGACCTTCCGCTGTGCATTCCGGTGCTGGTGGCCGGGCTGCGGGTGGTCTCCGTGAGCAACATCTCGGTGGCCAGCGTCGGCGCGCTGATCGGCGTCCGGAACCTCGGTTTCCTGTTCACCGACGGGCTGCTGCGCTATTTCATGACCGAAATCGTGGTCGGGATCCTGATGACCCTGGTGCTGGCGGCGCTGATGGACGTGCTCCTCGTGTCGCTTGAGCGGGTGCTCACGCCGTGGCAGCGCCCGGGTGCGGCCGCCGGTGGAACCGGGCCGCGGACGCGCGGCGCGACCGGCGCGCTGCCGGCGGCCGGCGGTGCCGGGGCGGGCTCCCTTGCCGCCGCAGGGGAACGGCCGGACGCCGCGGAAGCGGCGATGCGCGGATGAACCTGTTCGAGGAAACCGCGGCGTGGCTGGCGGATCCGGTCAACTGGGCCGGTCCGGCGGGCGTACCGGCCAGGCTGGCCGAGCACCTGTACTACAGCGCCCTGACCCTGGTGATCGCCGCGGCCATCGCCGTGCCGCTGGGGCTGTTCGTCGGCCACACCGGAAGGGGGCGCCTCGCCGTCGTGGGCATTGCCAGCGGCCTGCGGGCCATGCCCACGCTGGGCCTGCTGACCCTGTTCGTCATCCTGATGGGCCTTGGCCTGATGCCGCCGATCTACGCCCTGGTGATCCTGGCCATCCCGCCGCTGCTGGCCGGCACCTATTCGGGGATCGCCGCCGTCGACCGCCAGCTGGTGGACGCCGCCCGGGCGATGGGCATGACCGAGTGGCAGGTCCTGTTCCGCGCCGAATTGCCCAACGCGCTGCCCGTGCTGCTGGGCGGGGTGCGTGCCGCCGTGCTGCAGGTCATCGCCACGGTGGCCGTCGTGGCCTACATCAACCTGGGCGGCCTGGGCCGGTATCTGATCGACGGGCTGGCGGTCCGCGACTCGGTGCGGCTGTTTGCCGGTGCGCTGCTGATCGCGGCGCTGGCACTGGTCGTGGACGCCTTGCTGGCCGCGGTGCAGAAAGTCGCCGTGTCGCCCGGCCTGCGCGGCTTGAGGGGACGGGCCGAAAGGCAGAACAAGTAAGGTTGGAACAGCCAGTGCCGGCACATGAGGAGATGAGCATGAAGGACCACCCCGGGAACAACGCCAGCAACCGCGGACACGACAAAAACCCGGCCGCGCGGCGCAGCGTGCTCGCCGCAGGGGCGGCCGCCCTCGCCCTGGTGCTCGCTGCCTGCGGCGGGGGATCCGACCCCCTGCAGGACCCGACGCCGGCACCCGAAGGCAGCACCGGCGGGTCCCTGGTGGTCGGTGCCAGCGGCGGCACGGAGAGCCAGATCATCGCCGAAATCTATGCGGGCGCCCTGACGGCCGCCGGCTACGACGTCACCACGAAACCGGGCATCGGCTCGCGCGAGGTCTACGTCAGCGCCGTCCAGGAAGGGTCTGTGGATATCATCCCGGACTACAGCGGCAACCTCCTGCTGTTTTTGGACACCGAGGCGACGGCGGCCTCCGCCGGGGACGTCATGACAGCCCTGGCTGATGCCCTGCCCGAGGGACTCGGCGTGCTGGAGCCCGCGTCGGCGGAGAGCAAGGACGCGATGGTGGTGACCAAGGCTACGGCGGAGGAATACCAGCTGACGTCGATCGAGGACATGGGCCCGGTGTGCGGCGAACTGGTGCTCGGAGCCAACCCCGAATTCGCCGAGCGCGAGTACGGGCTGCCGGGGCTGGAAGCCAACTACGGCTGCGTCCCCAAGTCCTTCGAACCGATCAACGACTACGGCGGACCGACCACGCTCAACGCCTTGATCACCGACAAGATTCAGGTGGCCGACATCTACACCACCACCCCGTCCATCGAGGACAACGACCTGGTGGTGCTGGAAGACCCGAAGAACAACTTCATCGCCCAGCAGGTGCTGCCGCTGATCCGCAGCGACGCCGTGGACGAGCAGGCGGCCCGGGTGCTCAACGAGGTTTCGGCAGCGCTGACCACCGAGGACCTGATCGACCTCAACCGCCAGGTCAGCGGGGACGAGAAGCGCAATCCGGCCGACGCCGCCGCGGACTGGCTGGCGGAAAAGGGCCTGGCCGGCTAGGGGCCCAGGCTCCCGTTCACGCGCCGCTTCGGTCTCCGGGGCGGCGCGTGCCGTGTGCGAAGATCGTTGGATGGCCCAGTACAAGCAGTCCAACAAGCTCCACAACGTCCTCTACGACATCCGCGGTCCGCTCCTCGAGCATGCCCAGCGGATGGAGGCCGAGGGCCAGCGCATCCTCAAGTTGAACATCGGCAACCCGGCGCCGTTCGGATTCGAAGCTCCGGACGCCATCCTGGTGGACATGATCCGCAACCTGCCCACCGCGCAGGGCTACAGCGATTCGCGCGGCATTTTCTCGGCCAGGACCGCGGTGTCGCAGTACTACCAGACCCGCGGCATCCAAGAGATCGGCGTGGACGACGTGTACCTGGGCAACGGAGTCAGCGAGCTGATCACCATGAGCCTGCAGGCGCTGCTGAACAATGGCGACGAAGTGCTCATCCCGGCCCCCGACTACCCGCTCTGGACCGCGTCGGTGTCGCTGGCCGGCGGCCACCCGGTGCACTACCTCTGCGTCGAGGAAGAGGGCTGGCTGCCCGATCTCGAAGACATCGAACGGAAGATCACGCCCAACACCAAGGGCATCGTGATCATCAACCCGAACAACCCCACCGGCGCCGTCTATCCGCGGCACATCCTCGAGGGGATGCTGGAACTGGCGCGCCGGCACAACCTGGTGGTGTTCTCGGACGAGATCTACGAGAAGATCCTGTACGAGGATGCGGAGCATGTGAACACGGCGCTGCTGGCCGACGACGTGCTGGTCATGACGTTCAGCGGCCTGTCGAAGGCCTACCGCGTGTGCGGCTTCCGCAGCGGCTGGATGGCCATTTCCGGGCCGAAGCACCTGGCCGCGGACTACATCGAGGGCATCAACCTGCTCACCAACATGCGGTTGTGCGCGAACGTGCCCGCCCAGCATGCCATCCAGACCGCCCTGGGCGGCCACCAGAGCATCAACGACCTCATCCTGCCCGGCGGCAGGCTGCTCGAGCAACGCAATAAAGCCTATGAGCTGTTGAACGCCATCCCCGGTGTCAGCACGCAGCAGGCCAAGGGCGCGCTCTACCTGTTCCCCAGGCTCGACCCGGAAGTCTACGGGATCAAGGACGACGAACAGTTTGCGTTGGACCTGCTCAAGCAGCAGAAGATCCTGATCTCGCACGGCCGGGCGTTCAACTGGACGCAGCCGGACCATTTCCGGCTGGTCACGCTGCCCAACGTGGACGTGCTGACCGAAGCCGTGGGGCGGATCGAGGAGTTCCTGGCCGGATACCGGCAGTGACAGCCGCGTCTGCGTAGCCGCGCCGCCGGCGGCTCGGTAGGCTGTCGCCACCCGCACCGCCGGCCAAGCCGGCCGGGCCGAACAGGAGGACCAGGTGGAACAGACCGGATTGCCCGAGTTCACGCGGACGCCGTCGGAGATGCTGCGGGTCGGCCCGGGATTCGGCCTGGCCGGTGTCGATACCGGCTCCACACCCGGATTCCTCGGCGGCAGGACCGAGGGAAAACTCCTGCTCAGGGCCTCGGACCGCCGGCTGTCCGAACTGCAGGAACGCCTCTTCGCGCAGAGCCGCGCCGGGGCGCCGGACGCGGTCCTGCTGGTGCTGCAGGGGATGGATACCTCCGGCAAGGGCGGGATCGTCCGGCACGTGGTCGGAGCCGCAGACCCGCAGGGGATTTCCCACCGGGCCTTCAAGGCGCCGACGCCGGAGGAGCTGGAGCACGATTTCCTCTGGCGGGTGGAGCGGGCCTTGCCCGGTCCCGGCATGATCGGAGTGTTTGACCGGTCGCACTACGAAGATGTGCTCATCCACCGCGTGCACGGGCTCTCGCCCTTGGCGGAGGTGGAGGCACGCTACGGGCAGATCATCGACTTCGAGGCGATGGTGGCCCGCCGGGGCATCCGGATGATCAAGGTCATGCTGCACCTGGGCAAGCGCGAACAGGGCAAACGGTTGCGCGACCGGCTCGACCGGGCCGACAAGCACTGGAAGTACGATCCCGGCGACGTGGACGCGCGGCGGCGCTGGGACGAATACCAGCAGGCCTACCAGGTCATGTTGGAGCGGACCAGCACCGTCGACGCGCCGTGGTTTGTGGTACCGGCCGACCACAAATGGTATGCACGGATCGCCGTGCAGGAGCTTCTGCTGCAGGCACTGGAAGACATCGACCCGCAGTGGCCGCCGGCGGGCTTCGACGTCGAGGCGGAAAAGGCCCGCCTGGCTGCCTCGTAACGCACGCCCGCCGGGTTCGCCGGTCCGATGCTCGGGAACCGGTCTGGCCGGGGCGGACTAGAGGGGTGACACCGGGAACCGGGCGGGGCGGGGCGGACTAGAGGGGTGACACCGGGGACGCGGCGGTTCCGGGGCTGCCCGGGCTGGCCGGCGACGGCTCGGTCCCTGCCGCCTCGCGTGCCGCGTCGAGCCGCTGCCTGGCGCCTTCCAGCCATGCCTCGCAGCGGGCCGCCAACGCCTCGCCTCGCTCCCACAGCGCCAGGGACTGTTCAAGGCTGGCGCCGCCGGCTTCCAACTGGCTGACGACGGCCACCAATTCCTCGCGCGCCTGCTCATAGGAGAGGGAGGCGACGTCGGGCGGTGCGGGCTGCTCTGTCATGGGGTCTCGCTTTCGGTGCCGGTGTTGTGTGGTGGTGTCTGGGATTCCGGGAACGGCGTCAGGGAAGGGCTTCGGCGGAGACTTCGCCGACGGCCACCCGGAGCCGCAGCCGTGTTCCGGCCGGTGCGTCCGCCGCGTCGCGCAGCACCCGGCCGTCGGGCAGCTGGGCCACGGCATAGCCGCGGTCCAGGGTGTTCTGGGGGGACAGTGCGCGCACCTGTGCCTTCAGGTGGGCGACCCGGTCGCTGTCACGGTGCACGGCCGCCGAGACGGCCTGGTGGGCCCGGGAGACGAGCCGGTGGAGATCTTCCGCCCGGACATCCACCATGCCCGCGGGGTTTGCCATCACCGGGCGGCTGCGCAGCGCGGCCAGACGTTCCGTTTCGCGGTGGACCATCTGCTCCACCCGGCGGGCAAGCAGGGCGCGGGCCTGCCCGATGCGATGCAGTTCCTCGCTGACGTCAGGGACGATGCGCTTGGCAGCGTCCGTCGGCGTGGAGGCACGCAGGTCCGCGACGTCGTCGAGCAGGGGCCGGTCCGCTTCGTGTCCGATGGCGCTCACCACCGGCGTGTCGGCGGCGGCCACCGCCCGGACCAAATCCTCGTTGCTAAAGGGCAGCAGGTCCTCCAGCGAACCTCCGCCGCGGGCGATGACGATGACGTCCACATCGTTGCGGGCGTCGAGCTCGGCGAGTGCCTGCATCACCTGCGCCACGGCATTCACGCCCTGGACGGCAACTTCCCGGACCTCGAATTCGACGGCGGGCCAGCGCAGCGAGGCATTCCGGATGACATCCTTCATGGCGTCGGAATCGCGTCCGGTAATGAGGCCGATGCGGTGCGGCAGCAGGGGCAGCCGCCGCTTGCGGGACGGATCGAAGAGGCCTTCGGCGGCCAGCGCCCGGCGCAGCCGCTCCAACCGGACCAGCAGGTCGCCGAGCCCCACCGGCCGGATGTCCCGGGTCTGCATGGTCAGCCGCCCGGTCTTGACGTAGAGGTCCGGTTTGATCTGGGCCACCACCCGGGAGCCTGGTTCCAGCGGCAGCTCCAGGCGCGCCATCACGCTGCCCCAGACCACCAGGCTGAAGGATGCCTCGGCGTCGGTGTCCCGCAGCGTCAGGTAGGTGGTGGCGTTCCGGCGGTTAAGCTCAATGACCTGGCCTTCGACCCACGTGGGCGGCACGCGGTCGATGTGCATCTTGAGCTTTTGGGACAGCAGCCGAAGCGGCCACGGGTTGTCCGCCGTCGTCTGGTTGGCAGTCGGGGGCAGGGTCGATTGTCCGGTGCCGGCGCCTTGGACCGCGCTTGACTCCATGAATTGCCCCTTCCGGAGGTGTGATTCCGACGGCTGCCGGAGACCCTACATTCTTACCAGTTATCCCTGTCAATCGGATTCTCTGTTGTACTGGGTAGGGGTAGGCGGCGCTCCTCGAGCCCCGCCGGATCTGCCTGAAGCAAGCAAGGAAACGGAGGAGACCGTGCGGACGTTGTTGGCTGCGGTCGGCGGGCTGTTGGCCGTGCTCCTCGCCGGGGCCGCGCTCTGCGGGGCCTGGGCCGACCAACGGGTGCTCGACCGTGGGGGCTTCGTGTCGCTGGCCGCCCCGCTCGGCGAGGACGCCGGGTTCCGGTCGGCGCTGGCCGCCACCATCACGGAAGAAGTTGCCGGCAGTGCCGAGTTGCCGGCCGGCCTGCAGGAACTCGTGCGGCCCATCGTGGAGCGAACCGCTGGAGCGATGACCGAACTGGCCGGGTTCCCGCGGGCCCTCAACGAGTCGCTGGCCCTGTCGCACGCGCATACGTTCTCCGGGACTTCCGGGGGAGAGGCGGCCGTCACGCTGGATATCGCCCCCATGGTGGCCCTGGCGGTTTCGCGGGTAGCGGACGCGCTGGGTACTAATATCCGGAGCCCCGAGCAGGTGTTGTTGCCGCTGGGCTCGGCAGAGGCGGGCGGCGTTTTGGCCTCGGTGCGGGACCTGCCGTCGCAGTGGTGGGTTGCCGCGGTGGCAGCGGCCGCGGCACTGGTGCTGATGCTGCTGGCCGCCCGGCGTCCCGCCACGGCGCTGGCCTGGGCCGGTATTGGCGCGGGATTACTGGGCGGGGTCCTCTGGCTGGCCGCCGGGCTTGCACCGCCGCTGGCAGTGAATGCGGCGGGCGAAAGTGCGTTGGCCCAAGTGGTCCTGGGGAGGCTGGTCGAGTTAGCCGTCGCCGACTTCCGGCCCTGGGCCGCCGTCTTTGCCGCCGCCGGACTGGGGGTCGCGGTGGCCGGTTTCACCCTGCGTGCGGTGCTGGGCGGGGCCCGGCGAACCGGGCCCACGGGCTAGCATAGAGGCATGGCCAGTACTGCTGTTTCCCTTTCCATGCCTACCATTCCCCGCAAGCGCCGCACCCCGGACGAGGTCTGGGCTGCCGCACCCGTGGACGGTGACAAGAAGGTGCTGCTGGCGGCCCCGCGTGGATACTGCGCCGGCGTCGACCGGGCCGTGATCGCGGTGGAAAAGGCGCTGGAGCATTATGGCCCGCCCGTCTACGTGCGCAAGCAGATCGTCCACAATGTGCACGTGGTCTCCACGCTGGAGGAAAAGGGCGCCATCTTCGTCGAAGAGACCGACGAGGTGCCCGAAGGCGCCCTGGTCGTCTTCTCGGCGCACGGTGTTTCGCCTGCGGTGGTGCAGTCCGCCGAGGACCGCCAGCTGCGGACCATCGACGCGACCTGCCCCTTGGTGACCAAGGTGCACCGGGAAGCGGTGCGGTTCGCCCGCGACGGCAACGAGATCCTGCTGATCGGTCACGAGGGACACGAAGAAGTCGAAGGGACCTACGGGGAAGCGCCGGACCACACCACGATCGTCAACAACCCGGACGAGGCGCGGACAGTGCAAGTGCGGGATCCGGAAAGGCTGATCTGGCTGTCGCAGACGACGCTCTCGGTCGACGAGACGATGGAAATCGTCTCGATCCTGCGGGACCGCTTCCCGGCTCTGCAGGATCCGCCGAGCGACGACATCTGCTACGCCACCTCCAACCGCCAGGCCGCGATCAAGAAGATCGCACCCCAAGCGGACCTGGTCATTGTGGTCGGCTCCGAAAACTCATCCAACTCCGTGCGGCTGGTCGAGGTCGCCCTCGAGTACGGCGCCAAGGCGGCCTACCGCGTGGACTTCGCCAACGAGGTAGACGAGTCCTGGTTCGAGGGCGTGGCCACCGTCGGCGTGACCTCCGGAGCCTCCGTGCCCGAGGTCCTGGTGCGCGAGGTGCTGCGCCTGTTGGGCGACTACGGCTACGGCGACGTGGAAGAAGTGGTTACCGCCGAAGAGGACATCCTTTTCTCGCTGCCGAAGGAACTGCGCGCCACGCTCAAGGAACGCGGCGACGAATCGCGCGGCCTCGGCGGCCGCGTCACCCGCCAGTCACGCTAACGCGCGGGACCGCGGCGCCGCCGGCCCGGCAAGCGCAGGTCCGCGGCGTCTGCCTGGCCGCATCCGCGGACACGGTTCCGGCCGCAGGGCCACCTGGCCCTTAATGCCCCGGCCGCCCTGTTAGGCGGCCGGGTCGCGGCCTTCGATCAGTTCGGGGGCCGAGAGCAGCCGGGGCGTGTTCTCCAGGGCCGCCGGGGCGGCCGGCTCCTCTAGGGACGTGCCGTCGAAGGCGTAGATCTTCCGCGCGGTCGGCAACACCCTTGATTCCAAGGTCCCCACAAACGAGTTGTAGCGCTCGACCGAGCTCTTGAGCGACGAGCCCAGCTTGGTGACATGGTCGCCCAGCGTTCCGAGCCGCTCGTAGAGCTGCCGCGACAGGTCGAAGATCTCGCGTGCGTTGTCCTTGAGCACTTCCTGCCGCCAGGCAAAGGCCACCGACTTCAGCGTGGCCAGCAGCGAGACGGGGGAGACCAGCGCAACGCTGCGGGCGAAGGCGTGGTCGAGCAGGCCGGGATCGGCATGCAGGGCGGCGGAGAGCACTGCCTCCGAGGGCAGGAAACAGAGCACCAACTCCGGGGACGCCTGCAGGCTCTCCCAATACTTCCGCCCCGCCAGGGCATCCACGTGGGCGCGCACCGCCTTGGCATGGGCGTTCAGCAGATCCACCCGTTGCTGCTGTTCGGCAGCCGATGCGGCCGCCGGAATTTCCTGGGCCTGCAGGTAGGCGCGCAGCGGGACCTTGGCATCCGCGACGATGGACTTTCCACCCGGCAGCCGGATGATCATGTCCGGACGGCCGGTCCGGTCCGCCCCGGCGAGGTGCACCTGCTCGTCAAAGTCCACCCGGGCGAGCATCCCGGCAGCTTCCACCACCCGACGCAACTGCACCTCGCCCCACTGCCCGCGGGCGGAATTGGACTGCAGCGCGGAGGCGAGCGTCTGCGTGGAACGCATCAGCGCCTCGTCGCTGCGCTGGGCTGCACGCAATTGTTCGGCCAACTGGCCGAACTGCTCCACCCGGTCCCGTTCCAACAGGCTGACCTGCTGCTGGACGAGCTTGAGCTTCTCACCGACCGGGATCAGGGCGCGCAGCACGGTGTTCTCCTGCTCATCCTGGGCGTAGAGCTGTGCGTTCTGCTCGGCGAGCATCCGGCGCTCCGCCTCCACCCCGGCGAGGCGGGCCGAGAGCTCTGCCAGCCGGTCGCCGTCGTCCTTCGCGGCGTCCTGCAGATCCGCCAGCCGGCGGCGGAGAAGGACGGCGACGGCCGCGGCGCCGGCGGCGGCGCCCACGAACAGGGCCAGAAGGGCGAGAAGTACATGCGATGCATCCATACCTTCACCATGCCAGCCGCCTCGGACAAAATACGGCACGCGGGTCGATGTGTCCGGGCCACGGTATCCTTGACTACCGTGGCTCTAACTATTGGCATCGTCGGACTGCCCAACGTCGGCAAATCAACTCTCTTCAACGCACTGACCCGCAACAGCGTGCTCGCGGCAAACTACCCGTTCGCCACCATCGAGCCGAACGTCGGTGTGGTCTCGCTGCCGGACCCCCGGCTGGAGAAGCTGGCGGAGATCTTCGGCTCGCAGCGGATCCTGCCCGCGACCGTGTCCTTCGTGGACATCGCCGGCATCGTCAAGGGGGCTTCCGAGGGTGAGGGGCTGGGCAACCAGTTCCTGGCGAACATCCGCGAAGCGCAGGCGATCGCCCAAGTCATCCGTGTGTTCGACGACCCCGACGTGGTCCACGTGGACGGCAAGGTCGACCCGCGCTCGGACATGGAAACCATCAACACCGAGCTGATTCTGGCCGACCTCCAGACCTTGGAAAAGGCCCTCCCGCGGGTGGAGAAGGAAGTCAAGATCAAGAAGCGCGACGCCGCGGAGCTGGCCGCCCTGCAGGCAGCGCAGAAAGTCCTGGAGCGCGGCGACACCGTCTTTTCCTCCGTCGAGAGCGACAAGCTGGACATGGAGAACCTCCGGGAACTGAGCCTGCTGACCGCCAAGCCGTTCATCTATGTGTTCAACGTGGACGACGCCGTGCTCGGCAGCCCCGAGCGGCAGGCCGAGCTGCGCGGGCTGGTGGCACCCGCCGACTGCGTGTTCCTGGATGCCAAGCTAGAAGCGGACCTCGTGGAGCTGGACGAGGAAGAGGCCCGCGAGATGCTCGAGATGAACGGCCAGGACGAGTCCGGGCTGGACCAGCTGGCGCGGGTGGGCTTCCACACGCTGGGGCTACAGACCTACCTGACGGCCGGGCCGAAGGAAGCGCGCGCCTGGACCATCAACCGCGGCGACACCGCTCCGCAGGCTGCCGGCGTAATCCACTCGGACTTCCAGCGCGGCTTCATCAAGGCCGAAGTGGTGTCGTTTGCCGATCTGGTGGGGGCCGGGTCCATGGCCGAGGCCAAGGCCCGCGGCAAGGTGCGGATTGAAGGCAAGGACTACGTAATGGTCGACGGCGACGTGGTGGAGTTCCGCTTCAATGTGTAGTTGAGTTTCGGTTCAACCGACAGCTGCCTCGTTGATTCGACGAGCTTGCGCCTTGGTCGCGTCATGGTTGATCTGACAAAGGCGCTGTAATTCATGTGGCACCCTATCCGCCCACCGAAGGACAAACTGCTGCGGCGGTGGCAATGGAGATGGTCTCTGCCAGACAATGACTCCGTGAAGTGCAGGAGGGACGTGCTGCTGCTGCGGGAGGCTGCCCGGCAGACCTTTCTGGCCACGGACTCGGCTGGCATGGGAGCTGGCGGCAGCTGTTATCCGGAATCGGAGTACGACACCTAGGTCGATAGGGCTGCCGGCTGGCTGGCCAAGGGATTGCACTCGTCGAAGTTGCGGCGAGGACCATGCGCTCTCTTGCCCGCGACTGGGGAATTGACGTCCAGTCCCGCAAGCAGGAACAACTCTTACACGCGTTGAATTTCATCAACTCCCCGCCGTGACCGACCGACGGGCAGGTCCGGTCCTCCGCAACGAAGTTGTCCCAGAGGACAACTGCATCCTAGGCCCGTCATTGGGCAGGACTTCCCGGGAAAGTGTCCGTTGGCGATCCGCCAACGCGGCGCGGACGAGCCGGTCATTCTTCGGGGACCAGGCGGATGATCTCCGTGGCAGTGGAGATGTAGGCGGCGGCAGCTAGGGCGCCCAGGCTCGGTCGAACTCCCAGCGTTCGTCCCAGCCGTCGGGCCGGTGTAGCAGGGCCTCGTTGACCCACTTCATGACGTTGGGCCGGCCGTCGACGTAGATCCTATCGGCCTGAATCAACCACGGATTGACGGTCGTGCCCAGGCTGCGCACATTGCGCAGGGACAGTTCCCGCAGCGGGTGTTCGGTGGAGACGACTTCGAGGCCGGAGACCTCGCCGACGCCTTCGAAAATGATCGTCTCGGCCGAAGCCAGCTGGTGGATGCGGCTGACGTCGACCCGGCGGGTGGTGTCGATGTAAACGACCTCGGCCGGGTGCGGCCAGCCAGCATCACCGTCGGCCAGCTTCAGTCGCCGCAGGCCAAGATGGGACAGCGGCCCTGGGATCAGGTCCAGGGCCTCCTGCGTAGCACCACGGAGGCTGAGGATATCTAGACGTGGCGCAGACACGAAGGGGGCCGTTTCCGGCTGCCACGGGCCACTGTAGTAACGGAGTTCGGGCCATTCCCGCCGGGTCGGCGCGACCTTGATCTTGTCGTCGATATCCAGCCCTTCCAGGTGCGGGATCTCATCCAGCAGAGAGAAGTCGGTGACACCCAGACAGGTTTGGACGGTACGCACGGCGTCGAAGACCGGGGCCAGGATCTCCAGGCCGGGTTGGTCGTCCGGCGGGTAATCGATGACCACCCGCCCATCCTCATTGGACAGCAGGTGCTCGCGGGCATTCGGGGGCAGCACACCGTGCTCGACCCACAGAGGATCGGGTTCGTCCACCTCGTCCTCGAAGCCTTCGGGGCCCACGACGAACCCGAACTCCTCCAGCATTGCTGCCCACGCGGGATCATCTTCCAGACGTCCCCCGTCTTCTGGAAATTCCATGCCCCCAGTGTTGCAGACGTGGCCCTTACCAGGTCCTGTTGCCCATGCAAGGTCGGATGCCGGTTAGGCGATCCGCTCCGTTATGAAACGACGGCTGTGCGTTGCCCGGCTGCAGTTACCGGTTTCCGGCGCTGCGGCGGCCGGACGGCGGACGCCTGCGCCCCAGCCACCGCTGCAACAGCCGGTCCGCCCGGCGCATGGTGCGCCCGCCCGCGTCGAGCATCGTCTCGAGCACGGGTTCGGCCCGTTCCGGGATCAGCTTCAGGGCCACGGCGGATGTAATTGCTGCGCCGATGCCGACAGCAAGGAGCCACAGGAGCGCATTGAACACGGGACGGTTTGCCCAGTCCTCCTGCCGCCCAACGGCAATCACGCGTCCGGAGTCTTCGGGATCGCGCACCACTTCGACCACAGCTCCCGGCGTGGGGTCGGGGATGAACCAGCCGTAGTCGGCCTCGATCTCTTCGCCGTCCAGCTCAAGATAATAGGTGTCGCTGCCACGCGCACCCTGGATGACCTCGACGACTTTAGCCGTCGACCGTGGCTGGGTCCTGGCGAGTTCGGCACTCCGCACGAAATCCCCGCCGCTCGACACCAGGACTGCGCTGAAACCACTCACGAGCAGTACCGCGGCTAAACCCGTGATCACTTCCCGGCGGCGCAACGGCCATTCTAGGACCTTGTCCCATGCTTGCTCCCCGTGCAGCCGGAAGCGCTCGTTGACCCCGTCCGCCCATGCCAGCAGCCTCTGCCACCGGGAACGCGGGCGGCGGCCACGGTCCCTGCGAGGCCCTCCGCCGACATCCCCGCCCATGATCCCTCATCCCCGCGACACTACAGCCAGCAGATCCCCATCCTAGCGCCACAACTGGTGAAACTTCTCGCACTCGCCCGGCCCGGAATCGGCCCCCGAAAAGCTTTCCAACCCGTTCGTGGGAAGAGCCGTTATGACTACCGGTCCGACCGCCTCCGGCCCGAGGGCTTTCTGATCGATGCGTCGGTATTTCCGGGGTCGAGCGGCAGGACAGGCTTGCTATTCGACAGGGGGACCAAGGAATTCTCGCCCCATAGGCGGCGGAAAACCTAGTACAAACGAGGACGGGGTGCTGCGGGCATCTACACTGCGAACTCAAAGGCGACGGTGATCTCGGGATCGACGCTTGCGATGATCCCTGAGTAGAACACCTTGGCCTGTTCTTTCAGTGCTGCTTCGTTTTGGCTGATGAACTTCTGCTTGTTCTCGTCGCTGAGAATGTTGTTGATCATGCGAGTTTGAACGGCTGGCGGTGCCAGCCAGCTAAGCGCGTTGTTGCTCTCGAGGGCGTCCTCGAACACGGGATCGGCAAAGCCGATGCTGATGAATTCAGGGATAGTCACGCGAAACGACCCTGGGCCGGTGGCTTCGATTTTCACCTGTGACCCATCGATGCCTAATTTTGCGTCGAACTTGTACTGGATCAGCGTCGTTTTCTCGCTCGCGGGTATGGCCACGCCGAGAATCTCGCCATTGCTTTCGTGTCTCGCGACACCCTCGATGTGAAGGCTCAGCAAGGTGACCTCTTGCATTCGCGTGACGGACTGAACCACCTGCGAATCGCGTTCGTTCGAACTGCTGGTGAACAGTGAACTGAGAGCGAGAGCGTTGAGTCCACCGAATGCGAAAGCGGCGCCCGTTCCCGCGAGAACCAAGACGGTGATCAGCAGGAGAGGCCAAAGCAGTACCCGTGCTTTGAAAAAGTTCATGACTGCTTTAAGGAAGTTCATTACGATTCAGTCTCCAGTTTCATTCGACGTCGAAGCGCCCTCGGAATTCCGCGTTGTGAACGGCCACAACAGGTCGCTGCGTCAAGTCCCCCTCGAACCATATACGCAAGCAGGATCTGGCTGATTATGGCACGTCCTCCGGCCTGGATATCCACTGTGCAAGCTCGATGAAACGTCTGCGCCTGCTATGACCGAATCGACGGATATCACGGTTATGATCGTCTCAGCTAGGGATAATTTCAGACCAGGGGGAGTGGCGGAATCTGTGGGCGACGAGAACGGTAAAGACGTAGAGCCGATTGCGGTGGCGGACCTGGGGAGCATGGTCGACGTAGAGAGTGACGTTCTCGACGCAGAAGCGGGCGGCAATTCTGGTATCAAGGCCACGATCGATGAACAAGATCGGGAACTGGAGCAATTCGCTATCGAGTTCCTGAGAAAGGTTATACGTCTGCGTGGTGTGCGCATTGACAGGGCGCAATTCCTTAAGGCAGAGCTTCATAAGAGAGGTCTCGGGGCCGCCGAGATCGACACGGTGGTCACAGAGAACCCAGCGGCAGCGGGCATTTCCCTGGCCATGCTTGATGAAATTGCCCAGAGCGCTATTGACTTCGAGACTGGAAAATCTACGGCGTTGTCATTTGCTGCCGGTTTGCCAGGCGGTTTCGCAATGCTCGGGACAGTGCCTGCAGACATTACCCAGTTCTACGTGCACGCCTTCAGGGTCATGCAGAAACTCGCCTATACGTATGGCTGGCAATCGTTCCTCAATGATCTTGAGGACGTGGATGATGAAACCTTGGGCATGCTGGCTGCGTTCCTCGGCGTAATGATGGGGGTCGGCGGCGCGTCGACTACGGTCAGCCGCTTCGCCGCTCAGGTTGCCCGTCCAGCCGTCCAGAAGAAGATCGCGAGTGTGGCACTGACTAAAACCGCGTGGTATCTCCCAATGAAGCAAACGCTGCGGATCGTTGGAGTTCAGGTAACTAAACAGACCTTCGCCAATACTGTGAGCAAGGTGGTTCCGGTAATTGGGGGAGTGGTGTCAGGCAGTCTCACGTTTGTCACTCTCAAGACACAGTCGAACCGCCTAATGAAGCATCTCAGGGAAATTCCACCTCCGAACGTCGATGCAGAGGCCTACCTGGCCGCCGTGAAGCGTGCCGATGAATTGACACAAAACAGGACAAAAGCCCTTGCGGTCGCTTTCGAGGATGTTAGTTCGAAAGTAAAAGGAACTGCCTCTAATGCTGCGGACAAGTTCCGTTCAAGCGATCTCGCTGACGAAGGTCTTCCGGATGCGCCACAGGTCCTTAAGAAGGCTAAGAACCTGGGCGGTGCGATTGCCGGAACAGCGGGCATCGTTGGGTCCGGTGTAACCGGGTTGTTCAAACCGAAGAAGAAAAAACTACCGGATGAGGAAAGCCCCCAAAGCGAAGACGTCTCCGGTGCAACTGGTGTAACTGACGCTGAGATTGTTGCAGAGCCGTAGGCCGCAGCCCGCTTCGTGAACGAGACCCGTGCCGGCGTTCGGGTGCCCGTGACCAGCTAGCAGCCTCGTCGGCACACCTTCCGTTCGGCAAGGGGTTAATTTGCTAAGGAGCGCGAGGGCCTGGCTGGGAGGCGTCCCACAGGGCCCACCCAGCGGAGACCCGGCGCTCTGGGTGAGGTTAGTCGGTTACGCAACGTGGTCGAGTTTAGGCTCAATGTCTGACGGTCTGCCGGCTTGCCCGGGGTGCCGCGAGGGTATGAGCAGGGTGCTTTGCTGGTGTGCCCGATGTGCGGGCACGAATGGCCCAAGGTCTCGGCCGAGGCCACACCTGATACAACGTCCGAGGCCGCTTCGATCAAAGATGCCGTTGGCAATGTGCTCGCCGATGGTGACACGGTCACGATCGTCAAGGACCTCAAGGTCAAGGGCGCAGGTGGCGGTGTGGTGAAGGTCGGCACCAAAGTGCGGGGCATCCGACTGATTGAGGACGGCGTGGGCGATCACGACATCGACGCGACCGTTCCCGGGTTTGGGCGGATACAACTGAAGTCCAGCGTGGTGAAGAAGGCCATTTGACCCGCGGGCACCCACTTGGATAGGGGTTCATCGTTTGAGGGCACAAACCTCTTAGAAGACGCTTCCCAGATATCCTTTTGGGAAGCGTCTTCCTTGAATGTCTCTCGTCGCGCGTGTTTCCCCTGACCCGCCCGCAGCATAGATTCGTGAAGTGGACCGTCACTGTGCGAGGGCGTGGCAGCGAAACGGGCCCTTTCGAGAATTGTTTTGCTTCCTCCATACGCTACGGTTCATCTGTGAATCAGGAGAGTGAAGGGCGAGACCGGATGGCCTTTTGGGTAACGTTTTTGGGCCCTGTCGCCTTTGGCTTAGTCGCCGGTCTGGTTCAGCTTTAGGGGCTTCCTCATCTCGGGCCTCTCCATATCAATTTCGATCATTCCGGCCTGAAAACGATTACAGGCTCAGCGTGGCGCGAGGCGCAGCCGGCAAGGCCCCCGCATCGGTGTGGAGGTGGATCAGGGCGGGGGTCCGATGGACTCCTAGGCGTGTGTGAGCTGTTCCTGCTTGCCGGCATGAACGTCGACTGCCCACTCACGGGCCAGTGAGCGTATCGTCCTCGCGGCGATCTCACCAGGGGAGACGCCTTTGGCTAGCCAGCTGGTTGCCCTGTCGACCTCAGTGTCATATTCGGATTCGGGGAACCACGTACCTCCAAAACCCATTCCGGCCGGGTTGGTGTCGCGGAATGCTGTGCGCACGGCGTCCCTGAGCAGCAGCAGTTCGGGCTTGCCTCGCACCGGATTATTCTCCGACAAGGACCACCCCGATTGCCACAGCCACAAAAGTTTTGTCCTGGGGCGGGTCCCGGTCGGGAATGGATGCAATCCGTTCCTGAGCCTCGACGAGTGTCTGCTCGTACTCCCTCAAGTCAAAGACCAACGTTGCGATATCGTCGATGGGCTCGGTTAGGCCGAAGCCGCCTTCCACGCCGCGGAGATGGCAAAACTCTGGCAGCAGGCAACAGCCGACTTCAATGCACTACGGGAACCTGCCAAAGTGGGTCACGTGCTGGACGCTATCGTCGCCGCTCTCGAGGGCAAACGAGAGAGCCAGTTCTCGATTTGGCGAGAAGGAACTCGTACTCGCCCAACTCCGAACTGAAGGCTCACCAAGGGCCTTCGATAAAGACCATTTCCAAGACTGTCCCCTCTACCCGCTTCAGCCCTACATCCATCAAAATCCTTCGGAATTGCTGCGGAAATGCTGAAGAAACTGTTAATAAGATCGTTTAAGCTCATTCTGCGGGAAACAGTCGCCGCACCGGCCCGCCCAGTCTCATTCCCACAGAAGGAAAGCCCCCCATGTCACTTGCACCAAAGATCGCTGCCGGCCTCCTGGCCGCCGGAGTAGTCCTCTCGGGCGGAGCCGGCGCTGCCGTGGCCGCCGACCAAGCCCCGAAGGCTTCCGTTTCGACCTCCGTCGCCAAGGGCAAGTCTGTCCAGGCCAAGTCAGCGGCTGTCCTGAAGAAGGAAGCCGCAGCTGCCAAGGTCGCAGCGGTGAAGGCCGCCAACGTCCTGAAGAAGGAAGCGGCCGAGGCCAAGGTTGCCGCCGCCAAGGCCTCCGCTGCGGAGAAGAAGGCAGCATCACTGGAGAAGAAGGCCTCCGCTGCAGCGAAGAAGGCTGCCGCTACGACCAAGGCATCCGCAAAGAAGGCCGCCGTGAAGGCTGCCAACAAGCTGAAGAAGGAAGCCCAGGCGGCCCGGCTGGCTGCGGTCAAGGCAAAGAATGCCGAGAAGAAGGCTGCCCAGGAGGCCAAGCAGGCCGAACTGAAGGCCAAGATCGCTGGCAAGCAGGCTGCTGAGAAGGCCCGCGAAGCCGAAGAGGCCGCGGAGGAAGAGGCAGCGGAGGAAGAGGCAGCTGAGCAGGCTCCCGTCGAGGAAGCCCCGGTCGTAGAGGCTCCCGTCGAGGAAGCCCCGGTCGTAGAGGCTCCCGTCGAGGAAGCCCCGGCCGACGCGCCCGTGCTGGATCAGCCCGCCGCCTAACCGACAGCAACACCCCGGGACGCCCCCGGTACCACCGCACCATGCGGCACGGTACCTGGGGCGTTTCCTTTTCGCCGCCCGGCTGCCCTCACAGCACAGCTGTGAGCGGGATTCCCCGTGACGAGGAAAGCCATCCCCGTCCACGAACAGAAAGCCGCCAGTATGAAAATCATCGACATGATCGACAGCCCGAACTTCCAAGAGGCGGGACCTGAGAGGTGTCCAAAATGAGGACGGGTCTTGCTGCGTCACGTCATTGAGAATGATACTTAAAGTATCGAGGTTGGACTTTTATCCGGCCTCGATTGCGTTTAACACAAGTGAATTTCGTGGTGTGCCGCAGTCCCGAAGGATAGGTGGCTTCACTGCAACAGAAAGGAAGCAAGTGTTTCAGGCCCTCGGGGCCTTTTTTACGCCCGAAAATAGGAAAGGCAGCAGCCATGTCGAACAAGAATCGTCGAACCCGCGGGTTCAGCTCCCTCAGTGAGGGCGACCCACACGGGGAACGGGACCCCCGGGCAAACGCGTTGTCCGTCGGCATCTGGATCCGGGAGGCGTCAGCCGTCGCCAGCATCCTGCGGAAGTTCGAGGAGCGCTACTCCGAGATTGATCGGGATGCCGCTAACCGGATTAGGCTTGCGGTAAAAGCCGTAACCGGCAGCCTGTACCCGTCGGACCGCCGAAGGATGCTGTTTGCCGCGTGGACCTGGATTTTGGACATCTATGGATCCGGCCGGCCAGCTACTGACACTGACGGGTCCCGCCAACGGCTCGCCCTTGTCCTGGCGGAAATGCTCTGCTCCCCGCTGGCTCTGAGCCCGGAGGATCACCGGACGTACTGGAAGCTGCTACGGGTCCAACTGCGGTACTTCGGCTGGGAGCCCGCGGTGGGGTGTCCGATACTGGAGAGCCTCAACCCGCACTTCCGTGAATGGACGAAGATGCTGGAAAAGCAGCAACGGGCGACCGAGAGCCGGACCGTGTCCCAGGCCAGAAAAATCAGGAGGCGTGGGGCTCTGACGCAGGCCTGCGCTCTTGCGCCGTACAAACCGGATTTGGGGGACATACCCGTAATGCGGCGGGAGCTGCACAACTACGCCTCGCCTTCGCAGGAGTCGCAGCTGCACGGCAACTTCCGGGACCACTGGAGAATGCACACCTCCCATCACTGACCCGCACCTGTCCGCCCATAAGCTCGGTAACGGCGCCGTGATCGACCCGGCCTCCAAACCGGAGGCGGGGTCATTAACCCCTGAAGCTCCCGACGTTCCTCGGGCGTCGGGATCGACACAGCGGCGTCCGGCCGCGCGGGCGAGGGAGCCGGACGCCGTCAGTCGGACCGTTCTGTTGGGTGCAGTTCATACGCTGAAGCCGTTCGCAACGTCGCGCACCAGCGGCTGGATCGACGACGGTAGTCACACGGCCGGCCAGCCGCGCGTCGAGTTCGGGGTAGGGGAAACGCCGTTCGCTGTGAAGCGCTGGTTCCGCTGGCGGCCGCTCGAGCACCCTGGCGGCTAACCGTTGGAGGAGAAGCTGGTGGCGCAGCGGCCGGCCACTCATCGTTTCTGACCCCCTAGGCCGCATCTTTTGTCCAGACTCCTGCTCGCCTCGTGCTCACCGAGCTGGCGACAAGGAGCGGCCCGGCTCAAGCAGGGCTCGCCAACTAACGGGCAGCTGGGGCTCCAGTGCTCCGTCCGGTTTCGTCCAAAACCCGTGCCAGCGGGGCCCATCCAGCCCACGGCGCCTCCTCCCTGGTCGTCGAACGGCTTACGGCGGCAACTTCCTTGACGACAGTGAAGAGCGTGACCCTTAGCGAGATCACGGCAGAGCGTGATCGCCCCGGGGAATCACTAAGAGGGAGGAAATCCGAATGACGGACTGGAATGCGGTCACCAAGCGACTCGTCGAAGCCGAAAAGCGGGCCATAGTTCGCCGGATGGAAGCCGAAATTAAGTGGCGGGCGGAGTATGAGCCGGTCGTCCGGAAAGTCGTGAACGAAACCGCGCGCTGGACGGTCGCCGAGGTTGCGAAGGCACTGCTCACGGAAGATGAAGTGGGGGAGAAGTTGGCTGATGCGCTCCGTGAGCGTCACGCAGTCGTCGATCCGCTGGCATCGGAAATCGTCGCAACTGTGCGATCGGTCGTGTCCGCGCTAGTGGCGGAAATAGATGGACCTGGCGAGGATTCGGATGCAGGCCCGCTAGCCCCCTAGGCGACGATCGTCCGAGTCCTACTTGCTCCGCAGTGCTGTTGATTGCGGGGCAGATCAGCTGAAGCGCACTGGAGCGCTACGGGACTTAAAACTCAGATTTCCTCTTCCAAGGACTCAAGCACGGCGCATCGCACCCCCTGTCGAGACGACGAAGATCGTCGTTGTGCTGCCGCCGATGGACAGCCTCGACGAGGCGAAAGGTGTCAGATGATTAAGTCGGCAAACCAATACCCCGTGCACACGCTCTTCAGTCACGAGGGCAACATTCTGTACAGGATCCCTCCCTACCAGCGGGAGTACTCCTGGTACAAGTCGCAGTGGGAGGACCTGTTCGACGACCTCATCGAGGCCGAAGGGGCGCACTTCCTGGGCACCATCATCACGCTCGACCAGACGACCGACACGCTGGAGGGAAATATTCTCCATGTGATCGACGGTCAGCAACGGCTCACGACGCTTACGCTCCTACTGGCGGCGGTCTACTCAGTGCTCAAAGAGCACCTCGCCGAGCTCGGCGACGACACTCGCACCGACGTCACGAACCTTGGTCGGCTGCTGGTGCGCAAGTCGGACGAGCAGCCTAGGGTGACGCCGCAGAAGCAAGGGCACAACCTCGCCGACTACCGCAAGGTGTTGCAGGGGGCGGGTCTGCCGATCCAGGGGGACTGGAAACCGTACTACCCCAGCCGCCGGATTGCGAAGTGCTACAACTACTTCCGGTCGGCCATCGTGAAGCTCGCGGAGACCGATGAGATCACCGAGACGGAAGCCGCGCTGACGCTGCACGAGGCGGCACTGCGGGCGGTCATCGTGAAAATCGAGGTTGCCAGCCACGCCGACGCGTTCGTTCTCTTCGAGTCACTGAACAACCGCGGCATGCCGCTCTCGCCCGTGGACCTGATCAAGAACCACCTGCTCGCCGAGTCAGAGAAACGAGAGGTGATGAACGTCGACGAGGCGTTCAAGCACTGGAACGAGGTGCTGACGAGCCTTGGCGACAGTTACGCCACGCAGGAGCGCTTTCTTCGCCACTACTACAACGCCTTCAAGGGGGAACTTCCCGACGTACCTAACGCTTCGGTCGCAACGAAGTCCAATCTGATTCGGATTTACGAGACCCTCCTGGGGCAGGATCTGAAGAAGTTCATTGAGGCGCTGGTGGAGTCGAGCAAGATGTACGGCCGCATCAACTGCGTGGTCGAGCTCGATCAACCGACGTCGCTGGACCGGGCGTTCCAGCGACTTATGCGGGCCCAGGGAGCGCCGTCCTACGTTCTGCTCATGTGGCTGATGTCAAAGCAATCGGAGCTGGAACTCGCCGACGATCACCTCGAGTCCGTCGTGCACCTCCTGACGAGCTTCTTCGTGCGTCGTAACCTGACCGGGTATCCGCCGACCTACGCGTTGGCAAAGCTGTTCATGACCACGATCAACTCTGTGGGCGAGGCGCGCGGCGACGCGGTCTTGACCGTCGTCACGGAGGTGCTAAATGCGGCTTCGGCTACAGACGAAGAGTTTCGGGGGCGCCTCGTGGGGCGGATCTATCAGGAGAACACTGACGTCGCGCGGTTCGTTCTCGCGACGCTGGCCGAGGACGCCATGACCAAAGAGACCAAAGTTGATCTATGGCGTCAGGAGAAGAACCACTTCGTTTGGACGATCGAGCACATTCTCCCGCAGGGCGAAAACCTCCCGCCGGCGTGGCAGCAGATGCTGGGCGGCGAAGCGGTCTCGGCCGAAGTGCAGGAACAGCACCGACACAGGCTTGGCAACCTCACCATCACCGCGTACAACAGCAACCTCGGCAACAAGTCCTTTCTTGAGAAGCGGGATCGCAAGGACTCAAAGGGCAGATATATCGGCTACCGCAACGGACTCTCCCTGAACGCAGAGCTGGCCGCGAGAGATTCTTGGACGGCCAACGACATCGAGGAGCGAACGGTAGCACTGGCCGACAAGGTGGTCGAGCGGTTCCCCCTCGGCTGAGCCGAGGGCCGCTACGAACTGCATCGTTCGCCCCATGACAATGGCCGCTGACACGAAGCTGGAAGCCTCAGAGGTTATTCGGTCACGGAACGTGGTGGAATTTAGGTTCAATGTGTAGTTCCTGATCTCCCTCGGACCTTTTGCGATAGCCGCTAAGAACACGTGTTCTTAGCGGCCAGGCGCAGCAGTCGAGGCGAAGGCTGCTCGGCATGCCGCAATTGTCCTCGGTGTCATCATGGTTTCCTGTGCTGCAGGGAGTGCCCGCACGCTTTCGCGATGGCTATGCAGGCGGACGGGACCATGGCCGGCCGAAGGAGGTACCCCTCCCTCCTCCTCAGGTTTAGGCTCGGGGCATGGCGACATGGAAGCCGGACCCCCTGTGGTGGCCCTTTGTGATCTGTCTACTCGGGCTGACAGTGGCGAATCTGATTCTGATCCTCGTATCCGCCCCCGTCTGGGCGCGGCTGATCCCCGCATGGCTGTACTTCCTTTTCTTTATTGTCGCCATGTCGGTGCTCCTGCGGCGGCGCGCGCTACCTAAGAGGGACAGCACTACCCAGTCCCGGAGACGCACCCCGTAGGTTGTGGTCATGCCATTTCCCGGCAATCTTCAAGTACCGCGGAGCCATCCCATCGGAACGGTCCACGCACGATGCCTGCCAAGTTGCATCTGCGGCATGGCCTGTGGTGTGGGCGCGGGATCAGTTGCCCAAGTGGGGCAGGATAGGAAGCATGCGATTTATTCCGAAGCGTCAGGCATCGACCGCTCGCTCGGTGTCGAGCACTCTCAAGGCTGATCCCGAGGCGGTGGAATCCGCCACCGGACCCGGAGTGAAGCCGCAGGAACCGCGTGGGATTTTCGCCGCCGGCGTTGACCGCACGGCTCTGTGGACTGGACGGGCCGTTGTCATCGCTATCGGTTTAGTGCTGGCCTGGTGGCTGGTCCGTTCGCTGTGGTCGGTGGTTTTCCCGACGATCCTGGCCCTGCTGCTGGCCAGCATCCTGTGGCCGGTGAACCGCCTGGCCCGCCGCCTCATGCCCAAGGCGCTGGCGGCCTTTGTCACCGTGCTCGCTGCGCTGGCTGCCGTCGTCGGAGTGCTGATACTGGTAATTCCGTCGCTGGCCTCGGGAACCGCGGGGCTGGCCGGGAAGGCACGCGAAAACCTCGGGCAGATCACCCAGTTCCTGGCCGGGCCACCGTTCAATCTTGAAAACGCGGACCTGAATTCCCTGGTGGACAGCGCGGTATCCCAGATCCGCAAGCACGCCGGAGACATCGCCTCCGGGATCACCACCGGACTGGGGGCCATCACTTCGGGCACCATCATCTTTCTGCTGGTCCTGGTCTTCACGTTCTTCTGCCTCAAAGACGGCGACCGCTTCCTCGCCTGGACCAGCCGATGGACGGACGCCAAGGTCTACGTACACGCCGCCGCCGTGACCTCCCGGGCCTGGCAGACTCTGTCCGGCTACATCGCGGCGCAGGCCGCCGTCGCCCTGGTCGATGCTGTCTTCATCGGCGCCGCCCTTTTCATTCTGGGCATTCCGCTCGCCTTGCCGCTGACCATCCTGATCTTTATCGCGGCCTTCATCCCGGTCGTCGGTGCGGTGGCAACAGGTTTGCTCGCCGCCCTGATCGCCCTGATCTCCCACGGCTGGGTCACGGCCCTGATCGTGCTCGGCGTGGTGATTGTGGTCCAGCAACTGGAGAGCAACCTGCTGCAGCCGTTCCTGGTGGGAACTAAGCTGAAGATCCACCCGGCCGTGGTGCTGGCCTCGGTAACAGTCGGCGGCACCCTGTTCGGCATCGTCGGAGCTTTCCTATCGGTACCAACCACAGCGGTGGGAATTGTGGTGCTGCGTTATCTGCGGGACGTGGTCTTCCCCGTCCAACCGGAAGGGGAAGCAGAGGTAGACGGTTCTAACAGCAGCCGGCCGGAAGCCGAGGCAACCGTGGCAGGCGCGCAGGGCTAACCGCAGACCTAACCCGCCGCACCCTCCAGCGGCCAGGTGTGCACCGCCTCGTTGGTATGCATGTTGTGCGAATTCTGCCGCGTCATCTCGGCCTGCGCTGCCGGACGGTCCAGCCCGCCTCCTACAAACAGCCGCAGGGTCTTGATCTGCCAGCTGGCGCCGTTCTGTTCGTCTAGGCGCGGGCGCGCAGGATCTCCATGTACCTGTCGATCAGATCCGGGCCCACACGAAGACCGGCCAGTCCGTCGGCGGCCAGCGGCAGCAGGCGGCGGACAATCAGCTCCACAACCTCGAATATCTCCGACGCCCGGTTTCTGCAGCCTAACGTCGGTCCAGGGAACGCACCGCGTTCTTCTCCCGCCAAGGCAAGGACCTGACCTGCTACTTGCCTGGTGTGTGGGCGGCCGCCACTGATGCGGTGCCCTCCGGCTTCGTGGTCGATGGGGAGCTGGGGGAGCAGATTGCTGCGGGACGGAATTTCAGGGGCTTCCGTTCCGCAGCAATGTGCGGGCCGGATCAGCAGGCGGAATTTGAATCGCCGTTTGATCCCAGCTGCCGGTGGGAGCCAACGCGTTGGCCGGCCGGGACCGCCCTTGGGTCAGGGGATCTGGGGCTTGGCGTTTTTGGCGACAATGAGGTCGATGAGGAGCTGGTCGCGCTGGTTCAGGGTCTGTGACCAGTCGTAACCGTCGAGCTCCTGCGCGACACCGTCGGCCATGACGGGGATGTAGTCGTCGGTCTCCGGGTAGGTGCCCAGGGTCCTGGCCCACTCGCGCTGGGCCGGGCCGATGTGCTCGAGGACGTGGGTGATGCCGCCGTCGCCGCCCGAGGCGTGCAGGTTGAGGAAGGGGCCCAGCAGCGCCCACCGTAGGCCCGGGCCATAGGAGATGGCGGTGTCGATGTCCTCGACGCTGGTCACCCCGGTGGAGACCAGGTGGAACATCTCGGTCCACAGGGCCACCTGGAGGCGGTTGGCTACGTGGCCGGGCACTTCCTTGTTGATGCGGATGGGCTTCTTGCCGATCTCGGTGTAGAAGGTTAAGGCCCGGTCCACGGTCTCGGGCGAGGTCTGCCGACCGCCGAGGACTTCGACCAGCGGGATCAGGTGCGGCGGGTTGAACGGGTGCCCGAGGACCATGCGCTCGGGGTGCTGCATGCCCTGCTGGACGTCTGTGATCAGCAGCCCGGACGAGGAGGTCGCGATGATGGCCTCGTCGCTGGCGCCGGCTTCGATCTGGGCCAGCATGGCGTGCTTGACCTCCAGACGCTCCGGTCCATTCTCCTGGATGAACTCGGCGCCGCTCACGGCCTCGGTGATCGAGGCGGTGAACCGAAGATTGTCTTTGGTGGCACCCTCGGCCAGGCCGATGGTCTCCAAGGCTGGCCAGAAGTCCTCGACCCAGCGGCGCAGTCGGTCCTCGGCCCCGTCTGCGGGGTCAGAGGCGACGACCGTGAATCCTTGAGCCAGGTAGTACGCGGCCCAGCTGGCGCCGATGACGCCCGTTCCAACGACGGCGATCGTTCGGTTGGAGTTGCTTGTGATGCTCATGGTGATTGTCCTTTCAGGTACTGCTTGTTTGTGAGGCTGCTTGTCCGGGTGCTACCGGATGTCCTCGAAGATCCGCTTGCTCGTGAGCATCTTGGCAGCGACGATCATGACCACTGCGGCCGCGATGAAGACCAGGAGCGGGATCGTCCACCCTCCGGATAGGGACGAGAGCACTCCGCCGAGGAAGGGGCCGACGGTGCCGAAGGCGTAGCCGATGCCCAGGCTGAATCCGGTGACGGTGGAAGAGCCCTCGGGGGTCCGGGTGCGCTGGTTGAACATGACCATCGCGAACGGGAACGCGCCGCCGGAGATGCCGGCGATGACGGCCCATAGCCCGGCCGCGCCGGGAGCGACCATGATGCCGGTGTAGCCGATGATGGAAGCGACGGGGAAGAGGATGCCCAGCCAGAACGGGTTCTTCATGCGGGTGGCGATGATCGGGGTGATCAGGGCCATCGGCAGGGTCAGGAACGTGTAGATGGAGTACATTCCGGCCGCACCGGCCTCACTAAGGCCCTGGGCCTGGAAGATGGTGGGCAGCCAGGCGAGCATGGCGTAGGTGTTCAGCGCGGCCATGCCGTAGAAGATAGCCCCGCCCAGGGAGATCGGGTTGGTGAACAGCTTGGCGATGCCGACCTTCTGCGCTGTGGGGTCCGTGCCGGTGCCTTGGGCCGCGGTGTCCTGGCGTCCGGAGCGGACGGCGGCCAGGATCCACGGGAGTGCGGCGAGCACCATGAGGATGGCATAGGAGGCGACCGAGGCCCGCCAGCCGGCGGTGTTGGACATCGGTACCGCGAGCATGGCGGGGACGGTGGCTCCGGCCTGGGTCATGAGGGTCAGCACGGTCATGGCGGTGCCCTGCCGGTCCGGGAAGTACCGCTTGACCAGCGGCGGGCCGACCACGTTGCCGATGCCCATGCCGAACAGGGCGATCGCTCCGAAGGCCAAGAACCCGATGGCCGAATCCCCGATCACCCGCAGCACGGTGCCGAGCACGCCGAGGGCCATGGCCACCACGGCCATCTTCGCCGGGCCGAGGCGGCGGATGAAGACCGGGGCCACGAAGCCGGCGACGCCGAAGGCGATCGTCGGCAGCATGCCGAGGATCGTGGCGCCGGTGGTACCGAGGGCAACGTCGTCCTGGATGCGGCCCAGGATCGGCGAGATGCCGGTCACCGCGTGGCGCAGGGAAAACGCCATGAGGATCAGACCGAGGAAGTAGAGAATCCGTCCCCGCCAGGGTTTCCGGATCGGGGCTGCCTGTGTGGATTGGGATTGGGTGGTGGTGCTCATCAGATGGCCGCCTTCGAGTCGCCATCAATGGGAAACATCTGGCCCGAGACGGTGCGGGCGTGCGGTCCGGCGAGGAAGAGGACCAGTTGGGCGATGTCGTCGGGGTTGATGAACTGCTTGACCGATTGGTTGGCCATCGCGCTGTCGATCTCTTCCTGCACGGTGCGGCCGGAGACTGCAGCGCGGCCTTCGAAGACGCTCATGATGCGCGGGCCGTCGACGGCGCCCGGGTGGATGGTGTTGGAGGTGATGCCGAATTGGCCGAGCTCCATGGCCAGGGTCTTGGCGAAGCCGACCAGGCCCCACTTGGTGGTGGAATAGGCAACTCGGTTCGGGTAGCCAAAGCGGCCGGCCAGCGACGACATCGTGATGATGGAGGCGGCCTCCGACCGCTTGAGCAGCGGAATGACCGCCTGCGTGACATTGAACGTGCCCTGCAGGTTCACACCTACGACGGCGGCGAAGGCGTTCGCATCGTACTTGTCGACAGGGGCGGTGGGGCCGGCGATCCCGGCGTTGTTCACCAGTACGTCCAAACCGCCGAGCCTCGTGTTGGCGTCTTGAGCGAGCACCTCCCCGGCCTCAGGGGCGCTTACATCGACCACAGAACCGCTGATGTTGGCGTACTCCGCGGTAACCGCGGCCACGGCGTCGGCGTTGATGTCCGCGATGTGCACGTGTGCACCTCGGCGGCGAAGGCCTTGGCGATGGCCAAGCCGATTCCGTTTGCTCCGGCCGTGACCAGAACGCGCTGCGACATTGTCTTCTCCTTGTGGTGATTTACCAGGCGGGGACAAAGGCGGGTGGGGTAGTGACCTCGTCAGTGTCCGAGACGCAACTTATATGCGTATGCATCTACCATGGGCCCGTGAAGGTTGACGTGTCAACTAATGTGAGGGAGTAGACAGATTAGGCGGAATCCTTAGAACCTTTTGCCCCGGAGGCAGCGTTGTCTCAACCAGGCTGGCGGCGAGTGGACGCAACACTTGTGCTTCGCTGATTAACGAATTAGAACAGCGGCCAGGGCACCGCGGACATCTCACCGCTCGGAGCCGGAAACCGCCCTGCCAAGCGCAACTTGGCGCAGCGCGCGGCGAGCGATGTGATTTCTTCGGCGCTGAGCAGGTCTGCCAGGTTTCGGCCCAGCCCGCCGTGCAGTCCTTCGCTGACACGGTCTATGCCGTCGCGTTCCTCGGCGGTTAGAGCGTCTCCCAACCATCCCCACAGCACCGTGCGCAACTTGTGGTCACGATGAAAGGTCAGCCCATGGTCCACGCCGTGCCGGTGTCCGTCCGTCATGGCAAGAATGTGGTCGCCTTTGCGGTCGGCGTTGTTGACGATGATGTCGAACACCGCCATGCGTCTCAGCGCCGGCGAGTCTTCGTGAACGAGGGCGACCATCCGTCCGTTCTCATCTCGACCCTTGAGAACGTGTCTCCAGCCCGTCTCCGGCACCTGGTCCGCCGCGACCAGGTCCACGGCGTTTTGGGCGGAGTCTTGCTCCTGCCAGAGCTGTACCATTCCTTCGCCCATCGGACCGTCGCGCAGCCAGGTGTGCGGCACGATGTCCCAGCCGAAGGCCTGCGAGACCAGGTAGGCGGCCACCTCCCGGTGAGCCAGGGTGCCGAAGGGAAAATCCCACAGCGGACTTTCCCCCGCTATCGGCTTATAGACCACGGCCACGTCGCCGATGCTGCCCAGAAATGTCGCGTTTGAAGCCGTCGTGATGCGTCCGGTGAGCGTCAGCTCGGCGGTCACCAGGTCCGGCGCCGGCATCAGACCTCGGGAAGGGTACAGGTGTGCCCGTCGGCGTCTATGGGGTAGCCGCAGAGCGGGCACGTCGGACGTCCGGCGCCCACGATCTCACGGGTGCGCTTGGTGAATGCGCGGGCGGTGCCGACCGGCATGCGCACCAGCAGCATTTCGGCCGCCTGAGCCCCGCCCTCATCAAGCGATTCGTCGTCGTCGGCATCGACGTCGGTGATGGCGTGGGCCTCTATCACGACCTGCGCGGTTGTCGGGTCCCAACCTAAGCTCATGGAGCCGGTGCGAAACTGCTCCTGAACTGGCTCGAGCTGGTCGTTGTCAACGAGTTCAGTGGGAGTACTCGCGGGAACGCTGAAGGGGTTGCCTTCGAGGGCCATGAGCTGGTCGAGAATTTCGTCGATCTTCTCTGCGAGCAGGGCCGACTGCTGTTTCTCCAGGGTAATACTCACGATCTGCGTCGCCGCACGCACCTGCAGATAGAACGTACGCGCCCCCGGAAGGCCTATGGTGCCAACGACGACCCGATCGGGCCAGGCGAACTCGTGAACACGTGCAGGCATGTCAGTATTTTAGGCACATGAGGTTCATGGCTCCTGCTGCCCTGCACCGCCGCCCACCGGCGCATCGGCAGAGCGGATGCCGTTCGACAGCCACGACAGATCACCGGCGTCGGTGTTGGTCGCGTAGACGCTTGGCCGACTGACGCCGTAACGCACGATTGATACGGACCCCGGGCCCACGGTGATTCGCTGGAACAGGTCAAGGTGCATGCCAAGCGCGTCGGCGAGGATCGACTTGATAATGTCGCCGTGACTCACCGCCACCCACACGGCCCCTGGCCCGTACTCCGTCTCGAAGGCTGCATCGTGGCGTCGAATCGCTGCCACCGACCGAGCCTGCATCGAGGCCAGGGATTCACCGCCGGGAAAGACGACGGCGGACGGCTGCGACTGCACGACCGGCCACAATTCCTCGGTCTCAAGATCACTGATCGTGCGGCCCTGCCACTCGCCGTAATCGCATTCGGTGAGATCGAGGTCGACCGGCGCGTGCGGCGACCCAGCCTGGCGATCGAGGATGAACTGCGCGGTCTGCCGACAACGCTCCAGAGGGCTCGACACCACCCCGACTGCGGGCACCGCTGCGAGCCGGTCTCCGGTCAGCGCCGCCTGATCGCGCCCGACCTGGTCGAGGCAGACGCCGTCGGCACGACCGGCCAGCAGTCCGGTGGCATTGGCTGTGGTGCGGCCGTGCCGCACGAGGATGACTGTCGCCATCCACCCAGCCTAACCACCCGTTCAACTACGGTGTGAACCGCAGAGGGTCGCGCGTCGAACAGACCAATCACGCTTTCATGAAGGGACAGACCAACCTGAGGTCTGCGTCCACGTCGAACTGTGGACAAAGTTTGACTGGGTGTGTACCTATTGAAGGTCCGGGCAGCAGACGGGCGTTCTTACCGGATCTGTCGGTGAGTTCCAGCCGGTTCCCACGGCTCCGGGCTCATTCACCATCCACGCGGGGACTCTGGAGGCACGTTGAAGCTCTTGCTGACTTCTGGCGGCGTGACGAACCCGAGCATTCACTCTGCGCTCGTGCAGCTTCTCGACAAGCCGGTGTCGCAGTGCCGCGCCCTGATCGTCCCGACAGCGCAGTGGGGTCACCCGCTGTGCGGACCGGCATCGGTGCGGAACCTCCTGGCCGCCGAGAATGACTTCCGTCATTTATCCGGCCTGGGCTGGGCGTCGCTCGGGGTTCTCGAGCTTACCGCGCTGCCCACCATTGGCGCGGATCGGTGGGTCCCGTGGCTTCGGGAGGCCGACGTGCTCTTGGTCGACGGCGGCGAGGCGACGTACCTGTCCCACTGGGTGCGGGAGTCCGGGCTGGCCGAACTGCTCCCGTCACTTCCCGACATGGTGTGGGTGGGAGTGAGTGCCGGAAGCATGGTGATGACGCCCCGGATCGGGGAAGTCTTCGTTGAGTGGCCGTCCGCTCCGGATGACCGGACTCTGGGGGTGGTGGAATTTTCAATCTTTCCGCACCTGAACGCTTTCCCGAGCAACACCCTGGCCCACGCAGAGCGGTGGGCCGCCGACATAGGCGCCCCTGCCTACGCCATCGACGAACAGACAGCGATCAAGGTAGTCGACGGCTCCGTCGAGGTGGTTTCCGAAGGACAGTGGAAGAGGTTCGAGTGATAAGTGCCCAGCATTTGTGAGGTCGCGTGGCTTTTGCCCAGCAGGGACGGGACGAACAGGAATTGGCGAAGGACTAACGGTTTAACATCATGTTCCCGACAGCTCTGGTGATGCAGGCCGGGTACTGGTGCGTGCGTCCAGAACCTGCCCGATGGTCTTCGCGATCAAGTGAACGTCCTCGTCGCTCACGACGAATGGCGGGCTGATTTGGAGGGTGTTGCCGCGCAGGGGCCGCACGACGACGCCGTTGTCGATGCATGAGTTGGCCACAGCCTCGGCGTCCGCCTGGTCTGCGAGCTGAACGCCGGCGAGAAATCCAACGCCGCTGCGGATTTCCTGCACGAGAGGATGCGAGGCAAGAGGTGCAAGGGCCTTATCGAGGACGGATTCCAGTTCCAAGGCCCGCGCAACGAGATTTTCGTTCTCGAGGATGTCGAGGTTGGCGTGTGCAACTGCGCAAGCTGTGGCGTGCCCCGAGTACGTCATGCCGTGCCTCGATACGGGGGCGTCCTGTCCCTGATAGAACCGTCCCCAGATCCGGTTGGAGAGGAGGACCCCGCCCAGCGGGGCGTAGCCGGATGTTATTCCTTTGGCCAGCAGAATCATGTCGGGCTCGAGGTGGAACCTTTCGGATGCGAACATTAAGCCTGCCCGGCCGAATCCGGTGATGACTTCATCGACGATCAGAAGAATGTCGTTCTTCCGGGCGATTTGCTGCAGGCCTTCAAGATAACCGGGGGCAGGCGGAATCACCCCACCGGTCCCTATGATTGGCTCGGTGAAGATGGCGGCAATATTCTCCGGCCCGATGTCGTCGACGACTGCCTGTACGCCTTCAAGATCGTTGGTCGGAACGAGGGCCGTCTCGGGGACGAGGGAATCCGTCCCGTAGCCGTCCCTATTGAAATCAAGCCCCGCGATACTGGTGCCAAAGGCGTGGAGCCCGTGGTACGAGTAAGTACGGCTGAGGATGGTTTTCTTGTCCGGTATGCCCTCAAGCTGCCAATGGCGCCGCGCAATCTTGCAGGCCAGGTCGACGGAGTCAGACCCGCCGCTGTTGAAAATTATCTTGGCGTCCGGGATCGGCCCCAGGGCCACGAGCCGGTCGGCGAGGGAGAGTGCCACATCGTTCGAGAACCGGCCAAAAACGTGGTAAGTCTCCAGTTTGCACATCTGGTCATAGGCCGCTTTCGCCACTGATTCCCTGCCGTGGCCGATGTTTGCGTGCCACAGTCCGGCGGTGGCATCCAGCAGGCGCTGGCCGTCCGAGGTGGTCAGGTATGCGCCGTGGCCTTCGGTAATGACGATGCGGCGTTGCAGAACCGAGGGCATGTGCGCCTGGGCGCTCCACAGTGACTCGCCGACGAGCTTGGTAGGGTTTGCCGGATCAAGAACGGTTGCGTCGGTAGCCATTGTTTTCTCCTAGGCAGGCCAATAGGGGTCGATTCCATGTAGAAGACACCGCCGGACTGCCCTGTACCTCGTGGGCAGCCCCCGATTTTGCATCGGTTGCGGGAGTCAGGGGCGGAGCCAGCTTTCGTTCAGGTGAAATTGCACAGGAACATCCGGTTGCGGCATGTGCCGCGCCGGCTAATCGAGGACGGCGAGCAGCTGCCCTTCCGTGACCGCGTCTCCTTCGGACACGGAGATGTCCGCAACAACACCCGATTCGGGCGCTTCAACCGGAATTTCCATTTTCATGGATTCGAGGATCATGATGGTTTCGTCTTCCTCAACAGACGCTCCCGGCGCCACAAGGATTTTCCAAACGTTGGCAGCCAGATCCGACCGTACTTCGCTCAATTTTTGTTCCTCCTCGAATAGCCCGGCCATTAAGGTGTTGTGTTCGTCGTGGACCGGCGGCGCTGGCCCGTGTGGTCCATGTGTTTCTTAATCTGCTCGTCCAGGTCCTCAATGTTTCCTCCTTCCACGTTTGCCAGGAGCTCCTGGTGTTCGGCCGCTATCTCTTCCGGATGGGGATACAGGTTCTCCAGCATCATGAGCGACAGGCGCGTTTCAGTGAGGAGGGTCTGATAGAAAACCGTGAGGCGTTTGTTACCGAGACTCCCGACCAAGACCGTGTGGAACGCCAGGTCCAAGTCGACCAGATCCGACCACGGATGACCTCTTTCCGAGGCTTCCTTCATGTCGACGACGATGCTGCGAAGTTCATCGAAAATCTGTTTCCTTGGATTCTTCGCCAGCTCCTCGGCTGCTGCCTTTTCAACGGAATGGCGGGCGACGGATATGTCATCCATATCCGCCTCGGACAGTTCCAGGACAAAAACCCCGCGGTTGCGTACCCGGTGCAGGAGACCTTCCTGTATGAGCCGCTGCATTGCTTCGCGCACCGGCGATCGGCTGACGTTCAGCTGCCGGGCAAGACTGGTTTCGCGCAGCTGTTGGCCGGGCCTGTAGGCGCCCTTTTCGATCGCGCCCCGCAGCCGGTTGACAATGGTGTCCACCGTCCCGTCGATGAGGATCGGCTCCAGTACAGGCTCACTCAACTCTTGCTCCTACCCATCCGGCGATCAGCTCGATGCACACCGGGATCAGTCCGGTGCCGGCGCCGCGTTTTCGGCTTCCGTCAACGGACGCACAGATATGCCGGCATCCTTCAAGGACTGCCAGACCGTGCGGATAACCTCCACTGAGTTCGGCGCGTCCCCGTGCAGGCAAATGCTTTCCGGGGAGATTTCAAGATCCCGCCCGGAGACGGTGGCTACTTTCCCTTCCCGCACGAACCTGATCGCACGTGAGGAGACGAGTGCCGGGTCCCAAGCGAGCTTTTCCCGCTCGATAAGGAGGTTGCCGGCGTCGTCATAGCCGAGGTCGACAAATCCTTCCTGGACCAACCGGACGCCGTAGCGGGCGGCGAGCTCCGTATGGCGCTTGTCGAAGCAGTAGAGAGGCAGGGAGCTGTCTATTTCGGCGACCGCCGCGATGACAGCTTCGGCCAGCTCTTCGTCCTCCAGCGACATCAGGTACATGACCCCGTGCGGTTTCACATGCGATAGTTTCGCCCCTTCAGCCTCAACAAAGCCCTTCAGGGCGCCAATCTGATACAGCGTGTAGTCCTGAAGCTCTTCTGCTGAGACCGCTATTCGTCGTCGTCCGAAGCCCAGAAGGTCCGGCAGCGCGACGTGCGCCCCGATCTGGAGGCCCTGGTCGACCGCCGCCCGGACGGTGCGGCGCATGGTTCTTGGGTCCCCGGCATGGAAGCCGCAGGCGATGTTGGCGGCGCTGATATAGGGCATGAACTCCTCGTCCGGCGCGAAGCGCCAGCGGCCGTAACCTTCTCCCATGTCGCAGTTGATTTCGATGGCTGTGTTCATTATCCGGTTCCTCCTGCTGCAGACATGAGCATCGAACGTTCCTCATCCAATGCATAGGCGTCGTCGATGGAAATGGGCTTGAACCGGATCCTGTCGGTCCCCGGCCGCATCTGGCCGGTTTTCCATAGGCTCGCCTTCGGCACGACTCCGAAGACGACGAAGCCGCCGGAAGTGGGCCCGTCAGGTCCGAGGATCACGGGAGTGTCACCATTGAGGTTGATTCCGCCGACAGGGTAGCCGGTGTCGAGGATGTTGGATGGATGTCCGCCGGCAATCCCGCCGTCGGGCCGGGCCCACTGCAACCTCACCGGGTCCAGCCTGATACCGGTACGGTTTGAATTCTGGTCAACCGTCCAAGAGCGAGCAAAGAAGTTTTGTACGTCCGTTTCCGTAAAGAACTCGGGTGAGGCAAATGGCCCTGGCACTACTTCCAGTTCCCAGTCGTGCCGATACTCGGGGATCCGTTCCTGCGGCAGTTCCGCTACGGATGAGGTATCCGAGCTTCCGATGTCCAGGACGTCTCCCTTGACGAGCGCCCGTCCTTCCACCCCTCCGAGTGAACCCATGGTGTAGGTGGACCGGGAACCGAGGATTTGGGGGACATCGATTCCTCCTCTTACCGCCAGATAAAACCTGAACCCGGATGACGCCAAACCAATTTTCAGTTCCGCACCCGCGGGAACGTCAACGGCAGCCCATTGTGGCACCGGGCTTCCGTCGACGGTCACTTCACCTGCGGCGCCGGTTACGGCCACCGTGGCGGGGGACCGGAACCGGAATTTGGTCTTGCCCAGTGTGATTTCCAGGCCGGCAGCGTCGGGGCTGTTGCCGACGGCGACATTGCCGAGCCGGAACGCGAAATCATCCATCGGACCGGCGGGGAAATAACCGCGTGACAGCATTCCGATTCGTCCAGGCCAGTCCTGGACGGTTGTCTGGATGCCGGGTTGCGCAACTTCAATGGACATATGTGGCTCCTCACGGGACGGCGGTTGCGGCGGCAGCGGTGTCCCGCTTGGCGGTGAAGTCTGCGGCCTCGGCCACGAGCGAAGCGCACCAGGCGTTATAGCCGGCGACGTCAAAGTCTTCGTCCTGTATGTCGTAGACGTATTCGCCCCGGTGCACGGCTTCGAAGGAATCGGTCAGTTCCTGCTCGGAAACGGCATGGAATCTGACCCGGTCGCAGGGGCGCAGCAGCAGAGGCGACTGGGCGAAAGCAGGGTTGCGCTGTTGGATGTCGTAAACGGGCAGGGTTCTGCCGAGCAGTTGGTATCCGCCAGGCGATTCCACGGGGTAGATCGAGTAGCACGGTCCGCCCAGGCCGATAGCTCCTTCCGCTGTCCAGGTACGGGTCGGGTTGTATTTGGGCGCGAAGAGAACCTTCCGCGGATCCAAAGGAAACGTGAAGGGCAGCCCGGGGAAGAACCCGATGAATCCGACCCAGAGGTCGGTCCCGGTGACGACTTCGACCAGCTCGTCGACGTCCCGAAGCCCGTTGTAGGCGATCGTGTAATCGACGTTGTTATCGTTCATGCAGTTGGGGGCGTCGGAGCGGATGCTGCGCACATAGCGGGCAACGGCTTCCTTGGAGGTCGAATCGTGAAACGCGGCAGGAAGATTCACTCGTCGGCTGGGAAGGACCAGGTTTTCCGTACCGGCTGCGTTGTCATAGGCCTCGTCCAATGCCGAAACGAGGTTCGCCACGTTTGTTTCCGCCGGGTTGTAGGAGAGCAGTATGGAACGGAAACCGGGGGATGTTTCGACCAGTCCAGGTGGGCGGGACCGGTTCACCTCGGTGTTGATGTTGTGGACAAAGAAGTTCAGGTTCAGGTCAAAATGCATGTCACCGAACTCGGCGAGGAGGTAACTGTCGCCGGCGAGGCGGTACGTGAGCGCGGGTTTGCCATCGGTGGCCGCCCGGCGCTCGTAAAGTGCGGACGGGACTCCTGCCCAGCGTTCCGAGATGTACTGTTTGGAAACCTCGTGCGGCTTCATCGTGCGTGCTCCTCCTGACCTGTTTCGCCCCGTGCTTTTGATTCGGCGGCCCGGTGCTGGACTTCGGTCACGATGCCGGTGCTGTAGCGGCCCGACTTGAAGGCCGGATCGTTGAGAAGCATCCGGAAAAATGGAAGGTTGGTTTTTAGCCCGGCCACCTGGAAGGCTTCGACGGCGGATCCGGCACGTGCGAGTGCTTCTTCCCGGTCCTGCCCCCAAACGATGAGTTTTGCCAGGAGCGGATCGTAGGCCGTGGTCACGGTATTGCCGGCTGCATAGCCGCTGTCGACGCGGACACCTTCTCCTGCGGGTTCCGTCCACTCACTGATGAGCCCGGGCGACGGCAGAAAGCGTTGCGGATCTTCGGCATAGATCCGCATCTCGATGGCATGTCCTGTCGGTTGGAGGTTGCCGGCGTCGAAGCTGACGTCCTGGCCGGCGGCTACGCGGAGTTGTTCCTCGACAAGGTCGATGGAGAACACGGCTTCGGTGACAGGATGCTCCACTTGCAGCCGGGTGTTCATCTCCAGGAAAACAAAAGACTGCCGCACTGGATCGACCAGGCATTCGACCGTACCGGCATTGCGGTAACCGACAGCAGTCCCCGCTCTTACCGCGCCGTCCAGCATCCGGGATCTTAGTTCCGGTGTGATGCCCGGCGACGGCGACTCCTCGGCGACCTTCTGGTGACGGCGCTGGACCGAGCAGTCCCGCTCTCCGAGCGCTATCACCTTGCCGCTCGCGAGTCCGAGGATCTGGACCTCGACGTGGCGGGCGTGTTGAATGAACTGTTCAATGAGGATCCGCGAGTCCCCGAAAAAGCGCTCTGCGCGCGACCGTGCAGTGTCGAAGGCTGCCCGCAGGTCTTCGTCATTGTCGGCGACTATCATTCCGATGCCGCCGCCGCCTCCGGATGGTTTAACGATGACCGGGTAGCCGACAGAATTGGCGATCTCTACTGCCTCAGCGGCGTCGCTTACCGGTTCGGCCGATCCTGTCGCCACCGGCACGCCTGCGGCCTGCATCAGGTTGCGGGCGTTGATCTTGTCCGCCACCATGTCCATGGAGTCCGGTGAAGGTCCCACCCACGTGATGCCGCTTTCGATAACCCGCCGGGCGAAGCCGGAATTTTCGGCGAGGAAACCGTAGCCAGGGTGGATGGCCGAAGCCCGGACGGTACGGGCTGCTTCCATCAGTTTGTCGACGTTCAGGTAGGATTCGGCAGGATTGGCCGGACCCAGGGAGAAAAATTCCGAGGCTTCCTTTACGAAGGGCAGCTCTGTGTCCACATCCGAGCAGACGGCGATGGTCCGGATGCCCAGGGCGTTCGCTGTGCGGATGATGCGCCGGGCGATCTCGCCGCGGTTGGTGACCAAGAGGGATTCAAACAACGGCGTGGTCATGACTTGACGACTCCTTTGGCGATGAGGCGCGCCTTGGCCGAGGCACGGAAGCGGTCTGCAAGGACCGCGAGAACGAGCGCCAACCCCAGGGCGATGCTCTGCATGTTCGTATCGAGCCGCATGAAGTTCATTCCGTTGCCCAGCAGCATGATGAAGATGACGCCCAGGACAGTGCCGCCGACGCCGCCGCGGCCGCCCTGGAGCGAGGCGCCGCCGATGACGGCCGCGGTGATGGATTGAAGCGCGAAAGCTCCCCCAAAGGTCGGTTGCCCTGAGCCGCTGCGGGCAGTCAGGAGGTAGGCCGCGATAGAGGACAGAACGGCGCAGATGATGTAGGTGGCAATCAGGTTCCGCCGCACCTGGATGCCCGCGGTTTTTGCTGCCAGGGCATTTCCGCCGATGGCATACAGGTGGCGGCCGAACGTTGTCCATTTCAGTGCGACGAAAACAATCGCCAGGATCGGCAGTGCTACGAGAACCAGGTTGGGTATGCCCAGGGTGAAGCCTGACCCGAGGCCGACTATGTAGTCCCTCGGCAGGCCGGACACGGTGGCGCCCCCGCTGTAGACCAGCGTGATGCCCGTGACGATAGTGGCAGTGGCAAGTGTCACGATGAACGGGTTGACCTTCAGGAAAGCCACGCCGAGGCCGTTGGCCATCCCGACGACCAGTCCGACTGCGATGCAGACGACGAAACCCATGATCATGGACTGGCCTGAGAATTCCGGTATGCCGCCATAGACTTTCTGCATCATCGTGGCAGACACGATGGAAGACAGCGCGACGGTTGCCCCTACGGACAGATCAAATCCGCCCGTTACCAGTACCAGCATCTGTCCCAGGGAAATCAGCAGGAGCGTGACGGATTGCTGGGAGACGGATAGCAGGTTGTCGGGCTGCAGGAAGCGGTCGTTTGCCACGGCAAAGACGACCACCATGACGATCAGCAGCGGCGGCAGCGGTCCGACGCTGCTGAAAAACCTGAGCCAGAACTGGCGGTTTGGTTTCTTGGTACCTCGGACGGCGGTCGCCGGGCCCTTGACTTCGGTTGTTGACATGGCAGTCCTTATGCTGATGCGCCTACTGCATGCCCAAAGGCACCAGCGACAACGGCTTCGTTTGTGATTTGGTTGCCAACGAGCTCGGCCTGAACGCGCCCGCCGTTCATCACATAGACCCGGTCGGCAAGTCCGACGACCTCCTCGAGGTCGGAGGAGACCATGAGGACGCCGGCACCGTCACTGCACAGTTTGCGGAGATTGGCATATATCTCCTGGCGGGCCCCGACATCCACCCCGGAAGTAGGCTCGGCCACCACGAAAACCTTCCGTTCCCGTGTCAGGGCGCGGGCCAGAACGACCTTCTGTTGATTGCCGCCCGACAGGGCCCGGGCCTCGGCAGTTACGGACCGCGGCCGGATATCGAGCCGCTCGGCCAGTGCCTGCGCGAGGGAACGGATCCGTGCTCCGTGGATCAGCCCCAGCGTGCTGTACTTCTTAATCCGGTTGACTTCAAGAGCAATGTTCTCCTGAACGCTGAGGTCAAGCGCAAGGGCTTCCCGCCTGCGGTCCTCCGGCATGAAGCCGATACCCGCCTGGATCATCTGGCGGGGGTTGGGGCGACTGAATTTCCTGCCGTTGACCGAGACGGAACCGCTGGACAGGGGGATGAGACCGAGGACGGCCTTTGCCAGTTCACTTTTGCCCGAACCCACGAGCCCGGCCACGGCGACAATCTCACCCCGACACACCCGCAGGGATGCATGGGCGACCTTGCCGTCGGCCGTGGATGCATCCTCGATCTCCAGCAGGGGTTCGCCCTTGGTTTCGGCCTTTTGCGGATAGACGGCCGCGAGCTCCCGGCCGACCATGTCGGTGATCAACTGCTCTTCGGAAACCTCGTCGAGGGTATGGGTCGAAATGAAGGTGCCGTCCCGCATCACGGTGACCCGGTCGCCCAGGCGTCGGACCTCCTCCATCCGGTGGGTGATGTAGAGAAGCGCCCAGCCCTCGTCCCGGAGCCGGTCTATGATCCGGAAAAGCCGGTCCGCTTCCCGTTCGCTGATGGCGGCCGTGGGCTCATCGAGAAGGAGGATGCCCGGTGTCCCGAGCAGCCCTTTCGTGATCTCCACGAGCTGCTGTTCGGCCCTTGGCAGCGTCCCAACCTCAGCGTCCGGGTCGATGGCTGCCCCAAGCTGGCCGACCTTCTCCCGGGCAATGGCCCGCATCTTGGTGCGGTTCACGAACCCAAAGGTTTTCACCTCACGGCCGAGGAACAGATTCTCGGTGACAGACAGCGTTGGAGCCAAACTGAAATCCTGCAGGACGACGTTGATGCCCAGTTTCCGGGCATTCGCCGGTGAGTGGTGGGCGACGTCCGAGCCGCGGACGGTAATGGTGCCGCTGTCCGGCTGGTAGTTACCGAGGAGGATGTTCACAAGCGTGGATTTTCCCGCGCCGTTCTCGCCCAGCAGGATGTGTACTTCGCCGGGGTAAAGGTCGAGGGACATCCCTTTGAGTGCCCTCACGGGCCCGAAGGTCTTGACGATATTGCCAAGTGCAACGATCGGATGCTGTTCCAATGCCAGCTTCACTCCCTTCAGATGCGAGTGCCCACGAACCGGGAACACACGCGGGGCCCGGCCCCGCGTGGATGGATCAGCTCTTCGGTGTCCAGCTCGTCACCGTCTTGAAGTCCCGCGGCGCGAACATCTCGTTGTAGGGCACGTCGGCGGCGTTCTCCTGGGTGATCATCTTGGGCACCGGTCCGGATGTGGGCGCCTCCAGCTTCTCGCCTTCCAGCATGCGGACGGCTTGGTCAACGGCCATACGTCCCTGGATGGTGGTGAAGTCCGTTGGCGAACCTACGGCGTCGCCGGCCACGATCGCGTCGTACACGGGCGGGATGATGTCGAAGGCGTAGACGTCAACTTTTCCCGTCATGTTGGCGTTCCGCACCGCATTCACACCGGCTTCGGCAGCAATATCAACTCCCACGATGTGGGTGATGTCGGGATGGACCTTGAGGGTGTCCTCAATGAGGTTCTGCTGGATCTCCAGGCCCGGATCGGCGCGCCGCATCTCCGCCATCTTGACGTTGGTTCCTTTGATGGTGTCCTGGAAACCCTTGACTGCCGCATCGGACCATCCGGCGCCTTCCGGCCCGGGGAAGAAACCCACCAAGGCGGGTGACCCCTTGGTGTCATCGATGATGTACTCGGCCGTCGTCACTGCCAGATCATGGAAGCTCACGAGCGCGTGGGAGAAGAGGGGATTGTCCTTGGACTCGGGGCAGTCCGTACCGTTGATGAAGTCCACCACCGGTATTTTCTTTTCCAGCGCGGCGGCCACCTGGGGGCATACGCCCGTTGCGTTGATGGCGCCCAGAACGATCGCGTCGTAGCCGCCGTTGATGCAGTCCTGCATCTGGCTTAGCTGCTTGTCGAGGTTGGTATAGCCTCCAGCCTCGAACATGCTGTACTCAACCTTGTCCCTCTGTGCCTCGATCAGCGTCCCGTAGTTCGTGGCGGCCCAGTAGGAATCCTTCATGTGAGGGAACAGGACGCAGATCTTCCACTGCTTGGTAATTTTGTCGTTTGCAATGGGCTCATAGGTGGTTTCCGTCGTCTTGCCGTTCAGAGCCGTGTTGAGGGCGGGCGTAGTCCAGTTCTCCGCGGAACCGGTGCCCGTGGCTTCCCCGGTCTGCCCGTCTCCGGAGCCTCCCATTGCCCCGCACCCGGTTGCCGCCAAGGTGGCGGCCAGTGCAAGCGCGCCGATGGTGTTGGCTTTCCTGTTCAGCTTCATGTGTTTCTCCCAGCGCCGATAGCCGAAGGCCCGCCCGGCAGAGGCCGATTAAGTCGATTGCCTTTTGTACACAATCTGCAGCGGGTGTTGCCAGCATAGTCCGTGACGGGGATCACATCAACACTTTTCGCGCTGTTTCTCGCATCGCTTGAAGTTCAGTGCTGAAGTACGGCCTGGACCTGCCGCACCTATCGCGAGCGCTTCAGGTCTCGCCGGGCCGGCCGGGGCGGACCCCTGTCAATCGCGCTTTCTTCGCGCCGACCGGCAGGCTTCCGGGCCAACTCCGGGCTACGGAGTAAACTATGCAATTGTCGACTAAAGACATCTGACACGGACAGCGATGGTTATGGGTTCGACCAGAACGAGTTGGTGGGGCTCAATGGCAGCGAGGATGGAAATCAGGATGAAAAGGGGAGTGCTCGACCCGATAGTGCAGGAGTCTACGCCGGCCATTATTGCCCGCCGTATCCGCGATGCAATCGCCCGAGGTGATTTCGCTCCAGGCCTCCAACTCGGTGAAGCCGAGCTTGCCAAAGAACTGGGGGTCAGCCGGGGGCCCCTGCGGGAGGCCATGCAGCGGCTCACCCAGGAAGGGCTGCTCGTCAGTTACCGGAACAGGGGCCTCTTCGTCGTCAGTATGGACGAGGACGATTTTCGGGACATCTACCTGGCCCGAACCGCGGTGGAAGCAGCCGCCATCCGCCGCCTGGTCAGCACAAACCCGGAGGACAGCGCGGCCCAGCTAATGAAAGCCGTGCATGCCATGGAGGATGCGGCGGAAAGCCCCCGCGGCGAAGCCATGACCGAAGCGGACATGAGCTTCCATGCCCTCCTGGTTGAGCTCGCCGGCAGCCCTCGCCTGAAGAAGATGCACGACACTCTCCTGACCGAAACACGGATGTGCCTCAATGCCCTGAAAAGCACGTACGCTACCGCCGACAAGCGCATCGCCGAGCACAAACGCATCGCGGAAGCCATCTCCAAGGGAGATTCAGACCTCGCCGAGAAGCTGATGGCCGAACACATGGAGGACGCACTGATGCGGCTGATCCCCTAGCCGTCCCCTCGGGTTGCGCCAGTGCTCCCTCACCTTCCATATTTCCCGCCGATGAGTGGGGGAGCCATTCGCGAGGCGGCGTCGTGGGACGAGGTTGCCAATCCCTAGACCCGCGGGATGGCCATGTACTTGATCTCCAAAAATTCATCCAAGCCCACGCGCCCGCCCTCGCGGCCCAGACCGGAGGCCTTGATGCCGCCGAACGGCGCCGCCGGATTCGAAACGATGCCCGTGTTAAGGCCGACCATGCCCGACTCCAGACCCTCGCCGACGCGGAAGGCGCGGTCCAGGTCCTGGGTGAACACAAAGCTGGCAAGGCCCCAAGGGGTGTCGTTCGCCCACCGCACCACCTCGTCTTCGGTGTCGAAGGGGATGACTGGCGCCACCGGGCCGAAAATCTCCTCGTTCATCAACGCGGCGTCGGGGCCGACGTCCGCAAGCACTGTTGGGGAGTAGAAGTAGCCGCTGCCCTCCGGGCGGGAGCCGCCGCAGACCACCTTGGCGCCCTTGGAAACGGCGTCGTCCACAAGTTCCTGGACCTTGTTGAGAGCCTTTTCCTCCACGAGCGGGCCGACGTCCGTGCCGCTCACTGCGCCGTCACCGACCTTTAAGGCGCTCAGCCGCTGGGCGAGGCGGACGGAGAAGTCAGCGGCCACGGAGCGCTGCACGAAGATCCGGTTGGCGGCGGTGCAGGCTTCACCCATGTTGCGCATTTTCGCGGCGAAAGCTCCCTCAACGGCGCGGTCCAAGTCCGCGTCATCAAACACAATGAGAGGGGCGTTCCCGCCCAGTTCCATGGAAGAACGCATGACGTTTTTGGCAGCCTGCTCCAATAAGCGGATGCCCACGCCGGTGGACCCGGTGAAGCTAACCTTTCGGGCAATGCCGCTTTCCATCCATGGGGTGACCACCTCGGAGGCTTTGGAGGTCGTGACCAGGTTCAGCACACCCTTGGGCAGGCCAGCCTCTGCCAGGACGTCCGCCAGTGCCAGCGAAGACAGTGGAGTAAGGTTGGCAGGCTTGAAGACCATGGTGCAGCCGGCCGCAATGGCAGGGCCAATCTTCCGGGTGCCCATCGCCAGCGGAAAGTTCCAGGGCGTGACCAAGACGCAGGGTCCAACGGGTTCCTTCGAGACGAGGATGCGGTTCTTGCCGTCGCCGCTGGTGGTCAGATCTCCGCTAATACGGACGGCTTCCTCCGAGAACCAACGGAAGAACTCGGCGGCGTACGCCACCTCGCCTCTTGACTCGGCCAAGGGTTTTCCCATCTCCGTGGTCATAATCAATGCCAGTTCGTCTTGGCGGGCCATGATCAGGTCGAACGCGCGGCGCAGGATTTCGCTGCGCTCCCGGGGCGGGGTCTTGGCCCACTGTTTCTGGACCCGGCCGGCGGTTTCGATCGCCCGGCGCGCGTCTTCGGGGCCCCCGTCGGCGACGCTGGCGATGACTTCCTCGGTGGCAGGATTGACGACATCGAACCGGGCACCGGACGATGCTTCGGTCCACTCCCCGTCAATGTAGAGGTTCGTGCTGACCTTTGCGACGGCGTTGAGCGCCTTTTGTGACGTTCGGGAGCCGGCTGACTGAATGCTCATGAGCGATCCTTTTCTTGGTTGGAGGTGTTGTGGCCGGCGTTGCGTTGGGAAATCAATGCTGCTCATTCGCCGGGGTCCAATAGTTGGGCCAGGTGACGACCCGGCCTGGAGCCATCGATCTGTTTCACCTGCATGGCGCAGGAGAATCCGTCGGTAAGGATCACTGAAGAGGAATCGGTCTGACGCAGGGCCGGGGCCAGCGCTTGCTCGGCAACCAGCATGCTGATGCCGTAGTGGTCCTTCTCGAAGCCGAAGTTTCCGGCCACGCCGCAGCAGCCGGGCGCATCCACCACACTCTTGACGCCCGCGGACCTGAGAGCGGAGCGCTGGACACCGGCTCCGAAGACCGAGTATTCGTGGCAGTGCGTCTGCAGCACCACTTGTTCTGGAAGGGGGCGGGCCGGCGCTGGTTTCCATCCGGCGGTGCACAGCTCGTCGACGTACGTCGCAAAGCTTCGCACGCGGGCGGCAACCCGGCGGGCCCGTTCGGTGTGGACCAGTTCGGGCAGGTCCTTGCGCAGCGCCGCCGCACAACTGGGTTCCACCACCACGATGGGCCGATCGGTCCCGTCATCCAAAGCTTCCGCTGCCGAGGCCATGTGCTTTTTCGCGGTGTCCAGTTGGCCGGTGGAAATCCAGGTCAGGCCGCAGCAGGACTCGGCTGAGCATTCCACGGAGCCCGAGCCGGCCAGGACGCGGGCAGCGGAACCGGCCACCTCCGGCCGGAAGCCGCGGGTGAAGCTGTCCACGAAAAGCACCACGCCGTGTTCATCCGGAGCAAGGCCGCCGCTGTGGTCGGTTGCCGGACCGATGCCGGCGGCTGCTACTTCGCGACGCCACTCGCCGGCTCCGGCGAAACGCGGCATCGCACGCCGGGTGGTCAGCCCGCCCAGGGCGGAGGCGACCTTCGCCAGCGGGGTGGACATCACGGCGTTGACCAGAGGCGCGGAGCGGCCCGTGAGCTTAAGCCAGCGGGGCAGCCAGCCCAGGGAGAAGTGGGACATTGGGCGGAGTCTGCCCTTGTAGTAGTGCGAGAAGAATTCGGACTTGTAGGTGGCCATGTCGACGCCCGTGGGGCAGTCGGTGGAGCAGGCCTTGCAGGACAGACAGAGGTCAAGCGCCTCGCGGACCTCCTCGGACTTCCAGCCTTCCTCCACGGTGTGGGCGCCGCGGACCATGTCCTGGAGTACCCGGGACCGGCCCCGGGTGGAGTCCTTCTCGTCCTTCGTGGCGCGGTAGCTGGGGCACATCACGCCGCCCGCGTCCGTGCGGCACCGTCCCACGCCTATGCAGCTTTGAAGCGCGTGGACCCATGGGTCTGTACCGCTGCCGGTGGAGGTCTCGGGGGTGTCCGTTTCGGCCGTCGCTCCGCCTCCGGCGCTGACCGGGTGCAGGTCGAAGCTCGTGCGCCAATGCCGCTCGGGAATGCCTTGGAGCGCCAGATTGACGTCCAGGGGGTCAGGATCGGTGAGGGATCCGGGATTGAAGATTCTTGCCGGGTCCCAGATGCGCCGGTACGTGGCGAAGGCCGCCAGCAGGCGCGGGGAGTACATCAGGGGCAGCAGTTCCGATCGTGCCCTGCCGTCGCCGTGTTCGCCGGAGAGCGAACCGCCGTGGCGGACCACCAGCCGGGCAGCTTCCTGTGTGAAGTCGCGGAAGACGCGGCGGCCGGCTGGGGTGCGCAGGTCATAGGTGATCCGGATGTGCATGCAGCCGGCACCGAAGTGTCCGTACATTACGCCCGTCAGGTCGTAGCGGCCCAGAAGGTCGCGGAAGTCTGAGAGGTAATCCGCAAGGTTCTCCGGGGCGACTGCAGAGTCTTCCCATCCTGGCCAGGATTCTCCACCCGTGGAGAGCCGCGCTGAGAGCCCGGCGCCGTCTTCGCGGACACGCCAAAGAGCGGCTCGCTCCTGCAGGTCCGGCACGGCGTGCCCATCCACCAAGCGGCCGTTTTCCCTGAGTCGGGCGAGCAGCCGGTCAGCTTCCGCCCGGACCTGGTGCGGATTCCCGCCGTCGAGGTCCACGTACAGCCAGGCTTTGCCTGTGGGCAAACCCGTCACCGAGCCCTTGCCGCGGCGGAAGCGCATGGTGTCCACGATCGCCTCATCGATACCTTCGACGGCAGCCGGGGAGAACTCCAGGATGGTCATGACGTCCCGAGCCGCGTCGACTATGTCCGCATAACCCAGGCACACCAGCAGGGCGCTGGCCGGCTTAGGCACAAGCTTCATCCGGGCGCCGACAATGATGGCGCAGGTCCCCTCGGACCCCGCGAGGGCTCGGGCGATATTGAACCCGTTCTCCGGAAGAAGGTGGGCCAGATGGTAGCCGGAGACTTGACGCCGGATCCGTTCGAGTTCCAGGCGGAACTCGGACAGGTGACTGCGGGCCAAGTCTTTGAAGGAGGCGGTCAGTGCACCCGCACGCGCTGCGGAGTCGCTGTCGCCAGGATCTGTGGCACGCAGCCCGCCGGCCGTGGCCGTCAGGCGCGCGCCGTCCGAAGTGACGACGTCAATCTCCACGACGTGGTCGGAGATCCGGCCGTAGCGAACGGAGTGGTTGCCGCACGCATCATTGCCCAGCGAGCCGCCCACGGTGGCACGGTTCTTGGAGGACGGGTCCGGGGCGAAGGTGAACCGGTCACCGGTGGCCTTCTCGACCTCGTGGGAGAGGACGGCGAGCACGACGCCGGGCTCGACGCTCACGGTGCCCTCCACCTCGTCGATCTCGTGGATCGCGTTCATGTGGCGGGAAAAGTCAAGTATCACGCCTGGGCCCATGGCGTTGCCCGCCATGGACGTCCCGCCGCCGCGCCCGATCAGCGGGGTTGCCGTTTCCCGGCATGCAGCAACGACCGCGAGCACGTCCTCGACCGTCCGGGGGAACACCACGGCAAGCGGGGTTACCCGGTAGTTGGAAGCGTCATAGGAGTATTCCGCTACGCGGCGTGGCGAGCTGTCGGCAGCCACGCCCGCGGATGTCAGGCGTGCAAGCACCGGGGGGAGACCTGCATCCGGTGCGCCTGTTTGGCGGCTGCCCGTTGCCGGGCCTGCGGGGGAGCGAACAGCATCCGTCATAGGTGGGCTCAATATTTCGAGGAAACGGCCGCGGTGACGGTGGCGACGGCGTTTTCGAAGCGTTCGAGGCCGGTGGCGATTTCTTCGGCGGTGACGATAAGGGCGGGGATCAGGCGCACGACATTGCCTGCGGGCCCGCATGTGAGGGTGAGCAGGCCGTGGCGGGTCGTGGCCTGTTGGACTGCTGCCGCGGTGGCGGCGTCGGGGCCGCCGGCTTCGGTGGTGAATTCGATGCCTTGCATCAGGCCCTTGCCGCGGACGTCGCCAATGGCGGGGAAACGGGCCTGGATTTCCTTTAGTCCGGCTTGGAGTTGCTCGCCGCGGATCCGTGAGTTTTCCACCAACCCTTCGTCACGAATGACATCGAGGGTGGCGACGCCGGCGGCGGCAGAGACCGCATTCCCGCCGTAGGTCCCGCCCTGGGACCCGGGCCAGCCCCTGGACATCAGTTCGGTGGAAGCGGCGATTGCGGAGATCGGAAATCCGGAGGCGATGCCCTTCGCAGTGATGAGGATGTCCGGGGTGGCGGCGGAGTACTGGTGCCCCCAGAACTTGCCCATGCGGCCCACGCCTGTCTGGACTTCGTCGAAGATCAGCCGGATGCCGTGCCGGTCGGCACGTTCACGCAGTCCCTCCAGGAACGCCGCCGGGGTGGGCAGATACCCACCCTCGCCGAGGGCCGGTTCGATCAGGAATGCTGCGGTGTCGTTGGGCGCGGTACGGGTTTGCAGCAGGTAGTCCAGTTCCTTCAATGCGAATTCCACGGCCGCTGCCTCATCCCAGCCGTAGCGGTAGGCGTAGGGGAAGGCGGACATGTGCACCCCCGACATCAGCGGGGAGAACCCTGCGGAGAACTTCGTTCCGGCGGTGGTCAGCGACGCCGCCGCAACCGTCCGACCATGGAAACCGCCCTGGAACACTACGAGGTTTGGCCGGCCCGTGGCCATTCTGGCCAAACGGATCGCAGCCTCCACCGCCTCCGATCCGGAATTGGCATAAAACACCGAGTCCAAGCCTTCCGGCAGCACCTCGCCAAGCTTCTCGGTCAACGCCAGCAACGGCTTGTGCATCACCGTCGTGTACTGGGCGTGAATGATCTTTCCCACCTGACCGCGGGCCGCCTCCACTACCCGCGGGTGGCAATGACCCGTGCTCGTCACCCCAATGCCGGTAGTGAAATCAAGGTACGTTTTTCCATCGGTCGCGTAGATCCAACTGCCCAGGGCGTGATCAACTACCAGTGGGGTCGCCTGCTTCAAGAGAGGGCTAAGGGAGGCCATGCGTCCCATGATGCGCGTCACATTATTTTATTGTCAACAATCGTCGATCAAGTTAGTGTCAGAGGTGGGATACCGCGATTTTGAGCGGAGGCACCGCTCAAATCCGCCGGGGTGCCCGCGGTTCTAGATGATTTTCCGCAAAACACTAGGAGCAACCATGAGCACAGCATCAGCCGCCGTTGCGCGACAGGGTGTCCTGGCCGACGCCCTGGTCCCCAGCACCGCCTTGGCCAACACCGCGCTGGTTGTCGGCGGGGCAGGTTTGACCGCCGTCATGGCGCAGCTGGCCGTGCCGCTGTGGCCGGTCCCGATCACCGGCCAGACCCTGGCCGTCCTGCTGGTCGGCAGCACGCTGGGCCCGGTCCGCGGCATGCTGTCGATGGCACTGTACTGGGTGGCCGGCGTGGCCGGCATGCCGGTGTTCAGCGACGCATCCTCCGGCCTGGCCGCCGCCGTTGGCCCGACCGGCGGCTACCTGGTGGGCTTCATCGCCGCCGCGGGGCTGACCGGCTGGCTGGCCAAGCGCAACTGGGACAAGAAGTTCCTGGGCGCCACCGTTTCATTCTTGGCGGGCACCGTGATCACCTTCGTCTTCGGCATGGCCTGGCTGGCCATTTCCCTGGGCGCCGACCTGCAGCAGACGCTCGAGTGGGGCCTGTACCCGTTCATCATCGGCGGCATCGTGAAGTCGCTGATCGCGGCAGCCGCCATGCCGGCAGCGTGGAAGCTGGCGGCCCGACTGCCCGAGAACTTCGGTGACTCTCGCGCCTAAGGGACTCGACCCGCCCGCTTGGAGTGCCCCTGCTCGAGGACGTGATGCCACCTGAGGATACTCGTATCGTGTCCACTTGAATTCCGGGCTCCCTCAATGCTTGTTCCCACAAGACGCCGCCGCTGCGCCCAGTCCAGTTCAGGTGTCGTCCGGGAATGCTGAGTAGCGGTCCGGTCGGGATCCTGTTCGGCGCCCCTTAGCGCGTGCCCCGCTTTGTTGGTAGAGCGCCAGGACGACGGCGAGCATGGCTGCGGCGGCGATCTGCTGCCACTCTCCCTCGAACGCCTTGAGCTTTTCCGAGCCGGAGGCGTTGAAGGACCCGTGAAGGAGGCCGACGATGAGAATGCTTCCGCCCGTGCCCAGATACACCATGCCCGCCAGAAGCCTGAAAATCGGGGCGAAGAGGAACAGGACCGCCCAGTAGAAAAGCACCTCCTGGACGGGTGTCCCCGTAAAGCCTTTGTCCGCGAAGGCGAGGGGGAGGTGTATGAGGGCAAAGGGTAAGGCTGTCAGCAGCGAGCCGGCGATCAGGCCCCACCGCTCCATCAGCCGGTGCTGTACCACGGCGGTCCAGGCCAGTTCCTCCCAGATATTCGCCAGCACAGCCCCGACGAGGATGGCATTGAGGAAATAGTTGCCGGTTTCAGCGGCCCAGCCAGCTTCGGGTTGCCGAAAAGACCCGGTCGCCGCGGCGATCAGCAGGGTCAGCACGGGTATGGCGAGCAGGGCGGCGATATACCAGCCGACGCCTACCCGCCAGCGGACAGCCTGCCGAAAAAGGCCCCGGACCCCCTTCCCGCCGCCTGAGGCTGCGGTCACGAGGACCGCAGTACCCAGCAGGATCAGCAGCTCTGCCAGGAGCCCGGGCACAACGTTGCCCAGCAGAGCGATCGATATCGCCTGCGCCGCCCACGTCAGCCCGATCGCAATGACCACAAAGGCAGTTACCGGATGCCGGGCGATCAGGCGTCCGGCAGGACCTCCGCGGGGAGATGGCGCCGGTTCGGCTCTCGAGGCACCGTTATCCATGCTCACCCCATTCCAAGAGCGCAAAATGGTCAGCTTATTCGGAGTTTGGGCGCCTGCGGTTGCGCTTGGTCTCCGAGCGCAACCGTTTCGATTCGAGCCGGCGGCGCCGCGAGCCAGCCGTGGGCCGGGTTGCCCGTCGGACGACCGGCGGAGTCACCGCGTCCCGCAGGAGTGCGACGAGGCGTTGCCGCGCCGCAGCCCTGTTTTGCCGCTGGGAGCGGTATTCGGAGGCGCTGATGGTGAGCACCGTGCCCGAGATCCTCTCGGAGAGCCTGGCGACGGCGCGTTCGCGCTGGATCTCGCTGAGCGCCGTCGTGGTGCCCAGATCGAGACTGAGCTGCACACGTGAGTCGGCGGTGTTGACGCTCTGGCCGCCGGGGCCCGAGGCTCGGGAGAACTGCTCGACCAGCTCTCCCGCCGGCACCCGGAGGCCTCGGGGCGCGCCGGGTCCCGGGGGCACAAGCAGGTCATCCACACGATTTATTGTGCCGCAACTCCGACGGGGCGCAGCCGGCGGAGGGCTTCTTTTTTGTCCTCCCGGCTCGCTAGCATGTCGCGCATGGCCATCAAACTGGAGAACGTCGGCATCGCCGTTCGGGACCTCGAAGCAGCGATCGCCTTCTTCACCGACCTCGGCCTGACGGTCCTCGGCCGCGACACGGTCAGCGGTGACTGGACCGACACCGCCGTCGGGCTCGATGGCAACCACGCCAACATCGCGATGCTCCAGACCCCGGACGGCCACGGCCGGCTCGAGCTCTTCGAGTACCTCCACCCCGAAGCGATCGAGTCGACGCCCACCCGCCCGAACGAGATCGGCATGCACCGCGTCGCTTTCTCGGTCGACGATTTGGACAAGGCCCTCGAAATAGCCGCGAAACACGGCTGCCGGCCGCTTCGCGGGGTGGCGACTTATGAGGACGCCTATAGGCTCACGTACGTCCGCGGTCCCAGCGGCATCATCGTGATGCTCGCCGAGGAACTGAAGAAGAACTGACCGGTGCCGGTGTCGCCGTGGGAACCCGGCACACCCAGCGTGAAGGGGCGGAACGATCATGGGAACCCTCGCCTTCGTGGCAACAACGTCCATCGACGGCTACGTCGCCGATGCCGACGGCGACTTCCAGTGGACGGGCCCGAGCGATGCCGTGTTTGCCGTTCACCTCGAGCGCATGGCGGAGGTGTCCACCGAGGTGCTCGGGCGGAGAACCTATGCGTTGATGGGGTACTGGGACACCTATCCGGATGGCGAGGACCGTCCTGTGGCTGAGCGGGAGTTCGCCCGGCGCTGGCGGGGCCTGGACAAGGTCGTGGTGTCGTCGACCATGACAGTCGAAGAGCTCACCTCGGACCGGGCACGCATCGTGCCGCGCCTGAGCCTGGTCGAGCTGCAGCGGGTCGTGGAGCGTGCGAAGGGTGTAGTCGAGATCTTCGGGCCCACGGTCGCGGCAGACGCGATCCGTGCGGGCCTGGTTGACGACTTCCGGTTCTTCGTGGTGCCAAAGATGGTGGGCGGAGGTCTGCGCGCCCTGCCCGACGACGTGCACCTCGACCTGCGCCTTACCGAACACAGAATCTTCGACAACGGCATCGCGTACCTGAGATACGTGCCTCGACAACCCGCCAAGGCACGATAAGGATGCTGGACCTGCTGGGGGACGCGGACGTGAAAATCGCCGAGGACGGCACCTGCACCCTGCCCCTCGTGGGGTTCGGCTGCAAGTGGTTGCGCCTGCAGCATCCCGAGGACCGGCGGCTCCCATAGGCCTTCGCGAAGGACGACGGCGACGCGCTTTAGGGCCCGAACACCATCCGTTGTACTGCGCCGCGTGAGCAGGCTGCGGCTGCAAGTAGACCTGCCGCTGACGAAGGGCAAGCATTATTGTTGAGTCCCGGTATTGTCCGCAGGCGCTGAGAGGTGCCTACTGGTGGGAGGAGCCCGAACCAGCGGTATGGCTTGCCGAGGGGTTGTGCACGGCCTCGAAATTGCGCCTCTAATATGCAGCGGCAGGCGGGGCTCCGGCTGATAAACCATTGGAGGTAGCCATGTTCGCACGAGTCAGCACTTACGGAGGCAGCCAGGACACTTCCAGCGGGCCCCCGGAGGATCTCGTCACCCGGGTGCTGGAACTCCCCGGTTGCCGGGGCTTCTATTTCCTGAACGGGAAGGGGAACGGCAAATCTTTATCCATCGCGCTGTACGACACGGAAGAAAACCTGGCTGGAAGTAAGGAAAGGGCGAAGAGTCTCCGCTCTGAGGCAAGCAACTCCCTATCGTTGGAGATCCTCGAAGTCGAAGAGTACGAAGTCGCCACCGCCGAGCTCAACGACTAGCGAGCTCAACGACTAAGCGGCTGCCTTCAGGCGTCGGATGACCCGGGTACGGCCCGGTGGCGCGGGCTGTCCGGGTTCATCAATGAGTGCTTGCGGCTGTAGAACAGGTAGATGGCCAGGCCGATGATCAGCCAGATCACGAAGCGCAGCCAGGTTTCCCAGTGCAGCTGGAGCATCAGGAAGCCGGAGGCCAAGACGCCGAAGGCCGGGACCACCGGCATCCACGGCAGCCGGAAAGTCCGCGGCACCTCGGGACGGGTGCGCCGCAGCACGATGACGGCCACACAAACCACCACGAAGGCGGCCAGGATGCCGATGTTGGTGAGGTCCGCCACGGCCCGGATGGGGAACACTCCGGCCAGCAGCGCCGACGCGATGCCGGCGATCCAGGTCACCCGCTGCGGGGTGCCGTGCCGGTCCGTCGCCGCAAACCAGGACGGCAGCAGCCCGTCGCGGCTCATGGAGAACCACACCCGGGTCACGCCCAGCAGGAAGGTGAGCATCACGGTCAGGATCGAAACAACGGCGAAGGCGGCAATGATCGTGGCCACGACCGGCAGCCCGACCGACTCGAAGGCGGACGCGAACCCCGCGGTGGGGCTGATGTCCCTGTAGTTTTGCATGCCGGTCAGCACCAGGGTGGCCAGCACATAGAGAGTCATCGCGATGGCCAACGACAGCAGGATCGCCTTTGGCATGTGCTTCTTGCCGTCGACGGATTCCTCCGCCGCCGTGCTCATCGCGTCATAGCCGAACACCGCGAAGAACACGGTGGCGGCTCCGGCCAGCACCGGACCGAATCCAGAGGGCATGAACGGGTTGTAGTTGCCCGGGTTCACGAAGAAGAACCCCAGCCCGATGATGAAGAGGATCAGCAGGATCTTCAGCCCCACCGCTATCAGTTCGAACCGGCCGAAGGTGCGGGTCCCGCGGCTGAGGATCCAGGTAATCAGCAGGCAGACCACGATGGCCGGCAGGTTGACCACGCCGCCCTCGACCGTGTCGGCGGTGCCCTCCATCCACGCCGGGACCTGGATGCCGATGCCCTCCATAAACGCGCTGAAATAGCCCGAGATGCCAATGGCGACGACGGCGACGATGGCCGTGTATTCCAGCAGCAGGTCCCAGCCGATGAACCAGCCGATGACCTCCCCCAGGGCCACATAGCCATAGGTGTAGGCCGAACCGGCAAACGGGATCATGCCCGCGAATTCCGCGTACGACAGGGCCGCCGCCGCGCTGGCCAGGCCCGCAATGAGGAAGGAAATGAGCACCGCCGGACCGACCGGAGCCGCCTCGGGGCCGCCGTTGGCCACCAGCCCGGCCAACGTGAAAATGCCGATGCCGATGATCCCGCCGACGCCGATCGCGGTCAGCTGCCACACGCCCAGGCTTTTGGACAGATGGCTTTCCCCGCTCTCCTCCGCCAGCTCCGTGATCGGCTTGCGCCGGAGGAGGGACTGGGAACCGCTCCAAGTAGCCATGCCAGACTCCGATGTTCGCGCCTGCATCTGCGGCCGGAGCCGACGCAAGGGGCGGCTCCGCCCTGCCGATGCCCCGTACGTGTCCGAGTATGGACCGCGCGCTGCCCGCAGGGAATACCTTGCCGGCCCTCACGCGCAAAACCGGCAAACACCGGCCCCGGTCTGGCCCGCGGCGGGTAGCTTCGAGACAGGGACAAGCCGAAGACCGTGGACGAGTACCTGGCGGCGTTCCCCGCAGGCGCCCGCTCGCTGCTGGGGGAGCAGCCTGTGCCCCGGAGCTGCTCCTCCGCCGTCGTCGTTTTCCCCTGTTGTAGAGAAATTGGATGGGTTAGGGTGGGCCCATGTCGCGGTTCAGCTTCCTGGAGTGGCCGGTGGTACGGCAGTTCCGCACGAGTGATTCACTCGGGCGGGGCGAGGCCGTGACCTCGCGGCGGACCCGTGAAATCGCTCCCCGGACGTCCACCGCGGACCGCGTGGTGCAAAGCGTGTGTCCTTACTGCGCGGTGGGCTGCGGCCAGCGTGTCTTCGTCAAGGACGAAAAGGTTGTCCAGATCGAGGGCGACCCGGATTCGCCGATCTCCCGCGGCCGGCTCTGCCCCAAGGGATCCGCCAGCGAGCAGCTGGTCAACGCGCCCGGCCGGCAGACGAGGGTGCTCTACCGGGCGCCCCACGCCAAGGACTGGCAGCACCTTGACCTGGACACCGCCGTCGACATGATTGCCGACAGGTTCCTCGAAGCCCGCCGGAACACATGGCAGCAAAGCGATGAGCACGGCCGGCCGCTCCAGCGGACCATGGGCATCGCCGGGCTGGGCGGGGCGACCCTCGACAACGAAGAGAACTATCTGATCAAGAAACTCTTCACCGCCGCGGGCGCCATCCAGCTCGAGAACCAGGCCCGCATTTGACACTCCGCAACGGTTCCCAGTTTGGGAACCTCGTTCGGACGCGGCGGCGCGACGCAATCGCTGCAGGACATGGCCAACGCCGACTGCATCGTCATCCAGGGCTCCAACATGGCCGAGTGCCATCCCGTGGGCTACCAGTGGGTGACGGAAGCCAGGGCCCGCGGCGCGAAGGTCATCCATGTGGATCCGCGGTTTACCCGCACCAGCGCGGTGGCAGACAGGCACGTGCCCATCCGGGCCGGTTCGGACATCGTGCTGCTGGGCGCCCTGATCAATTACGTGATCAGCAACGATCTGTGGTTCAAGGATTACGTGCGGGCCTATACCAACGCGGCGACCCTGGTGAACCAAGAGTTCCGTGACACCGAGGACCTGGACGGGCTGTTCTCCGGATTCGACCCGGAAACGGGCCAGTACGACCTCGCGTCCTGGGCCTATGAACGGAAGCCGGAGGCAGGAGAAGCCGGCGGCCACGAACACGGCGCCGACACCGCGGACCGGGCGGCCGGGCACCAGTACGGCAGCGGAGGGCCGACCCTGGCCCACCCCGATTTCGAGCAGGACCCCACGCTGGAGCACCCGCGGACCGTGTTCCAGATCCTGAAACGGCACTATGCCCGGTACACCCCGGAAATGGTCCGGGACGCCTGCGGCATTTCCCTGGCGGATTTCGACTACCTGGCGCGGGCGGTCACGGAGAACTCCGGCCGCGACCGGACCACCTGCTTTGCGTATTCCGTCGGCTGGACCCAGCACACCGTGGGCGCGCAGTACATCCGGACCGCGGCGATCCTGCAGCTCCTGCTGGGCAACATGGGGCGGCCGGGCGGGGGAATCATGGCGCTGCGCGGCCATGCCAGCATCCAGGGCTCCACCGACATCCCGACCCTGTTCAACCTGTTGCCCGGCTACCTCCCCATGCCGAAGGCCGAGATGGAGACGTTGCAGGACTACCTCGGCGGCATCGCGTCGCCGGACCAAAAGGGCTACTGGGCCGACGCCGATGCCTACACCATCAGCCTGCTCAAGGCCTGGTGGGGCGACGCGGCCCGTGAGGACTCGGACTGGGGCTACGGCTACCTTCCGCGCATCAACGGCCCGCACGGGACCTACCAGACAGTCATGGGCATGCTGGCCGATGAGGTCGAAGGCTACTTCCTGTTCGGCCAGAACCCCGCGGTCGGATCCGCCAACGGGCGCATGCAGCGCCTTGGCATGTCCCATTTGAAATGGCTGGTGGTGCGCGACCTGAACCTCATCGAGTCGGCGACGTGGTGGAAGGACGGCCCCGAGATCGCCACGGGCGAGCTGCGGACCGAGGACATCGGCACCGAAGTCTTCTTCCTGCCGGCGGCGACGCACGTGGAAAAGGCCGGAACCTTCACGCAGACCCAGCGGCTCCTGCAATGGCGGCACCAGGCCATCCAGCCGCCGGGGGACTGCCGCAGCGAACTGCAGTTCTTCTACGAGCTGGGCCAACGCCTCCGGGCAAAGCTGGCGGATTCGACCGATGAACGGGACCGGCCGCTGCTGGACCTCACGTGGGACTATCCCACCGACGAACACGGCGACCCCGACGGCGAGGCGGTGCTTGCGGAAATCAACGGCCGGCATCTCACCGGTCCCCGCGCCGGCATGCCCCTCTCGTCGTACACCGAGATGCGCCCCGACGGCTCGACCTCGGGAGGATGCTGGATCTACACGGGCGTGTATGCCGACGGCATCAACCACGCCGCCGACCGCAAGCCCGGCCAGGAACAAGGGCCGGTCGCCTCCGAGTGGGGCTGGGCCTGGCCGGCGAACCGGCGGATCCTCTACAACCGCGCGTCGGCGGACCCCGACGGCAAGCCCTGGAGCGAACGCAAGAAGTACGTCTGGTGGGACCCGGAGCAGAACCGGTGGACCGGGGAGGACGTCCCCGATTTCCCGCTGGACCGCGCTCCCGGGAGCAGGCCGGATCCGACGGCCGGCGGCGCCGCCGCGCTGGCCGGAGACGACCCCTTCATCATGCAGGCCGACGGCAAGGGATGGCTGTTCGCGCCCAAGGGCATGGTGGACGGGCCGCTGCCGACCCACTACGAGCCACAGGAATCTCCGGTCGCCAACCCGCTCTACGGGCAGCAGCAGAATCCCGCCCGGCTCACCTTCCCGCGCGCAGACAATCTCAGCGCGCCGAGTGCCAACGTGCCCGGTGCGGACATCTACCCCTTTGTGTTCACCACGTACCGCTTGACCGAACACCACACGGCCGGCGGGATGAGCCGGTGGCTGCCGTACCTCTCGGAGCTGCAGCCGGAGATGTTCTGCGAAGTGTCGCCGGAACTGGCGGCGGAACGCGGCCTGGAACCGTACGGCTGGGCGACGATCGTCTCGCCGCGGGCAGCCATCGAGGCCAAGGTGCTCGTGACCGAACGGATGAAGCCGCTGGTCGTCGGCGGGCGCACGGTGCACCAGATCGGCGTGCCCTACCACTGGGGCGTCGGACAGGAAGCGGTCATCAGCGGGGACGCAGCCAACGATCTGCTGGGCGTGACCCTCGACCCCAACGTACAGATCCAGGAATCCAAGGCCGGATCGTGCGACATCCTCCCGGGCCGGCGTCCCCGGGGCCCGGAACTGCTCGCCCTGGTCGCCGAATACCAGGCCCGCGCCGGGGTGACGCCCGAGACCGGCAGCGACAAGATCACCCACCCCGGCCCCGTGCCGGGCGATGACACCACGAGGGAAGGCTCATGAACCGGCTGACCGAAGCGCCCGGGGACATTCCGCACACCGGACACCCGCGCAAGGGCTTCTTCACGGACACCTCGATCTGCATTGGCTGCAAGGCGTGCGAGGTGGCCTGCAAGGAATGGAACCGCAATCCCGCCGACCCGCAGCACGAGCTGCTGCAGTCCTCCTACGACAACACCGGCTCGCTGGGAGCCGACACGTGGCGCCACGTCGCCTTCGTCGAGCAGGACCGCGGGCGGATCGAAAAGGCGCGCGACTCCGGGCGCGCACTCGTCAGCCTCGGCATGCCCGGCATCGGCCCGCCGGGAAGCGCGGCTGCAGCAGGGAAGCCTCCGGGCCTGGATACCACGCCCCCCGATACGCCCGATTTCCGCTGGCTGATGTCCTCGGATGTGTGCAAGCACTGCACCAACGCCGGGTGCTTGGACGTGTGCCCCACCGGTGCGCTGTTCCGCACCGAGCACGGCACCGTGGTGGTGCAGGACGACGTCTGCAACGGTTGCGGCACCTGCGTCGCGGGATGCCCGTTCGGCGTGATCGAACGGCGCAGCGACGGCACGGCAGGACCGAAGACACAGCGCGACTTCACCCCGGGGGAACAGGCCCCGACCCGCAACGTCGGTGTCGCCCAGAAGTGCACGCTGTGCTACGACCGGATCACCGACGGCCAGACGCCGGCCTGCGCCCAGGCGTGTCCCACGACGTCGATCAAGTACGGCGAGCGTGAGGAAATGGTGGCCACCGCGAAGCAGCGGGTAGCAGAACTCCACTCGCAGGGGCTGACCGAGGCACGCCTCTACGGGGCCAACGATGCCGACGGCGTGGGCGGCACCGGTTCCGTGTTCCTGCTGCTCGACGAACCGGAGGTGTACGGGCTGCCGCCGGACCCGCGGGTGCCCACGGCGGACCTGCCGCGCATGTTCAAACGGGCCGGCATCGCCGCGGCCGGCATGTTGGCCGCGGCCACGGCCGCCTTCCTGACGGGAGGCCGCGGGTGACCGTCTCGGACTTCGACAGCTACCGCCCGCCCGAGCCGCCGCGCCGGGACCGGCACGGCAGCAAGCGGCGCCGCGCCGGGACCGGAGACGGCTCGGGCGAAATGCCGGTGGTGCCGGAGGCACGGTTCGCCTCCTACTACGGCCGGCCGGTGGTCAAGCCGCCGCCGTGGGGAGACCCGATAGCCCTCTACCTCTTCCTGGGCGGCGTGGCCGGCGGCTCGGCGCTGCTCGGACTCGGCGGGCAATTGACGGGCCGGCGTGCGCTGTGCCGCAACAGCCGCCTGTCCGCCCTCACGGCAGTCGGGTTCGGTGCCGTGGCGCTGATCGAAGACCTGGGCCGGCCCGAGCGGTTCCTCAACATGCTGCGCACCATCAAGCCCACCTCGCCCATGAGCCTGGGCTCCTGGATCCTCGCCGCCTTCAGCGCCGGTGCCGGGATTTCCGCGGCGTCCGAAATCGACCGCCTGACCGGCTCCCGGCTGCCGCTGGGGCCGCTGCGCCCGGTGCTGCGCGCGCTCGAGGGCCCGGCCGGCGCAGGGGCCGCGGTGTTCGCGGCACCGCTCTCCGCCTACACCGCGGTTCTCTTGTCGGACACCGCGAACCCGACCTGGAATGCCGGGCGGGACAACCTGCCCTTCGTTTTCGTCAGTTCTGCCAGCCTCGCCGCGGCCGGTCTTGCCATGATCACGACCCCCGTCCGCGAAGCCGGGCCCGCCCGGGCGCTCGCGGTCCTGGGCGTCGCCGGTGAGGTCATCGCCACCCGGGCCCTGGAACGCGGCATGGACCCGGTGGCCGCAGAACCCCTCCACGAGGGTGCCCCCGGGCAAATGCTCAAGTGGAGCGAACGGCTGGCCGTCGCCGCCGGCGTGGGGGCGCTCGCCGTCGGCAGGCACAGGCCGGCGGCCGCGGCCTGTGGCACGGCGCTGCTGGCCGCCTCGGCGCTGACGCGGTTCGGCATTCTGCGTGCCGGCACCCGCTCGGCGGAGGATCCCCGCTACACGATCGAACCGCAGAAGAACCGGCTCGCGGCCCGGCGCCGCGCGGGCACCGTCCACGACTCGATCACGACCGCCGGCTAAGCCGGCCGGCCGCGGATCTAGCGCACCTCGATCCCGGGTCCCGGAACGGTCTGCCCCACCACCGGGTGCCCGGGCAGTTCCCCGACCACGAGCAATCCGCCGGAAGTCTGCGCGTCGGCCAGCAGCAGCAGGTCATCCTCCGTGATGCCTGCCCCCGGCCGCAGGTGCGGGCGGACCCATTCGAGGTTGCGCCGGGTGCCGCCGGAGATGTAGCCGTCCCGCAGCGCCTCCCGCGCGCCGGCGACGAGCGGCACGGCCTTCCGGTCGATGACCGCACCCACGCCGGAGGCGCGGCACATCTTGTAGAGGTGCCCGAGGAGGCCGAACCCGGTGACGTCGGTCGCCGCGCGGACGCCGCCGCGCACCGCCGCGTCCGCGGCCTCCCGGTTCAGCTGCGTCATCACCGCCACCGCCTCATCGAAGACCTCCCCGGTCCTCTTGTGCCGGTTGTTGAGCAGACCGAGGCCGATCGGCTTGGTGAGCGTGAGGGGCAGCCCGGGCCGGGCCGCGTCATTGCGCATCAGCTTGCCGGGATCGGCGATGCCGGTCACCGCCATCCCGTACTTCGGTTCCGGGTCGTCCACCGAGTGCCCGCCCGTCACCGGACAGCCCGCCCCGGACCCCACGGCGAGCCCGCCCCGCAGCACCTCGGTCAGCAGTTCCATCGGCAGGACGTCACGGGGCCAGCCGACCAGGTTGATCGCGCTGACCGGACGGCCGCCCATGGCATAGATGTCCGAGAGGGCGTTCGCCGCCGCGATCCGGCCCCAGTCATACGCGTCGTCGACCACGGGAGGGAAGAAGTCCGCCGTCGAGAGCACCGCGAGGTCCCCGCCGACCCGCACGGCGGAGGCGTCGTCGCCCTCGTCGAGCCCCACCAGGACGTCGGGGTTGGTTTGGCCGGTCAGGCCGCGGACCACGTCCTCGAGCTCGCCGGGCGGAATCTTGCAGGCGCACCCTCCGCCGTGTGCATATCCCGTGAGCCGGACTGCTGCTGCGGACTCTTCTGCGACGCCGGTGATCCCGTTCATGGTCACAGCATAGGAGCGGCGGGCCGGTGTTACCATGCTCGTGGAGGCGTCCGGGTCCTGGTGGGCCCCCCGGTCTTCAAAACCGGTGAGGCCGAGTACCTCGGCCTGGCGGGTTCGATTCCCGTCCGCTTCCGCCAGCTGCACAGCTGAAGGTGACCCGGAAGGAGGGCCGTGGGCCAGAACGACCCGCGCCGGCACATTCCGCGCACCGACCAGCTGCTCGCCCACCCGGAACTTCTCCACGCACGCGTGCGCCTCGGCGACGACGTCATCCGTTCCACCGTCAGGGAGGTGCAGGACCAGGCGCGCCGCGGCGACCTTGCCCCGGAAGACGTCGAGGCGACGGTTCTGACCGCGGTGGCTTCCCGCACGGCCAGCTCGTTGCGGCCGGTGCTGAACGCCACCGGCGTCATCGTCCACACGAATCTGGGACGCGCTCCGCTCTCCGCGTCCGCACGCCAGGCGGTGCTGTCGGCGGCCGGCTATGTCGACGTCGAGATGGATCTGCCGACCGGCGGACGGTCCCGGCGCGGGGCCGGTGCGCGGCAGGCTTTGCTGGACGCCTGCCCGGCCGCCGAGGAAGCGCTGGTGGTCAACAACGGCGCCGCGGCCCTGGTGCTGGCCACTACCGCCCTGGCCGGGTCCCGCGAAGTGGTCATCAGTCGCGGCGAGCTCGTCGAGATCGGGGCCGGCTTCAGGCTTCCCGAGCTGATTGAATCGACCGGTGCCCGGCTGCGCGAGGTGGGCACCACCAACCGGACGCACCTGGAGGACTACGCCTCGGCGATCGGCGCGCAGACCGGCTGCCTGCTCAAGGTGCACCCGAGCAATTTCCGGGTCAGCGGGTTCACCGCGGACGTCGGCATCGGCCGGCTCCGGTCCCTGGCCGAGGAACACCGGATCCCGCTGGTCGTGGATCTGGGCAGCGGCCTGCTCCAACCAGACCCGGTGCTGCCCCGGGAACCGGACATCTCCGGTGCGCTCGCCGCCGGCGCCGACGTCGTCATCGCCAGCGGTGACAAGCTTTTCGGCGGCCCCCAGGCGGGACTGCTTTTGGGCCGGGCCGCGGTCATCACCCGGCTGGCCCGCCATCCGCTCGCGCGGGCGATGCGGGCAGACAAACTGACGCTGGCCGCGGTGGAGGCGACGCTCACCGGAGAACAGTCGCCGGTGGCGGCGGCCCTGCACGCCGATCCCGGCCGGCTGCGGCAGCGCACGGAGCGCCTGGCGGCCAGCGCCGGCGGCCGTGTGGTGGAGCACGACGGCAGGGTCGGCGGCGGGGGAGCGCCCGGGGTGCCGCTGCCCGGGTGGGCCGTCCGGCTGCCCGAAGGGGCCGCCCGACGGCTGCGGACGGGCGACCCCGTGGTGTTGCCCCGGGTCCACCGCGGTGCGTGCCTGGTGGACCTGCGCTGCGTGCCCGAGGCCGACGACGAGCGGCTCGCCGCCGCCGTGCGCTCGGCGCTGGCGCATATCGACGACCAGCAGCGAACCACGGGCTCCTGACATGTTCGTGGTGGCCACCGCGGGACACGTCGATCACGGCAAAAGCACCCTCGTGCGCGCGCTCACCGGAATGGAGCCCGACCGCTGGGCCGAGGAACGGCGCCGCGGCCTGACCATCGACCTGGGTTTTGCCTGGACCGTGCTCCCGTCGGGCAGGGACGTGGCGCTCGTGGACGTGCCCGGGCACGAGAAGTTCCTGGGCAATATGCTGGCCGGGCTCGGCCCCGTTCCCGCCGTGTGTTTCGTCGTCGCCGCGGACGAAGGCTGGCAGGCCCAATCCAGCGACCACCGGGACGCCGTCGCGGCGCTGGGCATCAACCACGGGCTGGTGGTGCTGACCCGCAGCGACCGCGCCCCGGGCCGGGCCGACGAGGTCCTCGCGCGGGTGCGGGCGGAGCTGGCGGGCACCGGGCTGCGCGACGCGCCGGCGGTCGCCGTGTCCGCGGTCACGGGAGCCGGCCTCGACGAGCTGCGCAAGGTACTGGATACGACCCTGTCCTCCCTCCCCGCAACCGACCCCTCGGGCCGCGTGCGGTTGTGGATCGACCGATCCTTCACGATCAGCGGCGCGGGAACGGTAGTGACCGGAACGCTGACAGCCGGCTGCCTGGCCGTGGGCGACCGCTTGCAGCTCGCGGGCCACGGCAGCCTCCGGCCGGTGTCGGTCCGGGGCCTGCACAGCCGCAACGAAGCCTTTCCGACCATTGGTCCGAGCAACCGGGTCGGCGTCAATGTGCGCGGCATGGCCGCCGGCGGCATCCGTCGCGGCGACGTCCTCCTGTCCGAAGACGCCTGGCTCCTCGTGGACGGCATCGACGTCCGCCGCACGATGGGCGCGGCGTTCCCCGACGGGCCGCGGCACCTGCTCGCCCACATCGGCACCGCAGCCGTGCCGTGCCGGGTGCGCCCGTTCAACGAGGACCACGCCCGGCTGACCCTCGACTGGCGGCTCCCGCTCGCGGTCGGGGACCGCCTGGTGCTGCGGGCCGACGGCAGCCGGTCGGTGCTGGCCGGAGTCCAAGTCCTCGACGTCGACCCGCCCGCGCTCGACCGCCGCGGGGACAGCGCCAGGCGCGCCGAAAGCCTGACGGCGATGCCTCCCGCCGGCGACGCGCTCATCGAGGTGGCCCGCCGTGGTGCCGTCCGCAGTGAACACCTCCGCCGGATGGGCGTCTCGGCGCCCAACAAGGTCCCCGGCGACGTCCGGGCGTTCGGCGAGTGGTGGGTGCACGCAACCGTCTTCGACGACTGGCGGCGGCGGCTTCGGGCCGCAGTGCTGGAACTGGGGGAGCGGGACCCGCTGGCGGCCGGCCTCTCCCGCGGAGCCGCCGTTGACCTGCTCGGACCGGCAGGAAACGCGGTTCTCGACGCGGCCGTCCGGGAGGCCGGGCTGGAACAGGTCGGCGGATACGTCCGGCTGCCAGGCCGGCACGGCGGCCTCGGCGCCGCCGAGGACGCGGTCAGCACGCTGGAGCGCCGCCTCAGATCCGAACCCTTCGCCGCCCCCGAAGCCCACGACCTGAGGGCCCTGGGTCTCGGCAACCGTGAACTCGCCGCCGCCGAACGCAGCGGGCGCCTGCTCCGGTTTGCCGGCGGGGTTGTGCTGCTTCCGCAGGCGCCCGCCCTGGCGATGCGGGAACTGGCCCGCCTGCCCGAGCCCTTCACGGCCAGTGAGGCACGCCGGGCTCTGGGCACCACCAGGCGGGTGGTCATCCCGCTGCTCGAACACCTCGACGCACGTGGTTGGACACGACGGCTCGACTCCGGCCAGCGGACCCTCGTGCGGCGGGCCCAATCGACGGGCTAAGGGGCCGCGGCGGTCGGCGACCCGGACACGAATCGGTTAGCCGCCGATAACTGAAACTTGTCTGAGGCAACCGTTTCCGGCGGTGCCCCCAGCCCTCCAACAGGCCGGGATCGCCGTGTTTCCGGGCATCCGGCCCCGACTCCCGCCCGGGGTCAAAGTTTTCGCCCCGTGGCGGCCCGTGGTTTTAAGGTTGCATCTCGGTAACAACCGGATATGAAGCGAAGTTTTTATACCCAAGCCGAGGGGTTCCGGTTTACGCTCTATTGCGTGTGAGACATGCCACGTTCGGCGGGAAGCTCGTTGAACTTCAGGCGACGCGGTCTATGTCCGTCCCCTGCAGCACTGCAGGGGACCTTCCAAAGACAGAAACAAGGAGGCGGAATGCGTTTCGGACGTACTTCCAAAGCTATCGGGGTCGCGGCTGTTGCAGCCCTGGCCCTGAGCGCCTGCGCGACTTCGGGTGGCGGAAATTCCCCCGAGGGCACAGGCGATTCCACCGCGGCTGGAGCCGGTGGTTCCATCAGCGTCGCTGAAGTGAACGCCTTCAGCTCCTTCAACTCGGACACGGCCGTCGGCAACGTCGATATCAACTCGAAGATCTCGTACCTGACCCACGCGGACTTCAACTACATCGACAACGAACTCAACGTGGTCAAGAACGAAGAATTCGGCACCTACGAGAAGGTCAGCGAAGACCCGCTGACCATCAAGTACACGGTCAACGAGGGCGTCGCTTGGTCGGACGGCAACCCGGTCGACGCCGGCGACCTGCTGCTCGCCTGGGCCGTCTACTCCGGCCATTTCGACGATGCCACCTACAACGACGAGGGTGAAGTCGACAAGGGCACTGCCTACTTCTCCTACGCCGGCGACACCTCCGGCCTGGGCCTGACCGACAAGCCCGAGATCAGCGACGACGGCCGCTCCATTACGCTGAAGTACTCCAAGCCGTTCGCCGACTGGGAGATCTCCTACGGTGTCCTGGACAGCCCGGCCCACGTGGTGGCCGAGAAGGCCGGACTGGCAGACGAGCAGGCACTGGTCGACCTGATCAGCGAGAGCCCCAAGGGCAACCCGGACAAGCCGGCCGAGAACAAAGAGCTCAAGGCCGTCGCCGATTTCTGGAACACCGGTTTCGACAGCAAGACCCTCCCGTCGGACGCCAGCCTCTACCTCTCCACCGGCCCGTTCATCGTGGACAGCATCACTCCTGATCAGTCCATGACCCTGGTACGCAACGAGGCCTACGAATTCGGACCGATGCCGAACGTGGAGGAAATCACCATCCGCTACATCGGCGCCGCTCCCGATCAGGTCCAGGCGCTGAAGAACGGCGAAGTGGACATCATCGCCCCGCAGGCGTCCGCCGACACCGTGGAACTGCTCGAAGGGCTGGAGGGCGTGACCGTCAACCGCGGCGAGCAGCTCTCCTATGACCACATCGACCTGAACTTCTCGGGCGTCTTCAAGGAAGCCAACGTCCGCGAAGCGTTCATGAAGGCCGTGCCGCGCAAGGCCATCGTCGACCGCCTGATGGCTCCGCTGGATCCGGAGGCCAAGCCGCTGGATTCCCAGTTCTTCGTGCCGGCGCAGGCCGGGTACGAGGACTCCGCCGCCAACAACGGCTCCGAGAACTACCAGGAAGCCGACATCGAGGGTGCCAAGGAGCTGCTGGCCGGCGCCACGCCCGAGGTCCGGATTATGTACAACAAGGACAACCCCAACCGCGTGGACGCCTTCACGCTGATCGAGGAATCCGCCTCCAAGGCCGGCTTCAAGATCGTCGACGGCGGCCTGGGCGGCTCCGACTGGGGCTCGGCCCTGGGCGGCGGCACCTACGATGCCACCATCTTCGGCTGGATCTCCCCGGGCGTGGGCGTCAGCGGCGTGCCGCAGATCTTCCGCACCAAGGCCGACTCCAACTACAACGGTTTCTCGAGCAAGGAAGCCGACGCCCTGATGGACGAGCTGATCGTCACCACGGAGCCGGAGAAGCAGGACGAACTCATCAAGCAGATCGACAAGATCGTCTGGGATTCGTTCTACGGCCTGCCGCTGTTCCAGCCGGTCGGCATCGATGCCTACAACAGCGACCGCATCGACGGTGTGAAGTACATGCCGAACCAGACCGGCGTCTGGTGGAACTTCTGGGAGTGGAAGGTTAAGTAACCGCCCCGCCTGTTCCTCGGCAGATAGCATGCAAGGCGTCGGGACCTTGAGTACCACGGTCCCGGCGCCTTGCGCCATTTACCACCGGATTTGCCCGCATAAGTGATTGGGATTTCCCAAATTCCGCTCGTGTGTAACCTGCATTACACTCACTGTGAAAATGCCGGATCCACAAGATCCGCAGACACATACCAACGAGGTTAAAAACGCTATGGTGACCTACATTGTACGGCGGTTATTCACCGCCGTGCTCATTCTCCTAGGTGCCTCTTTCCTGGTCTATCAGTTGACGGCGCTGTCGGGTGATCCCCTGCACGACCTCCGGGAAAGCAATGCCGCGAACAAGGAGCAGCTCATGCAGCAGCGCATCGCGCTGCTCGACCTGGGCACACCGGCACCCATCCGGTACTTCGGCTGGCTGGCAGGCGCCGCCAAGTGCGTCGTCCCGTTCGTGGCGCAGTGCGACCTGGGCTATGCCGTCAACGGCCAGCCGGTCACCGTCGAACTGGGCCGGGCCATGGGCATGACCATTCTGCTGGTCACGGCGGCAACAGTCCTCGCCATCATCATTGGAGTTTCCCTGGGCATTGTTTCGGCACTGCGCCAGTACAGCGCCCTGGATTACGGCATCACCTTCATGGCGTTCCTATTCTTTTCACTTCCCGTTTTCTGGGTAGCCGTCCTGCTGAAAGAATTCGGTGCCATTGGATTCAATAACTTCCTGAAAAACCCCGACATACCGCTGCAATCCATCCTCATCATCGGGTTGGTCAGCGCGGCCGTGTGGTTCGTCTGCGCCAACGGCAGCTACAAACGGAAATTGGGCGCCGCCGGAATCGGTTTCCTGCTGGCTGCCGCAGTGTTCTGGGGTCTGTCGGTCACCCAGTGGTTCAAGACTCCCGGGCTCGGCCTGGTGGTTATCGCCATCAGCGGCGTCGGCATCGCCTTCGGCATCACCCTGCTGGCCGCGGGCCTGAAGAACCGCAAGGCGCTCTACTCTGCGCTCATCAGCGTCGGCATCGGCGTGATCATCTACTTCCCGATCCAGCCGCTCCTCGCCCAGGCCACCGGGCTGATGATCTTCCTGCTGGCCCTTGCCGCCGTCCTGGTCGGGCTCGCGGTCGGCTGGTTGATGGGCGGCTATGACCGCCGCCAGAGCATGAATGCCGCGGCGATAACCTCCTTCCTGGTCGGATGCCTCATCGCGCTCGACCGCTTCATGCAGGCATGGCCCGCCTACTTCACCAACGGGCGTGTCAACCAGCGGCCCATCGCCACCATCGGCTCGGAAACGCCGAACCTGAAGGGCGACTACTGGGTCCACGGCCTCGACACGTTCACCCACCTGCTGCTGCCCACCGTCGCGCTGCTGCTGATTTCCCTGGCGTCGTACAGCCGCTACTCGCGGTCGTCAATGTTGGAGATCATGAACATGGACTACATACGCACCGCCCGGGCCAAGGGCCTGGGCGAGCGCACCGTGGTCATGCGCCACGCGTTCCGCAACGCGCTGATTCCGATCGCCACGATCGTCGCCTTCGACATCGGCGGGCTGATCGGCGGCGCGGTGATCACCGAGCAGGTGTTCGCGTTCGCCGGCATGGGGCAGCTGTTTATCCAGGCGCTGCAAAGGGTCGACCCGAATCCGGTGATGGGTGTCTTCCTCATCACCGGCATCCTGGCACTGGTCTTCAACCTTGTCGCGGACCTGGTCTACTCCGCGCTTGATCCGCGAGTGAGGGTAAAGGCATGAGCGCCACAGCAACGAAACCCGTCGCAGCCACCAACGAGAACAAGGCCGGCCTCAGCCAGGGCCAGATCGTCCGCAGGCGCTTCATCGGCAATACGGCTGCCGTCGTCAGCCTGGTGGTCTTTGGCCTGATCCTGCTGATCGCCTATTCGTCCAGCGGGATGTTCGGCCTGCCCGGCTGGTGGAAGTACACGCACAACGGCGTCAACGACATGGTGAACTCGGGAGCGCCCACCCTGCAACTGTTCCCCTTCAGCCTGGGCGAACATCCGTTCGGACAGGACCGGCTGGGCCGCGATACTTTCGCCCAGACCATGCGCGGCATACAGATCTCCGTGGCGGTAATGTTCATCATCGGCCTGGTCGGCGGCGCCATCGGGGTGGTCATCGGCGCACTCGCCGGCTACTTCCGCGGCTGGGTCGAAGCGGTGCTGATGCGGCTGACCGACGTCGTCATCGTCATCCCGCTGATCATCATCGCGGCGGTGCTCGGCCAGGTCGCCGGGCGGGCCGTCGGGCCCGGCATCCAGCCGTATTTCCTGGGCCTGTTCGTCGGCTGCGTGATCTGGACCGGCCTGGCCCGACTGGTCCGGGCGGAATTCCTGTCCCTGCGCGAGCGCGAATTCGTCGACGCCGCACGGATCGCCGGCGCCTCCAGCGCCCGGATCATCTTCAAGCACATCCTGCCTAATGCCGTGGGCGTCATCATCGTCTCGGTGACCCTGAGCATGTCGGCGGCGATCCTGCTGGAGACCAGCCTGTCCTACCTGGGCCTGGGCGTGAAGGCACCGGACGTCTCGCTGGGCCTGCTGATCAGCCAGAACCAGGAAGCGTTCCAGACCCGCCCGTGGCTGTTCTGGTGGCCGGGCATGTTCATCGTGGCCATCTGCCTGTGCATCAACTTCATCGGCGACGGACTGCGCGACGCGTTCGACCCGCGGCAGAAGAAGTTCAATGCCAAGCGGGCGAAGGCGGCAGCGGTTTCCGCGCACCCCGAGACCGGAACCACCGCGACGACGGGTGTCTAGGATGGGCACCCGTCGCCTGCCCGGCCCCGTGAGGCCCGGCTCAGCGGGCCAGCGTTACGACGCTGAGTACCGCGAGCGCCGTCCCGACGGCGAGGACCGCCCAGTTCGGTGTCCGTCCCACCGGGACGTTGTCGGCATCTCCGATGCTGATGCTGCCAGCAGCCAGCAGCTCCGCCCAGCGCTTGCGGACGTAGTACGCGGCTGCCCCGGAATCGGTGTTCGCGAGATCGCCGGGGCGGACCGACTGCGCCGGCCCGTAGGTGGTCTCCGGAAGCCCCTGGACGTGATCGGCGCGGGCGCGGTGGACGCCGAACATGCCGGGAGCCGGTGCCGCCCACGAGGTGTACTTGCGGCGCGGGGTAACCAACGTCAGCGCATACTTGGTGTCCACCGTCGCCAGGGCTCCCCAGGGCACGGAGACGGTCCGCACGGGGTTGCGCAACACCACGCCGTCGTCGCCGATAACGACGGCGGGATACCAGGCCAGCCACCAGGTCAGATAGGCAATAGCGAGCAGCGGCCAGGAGTCGAGCAGGCTGCCCGGGCCGTGCGTCAGCACCGAGGACGCCAGGCTGACCGCCACGATCGCCCAGACGCTTCCCGTGAACCAGGTCGCGGAGCGCGGACGGAAGACCGTGGTGCCGGCGGCAGCAGACGTTGTCATGCCCCCATAGTTTCAGGACCGGGTACCGGTTCTCCAGTAGCCACAACCAACTGCGACAGGTTGGAAGGGAAAGACCAGCTATGACTGAAATCATCGATCCGACGCTGCCGGCAGGAAAACTGGAGACGGCCGGCGGAACACCACCCGTCCTGGAGGTCACCAACCTCAGCGTGGATTTTGGCGTGGACAAGGAGTGGGTGCCGGCCGCGATTGGCCTCACCTACGATGTCAAGGCCGGCGAGGTCCTGGCGATCGTGGGCGAATCCGGTTCCGGCAAGAGCGCCAGCTCGATGGCGTTGCTGGGCCTGCTCCCGGCCAACAGCCGTGCCACCGGAAGCGTCAAGCTCAACGGCCGGGAGATCCTGGGCCTCAGCAGCGCCAAGCTCCGGCAGGTGCGCGGCAAGGACGTCGCCGTGATCTTCCAGGAACCCATGACGGCGATGAACCCGGTGTACACCATCGGGTTCCAGATCGTGGAAACGCTGCGGCTGCACTATGCCATCTCGCCCAGCGAGGCGAAGAAGCGGGCACTGCGGCTGCTGGAGCTCGTCGAGCTGCCCGACCCGGAAAAGGCCTTCCGGTCCTACCCGCACCAGCTGTCCGGCGGCCAGCGCCAGCGCGCCATGATCGCGCAGTCGCTCTCCTGCGACCCCAAACTGCTGATCGCCGATGAGCCCACCACCGCCCTGGACGTTACCGTCCAGGCCGAAATCCTGGACCTGATGCGCAACCTGCGCAACAAACTGGACAGCGCCATCGTGCTGATCACCCACGACATGGGCGTGGTCGCCGACCTGGCCGACAAGATCGCCGTGATGCGCCGCGGCCGCATCGTGGAGGCCGGCACCGCGTTGGAAATCTTCAAGAACCCCCGGCACGAATACACGCAGGCCTTGCTGGCCGCCGTGCCGCACCTGGGCGGGCGCCCCGAGGACGGAACGGAAGTCGACCTCACGGCGGCGCTGGCCGCCGCCACCGGGGTCTCGCTGAGCATCGACGAGACCGAGCTGCAGCGGCGCGAACGCGAAAACGCCGAAGCCCTGGCGCACTCACGCCATGAATCGGCCAAGGGCGACCCCGTGCTCCAGCTGACCAATGTGGCCATCGAATATCCCAAACAGGGCCGGGTGCCCGCCTTCCGCGCCGTGGAGGGGGCCAACCTGTCCATCTATCCGGGACAGGTGGTCGGGCTGGTCGGAGAATCCGGATCGGGCAAGACCACGATCGGCCGCGCCGCCGTGGGACTGCTGCCCGTCGCGGAGGGCTCCCTGCGGGTGGTGGGCCACGAGATCGCCGGCGCCCGGCCCAAGCAACTGCACGCGCTGCGCCGCCACGTGGGCATGGTGTTCCAGGACCCGTCGTCCTCGCTGAACCCCCGGCTGCCGATCGGAGAGAGCATCGGCGAACCGATGTACCTCGCCGGTGTCGCCAAGGGTGCCGCCCTGCAGCGGAAGATCGAGGCGCTGCTGGACCAGGTGGAGCTGCCGCGCGCGTACCGCAACCGCTATCCGCACGAACTCTCCGGTGGCCAGAAGCAGCGCGTGGGCATCGCCCGGGCACTGTCGCTGGAGCCGAAGCTGATGGTGGCGGACGAACCCACCTCCGCGCTGGACGTGTCGGTCCAGGCCACCGTGCTGGACCTGTTCCAGAACCTGCAACAGGAACTGGGCTTCGCCTGCCTGTTCGTCACCCACGACCTGGCTGTCATCGACGTGCTCGCGGACCGCATTTGCGTGATGCGCCACGGCCGGATCGTTGAGCAGGGCACCCGGGACGAGATCCTGCGCAACCCGCAGGAACTGTACACCCAGCGGCTGCTGGCGGCAGTGCCGTTGCCCGATCCGGAAAAGCAGCGCGAGCGCCGCGAGCTGCGCGCCCAGCTGCTGGCCGCCGGCGACTGACAGACCGGCAAGCCCGCCATCCACGGGCCCGGGCCCCCGCCCATGATGAAATGGCGGCAGGGGCTTGGCCGCCCCTGGCCGGTGCGCTGCCGCGACGGTGCCGCCGGCCATCGCGCAATCCAGGAGGTTTAGTGGTACGCAGCATGAATATCGAGGCGATCGAAAAGGGCATCGGCGTCAGCTGGGCCGAGGTGGAGGAGTACCTGGCCGGAATCGGCGCCAAGGAACTCAGCCACAAGGAGATCGCCGCTGCCTTGCACGAGTCGGGGCTCGCGAACGGCTGGTGGGCGCAGACGGCCACCGTCGCCTACGAACAGCAGATCGGCCGGCGCCAGCCCGGCCAGGACTGCGACGGGGAGTTCCAAACCTCGGTGAGCAAGACCGTCACCGGAAGCATGGATGAGGCGCGGAACAAGTGGGTGGCCGTGGTGGGTGCGGCGGAGGAATTCTCGGGCATCGCGGTCACCCGCGGACCCGAGTTGAGCGACACCGCCAAGTGGCGGTACTGGCGCTGCGGCTTGGCCGACGGCTCCCGGGTCAGCGTGCATATTTATGAGAAGCCTTCGGGCAAGTCCTCGGTGGGAGTGCAGCATGAACGGCTCGAGTCGACCGAGCAGCTCGACCACTGGCGTGCCTACTGGAAAGCGAAGCTCGCCGAGCTGTCCTGAGCGGACCGAGACCGGTCCGTTGCCGTCGCCCCGGTAGGGTTCGTGGCCGTGTCGGTCCCGGCACACCGGCCCGGAAACCTGGGCAGCGGCCGCGTTAGCACCTCTTTTCACCAAATCGCAACCCAATTGGAAGCAAGGCCTGTTATCAGCGTCACAGTTGGCGCCTATGCTGGTGCCACCTGAGCCCGCGCGGCTGAGATCCATGCCGGCGCGGAAAGGTCCGGCGTCACAAGCCGCCGGATGGAGCACGGTACCTGAGGAGGCGGCATGCGTTTCGCTCGAACATCCCGACTGGTTGGACTGGCCGCCGCGGCAGCGCTCGCGGTCACGGCCTGTGGGGGCGGCGGTGGCGGCGGCGGCGGCGGCACGGAGGCCGGCGGCGGCAATGCCGAGGCGGTGATCACGGCCAACAGCACCGAGCCGCAGAACCCGCTGGTCCCCACCAACACCAACGAGGTCGGCGGCGGCCGCGTGGTTGACCTCATCTTCGAGGGGCTGATCAGCTACGATCCCGAGGGCAAACCGGTCAACGAGGTGGCGGAATCCATCGAGACCGAGGACTCGCAAAATTACACGATCACCCTGAAGCCGGACCAGACGTTCACCAACGGCGACCCTGTCACCTCCAGCTCCTTCGTGGACGCCTGGAACTACGGTGCCGCCGTCGAGAACGCCCAGCTGAGTGCCTATTTCTTCGAAAGCATCGAAGGATACGACGAGGTCAGCTCCGAGGGCGCGACCACGAAGGAGATGTCCGGGCTCAAGGTCGTCGATGACACGACCTTCACCGTGGCCTTGAGCCAGCCCGAATCCGACTGGCCGTTGCGCCTGGGCTACACGGCCTTCGTGCCGCTGCCGCCCGTGGCCTTCGAGGACATGGAGGCCTTCGGGGAGAACCCGGTCGGGAACGGTCCCTACATGCTGGGCGGCGACGGCGCGTGGCAGCACGACGTGCAGATTGAGCTGGTGCCGAACCCGGACTACCAGGGCACCCGGACCCCGCAGAACGGCGGGATCACCTTTAAGTTCTATTCGTCCTTTGAGGCGGCCTACCAGGACCTGCTCTCGGACAACCTGGACGTGCTCGACACCATCCCGCCGAGCGCGCTGGCAAACTTCAAGACCGACCTCGGCGAGGGCCGCTGGCTGGAAAAGCCGTATGCCGGCAACCAGACCATCGTCATTCCCCAGTACCTGGACGAATGGACCGGCGAGGCCGGGCAGCTGCGGCGCCAGGCCATCTCCATGGCGATCAACCGTGACGAGATCACCCAGGTGATCTTCCAGGGCGGCCGGCAGCCGGCCACCGAGTTCACCGCCCCCGTGCTCACCGGCTACAGCGACAGCATCCCGGGCAACGAAGTGCTGCAGTACAACGAGGAGGAGGCCAAGCGGCTGTGGGCGGAAGCCGACAAGATCGAGCCGTGGGGCGACAAGACATTCACCATCGCTTCCAACGCCGACGGCGGCCACAAGGAATGGATCGAAGCAGTCGTTAACGGCCTGAAGAACGTGCTCGGCATCGACGCCCAGTTCGAGTCGTACGCCACCTTCCCCGAGCTGAGGACCAAGGTGACGGCGAAGGAAATGACCGGCGCCGCGCGTGCCGGCTGGCAGGCCGACTACCCGTCGCTGTACAACTTCCTCGGCCCGCTGTACGGCACCGGAGCGGGTTCCAACGACGGCGACTACTCCAACAAGGAATTCGACCAGAAGCTGCGTGACGGGCTGGGGGCGGCCACGCCGGAAGAGGGCAACCAGATCTTCAACGAGGCGCAGGAGATCCTGATGCGGGACCTGCCCGCCATCCCGCTGTGGTACCAGGTCCGGCAGGTCGGCTGGAGTTCCGTCGTCGACAACGTGGACACCGCCTGGAACGGGGTGCCGATCTACCACCGGATCACCGGCAAGTGACCCCGGGCGTTGCGGGGCCTGGCCACGGCCGGGCCCCCGCAACGCGCCCCAGCTCCCGATCCCACCGAGAGGCAGGATTGATGATCCATCACTTGGCGGCACGCCGGGCGCAAGGAGGAAGCTAGTGCTCTGGTACATCTTCCGCCGCTTCCTGCAGATGATCCCGGTGTTCTTCGGCGCCACGTTCCTGGTCTATTTCCTCGTTTTTTCGCTGCCGGGTGATCCCATCCAGGCCCTGTTCGGCGACCGGGCCGTCAACCCCGCGGTGGCCGCCCAGCTCCGGGCGCAGTACAACCTGGACCAGCCGTTCCTCATCCAGTACGTCCTCTACCTGAAAAACCTCGTCACCTTCAATCTCGGCAACGACTTCTCCGGCAGGCCCGTCGCCGAGGTGCTCGCCCAGATCTTCCCGGTCACGGTCAGGCTCGCCATCCTCGCGCTGATCTTCGAAGCCGTCTTCGGCATCCTCTTCGGATTGATCGCCGGGCTGCGGAAGGGCCGGATGTTCGACGGCACCGTGCTGGTCGCCTCGCTGATCGTCATCGCCATCCCGATTTTCGTCCTCGGTTTCGTCCTGCAGTTCCTCGTCGGCGTCAAGCTCGGCTGGGCCAGACCCACGGTCGGCGCCCAGGCTGGCTGGTCCGACCTGATACTCCCCGCCGTCGTGCTGGGCCTGGTGTCGCTGGCCTACGTGCTGCGCCTGACCCGAACCTCCATCATCGAGAACATGAACGCCGACTACGTGCGCACCGCGATGGCCAAGGGATTGTCCCGGCCGCGGGTCGTCGTCGTGCATATCCTGCGGAACTCGATGATCCCGGTCGTGACGTTCCTGGGCGCCGATCTCGGAGCCCTGATGGGCGGGGCCATCGTGACCGAGGGCATCTTCAACGTCCCCGGCGTCGGCCAGCGCCTGTACCAGTCGGTGCTGCGGGGCGAGGGCCCCACCATCGTGTCCATCGTCAGCGTGCTCGTGCTCGTGTACATTCTGGCCAACCTGCTGGTGGACGTGCTCTATGCCTGGCTCGACCCGAGGATCCGTTATGCCTAGAGAACCGCTGGAACGCGACAACCAGGCCATCGAGCATTTCGTGGCGCCCCTGGACGAAACGCCGCTGCTGGCGACCGACAAGGTCGACGAGGATGTCCAGCCGCTGAGCCTGTGGGCCGAAGCCTGGCGGAACCTGCGGAGACAACCGCTCTTCATCATCTCGGCGCTGCTGCTGGTGCTGGTCATCGTCGTGGCGCTCTTCCCGTGGATCTTCACCCAGACGCCGCCGGCGCAAAACTGCCTGCTGGCCAATTCCGACGGCGGACCGGCGCCCGGGCACCCGCTGGGGTTCACCAAGCAGGGCTGCGACGTCTATTCGCGCATCATCTACGGGACCCAGGCGTCGCTGACGGTGGGTATCTTCGCCACGCTCGGCGCCCTGCTGATCGGCGGGACGCTCGGCGCCATCGCCGGGTTCTACGGCGGCTGGCTGGACTCGGTGATCGCCCGGATCGGCGACGTCTTCTTCGCGCTGCCGCTGATCCTGGGCGCCATCATCATCATGCAGTTGCCGTTGTTCCGGGCCAACCGCAACGTCTGGACGGTGGTCATCACGCTGGTGGTCTTCGGCTGGCCGCAGGTGGCCCGCATCACCCGGGGCGCTGTCATTTCCGTGCGGAACGCCGACTTCGTCACGGCGGCCCGGTCGCTGGGCGTCTCCAGGCTCGCCGCCCTGGTCAAGCACGTCATTCCCAACTCGCTGGCGCCCGTCATCGTGGTGGTGACCGTGAACCTGGGCATCTTCATCGTCGCCGAGGCCACCCTGTCCTTTTTGGGCATTGGGCTGCCGCCCGACGTGATGTCCTGGGGCAATGACATCTCCACGGCCCAGGTGTCGCTGCGCTCCAACCCGGCCAGCCTGCTCTGGCCGGCACTGGCGCTGTCGGTCACCGTGCTGAGCTTCATCATGCTCGGCGACGCCCTCCGCGACGCACTTGACCCGAAGGCGAGGAAGCGATGACGCACATCCGCGAAGTCGAGGGCGCCGCGCCCCTGCTGCAGATCAAAGACCTGGCGATTACGTTTCGAACGTCCACCGGCGACGTGGAAGCGGTCAAAGACGCCCACCTGACCGTCATGCCGGGGGAGACCGCGGCGATAGTGGGCGAATCAGGCTCGGGCAAGTCGACCACCGCGCTGGCGGCCATCGGCCTGCTCCCGGAGAACGGCCGGGTCTCCGGCGGGCAGATCGTCTTCGCCGGGGAAGACCTGGCCGGCGCCAGCAGCCAGCGGATCGTGGAACTGCGCGGCAATTCGATCGGCATGGTGCCCCAGGACCCCATGTCCAACCTCAACCCGGTGTGGAAGATCGGCTTCCAGGTCAGGGAAACGCTGCGCGCCAACGGGCTCCGGTCCGATAACGCCGCGGTGGCCAAAGTGCTGGCCGAGGCGGGGTTGCCCGATGCCGCCAGCCGTTCCCGGCAGTTCCCGCACGAGTTTTCCGGCGGCATGCGCCAGCGCGCCCTGATCGCCATCGGCCTGTCGTGCCGGCCGCGGCTGCTGATTGCCGACGAACCCACCTCGGCCCTCGACGTGACGGTGCAGCGCCAGATCCTGGACCACTTGGAATCGATGACCCGGGACCTCGGCACCGCCGTCCTGCTGATCACGCATGACCTGGGCCTGGCCGCCGAACGTGCCCGCAAGGTGGTGGTGATGTACAAGGGCCGGGTGGTGGAGTCGGGTCCTGCCCTGCAGATACTGCAGAACCCGCGCCACCCCTACACCCGGCGGCTGGTCGAGTCCGCGCCGTCCCTGGCCTCGCGGCGGATCCAGTCGGCGAAGGCCGCCGGCATCGAAACCACGGAACTGCTGGCCCCGGTCGGCCAGGAGGCCCAAGCCACGGACAATGTCATCGAGGTCAAGGACCTGACCAAGGTCTTCAAACTGCGCAGCGGGTTTGGGAAGTCCACCGACTTCACCGCCGTGGACAACGTGTCCTTCAATATCAAGCGCGGAACCACGATGGCGGTGGTGGGGGAGTCGGGATCCGGCAAGTCCACGGTGGCAAAGATGGTCCTGAACCTCGAGTCGCCGACCAGCGGCCGCATTGTCTTCGACGGCGTGGACATGACCGGGCTCAACGCCAAGGCCCTGCTGGCCTTCCGTCGGCGGGTCCAGCCGATCTTCCAGGATCCCTACGGATCGCTGGACCCCATGTACAACATCTTCCGCACCATCGAGGAGCCGCTGCGCGTGCACAACATCGGCGACCGCAAGAGCCGCGAAGCCAAGGTCCGGCAGCTGCTGGACCAGGTGGCGCTTCCGGCCTCCGCCATGCGCCGGTTCCCGAACGAGCTCTCCGGGGGCCAGCGCCAACGGGTCGCCATCGCCCGTGCGCTGGCCCTGGATCCCGAGGTCGTGATCTGCGACGAGGCCGTCTCCGCGCTGGACGTGCTGGTCCAGGCCCAGATCCTGGACTTGCTGGCGGGCCTGCAGCAGGACCTGGGGCTGAGCTACCTGTTCATCACGCACGACCTGGCCGTGGTCAGGCAGATCGCCGACCACGTCACCGTGATGGAAAAGGGCAGGGTGGTGGAGGCCGGCACCACGGACGGCGTCTTCGATTCTCCGCAGCAGCGGTACACGCAGGAGCTGCTGGCCGCCATTCCCGGCGCGAGCCTGGAGTTGCCGCCGGAGGTGGCCTGACACGGGATTCCGGCCCCGTCGCCGGCCCGCGGTCCGGGCCCCGTTAGGCCATGAGTGGCGTTGCGGATTACAATGGAGTGCCTACCCGCATCCGGGCACGGCGCTGGCTGTCCGATATTAGGCCCAGGTTCCATGTAATCCACGGAAGAGTAATCCCGCATGTCTGAAACCACCGCATCGACGCAGAGCGCCGTCCGCAGCGACCTTCGCAACGTCGCGATCGTAGCCCACGTCGACCACGGGAAGACCACCCTCGTGGATGCCATGCTGAAGCACACCGGTGCCTTCTCCAGCCACGGCGAAACCGAAGAGCGCGTCATGGACTCCGGGGAACTGGAACGTGAAAAGGGCATCACCATCCTGGCCAAGAACACCACCGTGTTCTACTCCGGTCCGGCCGCCCAGGGCGAGACCATCACCATCAGCGTGATCGACACTCCCGGCCACGCCGACTTCGGCGGCGAGGTGGAGCGCGGCCTGTCCATGGTGGACGGCGTGGTTCTGCTGGTTGACGCTTCCGAGGGCCCGCTGCCGCAGACCCGTTTTGTGCTGCGCAAGGCGCTGGCCGCCAAGCTCCCCGTCATCCTGGTGGTCAACAAGACCGACCGCCCGGACGCCCGCATCGACGCCGTCGTTGCCGAGGCGATGGACCTGCTGCTGGGCCTGGCCTCGGACCTTGCCGACGAAGTCCCCGATCTGGACCTGGACGCCGTCCTCAACGTTCCCGTTGTCTACGCCTCCGGCAAGGCCGGCCGGGCCTCGCTGACCCAGCCCGCCGACGGTACCCTGCCGGAAGACGAGGACCTGGAGCCGCTGTTCGCCACCATCATGGAGCACGTGCCGGCCCCGTCCTATGACCCCGAGGGCGTGCTGCAGGCCCACGTGACCAACCTTGACGCCTCCCCGTTCCTGGGCCGCCTGGCGCTGCTGCGCATCTACAACGGCACCCTGCAGAAGGGGCAGACCGTGGCCTGGGCCCGCCAGGACGGCCAGCTGAAGAACGTCCGGATCTCCGAACTGCTGGCCACCAAGGGACTGACGCGCGTGCCGGCCGAATCCGCCGGCCCGGGCGAGATTGTCGCCGTCGCCGGCATCGAGGACATCACCATCGGCGAGACCCTGACCGACGCCGAGAACCCGCAGCCGCTGCCGCTGATCAAGGTGGACGACCCGGCCATCTCGATGACCATCGGCATCAACACCTCGCCGCTGGCCGGCAAGGTCAAGGGCGCCAAGGTCACCGCCCGCCAGGTCAAGGACCGGCTGGACAAGGAACTGGTGGGCAACGTCTCGCTGAAGGTGCTGCCGACCGAACGCCCGGATGCCTGGGAGGTCCAGGGCCGCGGCGAGCTGGCACTGGCCATCCTGGTGGAGCAGATGCGCCGCGAGGGCTTCGAGCTGACCGTGGGCAAGCCCCAGGTGGTCACCAAGACCATCGACGGCAAGGTGCACGAGCCGATGGAGCACATGACCATCGACGTGCCCGAGGAGTACCTCGGCGCCGTCACGCAGCTGCTGGCCGCCCGCAAGGGCCGGATGGTCAACATGGCCAACCACGGCACCGGCTGGGTCCGGATGGAGTTCATTGTTCCGGCCCGCGGACTGATCGGTTTCCGCACCCGGTTCATGACCGAAACGCGGGGCGCCGGCATCGCCGCGTCCATCTCCGAGGGCTACGAGCCGTGGGCCGGACCGATCGAGTACCGCACCAACGGTTCGATGGTGGCCGACCGGGCCGGCGTGGTCACGCCCTTCGCGATGATCAACCTGCAGGAACGCGGCTCCTTCTTCGTCCAACCCACCTCGGAGGTCTACGAAGGCATGATCGTGGGCGAGAACTCGCGCGCTGACGACATGGACGTGAACATCACCAAGGAGAAGAAGCTCACCAACATGCGTGCCGCTTCCTCCGACAGCTTCGAGAACCTCACCCCGCCGCGGAACCTGACCCTGGAGGAGTCCCTCGAATTCGCCCGCGAGGACGAGTGCGTTGAGGTCACCCCGGAGGCGATCCGCATCCGCAAGGTGGTCCTGGACGCCAACGAGCGGCTCAAGGCCGCCCGTGCGCGCGCCCGGGCATAAACTGGACCCTATGACAGAGCAGAGGCAACCCGCCGGAGACCGCGGCGGGTTGCCTTCCGCTGTTTCCGGGCAGGGCCCCGAACGGCGCGCGGCACGACGGCGGCGTCCCGCCTTCCACGGGTGGGGCACGGCCGTCTTCGGCGCGGTGGCGACGGCGGTCGCGGGCACGGCCCTGCACTCGCAGATTCTCTATGCCGGGGAGTCCGGGTATCCGTGGGGCGCCGCGGCAGCCCTGCTGTTCGCCCTGGCGGTGATGGTCTGGGCCGGACTCAAGATGCACAACGTCCTGATGGCCGGCCTCACGGGCGTCCTCTCCTACGTCCTCGTCGGGCTGATGGCGATGGCTCCCGGCGGCGAGCCGCTGATCGTCACGGGAACCACGGCGGCGGTGGAACTGCCGATCGCCGTGGCGGGCCGGATCTGGATGATCGGGCTGGTTTTCGCCACCATCGCGGCGCTGCTGGCCTGCGCCTGGGCGCTCAAGCCGCGGCGGGCCGGCGCCTGACGGGCCTCGCCCGCGCGCCGGGCGTCAATTCGCCGTCTGGTCCAGATGGTGCGCCATGAAGATTGAGGTAGCGGTCCCGTCCTCGTCGGCGGGCAACATCGCGTATTCCTCGAAGATTGCACGGATCTTCGCCAGCATCTCCTCGCGGTGCGCGTCGTTGAGCTTAATGCCCATCCGCGTGGTTTCGATCTCGTCCGGGGCCAGGCCGTCGATTTCCTGCAGGAAGGTCTCCACCAGCACCGGTGCCGCGTCCGGCATCTTCGCGCCCCAGGACATCCGGGTGGCGCGGTAGGGGACTTCCTTGGCCCCCCGGTTGCCCTTCCGCGGTTCCTCGGCCTCCAGGAAGCCGGTGTTGAGCAGTGTGCGCACGTGGTGCAGCGAGGTGGCCGGATTCAGGCCGAGCAGCTCCGCGATCTCTTTATTGGTCCGGGACCGGTGGAGGCAGAGCCGGAGAATGCGCAGCCTTACCGGGGAGCTGAGCGCCCGCCCGGCGGCTTGCAGGTCCTGATCCGTAGGCATGTCTCCAGCATACGACACCGGGCACCTAATGATTGACTTTCCCCAATCGCTACCCGAGACTGTGACCTGTGACCCAGCTACCCGCGCCCGGGGCCTCCGGAACCGCCCCGGCGGCCGGCGCCGCCCACCCGGGCGGGGCATCGCCGTCGTTATGGCGGGACCGGAACTTCCGCACCTTCTGGTCGGCCCAGGCGCTCAGCCAGGTCGGGGCCCAGATCGGCCAGCTGGCCGTCCCGGTGCTCGCCGTGGCCGTGCTCGGGGCCAGCGAATTCCAGGTGGGTGTCCTCAATGCCAGCGCCACCGCCGCCTTTCTGCTGATCGGGTTGCCGGCGGGGGCCTGGGTGGACCGCTGGCTCAAACGGCGGGTCATGATCACGGCCGACCTGGTCCGTGCGGCCGCGATGCTGTCCGTGCCGCTGCTGTGGTGGGCGGGCGTGCTGCAGATGTGGCACCTGTACGCGGTGGCGGCCGTGATCGGCTGCGCAACGGTGTTCTTCGACGTGGCCTACCAGAGCTACATCCCGGTCCTGGTGCGCGGCGACCAGGTGTCGTCGGCGAACTCCAAGCTGGAGAGCACCGCGCAGCTGGCGAGGATGGGCGGACCCGCCGCGGGCGGCGGCCTGCTGCAGGTGATGGCGGCTCCGCTGCTGTTCCTGGCGGATACGCTCGGCTACCTGTTCTCGGCCCTGTTCCTGGTCCGCACCTCGGACCGGGAAATGCCTGCTCCGCGGCACGGCCGGAGGCCGCTCGCGGTGGAAATCCGGGAAGGGCTCGGCTTCGTGGTCCGGCACCCGCTGATCAGCCGGATAGCCGCGTGCACGGGCCTGACAAATTTCTTCGCCGGACTGGCCTTCACGCTGTTTCCCATCCTGGTGCTGCGCGAACTGGGTCTGGGCCCGGCCGCGCTGGGGCTGGTCTACTCGGTCGCCGCGGCCGGCGGGCTGCTGGGAGCGGTGGCGGCGCCCCGGCTGGCGAAGCTGACCGGCGAGGGGGCCCTGATTCCGCTGGCCAGCGTTGCCTCGGCGGTCTTCCTGGCGGCGATGCCGTTGTCGGTGCTGATGCCGGACTCCGCCTCGGCACTGTTCCTGCTGATCGTCGGCGAGGCCGGCGTCTCCTTCTGCTCCCTGGTCTACAACGTGATGCAGGTGACGATGCGCCAGCGGGTCTGCCCGCCGCGGCTGCTCGGGAGGATGAACGCGTCGATCCGCTTCGCGGTGTACGGTGTGTTGCCGCTCTCCGGGCTGCTGGCGGGCCTGCTCGGCGGAACCATCGGGTTGGTGCCTACCCTGTGGATCGGTGCGGCCGGGTCCGCGCTTGCCGCGGCGCCGGTGCTGTTCTCGCCCCTGTGGGCCCTGCGGAAACTGCCGGACAGCTACGAGGGCTGACCGCCGGCCCGCGGGCGGCGTCGCGGCGGGGCGGGCGGCACCTGCTTGGCCGCGGCCACGGCCGGCAACGGGACGACGACGTCTCCGCGCCTGGTGCCTACCGTGCAGCTGTCGGCGTCGACGGCCCGCAGTTCGCCGAGCACGTCGGTGAAGCCGCCCTCGATCCGGTACCGAACCACCACGCGCGTTCCCGGTGCTGCTGCGGCCAGGAACGCGGCGGGGGTAGCGGGTATCACGTGACCATCTTAGGCGGGCCGCGCCCGGCTGGGGAGATAATGGTCCCAACGGATACGCTAGTGGGAACTGTTCAGAAAGGTGCTGACGGACGTGACGTACGTAATCGCACAGCCGTGCGTGGATGTAAAAGACAAGGCATGTATCGAAGAATGCCCGGTGGACTGTATCTACGAAGGCGAACGGTCCCTGTACATCCACCCGGATGAGTGTGTCGATTGCGGCGCCTGCGAACCGGTCTGCCCGGTCGAAGCCATCTACTACGAGGATGACACCCCCGAGGAGTGGGCGGACTACTACAAGGCCAACGTGGAGTTCTTCGACGATCTGGGTTCCCCGGGCGGTGCCGCCAAGCTGGGCAACACCCACAAGGACCACCCGCTGATCGCCGCGCTGCCGCCGCAGAACCAAGACTGAACTCGATGAGTCCTTTCGGCCTGCAGCTGCCGGAATACCCGTGGGACGCCATGGCGCCCTACGCGCAAAAAGCGGCCGGGCACCCCGGCGGCGCGGTGAACCTGTCCATCGGCACGCCGGTTGACTCCACTCCGGCCGTCGTCCGGGAGGCCCTGGCCGCGGCCGCCGATGCCCCGGGCTACCCCACGACCCACGGCACCGCCGAACTTCGGGAAGCGATCACGGATTGGTTCGGCCGCCGTCGCAACGTTCCCGGCCTGGATCCGGAAGCGGTCATGCCCACCGTCGGTTCCAAGGAGCTGGTCGCCTGGCTGCCCACCTTGCTGGGACTCGGGGCGGGCGACGTGGTGGTGCGCCCCGTCGTGGCGTATCCGACCTACGACATCGGCGCCATCCTCGCCGGCGCAACCCCGGTGGCGGCGGACAACCTGGCGGACCTGGATGCGCAGACCAGGAGCCGGGTGAAACTGGTGTGGGTCAACTCGCCGGGCAACCCGACGGGCATTGTCCGGGACCGGGCAGAGCTGCGCACCCTGGTGGAGGACGCCCGCGGCCTGGGCGCCGTGGTCGCTTCCGACGAATGCTACGCGGAGCTGGGCTGGGGCGCCTGGGACACCGCCCGCGGCGGGCAGGCCGTGCCGAGCGTGCTGGACCCGTACGTCGCGCAGGGCTCGCACGAGGGCCTGCTGTGCGCATACTCGCTCAGCAAGCAGTCAAACCTTGCCGGGTACCGTGCCGCGTTCCTGGCCGGCGACCCGGCGCTGATGCCGAACATCATCAACAGCCGCAAGCATGCCGGCATGATCGTGCCGTTCCCGGTCCAGGCCGCGATGCTCGCCGCCCTGCGCGATGACGCCCACGTCCAGGAGCAGAAGGACCTGTACCGGAGCCGGCGCGAGCGGCTGTTGCCGGCGCTGGAGAATTTCGGCGTGCAGATCCGCCATTCCGAGGCCGGGCTGTACCTGTGGGGGAGCGCGGGGGAAGATACATGGACCACCGTGGGCCGTCTGGCCGAGCTGGGCATCGTCACCGGACCCGGCGTGTTCTATGGCGAGGCCGGCAACGGCCACATCCGGGTGGCGCTGACCGGCAGCGACGAACGGATCGACGCCGCCGTCGAGCGGCTTTCCTGACCCGGCCCGGCAGCGCCTGACTGTGGATATGAACAAAAATATATGTCGCGGATTAGATATATCCGTGACTCTACGGGTAGCGTTTTACCCGAGTATGTGCATGCTCAGTGCCACAAGCGCCCGGCGTGCCGTAAGCTTCTAAACCTCCTGAAGGGGACTCAATGACTGAGCAGACCGGTGCCAAGCTGCACTTCGATGGCGGCGAACTCGAACTCCCACGGCTCAAGGCCGCCGAAGGCAACGACGGTTACGACGTATCCAAACTGCTGAAGCAGACCGGCGCGGTCACCTTCGACCCGGGGTTCATGAACACGGCGGCGACCACCTCGGCCATCACCTACATCGACGGCGACGCCGGTGTGCTCCGCTACCGCGGCTATCCGATCGAGCAGTTGGCCGAGCACTCGAGTTTCCTCGAAGTGTCCTACCTGCTGATCTACGGCGAACTGCCCACCCCCACCGAACTGGAGGAGTTCGACCACAAGATCCGCCGCCACACCCTGCTGCACGAAGAACTCAAGGGCTTCTTCGGCGGGTTCCCGCGCGACGCGCACCCGATGCCGGTGCTCTCCTCGGCGGTCAGCGCGCTGTCCACCTTCTACCAGGACTCGCTGGACCCGTTCGATGACAAGCAGGTGGAGCTCTCCACCATCCGCCTGATGGCGAAGCTGCCGGTGATCGCCGCCTACGCGCACAAGAAGTCGATCGGCCAGGCACTGCTCTACCCGGACAACTCCATGAACCTGGTGGAGAACTTCCTGCGCCTGAGCTTCGGCCTGCCCGCCGAGCCCTACGAACTGGACCCGACGGTGGTCAAGGCCCTGGACCTGCTGCTCATCCTGCACGCTGACCACGAGCAGAACTGCTCCACGTCCACCGTGCGCCTGGTGGGCAGCTCCAACGCCAACATGTTCGCGTCCGTCTCGGCCGGCATCAACGCGCTGTTCGGCCCGCTCCACGGCGGCGCCAACGAGGCGGTGCTGAACATGCTCCGCCAGATCCAGGCCAGCGGCCAGGAGCCGGAGCAGTTCATGGAGAAGGTCAAGAACAAGGAAGAAGGCGTGCGCCTGATGGGCTTCGGGCACCGCGTCTACAAGAACTACGATCCGCGCGCCCGCCTGGTCAAGGCCACCGCGCACGAGATCCTGGGCAAGCTCGGCGGCAACGACGAGCTGCTGGATATCGCCATGCGCCTGGAAGAGAAGGCGCTGGCGGACGACTACTTCATCGAGCGCAAGCTGTACCCGAACGTGGACTTCTACACCGGCCTGATCTACAAGGCCATGGGCTTCCCGGAGAAGATGTTCACGGTGCTGTTCGCCATCGGGCGCCTGCCCGGCTGGATCGCCCAGTGGCGGGAAATGATCAAGGACCCGCAGACCAAGATCGGCCGCCCGCGGCAGCTGTACACGGGCGCGCAGGAGCGCGAGTACCCGGCCCGCTAGTACGACGGCGGAGCACGCCATAACGCCGACGGCCCCCGGAGCGATCCGGGGGCCGTTCGTTTTGCTTCAGCCGGCGTAGCCGTTCGGGTTGTTCTTCTGCCAGCGCCAGTGGTCTTCGCACATCTGCTCGAGGTTCTTGACCGCCGACCAGCCGAGCTCGGCCAGCGCGGCGGAAGGGTCGGCATAGCTGATGGCGGCGTCTCCGGGGCGCCGGTCGGTCAGCTCGTAGGGGATGTCGAATCCCGCGGCCTTGCCGAACGCGGCGAGCACCTCCAGCACGGAGGAGCCCTTGCCGGTGCCCAGGTTCCACCGGCGCACTCCGGGCCGGCCGGCGATGAAGTCCAGGGCCGCCAGGTGTCCGGCGGCCAGGTCCATGACATGGATGTAGTCGCGCACGCCGGTACCGTCCGGCGTCGGGTAGTCGCTGCCGAAGACCCGGACCTTGTCCCGGCGGCCCACGGCCACCTGCGCCACGAACGGCAGCAGGTTGTTGGGCACACCCGTCGGGTCTTCGCCGATCCGCCCGCTTTCGTGCGCGCCCACGGGGTTGAAGTAGCGCAACAGGGCCACGTGCCAGCGCGGGTCGGAGTCGCCCAGGTCGGACAGGATGTCCTCGATCTGTTCCTTGGTCCGGCCGTAGGGATTAATCGCGTCCAGCGGAAGCTTCTCGGTCAGCGGCACCTCCTCGGTGGCGCCGTACACGGTGGCCGAGGAACTGAACACGATCGTGCGGACGTTGTGGGCATCCATCGCGCGGAGCAGGTTCAGCGTGCCGCCCACGTTGTTGTGGTAGTAGTGCAGGGGTTTTTCAACGGACTCGCCGACGGCCTTCAGGCCGGCAAAGTGGATCACGGCGTCCACGGACTCTGTCTCCAGCACCCGGTTAAGCGCGGCCTCGTCCAGCAGGTCGGCCTGGTGGAACCGTGCCTGCCGGCCGGCCAGCTCCTGGACGCGGCGCAGCGACTCCTCGCTGGAATTGGCCAGGTTGTCGAGCACCACCACGTCGTGCCCCGCCTCCAGCAGGGCGAGCGTGGTGTGCGAGCCGATGAAGCCGGTTCCTCCGGTGACCAGAATTCTCATGCCCACCAGCTTAGTAGCTCACCCCGGATCACCCCGCCACGGCCCGCAGCGGGGCAGGTACAAGGGCTGGACAGCAAGGTCTAGAGTTGAGCTACAGGCGGCAGTGGGGATGCCCGCCGGCGGCACCCGCGTGCGGGGGCAACTGCAGATGAGCTGCGTCGTCGGTCCGAGCGAAAGGACGCGGACAGCATGCACGAGACGGGCGGGCCGGGGTGGCGGATCACCGCAGACACCTCGGGACATATGCTGCTGGCCCTCTACCTTCGCGACGCCGCCGGCCTGGCCGGAGCCGGCCGGCCCGCGGTGTCGCCGGTGTTGCCGACGGTCCGCACCGCCGATCCCACCCAGCTGACCGCGCATGTCGGCGGCCCGGCGGCGCTGCGGGACGAATGGGAGAAGTGGTGGGAGGACCTGGTCCGTGACCGCCCGGGCAACGCCGCCAAACTGGCCCCGCCGTCCTTTCCCGCCTTCGCCGGCAGCCCCGCGCTGCGGCTGCTGCTGCAGGCCCACTTCGGCGCCGGGATGAGCTGGGCGCGTGCCCGGATGGCCGAGTACGGGAAGTTGGCGCAGGAGCGCGAGGCCAAGGGCACGAACGGGTTGATCCGCGAGCTGGTCCAGGACCGGGAAATGGAGCTCGGCCGCGCCGCGCGCACCTTCGAGCTGAAGCTCATCGAGCTGCCGCTGTGCGAGCCGCGTGCCTGGTTCGTGGAGCCGGACCGGGTGCTGCTGTGCCAGACACTGTTGGACGACGAAAGCGCCTTCCGCAGTTACCTTCAGCCGATCGTCGAACTCATCGTCTAGCCGCGACGGGGGGTTCAGGCGACCGGGCCCCGCGCCACCGTGATCACGACGTAGCCGGTGTCGGTATCGGCGCCGACCCAGCCGCCGTCGTCACGCTGCCAGCTGAGGCCCGCGTGGGCCACCGACTCAAGGTCGAGCCCTTTGGCAGAAGCCACCGCCCACTGCGCCACCGCCCAGCCCCGCTCGTCGGCTGCCGCCACCCGGACCTCGCGGCCGGCGACGGCCATGTCCAGGCCGGGATGCACGGCCTCCAGCTGCGCCAGGACGGCAGCGGGGTCGCCGGCTGCCTCGGCATCCTTGAGCACGCAGTTCAGGGCGGCGGGCGAGTGCCCGGTCAGCGCCGAGGCGAAGGCCTTGGCCTCGGCCTCATGGTCCGCGTACGCCAGCGGATAGGCGCTGCGCTGGACGGTCTGGGCCGCGTCGGTCACCGGCATGGACTCGTAGCCCGGGACCTGTTCGAGCACCTCGTAGAACTTGTTGGCCGCATACACCGGGTCCTGCACTTGTTCCTCGGTGCCCCAGCCCTGGGACGGCCGCTGCTGGAACAGCCCCCGGGAGTCGGGACCGGCCGTGTCGCCGTAATCGATGTTGCGCAGCTTCGACTCCTGGATGGCCGTCGCCAGGGCGATCGACGCGGCGCGTGCGGGCAGCCCGCGCCCGACGGCAATCCCCGAGATGAGCGCGGCGTTCGCGGCCTGGTCCGGTGCCAGTTCGTAGGTGTCCGAACCGACGACGGCGGTGCACCGCTCGCGGACCAGGGTTTGGGAACGGTCAATGAAGGTGGCGGCGAAGTAGGCGGCACCGCCGACCAGGGCCAGCAGGACGATCAGGCTGAGCAGGCTGCGTGTCCTGCGTGCACGGGCTTGCCGGGACATGGCGGTGCCGTCCGGGACTGCTAGTTGGCGTGCAGGACCGCGTTGAGCTCCACGCTCTGGCCCTTGCGCGGCAGGACTTCCACTGCGCCGCTGGTGGAGTTGCGGCGGAAGAGGAGGTTGGGCAGGCCGGAGAGTTCCACGGCCTTGACCTGGCGGTGGTCCCCGGTGGCAACGTCGATCAGGCTGACCCGGGTTCCGGCGGTCACATAGAGGCCGGCCTCGACCACGCAGTCGTCGCCGATGCTGATGCCGACGCCCGAGTTGGCGCCCAGCAGCACGCGCTCGCCGATGCTGATCCGTTCCTTCCCCCCGCCGGAGAGCGTGCCCATGATCGAGGCGCCGCCGCCGACGTCGGACCCGTCGGCCACAATGACGCCGGCGGAAATGCGGCCCTCCACCATGGAAGTGCCCAGCGTGCCGGCGTTGAAGTTGACGAAGCCTTCGTGCATCACCGTGGTGCCGGCGGCCAGGTGCGCGCCGAGGCGGACCCGGTCGGCCTCGGCAATCCGCACGCCGGTTGGAATCACGTAGTCCACCATGCGCGGAAACTTGTCCACGCCGAAGACGGTGACCTGGCCGCGGCGGCGCAGCCGGCGGCGGACCGCTTCGAAACCGTCCACGGCGCACGGGCCGAAGTTGGTCCAGACCACGTTGGGCAGCTGCCCGAAAATGCCGTCCATGTTCAGCGAATTGGGGGTGACGAGGCGGTGGGAGAGCAGATGCAGCCGGAGGTAGGCGTCGGCGGTGTCGGCCGGCGCGGCGTCCAGGTCGATGCTGCGGGTGAGGACCTCAAGACGGGTGCCGCGGTCCGCGTCGGCGCTGTCCGCGGCGTCGGCCTCGAGGCCGGTCTCCGCGTCCCGGGCGGCGCCGGCAGGGCCCAGCGCCGGCGCCGGATACCAGACGTCGAGGACGGTGCCGCTGTCGGTGACGGTGGCCAGCCCGGTGCCGTGGGCGGTGCGGGGAGTGGCGGTGGCGGTGGTGCTCGCGGTCATGGATGCAAGTCTACCGAGCGTGCCGGGGCCGGTGACGCCGGGATGCCGCAGGCGCGTCTGGCTAAGCTGGGGGAGTGACTTCCACCATTGCCCTGGACTTGACCGCCGACGTCGCCGAGCTGACCGCGGCGCTGATCGACGTTAACAGCGTGTCCGGCAACGAGACCGCCCTGGCCGACGCCGTGGAGGCCGCCCTGCGGGCCCTGCCGCACCTGAAGGTGCTGCGCGACGGCGACGCCATCGTCGCGCGCACGCAGCTGGGGCGGCCGGAGCGGGTCATCCTGGCCGGCCACCTCGACACCGTGCCGTTGCCCGCCGTGCCCGGCTCCCTCGGAACCGTGCCGTCGGTGTGGGACGGGGACGTGCTGTACGGGCGCGGCGCCACCGATATGAAGGGCGGGGTAGCGGTGCAGCTGGCGCTGGCCGCCGAGCTGGCGGCACCCAACCGCGATGTCACCTACGTCTTTTACGACCACGAGGAAGTGGATGCTGCGATGAGCGGGCTGGGCCGGCTGGTGCGCAACCACCCCCAGTTGCTGCAGGGCGACTTCGCCATCCTGCTCGAACCGACCGACGGAACCGTGGAAGGCGGCTGCAACGGCACGGCCCGGTTCGAAGCGAGCACAGTCGGCCAGGCGGCGCATTCCGCGCGCGCGTGGCGGGGCGTCAACGCTATCCACGCCGCGGCAGACATCCTGGTCCGGCTCCGGGACCATGAACCGGCCACTGTCACGGTCGACGGCCTGGAGTACCGCGAGAGCCTGAACGCGGTGAAGATCAAGGGCGGCACGGCGGGCAACATCATCCCCGACAGCACCACGGTGGAAATCAATTACCGGTTCGCTCCGGATAAGACGCCCGCGGACGCCGAACTGTACGTGCGGAACCTGCTGGAGGGCTTCACGGTGGTCTGCACGGATGCCGCGGCCGGCGCCCGGCCCGGCCTCGACCACCCGGCAGCCGCCGAATTCGTCGTCGCCGTGGGGGCGGAGCCAAAGCCGAAGTACGGCTGGACCGACGTGGCGCGGTTCAGCGAGCTGGGCATTCCGGCCGTCAACTTCGGCCCTGGCGACGCGTTGCTGGCGCACACCGACAACGAACACGTTCCGGCGGAGGCCGTCCGCGAGTGCCGGGCGGCGCTGCGCCGCTGGCTGCTGGCCTGACCGTCCGGGGGCGCCGGAGGATGCCGCCGCCGGGCAACAAGGCCGCCGGGCAACGGGGAAGGGGAGGACGCGCAGGCGTCCTCCCCTTCCCCGTCGGCGGTCAGCGGCAGCCGGTCACACCTTGACGGCCATCGGCTGCGTGGTCAGCGGCGCGGTCTCGCCCGCGGTCCGGCTGCTCAGGAACTTGGAGAGCCAGTTGGCTACCCAGGACAAGGCGAAGTTGACGATGATGAAGAGCAGCGCGGCAATCGTCAGCGACTGCAGGATCGGACCGGCGGAGCCGTAAATCTGCATCGACCGCAGCAACTCGGAGTACGTGATGATGTAGCCGAGGGCAGAGTCCTTTAGGATCACCACGAATTGGCTGACCAGGGCCGGCAGCATGGCCACCAGGGCCTGCGGCAGTTCGATGCTGCGCAACGACTGGGCACGGGTCATGCCAATCGCCATCCCGGCTTCACGCTGGCCCTTGGGCAGGCCGAACACGCCGGAGCGGACCAGTTCCGCGATCACCGATCCGTTGTACAGCGTCAGGGCCGTCACGACGGCGTAAAACGGGATGTCTGCCGGGGTGCCGATTCTCAGCTGCCCGAACAGGAGCCAGAAGAAGATCATCATCAGCAACACCGGGACAGCCCGCAAGAGTTCGACGATCACTCCGCAGAGCCACCGCAGGGGGCCGTTCGAGGCGAGCCTGCCCACGCCAAAGAGCAGCCCGAAGACCACGGACGTGAGGATCGAGACTGCGGCGGCCTTAAAGGTGTTGATCAGCCCCGGCAGGATGGTGAACTGCCAGACCTCGCCGGTCAGGAACGGCGTCCACAGCTCGGGTGCCAGCTGGCCCTTGTCGTTCAGTCCGACGATGACGAAGATCGCCGCGCCGAGGAAGAGCAGGATGCCGATGATGTTGGTGACCATGATCCGCGCACGGGCCTTCGGGCCGGGCGCATCAAAGAGGACGTTCTGCTTGATGTTCATCGTGACACCGCCAGTTTCTTGGAGAGCCAAGTGGTCACCAGGCCGATCGGCAGCACGATGATCACGAAGCCGATGGCGAAGGTCGCGAAAATGGCCATGATGACATCCGGCCGGAACTCGATCATGGTTTTCATCAGCCCGGCGGATTCGGCGACCGACGCCGCCGTTGCCACCGTGGTGTTCTTGGTCAGGGCGATCAGGGTGTTGCCCAGCGGCGCCACGGCACCCCGGAAGGCCTGGGGCAGGATGACCATCCGCGCCGCCGGCAGGAAGCTCAGCCCGATGGCGCGGGCCGCCTCGGCCTGTCCCAGCGGCACGGTGTTGACGCCGCTGCGAATGGATTCGCAGACGAAGGCCGCGTGGTAGACGGACAGCCCGACGATGGCCCAGAGGAAGAAGTTGAAGTCGAAATCGCCGGAGAGGTTCATCTGGAGCTGGAAGACCGCCACCAGAATGCAGAACACCATGATGATGGTCAGCGGCGTGTTGCGGAAGACGTTGACGTACGCCGCGCCGGCCCAGCGGAAGCTGGGCACCGGTGAGATGCGCATCAGGGCCAGGACAGTACCCAGCACCAACGAACCCAGGGCGGCCCAGAAAGCGAGCTGGATATTGACCCACAAGGCTCCGACGACGTCGTAGGTCTCCAGCGCCGTCAGGTAGCTCTGGAAATACTCGGACAAACTGTCCATCCCCTTTCGGTGGGAAGAGGCAGATCATGTTGTGGGGCGGGAGTGCCCCGCCCCACAACGGATGGTGCTAGGCGCAGGCTTCGCCCGGCTTCGGCGGGTTCAGGTCCTTGTTGTAGGAGTAATCCACACCCTCGGTGTTCTTCTTGAGGGCTTCTTCCCAGGCACCTTCCTCGACCATCTTGTTGATGGCTGCGTTGATGTCCGCGCAGAGTTCCGAGCCCTTCGGCAGGCCGACGCCGTAGTTCTCCTCCGAGAACGGGTTGCCGACCACCTTGTACTTGCCGGCGTTGTTCGGCTGCGCCGCGAGTCCGGCCAGGATGATGTCGTCGGTGGTCACCGCGTCGATCTGGCCGCCCTGCATGGCGGTCACGCACTCTGCGTAGCTGGGCCGCTCGACCAGGTTCACTTCGGCGGCGTGCTCGTCCTTGATGCGCTGGGCGGAGGTGGAGCCGGTCACCGAGCAGAGGTTCTTGCCGTTAAGCGCATCCGGGCCGGTGATTTCGGTGTCGTCGGTCCGGACCAGCAGGTCCTGGCCGGCCACGAAGTACGGTCCGGCGAAGTCGACGGTCTGCTTGCGCTCGTCGGTGATGGAGTACGTCGCGAAGATCATGTCCACCTGGTTGTTGGCGAGCATGTTTTCGCGGTTCGCCGAGGGCGACTCGACGAATTCGATCTGGTCCTCCGAGTAGCCCAGCTCGTTGGCCACGTACTTGGCGACATCCACGTCGAAGCCGCTGAACTTGCCGCCGGAGGAAAAGCCCAGGCCCGGCTGGTCGTACTTGATGCCGATACGGATGCCTTCGCCGCCGCCTTCGCCGCCGCCGGCAGTCTCGCCGCCGCCTCCGCCGCCTGTGCCGCCGCCGCCGCCGCCGCAGGCGGACAGCACGAGCGCGGCTCCGGCTGCCATGGCAGCCATTCCATAACGGGTCTTTCGCATGTTTTCTCCTTGCGTTGTCGGCCCTCCGTCAGTGAAGGGCCAGGTGTGGGGGTCAGTGTTCGAGGATCTTGCCCAGGAAGTCCTTGGCGCGGGTGCTCTTCGGGTTGGTGAAGAATTCTTCCGGGGTGGCCTGCTCCACGATCTGGCCGTCGGCCATGAAGAGCACGCGGTCCGCCGCCTTGCGGGCAAAGCCCATCTCGTGCGTGACCACGATCATGGTCATGCCTTCGCTGGCCAACTGCACCATGGTGTCGAGCACTTCGTTGATCATTTCCGGATCCAGTGCCGAGGTGGGCTCGTCGAAGAGCATCACCTTCGGTTTCATCGCCAGGGCCCGGGCAATCGCCACGCGCTGCTGCTGGCCGCCGGAGAGCTGGGCCGGCAGCTTTTGCGACTGGTTGGCCACGCCGACGCGCTCGAGCAGGCTCATGGCCAGCTCCTTGGCCTCGGACTGCTTCATCCCCTTGACCTTGATCGGTCCCAGGGTGACGTTCTCCAAGATCGATTTGTGGGCAAAAAGGTTGAAGGACTGGAACACCATGCCGACGTCGGCCCGCAGCTTGGCCAGGGCCTTGCCCTCGGCCGGCATCTTCTCGCCGTCGATCAGGATTTCGCCGTCGTCGATGGTCTCCAGGCGGTTGATCGCCCGGCAGAGGGTGGACTTGCCGGAACCCGACGGCCCGATCACGACCACCACTTCGCCCTTGGTGACCTCCAGGTTGATGTCCTGCAGCACATGGAGGGATCCGAAGTGCTTGTTGACGTTCTTCAGGGACACCAGCGGCTGACCCGCCGGCGCGGCGGATGTGGCTCGGGTTGCCGCCGCAGGAGCAGCAGGCGGCGTTTTACTGTGCGATGCGTCACTGGTCATGGAACGAATCTAGCGAAAGATTCCCTTCAAGCAATGCATTCGCGACCGAACCGCCGGAATCGTGATTTAAGAGCAACCTGCGCCCCGGACCGCGTGGGGGCCGAATTGCCACCGAAACGGCGGAAACCGCCACGGATGGCCGCCGGATCTGTAGCCTTGGGAAATGACAAACCAGCAAGACATCCCGCTCCCGTCGCAACTTCCGGGCGCACCGAAAACCCGTTTCAAGGGGCCGGTGGAGCTGCGGCGCAGCCAGGCGGACATCCCGCAGGCCGACCAGTACCTGCTGGACACCAAGGACCGGGCGGAATTTACGCACACGGATCCTTGGCGCGTGCTGCGGATCCAGAGCGAATTCGTCGAAGGGTTCGGCACCCTGGCCGACCTCGGCCCGGCGATCAGCGTGTTCGGTTCGGCCCGCACCCGGCAGGGAAGCAAGCACTACGCCATCGCCGAGGAGATCGGGCAGCTGCTGGTCCGGCATAATTTCGCGGTCATCACCGGCGGCGGCCCCGGTTCCATGGAGGCGGCCAACAAGGGCGCCAGCGAGGCCGGCGGCGTCTCGGTCGGGCTGGGCATCGAACTGCCGTTCGAGCAGGGGCTCAACAACTGGGTGGACCTGGGCATCAACTTCCGGTATTTCTTCGCCCGCAAGACGATGTTCGTCAAGTACGCGCAGGGGTTCATCGTGCTCCCCGGCGGGCTTGGCACGCTCGACGAGCTGTTCGAAGCCATGGTGCTGGTCCAGACGAAGAAGGTGACGTCCTTCCCGATCGTCCTGGTGGGCACGGCATTCTGGTCGCCGCTGATCGACTGGATCCGCAACACGCTCCTGGCCGAAGCGATGATCGCGGAGGCCGATCTGGACCTGGTCAGCGTGGTGGACACGGCCGAGGAAGCAGTCGAGCAGGTCATCTCCGGGCTGTCCGCCCGCTCCGGATTTTGACCCGGCGCGACGTCCTCTCTGGCACGATGGTGCTGTGAGCGCATTCCTGGTTTTCCTTGCCATCGCCGTTGCAGGTGCGGCCGCTGTCGCCGCGTCGGGCTGGCGGGGCCGGAGGAAGGCTGCCGCCGCCGGCGCGGGCGGCGAGAGTGACGGCACCGGATGGGAGCGCGGGCACGTGGCCGCGCTCCAGGGCCTGAGCGAGCATGAGGCGCGGCTGCCGGCGGTTTTGCTGCCTGAACACCCCCGTGCCGAAGACCTGGACAGCGTCCGGTTTTCCACCGCCCTGCGGGGCTACCGGATGGACCAGGTGGACGAAGTGCTGGACGTCCTGCGGGCCGAGCTGGGAGCCAAGGAGCGCCTGATCCGGCAACTGAGCCACGAACAGCCGCAGCCCGACGGCGGTGCCCACCCGGCGCGGGAAGGATGACGGGGGTGCAGGACCGCCTTCCGCGCACGCGCGTGCTTCGGGAGGCCGTGCACGCGGAGCTTTCCTTCTGGCGCCGACGGATCTCCGGGTGGCCGTGGTGGGTCCAGGTCTGCGTGCTTTACGCCCTTTCCCGGGTGTATTCGCTGCTGGTCTTCCTCGCGGTGGCACGCCAGCAGGGGCCGAATCCGTGGACCGGACCGCACCCCGACTATCTGTCCTTCATCGGAATTTGGGACAGCGCCTGGTACGAGCAGGTCTACCGGGAGGGGTATCCCGCCGATATTCCCCGCGGCCAGGACGGGCGGGTCGACGAGAACCAGTGGGCGTTCTACGCGCTTTTCCCCGGCATCGTCCGCATCCTGGCGGCGGCCACCGGGTTGGGGTGGCAGTTGCTGGCACCGCTGGTTGCGACCCTCGCCGGTTTTGCCGCCGTGCTGCTCATCTACAAACTTTTCCGTCGCTACGCCCCCCACGGCACCGCGCTGTGGGCCGTGGTCTTCGTGGCGGTCTTTCCGGTCTCGCCGATCCTCCAGGTGCCCTACGCCGAATCGCTGAACTTGGCGCTGCTGGCGGCGGCGCTGCTGCTGCTGGTGCGGCGGAAGTACCTGCTGGCGATTCCCGTCGTCGTGCTGATGTGCCTCTCCCGGCCGGTCGGCGTGCCGTTCGCGGCGCTCGCCGGCCTTCACCTGCTGTGGCGGATCAGGCAGCGCCGCACCGATCCGCTGCAGACCCCGGAATTCCTCCGCGCGGCAGCGCTGGCGCTGGTCAGCTGTGCCGCGGCCCTCGCCTGGCCGGTGCTGGCGTGGTCGGTCACGGGCGAGATGACCGCGTACACCGATACCGAGACAGCCTGGCGGGGCGAGGCCCTGATCCTGTTCAAGCCGTGGTTCGACATGGGCGTGAACCTTTTCGGGCTGTTGGGCGGAATGGCCGCCCCGCTGCTGCTGGTGGCCGCGGCGGCCGGGGTCCTGTGCTCCCCGCCTGCCCGGAAGATGGGGGCGGACCTGAGGCTGTGGTGCGCCTGCTACCTGGGCTACCTGCTTGCCTTTCTGCATCCGCAGACCAGCACCTTCCGGCTGTTGCTTCCGCTCTTCCCGCTGGCCCTGGCGGCGGCCTTGGTATCACGCAGCCGGGCGTACCGCGCGTGCCTGGCAGTGATGTTCCTGGCCGGGCAGATTGTCTGGGTGACCTGGCTCTGGTCCTGGGCCGAACTGCCCGGCGGCGGGGACTATCCGCCCTAGCGGCGGCCGGCGCCGGTGCGCCCCGTGTCGCGCAAATTAGCACCCGGTTGTGATGTACGCGATAATGGGTAGTGGTTGGACATGGCGGCCGGGCAACTGAAGGGCCGCCGATGTGAGGTTGGCGGGCAGGGCGATCACCGATCGGGCTGCCCCATGGCGGAAGGGAATTCCCAGATGGCTGCGATGAAACCGCGTACCGGTGACGGTCCGATGGAAGTGACCAAGGAGGGGCGAAGCCTCATCCTGCGGGTGCCCATCGACGGCGGCGGGCGTCTGGTGCTCGAACTGAACGCCGAAGAAGCCGGCAACCTCAAGGACTGCCTGCTCGGCGTCACCAGCGACGTGGCAGGCTAGGAACCGTTTGCTGTGAGCCACGTTCCCTCCACCGCAGAGGAACAAACCGCCCGTCATCTGGAGCAGGCCCTGGTTGAACCGCAGATGGCGCGCGTCCAAGCCCTTCCGGCCCTCGGCCGCGGACGGTCTCCGGCCGAGGGCGCCGGGGATGTCACGGTGCTGGCGGTCCCCATTGCTGAAGGCGAGGCCAACGTTGAGCGGGCCACGCCGCAGCCGCGCCAGGGTGCCGCCGAGGCGGCAGCCGACTTTGGCGCCGACGTGGCGGCCTTGGCAGAGGTCCACGGGATTGCCGGTAAGGCCGGCGAAGTGCTGGCGGTGCCGGCGCCGCCAGGCTCCGCCCGGCTGCCGGAGCGTCTGATCTTGATTGGGCTGGGCAGTGGCAGCGCAGCGGAGCTGCGCAAGGCCGGAGCCGCCCTGGCCAGGGCGACGATGGGCACCGACCGGGTGCGCAGCAGCGCCGTCGACGGCCTGCCCGAAGGGCTGCAACAGGCCTTCATCGAGGGGTTCCTGCTGGGCGGCTACCGGCCGCCGCGCGCCGGGACGTCCGCCGCGCCCAAGCCGATGGCCGCGGTGCTGGAACTGACCGGAACCGCGGCGGGGACGGCCGCAACGGCCGCCGCCGGCGCCCGGGCCACGTGGCTGGCACGGGACTTGGCAAACATGCCGTCCAACGTGAAGAGCCCGGAGTGGATGGCCGGCCAGGCCGCGCGCCTCGCCGCGGCCCGCGGCCTGGGCATCCGCACGTGGGACGAGCATCAGCTGGCTGCCGGAGGGTTCGGCGGTCTGCTGGCGGTGGGCTCGGCCTCGCCGACTCCGCCCAGGCTGGTCCAGCTGGACTACACGCCCGCACAGGCCGGCGAGAACACCAGGCACGTTGTCATCGTCGGCAAGGGCATCACCTTCGACACCGGCGGGCTGTCGCTCAAGCCGCGGGAGCCGATGCTGCCGATGAAGACCGACATGGCGGGCGCCGGCGTCGTGCTGGCGGTGCTGGCCGCTGCGGCGGAGCTGCGCGTTCCGCACCGTGTCACGGGCCTGCTCGCCCTGGCCGAGAACGCCATCGGCGCCGACGCCTACCGGCCCGGCGACGTGGTGACCGTCCACGACGGCACAACCGTGGAGATCGGCAACACGGATGCGGAGGGGCGCATGGTGCTGGCCGACGGCCTCTCCTACGCCGCCGCCCGGCTGCAGCCTGACGTCCTGGTGGATATCGCTACCCTCACCGGCGCGGCGTCCCTGGGGCTGGGCAGGCAGCATGCGGCACTGTACGGCACCCGGCGGTCCCTGGTGCGCGCGTTCGAAGCCGCGGGGGAGGCAACCGGGGAGCGGGTCTGGCACATGCCGCTGGACGAGGTGGCGGCCGAATACGGCTTCGCGTTGGAATCCGGCATCGCCGACATCTCGCATATCGCGTCCCAGCGCTCGAAGGTTGGCGGGGGATCGATCACTGCAGCGCTGTTCCTGCGCGAATTCACCGGCGCCCTTCCGTGGATCCATCTGGACATCGCCGGCCCCGCCCGGGCAGACTCCGACCGGGCCGAGGTCACGAAGGGCGCCACCGGGTACGGTGCCCGGCTGCTGCTGTCCTTCCTGCGCTCCTACCGCGGCTAGCACCCGGCCGGCGGGTGGCCCGGCGGCCCGCGGGCAGGGCGCCGCGGGTCGGTCAGCGTTTGACGGCCAGCAGCAGTCCCTCGCCGGTCGGCAGGATGGTGGACAGCAGTTGGTCGTTTTCCCGGATGGCCTTGCCGACCTTGCGCAGCGTGGTGGTGGATTCTTCGCGGATGGCCGGATCCGAGACCCGGTCGTGGTCCAGGGCGTCGTTGACAATCAGCATGCCGCCGCGCTTGAGCAGCCGGACCGCTTGCTCCACGTACAGCGGATACGAGGGCTTGTCCGCATCGACGAAGACGAGGTCGTAGGCGTTGTCGGTCAGTCGGGGCAGCACGTCGGCCGCGCGGCCGGAGATGGTGCGGGTGCGGTTGCCCGGAATGCCGGCATCGACGAAGGACTGGCGTGCCGCGCGCAGATGGTCGACGTCCGCATCGATGGTGGTCAGTACCGCGGCCGGCGGCAGTCCGCGCAGGAGGCAGACCCCGGAGACACCGGCGCCGGAACCGATTTCCACCACCGTCTGCGCCTTGGTGCCCGCGGCGAGGACGGTCAGGGCCGCGCCGACCCCCCTGCCGACAGCGGCAACGCCCAGTTCATGGGAGCGCTCACGGGCCCGAAGCAAGACGTCATCCTCGGCGGGGAGCCCCTCCGTGTAGGACCAACTCGTCTGCTTGTCGGCACTCATGAAACATCGCTTTCTCTTCAGCTTTTGCGGGAAAACGGCGCAGGGCCGCAGTGCCAAGCCTACTGCCACAGGTGGCGGGTTCAGGCGCGTGCCCCGGGGACGGGACACGCTGCCGCCGGCCGGGTCAGACGGGGACCGGGCTTAGCGGTCTTTGTGCAGCCGGTTTACAGAATTCTCCCAGTCTTTTGCGCCAAGATGGGTACCCGGGACGCCGAAAGCCAGACCGGCAGCACGCAGCCGCATTCCCGGACCCCCAGGAGGTGGGCGGCCGCGGGCGGTCCGACGAAGGGGCACGATAATGACGAAGCTACAGGACGCCGCGTCGAACGCCGCGGCCGGCAACGATCAGTGGGTCGCTCCGACGTGGGAAGAAGTGGTGAGCAACCACTCCGCCAAGGTCTACCGCTTGGCTTTCAGGCTCACGGGAAACCGGTACGACGCCGAAGACCTCACCCAGGAAGTCTTTGTCCGTGTTTTCCGGTCACTGGACAACTTCAAGCCCGGCACGCTGGACGGCTGGCTCCACCGGATCACCACCAACCTCTTCCTGGACCAGGCCCGGCGCAAGAGCCGGATCCGGTTCGATGGACTGAGCGACGAAGCCGAAGCCCGGCTGCCCGGCAAGGATCCCGGCCCCGAGCGCAGCTTCGAATTCAACAACCTGGATATCGATGTCCAGGCCGCGCTGGAAGAGCTGCCGCCGGACTTCCGCGCCGCAGTGGTGCTCTGCGACCTGGAGGGGCTGTCCTATGACGAGGTCTCCGCGGCCCTTGGCGTCAAGCTGGGCACCGTCCGCTCGCGGATCCACCGTGGCCGGACCATGCTCCGGGAAAAGCTGGCGCACCGGGATCCCGCCGAGCGCCCGCGCCTGAAACTGCCGCGCATCGCCGGAGCCCACTGATCGCTGCAATGCTCCACCCGGAAAGAGAGCTGGCGGAGTACCTGGACGGCGAACTCTCCGATGATCGCCGCCCGGCCCTTGAACGCCATCTTCAACGCTGCCGGCGGTGCCGCAAGAGCGTCGACGAATTCCGCCAGATCCAGGACCGCCTGCGCTCGCTGGACGTGCCGCCCCCTGACGACAACCTGACCGCGCGGTTGCTGCGCTGCAGCCGGCCCGGGGCCGCCGGACCGGCCGGGCCTCCGCTCGGCCTCGAAACTTCCGGCACCGCGGAAGACCTGAACTCCCGCGTACCCGCGGGCGGGCGCACCCCCGCGCCGGCCGGTGCCGCCTGCGGCCTCCCGCCCGCCGCCCTCCCTCCCGCCGGCGCCCTTCCTGACGCCTCCGCCGGCGCCGCGGCGGAGGCGTTGCCCGCGCGCAGGCCGGCCAGGCGGTTGCTGGCCGTTGCCGGCGGGGTCCTGGCCGGCTGCGCCGTGCTGACGTTGTCCGCGGCCTTCGTCCTGGGCGGCGAGAGCGGGCCGGCGGACACCGGCCGCGGCCTTGCCACCGGGACGGCCTGGGCGCCGGTGGCCGCTGATGCAGGCGCCGCCCGTCCGGTCGCCCTGGACGGCGCGGCACTCGAGGAGCTGCGGCGCGGCGGCTGGACCTGCCCGCTGCTGCCCGGGCTCGGCTACCGCCTGCAAAGAGCGGAACAGATGGTCGTGGACGGGCAGCCTGCCGTCAGGCTCGAGCTCGGCGACGGCAGCCACCGGGTGACGGTCACCGAGCAACGGCGCGGAGACGGCCGCGCCGGCGGAACGGCCCGGGTGGCTGACTCCGGGCCGCCGGTGAACGCGGCCACGGGCCATCCCGTGACCATGGACGGATTCCGGGAAGTGGCCGGGCTGAACCGCGCGGTGTGGGTGCGCGGCGGCGAGGACTGGACCGTGGTGCTCCACTCCGACGAGGTGACGTACACGTTGTGGTCCGACCTCCCGCTGGCCGAAATGCCGGAGACGGTCAGCCACGTGGTGCTGTCGGAGAACTCCCGCCTGAAGCTGCCGATGCCGTCCCCGGCCGACGATCCGTTCAGCCGGATCGTCCGCGGACTGGGCATGATGGTCAGCCCGCCAAGTGGCTGACCGGCCCGGCGAACGGGTAACCTTCAATCGTGTTTGGAATCAACGGCTCAGAACTGATCATCCTGGCAATTCTTGCCGTGGTGATCCTCGGACCTGAGCGGTTGCCCGAATATGCCGCGCAGCTGGCCAGGTTCGTCAAACAGCTGAAGACCATGGCTGCCGGTGCCAAGGAACAGCTGCGCGAAGAAGTCGGCGACGACATCGTCGACATGGACTGGCGCAAGCTTGATCCGCGGCAATACGACCCTCGGCGGATCATCAAGGAAGCCTTGCTGGACGACGACGAGGCGCCGCGTCCTGCGCCGGCGGCGCCGGCTGTCGCGGCTGCAGCCGCGACCGCGGCAGGCACGGCCGTGTCAACCGGTTCGCGGGCGCCGGCGCGGGCGGCGGCCACGTCCCGCGCGCAGCTGGCCCCGGGTGAGGCAGCGCCGTTCGATACCGAGGCGACCTGACCTCCGGGGCGCATTAGCCACCGGCGCGCCGTTGCGCACGGGGCGTTTCCCCGCCTGTGGCCCTAGCGGGGGGTGACGCCCAGCGTTCGTCCGGCCAGGCCGCGCGGACGCGCCGCCAAGTCGGCCGCAATCCGCCGCAGTTCGGCCGCGGCGCTGCCGGCAACGGAGGCGTCCGCCCCGTCCAGGACGATCGGGCGGCCGGCGTCGCCGCCGGCGCGCAGCCGTGGCTCCAGCGGGATGCTTCCCAGCAGCGGTACCGGCTTCTCCAGCACGGCGGAGAGACGCCCGGCGACGGCAGTTCCGCCGCCGGAGCCGAAGACTTCCATCCTGGATCCGTCCGGCAGCGCCAGCCAGGACATGTTCTCGATGACTCCCGCCACCTGCTGCCCGGTCTGCGCGGCGATGGCGCCGGCGCGTTCCGCCACCTCCGCCGCGGCGCCCTGCGGGGTGGTCACCACCAGGATCTGCGAGGACGGGAGCAGCTGCGCCACCGAGATCGCCACGTCCCCGGTGCCCGGAGGCAGGTCCAGGAACAGCGCATCCAGGTCGCCGAAATAGACGTCGGTGAGGAACTGCTCCAGGGCCCGGTGCAGCATGGGACCGCGCCAGGCCACCGGCTTGTTGCCTGAGACGAACATGCCGATCGAGATGACCTTCACGCCGTAGGCCACCGGCGGCAGGATCATCTCGTCCACCCGGGTGGGGGCCTGCGTGATGCCCAGCAGCCCGGGAACCGAGAAACCGTAGACATCGGCGTCGATGATGCCCACGCGCAAACCCTGGGCGGCCATGGCGCACGCGAGGTTGACGGTGACGCTCGACTTGCCCACCCCGCCCTTGCCGCTCGCCACGGCATAGATGCGGGTGAGCGAGGACGGATCAGCGAACGGATTGCCGCGGCCGGCACCGCGCAGCTGCTCCTTGAGCGCGTCGCGCTGCTGCGGCGTCATCACGTCCAGCTCCACCGCCACCCCGGAAACGCCCGGGACGGCAGCCAGGGCGTGCTCGATGTCGGCGGTGATGGTGCCGCGCAGCGGGCAGCCCGAGATGGTGAGCAGCACGCCGACGGTGACCCGTCCGGCGTCGTCAATCCGGACGTCCTTGAGCATGCCCAGCTCCGCGAGGGGCCGGCGCAGCTCCGGATCGATCACGGTTCCCAGTGCGCGCCGTACGGAGGCCGGGTCCGGGTGTTGCGACGGGTGTGGATCAGTCATGCATCAGTTCTCCTGGCCGCCGTGCTGGACGGGCGGCAGCTTGGGCAGCGAGGTGGTGGCATCGGAGGAACGGCGCCGGCCGCGGCGGCGTTCGTCCGCGGACTCGTCGTCCAACAGTTCTTCCAGCACCGAGCGTAGCTCGCTCCGGACGAAGTCACGCGTGGCCACTTCGCGGATGGCGATCCGCAGCGCGGCCAGTTCGCGGGTCAGGTACTCGGTGTCCGCCAGATTGCGTTCGGCCCGCTGGCGGTCCTGCTGCAGCGAGACCTTGTCCCGGTCGTCCTGGCGGTTCTGCGCCAACAGCAGCAGCGGAGCGGCGTAGGAGGCCTGCAGCGAGAGCATCAGGGTCAACGCGGTGAAGCCCAGCGCGGCGCTGTCGAAGCGCAGGTGAGCGGGTCCGAACGTGTTCCAGGCCAGCCAGAGCGCACAGAAGACCGACATCCACATCAGGAACTGCGGGGTGCCCATGAAACGAGCGAAGGACTCCGTGGCCTTGCCGAAATAATCGGGGTTCGGCCGCAACCGGACCAGCAGGCGCGTACGGGTCTCGCGCGGGGTGTCCAGTCCCGCGACCTTGATTTTCCGGTCTGCCTTTTCAGCCAAAGCGTCCACCTCCGCTTACGGGGGAGTCGTCCTGCGCCCGCCAGTCGTCGGGCAGCAGATGGTCCAGCACGTCGTCAACGGTCACGGCGCCGACCAGCCGGCCGGAGCCGTTGACCACTGCCAGGGCATTCAGGTTGTAGGTTGCCAGGGTGCGGGCCACGTCGCTGACATCGGCCTGGTCCAGCACCGGCTCCAGGTCGGTATCCACGATGTTGCCCAGCGCCTCCGGCGGCGGGTAGCGCAGCAGCTGCTGGATGTGGACCACGCCCAGGTATTTCCCGGTGGGGGTCTCCAGCGGCGGCCGGCAGACGAAGATGGCCGACGCCAGGGCCGGCGTGAGCTCTTCGCGGCGCACATGCGCCAGGGCCTCGGCGACCGTGGCTTCCGGGGGCAGGATCACCGGCACCGGGGTCATCATGGAACCGGCGGTGTTTTCCTCATACTCCAGCAGGCGGCGGACGTCCTTTGCTTCTTCCGGCTCCATCAGCTGCAGCAGTTCTTCCTTCTGCTCCTCGGGCAGCTCGGCCAGCAGGTCGGCGGCGTCGTCGGGATCCATCTCCTCCAGCACGACGGCGGCGCGTTCGGCATCCAGCGACGTGAGGATCTGCACCTGGTCGTCGTCCGGCAGCTCCTGGAGCACATCCGCCAGACGGTCGTCCTGCAGCTCGCTCGCGACTTCCAGCCGGCGCTTCTGGGTCATCTCGTGCAGTGCCTCGGCGAAGTCGGCGGGCTTGAGGTCCTCGTGGCTGGCCACGAAGGTAGTGGCCGCCTGCGGTTCGTGCCGGGCGCCCTGGTAGGCCTCGTGCCAGTCCACGATCAGTGTTTCGTTGCGGCGCAGGCTGCGCAGCGGCGACGTCGAATGGCCGCGCCGGACGAAGAGCTGGGACACGTACCAGTCGCCGTCGCGGGACTGTTCCATGCCGATGTCCAGGATGGTGGCGTCGCCGCTGCCGTCGGCGAGCGTGACGCGGCGGTCGAACATCTCGGCGACCACCAGGGTCTCGGCGCCGCGCTGCTCGAACCGGCGCAGGTTGACCAGCCCGGTGCAGATGACCTGCCCGGCGGTGATCGAGGTGATCCGGGTCATGGGGACGAACACGCGTTTCTTTCCGGGGACCTCGACCACCAGGCCGACCACCAGGGGCGGCTTGGCGGGGCCGTAGTCGAGGACGACGACGTCGCGCAGCCGGCCCAGGCGGTCTCCGAGCGGGTCGAAGACGTCCAGGCCGAGCAGCCGGGCTACGAAGACGCGGTTGGTTTTTGTGCTCACCCCTTTAGGCTACGTGCTGGGCCCGGTAATCCGGGATTTGGCGGGCCGGCTGTGCCTTGGTCCGGGCCGCCGCATGGGCGGAGGCTAAGGCAGCGCGGGGGTTCCCACGTTCACCTGAAGCGATACCCAAACCACCGGTTGCGTATATCAGCGACAATGGGGGTATGTCGATGCTTGGCCGTACAGATTCCCGGGACCCCAGCCGTACCCTTCCGCAGGGCGAGTTGATCGGAAACTACCGCTCGTATCTGGATGCCCAGAAGGTGGTGGACTACCTCGCGGACGAGGAATTCCCCGTCCAGCACGTGACCATCGTCGGCAACGACCTGAAGACGGTCGAGCGGGTGACCGGCAAGCTCAGCTATCCCCGGGTTGCCCTCTCCGGCGCGGCCACCGGCGCCTGGTTCGGCCTGTTCGTCGGCTTGCTGCTGATGCTCTTCGGCGGCGGCGAAACGTTCGTGCTGCTGATCTCGTCGATGGCCATGGGCGCGGCCTTCTGGATACTGTTCGGCATCATTTCCTACGCGCTGCAGCGCGGCAAGCGGGACTTTACCTCCACCAACCAGGTGATCGCCACCAGCTATGACGTGGTGGTCTCCACCGAGGTGGCACACGAGGCCCGGCGGTTGGCCGCGCAGCTGCCGATGGCCGGGACCGCGGTTCCCGGCCGCCCGGCAAACCACGGGCAGGGGCACGTCGGGCCGCAGCCGCCTGCCGGGTATGGCCAGCAGCCTCCTGCGGGCCAGCAGCCGCAGGCCCCGGAGCGGCCGGCCCAGTGGGGCGAGGACCCGTACCGCCAGGGCGGCGTCCAAGGACAGCAGCCCCAGCCCGGCCCGCCCGACGCGGCCCAGCCCGGGGTGCCGGGCCAGCCCGTGCGCGGGCGCTTTCCGGACCTGCCCGACGGCCGGCCGCAGTACGGGATCCGCGTTACTCCGGAGCAGCCCGCCCAGCCCCAGCAGTCCGACGGGCCCCAGAACGGCTCCAGCCAGCAGGCCGACGGGCCCCAGAACGGCTCCGGCCCGCAGACCGGCAGCGTCTCCGAGCCCGACGGCGGCACGCCGGCCGGCGGGAGCCAGCCGGGCGCCGGCCCTCGGGCCGGCGAGGGGAACCCGGACTCCTTCAACGACGACGACCGGCCCGGCACCTAGCCGCTTGCCACCGGCGCCCCGCAGGATGAACCGCCCGCACGACGAACGGGCACCGTGCGAGGCCCCGCATTATGCACGCACCATAAACGGGAAGGGATCCGCCGTCGCAGACGGCGGATCCCTTCCCTGGCGTTGCTCCGGCCACGGCTGCCGGGGGCGCTATTCCCCTGACGTGCCGTAGATGCCGGCCATCCAGGACTCCACGTCCTCGGGCTTGCGCGGCAGGGCCGCCGACAGGTTCACGGGGCCGTCGGCGGTCATCAGGATGTCGTCCTCGATCCGCACCCCGATGCCGCGGTATTCGGCCGGAACGGACAGGTCTTCGTCCTTGAAATAGAGTCCGGGCTCGATCGTGAACACCATGCCCGGGGTGAGCACGCCGTCCAGGTACAGCTCGCGCTTCGCCTGCGCACAGTCATGGACGTCCAGGCCCAGGTGGTGGCTGGTGCCGTGCGGCATCCAGCGCCGGTGGTGCTGGCCCTCTGGGGAGAGCGCCTCGGCCAGGGGAACAGGCAACAGGCCCCACTCGTCCAGCCGCTCGGCGAGCACGGTCACGGCGGCGGTGTGCACGTCACGGAACTTCACGCCCGGCTGCGCGGCGGCAAAACCGGCGTCGGCGGCATCGAGTACCGCCTGGTAGATCCTGCGCTGGACCTCGGTGAACGTGCCGTTGACCGGCAGCGTGCGGGTCACGTCCGCGGTGTACAGGGAGTCGGCTTCCACGCCTGCGTCCAGCAGCAGCAGGTCTCCGGCCTTCACCTGCCCGTTGTTGCGGATCCAATGCAGGATGGTTGCGTTGTTGCCGCTGGCGGCGATGGTGTCGTAGCCCAGGTCGTTGCCTTCTTCGCGTGCCCGGGCAAAAAACGCGCCCTCCACCACGCGTTCGCCCCGCTCGTGCGTCAGTGCGCGAGGCAGCACCTTGACCACCTCGTGGAAGCCGTTCACCGTGGCCTCCACGGCCTTCTTCATCTCCTGGACTTCCCACTCGTCCTTGAGCAGGCGCAGTTCGGACAGCGCTTCGGAGAGCTTGCCGTCGAGCCGGTCTGATTCCTCCAAATCCACGCCGGTGTTGATCCGGGAGGTGTCCACGAGGGCGTCCACGTTCAGGTCGACCTCACGCAGCAGCCGGATGCGCATGCCGCCCACATGGACGACGCCGGCATCCTTGGTGATCGCGACCTCGAGTTCGCCCAGGTCGGCGGTGGGCAGGCCCAACCGGCGGCTCAGCTCCTCCAGCGTGGGCCGGGGACCGATCCAGAACTCGCCGTACCGGGCGTTGGCGTAGAACTCGGCGGAATCCCGGCCGGACATGGGGCGGAAGTACAGCGTGGCCCGGTGGTGGCCGCCGTCGTCACCAGATCCCGCCTCGGTGGGTTCCATGACCAGCACGGCATCCGGCTCATTGTCCAGGCCCAAGCCCGTGAGGTGGGCGAAGCCCGAATGCGGGCGAAAGCGGTAGTCGGTGTCATTGGAGCGGACCTTCAGCGGGCCGGCCGGAATGACCAGGCGTTCGCCGTGGAAGTGCTCCGAGAGAGCCCGACGGCGGCGCGCGGCGTAGGGTGCGACGGCTTCCTGCTCCGGTGCGGACGAGCCGGCCGGAGCCCAATGGCTGCCCATGAACTCCTTGAAGGCATCCGATTCCGGGCGCTGGGAACGGTTGTTGACGCGGTCTTCCAGCGGCTGCTCCCCGGCAGGCTGCTGTGAGGCGTCCTCATTCTGGTAAGTACTCACCGGTCCATCGTCTCACCGGCCCAAGGCGCTGCCAACATCGGCGCCCGGCAGGGGCTCCTGGCGTAAATTAGTTCTGTGATGATCGACCTGCACGCGCATTCCACGGTTTCCGACGGCACCGAACCGCCCGCCGAGGTGGTGCGTGCCGCCGCAGCCGCCGGTCTTGACGTCGTGGCGCTGACCGACCACGACTCCACTGCCGGCTGGGAAGCGGCACGAACCGCCGCCGTCGAGGCAGGCCTGGGGTTTGTGCCCGGCATGGAGGTCACGTGCCGGACCGTGGAGGGCATCAGCGTGCATGTGCTCTCCTATCTCCACGATCCAGCACACCCCGGCCTGCTGGCCGAAATCAACAAGGCCCGCGACGCGCGGAGGACCCGGGCCGAACGGATGGTGGAACTGCTCGCCGAGGACTTCCCCATCTCGTGGGCAGAGGTCACGGCCCGGGCCGGGCACGGGGCGACCATCGGCCGGCCGCACATCGCCGACGCATTGGTGGCGGCGGGGATCGTGTCTGACCGCAGCGAGGCCTTCGCCCGGATCCTGACCGCCCACTCGCGCTACTACGTGTCGCACTACGCGCCCGACCCGGCCACCGCCGTCGCCCTGGTGCGCGAGGCGGGGGGAGTGCCGGTCTTTGCCCATCCTGTGGCCAGCAGCAGGGGCCGGGTGGTCGGCGATGCCGTCGTCCGAGAGATGCTCGACGCGGGGCTGGCCGGGGTGGAGATCGATCACCGGGACAACCCGGAAGAGGGCAGGGAACAGCTGCGCCGGCTGGCCGCCAAGCACGATCTGATAGTCACCGGTTCCAGCGATTACCACGGCGCGGGCAAGCCGAACCGGCTGGGCGAAAACACCACCGACCCGGCCATGCTGGACCGCATCCTCGCCGCCGGGACGGGCGCTGCGGCGCACCTTCCCGGCCGCATCGCCCGGTGACGCTTTACGTCCTCGTCTGGCCGGTCATTGTGGCCGCAACCCTGTACGTCATTGCCCGCGGCTTCTTCAAGGAGTGGGCTCAGGCGCGCCGGGAGGGCCGCGGCATCATCTAGCCGCCGCCCCGGGACACCACAACGACGGCGGGGCGCGGTCCGGTTCCTGGAACCGGACCGCGCCCCGCCGTTCTTTTCCGCCGGTTAAGTTTCCCCGGCGCCGACCGTGGCCTCGGCACCCACGGCGGCCTCTGCTCCGGCGGCCTCAACCACTGCCGCGTGGCGGCCCAGCCGTTTGCGCATGACGTCGATGGCCTGCGGGTTCTGGTCCACGCAGACGAACCGCCGGTCCATGCCGGCGGCCACGGCGCCGAGCGTCCCGGAGCCGGCAAAGAAGTCGAGCACCCAGTCGCCGGGCCGGCTGCTCGCGGCAACCATCCGGCGCAGCAGCCCTTCGGGCTTCTGGGTAGGATAGCCGGTCTTCTCCCGGCCGGTGGGGGAGACGATGGTGTGCCACCAGACATCGGTCGGGAGCTTGCCGCGGGCGGCCTTCTCCGCGGTCACCAGGCCCGGAGCCATGTACGGCTCGCGGTCCACTTCCGCGTTGTCGAAGTGGTACGCCTTCGGGTTCTTCACGTAGACCAGGATGTTGTCGTGCTTGGCGGGCCAGCGGTTGCGCGCACGGGCGCCGTAATCGTAGGCCCAGATGATCTCGTTCAGGAAGCTCTCGCGGCCGAAGAGCATATCCAGCAGCACCTTGGCATAGTGCACCTCGCGGTAATCCAGGTGCAGGTACAGCGTGCCGTCGTCGGCCAGCAGCCGCCACGCCTCGGAGAGGCGGGGCTCCAGGAAGGACCAGTAGTCGTCGAACGCGTCGTCATAGCTGGCGAGCGTGCCCTTGACCGTCTGGTACGACTTGCCCTTGAACCCGATGCGGTCGCCTTCGCCATCGGCGCTGCGCACCATGGAGGTCTGCTGCCGGACCTGGGCCCGGCCGGTGTTGAACGGCGGGTCCAGGTAGATCATGGTGAAAGCGCCGTCGGGCAGCGTGGGCAGGAAGTCGGCGTTGTCCGCCCGGACTACCAGCGAGCTGCCGTCGGGCGTCCACCGGATACCGGCCACTATTCCCCGCTGGCGCCGTCGGTGACCTGCTGGGCGGTCCCGTTGACGACCTCGCCGTTGCGGCGGCGGGTGCGTGAACGCTTCCGGCGCGGCTTGTCGGCCGAGGCGACGGTCGTGTTCTCGGTGGCTGCCTCCTCGGTGCCGCGGCGCTGCCGCGGGTTGCCCGAGTCGGACCGGCCCTGCGGGCCGCCCTGGCGTGCGCCGCCGCGGCGCGCACCGCCGCGGCCGCCGTCCTGTCGCTGGCCGCCGGAGCGGGCAGGGTGCTTTCCGGTCTCGCCCAGGTCTTCGAGCTTCTCGGCGTCGATGCCGGCTAACTTGCGCTGGCTGCGCGGAAGCCTGCCCTTGGTGCCTTCGGGAATGTTCAGGTCGGTGAACAGGTGCGGGGAGGAGGAGTAGGTCTCCTGGGGTTCCGGCACGTCCAGGCCGAGGGCCTTGTTGATCAGGCCCCAGCGCGGGACGTCGTCCCAGTCCACGAAGGTGACGGCGGTGCCCTTGTTACCGGCGCGGCCGGTCCGGCCCACCCGGTGCAGGTAGGCCTTCTCGTCTTCGGGGCACTGGAAGTTGATCACGTGGGTGACGTCTTCCACGTCGATGCCACGGGCTGCGACGTCGGTCGCGACCAGCACGTCCACCTTGTTGTTGCGGAACGCGCGCAGCGCCTGTTCGCGGGCGCCCTGGCCGAGGTCGCCGTGGATGGCGCCGGCGGCGAACCCGCGGTCGATCAGCTCCTCGGACAGCTTGGCGGCCGTGCGCTTGGTCTTGGTGAAGATGATGGTCCGGCCGCGGCCCTCGGCCTGCAGGATGCGGGCCACCACCTCGTCCTTGTCCAGGTTGTGTGCGCGGTAGACAACCTGGCGGATGTCCTTCTTGGTGATGCCTTCGTCGTCCGGGTCTGCGGCGCGGATGTGCGTCGGCTGCGTCATGTACCGCCGGGCCATGGCGATGACCGGTCCGGGCATGGTTGCGGAAAAGAGCATGGTCTGGCGTACGGCCGGGGTCGCGGCCAGCAGCGTCTCGACGTCCGGCAGGAAGCCCAGGTCCAGCATCTCGTCGGCTTCGTCCAGGACCACGATGCGGACGTTCTTCAGGCTCAGGTGCTTCTGGCGGTGCAGGTCGATCAGACGGCCGGGGGTGCCGACCACGACCTCGACGCCCTTCTGCAGCAGCTCGATCTGGGGCTCGTAGGCGCGGCCGCCGTAGATGACGGCGACGCGGGCGTTGCGCTGCTTGGAGGCGGTCATCAGGTCGTTGCCGACCTGCACGGCCAGTTCGCGCGTCGGCACAACGATCAGGGCCTGCGGCGCACCGGGCACCGGAAGCTTGTCGAAGCCGTCGTCGTCCGGTCCCACCACCCGCTGCAGCGCGGGGATGCCGAAGCCCAGGGTCTTGCCCGTACCGGTCTTGGCCTGGCCGATGATGTCGTGGCCGCCGAGGGCCACCGGCAGGGTCATGGACTGGATCGGGAAGGGGTGGGTAATGCCGGCGTCGAAAAGCGACCGCACGATGTCCGCGCGGACGTTGAAGTCGGCGAAGGTCTGCTTGGGCAGTTCGTGGGGGCGTTCGTCGGAGGCCAGCACGGCCTCGACGACCAGTTCTTCGGCGCTGTTGTCAGCGTGGATGAGCTGTTCGCCAGCCACCTGGATATTTTCAGTGTTCAATTACATACCGTTCATTCAGGCGCCGACGCCGGCGGTGCTCAACGGTCCCGCAGATGCTGCGGGAGCGGAACAAGGCGGAAGCGTGGCGCAACCAGTGGAAGCCGATCGCGGGCTAACAACTGCTTTCCCGGCCGGCCAACGAGGCAGCCAAGGAGGTTAAAGATCGCGTAGGGACGGATCTGTTGATGGATTCACTTCACTCAATCAACGACCGGGCATCCAGTACTACACGGTTAAGTCTACCGGTCGTTGGCAAACCGGCCCCCGCGCCGCACCGTGCGGGCACTTAACCGTCGGCCAGTTCAAAGTGCAGGCGCCGTTCCCCGATGTCCGCCATGGTCAAGCGAACGCGCACCGTGGCCCCTGCCGCCAGGATTCCCGAGCACCGTGCGGTGACCGGCGGGTCGCTGAGCTGAACCACGCCGTACGGCTCCTGGCCGCCGTTGCCTTTGCCCCTGCCGGCCACCAGGACCTTCCCGTTGCCGTTCCCGTTCCCGCTCCCGTTGCGGCCGCCGGCGCCGTTTCCGTTTCCGTTGCCCGGGTACCGGGTGCCGGTGATCACGACGGCGTCGAATTCTTCCCCGACGCGGTGGCTCAGCAGCGCCGTTTCAACGGCGTCCAGGGCGGCGCGGTCCACCCGCCCCGCCAACTGGTCGGAAGCCGCCATCAGCTTGGGCAATTCCTCCAGCGCGTCCTGGGCCCACTGCGGGACGGGTTCGCCGGCGCACAGGGCATGGCAGATCACCAGCACGAAACGGTCCACCAGCCGCCGCAGGGGAGCCGTGGCGTGCGCATAGGGTGCGGCAATGGCGGCCTGCTGCCGTTCGGGCGGGAGCTCGCCGACGAACGGCGTGTAGCCGGCACCGCGGAAGAGGGCGGTGGCCCCGTGCATCAGGGCCAGTTGCTTGGGATCGGTGGTGTCCAGGCTGCGCAGATAGTCGCCGTAGGCCATCTCGTGCGGCCACGGGAACCCCAACGCCTCGGTCTGCCGGCGGTACTGGGCCTCGGCGTCAGCGTCCGGTCCCGGCATGGTGCGCAGTATCCCGATCCGGCCTGCCAGCATGATCTCGGCCGCGGCCATCCCGGTCATCAGCGATATCTGGGCGTTCCAATCCTCCACCGGCAACGGCGGCCTGGTGACAATGAAGTAGTGCCGGCCGTCATGGGCAATCTCCTGGTCGGGGACATTCAGGCTCGCCCCGCCGCGCTCGCGTTCGAGCTCCACCCGCTTGCTGCCCACTTCCTTCAGCAGCAGCAGGGTGGGCGCCGCATCGCCCGAATCGATGTCCTGCTGCACCTGCTCGTAGTTCAGCTTGGCCCGGCTCCGCACCTTGGCGCGTTCCAGGGTGGCCGCGGTGACCCGCGCGGCGGCGTCGAGCTCGAATCGCCACACATAGGCTGACCGCAGCTGGTCCGCCAGCAGCGACCCGGCCTGTTCGCCGATGACGTCGGGATGCAGCGGGATCCGTCCGTCCGGGGCGTAGATGGTCTGGCCCCGCCGCCGGGTTTCGGCATCCAGTTCGCCGCCGGCCTCCACAAAGGAGGGGACGTCGGCGATCGCGTACCAGACCGTGTAACCGCCGTCGGTGGACTCGATGTACAGGGCCTGGTCCAAGTCGGTGGACGCGGGCGGATCGATGGTCACGAATTCCAGTGCGGTCAGATCGGTCTCCGGCAGCCGATGGGCGGCCACGGCGGCCCGGGCCTCCGCGAGTGCGCCCGCGTCGAACTCCTGCGGCAGGTCGAACTCTGTCCGCAGGTCTTTCAGCACCCGTGCCAGCAGATGCTGGGACTCGTTGACCTTCGGGTCCAAATGCGGGTACGGCACACGGTTAGCCTAACGGCAGCCGCGTCGAAATGGGACGCTACCCTTGGATTCATGAGCACCGTGAGCACCGTTCCCGCAGCGCCCGGCGAGGATTCCGGCCGCCGCCGGCAATTCCTGATCGATCTGTACGGCGTGATGGCCTACGGCGAGCTGTCCGCCTTCGAGCGGTTTTCCTCCGACGCACGCTTTTCGCCCACCCTGCATGACCGGGCCGCAGTCGGCCGGCTCGCGGTGACCGAGTTTGAACATTTCGAGGCCGTGGCCGCGCAGCTGGAGCAACTCGGCGTGGACGTGGAAACGGCCATGGCCCCTTTCCAGCCCTCCATCGATGCCTTCCACGACCGGACGCGCCCGGCCGACTGGTACGAGTCCCTGATGAAGGCCTACGTCACCGACGGCGTGCTGGGGGACTTCTACCTGCACATCGCCGGAGCCCTCGACAGCGAGACGCAGAAGCTGGTCGCCCGGATCAAGGAAAACACCGAGCAGATCTCCATGATCGCGGCCCGGCTGCAGCAGGTGCTGGCCGACGATCCACGGCTGGCCTCGCGGCTGGCGCTGTGGGGGCGCAGGCTGGTGGGGGAGGCCTTGACCCAGGCACAGCGGATCGGGATTGAGCGCGCCGTGCTCAGCGAGCTGATGCGGGGGCAGGATCCCGACCGGCAGGCACAGGCCACCGGAGAGTTGTTTGCCCGGCTGACCCAAAACCATTCGCGCCGAATGAATGACCTGGGCCTGACGGCGTGAGCGCAGGCCTTCAACGGGGTTGGCTTCACCGGTAGGCTGGCGGCACAGGCGGCCGCAAGCCGCGGCAGCCGGGCCGCGCGGCAGACCGCCGCGCAACCGGGAGGGCATCGTGGGACGTGCGAAAGACGTACTCGACAGTGAGGAAATAGACCGGCAGCTGCGCGGGTTGCCGCAGTGGCGCTACGCGGACGGAGCGCTGGTCAGCGCGTTCAAGCTGGACAATGGGCGCGAGGCCCTGAATTTCATTGCCGCCGTGGGCGACCTGGCCGAGGAGCAGCGGCACCACCCGGACCTGGACTGGCGGTACAACAAGGTCTTGTTGCGCTTCACGTCGCATGACGCCGATTCGGCAGTCACTACCCGTGACGTGTCCGCGGCGGCAGCGGTGAGCGTGCTGGCGCGGAAGCTTGGCGCGGACGCGGACCCGGACGGCTATCCCGGCTAGCTTTCCTGCCCGGCCGGCTTCGTTCAGCCCAGCAGGGCGGTCAGCCGTTCGGTATCCCGCTGCACGCGGCGGCGTCCGATCCACCAGGCACCGGCCCACGCGGCCGGAACGGAAACGGCCATCGGCAGCAGCCAGGACAGGAAGTGCACGCCCGGTTCGGAGCCGAGGCCGGCGGCCATGAGGACGAACCAGAGCAGCACCGCCGCCGCCACCGCGATCCCGGGCAGCAGCAGCACCCCGTAGGCGTGGCGCCGCCGGTCCACCGCCCAGGCGGTGAAGCCGACGGCGGCGGCGACGAGCACCAGCAGGACCAGTGCGACCATGGGTGGTTAGAGAGCGCCGAATCCGACGGGGCGCGGCCCCTCGGCGCCGATCTCGACGTAGGCCAGGACATTGGACGGGATGATGACCAGGCGTCCCTTGGCGTCGGTCAGGCGCAGCTCGGCGCCGCCGTTCATGGCGCGGCTCGCGATCTCGGCCACCTCGTCCGGCGACTGCGACGAATCGAGCACGATTTCACGGCCGACGTTCTGCATGCCGATCTTCACTTCCACGCTGATGCCTCCTGGTAATGCTGTAAGCCGGGTGGGTTCCCTACTGGCGAATCTATCCTAGGGTTCCTTCGGGAACCGTGAAATTCCGCGCCAAGCTAAACGGTAGATCAGTTCGCTCGCGGCGTCCTGGTCCAGTTCCCCGCCTGAGCGCAGCCAGTGCCGGGCACTGATCTGCGCCATGCCGGCCAGGGCCCGGCCCAGCAGTGTGGCCTCGACCGCCGAGAGCTTGGTGTCCTCGGCGATGACTCCGGCGATGGCGCTGGCCAGCCGCGCGTTGAAGTCCTCCAAGCGGCCGCTCACGTCGGGGTCGTTGTTCAGGTCGGATTCGAAGACCAGCCGGTGCGCCTGGCTGTCTTGGGCGATGAACTGGTAGTAGGCCCGGATGGTGGCGTGCACGCGGAGTTTGTTGTCCGTCGTCGAGTTCAGCGCAGCCATCAGCATCGCGTTCAGCGATTCCAGGTGGTGATCCAGCAGGGCCAGATAGAGCTCCCGCTTGCCGGGGAAGTGCTGGTAGAGCACCGGCTTGCTCACGTTCGCTGCGTCGGCGATCTCGTCCATCGCCGCCGCATGGTAGCCATTGACCACGAAGACCTCGTGTGCCGCCTGCAGCAGCTGGCGCCGTCGTTCCTCCCGCGGCAGTCGGGTGGGCTTGGCGGCTGAGCGGGGTTCTGTCGTCACGGTAGTACTCGGCCTCTTCCGGCGCTGCGGTCAGGAAAACTTACAGCGCCACGGTGCAGTAAGTGTCAGTCCCGACCAGTCTACGCACCAGCAACCGGCTGGGGCGTAGATTGGAAGAATGAGCACCTTGGAGACCCGGCGGCTGCCGCCGCTCGTGGAACCGGCAGCGTCCCTCAGCAAGGCCGAGACCGAGCGGTATTCGCGGCACCTGATCATCCCCGAAGTCGGCATGGCCGGCCAGCTGAGGCTGAAGAACGCCAGGGTGCTGGTGATCGGCGCCGGCGGCCTCGGATCGCCGGCCATGCTGTACCTGGCCGCTGCGGGGGTGGGCCGGATCGGGATCGTGGACGACGACGCGGTGGAAGCGAGCAACCTGCAGCGCCAGGTCATCCATGGCGTGGCGGACCTGGGGCGCAGCAAGGCGGCCTCGGCGCGGGACAGCATCCTGGCGCTGAACCCCGGAGTGGATGTGGTGCTGCACGAGGTCCGGCTGGACACCGGCAACGTCCTGGAAATTTTCGCCGGCTACGACGTCATCCTGGACGGCACCGACAACTTCGCCACCCGGTATCTGGTCAATGACGCCGCCGCGCTGCTGGGCAAGCCCTACGTGTGGGGATCCATCCTGCGGTTCGACGGGCAGGTCAGTGTCTTCTGGGACGCCCACGGGCCGAACTACCGCGATCTCTATCCGGAGGCGCCGCCGCCCGGTTCGGTGCCGTCCTGCGCCGAGGGCGGTGTGCTCGGCGTCCTGTGCGCACAGATCGGCTCCGTGATGGTCAACGAGGCGATCAAGCTGATCACCGGCATCGGGCAGACGCTGTTGGGCCGGGTCCTGGTCTTCAATGCCCTCCAGATGAGCTGGCGGGAGCTGAAGGTGCGCAAGGATCCGGACGCCGAGCCGATCACCGGGCTGGCCGACTACGAGGCGTTTTGCGGGGTCGCGCCGCCGCGCCGGGTCGATGCCGACCACGCCGTCGACGCCCGCACCCTGTCCCGGATGCTGGCCGACCGCGATGCCGGCGGGGGCGACTTCGAGCTGATCGACGTCCGCGAACCGGGCGAATACGAAGTGGTGAACATTCCCGGCGCCGTCCTGGTTCCGAAGGGACGCATCCTGTCCGGCGAGGCCCTGGACGACCTGCCCCGGGACAGAGACCTGGTTTTCCACTGCAAATCGGGCGCGCGCTCGGCCGAAGTCCTGCAGAGCCTGCTGGCGCGGGGCTACACCCGGGTATCCCACCTCGACGGTGGAATCCTGGCGTGGGTCAGGGACGTGGAGCCCTCGAAGCCGGTGTACTAAGGGTCGCCCTGGCGCCGGCCGCGGCCGGCTGCAGGCGCCGGGGCCGCCTCAGGCAGTGGCGGCCTCGTCGCCGTGCGCGACCGGGCAGGACGCCGCGTCCGCGGCCCGGGGCAGGGCGGGGTCTTCGACCGTGATGCCGTACAGCGCTTCCAGGGCGGCAATGTAACGCTCCTGCTCGCCGTTGGCGGCCAGTTCCCGCGCCCGCACGGTGGGCAGGTGCAGCAACTGCTTGACCATGCGGCGCATGGCGAACTCGACTTCCTGGGCCGGGCCGGTGCAGCCGTGCTGCGAGCGCACTTTCTCGAGCTCGTTCTCCAGTACCTGCATGGTGTGCTTGCGAAGCGCCACGATGGCGGAGTCCACGCTGCGCGCCTGCCGGCTGGCCTCGAAGCTGCGCGCCGCGTTGGCGACGATCTCGGCCGCCTGCTGCACGGATTCGGCCTGCTCCTCGGGCGCGGCCATCCGCACGGACTCCAGCGTGATCAGCTCCACGCCCTCGAGCGCGCCCACGGCGGGATCAAAGTCGTGGCTCAGCGCGAGGTCGATGATCGTGAGCGGCTTGTCGACGCCGGTGCGCACCCCGGCCACGCGCTCGGCACTGACCTGGTTGTCGCTGCCGCTGCAGCCGATGACGACGTCGGCGGAAGCCATCGCGCTGTCCAGCGCCGCGTGGGTCAGCGGGACGCCGCCGCGGGTTTCGGTGAACGCCGCGGCGCGGCCGGAAGCCGAGTAGACGCTGATGTGGGTGCAGCCGCGTTCGCGCAGCAGCGCCATGGTGGCCCCGGCATACGCGCCGGTCCCGAAGAGTACAACCTGCTTGCCCGACCAGTCCTTCTCGACGGCCAGATCCGTGGCGAGGTCGAGCGCGACCGACACGATCGAAAGCCCGCGGCCGCCGAGTGCCGTCTGCGTCCCGACGTCCTTGGCCGTCCGGGAAGCGGTCTGGAAGAGCCGGACCAGCCCCCCGCTCGCGGTGCCCTTTTCCTGCGCCTCGATCAGGGCCCGACGCACCTGGCCGGCCACCTCGCGTTCGCCGACCACGGCCGAATCCAGGCCGGCCCCGACCGCGAACAGGTGCCGCGCAACATCCTCGCCGGTGTTCACGTCGAAGGAGCGGGCGACCAGCGCGTCGTCCAGCCCCGAGCAGCGGCTGATCTGTTCAATGAGCGCGGCGCGGGCGGCCTCCAGGTCGGACTCGCTCTCGGTCTCGCAGTAAACTTCCACCCGGTTGCAGGTAGCCAGGACCACGGCTCCGGTGACCGGGGACCCGTCTGCGAGCACGTCGGTATCGATCCGGGAGGTGCCGGCACTCAGGCGGGCCACCGTTTCCAGATCGACCTTGGAATGGGTTGCAACAAGTGAAAGTAAGACCACAGCGCCTCTATCTTAGCGGGAAGCCAGCGTCGGCTCCTCCAAGCTTGGCCCATTAACCCGGCGTTAACCTGGTTTCGGGCGCCGCCGGCGCCGGTGATATTGGCCACTCGGGCCGGTGGCCGCCGCCATCCCGCGCTCCCGGCGCCGCCCGCGGTTGGCCAGAAGCAGGGCCGCTGGACCAGAATCTATGTCATGACACTCAATGCTTCCCATCCCCTGGTGGATGGGCGTACCGCCGACTCGGACCTGATCACCGCCTACCGCGGAGGGAAGCCGGGCCGCCGTCCTGTCTGGTTCATGCGGCAGGCCGGGCGCTCATTGCCCGAATACAAGGAAGCGCGGCAGGGCATCGCGATGCTGGATGCCTGCCTGAAACCGGAACTGGCGGCGGAAATCACCCTGCAGCCGGTGCGCCGCCACGATGTGGACGCAGGCATCTTCTTCTCCGACATCGTTATCCCGTTGAAGCTGGCCGGGGTGGATGTTGACATCGTCCCCGGTGTCGGCCCGGTCCTGGGCGCACCCGTCCGCACCGCCGCCGACGTCGCCGCCCTGCCGGTACTCACCGACGAATCGCTGGAGCCCATCCGCGAGGCGGTCCGGCTGACGGTGGCCGAGCTCGCTGCCAAGCCGCTGATCGGCTTCGCCGGCGCCCCGTTCACGCTTGCCGCGTACATGGTGGAGGGCCGGCCGTCCCGCGACCACTTGGGGCCGCGCACCATGATGCATGCCGACCCGGAGACCTGGGATGCCTTGGCCGGCTGGGCCGCCGACGCTTCGGGCAAGTTCCTGCGGGCGCAGTTGGAAGCGGGTGCCAGTGCGGGACAGCTGTTCGATTCCTGGGCGGGTTCGCTGTCCCTGGCTGACTACCGTCGGCGCGTGGCACCGGCGTCGTCGCGCGCGCTGGACCACGTCCGCCACCTGGGCGCGCCGCTGGTCCACTTCGGCACCGGCACGTCCGAACTGCTCGTGGCCATGCGCGACGTCGGGGCGGACGTGATCGGCGTCGACTACCGGCTGCCGCTGGACGAGGCGAACCGCCGGCTGGGCGGACGCACGCCGCTGCAGGGCAACATCGATCCGGCGCTGTTGTCGGCGCCGTGGGAGGTGCTGGAGGCCCATGTGCGCGAGGTGCTGGCCGCCGGCAGCGGCGCCCCGGGCCACGTGGTCAACCTGGGCCACGGCGTGCCGCCGGAGACGGACCCGGAGGTCCTGACCCGGGTGGTCAAGCTGATTCATTCCGTGGCCCCGTAGCCATGCAGCACCCGCATCCGCAGCCCGCCCGCCGTCCCGAACGGCAGGGCGGGCGCAAGCCCAAGCCGGGCACCGCCGTCGTCGTCGGCGGCGGGATCGGCGGCCTGGTCGCTGCGCGCGAGCTGGCGCTGGCCGGCGTCGAGGTGACGGTCCTGGAGCGTGGCCCCCGGTTCGGCGGCTGCGTGGTCCGGCATGAGGTGGGCGGGCTGATGCTCGACGCCGGCGCCGAATCTTTCGCGACGCGCTCCAGCGTGGTCCCGGACCTGATCGGCGAACTGGGCCTGGGCAACGACATTGTCCAGCCGAACCCGGCCGGCGCCTGGATCCAGCTGCCGGACGGTGCGCAACGGCTCCCGAAGACGGGCGTGCTCGGCATCCCGGCAGACCCTTCCGACCCGGACGTGGTGCGTGCCATCGGCCGCCGGGCGGCGTTGCGCGCCTCGGGCGACAAGGTCATGCCGCTGGGTTCGCTGCTGCGCCGCGAGCAGCTCAGCCTGGGCCAGCTGGTGCGCGCCCGGATGGGTGATGCCGTGCTGCAGAAACTGGTCGCGCCGGTGGCAGGCGGGGTGTACTCGGCGGATCCGGATGTGCTGGACGTGGACTCGGTGATGCCGGGCCTGCGCGCCTCGGTGGCCGCCCACGGGTCCCTGGCCGCCGCGGTGGGCGCCATCCGGAAGGCCGCCCCGGCCGGTTCCAACGTGGCCGGCATCGCCGGCGGCATGGGGCGGCTGGCCGAGGCCCTGCTGGCCGACCTGAAAGCCCGTCACGTGGCCCTGCACACCGGGGCGGAAGCCACAGCCGTCACCCGGCACGGCGGCGGGTGGCAGGTCGAGTCGGCGGCCGGGACGTTCCGCGCGGACGCCGTGATGCTGGCGGCCGATGGCGCTGCCGCCGTCCGGCTGCTCTCCGGCGCCGTCCCCGGGCTGGCCGGACTGGAACCCGAAACCGGACCCGCCGTCTCGCTGGTGACCCTGGTGGTGGACCTGCCCGACCTCGACGCCATGCCGCGGGGCACCGGCATGCTGGTGGCGCCGTCGGTGCGCAACGTCAAGGCCAAGGCACTCACCCATGCCACCGCCAAATGGCCGTGGCTGGCGGACGAAGCAGGCCCGGGAAGCCACGTGCTGCGGCTGTCCTACGGGCGCGCGGTGGGGCAGCGGGGCGCCGAGGACTTCACCGGCTGGGCCGACGACAGGCTCTACCGCCAGGCGCTGGCCGATGCCAGCTTCCTGCTGGGGGTGGCCGTGGGCGACGACGACGTGGTGGGCTCGAAGGTGGTGCGCTGGACCAACGCGCTTCCGTCCGCCACCGTGGGGCACCGCGAGCGGGTGGCAGCGGTGCGCCGCGAACTGGTTGCGCATCCCGGGCTGGGCAGCACCGGGGCATGGCTGGCGGGCACCGGGCTGGTGGCCGTGGTGGGGGACGCACGGCGCCGTGCACGCGATCTCGCCGCACGGCTGCAGCCGGCGGCGCACTGATCTTCTACAATATGTAGAAGTGGTTTTCGATTAATTACGATGCAGAAGGCAGACTGGTAAGCATGAGCGAATCGGCAAGGTCAGAGTCAGCAATCCCCGCCGCCGGCGGCACCGACGAGGAACTGTTCTACACCCTCTGGACGGTCTTTAAGCGCACCGGCGCACCGGTGGATCCGTCCGCGGCCGCGGCGTTCGATGAGACGGTTGCCGAACTCGCCGGCCGCAACGTCACCCTGCGCGGCGCGTACGACGTTTCCGCTATGCGCGAGGACGCCGACGTGATGATCTGGCTGCACGGACCGCAGCCGGACGAACTCCAGGCGGCGGTCCGCGACATCCGCAGGACCCCGCTGTTCGCCCCCGCCGAGATGGTCTGGTCCGCGATGGGCGTCCACCGCGATGCCGAATTCAGCAAGAACCACGCCCCGGCCTTCTCCCTGGGCAAGGACCCGGAGGCCTGGCTCTGCGTCTACCCCTTCGTGCGCTCCTACGAGTGGTACCTGCTGCCGGCCGAGGAACGCGGCAAGATGCTGCGCGACCACGGACTGCTCGGCCGCGACTTCCCGCAGGTGCTGTCCAACACGGTCGCCTCGTTCGCGCTGGGGGACTGGGAATGGATCCTGGCCCTGGAAGCCCCCGAACTGATCGACCTGGTGGACCTGATGCGCCACCTGCGCTACACCGACGCGCGCAACCACGTGCGCGAAGAGATCCCGTTCTACACCGGCAGGCGCATCAGCATTGCCGAAATCGCCGAGGTGCTGCGGTGAACCAGTCCGCCGAACCGTCCTTTGACCCGCGTGCCGGCGTCGCCGCCGACGGAACCATGCAGCCGAAGAAGTACGACGCCCTGCTGCTGGCCTCCTTCGGCGGCCCCGAGGGCCAGGACGATGTCATCCCCTTCCTCCGCAACGTCACCAGCGGCCGCGGGATCCCCGATGAACGGCTGGAAGAAGTCGCCACGCACTACCGCGCCAACGGCGGCGTCAGCCCCATCAACGCGCAGAACCGGGCACTGAAGGCGGCGCTCGAGGCCGAGCTGGCCCGCCGCGGGATCGAGCTGCCGGTGCTCTGGGGAAACCGCAACTGGGATCCGTACATCACCGATGTTTTCAAGGAAGCGTACGACGCCGGCCACCGCCGGGTGTTGGCCGTGACCACCAGCGCCTACGCCGGCTACTCAAGCTGCCGCCAGTACCGCGAGGACTTCGGCATGGCCCTGGTCGAGACCGGGCTCGCCGGCAAGCTGGAAGTGGACAAGGTGCGCCAGTACTTCGACCACCCGGGCTTCGTGGAACCGTTCGCCGAGGGCCTGGCCGAGGGCCTGGACCGGGTACGCGCCGACTTGTCCGCGCAGGGCGCCGCGGACGCGCCGGTCCACGTGATGTTCGCGACCCACTCCATTCCCCTCGGGGACGCCGAAAACGCCGGGCCCCGCGGGGTGGACTACGAGGGCGGCAGCGCCTACGTGGCGCAGCACCTGGCCACCGCCCGGGCCGTCCTGGACCGCGTTCCGGGAGCAGCCGGCGTCGACTGGTCCCTCGTCTACCAGTCCCGCTCCGGCGCGCCGCATGTGCCGTGGCTGGAGCCGGACATCAACGACGCGCTCGAAGAGCTGCCCGCGCAGGGGGTGAAGGGCGTGGTCATCGTGCCGCTGGGCTTTGTCAGCGACCACATGGAGGTGATGTGGGACCTGGACACGGAGGCACTGGAGACCTGCCGCGGCCTCGGGCTGGCCGCCGCCCGCGTGCCCACCCCGGGCGTGCACCGGAAGTTCGTCGAGGGCCTCGTGGACCTGGTCTGTGAGCGGACGGTGGAACAGCACCGCGCGGACCGCCCGGCGCTGACCGGCCTGGGACCCTGGATGGACGTGTGCATGCCCGGCTGCTGCGCCAACCGCCGCGGCGAGAAACCGACGGTGGCCGGCATGGATTCGACCGTGGGGGTGCCGCAGCCATGACCGTCACAGTCCGCATCGGCACCCGCGGCAGCGCCCTGGCGGTCACCCAGACCACCACCGTGGCCGAGGCGCTGGCCGCCGGCGGGGCCTTGGAGTATGAACTGGTCCGGATCAAGACCGAGGGCGACGTGCTGCGGGGGCCGCTGGCCCAGATCGGCGGAACCGGAGTCTTCACCGCCGCGCTGCGCGAGGCCCTGCTGGATGACCGCTGCGACGTGGCCGTGCATTCGCTGAAGGACCTGCCCACCGGCGTGGCCGACGGGCTGCAGATCGCCGCCATTCCCGCCCGCGTCGACGTCCGCGACGCCCTCTGCGCCCGGGACGGGCTGACCCTGGCCGGGCTGCCGGCCGGCGCCAAGGTCGGCACCGGCTCCCCGCGCCGGGCAGCCCAGCTGCGTGCCGCCCGCCCCGACCTGGACGTGGTGGATATCCGCGGCAACGTGGACACCCGCCTGGGACGGGTCAAGGGGCTCACGGGCGAAGAAAGGCACGAGGGAAAGCACGCAGATCTCGACGCCGTGGTGCTCGCCGCGGCCGGGCTGGCACGGCTGGGGCGCACCGAGCACGTCACGGAGCTGCTGGATCCGTCGGTCATGCTGCCGGCCCCCGGCCAGGGCGCGCTGGCCGTCGAATGCCGGGTTGCCGACGCAGCTTCCGGGACGGCGCTGGCCGGCGCGCTGGCCGACTACGACGACGCGGACACCCGCCTGGCGGTGACGGCCGAACGGTCGCTGCTGGCGCGGCTGGAAGCCGGCTGCAGCGCCCCGGTCGGGGCGTTGGCATCGGTCGACGCCGGCTCCCTGGTGCTGCGGGCCGTGGTCTGCAGCCCCGACGGCAGCCGGCTGCTGCACGGCGAGCGGACGGTGCAGGCAGCCGGTTCCGAGGATGCCGTGGCCCTGGGCGCACGACTGGCTGAAGAGCTGCTCGGGCAGGGTGCCGGCGACCTGATGAGCCTGGCCGGGCGCTGACGATGGCGTTGCTGTGGCAGCGCGGCGCGCCGGACAACCAGCTGCAGGGCCTGCGGGTGGTGCTGCCGCGCAGCCCAGACCGGGCGGCCGGCATGGCCGCCGAACTGGTCCGCCGCGGCGCGTCCCCCAGCGTCCTGCCGCTGATCGACTTCGAACGGACGGACAAGCCGGACGAACTGGACCAGGCCCTGACCCTGCTGGCGCAGAACAAGGCCGTCTGGCTGGTCATTACCAGCATCACGACGGTGCGGGCGCTGAAGGCGTGCGCACTGGAGCGTGGCACCAGCCTCGCCGCGCTGGCAGGGGACACGAAGATTGCGGCCGTCGGAAGCCCGAGCGCCAGGGCGCTGGAGGCCGAGGGCCTCACCGTCGACCTGGTGCCACCCGGCAGCATGGACGCCGTCGGCCTGGTCGATGCGTGGCCGCTGCCGCCGGAAACCGCCGGCGGCCCGGCCGAGCGGATGCTGGTCCTGCTGCCGCAGGCCGACATCGCGGCGCCCACGGTGTTCGAAGGCCTGATGGCGAAGGGCTGGCAGGTGCTGCCCGTGACCGCCTACCGCACGGTGGACTACCCCGCCCGTCCCGAGCTCCGCCTGACCGCGGAATTGGAGATCGCCGCCCGCGAGCCCGCCGACGACCTGGAACTCATCACGCCCGCGGAATTCCGCAGCCGCGCCGGCAACGGCGCCATCGACGCCGTCGTCCTGACCTCGCCCAGCGTCACCAGGCGGCTGGCGGTACTCCTTGACCCGTGGCCGGCCGGACTGCGGCTGATCGCGATCGGCACCAGTTCCGCTCGGCAGGGCGCCGAACTGGGCTTGGAGATCGCCGCCACCGCTGCCGAACCGACGCCGCCCGGCATCGCCGACGCCCTGGCGCGGTCGCTTGAAAACCATCCCACCGAACCAGAAGGAACGCCATGAGCTTCCCCTCCCACCGGCCGCGCCGGCTGCGGGCCACCGAGGCGATCCGCCGGATGACGGCGGAGGTCCGGACCCACCCGAACCAGCTGATCCTGCCCGCCTTCATCCGCGAAGGCCTCAGCGAACCGGTACCGCTGCAGTCCATGCCGGGCGTGGTCCAGCACACCACCGACACGCTCAAGCGCGCGGCCGCCGAGGCCGTGGAGCTGGGCCTCGGCGGCATCATGCTCTTCGGAGTTCCCCAGGTGCGTGACGCCACGGGCAGCGCCGGAGTGGATCCCGACGGCGTGCTGAACCGCGCCATCGCCGACGTGAAAGCGGAGGTCGGGAACGACCTGGTGGTGATGGGCGACGTCTGCCTGGACGAGTTCACCGACCACGGCCACTGCGGCGTGCTGGCCCCCGACGGCACCGTCGACAACGACGCCACGCTGTCGATCTACGCGGAAATGGCCGTCGCCCAGGCGGCTGCCGGCGCGGACGTGCTCGGTCCCTCCGGCATGATGGACGGACAGGTGGCGGTGATCCGGCAGGCACTCGACGAGGCCGGCTACCAGGACGTCTCCATCCTGGCGTACGCCGCAAAGTATGCCTCGGCCTTCTACGGGCCGTTCCGCGAAGCGGTCGACTCGCAGCTGACCGGGGACCGGCGGACCTACCAGATGGACGCCGCCAACCGGCGCGAAGCCATCCGGGAAGTGGAACTGGACCTGGCAGAAGGCGCGGACATGGTTATGGTCAAACCCGCGATGAGCTACCTGGACATCCTCTCCGACGTGGCGGAGATGTCTCCTGTGCCGGTGGCCGCGTACCAGATCTCCGGCGAGTACGCGATGATCGAGGCAGCCGCCGCCAATGGCTGGATCGACCGGAAGGCGGCCATCCTGGAATCTGTCCTGGGCATCCGCCGCGCCGGCGCCGACATGGTGCTGACCTACTGGGCCCCGGAAATCGCCCGCTGGCTGAAGTAACAGTTCACCGTCGGCCGCCGGTTGCCGCGCAGCACGACCCGTCCGCAGCGGATTCCGCTGTCCCGAAAGGACCCAAGACCATGATTAAAGCCATCCGCTCCGAGGAACTCTTCGAACGCGCCCGCCAGCTGATGCCCGGCGGGGTGAACTCACCGGTCCGGGCCTTCGGCTCCGTCGGCGGGACGCCGCGCATGATGGTCGGTGCCAAGGGGGCCTACCTCACCGACGCCGACGGGCGCGAGTACGTAGACCTCGTGTGCTCCTGGGGCCCGGCCCTGCTGGGCCACGCCCATCCGGCCGTCCTCGAGGCCGTGCACACGGCCGTGGACCGGGGACTGTCCTTCGGCGCCTCCACGCCCGCCGAATCGGAACTGGCGGCCCTGGTCGTCGGCAGGGTCTCCGCCGTCGAGCGCCTCCGCATGGTCTCCACCGGCACCGAGGCCACGATGACCGCCGTGCGCCTGGCCCGCGGCTACACCGGCCGCAACCTGGTCGTGAAGTTCGCCGGCTGCTACCACGGGCACCTGGACGGGCTGCTGGCCGCCGCGGGCTCGGGCGTGGCCACCCTGGCCCTGCCGGGTTCGGCGGGCGTCACCGAGGCGACGGCCGCGGAGACCCTGGTGCTGCCGTACAACGACGTCGCCGCCGTCGAGGAAGTGTTCGCCGCCCGCGGCAGCCAGATCGCCGCCGTCATCACCGAAGCGGCCCCCGCGAACATGGGCGTGGTTACCCCCGCCGACGGCTTCAACGCGGCCCTGTCCCGCATCACCCGGGAGCACGGGGCGCTGCTGATCCTGGACGAGGTGCTGACCGGCTTCCGCACCGGCTACGCCGGCTACTGGGGCTTGACCGGGGGAGCCGACGGGGCAGCCGATCCGTTCGTGCCCGACCTGTTGACCTTCGGCAAGGTCATCGGCGGCGGCATGCCGGTGGCGGCCCTGGGCGGCCGCGCCGACGTGATGGATTACCTGGCGCCGTCCGGTCCCGTCTACCAGGCCGGCACGCTCTCCGGCAACCCGATCGCCATGGCGGCCGGTGTCGCGACCCTGACCGCCGCGACGCCCGCGGTCTACGCGGCGATCGACGCCCGCTCGCTCGAACTGCAGGCCGCGCTGACCGCCGCCCTGTCCAAGGCCGGCGTGGACCACAGCATCCAGACCGCGGGGAACCTGTTCAGCGTGGCCTTCGGCACCTCGGCCAACGGCGTCCACAACTACGCCGACGCCCAGGGCCAGGAAGCCTTCCGCTACGCCCCCTTCTTCCATGCCATGCTCGACGCCGGCGTCTACCTGCCGCCGTCGGTGTTCGAAGCGTGGTTCCTTTCGGCGGCGCACGACGACGCCGCGATGGAGAAAATCTTCGCCGCGTTGCCGGCGGCCGCGCGGGCTGCCGCGGCGGCCACGCCGCCGGCCTGACCGCAACTCCGGTGCCGGGGGCGGGGGTCGCCGTCCGCCTGCCGCCCGGTCCCGGGGACAGCGGCATGGCAGACTGATGCTGACGGCGGTACACGGAATCGCCGCGCGAACCCAGGAGCGTGCAGATGGGCCTGTTCTCCAGGCGCAGGCAAACACCGGAAGACTACGACGCCGAGGCGCTCCTGGCGGACGCCGCGGCGCCCCTGGCGGAGGCCGGGCCGCCGCCGGTGCGGTCCGGGACCGAGCCGGCCCCCGCGCCGGTGCAGTCACGGCTGGATCCGGCCCCGGCGCCCATGCCGCCCCGCGCGATCTGGTCCGACGGACTCGGACGAACGGCCACCCGTTCCGCACAGCTGCTGCTCACGCTGCTGCTGGCCGGCGTGGTGATCTACGGGCTGTTGCAGCTGCGGCTCCTCGTCATTCCCGTCCTGATCGCCCTGATTCTGGCGGCGGCCGTGGGCCCGGTGGTGCGGCTGCTGCGCGGCTGGGGCTGGTCCGCGGCGCTGGCCACGGCGACGGCGTTCCTCGGGATCCTCGTGGTGCTCGGCGGCGTGATCACCGGGATCGTCTTCGCGGTCCGCAGCGAAGCGGACGAGCTGGTCAGCTCCGCCCGCGAGGGCTGGATGCAGCTGCAGGAGTTCCTGGCCACCTTCCCGCTGCCGGTCAGCCAGCAGCAGATCGACGAGGCGCTCGCCGGGGTGGTCGACTTCCTGACCAGCGCCACGGTGGGACGCAGCGCGCTGAGCGGATTGTCGACCGCGGCCGAAGTCGTCACCGGGGCCGTCCTGATGGCCGTGATCCTCTTCTTCTTCCTCAAGGACGGGCCGCGCATCTGGCGTTTCCTGCTCAGCTGGTTCCCGGCGGCAAAGCGGCCGCAGCTTGAGCTGGCCGGGTCGCGCGCCATGGACGTGCTGGGCAGCTACGTGCGGGGCACCGCCACCGTCGCGGCCGTCGACGCCTTCTTCATCGGACTCGCCCTGTTCATCCTGCAGGTACCGCTGGCGCTGCCGCTCTCGGTGCTGATTTTCATCGGCGGCTTCATCCCGATCGTCGGAGCCACCATCGCCGGCGTGCTGGCGACCCTGGTGGCGCTGGTGGCCAACGGGCCGGTGGCCGCGCTGGTAGTGGTCGCCGTCGTGATCATCGTGCAGCAGCTGGAGGGTAACTTCCTGCAGCCGGTGGTGATGGGCCGCTCGGTGAGCCTGCACTCGCTGGTGATCCTGTTGGCCCTGACCGCGGGAACCATCCTGGGCGGCATCATCGGCGCCGTCCTGGCCGTTCCGGTCACCGCGGTGGGCTGGGTGGTGATTCAGGTGATGTCGGGAAGGACCTCCGCCGAGGAATCCGCGCCGGTCCGGCGAGGCCGCTGACCAGGCACGCCGCCGGCCAGACACCGGCAGGCCGGTCGCTGACCAGGCACGCCGCCCGGCCAGACACCGGCAAGCCGGTCGTTGGCGGGCCGGACACAGAAGGTCCCCGGAAGCCCAAGCTTCCGGGGACCTTTCTGGCGTCGGCCGTTGCCGCTCACGCCGGCGGTTCGGGACTGACTAGAAAGCGGGGAAGACGTCGCCGTTGGGCCACGTTTCCTCGATGAACTTCTTCACGTCCGGCGAGTGGAGCAGCTCTTCGAGCTTCGCCACGGCAGGATTATCGTCACCGGCGTTCCAGACCAGGAAGTTGGCATACGGGTTGTTCTCCGAGGACTCGACGACCACTGCATCGTCGGTGTTCAGCCCCGCATCCAGGATGAAGTTGCCATTGATGATGGCCAGGTCGATCTTCGGATCCTCGATCAACTGGACCAGGATTTCAGGCTGGTTCTCCTCGAATTTCAAGCCCTTGGGGTTCTGCTCCGCGGTCAGCGTCAGCGCCGCCGAATCGTCCTCGATCCCGGTCAGCAGCCCGGCCGTTTCGAGCATCTTGAGTGCGCGCGGCTGGTTCCCCGGGTCGTTGGTGATCGCAATGGTTGCGCCCTCGCCAAGGTCGTCGACGCTCTGGTGCTTCGACGAGAACCCGGCGTACGGCTCGATGTGGATGCCTTCGCCATGTTCGAAGTCGTAGCCCTTGTCAGCCACCTGCTGCTCAAAGAAGGCCAGATGCTGGAAGTAGTTGGCATCCAGCGAGCCGTCGCTCAGGGCGATGTTCGGGGTCTGGTAATCGGTGAATTCCTTGATCTCCAGATCGATCCCGGCTTCCTGGGCCAGATTCTCATCCACGAATTCCAGGATTCGGCCCTGCGGCACGGGAGTGGCACCGACCGTGACGGTGACGGGATTGGCCGGATCCAGCGTGGTCTCGGCGCTGGGGGTGGATTCGGAGCCACCGCAAGCCGTCAGCGCCAAGGCCGCAGCCAGGCCGGTACCAATGAGCGTTAGTGCTTTACGCATCTGCGTGCGTTCCTTTCGAATGACCGGGCCGGCCGAAGTCGGTTCGTCCCGGATGTGGTGCAGCTAGCGGCTACTGGCTGCATTCTTCCGCTGCCGGTGAGGCGGGCGGGAAGCGTGGGGGCGGGACGGCGGTGTCCCGACACGGTCGCGGACGTTGCGCTCAGACGGCGGTTACCGGCTCATGCCGCCGGCGCTTCGAGCCTGCGGTGGAAGCGCTGCGGTGGTCCACCCGCCGGGCCACGGCGTCGCCGATCCATTGGATCAGCTGGACAAGGACCACCATGATCACGATGGTGACCACCATGACGGTGGTGTCGAACCGCTGGAAGCCATAGTTGTAGGCGAGCTGGCCGAGGCCGCCGCCGCCGGTGAGGCCCGCCATGGCGGAGTATCCCACGAGCGTGACCAACGTCGTCGTCAAGGCGGCGACCAGCCCGGGCAAAGCCTCGGGAACGAGGACCTTGGCCACGACCTGCAGGCGGGTGGAACCCATGACGAGGGCCGCGTCGATTTTGCCGGAGCTCACATCCCGCAGCGCGGTTTCCACCAGGCGGGCGAAGAACGGCACCGTGCCGATGGTCAGCGAGACGCAGGCGGCCAGGGCACCGATCGAGGTGCCGGTGATGACCCGGGCCAGCGGGATCAGCGAGATCATCAGGATGGCGAACGGAATGGACCGGGTGATGTTCACGATGATGTCCGACACGATCCGGTTCGTCACGGGCATGGGCCGCAGCCCGGCGGGCGCACTGGTGTAGAGGAAGATGCCCAGCGGCAGGCCGATCAGCAGGGTGAAAGCCCCCGAGACCCCGACCATCAGCAACGTTTCGCCGATCGCTTCCGGCAGGGCATTGGTGATGCCCGGGTTGGTTGTCAGTTCGTCGATGAAGTTCATGCCGCTTCCTCCTGCAGGACGCGGACGGCAACGCCCTGGCCGACCAGGTGCTCGGTGAGGGCAGCCGTGTCCGCCCCGGCCGGCAGTTCGATGCGCAGGTGGCCGAACTGGGTGCCGGCCAGCGACTCCACGCTGCCGGCCAGGACGTTCAGGTCGAGGCCGAAGGCCCGGGCAGCCCCGGTCAGCACGGGCTCCGACGCGCGTTCGCCGGAATAGAGGATTTCCAGCATCGTGCCCCCGCCGGTCGCCTCGGCCGAAGGCAGCGGCAGCAGCGTGCTCGAGAGGCGGCCGCCCAGGTCGGCGGCGACCTCGCGCAACGGGCCGTGTTCGACGATCCGGCCGGCTTCCAGCAGCGACACCGAATCACAGATGCGCTTGATGACCTGCATCTCGTGCGTGATCACCAGCACGGTCAGTTGGAGCCGCTCGGTCAGGTCACGGATCAGGGTCAGGATTTCGTCGGTGGTCTTCGGGTCCAGGGCCGACGTGGGCTCGTCGCAGAGCAGCACGTCCGGGTCCGAAGCCAAGGCGCGGGCGATGCCGACCCGCTGCCGCTGGCCGCCGGAGAGCTGGGACGGGTAGGCGTCCTCAAACCCCTCCAGGCCGACGAGCCTGATCAGCTCCGAAACCTTGGCGCGGATGGACGCCTTGGGCGTCTTGACGATCTCCAGGGGATGCGCCACATTCTGGGCGGTGGTGCGGGAGTCCATCAGGTTGGCGTGCTGGAAGATCATCCCGATGCGGCGCCGGGCCGACCTCAGGTCGGCGTCGCGGGCGGCACTGAGCTCGGCCCCGTTGATCGATACCGATCCGGACGTCGGGCTGTCCAGGAGGGTCAGGCAACGCACCAACGTGGATTTGCCGGCACCGGAATGGCCGACGATGCCGTGGACGGTGCCCTTGGGGACGGACAGGCTGACGCCGTCCAGGGCCACCACTTCGCGGCCGCCTTGGCGGTAGACCTTGCGCAGGTCGGTAACGGTGATCATGGAACCTCGGGGAATCGATGTCTGAAGCGTCGACAGCCGCCATAGCATGTGCCGCCATCAAGGATTAATTATGACAGCCGCGACAACACGCCAGAATTCGACGGGACGTTGCGTCATACGGCGACCCGAAGTTGACAGGGCCGCGCTGACTCAGGGGCGGGCGGGTACGCGCGTGTGGGCGGGGGCAGGGTCAGACAGCGGCGGGCATCAGGCGCACCGGCCAGACCCCGTCCACGACGGCTTCCGGATCCTTGCGCCGCAGCCAGGCCTCGAAATTTGCCGCCTGCTGTGCGCACCAGTCGATCTGCAGGGCATGCAGCTCGGCCGCGCCGATGCACAATGCTGCGTAGCGGCGGGCGAGGGCATCCGCGACGCCGATGGTGGCCAGGGCGTCCGCCGCCGACGTGTGCGCCGCGTCGAGACGGACGCCGTAAAGTTCGCACAGCGCCCCCAAGGTGCGCTTTCCCCGCCGGTAGCGGTCCACCTGTTTGTCCAGGACATACGGATCGATCACCGGAGCCGCCGCCGGGGCCGGCAGGCCGTACCGCCAGCATTCGCGTGCCAGCACGGTGAAATCGTAGGCGGCGTTGAAGGCCATGACCGGGATGCCCGCGTCGAAGTAGCCGGTCAGTGCCTCGGCGATACCGGCGGTGGCAATTGCCGCGGGCAGGCCCTCGCTGCGGGCCCGTTCGGTGCTGACCCCGTGGATTGCGGCGGCTTCCGCAGGGATCTCCACTCCGGGGTCCACCAGCCACTCCCGCTCCTGCAGCGGCTGTCCCGCTGCGTCGACCAGGACGATGGACGCCGTCACGATCCGCGCGGTGTGGGGATCACGGCCCGTGGTTTCGAGATCGAAGGCGGCGCGGGGACCGGTATGCCAGCTGTTCATGTCCGCAACGCTATCCGGCGGATCGGACAATCCCGGGGAGGCTCCGCGCGGTGTGTGGAAGCGGCTCCCGCAGCCCGCCGGTGCAGGCCTCGCGGGGCCGCTAAATTACACTGGTGTAATGCGCGAGGCGATAGTAGAGGCGGTCCTCGACCTTGCCGCGATCGTTCCGCGGGGCCGGGTGCTCTCCTATGGCGATGTCGCCGAGCTGCTCGACGCCGGAGGCGCCCGGCTGGTCGGCAGGATCCTGTCCCTGCACGGCGCGGCGGTTCCGTGGTGGCGCGTTATTCGTGCCAATGGTTCCCTGCCCGGTGAGCTGATGGAACAGGCTGTGGCGCACTACCGCCGGGAAGGCACGCCCCTGGCGGAGCCGGCGGCGTGGCCGGCCAGGGTGCGCATGGCGGAAGCCCGGTGGGTGCCCGGGCCTGAAGAATACGCAGCGATCGAGGAGCTCCGGCGCAAAGTGTCCGAACCGGCTGATGGGATGGGGCCATGATCGAGACCAAGCCGTCGGCCGGGCTGCAACTGGTCCGGCCCGAAACCGGATCCGCCGGTGCCCCGCTTCCGAGTCCGGACCAGGCGCAGGTCATCGACCTGCCCGCCGGCTGCGGTCCGGTGCTGGTCCTCGGCGGCCCGGGCACGGGAAAATCGACCGCTCTGGTGGAACTCGCGGTGCGCCGCGTGGAGGAAACCGGACTTGACCCGGCGAACCTGCTGTTCCTGGCCCCGAACCGGCTGGCGGCCGCGCGCCTGCGCGACGCGCTGACCGGGCGCCTCAACCGCAGCCTGGGCACCACCCCGACCAGGACCTGGTCGGCCTATGCCTTCGACCTGATCCGACGGGCACGGGTGGAAGGACTGCTGCCGCTGGTGGAGCGCGCGCCCCGGCTGCTGTCCGGACCCGAGCAGGACCAGATCATCGCCGAACTGCTGGCCGGCCATCGTGCCGGCTACGGCCCGGGGGCCGGCTGGCCGGAAGACCTGCAGCAGGCTCTGGCGACCCGCGGCTTCCGGCAGGAGGTCCGCCAGCTCTTCGACCGGCTGACCGAGTACGGCAGCACCGCAGGGCAACTGGAACAGTTGGGCGCAGAGTATGGCCGGGCGGACTGGATGGCGGCGGCCCGGCTGTATCGCGAGTACCGTGACGTGATCGACCTCCGGATGCCCGAGGCCTTCGACCCGGCCGGAATCATCACTTCGGCACGCCAGCTGCTGCTGGAGCATCCCGGCCTGCTGGAGCGGGAGCGCAGCCGCCTCCGGCTGATCCTGGCGGACGACCTCCAGGAAGCCAACCCCGCGGTCTTCGAGCTCCTGGCCTTGCTTGCGGAGGGACAGGATGCCGTCTTCGCGGCCTCGCCGGACACCGTCGTCCAAGGGTTCCGCGGCGCCCGTCCGGATGTCCTCGGCAAGTTGCCCGGGCTGGTTGGCACACCGGACAGGCCGCTGCACACGCTGGTCCTCACCAGTTCGCACCGGATGGCTCCCGGAGTCGCAACCGCCTGGCAGTCAGCTGCCGCCCGGATCTCGCAGGTCGCCGGGGCGCACCGCGCCCGCGACCTCGTCCATCCCGGTGCGGAAGCAGAAACCGGGAGCGGAACCGCGCCCGCCCACGGCGGCGCGGACCGGAACGACGCGCCCGCCGCCAGTTCGCACGTGGTCGCGTCGCCGGTCCACGAGCACCGCTATGTGGCGCAGCGGATCCTGGAAGCCAGGCTGTTCGAGGGCTACCGGCTCAGCGAGATGGCCGTGATCGTCCGCACCGGCGGCCAGCTCTCGGCCCTCGCCCGCTACCTCACCGGCCAGGACATCGCGGTCAAGGTCCCGGTTGCCGAAAGCGCGGTGCGCGACGAGGCCGCGGTCCGGCCGCTGCTGGACGCGTTGGCCGTGGCCCTGGAGCCGGAACTACTCACCCCCGACGCTGCCGTCGCCCTCCTGACCTCCAGGATCGGCGGCGCGACGGCGATCGACCTGCGCCGCCTGCGCCAGGCACTGAGGCGCGAAGAGCTGCTCGGCGGCGGGGGCCGGTCCAGCGATTCCCTGCTCGTGGAAGCGATCGGCGACCCCGTGTTCCTCGGCACGCTCGGAAGGGAAGGCGGATCCGCCAGGAGGATCGCGCGGATGCTCAAGGCCGGTCGGGACGCGGAGGCCGAGCCGGGGGCCAACGCCGAGACGGTGCTGTGGGCACTGTGGTCCGCCACCGGGCTCTCCGATCGCTGGGCGGCACAGGCACTGCAAGGCGGCCCCGTCGGCGTGCGGGCCGACCGGGACCTCGACGCCATGATGGCGCTGTTCCAGACCGCCGAGCGGTATGTGGACCAACTCCCCGGCTCGAGCCCGCGGCAGTTCCTGGAATACCTGTTGAACCAGGAACTGCCGATGGACAACCTCGCGCCGCGCGCCCAGGTGCGGGAAGCCGTGGAACTGCTCACGCCCGCCTCGGCGGCGGGCCGGGGCTGGCCGCTGGTCATCGTGGCGGGCGTCCAGGAGGGGGTGTGGCCGAACACCAGGCTGCGTGGCGAACTGCTGGGCAGCACGGAGTTCGTGGAGGTTTTGGAGCGCGGCGTCGAGGAGGCCCGGCGGATCGACGCGGTGACCCGGCTGCGGGAAATCCGGTACGACGAATTGCGCAGTTTCTCCACGGCCATATCGCGCGCCGAACGCCGGCTGATCTGCACGGCGGTGCAGTCCGAAGACGCCCAGCCGTCCCAGTTCCTCGATCTGGTTGAGCCCTGGCTGGATCCGGAAACCCCCCGTCCGGCGACCGAAGTCCTCCGCCCGCGAACCGTGCGTGCCTTGGCAGCGGAACTCCGGCAGGCCGCCCAGCAAGCCTCGACCCGTCCGGAAGAGGCGGCGGATGCGGCCGCCGTGCTCGCCATGCTGGCGGCCAGCCCGGTGCCGGTGCCCGGCGCTCACCCGCGCGACTGGTGGGGACTGCTGCCGCTGAGCAGCACGGCACCGGTCGTTCCGGAGGGGGAACCCGTCCCGGTTTCCCCCTCAAAGGTGGAAGCCGTCCAGAAATCCCCGCTCGACTGGTTCATCCAAGCGGCAGGGGGCGAAGCGGCCACCGACTTCGCCCGCAGCCTGGGCACCCTGGTCCACGGAATTGCGCAAGACATCCCCGCGGGCACGGGAACGGAATACGTGGCCGAACTGGTCCGACGCTGGCCGCAGTTGGGGATGAAGGAGAACTGGGAGGGACGGCTTGACTTCAACCGTGCCGAAGGAATGGTCCGGAGACTGGCCCAGTACGTGATCCAGATGCGTGCGGAGGGCCGGAGCCTGGTCGGCGTGGAACAGGACTTCTCGGTTGACCTGCCGGGTCCGGAACGCGTGGCCAGGCTGCGTGGACAAGTGGACCGGTTGGAACTGGACGCCGACGGGCGGCTCCACATCGTGGACCTGAAAACGGGACGCGCTGCCCCGACCAAGGCAGAACTGGAGCGGCACCCGCAGCTGGGCAGCTACCAGGCGGCGGTCCAGGCCGGAGGATTCCCCGAACATGCGTCAGCCCCGGGCGGCGCTTCCCTGGTCCAACTGGGACAGGACCTGAAATCGGTCAAAGTCCAGCAGCAGGAGAGCCTTGCCGACGGCGAAGACTGGGCCACAGCGATGATCCACGAGGCCGCGGCGCTCATGGCCGCTTCCGAATTCGAGGCCCGGCACGATCCGCAGCGGTCCGGCAACGGCGGTCACGGCTGCCGTGCACCGGAAATTTGTCCCCTGTGCGCAGAAGGAAGGCAGGTCACCGAATGAGCATAGGAACGGTCACCACAACCTACAGCCCGGAAGAGCTTGCCGGACTGCTGGGCCAGCACCTGCCGACAGCCGAACAGTCGGCCATCATCAGCTCCCCGCTGCAGCCGATGCTGGTCATCGCCGGCGCGGGTTCCGGCAAGACGGCGACAATGGCCGACCGCGTTGTCTGGCTCGTGGCCAATGGCTTTGTCCGCCCGGATGAAATCCTCGGCGTCACTTTCACCCGCAAGGCCGCAGGCGAGCTGGCCGCCCGGATCCGCGCGCAGCTGGCCAAGCTGGACCGCAAGGGCCTGCTGCCGCAGGACGCCGACGATGCTGCCGGACTGGTGGAACCGAAGGTCTCGACGTACCACTCGTACGCCAATGGTTTGGTCAGCGACTACGGGCTGCGCCTGGGAATTGAACGCGACGTGGTGCTGCTGGGCACCGCGCAGTCCTGGCAGCTGGCCAGCCACTGCGTGGAGGCGTACGACGGCCCCATCGAGCACCTGGTGGCCGGCAAATCGACCCTGGTCAACGCCGTGATGCAGTTCGCCGGGGAATGCTCGGAGCATCTGGTCACCCCGGACCAGGCTGCCGGCTACCTCGCGGAGGAGGTGGAGCGGATCGCCGCCCTTCCCTACATCGACGGCAGCACCAAGCAGGCCAAGGCGGAGGTGCGGAAATTGCTGGACCGGCTGCGGACCCGGATCACCGTGGCCAACCTGGCGGCCGGCTACAACCGGGCCAAGCGGGAACGGGGGGTGCTGGATTTCGGTGACCTGGTCTCCCTCGCGGCCCGCATCGCCCGTGAAGTGCCGCAGGCCCGCCAGCTGGAACGCAGCCGCTACAAAGTCGTGTTGCTGGACGAATTCCAGGACACCTCCCACGCCCAAATGGTGCTGTTCTCCGAACTGTTCGGCGACGGGCATGCCGTCACCGCAGTGGGCGACCCGAACCAGTCCATCTACGGCTTCCGCGGTGCCTCCGCCGGTCAGCTCTTCGCTTTCCGGGAGCACTTTCCCCTGGTGGGCGACGACGGCCGGCGGGCCCCGGCTCCGGCCGGTTTCCTCACGGTGGCCTGGCGCAACAGCATCAACATCCTGCGGATGGCCAACCGGATCTCGGCACCGCTGAACCGGGAAGACCCGAACCGTCCGCGCCCCGGCCGGATCAGCGTGCCGCCGCTGCGCCCACGGCCGGGAGCCACGGAAGGGACGGTGGCACTGGGGCGCTACGCGACCGAGGCGGAGGAGACCCTCGCCCTCGCCGACGCGATCGAACGGGCACGGAAGACGGTTTTCGCCCGGGACCCTGAAACCGGCCGTGCCGAACCCGTCAGCACGGCCGTGCTGTGCCGGCGGCGGGCACAGATCCCGGGCATCGCCAAGGTACTCGAAGAGCGGGGCATTCCCTACGAAATCATCGGGCTGGCCGGGTTGCTGGCGCAGCCGGAGATCGTGGACCTCGTGGCGACCCTGCGCGTCCTGGCTGATCCGGGACGGTCCGACGCGCTGATGCGGCTGCTGGCGGGGGCACGCTGGCGGATCGGACCGGCGGACCTGATGGCCCTGGCCGATTGGTCCCGGTTCCTGGAAAGCCGGCGCCGCGCGGCAACGGCAGGCGAGGCCGCCGAGCTGGACCGGGACGAGGCCGCGGGGGAGGCCGTCGTCGAACAGGACCTGGCCGAGGCCGCGTCCCTGGTCGAGGCGCTGGACCGGCTGCCCAAGCCGGGCTGGACCTCGCGCCACGGGCGGTCGCTGACACCCGTCGCGCTGGAGCGTCTGGGGCGCCTCGCGGAAGAGGTCCGCTACCTGCGCAGCTTCGTCGGCGACGACCTGACGCTGTTGCTGGGCGAGGTGGAACGCACCATGCTGCTGGACATCGAGGTTGCCTCCAAACCCGGGCAGAGCATCCACCAGGCGCGGCGCAACCTTGATGCTTTCCACGACGCGGCGGCAGCGTTCATGCAGACATCGCAGCGCGTGGACCTGCTGGCCTTTTTGGCGTGGCTGGAAGCGGCTGCCGCCGAAGAGGGAGGCCTGGACATGGCGCAGGTGGACGTGCGGCACGATGCCGTGCAGCTGCTGACCGTGCACGCTTCCAAGGGGCTCGAATGGGACGCAGTCTTCGTCCCCGGACTCAACGACGGCGCCTTCCCCTCCTCCTCGGACAACCGGTGGAGCAGCGGCCACGCCGCCCTGCCCTGGCCGCTGCGCGGAGACCGGTCCGACCTTCCCCAGTGGGATACCGACCAGCCGGACCAGTTGTCCTGGCTGAACGCGGAAGCGGACTACAAGTCGGAAGTCCAGGCACACGGTGAAGACGAAGAGCGCCGGCTGGCCTACGTCGCCTACACCCGGGCCAAGCACCTGCTGGTCTGCAGCTCCGCCGGCTGGACCGGCAGCAAGGTCAAGCCCACGGCCGTGTCGGCCTTCCTGGCCGAACTGCACGCAATGTCACAGGACGAACCCACGGCAGTGCAAGTGCGGCAATGGGTAGGGGACGAGGAACTCGGGCCGGAGAATCCGTTTCGGGCCGAAGTGGAAACAGCCATGTGGCCCTTCGACCCGTTGGAAGGGCCGCGGGTCTACCGCAGCGGTGTCCCGCAGCGGCAGCGTCCGGGCCGCCGGGCGGCCATGGAACAGGCCGCGCAGGCCGTGCTGGAGTCGCTGGCACAGCACCGGCAGCCGGCCGCGGACTCGACCTGGGCCCATGAGGCCAGGCTGCTGTTGGAACGCCACAATGCCGCACCGACCGCCGGCGAGGTGGAGCTGCCGGCGCACGTCTCCGCGTCGCTGCTGGTGGACCTGGCCGACGACCCGGACGAAGTCACGCGGCGCCTGCGGCGCCCGGTGCCCCGGAAGCCCGGCATGGCCGCCAGAAAGGGTACCGCCTTCCACAGCTGGATCGAGGAATACTTCGGCACCACGGGGATGTTAGATCTCGAGGCCTACCCGGACGCGGCCGACGCCTTCGTCGACGAGGCCTATGAGCTGGCCGGACTGGTCGAGAACTTCAAGGCATCCGAATGGGCCAACCGGGTCCCGGCAGCCATCGAAGTGCCCGTCGAGACCCGCGTCGGCGGCGTCGTGGTGCGCGGGCGCATCGACGCCGTGTTCCGCGACGCCGACGGCAGCTGGGACCTGATCGACTGGAAGACCGGAACCGCGCCGACGGGCCGGCAATTGTCGGTGAAGTCGGTGCAGCTGGCCGTCTATCGGCTGGCGTGGGCACGCCTGCACGGCATCGAATTGGACCGCGTCAAGGCCGCCTTTTACTACGTCGGGCAGGACAAACTGGTGCGCCCGCACGGCCTGGCCGGCGAGGCGGAGCTGGAGGCGGCGGTGCTGCGGGCCTACGCGTAGGGCCGCCGCGCGGCAGCGGTCAGCGCCCCGCACAGCAGCGGTCAGCGGTCAGCGGCGCCGCGCAGCAGTGTCAGCGCCGCTGGTTGATGATCGGAAGTGCCGTGGTGTCCGCGGACGCAGGCTCGGCTTCCTTGGCCGGCGGGGCCTCCTTGCCGGCGGCCGCTGCGCCGTCGGCGCGGCCGTTCTCCGGCGGCGCAGGCTCCGCGGCGTCCTGTTCCGCCGCGGGCGGTGCCGGAGAAGCTGGATCGACGTCAGGCCCCTCAACCGGGAGCAGCGTGACCTTGGAACTCCCGGATCGCCCGGCGAGCTGGACGCGGGCCGGTTCGTCGTGCCGGTGCTCCTGCCCGGCCGAACCGTTCCCACCCGCCGCAGCCGCCCTGCCGGCGCCGTCCTGCTCGCCGTCCGCCGCTTCGTCCCCTGTCGGCCGGTCGGCAGCAGCCGGCTCAGCGGCACGGTTCCGGCCCTCGGAACCGGCGGCCGGTTCCCGGGCCGGAGCCGCAGGGACAGCGGCAACCGTGGGCGGAACGGCAGGCGGCGGGGGAGCGGTGACACTGATGGGCTGGCCGCCGTGTACGGCCACGTCGGCCTCGAGCTCGTTCAGCATGTCGACCGCCTCGTCAACCATGGTCTGGTCGCCCGCAGCCAGTCCGCGGACCAGCCATTGGGCCAGCGCGAATTCGGCGGACAGCGCTGCCCGGCGCATCAGGTGGGGATCGACCGGGTCCTTGCGGTACTTGCGGTAGGACTCCAGCACGACGTCGGCGAACGACTGTTCGTGCACGGCCACCAGCCACGCGAAGTCATCGGCGGGATCGCCAATGCGCAGGTCGGTCCAACCGGTCACCGAGCTGACGCTGCCGTCTTGGACCAGGAGGTTGTCTTCGTGCAGGTCGCCGTGCACCACGCACGGATTGAACTTCCAAAGGGCCACGTCCTCCAGGGCGTGCTCCCACCGGCGCAGCAGGGCCGGCGGTATCTTGCCGGTGGTGGCAGCCTGGTCGAGTTCGTTGAGCTTGCGCTGGCGGAACTGGTCGGCCGTGTAGCTGGGCAGATCCGCGGCGTCGACCATGCGCTGGGGCAGGTCGTGGATGCCGGCTGTCGCCCGTCCGATCGATACCGGGACGGCGGCGCCGGCGGCGACCAGAGCTTCCAGCGCCAGCATGCTCCCCGGCACGTGGTTGTAAACGAAGGTGCGCAGCTCGGACTGCTGGACGGTCCCGGCGACCGTGGGCACCTGGAAAGGCAACTCCGCGCGGATCGCGGGCGAGAAGGCCCGGAGCACCAGCAGTTCCGTTTCGAGCCGCATGCTCGCCTCGGCGTGCTTCGGAGAACGCACGCGCCACCGCTTGCCGGACGCATCGGTGAGTACCGCGGACTGGAAATCCGCCGCATCATCCGGCAGCCCGGCAACGCCCGTGGGCGTCAACCCGGGAACGGCCGCGGTGGCTATGGCCGCCAGCTCCAGAGGTGTCTTTCTCACGTAGTCCACCGTACGTGCAACCGGTACCGGCAGCCCGGCCACGGCCGCGGCGAGTCGCCGGAAGGGTGAGGCAGGCCGCACCGGCGGGGCACCGCCGGTGCGCAGTCCACAGCGCCGGCGGCGCGAATAACGGTCCGGGCGCCGGGGTGAGTACGGTAGAGAGCATGAGTCTTAGCACCGCCGCTGCAGGGTTCCCGCCGCTGGGCCAGCTGATGCTGGCGCGCACCACCATGGACCGCGGGTGCGAGCGGCGCAGCCACCCCGGCCTGGTGGACGGCATCTGGGGCAGCGACACCACGCATGTGATGCTGATCGCCGACGGCAAGACGCTGGTCCGCGGCGGAAGAATCGTGTTGCTTCCGAGCAGGGAACGGACCGCAACCGACCTCTCCGTCTACCTCGGCCGGGCCGTGGAGGGTGCGGATGTGCCCGTCGGGACCGACATTGTGCTCTCGGTGTTGGCGGACCGCGCAGAAGCTGCCGGGTACGACGGCGAGTGGCTGGGCCTGCGGGATGTGGCGGGGGAGCTCTCTGCGCAGGACGCCGGGCTGTTTGTGGAGGCCGCGGCGATTTCCAACTGGCACCTGACCCACACCCACTGCCCGCGTTGCGGCCACCGCACGGAGATCGAGCAGGGCGGCTGGGTGCGCCGCTGTCCCGCCGACGGAAGCCAGCATTTCCCGCGCACCGATCCCGCCGTCATCGTTTCGGTCATCGACGAGGACGACCGCCTGTTGCTCGGCCGCAACAGCGCATGGCCGGCCAGCCGGTATTCGACCCTGGCCGGCTTCGTCGAGCCGGGGGAGTCGCTCGAGGCCGCGGTGGTGCGGGAAATCGAGGAGGAGTCCGGCGTCGTCGTGCACTCGCCGCGCTACCTTGGGTCCCAGCCGTGGCCGTTCCCGGCATCGCTGATGATTGGGTTCACGGCCGTCGCGACGGACGCGGCGTCGGTGCCCGACGGCGTGGAGATCCTGGACACACGGTGGTTCAGCCGGGAGGAACTGGCCGCGGCACTGAAGGCCGACGAGGTCCAGGTGGCCAGCGGCATTTCAATTGCGCGGGCGCTGATCGAGCACTGGTACGGCGGCGAACTGCCGCAGGCCGGACGATGAGCGCAGCGGCAGCCGGGCCCCTCCCGGACAGCAGCCTCGAAGACCGGATCCTGGCCGGACTGGATGACGAGCAGCGGCAGGTGGCCACCAACCTGGCCGGACCGCTGTGCGTCCTCGCCGGAGCGGGCACCGGCAAGACCCGGGCGATCACGCATCGGATCGCCTACGGGGTGCACACCGGGGTGTATACGCCGCAGCGGGTGCTGGCGGTGACGTTCACCGCGCGCGCGGCCGCCGAGATGCGGACGCGGCTGCGCGACCTCGGTGTTGGCGGGGTGCAGGCGCGAACGTTCCACGCCGCGGCGCTGCGCCAGCTGCAGTTTTTCTGGCCGCAGGCGGTCGGCGGTCCGTTGCCCGGCCTGCTGGACCACAAGGCCAGCGTCATCGCTGAATCTGCCCGGCGCCTGCGGCTGACCACCGACCGTGCCGCCATCCGCGACCTGGCGGCCGAGATCGAGTGGGCCAAGGTCTCCATGCTCACGCCCGAGAGCTATGTCCGCCGTGCGGCCGGGCGTGCCGCACCGGCAGGCTACGACCTGACGACGGTGGCGCGGCTGTACCAGGCCTACGAGGACGTGAAGACGGACCGGAACATCATCGACTTCGAGGACGTCCTGCTCATCACCGTGGGGATCCTTGAGGAAGACCCGAAGGTGGCGGCCGCCGTACGGGACCAGTACCGGCACTTCGTGGTGGACGAATACCAGGACGTCTCGCCGCTCCAGCAGCGGCTCCTGGACCTCTGGCTGGGTGACCGTGAAGAACTCTGTGTCGTCGGCGACGCCAGCCAGACCATCTACTCCTTCACGGGAGCGACCTCCCGGCATCTGCTCGAGTTCACCAAACGCTTCCCCGGAGCCGACGTCGTAAAACTGGTCCGGGACTACCGCTCCTCCCCGCAGGTGGTGCAGCTGGCCAACTCGCTGCTGGCCGCCCGCACCCGGCAGCCGGCGCGGGACAACGACAGCTGGCCGACCCCGCTGGAGCTCATCGCCCAGCGTCCGGCCGGGCCCGAGCCCTCGTTCACGGAATGCGCCGACGACGAGGCGGAGGCGGCCCAGGTGGCCACCCGCATCCGCAAACTGCTCGACGACGGCGTGGGCGCCGCCCAGATCGCCGTGCTGTTCCGCACCAACGGGCAGTCCCAAGCCTACGAACAGGCGCTGGCCAATGCCGGCATCGGCTATCAGCTGCGCGGCGGGGAGCGGTTTTTCCAGCGGCGGGAGGTCCGCGACGCGATCCTCCAGCTGCGGGCCTCCTCCCGGGCCGCCGGAACCGAACCCGTGCCGCAACTGGTCCGGGACGTGCTGGCGAACCTGGGCTACACGCGGGAAGCTCCGCAGACCGGCGGCGCGGTGCGCGAACGCTGGGAATCTCTGGCCGCGCTGGTGGGACTGGCCGACGAGTTGGACGCGGCCCGCGGTTCCGCGGCGGGCGGTGTTTTCACCATGTCCGACTTCGTGGCAGAGCTCGACGAACGCGCCGCCGCCCAGCATGCCCCCACCGTACAGGGTGTCACCCTCGCCTCGCTGCACTCGGCGAAGGGCCTCGAATGGGACGCAGTCTTCCTGGTCGGTTTGAGCGAGGGGCTGATGCCGATCTCCTTCGCCGACACCGACGAGGCCGTGGATGAGGAACGCCGGCTGCTCTACGTGGGCATCACCCGTGCCCGCCAGCACCTGGCGCTGTCCTGGTCGCTGGCCCGGACCCCGGGAGGCCGCGCCAACCGCAAGCCGTCCCGGTTCCTGGACGGGCTGCGGCCGGCCTCTTCCTCCTCCGTCCGCAGCACGCCGGGCCAGCGGCCGGCGCGGCGCAAGCAGGCCGCACCGGCGGCGTGCCGCGTCTGCGGCACCCTGCTCGGCAGCGGGGCGGAACGCAAGGTGGGCCGGTGCCACAACTGTCCGCCCACCTACGAGGAGTCGACGTTCGAGGCGCTGCGCGAGTGGCGCAAGGAGACGGCCAGTGAAGCCTCGATGCCCGCCTTTGTGATCTTCACGGATGCCACCCTCGTGGCCATCGCCGAAGCCCGGCCCCAGTCCTTGCAGGAGCTGTCCAGACTGGCCGGCGTGGGGCCGTCCAAACTGGAGCGTTACGGCGAGGAGGTGCTGCGCGTCCTGGCCGCGAACTGAGACTGTGCGGGCCCGGAGGCGAGCGCGCTCAGGCCGCCGCGCCCAGCACGCAGCCGCAGCCCGGGTGCGGCGGGTAGGCGTGGCGCGACACGGTACCGTCGCCGCTGTCGAGTTTGAGCACGGCGGAGAAGCTGCCGGGCTGGTTTCGTCCATCCAGGAACAGCAGGGCCTGCATCGCCGCCAGGCCCGCCGCGGCCACCGACTGCGACACTTCGTCGGCCGCGCCCCGGTCTGCCGGCGGCTCGTCCGGCCGGCTGGTCAACCGGGCAACGACGTCCGGCCACCCCGGATCGGCGTCGGCGCGGTGCAGTTCTACGCAGCCAAGGCAGCTTGTCTGGCCGGGGACCACCAACGGTCCGATCAGGGTGTCCTGCTCGCGCACCAGGACGCTCAGGTGCGGGTGTCCCCGGCTCATGAGCGCCGCGGCGACCCGGGGATCGGCCACGTCGCGGTCGACGTAGACCGCCAGGCTGAGCGCGCGCGGAAAGATGCCTGCGGCACCCTGCTCCGCGGTCGAGCCGGGCAAGAGGTGGCAGGCTACCGTGGGATCCACCTGGTGCACGGCCCGCCGCACGGCCTGCCCGCGGCCCAGGCCGATGTCCGTGAGCCGGATGGCGCCGGAACCGACATCTGAGGCGGCGGCGACCCCCGAATCCTTGAGCAGAAGCGTGCCGACGCCGGCCGCAGCCAGGGCGGTGCCCAACGCTGCACCGGTGCGTCCCAGCCCGATCAGCTGAACGATGCAGCGGCCCCGGGCGGCCAGCGGTCCTTCACCGTCGGCCGAGTACACCGCCGACCAACGGCGCGCATCCGGCGCGAGCCGGTCGGCGCGCAACCCCGACAGGCGTTCCCCGCCGGAGTCCGGCAACAGGACCGGTGCCAGTGCCGCCAACAGCGACGCGGCCCGCTCCCTGTCCAGGCCACAGGCTGCCCGCACGTCATCCAGGTCGGCCGATTCGATGCCCCGGCACAGCCGGGACAGGAAGTGCCGGTCCGCTTCCCCGGTCCCCTCGACCACCAGTCCGCCGGCGCCCAGGCCGAACTGGACGCTGCCCGCGGCGCCCTCCAGCATGCGCAGGCCTGGATTGATTCTCAACTGTGCCACCGCAACCCTCCTCGCCGCCTGCCCGTGGTCCGGGCGCGGCCCGGTCCTCCATGCTGGCACGGCGGCGGCAGGCGTCGGAGGGTTATCCACAGAAAACCGGGCACCGGGCCTGGGCGGATGCGGACGGTCGGATTGACCCGGTAACCTCGTCGCATGTCCCGAGCAGATCAGACGCAGGAATCCCGTGCCAGTGCAACGCCTCCGCGGCCGGTCCCGCTGGTGGCCGACACGGGGGAGCGGGTGGCGCTGACCACATCCACAGGGGCCCCCGTGGTGGTCAAACGGTCAGCACGCCGGCGCCGGACCGTCTCCGCCGCGTGGCGGGACGGGGCCGCCGTGATCTCCATTCCCGGCCACTTCTCGCCGGCGCAGGAACGGGAGTGGGTGCAGCGGATGCTGGCCAGGCTCGAGACGCGCGGCTCCCGGCCGGAGGGACGGACCGCCGCGGGCGACACTGACCTGGCCCGCCACGCGGCGGAGCTGTCGCAGCGTTACCTGGCCGGCAACGCCGTCCCGACCAGCATCCGATGGGTTTCCAACCAGAACGACCGCTGGGGGTCGGCAACGCCGGCCCGGGGCACCATCCGCATCTCGGACAAGATCAAGGACATGCCCGCCTGGGTCGTCGACTACGTGATCCTGCACGAGCTGGCACACCTGCTGGAGCCCGGCCACGGCCCACGCTTCTGGCGCTTGCTGCAGGCCTATCCGGAGCTCGAACGGGCCAAGGCCTTCCTCTCCGGCGCCGCCTTTGCCATGGGCCGCGGCCTGCAGGACGGGGACGACGTGGACGGTGCCGGCGAGAGCGACTGCTAGCCGCGGTCTCCGCTTCCGGAACCGTCCGGGCCTCCGTCGGCGGTGCCGGTATCCTCACCGCCAGCGGAGCCGTCCGGACCTCCGCCGGCGCTGCCGGAGTCTCCACGGTCGGCGGTGCCGTCCGGCTTCCGGGCATCGCCGTCGCCGGGCTGCTCTTCGAAGCCACCGCTCAAGAGTTTCTGCAGCGCCTCGTCGACTTCCGCCTCGGAGGCGTCCAGCAGCTTCCGCCGGGCGCTGAAGCCGGCCGGATCGTCCAGATCCTCCGCGGTCGGCAGCAGGTCGGGGTGGTTCCAGATCGCGTCCCGTCCTTCGACCCCGCGTTCCTCCTTCAGGGCGGACCACAGGGCGGCGGCATCCCGCAGCCGGCGGGGGCGCAGCTCCAATCCGACCAGGGCCGCGAAGGCGTGTTCCGACGGACCGCCGGTGGCCCGCCGCCGTCGGACCGTTTCGCGCAGCGCCGGTGCCGAGGGCAGGTTGGCCGCTGCGCCGGCGGTGAGCTCGTCCACCCAGCCCTCGACCAGCGCGAGCGCAGTTTCGAGCTTGGCCAGGGCGGCTTCCTGTTCCGGCGTGCGCTTCGGCATGAACACGCCCTGCGAGAGTGCCTGCTGCATGGATTCGGGGTTTGTGGGATCGAGGTCGCGGGCCACTTCCTCGATCCGCCCCATGTCGATATGGATGCCCCGCGCATAGCTTTCGATAGCGCCCAGCAAATAGCCGGAGAGCCACGGGACATGCGTGAACAGGCGGGTGTGCGCAGCTTCCCGGATCGCCAGGAAGAGCAGCACGTCCTGCCCCGGGATGTCCAGGCCCTCGCCGAACGACTTGACGTTGGCCGGCAGCAGGGCCATCTTGCCTTCCACCAGCGGGACACCGATGTCGCTGGAACTGACCACGTCCTTGGCCAAGGCGCCCACGGCCTGGCCCAGCTGCATGCCGAACATCGCGCCGCCGAGGTTCTGCAGCATGGAGTGTGCCCCGCCGAGCATCTGCTTCATCTCCTCCGGCACCTGCTCGGTCAGCGCGCTGGTCAGCGCGAAGGCGATGCTGTTGGCGACCGGCTCCGTCAACCGCTTCCAGGTCGGCAGCGTTGCCTCAACCCACTCGGCGCGGGACCAGGCCCTGCCGATGAGTCCCGTGCCGGGCATGCTCGTCACCGGATCGAGCCACATCTCGGCCAGCCGGAGCGCTTCGTCGACGGCGCGGCCCTGTGCGGTAGAGACGGACGGGTCGCTGTCCGAGGCGGCCACCTTGCGGGCGCTTTCATGGGCCAGTTTCCAGTTGACCGGACCTTCGGCGGGGGCACTCATCATCGCCTGGACCTGCTGGAACATCTGCGCCAAGGCAGTGGGGTCGGAGGGAAGTCCTGCCGCCTTGGCTATTTCCGCGGGATCCATTGCCCCGGCCTGGCCACCGAAGAGCTTGGCGAACATCTCCGCCAGCGGATCCTGCGGGTCGTCGTCGGGCTGCTTGGGGGTCATCACTACCACCGGTCCTCGAGGGTTGGAGCGGGCACGGGCCGTAGCGGCTGCCGGGGAGGCGGCGGGGGCTGTGCCCGGGGTGTTGCGTGAGTTCCACGTTACCGGCAGCCGGGATTCCTTGTCGCGCCGTGGGCCGGCAGTTCGCTCAAGGCCGAGCAGGCGCAGCACCACCGATGCCGGGCCGACGGCGTACGCTAGAGCAGGCGCCGCGAGCGCCCCGGGCGGCAGCGCGTTGGGTGCACGGCCCGGACAGCTGCGGGAGGGAACCACCAGGTGACACAGTCCACCAACAACGGCACGGAGCACGGCACGGACGGCTGGTCCGGCAACGTTCCCGGCCCGCAGCCGGCTGCGCCGCCGACCCGAAACCGCAGGCAACCGGTCCTGGCGGCCGCCGCCGTCGTCGCTGTGGTGGCCGGTGCCGCAGGGCTGGCCCTGCCGGCGGGCTACGTCATCGAGACGCCCGGTCCTGCCATCAACACCATCGGTGAGGTTTCCGCCACCCCGCTGATCGAGGTTCCGGACCGGCCCACCTACGAGACTTCCGGCGCCCTGGACCTGACGACGGTGTACGTGGAGGGCGGGCCCAACTCGAACGTCAACATGCTGCAGGTCCTGGCCGCCTGGCTCCATCCCCAGCGCAGCGTCGCACCCGCCGACCTGGTCTACCCCCCGGACGTCACGCAGGACGACATCCAGCAGCAGAATGCGGCGCTGATGGCCTCGTCGCAGGAGTCCTCGATCGCGGCGGCCCTGACCCAGTTGGACGTGGAGTACTCGCAGACCCTCTCGGTGGCCGATTTCACCCCGGACGCGGCGGCGGCAGGAGTCTTGGAGCTGCAGGACGCGATCCGGACCATCAATGGCCGGCCGGTCACCGGCATCGAGGTGCTGCGTGAGGAGCTCAATGCCAGTGCCGGCGCCCCGGTTGAACTGGGCATCGCGCGCGACGGCCGCGAGGAAACCGTGGATGTGGCACCGCGGGCCAACGGCGACGGCGACTACCAGCTGGGCGTCCTGCTGGGCACCGACTTCGACTTTCCGTTCGAAGTGAAGATTCAACTGGACAACGTGGGCGGCCCCAGCGCGGGCATGATGTTCGCGCTGGGGATCATCGACATCCTGACGCCAGGCGAGATGACCGGCGGCAAGCACTTCGCGGGGACCGGCACGATTGACGCCGAGGGCACCGTCGGGCCGATCGGCGGCATCCGGCAGAAAATGCTGGGCGCGCGGGAGGCCGGCGCCACCGTCTTCCTGGCGCCGGAGGCTAACTGCGCGCAGGTCGCCGGCCACGTTCCGGAGGGCCTGCAGGTCGTGTCGGTGGCGACGCTGGACGACGCCGTCAAGGCCGTCACCGCGATCGGCGGCGGCGGCGACGCGGCCGCCCTGCCCGGCTGCAGCTGATTCGTTTCAGCTGCGGCGCGGTCACATTCCGGCAACGGTGCCGGACCGTTCCCGCGCCGCGGTTCGCCGGGGCCGGTGTTGACAAGGCAGAATGGGAACGGAACCCTCCGAGACCGCCGTTCGTGGCATCTAGGGGGAGTGTCCCCGCAGCGGCGGTTTCGCCGTGATGCCACGCATGCAGACAACGAGGTAACGAGTGACGTTCGGACAAGACCGGTCTTACGGCGACCGGCCAACACCGCTTAACAGTCCTGGCAAGAAACGTTCCGCATTGGTGCCCACCCTCATCGTGGTGGCCGTCCTGGTGGTGGGCTTCGTCTTCTTCTCCCAGATCTACGCAGACATCCTCTGGTACAACCAGCTGGGCTACCTGGAAGTCATGCTTAAGGAGACCGGCACCAAGATCGCCATCTTCCTCATTGCCTTCCTGATCATGGGCCTTGCCGTCTACTTCAGCCTCCGGCTGGCATACCGTTCACGCCCGGTGTACGCGCCGGACAGCTCGCTGCAGGACAACCTTAACCGTTACCAGCAGCAGCTGGAGCCGGTGCGGCGCCTGCTGATGATCGGCATCCCGGTAGTGCTCGCCGGTTTCGCCGGCACCGCCGCCGCCTCGGCGTGGCAGACCGTCCTGCTGTTCTTCAACCAGCAGCCGTTCGGCCAGACCGATCCCCAGTTCGGCCTGGACTTCAGCTTCTACATGAACACCCTGCCGTTCCTCGGTTTCATTAACGGCTTCCTGATCAGCGTGGTGCTGATTGCCGGCATCGCCGGGCTGCTGACCCACTACCTCTACGGCGGGATCAGGCTGGAGGACAAGGGGTTCTTCGCCTCCACCGCGGCGAAGATCCATGTGGGAATCTTTGCCGCGTTGTTCCTCATCCTGCAGGGTGTCAACTACTGGCTGGACCGGTACGCCACCGTGCAGTCCAACGCCGGAAACTGGACCGGTGCGCTGTACACGGACGTCAACGCCGTGATTCCCACCAAGGCCATCCTCGCCGTCGCCGCCGTGCTGGTGGCCATCCTCTTCATCGTCTCGGCCTTCATCGGCCGCTGGCGGCTGCCGATCGTCGGCACGGCCATGCTTGTCGTCACCGCCATCCTCGCCGGCGGGGTCTACCCGTGGATCGTCCAGCGCTTCCAGGTGATCCCGAATGAGCAGGACGTCGAGGCCCCGTACATTGAACGCAACATCGCCCTGACCCGCCTGGCCTACGGGCTGGACGACGTCCAGACCATGAACTATGAAGCCGTCGTGGAGGCGGAAGCCGGCGCGCTGCGCGAGGACGCCGAAACCACGGCCAATATCCGCCTGCTGGATCCGAACCTGGTGTCGGACGCGTTCGCGCAGCTGGAACAGTTCCGCCAGTACTACCAGTTCGACGAGACGCTCAACGTGGACCGCTACACGGTCGACGGCGAGGTGCAGGACACCGTCATCGCCGTCCGCGAACTGAACACCGCGGGCGTGCCGGCCGGCTGGGTCAACGAGCACCTGCTCTACACCCACGGCTACGGCGTCGTCGCGGCCGCCGGCTCCCGCGTGGAGCCGGACGGCAAACCGTCGTTCATGCTCTCCGGGATCCCGTCGCAGGGCGTGTTGGGCGACGACTCGACCTACGAGCCCAGGATCTACTTCGGCGAAGCGTCTCCGGACTATTCGATCGTCGGTGCGCCCGAGGGCAGCACCCCGATCGAGATCGACCGGCCGCAGAGTGCCAATGCCGAAACCGACACCCGGAACACGTTCGACGGCGACGGCGGTCCCAACATCGGCAACTGGTTCAACCGGTTGGTCTACGCCCTGAAATTCCAGTCGACGGACCTGATGCTGTCGGACGCGGTCAATTCCGAATCGCAGATCCTCTACGACCGGGATCCGCGCCAGCGTATCGAAAAAGTCGCTCCGTACCTGACGGTGGACGGCAATGCCTACCCCGCCATCGTTGACGGCCGCGTGAAGTGGATCGTGGACGCCTACACCACCAGCGAGCACTTCCCGTACTCGACTCCGCAGCAACTGGAGTCGGCCACCATTGACTCCGGGACCACCGGGGGCGCCACGGTGGCACTGCCGGCGGAGGAGGTCAACTACATCCGCAACGCCGTCAAGGCAACCGTGGACGCTTACGACGGGTCCGTGGACCTCTACGCCTGGGACGACCAGGATCCGCTGCTCAAGGCCTGGACGAACGTGTTCCCGACGACGATCAAGCCGTACAGCGAGATGTCGGCCGACCTGATGGCGCACGTGCGCTACCCGGAGGACCTGTTCAAGGTGCAGCGGGAGTTGCTCACCAGGTACCACGTGACCAACGTCAACCGCTTCTACGAGAACTCCGACGCCTGGAGCGTTCCCACGGATCCGACGCTGGGCGAGGGATCGACCGTCAAGCAGCCGCCGTACTACCTGTCGCTGCAGATGCCCAACCAGGACGCGGCGTCCTTCTCGCTCACCACCCCGTTCATTCCGTTCGCCGTTCCCGGCGAGCAGGCACGCAACGTGCTGTACGGGTTCCTTTCCGCCAACGCGGACGCCGGCACCGGCGAGGACGGCGTGAAGTCCGAGGACTACGGCACGCTGCGGTTGCTCGAACTGCCGCGCGACATCACCGTGCCCGGTCCGGGCCAGGCACAGAACCTGTTCAACTCGGACACCGAAGTGTCGCAGGCGCTGAACCTGCTGCGCCAGGGCGCTTCCGAGGTGAAGAACGGCAACCTGCTCAGCCTGCCGGTCGGCGGGGGCATGCTGTACGTGCAGCCGGTCTACGTCCAGTCCTCGGGCGCTTCCTCCTACCCGATCCTGCGCCGGGTGCTGGTGAGCTTCGGTGAGGAAGTCGGCTTCGCCCCGACGCTGTCCGAAGCATTGGACCAGGTGTTCCAAGGCGATTCGGGCGCCACCACCGGCGACGAAGAAAACGTCGGGGAGACGCCGGCGACGCCGGACGCACCGGAGACCAGTGCCGAGGAGGACCTGCAGGCGGCCCTGCAGGCCGCGCGCACCGCGATCCAGGAGGGACAGGCCGCGCTGGCGGAGGGCGACTTCGCCGCCTACGGCGAAGCCCAGGAGCGGCTCCAGGCGGCGCTGCAGGACGCCATCGACGCCGAGGCAGCGATCTCCGGCGCCGCCCCCGAAGGCGGAGCGGACGGGGCAACGGAGCAGCCTTCTCCGGAGGCGACCGAGGGCAACTGACCGATTTGCTTCGCTACCCCGCGGCCGGTAATGTATTCACTGCGCCGCGGGGTGGAGCAGTTCGGTAGCTCGCTGGGCTCATAACCCAGAGGTCAGAGGTTCAAATCCTCTCCCCGCAACCAAGAGCAAGGGCCCCGTCCGATGTCATATCGGGCGGGGCTTTTGCGTGCCCCGATGCCGCAAGCCGGACCGGCTGTGCCCGGGGGCCGCAAGCCGGACCGGCGTGCCTGGGGCCGCGAGCCGGACTGGCTGTGCCCGGGAGGCCGCAAGCCGGACCGGCATGCCTGGGGCCGCGAGCCGGACCGGCTGTGCCCGGGAGGCCGCAAGCCGGACCGGCATGCCTGTGCCGCAAGCCCGGGGCCGCGAGCCAGGCGAATTAGTGCCCGAGGCCACAACCCCGACCGGTAGTATGGTTTCACCCGTCCCCGATTTTCCCTCGGAAAGATCGTTGTTGTCCCATGCTGGAATCAGTGAGCAGCTACGCCCTGGCCGCCGGAGTGGCAGCCCTGTTCAACCCCTGCAGCCTGCTCCTGTTGCCGGCGTGGCTCCTAATGGTCGCCGGCAGCAGCTGGCACAGCACGGCCGCTGACGCCGTGCGCCGGTCCGCCGTGACGGCTCTTGTCTTGACCGGCGGCTACACGACGTCGTTCTCGTTGGCGCTCCTGGCGGCAGGTAATCCGGCGACCCATGCCGGGGCCCTGGCCTACATTTCGGCCGGGACCGGGATGTTGTTGGTCCTGCTCGCGTCCTTCCTGGTGGCCGGCGGGCGGGTCCGGCTGTTGCAGGCAGCGGCGGCGGGAGGCGGATCGTTCGCCCGGCTCAGCGCGATGGCTGTTGCCGGTGCGGTGATCGGGCTGGCCTCGCTCGCGCCACAGTTGCCGGAGTTGCTGGCCCGGGCCGGGGAGCAGGGCGGCCCGGAAGCCCCTGTCGCCGGCGTGGCCGCCTACGTCCTGGGCCTGCTCGCCGGTTTCGGCCTGCTGTGCGCCGCAGCGTCCTCGGTCGGGGCCGCTGCCGGCCGGCGATGGCCCGAAGCCTGGCCGGTGCTGGAAAGAGCCCAGGGCTACCTGCTGCTGCTCGCCGGGCTGGGCACCGCCTACTACGCCTTCTTTGCTGTCCGGAATGCCGCGGGGCACCAGGTCGAGGACCGGCTGATCGATGCCGCGCACGGGGTCCACGGGTTGCTTACCGATGTGCTGTACGCCGTCCCCGCCTGGTTGGTTCCAACTGCCTACCTTGCATTGATCGGCTGGCTCCTGCTGCGCAGGCGGCGTCCCGGGCCCCCGGAACCTGACTCCGGGCACGACCGGGCCGCCACCCCTGCTCCGGCCGCGGCGCCCGCCACCCCTGCTCCGGCCGCGGCGCCCGCCGCACAGCCGGCTCCGGCGGCGTCCCGGGCGGGCTCCCGCCGTCGTCCGTCGCCAGAGCAGGACGGGGGAGTGGCTTCGGCGGCGCGGGGGCGGGGCGCCGGCGTGTCGGACGCAGTCGAGCACCGTCCCCGGCACTACAACCCCAAGGCCCTTCGCCGCGCGCGGATCCGCGCCTCCGGACCCGCCCGTTTCACCGGCCGCAGCCTTCTCCGGGCCGTGAAGCCGCGCCGTTAACGCGATCGCACCGCCCCTGGAAGGAAGGACCCGGTTGGACAGGAATGGCTCCGGGCCACACCGGAAGGTGCGGCACGGAGCCATTCATGCCGGGGCGGCCGGAGGGCTGGTGCTCAGTAGCTCTCTGAGGTAGCTTCCTTGCCGGCCTCCAGCGACGACGGGGCGGGGCCGGTCCCGGATTTAAGGGCTGCCAACCGCGCCTCAACCTCCGTCTGCTCGCCGAGGTCTTCCAGGCTCTCGAACTGGGCATCCAGGCTGGAAGCGGCCAGCTCGGCCTGGCCGCGTACCTTTGCTTCCTCGCGGCGGATCTTCTCCTCGAAGCGGCCAACTTCGCTGGTCGGGTCGAGAATGTCGATGCTCTTGATGGCGTCGTGGACCTGCGACTGGGCCTGCGCGGTCTTGGCGCGCGCGATCAGCTCGTCGCGCTTGTTCTGCAGCTCATTGAGCTTGGACTTCATCTGGTTGAGTCCCTGCTTGAGCTTTTCCACGATTTCGGTCTGCGAGGAGATCGTGGGCTCGGCGCCCTTGGCTTCGTTCTCCGAGGAGATCTGGCGCTGGATTGCCACCTTCGCGAGGTTGTCGAACTTCTCGGCGTCGGCGGCGTGGCCCGAGGTGCGGTACTCATCGGCCTTTCGGCTGGCGGCCAAGGCCTTGGCACCCCAGCTGCGGGCGTTCTCGAGGTCTTCGTTGTAGTCGTCCTGCAGCATGCGCAGGTTGCCGATGGTCTGCGCAACGGCGCTTTCGGCTTCGGCAATGTTGTTCGTGTAGTCGCGGACCATCTGGTCCAGCATCTTCTGCGGATCCTCCGCCTGGTCGAGCAGCGCGTTGATGTTTGCCTTGGCCAACTGTGCCATGCGGCCGAAAATTGAGTGCTTTACCACGGTGATGCCTTTCGATCGGGATTACTCGAACTTTGCCTTCCAAGCAGCCAGGACGGCTGCCCGGTCTGTCTGGTCTAGAAACCGCCGCCGGCTCCGCCGCCGTCGCCGAAGCCACCGAAGCCGTCGCCGCCGCCGCCGAAACCGCCGAAGCCGCCGCCGCCGAAAACGTCACCGCCTCCCCCGCCACCGAAGATCCCGCCGCCGCCGTGCGAGCCGTGTCCGCCGTGCAGGATGGAATCGATGAGGATGCCGCCGAGGATTGCCCCGCCCAGGCCGCCGCCCCGACCGCCGAACATTCCGCCGCCGCCGAAGCCGCCCATGCCGCCGCCGAAACCGTCCACATCCTCCTGGGCCATCTGGCTGGCCTGCTGCGCCAGGGCATTGGCTTGGCGGGCGTAGTTGAGCGCCTGCTCCGGATCCGAGTCGGCGATGGCCAGCGCATGGTCGAGATTCCGTTCCGCCTCCGCCAGCCGGGTGCGTGCCTCGCTGCGAACGCCGCCGCGCCGCGCCTGGATGTAATCCGAGGTGCCGGAGATCTGGGCCTGCGCGGACATGATGGCGTGCTGCAGGGCCTCGCGGGCACGCCGGTTGCGGTCCTGGGCGTCCCGGATCCCGGAGAGCGAGGCATCCAAGGGCTCCATGGCTGCCTCCAGCCGCTGCACCATCATGATCGGATCGATGCGTCCCCCGGCGGCCTCCTGCCGGACGGCGGACACGGCCGCTTCCAGCCCGGCCAAGGGGCCGGCAAGCTCGGGGTGCTGCCCGGAGGCGATGATGGCCCTGGCCTGGGCGATGTCCTGGGTCGCGTCGGCGATGCTGCGTTCCATGCTCTGCCGGGCGTCCTCGAGGTCCTTGGCCGTCTTGGCGATGGCCTCCAACAGGATGTTGGCCTGGTGCAGGCTCTCCTCGGCCGCGCGCACGGCGATCACGGCGGCGCTGCGGTCTCCTTCGTCGAGCTTGTCCTGCGCGGTGCCGGCCGCGTTCTCGACGAAATCCAGCCGTTCCCCGGCCTGGCCGATGTTGTCGGCGACCTGTTGCAGCGCGCTGTCGGCAAAGCGCGCGCGAAGCTGTTCCAGCCGGGCCGTGCCGTCATCCAGCCTGCCGCGGGTTTCCCGGGCGGCGGCCCGAGCCTGCTCAAGCGCCTGCGGTGCGGTTTTCTCCAGCTCCCGCAGCGCGTCGAAGTCCTCTTTGTGTGCCTGGAGGGAATCGTTGACTGCCTCACAGCGGCGGATGATGTCGCCCAGCCAGGCGCGCTGCTCTTCTTCGGTGTCCGGAATATGGTCATCGAGCTGCTGCTGCAGTTTGAAAGACTCCATCATGTGGGACTTGGCCGCGGTGATGTCCTGGCGGAACGGCTGCACGGCTTCGTCCCCGTACTGGGCCATGGCGAAGCCCAGCTCCTGCTCGCTCGATTTGATCGCGTCGTCGGCGGCCACCAGCAGGCTGCCGGCCTTCTTGCGAAGGTCCTCCACGGACATGGCGTCATGCGGATCCAGCGGCCGCCCGTCGGGGCCGGTCTGCAGCTGAGGCTGCGGGCGCTGGTTCTTGTTCCGCTTGGATCGGGCATACAGCAGTGCCGCGCCGCCGCCCACCACCACGACGCCGCCAATGAGCAGCACCGGGCCCAGCGAGCCGCCACCGGATCCGACGGAACCGTCACCGCCGGTGGCGGCGTCCTCGACCGCCGCCACGGCGGTCAGCGCGGCCCCTGCCCAGTCCGCTTCGCCGAGGGCAGGCCGGATGGATTGCGCGATGTTCTGGTCCCGGGAGACGACGGGGTTGCCCTCGGCCGACTGGAACAGGTATTCGCGGCCGTCGACGGCAACGGCCAGCAAGCTGTCGACGGAGCCCAGCGAGTTGAGCTCGGCCATCTCCAGCACCCACTGCTTGCGGTCGGCCGGTTCGGTGAATTCATCCACGAAGACGATGTAGACGTTCAGGCCTTCGGACTGCTGCAGCTCGCGTACCGCGTCCTCGACCTCGGCCGTCCGGGCACCGAGCACACCGGCCTGGTCCACCACGAACTCGCCCGGCGGAATGTCGACCGGCGGCACCGCGTGCGCCAGCGCTGCGGGCGCGAGAAAGACTGCCGTCAGGCCGGCTACGGCCGCCAGACGCCTGAACGGTGAGCGCATAAAGGTCCCTTCAGCAGCAGCTGGGGCCGTGGCGCCCCGGCTCATCGGCGTGGTCCTGGCCCCGGCCGGGGCGGATCCACCCACTCGTGATTCTATGGTCCTGCGTTTGGCACCGTCCACCACAGCCCTCCGCCCGCGGCGAACACCCGAGCAGCTCCTCCGCCGCACGTGGAGGACTGCGATACATCGTTTGACCCCGCAGGCGTGCGTGCGGAGGCGTCCGGCGGGGCCGCGCCCCGCCGCCGGCATACGGCTGGTTTCCAGATTCCTTACAGGAAACGTGCGACGTTATCCCAGCGAAGCCGTGCATAGTGGAATGCAGACCAAGAAAGGACCTGCCATGAGCGAGAACAACCAGGAGCCGCAGCAGCGGCCCGCCCGGCCGATGCCACCGTTGCCGCAGAATCCGCCGGCCTTCCGTGCCGGGGAGCAGCCGGCGGCAGCCGACGAGACCCAGCGGTTCCGTCGCCCGGCATCGGAAGCTGCGCGGCAGGTTTCGGCGCAAGACCAGGCCCGGCAGGAGCCCCAACACCACACCCCGCAGCAGCCTCAGTACGGCCAGCACGCCCCGGGCACGTTTGGCCAGTATGCCGTGCCGTCCTACGGCCCGGAGAACGCGGGCAGTCCAGGCGGCTACGGGGGACAGGGCCACACCCCCGGATACGGGAGCGGCAGCCACGGGCAGGGGAACGGCTACGGAAACCCGGCAGGCGGGCAGCGTGCCGGGGCGGGCGCCAGGAAACGCTTTGGCACCGGGACGCTGATCGCCGGCATGTTGCTGGCAGGCCTGGCCGGCGGTGGAGTCGCCGTGGGTTCGCAGGCGCTGGCGGACGGCTCGGCGGGCACCTCCATCACCGGCAGCGGTCCGGAGCAGCTGATCGTGAACAACACGGACTCGGTCAACGAGATCACCGCCGCGGCGGCCAAGGCCTCGCCGAGCGTGGTGACGATCTCGGTGGCCAGCGGCAACACCGGGGGATCAGGATCGGGCATCATCCTGGACACGGAGGGGCATATCCTCACCAACGCGCACGTGGTGACGCTGGGTGGCCAGACGGCTAATCCCGACGTCGAGGTGCGCACCAGCGACGGCGGCGTGCACAAGGCCAAGGTGGTCGGCACCGATCCCTTGTCGGACCTGGCCGTGATCAAGATCAATGCCAAGGGCCTCACGCCCGCGACGTTTGCCGACTCCGACAAGCTCAACGTCGGCGACACCACCATTGCCATCGGAGCGCCGCTGGGCCTGGCGGGCACCGTCACCGACGGCATCGTGTCCACCTTGAGCCGCACCATCAGCGTCTCGTCCTCCGCCGTGCCGGAGAATTCAGGCGACAGTGCCCAGCCGGGCCCGGGCGACCAGTGGAACTTCCAGTTCCCCGGCGAGGAACGGTCCTCGAACCAGGGCAGCATTTTCCTGAACGTCATCCAGACCGACGCGGCGATCAACCATGGCAACTCGGGCGGTCCGCTCGTGAACACCAACGGAGAGGTCATCGGCGTCAACGTGGCCATCGCTTCCTCGGGCGAAGACAGCGGCAGCATCGGCGTGGGCTTTTCCATCCCCAGCAACTACGCGCAGCGGATCGCCCAGGACCTGATCGAAGACGGGACGGCGAGCCACGGCCAACTCGGTGTGACGGTGACGGCCAAGCCCTCCGGCAACTCCTCCGGCAACACCCAGTTCTCGGTGGGGGCGGCCGTCGTGGAGGTGGTTGAGGGATCGCCCGCCAAGGAGGCCGGCCTGCAAAAGGGCGACGTCATCACCCGGGTGGAAAACCGCGTCATTGACGACAGCCAGTCCTTGACCGCGGCCATCCGCGAACACGCCGCCGGCAGCACCGTGCAGGTCACCTACCTCCGTGGCGGCGAAGAACGCACCGTCGACGTGACCCTGGGCGAAGGCCAGGCCTGACCGCACGTCCCCGGTGAGGCACCGGCCCTCACCGGGGCGGCGCACAACGGCAGCCCCGCAGGTGTTTACCGCCGCGGGGTTTGCCGTGGCGCAGGCGGCGGCCCCGCAGGTGTTTACCGCCGCGGGGTTTGCCGTGGCGCAGGCGGCGGCCCCGCAGGTGTTTACCGCCGCGGCGATGCCGGTAAGGTTAGGGTGTTTGCAGCGGCCCGCAACACCCGCGCGGGCCGTGGACGGCGGAAGGAAGTTCAGCGAGGATGCAAAAAGCAGCAGGCACAGCCTTGAACATCGTGGTGCTGGTCAAGCACGTACCGGACGCACAGTTCGACCGGCACCTGACCGGCGATCCGGCAACGGTGGACCGCTCGGAGAGCATCCTGTCCGAACTGGACGAATACGCCATTGAAGCCGCCCTGCAGCTGGCGGAGGAGCGCGGCGGCCCGAAGGCCGGCAACCGGGTCATCGCACTGAGCATGGGCCCGGCAGCAGCGGCCACCGCCGTGAAGAAGGCGCTCCAGATCGGCGCCACCGAAGGCATGCACGTAAACGATGATGCCCTGGCCGGCTCGGACGCCGCCGGGACGTCGCTGGTGCTGGCGGCCGCCGTCCGCAGCCTCGGCGACATCGACCTGGTGCTCACCGGGATGGCATCCACCGACGGCGAAACCTCGCTGGTTCCGGCGCAGCTGGCCGAGCGCCTGGGCCTGCCGCAGCTGACCTTCGCCGCCAGCCTGGAGGTCGACGGGACCACCGTGCGCGCCCGTCGGGACGGCGATACCCACGCCGACAGCCTGGAAGCGGAACTCCCCGCGGTGGTATCGGTCACCGACCAGATTAACGAACCGCGTTACCCGAACTTCAAGGGCATCATCGCCGCCAAGAAAAAGCCCGTGGCCACCGTGTCGCTGGCGGATTTGGGCATCGAACCCGGCGCGGTCGGCACGGCGGGTGCCTGGACCGCCGTCGTCAAGGCAGAAGCGCGGCCGCCGCGGTCGCAGGGCACCATCATCACCGATGAGGGCGACGCCGGGATCCGCCTGGTGGACTTCCTGGCCGCCCAGAACCTGCTCTAGTCCGCCACGGAAACCGCGAAGGATATCGGCACCATGACTACTGTTCTTGTCTTCATCGACCGTCCCGGTCACGCCCTGCACAAGATCCACCGGGAACTGCTCACGCTCGCCCGCAGCATAGGAGAACCGGTGGCAGCATTCAACGGCGATCTCACCGACGCCCTGCGGACCGAGCTCGGGGAGTACGGCGTGGGCACCGTCTACCTGCCGGCCGCGGACGTGGACGGCGCCCTGGTGGCCCCGAAGGCCGCCTTCCTGGCGGCGGCCGTGCGCCAGGCCCCTCCGGCCGCGGTGCTGCTGGACAACACGTTCGAAGGCAAGGAGATCGCCGCACGGGCCGGCATCAAGCTGTCATCCGGGGTCATCACCGACGCCATCGACGTCTCGGCGGACCTGACGGTCACCAAGAGCGTGCTGGCCGGCGCCTATACCGTGCAGGCCAACGTCACCGAAGGCACGCCGGTCATCACCGTGAAGGCCAATGTTGTGGCCGAGGCGCCGGCGGCCCAGGCCGCGGCGCCCCAGGTCGTGACGGTCGACGCGGGGGACTTCGGCCCCGCCGCCCGCATCACCGAACGCACCGAGAAGACCGCCACCGGCCGTCCTGACCTGACCGAGGCACGCGTCGTCGTGGCCGGGGGCCGCGGCACCGGCGGCGATTTCGCGCCGATCGAAGACCTGGCCGACGCGCTCGGCGGGGCGGTGGGTGCCTCCCGGGCCGCCACCGATGCCGGCTGGATCGAGCACTCGGCGCAGGTCGGCCAGACCGGCAAGACCGTCTCGCCCCAGCTCTACATTTCCGCGGGCATCTCCGGGGCCATCCAGCAGAAGGCCGGCATGCAGACCGCCAAGGTGATTGTTGCGGTCAACAACGACGCCGACTCGCCGGTCTTCGAGATCGCCGACTTCGGCATCGTGGGCGACCTGGCCACCGTCTTGCCGCAGGCCGCCGCCGAGATCCGCCGGCGGAAGGGCTAGCGGCGGTGACGGTTGAGGAATTCCAGCCGGCACGCGTCCTGGTCTTTGCCGCGCACCCCGACGACCTGGACTTCGGGGCCGCCGGCACCATTGCCCGCTGGACCGCGGCGGGCGTTGAAGTCAGCTACTGCATCATGACCGACGGCGACGCCGGCGGCTTTGACGACGCCCAGCGCGCCGGCATCGTCGAACTGCGGGCGGCCGAGCAGGCCAAGGCCGCGGCGCTGGCCGGCGTCACCGACCTGCATTTCCTGCATCAGCCCGACGGCTACCTGGAGCCCACCCACGAGGTGATCCGCCAGGTGGTGGAGCTGATGCGCCGCATCCGGCCCGACATCGTGCTGTCCATGCACCCGGAGCGTGCCTGGGACCGCATTCAAAAGAGCCACCCGGACCATCTGGCCTGCGGAGAAATCGTCACCCGCGCGATCTACCCGGCCGTGGAAAACCCGTACGCCTATCCCGAACTGCTCGAGGCAGGGCTGGCCGCCTACAAGGTGCCGTTCCTGTGGTTCTACGGCGGGCCGCGGGAACGCGAGAACCACTACGTGGACATCACCGACCACGTCGACACGAAGCTGGCTGCCATCCGGATCCACGCGAGCCAACACCCGGACCTGGCCGCCATGGACGCCCGCGTACGCCAGAACCTGGCGGAGAACGCCATGCGCGGCGGCCTGCCCGGACGCAGCGCCGAAGCCTTCCACGTGGTGGGGATCAATACCCCGGAAACCATCGCCGGATTCTGACGCAGGCCGCCCGCCGGCCGATCTGCCGCTCACGCCGGCACGGTGGGAGACCTGCGCCCCCACGGCGTGACGGTGGCCGGCCGCGCCGGGTGCCTGCGCCCGTGCCTCGGCAGGTGGCCGGCGGCGCCGGGCTACGGCGTGGCGAGCGGAATGACGACGGCGAACGGCAGGCGGGGGGATTCCGCTCCGCCGGGTGCCTCGATGGAGACGGCCAGTTCGCGGCTGGTGGAGATGCCGTCGATTACCACCGGCTTGCCCGAGGTGATGTCGGCGGCGTCGATGGTGCCGGCCGATACCGGCGCCGAACCGTCCACCGGAAGCCGCCAGACCTGGTACGTGCGCCCCTCGGACGCCTGGACGCCGTGGAACGTCAGGACGGCGGCGTTCTCGCGGAGCGACACCGAGGCATCCACGGTGCCGCCTCCCTCCAGTTCCTGCTGGCTGGCGACGACGTCCGCGGCAGCCGTGACGTCCTGGTCCGAGGTTCCGCCCACGGTTTTCGCTACGGCGATGGCCCCCACCACCACGACGACGGCGGCCAGGGCAAGCAGCAGCCACTTCGTGACGGCCGGCATCGGCCGCCGCTCGGCGTCTTCCGATCCGCCGGTGAGCTGGTCGGCGTGCAGCACGGAGGCATCGTCATCCGGTGCGTAGTCGTTGTCCCCGGGGGAGTTACCGGGGCTGGCCAGGCGATCAGATGGCTGGGGCGTATCCATAGGATTCAAGTCTATCCGTCCCCGCCGAAGGCAGGGTCCAGCCCGACACGCCGCCGCACCGCACAGCGTGGCGCTACAGTTTGGCCCCGGCAAAACCGTGCTGCCGCCACGCCTCATAGACGGCGATGGAGGCCGCGTTGGCCAGGTTCAGCGACCGCAGCGACGGAAGCATGGGCAGGCGCAGCCGCGCCGTGACGTGCGGATCCTGTTTGACCGATGCCGGCAGACCGACCGACTCCGGCCCGAACATCAGCACGTCGCCGGGAGCGTAGGCGACGTCCGTGTAGGAGCGCTCCCCGTCGGACGCAAAAGCGAAGACCCGTTCCGGCTGCAGGGCGTCCCACGCAGCCTCCAGATCCGCGTGGACCCGGACCACGGCAAGATCGTGGTAGTCCAGCCCGGCGCGGCGCAGCTTGGAGTCTTCGAAGGTGAAGCCCAGCGGCTCGACCAGGTGCAGTTCGGCTCCGGTGACCGCGGCCAGCCGGATGGCGTTGCCGGTATTGCCGGGGATTTCGGGGGCGTAGAAGAGGATGCGGAACACGGATTACATCCTAAGCGCGCCTCAGCCGCGGCCCGGCATCCGGGCTGGCGGGCGGAGCAGCACCCGGGCGGGCGGGGAAGCACGCCGTCAGGCGTGCATGCCGCCCAGCAACTTGGCGAGCGAGGGGACGTGCACGGTGTTTGGCGCCGGGCCGGAGGACAGGAACTGTTTGAGCTCGCGCACCAGCCGCGCCGCGTTGACCACGTGCACCGGGACGATCCCGTCCGGGTCGTAGCCGCGCGTGTAATCGATCACCGGTTCGTGGAGGTTCCCGTCGGCGGAGTGGATCACCGTCCAACCGGTGACATTGAGCTCCGGAAACAGTTCCTGCATCCTGCGCACGGCCGGTGCCAGCCTCGGCGGTTCCACGATCCGTCCGTCCTTGTGCAGGGTGCGGCCGTCCCAGCGGAAATTCCCCCGCGGCAGCAGCATCGAATCAATCAGTGCCAGCCGGTAGCCTGCCAACAGCGCGTGGTCGATGAAGCCGTTGTCCGCCGGCGAGTGCAGGCCGTTGACCAGCCGTGCGGACGGGATGGCCGGCAGGATCTGCCGGCTGATCAGCTGCGCCGTCAGCGCCTCGCGCCGCAGCCGGGCCCCGGCGCCGAAGATGCCACGCTTCCGCGGCGCCCCATGGATGTGTTGGCGGGCGATGTTCTCCGGCAATGCGGGGGACCCGTCCGGGGAGCCGTAGGCGGGAACATAGACGGGGGAGTCCGACGCCGACGGGCCGCGTTGTCCGGGCGCAGAGTGGCGGGGTCCGGGCCCGGCCGCGAAGGTTCCGGTGCTGTCCGTCGGGGCGCCCCGGCCGGCGGCACCGTAGGAACGGTCGTAGCGGGACCTGGCCTGCGGGTTGCTGAGGACCTCGTAGGCCTGGCTGACGCGGCGGAACTCGGCGGCATCCCCGCCATGGTCCGGGTGCGTGGCACGGGCGGCCCGGCGGTACGCGGCCTTGATCTGGTGCGCCGTGGCATTAACCGGCAACCCCAGGACGTCGTAGTGGGATAGGGGAATCACCGGCCGCCTCTCTGTCGGGTCTCGGGAGTCCTGCGCGAAGCCAAGTGTAACCGCCGGCCGTTTGTGTCGTACCGCAGCCGCGGGCCGCCGCGATGCCACAATGATCTGCTGTGACCTCGCTGCCGTCCTCCGCGCCGATCGCCGTCGCCGTCAACCCCCGCGCGTCCTTCGGAACGGCCGCCGGTGCCGGAGCGGAGGTCATGGCCGAGTTGGCCCGGCGTGGCCGCCCCGCCGTCGAGCTGCGGGCGGAAACGGGGGCCGCGCTCGCCGACCTGGTCGCCGGCGCGCTGCGCCGCGGGGTCTCCGCCCTCCTGGTGGTGGGCGGTGACGGAATGGTTCACTTAGCAGTCAACGCGCTGGCGGGCACACAGGTTCCGCTGGGCATCGTGCCGGCGGGCACCGGGAACGACTTTGGCCGGCTGTTCGGCCTGCCCGCCGGGCCGGCCGCCGCCGTCGGGCATTTCCTGCATGCCTTGGAGCAGCCGCGCAGGGTGGATCTGGGCCGGGTGACGCATCCGGACGGGTCCACGGCCTGGTTCGCCGGGGTGCTCTCGGCCGGCTTCGATGCGGCCGTCAACGACCGTGCCAACCGCTGGAGGTTCCCCCGCGGTCGGCTGCGCTATCCGCTGGCCATGCTGCGCGAACTCGCTTCCTTCCGGCCCATCCGCTACAGCCTCGTCGTGGACGGCGTGCCGCGGGAGGTCGACGCGATGCTCGTCGCCGTGGCCAACGGCCGATCCTTTGGCGGCGGGATGCGCATTGTGCCGGGGGCGGCGTACGACGACGGTTTGCTGGATCTGTTCATCGTCTCGCCACTGTCCCGTCCGGCCTTCGTCGGCATCTTTCCGCGCGTCTACGCCGGCCGGCACCTCGGCCATCCGGCCGTCCGCATCGAGCGGGTCAGGACGGTCCGGTTGGAGGCCGCCGGCGTCACCGCTTACGCCGACGGTGAGCGGGTGGGGAGGCTGCCGGTGTCCGTGGACGTGGTCCCCGGTGCGCTGTCCGCGGCGGTGTAACGCAACAGCAGCATCGACCCGGACTCGAGCACCTGCCGCAGTTGAAGCCGCTGCAGCGACTCGCGCGCGCCGGGAACATGGTCCGATATCCGCTTGGCGGCCCCGCCGGCCAACACCGGGCTGATCGTCAGGCACAACTCGTCCACCAGCCCCGCCGCCTGGAAGCTGCCGAAGAGAAGCGGCCCGCCCTCGCTGTGGATTTGCTGGTAGCCGCGGGCGGCCAGCGCCTTCACCACCCGCGCCGGTTCCACCCTGGTGGTGCCGGCGTCGAGCACGTCGGCCACCGGTTCCAGCGCCCGGCGCCGGGTCGCGGGCGACGCGGCGCTGGTCAGCACGATCGGCCGCACGGGCGCGGCGGTGAAGAATGCGCTGCCCGGGTCAAGGTCCAGCGACGCCGAGACCACGGCGACAGGCGGATGCGCACTCATGCCGCGGGCCAGGCGCCACGCCTGGGACTCCGCCGAGAGCAGCTCGCCGCCGTAGCCTTCGGCCCGGATCGTTCCGGCACCGACCACCAGGACATCGGCCAGCCTGCGTAACAGCAGGAACACCCGCTGGTCCACCTCGTCGCCCAAGGTTCCGGAGCGGCCGGCATAGGTCGAGGCGCCGTCCAGGCTGGCCACGAAATTGAAGCGGACCCACGGGCCGGAGCGGGGGAGATCGCCGTACCAGGCCAGCAGCTGCTGGTCGGTGGCCTGCTCCGGCCCAGGCGGCAGGAGGCGCCGGATCGGGCGTGTCACGGCGCCGCCGGTTCGTTGACGTCGCCCATGTTGTGCCTCAGGCAGGACGGTTCCCGCCAGCCCATCACGGCCTCGGTCATGCGGATGGCCGAGTTGGCTTCCGCGACGTTGTGCATGCGCAGGATCCGCGCCCCGTTCATGATGCACATCACCGCGGCGGCCAGCGAGCCGGAGAGCCGTTCCTGCTTGCGCTGCGCCAGCGTCTCGCCGATGAAGTCCTTGTTGGACACCGCCGCCAGCGCCGGGTAGCCGAGGGACGCGATTTCGGCAAAGCGCCGGGTGATTTCCAACGAATGCAGCGTGTTCTTGTTCAGGTCGTGGCCCGGGTCGACGATGATTTTCCCGGCCGGGATGCCCAGGTCCAGGGCCAGCTGCACCTTTCGTCGCAGGAACCCGGCGACGTCGTCGACCACGTCGTCGTAACGGGGGCGGGGAAACACGGTGCGTGGGGCGGCGAGCGAGTGCGTGATGACCAGATGCGCCCCGCCTTCCGCCACGACCGCCGCCAGCTCCGGGTGGTGCAATCCGGTGGTGTCGTTGATGACGTTGGCTCCGGCGCGGATGCTCGCTTCGGCCACCTCGGGCAGGAAGGTGTCGGCGGAGATGATGGCGTCCGAATCGGCCCGCACGGCCTCGATGACCGGGACAATCCGCTCGGCTTCCTCGCGCGCGGACAATGCCGGGCCCGGTGCGAACGGCACGCCGCCGATGTCCACCCAGTCCGCGCCCGCGGCCACCGCCGCCAGGGCGGCGTCGATGGCGGCCCGCCGGGTGAAGGTGCGGCCGGTGTCGTAGAAAGAGTCGGGGGTGCGATTGACGATGGCCATCAGCGCCACCTGGCGGCGGAAGTCGATCCGTCGGACACCGAAGTCATGCACCGGGTGGTACAGCTCGGGCAGGAAGGCGCTGGACGGCGACCGCGTCGTCAGTGGCTGGCTCACAGGCTGGTCAGCTCCTTGTCGGGATTGGACAGGTCCGCGGCATCGACGCTGCGGCCGGAACGGATCAGGTCCTGGATGGGCTCCTGGACGTCCCAGATATTTACATTCATACCAGCCACCACCTTGCCCTCACGCAGCCAGAACGCGATGAACTCCAATGAGTCCAGGTCCTGGTAGTTGCCCCGGAACACCGGCTCGCCCCGCGCCGACCAGGGGAAATAGCCGGAGTACTCCATGCCGATCCCGAACTGGTCGGTGTAGAAGTACGGGATGTCGTCGTTGGACGCGTCCTGGCCCAGCATGGCGGCAGCGGCGGTCTTCCCTTGGGCCAGGGCGTTCGCCCAGTGCTCGCTGCGCAGCGGGCCGCCGTAACCGGGATGGTAGGCATGGGCAACGTCGCCGGCAGCGTAGACATGCTCGGCGGAGGTGCGCAGGGTCTGGTCGGTGTCAATGCCGCTGGACACGGCCAGCCCCGCAGCTTCGGCCAAGGCGGTGTTCGGGACGGCGCCGATGGCCACCAGGACCAGGTCGGCGGGCAGGCGCTCGCCGTTGTCCAGGACAATGCCGGCGACCCTGCCCTCCCCGCCGTTGCCGTCCTCGCGGAAAATTTCCACCGGCCAGCGACGGGTGCGCAGCAGGACGCCCTCGCGGCGGTGGGTATCGGCGAAGATGCTGCCGATGGCGTCGCCCAGGGCGGGGGCGAGCGGGATGTCGCCGCGGCCCAGGACCGTGACCTCGTTGCCGAGCTGGCGCGCCGTGGCCGCAACCTCCATGCCGACCCAGCCCATGCCGATCACGACCAGCCGCTGGTCCCCGGAAGCCAGCACCGCGTGCAGTGCCCGGCTGTCCGCCAGCGTGCGCAGGTAGTGCACGCCGCCCAGCCCGGCGCCGGGCAGTTCCAGCCTGCGCGGCGATGCCCCGGTGGCCAGCAACAGCTGCGAGTACTCCAGGGTGCCCGCATCGGCGAGCGAGACAGTACGCGCAGCGGGATCGAAGGCTTCCACCGTGGTGCCGCGCAACAGTTGGACGCCGTGCTCCGCATACCAGTCGGGCTGCTGCACGAGCCCCGACTGTTCATCCTCCCGGCCCGCCAGAAAGCCCTTGGACAGCGGCGGACGAAGATAAGGGGGCTGGTCCTCGGCGCCGGCCAGCACAATCTCGTCGCTGAAGCCGCCGCTGCGCAGCTCCCTGGCCGCTGTCGCACCGGCCAGGCCGGCCCCGGCGATGACGATCGGTTTCCCAGCCATGGCAGCGCTCCTTCATGTGCCGGCGGGCACGCGGCGAGTCCGCCCCCTGGCCGCCGATCTGATGGAAGCACCGGCAGCTGCCTGTCGGGGCAGGGCCAGATGTTCTAAAATGGGTACATCCGACTTTAGAAACCGGTTCCAGATAAGTCAATGCGCCCCCCACCGGAAAGGACCCCATGGCCGACCAGCCGTCACCCGGACTCCCTGCCGTCTCGGCCCTGGGCGACGACGTCCGCCGCCGCCTCTTCGAATTCGTCCGCTACAGCGCCGAACCGGTGACCCGGGACCAGGCAGCCGCCGCCCTGGATTTGCCGCGCAGCACCGTGTCCCTCCAACTGGACGCGCTCGCCGGGCACGGACTGCTGAGCATCGAGTTCAGGAAACTCAGCGGCAAATCAGGGCCGGGCTCCGGCCGGCCGGCCAAGGTGTACGCGGCGGCGGTGCCGGAAGTATCGGCCTCCGTGCCCGAACGTGCCTACGGCCTGGCCGGCGAGTTGCTGGCCACGGCGGTCGAGGAATCGGCCAGGACCGCCCGCCCGGCGCATGAACTGGTGGCCGAGGCCGCCCACGCCAAGGGCCGCGAGCTGGGGGCCGGCGCCGGCGGCCTGGCGGAAGCCCTCGCCGCGGCGGGCTACCGGCCGCTGCCGGACGCGGCCGGTTTCGCGCTGGGGAACTGCCCGTTCCACTTGCTGGCCCGCAGCCACACGGAAACGGTATGCGGCCTGAACCTCGCCCTGCTGCAAGGGATGCTGGCCGGCTGCGCGGACCAGTCCCACCGCGTCGCCGCAGATCCGGACGGGCCGTTCTGCTGCGCCAGGATCAACCGGCGCTGAACCGCCCGCGGGCTCCGTGCCTCCCGGGGCCGGGCGACGGGCTGAAATTAGGCGCACCGGGGCATGTAAAATATTGGCGTGCCCGTGTACCTTGACCACGCGGCGACCACGCCCCTTGTGGCGCAGGCCCTGGCCGCACTCACCCATGAACTCAGCCGCAGCGGAAACCCCTCCTCGCTGCACGGTTCCGGCCGGCGTGCCCGCAGGGTGGTCGAGGACGCCCGCGAAACCATCGCCGCCGCGGCCGGGGCGCATCCGTCCGAGGTGATTTTCACGTCCGGCGGTACCGAAGCCGACAATCTTGCCGTCAAGGGCCTGTACTGGTCCCGGCGCGACGCCGACCCCCGGCGGCGGCGGATCCTGTGTTCGCCGGTGGAGCACCATGCCGTGCTCGACACGGTGGAATGGCTGGCGAAGCATGAGGGCGCCGAGGCGGTCTGGCTGCCGGTCGACGCCCACGGCGTGGTCTCCGTCGAGGCCCTGCGGCGGGAAATCGAAGCCGACCCCGCAGCCGTGGCGTTGGTCACCGTCATGTGGGCCAACAATGAGGTCGGCAGCGTCCAGCCGATGGCAGAAATAGTCGCCGCCGCGCAGCCGCACGGCATCCCGGTCCACTCGGACGCCGTCCAGGCGTTCGGCCACCTGCGGGTGGATTTCAAGGCCTCCGGGCTGGACACCCTCGCCATCAGCGGGCACAAGATCGGCGGCCCGGTGGGGGTCGGTGCGCTGCTGGTCGGCCGGGACGTGAAGCTGACGCCCGTCCAGCACGGCGGCGGCCAGGAACGCGACATCCGGTCGGGCACCCTGGACACCCCGGCGATCGCGGCCTTCGCCGCGGCCGCGGAGGCCGCCGTCGGGCAGTTGCCGGAGGAAGCCGCACGGCTGGCGGAATTGCGCGACCGGCTCATCGCCGGCGTCGCGCGCGGCGTCCCGGAGGCGGTGTTGCGGGGCACCCCGGATCCGCAGCACGAGGGCCTGCGGCTGCCCGGCAACGCGCACTTCACCTTCCCGGGCTGCGAGGGCGATTCGCTGCTGTTCCTGCTGGATCTGGCCGGCGTGGAGTCCTCCACAGGGTCGGCCTGCACCGCGGGAGTGCCCCGGCCATCGCACGTCCTGCTGGCCATGGGGCTGAGCGAAGAAGAAGCCCGCGGGGCCCAGCGCTTCACGCTCGGGCATACAACAACCGAGTCAGACGTTGACTCACTGGTGGCAGCGCTGCCGGAGGCATACGCGCGGGCCAGGAAGGCCGGGATGGCCGGCCACGTCTCCAGCATCCAGACCGCGGGCACGCAGTTCGGCTGAGGCCTCGGCGGACCGGGCAGGTGCGGTGGGGTGCACGGAAGGTGGCGGCCGCGGCGGACACGACAACGAATCAGTAGGGAAACGAATTCATGAAGGTACTGGCAGCGATGAGCGGCGGCGTGGACTCTGCCGTGGCGGCGGCACGGGCGGTGGAGGCCGGCCACGACGTGGTGGGCGTGCACCTGGCCCTGAGCCGGATGCCCGGCACCCTGCGCACCGGCAGCCGGGGCTGCTGCACCATCGAGGATTCGCGCGACGCCTGGCGCGCCTGCGACATCCTGGGCATCCCGTACTACGTCTGGGACTTCTCCGAGCGGTTCAAGGAAGACGTGGTGGACGATTTCATCGCCGAATACGCCGCCGGCCGGACGCCGAACCCCTGCATGCGCTGCAACGAGCGGATCAAGTTCGCTGCGCTGCTGGAGAAGGCTCTGGCGCTGGGGTTCGATGCGGTGTGCACCGGACACTACGCCAAGGTCATCGAGGACGAGCACGGCAACCGCGAACTGCACCGCGCCGCCGACTGGGCCAAGGACCAGTCCTACGTGCTGGGCGTGCTGACCCACGAGCAGCTGAAGCATTCCATGTTCCCGCTGGCCGAAACGCCGTCCAAGGCCGAGGTCCGCGCCGAGGCGGCGGCGCGCGGGCTCTCCGTGGCGAACAAGCCGGACAGCCATGACATCTGCTTCATTTCCGACGGCGACACCCGCGGCTGGCTGGCCGAAAAGATCGAGATGGAATCGGGATCCATCGTTGACCAGGACGGCCAGGTGGTTGGCGAACACGAGGGCGCCAATGCGTTCACCGTCGGCCAGCGCCGCGGACTGAAGCTGGGCCGGCCCGCCCCGGACGGCAAGCCGCGGTTCGTGCTGGAGATCCGGCCCAAGGAGAACAAGGTGGTGGTGGGACCCGAGGACCTGCTGGCCGTCGACCAAATGCGCGGCATCAAGGTCTCTTGGGCGGGCCTGCCGTTGCCCGAGGTCGAGGCGCACACCGAGTTCGACTGCATGGTGCAGGTCCGCGCACACGGCGACCCGGTGGCGGCGCGGGCGCAGGCGGAGGTTGGCGAGGATGGCCGACAGCAGTTGGTCGTGACCCTCATCGAACCGATGCGCGGCGTGGCCCCGGGCCAGACCATGGTGCTCTACCAAGGAACCAGGGTGCTGGGCCAGGCAACCATCGATTCGGCGCGTTCGCTGAGCTGGGACCCGGCCAACGTTTCCTAGATGAAGGCACCGCCCGGCGCGGGACCCCTTCGTCCGGTCCGCGCCGGCGGCGGTCGTCCTTTCGGGCCGGGAACGCGGGCCGCGACGGGCGGTGCTTCACAGAGCGGTAACCGGTGCACCTCCCGCGCGGGCCGAACCATAAACTGGTGGCATGACCGACCCCCGCCTTGCCGATGATTACGACCCGACCGCCAGCTCCCTCTCCGACCAGGTGGCGCCCGAGGTGATGGCGGAGCTGTTGGCGGTGCGGGGAAGCATCGACAACATCGACGCAACGCTGGTCTATCTGCTCGCCGAGCGGTTCAAGGCGACCCAGCGGGTGGGGTACCTGAAGGCCGCGCACAAACTGCCGCCGGCGGACCCCGATCGCGAGACCGCCCAGATCAACCGGTTGCGGCGGCTGGCCGAAGAAGCGCATTTGGATCCGGCCTTTGCCGAGAAGTTCCTGAACTTCATCATTTCGGAGGTCATCAGGCACCATCAGGCCATCTCCGACGAGCACAACGGCGGCAACTGACATGGCCGCCGGTTCCCACGGGCCTGCCGCCGACGTGAACGCCGCCGGGCGGCCCGCCCACGTGAGCGCCACCGGGCTGGGCAGCTGGCCCGGCACGGAACCAGCCGAGGCCGCGCGCATCGTCCGCGGTGAACTGGGCGAGCCGAACCTGCCGCACCTGGTCGAGCTGCCGGACCGCGGCGCCGGGTCGGATCCGACCGCACGAACTGCGGGCATGCTGGAGGGGCTGTTCATCGATCTGCAGCCGCACGGCTGGCGCTTGGTGGACCGTCCGGGGCAGGATCACCGCAGGGCCGTGTCCGCGCTGCGGACCGACCTGAACGTGCTGGCCGATGTGGTCGGCGCCGAAGACCGCCCCGGCGACCAACTCAAGATTCAAATGCGCGGACCGATGTCCCTGGCCGCCAACCTCCACCTGCACAACGGCGAACGCGCCCTGATCGACGCCGGCGCCCGGCGCGACCTCGCCCAGTCGCTCGCGGCAGGCGCGGCCGGACACCTGGCCAAGGTCAGGGCCGCGTTGCCGGCCGGCACGGAACTGGTGGTCCAGCTCGAGGAGCCGGAGCTCGATGCCGTGCTGGCCGGGACCATCCCCACGGCCAGCGGATACCGCACGCTGCGCGCGGTCGCGGCCACGGAGGCCTCCGCCGCCTGGGATTTGGTGGCCGCCGCACTGCGCGATGCCGGAGCCGTGGAGGTGGTGGCCCTGGTCCCCGCCGCCGATGCGTCCCTCGACGCCGTGGCGGGCAGCGCACTGGACGGGCTCGCCCTCCCCACCGGTGCCCTGACCACCCGGCAGTGGGAGACCATCGCCGCCGCGGTGGAAGCGGACCGGACCGTGTGGGCAGGCATCATTGACCCGGCCGCGGGCGCCGTTCCGCAGGTCAGCGCGCTCGTCGATGCGGTCGTCCGTCCCTGGCGGCAGCTGGGCCTGCCGTTGACGCGGCTGCCCCAGGTGAGGATCACGCCCTCCGCCGGCCTGGCCGGACGTTCGCCGGAGACGGCGCGCGCGGTGGTCAAGCGGCTCACCCAGACGGCCGACGCCCTGAACCAGGTCGTCGCCGAGGCATGAGCCCGGAGCGGCTCCGACCGGGGCGGCCCCGACCAAAGCCGGCCGCGGGCGGCCGGCAAAGAATCCCGGATTGCGCGCTGTGTTGGACTTCGATTAGGCGTGCACCGCGTACGTAAAGGATCCGGAGTATTCCAGCACGGTGCCGAGTTGGCGCTGAATGACCTTCGTCCGGATCCGGAAACGGCCCTCGGCTCCGTCCCACCACTGTTCCGTGAAGGCCGCGGCATCCAGCAGCAGCGGAAGCCCGATGGTGAGCGGGCCGGCTGATATCCGGCATCGCCGCGACGCGAGGCGCATCCGGCCGTCGGCACCGACCGAGCACGCCACGTCCGTCAGCAGCCGACCGCTGCGGCCCAGCGCACCGACGGGCCGGCGCAGATCGTCGTCCCAGCTGGTCCGGTCCTCCACGATCCGGGTCCGGTCGTCGAAGCTGAGCGTCCTGACGGCGGTGAGCTCCGGCTGGCCGCTGGCGTTCAGGGAAGCCCGGTTCTCGATGCTGAAGGGCACATTCTGCTGGTACTCGGGGAACAGAGCGTTGTCGCCGCTGGTCAGGCCGAGGAACGGCCGCAGCGCCGGAACCGGGCAGCCGGCGACGTCGAACAGGCCGGACCCGATACCCCGGGCTTCGTGTCCGCCGTCGTCCGCTGCCGGCGGGGCGAGCGAGAAGTATTCCTGCAGTTCGGGCGCCAGACGGGGAAAGTCCGGCCTCAGGGCCATCTGGTAGACGGAAAGCATTGCATCACCATCCGGGTCGGGAGGCGGGCCGGCCAGGCAGGCCGGCAGCGGGGTCCATGGCGGTTACAGCCGTCCGGCGGCTTTGAGCCGGATGTACAGGTCGGCCAGTTGAGGCGGCAGTTCGTGCGGGGGAGCGTCCACCACTTCCGCGCCGAACTGGCGGATCTGCGCGGCGACTGCCGCCCGTTCCAGCACGGCACGCTCGGCGGCGGCGGCCCGGTACGTGTCGTCGGCGGTCCCGCGGACGGCGCGCAGCCGGTCCACGTGCGGATCGCTGACGGAGGCGACCACCACGGTGTGCTTGGCGGTCAACTGGGCCAGCACCGGCAGCAGCCCCTCCTCCGCCGCCCCGGAGTCCAGCGAGGTCAGCAGCACCACCAGCGACCGGTGCGAGGACAGGGCGTGGATCTCCGAGGGTATCTGCGACCAGTCCGCCTCGATCAGTTCCGGTTCCAGCGGGGCCATGGCGTTGACCAGCTGGTTGAGCAGGTTGCCCTTGGCCGCGGAGGCAACCCTGGCCCGCGGCCGCCGGTCGAAGGCCAAAAAATCCACGCGGTCGCCGCCGCGCTCGGCGAGCACGGCCAGCAGCAGCGACGCCTCGATTCCGGTGTCCAGCCGCGGCTCGTCCTCGATCCGTGCGGCCGAGGTGCGGGAGGTGTCCAGCACGATCACTACCCGGCGGTCGCGTTCGGGACGCCAGGTGCGGACGACGACGGCCTGCCGCCGGGCGGTGGCGCGCCAGTCGATGGAGCGCACGTCGTCGCCGCGCACGTAGTCGCGCAGCGAATCGAATTCGGTGCCGGCCCCGCGGATTTGCACCGCCACGCGGCCGTCCAGTTCACGCAGCTTGCGCAGCTTGGAGGGCAGGTGACGCTTGGAATGGAACGGCGGCAGCACCCGCAGCCGGCCGGGCAGGGCGATGGTGATCTGGCGCGCGGCCACCCCCAGCGGCCCCAGCGACCGGACGGTGACGTGGTGCGCCTGCAGGTCGCCGCGGCGCTGCGGCGTCAGCTGCACCTCGACCAGCCGCCGTTCCCCCGGCGCCAGTCGCACGCGCTGCTCCGGGTTGACGGCGCCGGCCGAGGGCTGCCAGCCGTCGCGCACCACGGCCCGCAGCCGGCGGCGGCCATGGTTGGCCAGCAGCAGCCGGGCCGTCACGGATTCCCCCAGCCGGACATTCGACGGCAGCCTCCGCTGCAGCCCGACGCGGCGCGGCGACAGCGCCAGCGACAGGTCCACGCCGACCGCCGCGGCCAGCAGCAGGCAGCACACCAGAGCCGTGACGGGGCGCGGGAAGAGCATCAGCGGGATGACGCCCGCCAGGGCCAGCAGGACGAAACGTCCGGTGATCGCCACGGCGTCACTCAGCGGGGGACCGGCACGGTGGCCAGGATGCTCTGCAGCACGTCGTCGGCCTGCACGCCGTCCATTTGCGCCTCCGGCCGCAGTCCCACCCGGTGCCGCAGCGCCGGCAGGGCCATCGCCTTGACGTCGTCCGGCGTGACAAAACCGCGGCCGTTCAGCCACGCCCAGGCCCGGGAGGTGTTGAGCAGGGCGGTGGCGCCGCGCGGCGAAACGCCCAGCTGGAACGACGGCGCGGACCGCGTGGCCCGGACCAGGTCCACGATGTAGCCGACCACCTCCGGCGCGATCGCCACCCGGGCCACGGCGGCCCGGGCCCGCACCAGGTCCTCGGCGGAGGCGGCGGCCCGCACCCCGGCGGCCTGCAGGTCGCGCGGGTCGAAGCCCTGGCTGTGGCGGCGGATGATTTCGATTTCCGCGTCCCGGTCGGGCAGGTGCATGGTGAGCTTCAGCAGGAAGCGGTCCAACTGCGCTTCCGGCAGCGGGTAGGTGCCCTCGTATTCCACCGGGTTCTGCGTGGCCGCCACGATGAACGGTTCGGGCAGCTTCCGTGAGGTGCCGTCCACCGACACCTGGCGTTCTTCCATCGCTTCCAGCAGCGAGGCCTGCGTCTTCGGCGGCGTCCGGTTGATTTCGTCGGCCAGGAGGATGTTCGTAAAGACCGGGCCCTCCCGGAAGCGGAATTCGGCCGTGTGGGTGTCGTAAATCATGGAGCCGGTGACGTCGCCCGGCATCAGGTCGGGCGTGAACTGGATCCGCTTGGTGTCCAGGCTCAAGGCGGCGGAGAGCGAGCGGACCAGCAGCGTCTTGGCGACGCCGGGCACTCCCTCCAGCAGCACATGCCCGTGCGACAGCAGGGCGATCAGCAGCCCGGTGACGGTGGCATCCTGGCCCACCACTGCCTTCGCCACTTCGGTGCGGACGTCATGCAGGGTCTGGCGCAGGCGGTCGTCGTCGGCGGGCGGCGTGGCGACGGCCGGCCCTCCGCCGTACTGGGATGCCTGCCGCTGTCCTGGCTGATCGCTCATCGGTGCGTTACCTCTTTCTCTAGCTGCTGCAGTTCTTGTGCCCAGGCCGCCAGCCGGGCTTCGGTGCCGGGTGCCTCGTGGCGCAGGAGGCGCTCCAGTTCGGCACGCGGGCGGCTGCTGTCCCGGGCTACCGCATCGACGACGTCGGCGCTCGCGGCGCCTGCGGGCAGCCGCAGGTGGGCGGCGAGCCGGGTCAGGGTGGCGGCGCGCAGGTTGTCGGCGGCGTGGTTCACGGCCTTGGCGCTCCGGTACAGCCGGGCACGGCCCTCGATCGTCTCGGCCGAGCGGACCACCACCGGCAACGGCTCGGACACCAGGGGCCCGAGCCGGCGTCCGCGCCAGAACATCGCGGCGACGCCGACGGCCATGAGCCACAGGGACACCGGAAGCACCCAGGCGGGCAGCAGGCTCATGGGGTTGACCGCTTCGCCGGACACCGGAAGGTCCTCCAGTCCCGCCCGGTACCACACCAGCCGCTCGGTGGCTCCCAGCGTGCGCAGGGCCAGCGCGGCGTTGCCGGCGCGGACGACGCCTTCGTTGCTGAGCACATGGCCGGCGCCGAGCACGATGGTGGCTCCGTCGTCGGACACGACGAAGGGCGCCGCGTCATCGGCCGGTGTCTCGAAGGCGAAGCACAGCTCGCCGCCGCCGCGGTAGGCCAAGCCGCCGCGGGTGATTTCGCCGGCCGCGGCGGGGCCGGGCAGGCCGCAGGCGGCCGCGAGGTTGCCCCCGTCGGCAGGGACGACGCCGGCGGCCCGGACGCCGGGGGCAAGGGCCCGCAGCGCCTCAAAGCCGGGCTCGAGCAGCACGATCCGCGCGGCCTGCTCCTTCAGCGGTTTCAGCTGCCCGGCGGTCAGGTAGCCGTCCGGGTCGTGGATCAGCAGGGCGGCGGCGCCTGCCGTCAGCTGGTCCCGGGTCTCCTGCAGCGAATTCGTGGCGGTCACCTGCACCCCCTGCTGGCGAAGCACTTCGGCCACGGCCTGGGCCCCGTTGGGCGCGGCGTTGCCGGGGGAGAGGTCGGCGCGGTCGGCGGCCGGGCCGCGGAGCAGTTCCAGCGCCACGACGCCGCACAGCAGCACCAGCAGCAGGAGCCAGAAGCTCCACCGGCGCAGCCGGTCGCGCAGCGTGGACAGCACCGAGCCGCCGTCGCCGACGGTTTCCGGCAGGTCTCCGGGTGCGCCGCCGGTTCCGGTGGTGCCTCCGGCGAAGCTGTTGGCTGCCGCAGCAGTCCGGTCCGCGGCGCGTGCGTGGCTCATCGCGGAACCGCCAGCGGCGCCGGGCCGCTGCCGCCCGGCTGCGGGGAGGCCGCGGCCAGGGAATCGTCCAGGGCCGCCAGCTGGTCAAGGTCCGCACGCGTGGCGGGAACGTTGCCGTACCGCACGGCGTCGAACCGGTTGGCCGCAACCCGCAGCCGCCCGGCCTCGGCGCCGAACGCGGCGGCGATGCCTGCGGCCGCTTCGTCGGCGGTGCGGCCCGGCCGGGCATCCAGGACCACCCGCTCTTCCATCGAGCGCACCAGCGCGCGGAACCGCTCGGTCAGCGCCGCATCCCAGTCGCCCCGGTCCGCGGCCGCCCGGGACTTGCGGCGGTGTTCGTCGGCTGTGAGCGGGACGGCGCCGTCGAACATCTCCGCCGCCGCGCGGCTGCGGGCGTTGCGCCGGGGCTTGATCAGCCACACGGCCGCGCCGATCAGCAGCAGGGCGGCCAGGACCAGGACCAGCGTGCCGAGATTGGGGCTGAAGCCATTGAGTTGGGCGACCAGCCCGGCCAGCCAGTCGAGGATGGCCTGCAGCACCGATTCCAAGACCCCGGGCCGGGCATCCTGGTACTCCTCCTTGGCCAGTTCGCGGACGAGCAGTTCGCGCGCCTCTTCCGGCCCCGGCTCCACCGGGACCTCGAAGGGGACAGCTGCGGAACCCGGTGCCACTGCCGCGATGCCCGGGGCGTGCACGGTCACGTCGGCCAGGGGCCGGCCGGCCCGGGAACCGCGGGGCCGGGTGCCGCGCCCGCGCCGAGTCCCGGAATGGTCCGGGTCTCCCGGCCGCCGGAGGCTTCATGTTCGCGCAACAGCACGACGTCGAACCCTTCGCGGCGGATCCTCAGGTCGATGTAGACCAGGGCGATCACGGCCGCTTGGAAGGCGTAGCCGATGGCCGAGAAGATGGAAGACAGCAGCATCGAGACCAGCGTGAGCGGCCCCATGGTCGCCAGCATGCTCTCGGGCGATGTGGGGTCGCCCAGCAGCGGACCGGCGAGTCCCACGATGAACGAGATGGGCATGCTGACCACGGAGGTGATCACCGTGACGATGATGGTGCACAAGAGGATGATGCCAAAGGTCCGCCACCAGCTGCGGTCGGTCAGCTGCCACGACCGGGCGAGCGCCCGGAAGACCGAGGCGCGTTCCATGATGATCACCGCCGGTGCCAGCATCAGCTTGATGCCGATCCAGACGGATACCGCCGTCAGGCCCACAATGATCAGCACGATGATCCAGGCCGAGGACACGCCGAGCTGGTCGGCCAGGAAGAAGGAGCCGGCGATGATCGCGACCAGTGCGGCAGCGGTGAGGGCGAGATAGAGCAGGGCCAGCCCGACCAGCGCACCGATCCGGCCCTTCGCGAGCGCGAACATCAGGCCGAAGCCGGTTTTCTGGTTGACCGCGGCCCGGGCGGTGGGAATGGCGAGGACGCCCTGCAGGACCAGGATCCCCACCCCGGACAGCAGGCCGAGCACGAGCGAGGAGATGATGATGGACAGGCCGAAGGCCACCGCGGATGCATCCGTGAGTTCCTCGTTGGCCATGACCTGCAGGCCGCCGAAGGCCGAAATGATCAGCCCGCCGACCAGCCAGGCCAGCGCGCTGACGACCACCTGGAGCAGCACCGCGGTGCCGAAGACCGCCGCGGCGTTCTTGCGGGCCGCCTGGAAGGCGCCGTCGAGGATCTCGCCGACGCCGAGCGGACGCAGCGGGATGACGCCCGGTTTCGGCGGAGCCACATAGCCGCGGTAAGGGCCCGGACCTGCGGGCGCCGGCCAGCCTCCCTGCTGCTGTGCGCCGGGCGGGGGCTGTCCCCACACCGGCTGCGGGTTCCATCCGGGCTGGGAGGGCGGAGGCTGCTGGCCCGGCGGCGCCCACGTCGGGTGTTGCGCGCCCGGCCCGGGCTGTCCCCAGGCCGGCGGCTGGCCCCACACCGGCTGCTGCCCCCACGCAGGCTGGCCCGGCGCCTGGCTGTCGGCCCCGGCGCCGTTGCCGGGGCCCGTGCCGTCGGGGCCCTGGCCTTGCGGATCCCTGCTGTCGTGCCCGGCGTCATTGGCCCCGTGGCTCATCGCGTCCCGTCTTCCTCATCTCGTGTCGCCGGCTGCGGGAGGCCTCCGGCGAAGTGTTAGCCTCTCATCAGCCTATAGTTTCGGTCCGCCAGTTCCTACCATCCCGGCGCGGGCCCGCCGTGGGCGCAGTGTCGGTGTGCCCTGTGCGTCGTTACGTCAGGGATGAGGGGAATAGGGAACAATAGGGAGATATGAAGGCACGCATTCTGGTCGTAGACGACGACGAGGCCCTGGCCGAGATGATCGGCATCGTGCTGCGCAACGACGGATTCGATCCCGTGTTCTGCGCGGACGGCGCGCAGGCCCTCGAGGTCTTCCGCAGCAGCAAGCCGGACCTGGTGCTGCTCGACCTGATGCTCCCGGGGCTGGACGGCATCGAGGTCTGCCGCCAGATCCGTGGCGAATCGGATGTTCCCATTGTCATGCTGACGGCCAAGTCGGACACCTCCGACGTGGTCCGGGGCCTGGAATCCGGTGCCGACGACTACGTGCCCAAGCCGTTCAAGCCGGCAGAACTCGTAGCCCGGGTGCGCGCGCGCCTGCGCCCGGGCGACCAGCGGGCGCCCGAGACCCTGCGGATCGCCGACGTGGTGATCGATGTTGCCGGGCACGTGGTTCACCGCGGGGACGAGAAGATCTCGCTCACCCCGCTGGAATTCGACCTGCTGGTGGCCCTGGCCCGGAAACCCTGGCAGGTCTTCACCCGCGAATTGCTGCTGGAGCAGGTCTGGGGCTACCGCCACGCCGCAGACACCCGCCTGGTCAACGTTCACGTCCAGCGGTTGCGCTCCAAGATCGAACGCGATCCGGAGGCCCCCGAAGTGGTGCTCACGGTGCGCGGCGTCGGTTACAAGGCCGGCCAAGGGTAAGTGGAGCCGGTTCTCAGCCGGTGGACAGCCAAGCTGAAGGCGGCAGCTGAGGCCGCTTGGCATGCCACGCTGCGGGCCCGCGAGTTCCTGAACCGGAAATGGCGGCGGTCGCTGCAGTTCCGCACGGTGACCGCCGCCGTCCTGCTCACCGCCTTCGCCTTCATGGGCGTGGGCGCGTTCCTCTCCAGCCAGATCGCCTCCGGGCTCTACCAGGAGCGGGTAAACCAGGCGGAGGCCGAGTCCCGGCGCGGGCTGTCCCAGGTCAAGACAATCTTCGAGAGTTCCTCTGCCAGCGACCGGGCGACCGTCTCCAGCATGGTGGCGGACACGCTGAAACTGCTGGAAGGCACCGGCGCCGAAGCGCCGCGCTACTACCTGCTGACGCCGCTGCCGGGCGGCCAGAACCTCTACGTGTTCAGCCAGTCGAACACCTCCATCACCGCCAACATCATTCCGGAGGGGCTGGCCCGTGAGGTGGCCACCGGCACCGGGCAGTACCGACAGGCGCTCGCGCTGCCCGTGGGCGACAGTGATGTCCCGGCGATCGGATTCGGCACCAAGGTGTCGTTGCCGCCGGGCAATTCGTATGCGCTGTACCTGATCTACGACCTCTCCTCGGTCCAGCAGACCCTGGACTTCATTCACCGGGTGCTCTGGATCGGCGGCGGGCTGCTCCTGATCCTGGTCGGCGGCATCGTCTGGCTGCTGACCCGCGCCGTCGTGCACCCGGTCAGCCAGGCAGCGATCGCCTCGGAGAAGCTGGCGGCAGGACAACTGCAGGAGCGGCTGGAAGTCCGGGGCGAGGACGAACTCGCCCGGCTGGGGGCCTCCTTCAACCACATGGCCAACAGCCTGCAGGAGCAGATCACGCAGCTGGCGGCGCTGTCCGAAATGCAGCAGCGGTTCGTGTCCGATGTGTCGCACGAACTGCGGACGCCGCTGACCACGGTCCGCATGGCCGCGGAGGTGCTGTACGAATCGCGCGGGGACTTCGATCCCATCAACGCCCGCTCCACGGAACTGCTGTACAACCAGGTGGAGCGTTTCCAGGCGCTGCTCGCCGACCTCTTGGAGATCTCCCGTTTCGACGCCGGTGCTGCCGCCCTGGACGCGGAGCCGACCGATCTGGTGGAGATCGCCCGCACCGCACTCGACGCCGCCCAGCCGCTTGCGGAGAACAGCGGGTCGGAGCTGCGGCTGATTGCCCACGAGCCGCGCTGCATCGCGGACATGGACCGCCGCAGGATCGAACGCATCCTGCGCAACCTGATTGTCAACGCGCTGGAACACGGCGAAGGCAAACCGGTGGAGGTCACGGTCGGGGCAACCGAGGACGCCGTGGCCGTCTCGGTGCGGGACTACGGCATCGGGATGACGCCCATGGAAGCCTCCAGGGTGTTCGACCGCTTCTGGCGTGCCGACCCGGCCCGGGCTCGGACCACCGGCGGCAGCGGTCTGGGGCTGTCGATTTCCACCGAGGATGCCCGCCTCCACGGCGGCTGGCTGCAGGCGTGGGGCGAGCCGGGCAACGGTGCCTGCTTCCGGCTCACGCTGCCGCGGCACAGCGGCGGCACGCTCACCCATTCGCCGCTGCCGCTGCCACCGGCCGGCGCCTCCGCGTGGCACGGCCAGCTGGTGGCCGAGAATGTGCTCCTCGAACAGCAGGAGGAAAACGGTGTTCCGGATCCCAGCTGAGCCTGCCCGCCCCTCCCGGCTGCGCGCCGTCGTCGTCATGCTCTGTGCCATGCTGGCGCTGGTCTCCTGTTCCTCCATCCCGATGTCGGGGCCGGTGGGCACGGTCCAGGCCGATTCGGGCGAAACCGGGGGGACCGGCTACACCTTCAACCCGCCGGGGCCGTCGCCGGGGGACTCCCCGCAGCAGATCGTCGCCGGCTTCATCCAGGCGGGCACGGCCACGCAGGACGATTACCGGATTGCGCGCGAATTCCTCGCCCCGGACCTCGCCGGCGAATGGCAGCCGGTGCAGCGGACGCTGGTGTACCGGAACGTCGTGCGGATTGTCGGATCGCCGTCCGAAACCGAATTCGTGCTCCAGGTGGAGGTCGATGCCACGATCAACGAGTCGGGCGTCCGCACCCAGGCCGAGGAAGGGGCCACCGAATCGCTGCCGGTGGAACTGGCGCAGGTGGACGGCGAATGGCGGATCTCCAGCGTTCCGGACGGGACCATGGTCTCCACGGTGGACTTCCGCACCTTGTTCTCCCCGTTCAACCTGTACTACTACGACCCGACGTACACGTATGCGGTGCCGGACGTGCGCTGGTTCGCCAACCGGCAGGGCATCTCGGCGGCCATCGTGGCTGCCATGCTGGAGGGGCCCGCGCCATACCTGGCCGGCGCCGTGATCAGTGCCTTCCCGGAAGGCTCGCAGCTGGTTCGGCGGGCCGTACCGATCGAATCGGGGGCTGCCAGCGTGGACCTGTCGGCCGAAGTCCTCACGGGCACCACGTTCCTGCGCCGGCAGCAGATGCAACAGCAGCTGGAACTGACGCTGGGAGAGCTCAATACCGTCTCCACCGTCCAGATGACCGTGGACCAGCGGGAAGTGGACCTGGGCAATTCCCCCGATCCCCAGTTCCAAGCCGCGGTGACGGACCCCGCGGTCGGCAACGTGCAGATCGGGGTTTTGGACGAGGAACTGGTGTTTTACGAAGGATCGCGGCCGGTCAAGCCGGAGGACCTGCCGTCCGTCAGCCGGCTGCGCCCGCGCGAACCGGCGATGTCGCTGGACCAGGAACGCTTTGCCTTCCTGACCGCCGAGCGCAACCGGATGTTCGTGATCGGCGAGGACCGCCGCGCGGTGGAGGCGGCAACCGGAAGCAACCTCACCGGACCCAGCGTCGATCCCTTCGGCTGGGCCTGGGCGGCGGCCGGCGACGGCAGCGGGAAAGTCTCCGCGGTTTCCGTCGAGGCGCCGGACGAATCGGTGGCGGTCAGCGCCCAATGGCTGACGGAGCGGACCGTGACCGAGCTGCAGATTTCACGTGAAGGTTCCAGGGCGCTCATCACCACCCGTGAAGGCGAGAGCACCTCGGTCTACGTTGCCGGCGTCGTCCGCGACCAGGACGGCCGGCCCCGGGGCATCACCACCCCCAAGCGGCTGAACCCCTCGGTGCCGGTGGACTCGGGCGTCTGGGCGGACGAGGATACCGTCGTCGTCATGCAGGCCTCGCCCGACCAAGCGGTGACTGCGGAGGTGCTGAACCTGGACGGCAGCACCCTGCGGACCGCGCCCCTGCAGGGGATGGTGGAGATCAGCGCCGGCAACGGCGACCAGGACGTGTACGCCCAGACCAACGAGATGCTCTACATCCGCGTCGGCAACAGCTGGGCTCCGCAGCGAAATTCCCCGCTGGTCATCGATCCGTCCTTCCCCGGATAGCCCCGCCTCCACAGCGGCCGCAGCACCGGAACACTCCACAGCCGGCGCCCGGGCCGCCCCGGGCGGGCGGGGGCGTGGCCAGGCTGAAGGGATGGCGGGGACACGGTGATGAAGGTGACGGCGGACGTGGGCATCCGGCTGGACAGGCTGTATTTCAGCCGGGCCGCGCAGGCGCTGCGGATCTGGTCCGGCCAGTTCGGCCGGCTGCTGCTGCCGACCGACTGCGTGGCCTGCGGTGCGACGGATTACGTCCTGTGCGCTGCCTGCAGGCGGCGCCTGCGGCGCTCGACGGTGCGACCGATCGCCGTGGAGCAGGACGCCGGCTCCTTGCCGCTGGACGAGGCAGGCCGGCCGCTGCCGGTGACCGCCGGGGGACCCTACCGGCGTGAACTGTCCCAAGCCGTGCTGGCCTTCAAGAACCACGGCCGGACCGAGTTGGCGCCGGTGCTGGCCGTCGTGCTGGCCGGAGCCCTGGACGCGGCCGCTGCACGTGCGGGCCGGCCCGCCGCGGCGGTGCTGGTCCCGGTTCCCTCGCGCGGCAGCTCCCGCCGGCGCCGCGGCTACGATCCGCTTCAACTGCTGCTGTCCCGCCTGGCCCGGCAAGGCCTGCTGCCGGCCGGCCTGCAGTTGCTGCCCGCCGTCCGCCAGGTGGACCCGGCGCGGCGCCTGCAGCGGCCGGGTTCCCCGGGCGGGCAGAAGTCGCTGGGCCGGTCGGCGCGGCAACGGAACGTTGCCGGCAGCATGGCCGTGCCGCCGGGGTACGCACCCCTGATCGCCGGGAGGTGCTGCCTCCTGGTGGACGACGTGCTCACCACCGGTGCCACGATGGGTGAGCTGGCCCGGGCCCTGCGTGCCGCCGGCGGACATCCCCTGGGCGGAGCGGTGCTGGCAGCCGCCTCGGCCCCGGCCGGGCCCGCCGGCCGGGATGCGGGCCGGGAAGCCGCGAGCGGGCCCTCGTGAGCGCCGCGGAATGACGCGGGGTGTAACGATTATGCAGTGCCGGCTGCACCGGCCCTCGGAGTGCCCTCGGACATCGTCGGCAAATGTTGTAGATATTCGTGGGTAAAGGGTGAATAAAAGGTGTCCGTGATCTAACGTGAAGTATGGGCTCCCGCGAGGGAGGCAACCCGTCTTCAGCGGCTGAAAGGAGTTTCTCTTTTCGGTCGCTGTTGTGTCATCTAGGCAATTATGGAGGGCACCATGGAATTCAACATCAACGGCCGCAACCTGTCCGTTTCGGATCGGTTCCGCGAGTACGCTGAGGAGAAGATCTCCAAGATCGAGCAGTTGGGCGACAAGGTCCAGCGGCTTGATGCCAAAGTCACCAAAGAGGCCAATGCCCGCAATGCCGAAAGCTCGATGACCGTCGAGCTCACCGTGCTCGGACGGGGCAGCGTGGTCCGCGCCGAGGCCAAGGCCGCGGACAAGTTTGCAGCTTTCGACATTGCCTATAACAAGCTTTTGGAGCGCCTGCGCCGCGCTCGGGACCGCCGCAAGGTCCACCACGGCCGTCACACCCCGACCGCCGTCCATCAGGCCACCGCCACGCTGGAACCGGCCAGCTCGGACATGCCGCTGCACGAAGCAGCGCTGGCTGCGGCAACTGCCCAGGACCAGGCCGAGGACCGGACCGGCTACGACATCGACAACGATGTTCCCGCCGGAGACTCACCGGTGCTGATCCGCCGCAAGGTCTTCCCGGCCGCGTCCATGACTCTCGACGATGCCGTGGACAACATGGAACTGGTGGGACACGACTTCTACCTGTTCATCGACAAGGCGACGAACGCACCCAGCGTCGTCTACCGCCGTCGTGGCTGGACGTACGGCGTGATCACCCTCGACGCCGATTGCAGCGCCGAAGAAGCCAAGGCGCGCGAAGAGGTGCTGGCCTACCGCGCGTCGGCGGGCGCCAAGGCCTGACAGCGCCGCGGCTGCCTAGTATGAAGGCATGACAGCCCGCATCACTCCGGCCCAGGCCCGCCGCATTGCGCTGGCGGCGCAGGGCTTGGTTCAGGAACGGCCCACCGGCCTTGTCACGGCAAGGCAGGTGGGCCGGACCTTTGACCGGCTGCGGCTGCTGCAGATTGACTCCGTGAACGTGCTGGTGCGCTCGCATTACCTGCCGTTCTTCTCCAGGCTCGGCGGCTACGACGTTGACATCCTCCACCGGTTTGCGGGAAAAGCGCCGCGCCGCATGATGGAGTACTGGGCGCACGAAGCCAGCTATATCAAGCCGCAGGACTTCGCCGACCTCCGCCAGTGGCAGCGGCGCCGGTGGGTTGGCGCCGCCGGCATGGACCCGGTCCTCGTCCAGGACCTGACCGCCAAGATCCTGGACACGCTTTCCTCCTCGCGCGGCCTGACCGCCCGGGCGGTCGCCGACCGGATCGGCCATGACGCGCACCAGCCGAAGACCGACTGGGGCTGGAACTGGAACGCGGTCAAGCGGGTGCTGGAGGACCTCTTCGAACAGGGGCTGGTCAGCGCCGCCGCGCGGACTCCCCAGTTCGAACGGCTCTACACCCTGACCGAGCGGGTGCTGCCAGCCCCGCACGACGCACAGTACCGGCCCGATCCTGAACAGGCGATGCTGAGGCTGATCGAGGCCGCCGCGCTGGCTCACGGCATCGGGACCGTCAAGTGCTTCGCCGACTACTTCCGGGTGCCGGTGCGGGCGGCCGCCGACGCGGTGCGGACCCTGGAGGCGGCCGGAAAGCTGGAAGCGGTGCAGGTGGATGGCTGGAGGGGCGACGTGTACCTGCACGCCGAGGCGGCCCGGCCGCGCCGCGCCACCGGCAGGGCACTCCTGAGCCCCTTCGATTCCTTGGTGTTCGAACGCCAGCGGGTGGAGCGGCTGTTCGGCTTTCGCTACCGGATCGAAATCTACACGCCGGCGCCGAAGCGGACCTACGGCTACTACGTCCTGCCGTTCCTGCTGGGGGACCGGCTGTGTGCCCGCGTGGACTTGAAAGCGGACCGGGCCTCGGGCAGGCTCGTGGTCCGGGCTGCGCACGCCGAAGACGACGCCCCGCCCGGAACCGCCGCGGAGCTGGCAGCCGAGCTGGCCGGCATGGCCGAGTGGCTGGCGCTGGACGCCGTCGTGGTTCAGGAGAGCGGCGGTTTGGCCCCGGCCCTGGCCCGTGAGAGCGCGAAACGGCCGCCGGGAACCAAAACGCTGCGGGACTCGTCTCTCACGTAGACTGAACGAGCCAGATTTCTGCGCAACTGACTGGGAGCTATGTAGTGCCAACGATTCTCGAGCGTGTGCTTCGTACCGGCGACAAGAAGACGCTGAAGAGGCTGCGCGGCTACGCCGATGCGATCAACGTCCTGGAAGAGGACTTCAAGTCCCTCACGGATGCCGAGTTGCGCGGGGAAACCGACACGTTGAAGCAGCGCTACCAGGACGGCGAGCTGCTCGACGACCTGCTCCCGGAGGCATTCGCGGCCGTCCGCGAAGCCGCCAGCCGCACGCTCGGCCTGCGCCACTTCGACGTCCAGCTGATGGGCGGCGCAGCCCTGCACATGGGCAACATCGCGGAGATGAAGACCGGCGAAGGCAAGACGCTGGTGGCCACCGCGCCCGCCTACCTGAACGCGCTCACCGGCAAGGGCGTCCACGTGGTGACGGTCAACGACTACCTGGCCGAATACCAGTCCGACCTGATGGGCCGTGTTTACCGCTTCCTGGGCCTGACCAGCGGCTGCATCCTGTCGAACCAGAACCCGGCGACGCGCCGCGAACAGTACGCGGCGGACATCACCTACGGCACGAACAACGAGTTTGGCTTCGACTACCTGCGCGACAACATGGCCTGGAGCCGTGACGAACTGGTCCAGCGCGGACACCACTTCGCGATCGTGGACGAAGTCGACTCGATCCTGATCGACGAGGCCCGCACCCCGCTGATCATTTCCGGCCAGGCCTCCGGCGACGTGAACCGTTGGTACACCGAATTTGCGCGCGTCGTGATGCGGCTGAAGGACACCGAAGACTACGAAGTCGACGAGAAGAAGCGTACCGTCGGCGTGCTGGAATCCGGCATCGAAAAGGTCGAGGACTACCTCGGCATCGACAACCTGTATGAATCGGCGAATACGCCGCTGATCGGGTTCCTGAACAACGCCATCAAGGCCAAGGAGTTGTTCAAGCGGGACAAGGACTACGTGGTGCTCAAGGGCGAGGTGCTCATCGTCGATGAGCACACCGGCCGCATCCTGGCCGGCCGGCGCTACAACGAAGGCATGCACCAGGCGATCGAGGCCAAAGAGGGCGTCGAGATCAAGGCCGAGAACCAGACGCTGGCCACGGTGACCCTGCAGAACTACTTCCGCCTCTACGGCAAGCTCTCGGGCATGACCGGCACCGCCGAAACCGAAGCGGCCGAGTTCATGAGCACCTACAAGCTCGGCGTGGTTCCGATCCCGACGAACAAGCCGATGGCCCGCATCGACCAGTCGGACCTGATCTACAAGAACGAAGTCGCCAAGTTCGACGCCGTCGTGAAGGACATCGCCGAGCGCCACGAAAAGGGCCAGCCGGTCCTGGTGGGCACCACCAGCGTGGAGAAGAGCGAGTACCTGTCCAAGCAGTTGGCGAAACAGGGCATCCGGCACGAAGTGCTCAACGCCAAGAACCACGCCCGGGAAGCGGCCATCGTCGCGCAGGCCGGCCGCAAGGGGGCCGTCACGGTGGCCACCAACATGGCCGGCCGCGGTACGGACATCATGCTCGGCGGCAACGCCGAGTTCAACGCGGTGGCCGAATTGGAACGCCGCGGCCTGGACCCCGCCGCGAACCCGGAAGACTACGAGGCCGCCTGGCCCGCAGCCCTGGCAGCGGCGCAGAAAGCGGTGCAGGCCGAGCACGACGAGGTCAAGGAGCTCGGCGGGCTCTACGTGCTGGGCACCGAACGGCATGAATCACGGCGCATCGACAACCAGCTCCGCGGCCGCTCCGGTCGACAGGGCGACCCGGGCGAATCCCGCTTCTACCTCTCCCTGACCGATGACCTGATGCGGCTGTTCAACTCGGGCGCGGCCGAACGCATCATGAACTCCTCCCGCATGCCCGACGACGTGGCGTTGGAGTCCAAGATGGTTTCCAAGGCCATCCAGAACGCCCAGGCACAGGTCGAAGGCCGGAACGCCGAGCAGCGCAAGAACGTGCTGAAGTACGACGACGTGCTCAACCGGCAGCGCGAGGCAATCTACAACGACCGGCGGCGCATCCTGGAAGGCGACGACCTGCACGAGAAGGTCGCGTTCTTCCTTGAGGACGTGGTGACGGCGATGGTCAACGAAGCCACCGCTGAGGGCCATGGCGACGACTGGGACTACGAGCAGCTGTGGACCAACCTCAAGCAGCTCTACCCGATCGAACTGACGATCGACGAGGTGCTGGAGGAAGCCGGCGGGCGCTCGCGGGTCACGGCGGATTTCCTGCGCGCGGAAATTGTCTCCGATGCCAAGGTCGCCTACGCCCAGCGTGAGCAGACGCTCGGCTCCGAGACCATGCGCGAACTGGAGCGGCGCGTGGTGCTCTCGGTGATCGGCAGGAAGTGGCAGGAGCACCTCTACGAGATGGATTACCTCAAGGAGGGCATCGGACTGCGGGCCATGGCCCAACGCGATCCGCTGGTCGAATACCAGCGCGAGGGATTCGTGATGTTCCAGGCCATGATGGAGTCCATCCGTGAAGAGAGCATCGGCTATCTCTTCAACCTCGAGGTCCAGGTTCAGCAGCCGGCCGAGGCGACGGTTCCCGGGGTCGCCGACGCCCGGGCGGCGGCGGCGCCGCAGATCACCGCGGCCGGGCTGGAAGCTCCGCAGCGGCCGGCGGCCCTGCAGTTCACGGCGCCCAGTGCATCCGGGGAAGCCGAGACACGGGTCGAACGCCAGGCCCCGGCCAAGGCGGCAGCGCCCGCCAGGGACAAGCGCCCCGCCAAGAGCGGCAAGCGCCGGAAGTAGTTTGGGGGTTCAGCCGATCTCCAGGGCCGTGACCTTCCACAGTCCGCGGATCCACTCCAGCCGCAGCGCCACCGCGCGTATCCGGCGGGTCTCGGCCACCACCAACGACGCTTCATAGGCGCTGTCGGCGGCACGGCACACCCGGGCGGAGCGGACCACCGGGCTGCGGTGCAGCCGCAGCGGTGCCCGGCCATCGGAACGCAGCTGCGCCTGGTGGGCCCTGGCGATGTCTGCCCGGTGCACCAGCTTTTCGTAGCTGGCGGGGTCCAGCCAGCGGGCCAGCTGTTGGACCGGCCGTATGCCGGAGACGGCCTCCAGGCAGGCCTGCGCCACGGACCGGGCCATCGCCGTGACGTGGAGCAGTTCGGCCTCCGCCTCGGGGTCCCCGCCCACCGGCAGCGGAACGGGACGGGGCACTGCGGCGGGTCCGGCCGTCCCGCGGGTGTCATCCGGTCGCCTGGGCTGCAACCGGATGACGGGCGCAAAGTAGCCGTCCGGCCCGGCCGGTTTGACCCGCCGTACCGTCAGGGGCCGGGGCGCCCCGCTCGCCGGTGCCAGCGTGTCCAGGCGCGCGCTCGCCGCGGCTTCTTTCTCCGGCGTCTGCACAGCCGGGAGGTGTCGCACGTTGTCCATGTCCTGCCCTTCCTTCCACTGGTACTGCCTTGGCTTCCAGCCGCGCCACACAGCACGGCTCCCGTGTGCGTCTCTCGGCCGCTTCCGGAAAGCTTCACTATCCGGGCGGAGGCACGACGAGCGTTTGCCCGGGTTTGATCAGGGAGGGGTCGTGACCGATGAGGGTTTGGTTGGCGGCATACCACTCCGGCCAGCGCTCGGCGATTTCCACGTCGGTCGCCAGCGGACCGAGCTCGGCGGCCGCGAGCTGCCAGAGGGAATCGCCGGCGGTGACGGTAACCAGCCGGGGTGCGTCGGAGGCTTCCCGGGTTGGCGGCTTGGCGACGGCGCCCGGGGCCGCGGCCGGGGGAGCGGGCTTCCAGGAGGGGTCCACCGGAGGGTTTTCCGGACCGGCCAGGCCGTCCGGCTGCCATCGGGGATCCACCACGGCGGCGCTGGACGCACCGGTCCCGGCCGCGGCTTCGGCCGGACGCGTTGCGGCCGCCCCATGGGCGCCCGCGACCACCACCAGATTGAGGCCGACGACGGCGCCCGCCAAGCGCCGCAGGAACGCGGGACTCCACGCGGCCGACCGGGCCGCCAGGCGGCTGTGGCCGGTCCTGGCCAGCACCGCGCAGGCCGCCGCTGCCGCCATGCCCAGGAGCAACCAACAGAGCACGGCCGCGCCGGCTCCGATCGACAGGAGCGCCAGCAGGTCCTGATAGTTCTGCGAAGGCCACGCGGCGCCGGTGGCCAGCTCCCTCCCGGCGAGCACCAGCACGGCGGCGCAAGCCGTCACCAGCCCTGTGGTTGCCAGATCGGCGGTGGTTCTGAGCATGGGAAGCGCCTCCGGAGAGAAACGTGTTACTGCCGTTTGATGTAGTTTGGTTATGTTTAGTGCTGTTTGTTTTCCAATAGTGGCAGCTTCAAACACTTGTTGTAAAGCAGTCGGTTTTCCGTTGACGGTATGTGGTGCAGGTTCCTAGGCTGGCGCCATGCGTTGGGACGCCCTGTTTGCCGATTTGGAGACCCAGCTACACGCCGCAGACCGGCTGGAGCTGGAAGCGGAGGTAAACGAGCGCGCCCGGATCGAGCTGGCCGCGGTGGGTCTGGCCGACCGGCTTCGGGGGCAGCTGGGCAGCAGGTTGCGCGTCCGTGCAGGCGCAGACCTCAGGTTCGAGGGGACGCTGGCCCATGTCGGATCAACCTGGTTGGTGCTTACCGAGGGAGTGCGGAGCGTGCTCCTGCCGTTGGCCGCTGTCCAACTGCTCGAAGGAATGGGCCGGCATGCGGTTGCCGACTCGACCGGGGCGCGTCGGCTCGGGCTCGGATCCGCCCTGCGTGCCCTTGGCCGCGACCGCTCACCGGTCGCGGTCTACCTGTCGGGCGGCCCCGGCATCCCGGCGGCCGAGGGGGTGGTCGACAGGGTCGGGGCGGACTCCTTCGACCTCGCGGCGGTGCCGTCGGGCGAGGACAGGCGCGCGGCAAATGTCCGGTCGGTCTACACAGTGCCCTTCGCGGCCATTGCGGCCCTCGTGTCGCGCAGCCCGGACTGAATGCTCATTCCGTGGTGGACTTGGCCTCTTCGATCAGCCGCCGCGTCTGGGCGTACTTGTCCTGGATGTACTGGTCGAGCATGACCTGCTCGACGCGCCATTGGCCCCGGCCGCCGATCTGGATGGCGGGAAGTTCGCCGCTGCGAACCAGGGCGTACGTCTGCGACGAGGAGATCTGCAACTCCTCCGCCACATCGGACAGGGTGAGGAACCGCGGCATGAGCTGATCCTTCGAAGCGGGGACGGTTTCATCCATTATGGCATCGTTTGACGTCGTTTGGTCCAACTGGCCCCGTTGGTTCTGAAAAGTTTTCCCCAGATCCGGCCCGGGGGACCGCGGCGGTTCCCTTTCCCCTGGGCCACGGCCAGAATGGTGCCACCCGCGGCCTCGGGGCCGACTCTCGGAGCGCAGCCTGGCTGTCTCCTGGGCGCGGGAATAAGGGGGGAGGAAGATCCGTGAGCGCTGCCATCGCAGAAAAAACCGTCGCACAGCGGTTGAAACGCCCGTCGTGGAAAGATCCCCGGTTGCTGGTGGGGCTGCTGCTCATGGCGGCTTCGGTGGCCGGAGTCGCAGCGCTGGTCAACAGCGCGGATAAGACCACCGGTGTCCTGGCGGCCAGGACGGACATCGCGGTGGGACAACCGATCTCCGCCGCCGACGTGGTCGTCGTCGACGTTCGGCTGGGCGAGGCGGGCAGCCTTTATCTGCCGGCAGCAACGGGGTTGCCGGCAGATGCCGTCGCCACCGCGCTGGTCCGGGGCGGTGAACTGCTGCCGGCTTCCGTGCTGGGTGCCGGCGACGACTTGGACCGGAAACCGATCGGCCTGAGTATCGAGAGCCCGTTGCCCGAGGAGGCCGGTCCCGGTTCCCGGGTCGATGTATGGGTGTCGCTGCCCGACGGACGCAACGGTTTCAAGGAGCCGGAGAGGCTGCTCGAGGCGGCCGAGGTGTCGCAGTTGACGCGCGCCACCACCGCTTTCGGCTCGTCCGGGGCGGAACGGCTGCACGTCCTGGTGGGGGATGACACCATGCCGGCGCTGCTGCATGCCCTCGCCAACGGGGCACGCATCAACGTGGTACTCAACCCGGCCGGTACTCCATGAGTCTGCCGGTCGTCACGCTGGGAACGGCGGCCGCCGACTTCGTGACCGGCCTGGAACGGCTCCATGGGCCTGTCACCGTGGTCCGGCGCTGCACCGACCTCGCGGAGTTGCTGGCGGCGGCGCAGTCCGGGCTGGCCCGGGCGGCCATCGTGGCGGGCCGGACGAGGGAGCTCGACGGCAGCGTGCTGGAGCGGCTGCACGGCGCCGAGGTGTCGGTGGTGGCGTTGACCGACGACGGCGGGGAACGCCTCCGGCTCGAAGCGCTCGGCATCCGCACGGGTGCCGCAACCGTTGAGCCCGTGGCCCTGGCAGCACTGGTGGCCGAGTCCGTCGCGCAGCTGCGCTCGCTGACGGCGGCCAAAGCGGCAGCAGGAGCCGCCGTCCCGGGACGGGCGGGGCTGGCCGACCCCGCCCGGTCCCTGCGGCCGCACGCCGCTGCAGTTGAACCGCCGGTACCTGCAGGGGCCAAGGGTGAACTCGTCGCGGTGTGGGGTCCGGCCGGGGCGCCGGGACGCACCACCGTGGCGGTCAACCTCGCCGCCGAATACGCCGCCGCCGGCCGGCGGACCCTGCTGATGGATGCGGATACCTACGGGGCCAGCGTCGCCGCGTTCCTTGGCCTGCTCGATGAATCTGCCGCACTTGCCCACGCCTGCCGGCTGGCGGACCAGGGCGTGCTGGACAGCCCGGCCCTGGAACGGGTCTGCCTGAAGGTAGCCGTGGCCGGAACCTCGATGCTGGTGCTGACCGGGATTACGAGGGTGGACCGGTGGACCGAGCTGAGGCCGTCGGCGCTCGGGGCGGTGCTGGACGTGGCGCGGGCGGTGGCGGAGACCGTCGTCGTGGATTGCGGTTTCTCGCTGGAACACGACGAGGAGCTGAGCTTTGACTCGATGGCGCCGCGGCGCAATGGTGCCACATTGCGGGTGCTGGAGGCGGCGGACCGGGTGCTGGCCGTGGGCAGCGCGGATTCGGTGGGGCTGCCGCGGCTGGTCCGCGCGCTGGACGAACTGGCGCATGCCGTCCCCTCCGCCTCGGCCGAAGTGGTGCTCAACAAGGTTCGGGCGGCGGCGGTGGGAGCCCGGCCGGAAGCACAGTTGCGGGAGGCCTGGGAACGGTTCGTGCCGGCCGCCGGCGTCCCCGCCCTGCTGCCGTCCGATACCGCCGCAGCCGATGCCGCCCTGCTGGGCGGCTCGGTCCTGTTGGAATCCGCGCCGGGCTCTGCGCTGCGGCACGCCATCGCCGGGCTGGCCGGAAGCCGGCCGGCGCCGCCCAGGCGGGGAATCCGCCGTCGTGCCCGCTCAAAGTGAAGTTTTGAACGCGCCGCGTTAGGCTTGCCGAAGGACCGCAACGGCGCGGTTGGGACACACCTATCGGAGGCGTTTTACATGTCGACTGGATCCAGCATGGCGGATCTGTCCAGCTCAGCTACCGGCGATGAGGAATTCATCGCTAAATACTATGAGCACCTGGCCGCGGAGGATGCCGCGAGCTACAGTCCGGATGTGCTCCGCGCCCGCGCGCTGGCGCACCGGGAGCTGGCGGTTCACCGGCCGCCGGCGCAGCCCGTGATCGCCATCCGGGACGAACCCGAGGCCAGCGTCGTCATGATCGTCACCGATGACATGCCGTTCCTGGTCGATTCGGTGACCGCGGAGCTGCTGCGCCACGGCATTGCCATCCGGATGATCACGCACCCCACCTTTGTAGCCACCCGGGCCCGGGACAGCCACGACCTCACCGGCGTGGAACAGGTGCCGGCCGCCGCCGGAGTCTCCAGCGGCGACACGGCGGCACTGCCGCAGCTGGGATCCTTTGAGACCGGCGGCGACCAGGTCCTGCGGATCGAATCCTGGATGGCCGTGGAGACCGGGCGGATCGAGCCGGACAAGGCCGCCGAGCTGATGTCCGGCCTCAAGAGCGTCCTGGCGGATGTCCGGGCGTCGGTCGAGGACTGGCCGGCCATGCGCCGGCAGGTGCGGCAGGTTGCGGCGTCGCTGGATGCGGTCGTGGGAGCGGAGGAGATTCCCGACCTGCAGGAGGCCAAGGAGCTGCTTGAGTGGCTCGACGACGGGAATTTCACCTTCCTGGGCTACCGCGAATACGATCTCGTCACCCAGGACGGGGAAGACGTGCTCCTGGTCCGCGAGGACAGCGGCCTGGGCATGATGCGCCACATCGGCGACACGAAGCGGGTCCAGCACCTCACCGAAGAGGGCCGTGCCCGCGCCCGGGAAAAACGCGCGCTGGTGATTACCAAGGCGAACTCGCGGTCCACGGTGCACCGCGCGGCATACCTGGACTACATCGGCGTGAAGAGCTTCGATGCGCAGGGCAACGTCGACGGCGAGCGCCGCTTTATCGGCCTCTTCGCCACCAGCGCCTACAACCGTTCGGTGAAGAGCGTCCCGATTGCCCGGGAAAAGGTCGCGGCAGTGCTGCAGCACAGCGGCTTCCCGGCCGATTCGCACTCCGGCAAGGACCTGCTGTCGATCCTCGAAACGTACCCGCGGGACGAGTTGTTCCAGATGGACGTCGAGGAGCTGGCCGCGACCGCGATGGGCATCCTGCGGCTGCAGGAGCGGCGCCGGACCCGGCTGTTCCTGCGCACCGACGCCTACGGCAGGTTCGTGTCGGCCCTGGTGTTCCTGCCGCGCGACCGCTACACGACCGCCGTCCGGCTGCGGATCGAGCAGGAGCTGCGCAACACCTTCGACCCGCAGAGCATCGACTACGAGGCGCGGATGTCCGAATCCGCCCTGGCCAGGCTGTTCTTCCGCATCCGCCTCAAGCGTGCCTCCACGGTGCCGAAGGTCGACACGGCCGACCTTGAGCGCCGGCTTGCCCAGGCGTCCCGGTCCTGGTCGGAGGGCATCGAAGAGGTGCTGCGCGCCAATTTCGACGGCGAGGAGGCTGCGCGCCTCTCGGCGAACTGGAAGGACGCGTTCCCGCCCAGCTACCGGGTGGACTACGAGGTGGAAGACGCGCTCGAGGACATCGCCCGTTTCCGCAACTACGAGGGAGGCGACCCCGGCGCGGCCCCGGTGCTGCACGTCTACGTTCCCGAGGACAGCGCCGACGTCCTCGCCGCCGACGCCCGGCTGAAGCTGTACCTGCCGGAGGCCCGGTCGCTGAGCAACATCATGCCCGTGCTGCAGAACACCGGGCTGGAGGTACTGGACGAGCGCCCGTTCGAGATCAACACGGCGGACGGCCAAGACTACTTCCTGTACGACTTCGGCCTCCGGTATCCGGCGGGCGTCGACCCGATCGCCACCGGCGACCTGCTCGAGGAAGCCTTCGGCGCTGCCGTCACCGGACGCAGCGAGTCGGACGGCTTCGACCGGCTGGTCCTGGCCGAGGGCATCGGCTGGCGCCAGGTTGCGGTGCTGCGCGCGTACACCCGCTACCTGCGGCAGCTGGGCAACCTGGTCTCCTACGCCTTCGTCTCCGACACGCTGCTGGCCAACCCGGCAGTGGCCCGCGCCCTGCTGGCGGTGTTCAACGCCAGCTTCGATCCGGACCTGGAAGGCGACCGCGAGGCGGCGGTCGAGGCCGCCCGCTCCGAGCTCGCGGCGGGACTCGAAGCCGTGCCCACCCTTGACGCGGACCGGGTGCTGCGCTCGCTGGCCAACCTGATCGACGCGACGCTTCGCACCAACTACTTCCAGGACAAGCCCTACTTCAGCTTCAAACTCAGCCCGTCGCGGATCGAGGGTGCACCGTTCCCGCGGCCAAAATACGAAATCTGGGTCTACTCGCCGCGGGTGGAAGGCGTCCACCTTCGCTTCGGCGACGTGGCCCGCGGCGGACTGCGCTGGTCCGACCGGCGGGAGGACTTCCGCACCGAAATCCTGGGACTGGTCAAGGCGCAGACCGTCAAGAACGCGGTCATCGTGCCTACCGGCGCCAAGGGCGGCTTCTTCGCCAAACGGCTGCCCGACCCCGCCGTGGACCGCGCGGCCTGGATGGCGGAGGGGCAGGAAAGCTACCGCACCTTCATCCGCGGCCTGCTGGACATCACCGACAACCTGGTCCGGTCCGCAACCGGTCAGGACGTGGTGCCGCCCGAGCGGGTGGTCCGGCTGGACGGCGACGACACCTACCTGGTCGTCGCCGCGGACAAGGGGACCGCAAGCTTCTCCGACATCGCCAACGACATCTCGCTGGAATACGGCCACTGGCTCGGCGACGCCTTCGCGTCCGGAGGCTCGGTCGGCTACGACCACAAGGCGATGGGCATCACCGCCCGCGGCGCGTGGGAGTCGGTCAAGCGGCACTTCAGCGAACTCGGCGTCGACACCCAGGCCGAGGACTTCACCGTCGTGGGCGTCGGGGACATGAGCGGCGACGTCTTCGGGAACGGGATGCTGCTTTCCGAGCACATCCGGCTGGTCGCGGCCTTCGACCACCGGCATATCTTCCTGGACCCGGATCCCGACGCCGCTGCCTCCTTCCAGGAGCGCCGTCGCCTGTTCGAGCTGCCCCGTTCCTCATGGGCGGACTATGACGAGAAGCTGATCAGCGCCGGCGGCGGGGTCTACCCGCGGTCGGTGAAGTCGATCCCGTTGTCCGCGCAGGTGCGGGAAGTTCTCGGCCTCGATCCGCAGGTCACGAGCATGAGTCCGCCCGAACTGCTGCAGGCCATCCTGAAGGCGCCGGTGGACCTGCTGTACAACGGCGGCATCGGCACCTATGTGAAGGCGTCGACCGAGTCGAATGCCGAAGTCGGCGACAAGGCCAATGACGCCATCCGCGTCAACGGCGCCGACCTGCGGGTCAAGGTGATCGGCGAAGGCGGCAACCTGGGGATGACCCAGCGCGGCCGGATCGAAGCCGCCGGCAAGGGGATCATCCTGAACACCGATGCCATCGACAACTCCGCGGGCGTGGACTGCTCGGACTACGAGGTCAACATCAAGATCCTCGTGGACCAGATGGTCGCCGCCGGGAAACTGCCGGTAGCGGAGCGGGCCGACCTGCTGCATTCAATGACCGAGGAAGTCGGACGCCTGGTCATCCAGGACAACATCGACCAGAACGTCCTGCTGCTCAACGACCGCCAGCGGATCATCGAGTGGAGCCCGAGCTTCGAACGCCTGATGGACTGGCTGGAAAGCCACGCCGAACTGGACCGGCAACTCGAAGCGCTGCCGACCACCGAGGAGCTGCACGAACGGATCGCGGCCGGCCAGGGCCTGGCCTCTCCGGAGCTGTCCGTGCTGGCGGCGTACTCGAAGATCGAGCTGACCCATGCGCTGACCGAGAGCAACCTGGCCGACGACCCGTACTTCGACGGCGTGCTGCGCGGTTATTTCCCGCACCAGCTGGTCGAGCGGTTCGGCGACAATATGGCGGGCCACCCGCTGCGCCGGGAAATCATCGCCACCGTCGTTGCCAACGACATGATCAACATGGGCGGCATCACCTTCGCCTTCCGGGTCATGGAGGAAACGTCCGTCTCCGAAGCGGACGTGGCGCGGGCGTTCGTGGCGCTGCGCGAGATCTACGAATTCGACAAGCTCGTGGAAGCGTTGAACGCGTTGCCGGCCAGCTTCCCCACGGATTTGTGGTGCATGGTGCATCTGGACATGCGCCGCCTGCTGGACCGGGCAGTGCGTTGGTATATCAACCATGTCGACAGCGGAACACCGGTCGCAGAAGGCGTCGCGATGTTCAAGCCCCAAATGGACCCGTTGCGCAACAACCTGGCTCAGTACCTGCGCGGCGACGACCTGGTCCGCGTGCACGAATGGCTGGAAACCGCCGAAGAACGCGGGCTGCCCGCAGGGATCGCCCGGCAGTGGGCCGAGCAGTTCGAGAGCTTCGGTTTGCTCGACGTCGCCCGCATCGCCGGGCAGATCGACGAACCGGTCGAGTCCGTCGCACGCGTCTACTACGCGGTTTACGACCGGTTCGACGTCGACAACCTGCTCGAGCGGATCACGGCGCTGCCGCGGGAGGACCGCTGGCAGTCGCTCGCCCGGGCCGCCATGCGCGACGACCTGTACACGACGGTCACGGACATCACCGTGGCGGTTATGCAAAGCACCCCGGCAGGGGAGCAGGCCGAGGCCAGGCTCGACGAGTGGGAACGGGCCAACGCGGAGAACATCAAGCGCACCCGGGACATGTTCGAGGAAGTGAACAGGCTCGAGCAGGACGACATGGCGTCGCTGTCCGTGGCACTGCGACTGATGCGTTCGACAGTGCGGCGATAGCTTGGCGATCTTCACCGATCCCATCCGCGACTACGCGGACTTTCGTCCGGGTGACGCGGAGTGGCTCCACCTGCTGGTGGGCGACTGGCAGCTGATCGCCGACCTGGCGTTCGCCGACCTGGTCCTGTGGTTCCCGACGCCGGACGGGAGCTACGTGGCGCTGGCGCATGTGCGCCCGTCAACCACCCACACGGTGTTCCACCGGGACTTCGTGGGGGAGCGGATTCGTGCGGACCTCAAGCCGCTGGTGGACCAGGCACGCCGGTGGCAGGCGATCGAACGGTCGTCGGAGGCGGACTGGACCACCGAGATGGCCATGCGGGTCGAGGCGGTGCCCATGGTCCGCAACGGCCGGACGCTCGCCGTCGTGACGTCGCACATGGACCTGTCCAGCTCCAGAATGCCGTCGCGGCTGGAGCTGACCTACCGGCAGTGCGCCTACGACCTCCTGAAGATGGGAACGCTGGGACTGTGGCCGGACTTCGCCTCGCCGACCGGGTCGCGCCGCGGCGCGCCCCGGGTCGGCGACGGCCTGATCAGGCTGGACGCCGACGGGGTGGTGGAATACGCCAGCCCCAACGGGGTTTCTGCATTCCGGCGCCTCGGCGACGTCGAGTCCCTGGAGGGCCGCTCACTGGCCGAGGTGACGACGGCGCTGCTCAAGGACCGGCGGATGGTCGACGAAACCCTGCCGCTGGTGGTCACCGGCCGGATGCCCTGGCGCACGGAGATTGAATCCCGCGGCGTCTCGCTCTCGCTCCGGGCCATACCGCTGAGGAACGAACAGGAGCGTTTCGGCGCCCTGGTGCTGTGCCGGGACGTCTCCGAGCTGCGCCGGCGGGAGATGGAGCTGGTGTCGAAGGACGCCACCATCCGGGAGATCCACCACCGCGTGAAGAACAACCTCCAGACGGTCGCGGCGCTGCTGCGCATGCAGTCGCGCCGGATGGTCAGCGACGAAGCAAAGCAGGGGCTGGAACAGGCCATGCGCCGCGTCGCCTCGATCGCGCTGGTCCACGAAACGCTGTCCCAGGGCTTGGCGCAGAACGTGGACTTCGACGAACTGATCGGGCGTCAGTTCCGGCTCTCGGCGGAAGTAGCCTCGCCCACGCAGGCCGTCCGCACGGAGCGCAGCGGCGAGTTCGGGGAACTGCCCAGCGAGTTCGCCACCCCGCTGGCCCTGGTGATCAATGAACTGGTCACGAACGCCGTCGAGCACGGGCTGGCCGGGCGGCACGGCACCGTCCGGTTGACTGCCCGGCGGAGCCGGCGGGGCGAAGACGAATTGCTGACCGTCTCGGTCGAGGACGACGGCGTGGGCCTGCCCGAGGAACCGCGGCGGGAGGGCCTGGGCCTGCAGATTGTCCGCACCCTCGTCACCAGCGAATTAGGCGGCCGGATCGAATGGACCCCGCGCGACGGCGGGGGAACGTGTGTGCGGATTGACCTGGTGCTCAACACCAAAGGGGCCCGCTGAGCGCGGGCGGATCAGCCGACGCGAGAGGCCGCTGCCGAATCCGGCAGCGGCCTCTCGCCACACTGGGGGTACCGGGTCAGGAGGCCCGGCGGGCCCGGGCGGCACGGCGCTTCAGCGCCCGGCGCTCGTCCTCGCTCATGCCTCCCCACACGCCGGCGTCCTGGCCGGATTCGATGGCCCACTGCAGGCAGGTATCAATCACCGGGCAGCGCCGGCAGACGCTCTTGGCCTCTTCGATCTGCAGGAGTGCCGGCCCGGTGTTCCCCACGGGGAAAAACAGTTCCGGGTCCTTGTCCAGGCATGCCGCGCGGCTACGCCAATCCATGCTGATCACATACTCCTTTAAATGGTGTCCGGTGGTTTTTGTGAAAACATTCACGAACAGACTCATAGAAAAGGGAGCCCGACCGGCCCCCTCTGCGCTTCGCCATCAAGCGTTTCATGTTAAATCCGCGTAAACAAGAGGTCGTGCGGACTTAACCGGCCGTAATACCTGAGTCATTCGTCACAGGGTGATATGGTTCGGCTCCAAGCGGGAGCCGGTGCCCGGCGATCTGGAGCCGTTATTCCGACTATCTAAGGTAGGGTGCGAGTGTGTCAATGCCTGCACCCTCATCCTTCCCTGCCGCCCGTCCGATCGCCATCAAAATCGTAGCGGCGGCAGTGGTGCTGGAAGCACTGGTGCTCTTGGGCGGAGCGGCCCTGTTCGCGTACGGGCTGGCCACCCAGACCCCGATATCGCTGACCAGCAGCGTCTTCCTGCTGGTCCTGATGTTGGTCTTCGGCCTCTGGCTGCTCGTCGTCGGGCATTACCTGTTCCGCGGGTACCGCTGGACCCGCGCTGCTGCCCTGGTGTGGCAGATCTTCGTGGTCGTCGTGGCCATCTCCATGATCCAAGGCGGCCAGCTGCTGCTGGGCCCGGTCCTGTTGGTGGCGGCCGCAGCCTCCTTCGTCCTGCTGCTGACCAAGCCCGTGACGGATTTCCTGGTCAAGGGCGCCGCACCCCGCGCCCTGTAGCCAACGCCACCTGCAGCGGGACGGCCCGGCCGGCCTCGATCCGGTAGCCGCGTCCCGGCGGTCTCCACCCGTCGTCGAGCCGCACACCGAAGAAGTCCGCATCCGCGCCCGCCCGCGGCGCCAGGACCATGCCGCGCCCGCGTGCCCTGGCCTGCAGGACCAGCGGAACCTGCTGCGGCAGCAACGGCCCGGGGCGCGCGGCCACCACGGCCGATGCACCGGCGGCGATCATGGCCGCGATGGCAGCGTGGGCACGCACGCCCAGGTCCTCCGCGTCGTCGACCAGCAGGACGGTTCCGCGCCCGACGGCCGCGCGGCCGGCCCAGAAGTCGTCGGCGTCTCTGCCGTGCGGGGGTGCGCAACAGGGCCTCAGGCCCTCCAGCGCCCGCTGCAGCACGACCATCAGGTTGGTCTTCCCGCTGCCCTCGGGCCCCAGCACCAGGTACACCTCGCCGGCGGCCAGCGGCAGCGTGGAGGGCCCCAGCTCGTCGCCCTCGACGCCGATCACCGGAAGCCCGCGGGCCGCGCGGGGCAGCGTGGCCGCGGGAACGGTCAGCGGCAGCGCTTCGACCCGGACGGGACGGGCGCGGGCCGCGGCCGGCGGCGGGCAGCCGGCCGAATCGGTGGCCAGCTGGCAGACCCCGCCGTCGCTACCGATCCGTCCCTGCACTAATGCCCTGCCGGGCACGGCGTCCATGGGCGGAAGCCGGGGCCAGCCCAGCAACGTTTCGGGACCGGCCCCGGTCGGCAGGTAGAGCCGGTTGCCCATGAGCGGCAGGAAGCGGCTGCCCGACAGTTCACGGTCGCCGGACACGACCAGGACGACCCCCGTGGCCTGGCCGTCGCGGGCCAGATCCTGCAGGCAGTCTTCTGCCCAGCCGAGCCGGCCGGCCCGGAAGCCACCGAGCCAGCGGCCCCACCCGCTGACCAGCAGGGCCAGCGGAACGACGGCTGCCGGATCGGGCGGACCCCCGGCCGAGGCCAGGCTGCCGAGCCGGGCGGAAACCTCGTTGGCCAGGCGCCGCAGCACCCTTGCCGCCCGTTCGGTGTCCTGGGGGCCGACGTAGGCGCCGGTCCGGCCCGCGTCCGCGGCGAAGCCCAGCGAACCGTCACCGTCCAGCACGTAGCAGTGGCGTTCCACCGGTCCGCCCAGGAGTTGCGCCGCGAGGACCCGCAAAAACTCCCGGTGTCCTCCGCCCCCTACCCCGAGAACCGCCAGGTGTCCGTCGTGCTCCGGTTGCCAGCGCAGCGGCACCTGTCGTTGCCGGAACGGCATGTCCAGCAGGCCGATCGGGATGCTGCCCCCGTCCTTGGGCGCGGCGGCGGGGACCGGGCTCCCGCCGCCGTCGTCGCCGCCGGGAGAGCGGGCGGGAGCGGACGGCCCGGGCCCCGCGAGGTCGGCGGCGGCCAGGCTCAGCGGCAGGGCCGGCGGCAACCGCCGGGCCTCCGGCAGGCCGAGGTCACGGGACCCTGCCGCAGCCTCGGCCACCAACCGCTCCACCACTGCGGTGCCCTCCGGCGCTGCCGCTGCCGGTGGTTCTGCCGCCAGCCATTCGTCCACGGTCCGGAAGAGCGGGAAGTGTCCGGCGGCCGGCAGGGTGCTGCAGGCGGACTGGAAGGGCACCGCATCCTGCGGGCCGACGCGCAGGTAGGCCCTGCCCCTCGCGGTCACCGGAATGTCGGCGGCCACGGGCGAATCCAGCAGGTCGCGGGACTCGGCCGTGTTCTGCGTCCGCAGCACGATCATGGTGGTGATATTCGCGCGGATGTCCGAGGAGACGGCACCCTGCGGCCGTTGCGTGGCCAGCACCAGGTGGATGCCCAAGGCACGGCCCACGGTGGCCACGCGCATCAGCTCGGGAAGCGCCTGCGGCGCGTCCTCGCCCAGCATCCGGAATTCGTCGACGACGACGACGAGCCGCGGCAGCGTGCCGGGCGGGCAGGCCGCGATGTCCCCGATACCGCGGGCGGCCAGCAGGGCTTCGCGGCGGCGTACCTCCGCCTGCAGCCAGGCCAGCGATCGGCCGACTGCCTCCAGCGTCAGGTCCGTGAGCAGGCCGGCGCAGTGCGGCAGCCGGGCGAGCGGGCCGAGCCCGGAACCGCCCTTGAAGTCGATCAGCAGGAAATTCACCGTGTTCGGGGACCTGGTCAGGGCCAGCGAGAGGACAAGGCTCCGCAGCAGTTCGGACTTGCCGGAGCCGGTGGTGCCGGCGACCAGCAGGTGCGGCCCGTGGACGGCCAGGTCGAGCGCCAGCGGTCCGGCGGCGCCGGCGCCCGGCAGGGCGGTGAGGCCGGGATGGCGGTCCCCGCGGGACCAGCGTTCGGCCAGCGGCTCCCGCGGCAGCATCGACTGCAGGCGGCAGCGCGGCGGCACCGAACCGGTGGCCGGCAGCGTCTCGGAGGGCATGGCCGCGGCGGCCAGCCGGGCAAGGCGGTCCAACGTGGGGGCCTGCACCAGATCCGCCGAGAACACGACGTCTCCGCCGTCTGCGCTCAGGCGGGAGGCCTGTCCGGCAACGATGATCCGGGTCCCGGCGTCGGCCGGACCGCCGAACCAGAGCTGCGCGGCCGGCCGTCCGGCATCGGCCAGGACCCGGGCCGCCTCGCCGCTGCGTCCGGCGACCAGGAGCACGAGGGTGCCGCCGCCGGTGGCGAGCCGCTCCGCCAGTTGTCCGGGCCGGTCCGCCAGCTCCACGCCGGGCAGGAACCGCGCCGACGCGCGAACGGGCTCCGGCAGCGCGTAGCAGACAACGCGCAGGGCGGTTCCCGCCGCCCGTGCGGCCAGCTGCAGCAGGGCCGAACGCAGCAGACCGTCCAGCCCGAAAGGTGTTCCCTGGATCCGCAGCGGGGGCCCGGCGAGCAGGTCCACGCACAGCGGAACATCCCTGGGCGGGGGCGTCGGGACCACCGGCGCCGACGCCGAACCGATGTGTGCCGGCAGGCCGGCCGTCCCCAGCCGCAGCCACACGTGCGCCGGGCGGTCCGGAGGGCCGGGGTCCCCGGCAGGACGCCGGGCCCCCGTCCCGGCCCGCAGCAGGGACACGGCCAGATCAGCGGCATCCGGGGCGGCGAGGTGCCGCCGCCGGGCATCGGCTACCGCCGCCGCGTGCACCGCGGCCCGGTAGCGGCGGCGCTGCCGGCGCCCGGCGGCGTAGGGCACGGCGGCGGCCAGCAGGGACATGGCGCTGAAGACCAGGAAGAACCACAGGCCCGTCAGCAGGGCCAGCGCGAGCCCGGCGAGCAACGGAAGCCCGGCCAGCAGCAACGCCGTTTTGGCCCGTTGCTCCGGAGGCTTTTCAGCCACGGGCACCGGATCGGCCAGGTCCGTGTCCGGCCGGAACGGTTCGTCCGGTTCGCTGCCCACGACCAGTTGCAGCCGGGTGGCACCGATCCGCACGCTGCGGCCCGCCTGCAGCACGACCTGCCGGGTGCGCCTGCCCCGCCAGACGATGCCGTTGGACGACCCGGCGTCGCGCAGCATCACCTGGCGGTCGGTGACGTCCACGGTGGCATGCAGCCGCGACAGCGCCGGGTCCGCGATGGTCAGCGCGCAGGCATGCCGGCCGACGCTGAAGCTGCCGCGCCCGAGGGCGAACAACCGGCCGGCGTCGGGCCCGGCGGTGACGGCCAGCAGCAGCGGCGGCAGAGCGGGGGCTTCCCGGCGCGGCACCACTACCGCCTCCGGGGCGCAGACGACGACGGCGCCATCGACCAGCGGGGACACGCCGGCGGCGAGGGAGGACAGCCTCCGTCCGGCCACCGTGAAGGCCGCCCCGGGCAGGCGCCCGCCCAGCCAGGCAGCCAACGGCGCGGCGCTGCTTCCCGATTCCAGCCCCGCGACGGCATCGGCATGCGCCGCGACCCAGGCCGCTTCGGTGGCCGGAAGGCCGGGGGCCGCCACCAGCGTCAGATGAAGGACCATGACAAGGAACCTAGGCAGAAGGGAGTCCCACTTTCCCATGCTTCGCCCGGTATGTGGATAACCTGCGGTACCGGAGGCTGACGCGAACAAGCGATACCCTTGACTCTGGGCCGAAGGGCCAACACACCGACACAACGAGAAAAGGCCTTTGCTCTTGAAGATCGCTGTCATTGCTCTGGGAAAGATCGGGTTGCCGCTGGCCGCCCAGTTCGCCTCAAAGGGGCACGAGGTCGTCGGCGTGGACGTCAACCCCGCCGTGGTCGATCTGGTCAACGCGGGCAGCGAGCCGTTCCCGGGGGAGGCGGGGCTCCAAGACAGGCTGGCCGAGCTGGTGCCGGCGGGCAGGCTGCGGGCGACCACTGACTATGCGGACGCGGTGCCGGGAGCGGACGCCGTGGTGCTGGTGGTGCCCCTGTTCGTGGACGCGGAGGCCAAGCCCGACTTCGGCTGGATGGATGCCGCCACGCAGGAGCTGGCCCGGCACCTGACGCCGGGCACGCTGGTCTCCTACGAGACCACGCTGCCGGTGGGCACCACCCGGACCCGGTGGAAGCCGATGCTCGAGGCCGGCTCCGGCCTGGTCGAGGGCGAGGACTTCCATGTGGTCTTTTCCCCGGAGCGGGTGCTGACCGGCCGGGTGTTCGAGGACCTGCGGAAGTATCCCAAGCTCATCGGCGGGCTCTCCGGGGCCGGTGCCGCGGCGGCGCAGGCGTTTTACGAGGCGGTGCTGGACTTCGACGACCGCCCGGACCTGCCGCGCGGCAACGGCGTCTGGGACCTGGGCTCGGCGGAGGCCTCCGAGCTCGCCAAGCTCGCCGAGACCACCTACCGGGACGTGAACATCGGGTTGGCGAACCAGTTCGCCCGCTATGCCGCGACCGCCGGGATCGACATCTACCAGGTGATCGAGGCGTCCAACTCGCAGCCCTACAGCCATATCCACCAGCCCGGCATCGCCGTGGGCGGGCACTGCATCCCGGTCTACCCGCGGCTGTACCTCTGGAACGATCCGTCGGCCACGGTGGTGGCTGCGGCCCGGGCCGCGAACGCGGGCATGCCGGACTACACGATCGGTTTGCTGGAGGGCGCGTACGGCGACCTGGCCGGCGCGCGCGTGGCCGTCCTGGGCGCTGCCTACCGCGGCGGCGTGAAGGAGACGGCGTTCTCCGGGGCGTTCGGCGCGGTGGAGGCGATCAACGCGCGGGGCGGCACCGCCGTCGTGCATGATCCGATGTTCAGCGACGCCGAGCTCGCCGCCTTGGGCTTCACGCCCTACCGGCTGGGCGAGCCGGCCGACGCCGCGGTGGTGCAGGCCGACCACGCCGAATATGCGCAGCTGGGACCGGATGACCTTCCCGGCGTGAAGGTGTTCGTCGACGGCCGGCGGGTCAGCTCGGCCGAACGGTGGCCGGGCGTGGCGTACCGGGTGATCGGCAAGGCGTGAGGGCCGGAGCGTAGAGGCAATGGATGGTGGAGCAGCGGTCGTGAGCGGAAAGAGGGAACCCATGGCGTTCATTGCCGATTCGGCGGACGTCGCCGACGCCGCCCGGCTGGGCGAGGGCACGAAGATCTGGCACCTGGCGCAGGTCCGCGAGGGCGCCGTGCTGGGAGAGAACTGCATTGTGGGCCGGGGCGCCTACATCGGCACCGGGGTGCAGGCCGGGGACAACTGCAAGATCCAGAACTATGCGCTGGTGTACGAGCCGGCGCGGCTGGGCCGCGGCGTGTTCATCGGCCCGGCGGTCGTGCTGACCAACGACACCTACCCGCGGGCGGTCGCCCCGGACGGGTCGCTGAAGAGCGCCGACGACTGGACGCCGGTGGGCGTGGACATCCGCGACGGCGCGTCGATCGGCGCGCGGGCGGTCTGCGTGGCCCCGGTGACCATCGGCGCCTGGGCCACCGTGGCGGCAGGCTCCGTGGTCACCCGCGACGTGCCCGACTTCGCCCTCGTGGCCGGTGTTCCGGCCAGGCGGATCGGCTGGGTGGGCCGGGCCGGACAGCGGCTGGTCCAGGACCCGGCGGACCCGTCGGGCTGGGTGTGCCCGGCGACCGGCGCCCGGTACCGGGAGGACGAGGGCATGTTGCACGAAGTTTCGGACGAAACCGGAGGAGAGCAGCTGTGAGCAAGGACTTCATACCGGCGGCCAAGCCGATCATCGGAGACGAGGAACGGGCCGCGGTGGACGCCGTGCTGGCCTCCGGGATGCTCGCCCAGGGGTCGGAGGTCGCCGCCTTCGAGCGGGAGTTCTCGCAGGTGCTGCTGGACGGCCGGCACGCGGTGGCGGTCAATTCCGGGACCTCGGGCCTGCACCTGGGCCTGCTGGCCGCCGGCATCGGCCCGGGTGACGAGGTCATCGTCCCGTCCTTCACGTTCGCGGCCACCGCGAACTCGGTGGCCCTGACCGGCGCCACTCCGGTGTTCGCCGACATCGAGCCGGAGCACTACTGCCTGGACCCGGACGCGGTCGCCGCCGCCATTACGCCGCGGACCAAGGCCGTCATGCCGGTGCACCTGTACGGCCACCCGGCCGACATGGACGGGCTGGGCAGGCTCGCCGCGGAAAAGTCGCTGCTGCTCTTCGAGGACGCCGCGCAGGCCCACGGGGCGTCGCTGGGCGGCCGGCCGGTGGGCACGTTCGGCGAGTTCGCGATGTTCAGCCTGTACCCGACCAAGAACATGACCTCCGGCGAGGGCGGCATGGTGTCCACCGGCAGCGACGACGTGGCGCGCCGGCTGCAGCTGCTGCGCAACCAGGGCATGGAACGCCAATACGAAAACGAACTGGTCGGCTTCAACGCCCGGATGACCAACCTGCACGCCGCGATCGGCCGCGTGCAGCTGGGCAAGGTCCTCGGCTGGACCGAACGGCGCCGGGCCAACGCCGCGTTCCTGGACGCGAACCTGGACGGTGTGGGCACGCCGAAGGTGGCAGCCGGGGCGGTCCACGTGTACCACCAGTACACCGTGCGGATCGGCGCGGGGGAGCGCGACCGGTTCGCCGCGGCGCTGAAGGACGAATGCAACATCGGGTCCGGGGTCTACTACCCGATCCCGAACCACCGGCTGCCCTCCTTCAACGTTGCCGCGGACCTGCCGGCGACCGAAGCCGCGGCCGCTGAGGTGCTCTCGCTGCCGGTGCATCCCTCCCTCGACGCCGAGGACCTGGACCGGATCGCCACGGCGGTCAACGCCCTCGCGAAGGCAGGGGCGTGAGCATGGCGGGGAACGGCAAGAACGTGCTGCGCGCCGGGCTGATCGGCCTGGGCATGATGGGCCGCCACCACGCCCGGGTGCTCCGCGAAACCGAGGGCGTGGAACTGGTGGCCGTGGCCGACGCGTACGGCGACCCGCACGGCGCGGCGCCCGGCCTGCCCGTCTTCGGCGGCGTCGAGGAGCTGATCGGGGCCGGGATCGACATCGCCATGTGCGCGGTGCCCACCGGCCTGCACGTGGAAGTCGGAATGGCCCTGGCCGAGGCCGGCATCCACACCATGGTGGAAAAGCCGATCGCGGACACGGTCGCGGGCGGCGAGAAGCTGGCGGACGCGTTCGAATCCCGCGGGCTGGTCGGCGCCGTCGGCCATATCGAACGCTACAACCCGGCGCTGCAGTCGCTGCGCGCACGGCTGGAAGCCGGCGAACTCGGCCGGATCTTCCAGATCGCCACCCGCCGGCAGGGACCCTTCCCGGCGCGCATCGCGGACGTCGGCGTGATCAAAGACCTGGGCACGCACGACATCGACCTGACCGCATGGCTGGCTCAGGCGGGCTACGCATCCGTCAGCGCCAACACCACCATCCGCACCGGCCGCGAGCACGAGGACATGGTGGCCGCCACCGGCCTGCTGGACAACGGCGTGATCACGAGTCATCTGGTGAACTGGCTATCGCCGACGAAGGAACGCGTCACCGTGGTCACCGGCGAACGCGGCGCCTTCGTGGCCGACACACTGACCGCGGACCTAACCTTCCACGAAAACGGCACCATCAACACCGAGTGGGAGTCCGTGGCCAACTTCCGCGGCGTCTCCGAAGGCAACATCACCCGCCTGGCCATTCCCAAGCGGGAACCGCTGAAGGTCGAACACGAGGCCTTCCGCGACGCCGTGCTTGCCACCCGCGGACTGCCGCCCGGTTCCCCGGCTGCCCGGCACGACGGCGATGCCCGCCCCGGCCGCCCGGCGGCCAGCATCGTCACCATGCGGGAAGGGCTGAACACGCTGCGCGTGGCCGAAGCCATGATCGCCAGCGCGAAGGAATCCCGCACCATCGGGCTGCACGCCTGATGGGCCTGCGGATCGTGCTGGCCACCCGGATCTACGCACCGGAGGCCGGGGCCGCCGCCTACCGGCTGGCCGCCACCGTGCGGGCCCTGACCGAGGCCGGCCACCAGGTCACCGTGCTCACCACCCGGCCCCCGAAGGGACTCCCTGCCGCGACGGGGACCAGCGGCGACGGCGCCCGGATCCTCCGCTGGCCCGTGCTGCGGGACGGCAGCGGCGCCGTGCGGGGCTATCTGCAGTACGCCAGCTTTGACATCCCGCTGTTCTTCCGCCTGCTGGCGCAGAAACCCTTCGACGTGCTGCTCGTTGAGCCGCCGCCGACCACCGGCGTGGTGGTCCGGGCCGCGGCCGGGCTCCGGCGGCGTCCCTACGTGTACTTTTCCGCCGACGTCAGCTCCGATGCGGCGGCCGGAATCGGAGTGCACCCGCAGGTGGTCAAGGTGCTGCGGGCAGTGGAACGCTGGGTGGTGACCGGCGCAGCCGGCGTCCTGAGCATTTCGACCGGCGTGACCCAGGCGCTGGCGCGGCTGACCTCCGGACGCGCCAGGGTGGCCGAGGTAGGCACCGGCATCGACACGGGCACCTTCAGCCTGCACGGGCCCCGGGATGAGCACCCCGGCCCCACCTTCGTCTACGCCGGAACCATGTCCGAAATCCAAGGCGCCGGCGTGTTCGTGGACGGGTTCCTCAAGATCATGGACCGGTACCCTCACGCGCGGCTGCTGATGTACGGCGGCGGCGTGGAGCTGGAGGAGCTGCGCCGGCGGGCGGCACCGGCGGGGGAGCGCATCCGCTTTATGGGAACGGCCGACGGCGGCACGATCGCCGGCGCGCTGCGCTCCGCTACCGCGGGGCTGGCTTCCGTGCGGCCGGCCCGCGGCTATGACTTCGCCTTCGCCACCAAGGCCTTCGTCTCGCTGAGCTGCGGCACGCCCGTGGTCTACGCCGGCGTCGGCCCGCTGCGGCAGCTGGTGGCCGACCACGGGCTGGGCCAGAGCGTGGACTGGGACGCCGGCCAGGTGGCCGAAGCCCTGGCCGCGGCGCTGGAACGGACCCCGGACGACGCCGAGCGCCGCCGGCTGTCCGACTGGGTCGAGCGGAACTACTCGCTGCGCAGCGTGGGGGCCCGCGCCGCCGAGGCCGTCGCGGGTGCCGCGAAAGGCTTCCGGCCGCGCTGACGCCGGCTCCGGCAGGGCGTCGGCAGGGCCGAGAGGATGCCTCCGGTGGTGGCGCGGTCGGGGTCCGCAGTGCCGAAAGGATTCCTTCGGCGACGGCGTCGATCAGGGCGTCAGCAGGGCCGCGAGGATGCCCCTGGTGACGGCTTCGTCCTCGGCCGAGCTGAGCGCCGCGGCGGCTCCGTGCGCGTTGGCCTTGTACTTGTCCACCTGTTCGGTGGTCAGCGACGCCAGCGCCCGGGCCAGCGACTCGGTGCTGAAGTCCTCGGTCACCACGCCCAGGTCGTAGGCCTTCATCAGGGCCGCGGTCTCCGGGGACGGGCTGAATACCAGCGCCAGGCGCGCCTGGACGAAATCGAAGAACTTGTTCGGCAACATGAACCGGTGGTTCATCGTCTGCGGCGGAAGGGAAAAGACCCCGACGTCGTAGGCATTGAGCGTGGCGGGCAGCTCTTCCGGCGGCACCGCGTCGTGGAAGGTGATGCGGTCGTCGCCGTCGGCCAGGTCCTTGAGCTGCTGCCAGTATCGCCCGCCGTCGCGCGCCTTGACCAAGTACAGATCCAGCGTGAAGCGGTCATCGAGCAGCTTGACGGCGTTAATGGTGCCTTCCAGGTTGCGGCCGGGTACCGCGGCGCCGCTGTGGACCAGCCGGATCTTCCCCGGCACGGGGGCCGACGGGTCCAGATATCGGAACGGCCCCGCGTTGCGGACCACCTCCACCGTGCAGCCGAACTGATCCGCGTACATCCGGGCGATCGATCCGTTAACGGCGGTGACCGCGGCGCTGATCGGCAGGTACTTGGCGCAGAGCCTGTGCATATACGGTGCGACCAGCAGCCGCCAGGGAAGTACATGGGAGCGTTCCTCCGGCGCCCACTCGTGCATGTCTCCCCACACCGGTGCCCCCTGCGCCACGGCGTGGGCCAGGGGCAGGGCGCGCGCCTCATTCGCCACGACCAGGTCGAAGCGGCGTCCCGCCACCAGCTCGCGGGCCTGCTTGATGGCGGGGGCAGCCAGCTCCACCGCAGAATACAGGCGCAGCGCCAACAGCAGCACACCCAGCGGCGTCTGCGGCAGCGAGGGCAGCGACGCGTCGATTTCGAGGTGGTGGGTGGCTCCGGGGGGCCGCTTGCCATAGCTGAGCGTGGTGACCTCACCGGCTTCGGCCAACAGCTTGACTTGCCGCAGCACCCGGGAATCGGCCTGGATATCCGAGAACGAGATACACAGGATCTGCTGGGCCACCACTGCTCCTTGTCGCTGACGCCGGGCGAATGCCGGACACTGAAAGATTACCGTCCGGGAATCGGTCCGCCGCGGCGCAACGGTGCACCGGGCGCGCCGGACCGCGGCGCGACGGGAGGATGCGGGCCTGGGCTGCAGGCCTCCGGCCCAGGGCAGCCGGGCGCATGGCAGCCCTGCGGACCCCGGGCCGCGGCAGGGGCCCGGGCGGGGCCCGGAGCCCCGGGTGGCGTTCAGGACGCCGGGCTAGGATGGCGATAAGCCGCACCGAGCCGGCTGCAGCCCACCAAGATCCGGGAGCCCCGTGAAGATCGCGATCACCAAGAGCACGTTGCGGATTCCGCCAACGTACTTCGCCACGGCGCACGCCGAGCGGTTGAAGGACAGGCACGACTTCCGTGTCTTCACGCTGGTGGCCGAGATCGAGGATTCGTCCGTCACGATCCCGGTGACGGACTTCGTTCCGGTGCCGCGGCTGGGCTTCCGGCGCCGCGAGCTCATGATGCCCGCTTTCATGCCGGCCATGACCGTGGCAGTGGGCCGGTTTGAACCGGACATCATCCATCAGCACTTCGCCACCTGGTCGACGCCCGCCGTCAAGGCCTCAATGGTGTCCGGGACGCCGCTCATCACCACCATGCACGGCTCCGACATGGTCTCGCTGGGGAATCCCGCGGACACGGTGATGGCCCGGTGGCACCACCGGAACGTCCTGGCCGCGGCGGCGCACAGCACCCGCATCCTGGTGGTCAGCAACTACATGGCCGGCCGTGCCGCGGAGCTGGACCTGGACATCGCGAAAATCCGGGTGCATTACCAGGGCGTCGATACCGACTATTTCGAGCCGGTCCGCTACGAGGCCGATGAAGTGCCGGTGGTGCTCTTCGTCGGCCGGTTGAACACGCAAAAGGGCATCCGGGATCTGTTGGACGCCTCCCTGGCCGTCTGGCGCAAGGCCCGGCACCGGCTGGTGGTGATCGGGGACGGGCCCTTGCGGGACACCGTCGCCGAGCAGGCCGCCAGCCATCCGCACATCGACTACCTGGGCCGCCAGGACAGGAGCGCGATCCGCTCCTGGCTGCAGCGGGCACATGTCCTGGTGGCCCCCAGCCAGGAAGCCGGCGGCGCCCGGGAGGCCGCCGGACTGGTGCTGCTGGAAGCCCAGGCTTGCGGAACTCCCGTGCTGGCGTACCGCAGCGGGGGCATTCCCGAAATGATGGACGACGGCGTCACCGGCCTGCTGGCACCGGAAGCCGAGTACAACCAGCTGCAGGACGGGTTGCAGCAATTGCTGCAGCTGGGCAGCGCGGAGTACCTGGCCATGCGCCGCGACGCGCGCAAGTTCGTGGTGGATCAGCGGAGCCTGGCGGGCAGCGTGCGGGAGCTGGACGGCCACTATCGCGACGTGGCAGCCCAGCCGCCGGCCGCCGGACGGCAGGGCCCGCCGCCGCCGGAACAGCCGTGACCATTCCCTGTGTGGAATACTAGGCGGGTGAGTCGCTGCTGGGTCGTCGTGCCGATGTACAACGAGGCCACCGTCGTCGGCTCGGTCATTCAGGAGCTGCTCGAAACCTTTCCCCACGTGGTCTGCGTGGACGATGGCAGCACCGACGATTCCGCCGCCCTGGCCCGCAAGGCCGGCGCCGTCGTCGTTGCCCACCCGGTGAATCTGGGCCAAGGCGCCGCCCTGCAGACCGGAATCGAATATGCCGTGCAGGATCCGCAGCTGGACGCGGTCATCACCTTCGATGCGGACGGCCAGCATCGGGTCCAAGACGCCGCGGCGATGCTGGCGCGGATCAGGGCCGGCGAAGCGGACGTGGTGCTCGGTTCCCGCTTCCTCAACGGGCGGGGCGAGGTCTCGGCGCTCAAGCGCCTGGTGCTGCGTACTGCGGCCATCCAGTCCCGAATTTCCACCGGCTACCGCCTGACCGATGCCCACAACGGGCTTCGTGCCATCTCCGCCGACGTGGCCCGGCGAATCCACCTGACCCAAAACCGGATGGCGCACGCCTCCGAACTGGTCCACCAGTTCGCCGCCCTCGATGCCCGGGTGGTGGAACAACCGGTACACATCGTCTACACGGAATATTCCAAGTCCAAGGGGCAGTCCCTGCTCAACGGCATCAACATCCTCGCTGACCTCTTCTTCCGGTGAACCCATGCTCATAGTCGTCCAAATCGTCCTGGTCCTGGCCGTCGCCCTCGGCGCGCTGGCGCTGATGCGCGGGGGCCAGAACGCTCGGCACCAGGCCGTGCGCCGCATCCTGCTGATGCTCTTCGCGGTCCTTGCCGCGCTGTCCGTCTTCTTCCCGGGCATTCTGACCGCCGTGGCGAATGCGCTGGGCATCGGCCGCGGCACCGACCTGGTGCTGTACGGGCTGATCGTGTGCTTCCTGATCTACATGGCGAGCTCATTCCAGCGCACCCGGCAACTCGAGGAGCGGATCACCAAGCTGGCCCGGCGCATCGCCCTGGACGAGGTGCCCAAGCCGGATGACGTGGCCGGACCGAGCGACGCGGCACCCCCGGGAAGCGGGACATGAGCGTGCCGGAGAACCTTGGCCTCCACGACAGCGGTCCGGAAGCCGAGATCGTGATCGCCGTCCATACCGCCGACCGGCCCGTCCGCCGCGCCGTGGACTCGGTCCTGGCCGCAGCGCCCGGCCGCGTCGGCGCCACGGTGGTGTGCCACAACATGGACCCGAATCCCGTGCGCGGGCAGATGGCCGGCCTGCCGGAGACCGTCCGGGTGCTGGAACTGGCCGACGGGATACCGTCCCCGGCCGGGCCGTTCAACCACGGGCTGGGCCAGGCCCGGGCAGAATTTGTCGGCGTCATGGGATCCGACGACACGCTGGAGCCCGGCTCGGTGTCCGCCTGGCTGGACGCCGCGCACGCCACCGGCGCGGTCGCCGTCGTCGCACCCCTCCGCTACCGCGGCGGCGCACGCATCCTCACGCCCCGCGCCCGCGTGTTCCGGGGCCCGCTGGTGGATCCGCTGCGCGACCGCCTGGCCTACCGGACGGCCCCGCTGGGACTGATTCGGCGCGAGGCGGTCGGCCGGTTGGGCCTGCGGCTGACCGAAGGGCTGCGCACCGGGGAGGACCTGGAATTCGGCCTGCGCCTGTGGTTCTCCGGCGAAAGGATCGCCTACCCGGCCCACGCCCCGGCGTACCTGGTGGGACAGGACGCGGACGAACGCGTCACCGCCGCCGTGCTGCCGCTGCGCGCCCAGTTCCAGGACGTCGAGTCGCTGGTGTCCGGGGACTGGTTCCAGTCGCTGCCCGGTGCCCGGCGCGAGGCCATCGCGGTGAAGCTGCTGCGCGGCCACGTCGTCAGCGCGGCGCTGCGCCGCGGTGCGGGTTACGCCTGGGGAGCCGAGGACCGGGAGGCGATGTCCGCCGTCGTCCGCTCCCTGACCAACGCCGCGCCCGGGGCGCCGCGCCTGCTGGGCGCCCCGGACGAACGGCTGCTGCTGGCCCTGCGCGAAGCGGCCTCCGGCGCGGACCTTGCCTCGGAGATACGACGGCGGGAGGCCGCCGGCGCGCTGCGGCGCACCTTCACCCGGCGCTGGCCGGACAACGCCCGGCGCGAAGCCCCGCTGCGGACCAACCTGAACTCGCTCGCGTTCACCGCCGCCTGCCGGATCCGCGATGCCCGGCTGCAGGCAAGCCCGGCCGCCGCGGCGGGACGCCCTGCCGGGGCCAGCGGTTCCTCCGCCGCCCCGGAACCCGCCAGCCCCGACGTTAGGCAGCCCCGTGACTGATGCCCGATCCCTGCTGGTCCTCTCGCTCTCGCCGCTGCGCAGCGACCCGCGGGTGCTCAAGCAGATCACCCTGTTCAAGGACAAGTACCGGGTCTTCACCTGCGGCTACGGCCCCGCGCCGGACGGCGTCGCCGGGCACTTCGAGCTGGACACCGCGCTGGCCAGCTGGCCGCGCGATCCCCGGCGGCTCGCCCTGCGCCGCTACGTGGACGTCTATTGGAACATCGCCGCCGTCGCGCAGGCCCGGAAGCTGCTGGGAGGCCAGCGCTTCGACGCGGTCCTGGCCAATGACACCAACACCGTCCCGCTGGCGCTGAGCCTGCGACCCGACCACGGCGTCCACGCCGACCTGCACGAGTTCGCGCCGAAAGAGCACTTCAACAAACCGGCCTGGCGGGCGCTGGTCGCTCCCTACGTGCGCTGGCTCTGCCGCACCTACCTGCCGGCCGTGCGCTCGGTGACCACGGTGGCGGAGGGCATCGCCGAGCAGTACACCAAGGACTTCGGCGTCGCCGCCTCCGTGGTGACCAACGCCGCCCCCTACGCGGACCGGCAGCCGCGGCCCACCGGCGCCAAGATCCGGATGATTTACAGCTCCGCCGGACAGCGCTACCGCAAGATTGAAGACATCATGGAGGCCATGCGCGGAGCGCCGGAGCATCTGGAGCTGGACCTGATCGTGATGCCCAACGAGCCGGCCTACGTGGCCGAGCTCAAGGCCCTCGGCGAGGAATTGCCGCGGGTGCGATTCCGCGAGCCGGTCCCGTATAACCAACTGGTGGACACCGTGGCCGAATACGACGTCGCCATCTCCATCATCCCGCCCACCAACTTCAACCTGGCCCATGCCCTGCCGAACAAGTTCTTTGAGGCCGTCCAGGCCCGCACCGGACTGATCATCGGGCCCTCACCCGCCATGGAGACGCTGCTGCGCCGGCACGGCCTGGGCGCGGTCACCGCCGACTTCACGCCCGCGGCCCTGGTGGAGGTGCTCAAGACCCTGACGCCGCAGCTGGTGGACGGGTGGAAGGCCAATGCGCACGCAGCCGCCCGCGAGCTGTCCTCCGAGCACCAGATCAAAGGCTGGGAGCAGGCCGTGGACCGACTGTTCGCCCGGCAGGAGGCCTGAGCGGTGGCGGCACAACCACGCGTCCTGCACATCTATGACGCCGCCGACGTCGGGGCCACCCTGGTCAGGTACGGCCGGCGGGCGGGGCGCCCGTGGCGGCACTTCAACGTCATCCCGCCCGAAGGCGCGCCGTCGTCGGCCGCCGGCCGGGCCGGAAAGCTCGCCGCCGGAGCCGCCTGGCAGGCGCGGCGGGCCGCCGCCATCCTGCGGTCGGACCTGCTGCACGTCCACTCGGGGTCGCGGATCGGCGTGGTGCGGTCGCGGCCGGTCAAGCCCTTCGTGCTGCATTTCCACGGCACGGACATCCGCACTCAGTACTACGATCCCGTCCGCCGGCCCGCGCTGCAGTGGGGCGCCGACCACGCCGTGAAGGTGCTGTACTCCACCCCCGACCTGCGCGAACACGCGGAAACGGCCCGCCCCGACGCCGTGTACCTGCCGAACCCGGTGGATTTGGAGGAACTGCCCGAGTGGCGGCCCGCCGAGCGGCCGCGGATCGTCTTCGCCTCCCGTTGGGATGACTCCAAGGGCGGCCGGCGTCAGCTGGAGCTGGTGCGTGCCCTGCAGGCTGCCGTCGGCAGCGAGGTGGAGCTGCAGGGGCTGGAGTGGGGCGGCGGCGCAGCCCGTGCCGCGGAGCTAGGCGTCGTGATGGTGCCGAAGATGCCCAAGTCCGCGTACCTGCGCTGGCTCGCCTCGGCACACGTGGTGATCGGCCAGAGTGCCGGCATCCTGGCGATGAGCGAACTGCAGGCCATCGGCATCGGGGTTCCCGTGGTGGTGCAGCCGGGGGAGGGGTACTACCGCTCGGCTCCCGTGCTGCAGGGGGAGTCGGCCGAGGCGCTCGCGGCTGCGGCCGCGGCGGCGCTGGAGAACCCGTCCCGCACCTCCGCGGCCCTGGGCGGCCGCGCCTGGCTCGGGGAACACCACGACCCGGCACGCCTGGTGCACCGGCTGGCAGGACTCTACGCCGAGGCGGCGGCCGGATAAGGCGGCCGGTTCCCGCCCGCTTGCCGGGAGCGGCCTGCTACGGACGCGGGCTCAGCGGTGTTCTTCCACCGGCTTCCCGGTCTTCCCGAGGCCGGCGAGGGCAGCCTGTTCGGCGAAGTCCGGCACGGTGGCCACCACCTCGTCGAAGGTTCCGGCAGCGGCCACCGTTCCGCCGCGCATGAAGAACACGATGTCGGCGTCGCGGATCGTCGCCAGGCGGTGCGCCACGGTGATGACGGTGACGTCACCGTGCAGCTGCCGTATCGCCGTCGTCACGGCCGCCTCGGTGGCGGTGTCGAGTGCCGAGGTGGCCTCGTCCATGACGAGCACCCGGGGGTTGTCATAGAGGGCGCGGGCGATGCCGAGCCGCTGCCGCTGCCCGCCGGAGAGCGCCATGCCGCGCTCACCGACCAGAGCGTCCAGGCCGGCGTCGCGCCCCAGCACCGTGTCCAGCAGCTGCGCGCGCCGCAGCGCAGTGGTCACGCGCTCACGGTCCACGCGGGCCTGGTCCCACGCCAGGGCGACGTTCTGCGCGATGGAGGCATCAAAGAGCGAGACCTCCTGGGGGACGTAGCCGATGCGCCGCCGCCAGGAATCCAGCACGAACTCCATCGGTTCGCCGCCCACCAGGATGCGCCCGCGGCTCGGTTCGAGCAGGCCCAAGAGCAGGTCCACCATTGTCGACTTGCCGGCGCCGGACGCACCGACGAAGGCCACGTGGCTGCCGGCCGGAATCCGGATGTTCACGTCGTGCAGGGCCGGCGCCGCGGTGTCCGGGTAGCTGAAAGCGACGTCCTGCAGCTCGATGTCGGCGGCGTTGTCCGGCAGCTCGTGCTGCGGGCGCTCGTCGCGCAGCCGGGACATTTCCGCCTCGCCCTCGTGGATGTCCTCGACGATCTGCCGGGCGAAGGACGCGCTGGTATTCACGGAGGACTGCACGGCCTGCATGCGGGTCAGCGAGGGGATCAGGCGGAACCCCGCGACGGCGAACAGGCCGACGGCGCTGACCGCCCCGGCCGGTCCGCCGGTCAGGTAGCCCACGCCGCCCAGCAGCGCGAAGCCCAGGACCAGGGCGGTCTCCAGCACGTAGCGCGGGATCTGCGAAATCTGGATGGCGCCGGCGCGCGCTATCGAGGACTTGGTGCGGGTGCCGTGCACCTGTTCCTGCACCTCGGGCCCGCGGCCGGCCAGGGTGATTTCCTTGAGCGCGCCCAGCGCCTCGTACAGGGTCTTGGCGGTGCGGTTGGACCATTCCCGGTTTTCCCGGCCGATGGCCACGGCACGCGGGGAGATCACCTTGGCCAGCAGCAGCGCCACCAGGCCCAGATAGATCATCGTCACCACCGCGATCAGCGGCTGGGCCACGAACAGCACGACGACGACCGCCACCAGGGTGCCCAGCTCGCCGAACAGGCTCATCGCCGGCATCAGGACACCCGAGACGGTGATCCCCACGCCCACGTCCACGGAGCGGACGATCTCGGCCGAGTTGCGGCCGAGCCGCTTCTCCCACGGGGAGGCCAGGTAGGCGGCGAAGAGGCGGTCGCCGATGGCCACCTCGTGCCGGGCAAAGCGCTTGGTGGCGAAGCGCAGCAGCAGGACGGCCAGCACTCCCTTCAGCACGATCAGCAGGCAGATGAACGCCAGCAGCGGCAGGGCCAGCCCGTTTTCGGCGACGTTGCCTACGATGGGCAGCTCCGCGTCGGAGCTGCCCACGAGGGCCGGCAGGAGCGCGGCGATCAGCCCCAGGGCGACGACGTCCAGCAGGGCCAGTGCGGCCGACGCCGCGCCGTAGCCGGTCAGGAAACGCCGGCTGCCCTCGGGCAGGGTACGCAGCAGTGGCACAAGAACGTCGAGGATGCTTTTCATACTGCCCCTCAGCCTATTCCATCGCGCCCTTATCACCCGTGACGACTACTGGCCAGCGACGGATCGAAGATGGGTCGGTTTTTCCACAATCGGGATGCGGGGGCTGGCCGGTGCGAAGACCGGCCGCTAGGGTCGGTGGACACCCTGCCTCAAGTCTCAGCTTCGCGCGGCGGGGGGGTTGCGCCCGAACTCTGAGGGGGGAGAAGGGATGGAGGGACTCCGGATCGTCGAGGGGGAGGTCCGAGAGCTGATCCGCCAACGCGGCCTGGACCCTGTCCGCCAAGGTCCAGAGGTCCGGCGGCTGGTGGAAGCAGCGGTGACCGACTATGACGAACGGTCCTTGCTGGGATCTCTTCCGCCGCTCGGACCCTTGGATGCCGCGCGCAAGCACGTTTTTGACGCCGTGGCCGGATTCGGTCCGTTGCAACCGCTGCTGGACGACCGCTCGATCGAAGAAATCTGGATCAACTCTCCGTCCGAGGTCTATGTAGCCCGAGGCGGCGAATCCGAACTGACGTCCGTCTCGCTCACCCAGCAGCAGGTGGCGGACCTGGTGGAGCGGATGTTGAAGTCGTCCGGCCGCCGCCTGGACTTGTCATCGCCCTTCGTAGATGCGGCTCTTCCGGACGGATCGAGGCTGCATGTTGTCATTCCGGACATCACCCGCCGGCATTGGGCGGTCAACATCAGGAAGTTCATCGCCCGTGCTTCGCGGTTGGAACATCTGGTCGAACTGGGCTCGCTGACGCCGGAAGCATCCCGGTTCCTGGGAGCGGCGGTCAGCAGCGGACTGAACATCCTCGTGTCAGGAGCAACGCAGGCGGGCAAGACCACCATGCTCAACTGCCTGGCTGCCGCTATCGGCAGCCGGGAGCGAGTGGTCACAGTGGAGGAGATCTTTGAACTGCAACTGCCCCTGCGCGACGTCGTGGGGCTGCAGTGCCGGCAACCGAATCTTGAAGGGGAGGGCGCCATACCGCTGCGGCGGCTGGTCAAGGAGGCACTGCGCATGAGGCCCGACCGGCTGATCGTCGGTGAGGTCCGGGAAGCCGAAAGCCTTGACATGCTCGTGGCACTTAACAGCGGGTTACCTGGGATGTGTACCGTCCATGCCAACAGCGCCCACGACGCCATCACCAAGATTTGCACCCTGCCGCTGCTGGCTGGGCAGAACATCTCGTCCGCCTTCGTGGTTCCTACTGTGGCATCGTGCATCGACCTCGTGGTCCACTGTGTCCGCCGGCCAGACGGCAGGAGACAGGTCGCGGAAATCGTTTCGCTGGGCCGACGGGTGGAGAACGGGATTATCGAAACGTCCACCCTGTTCAGCAGCCAGGGCGGCCAACTTGAGGTAAGTCCTTCTGCCAGCCCCGCGGAGGAGAAGTTCGCGCGCGCGGGATATGAAGTCATGCAGCTGTTGGAACCGGTGCCATGACGACGGCGGCCGGGCTCCTTGGCGGCGTGGGACTCTTTTTAATTTGGTGGTCCTGCTGGGAAAAACCGCCCCCGCAGGTGCGGCTGAAGCGGCCGGGGCGGCTCCAGCGGATGATCAGCCAGGCAGGCATCGAGAGGGTGTCGCCGAGCGCGCTGATAGCGAGCTGCGGGGCCATGGCAGCTGCAACTTTCCTGATGGTGTTTGCACTCGCAGCATCCGGTCCCATTGCAGCCTGCTTCGGTTTGTTCGGGGGATGGCTCCCGTTCGCCCTGGTGAGTTGGAGGGCGCGCCGCCGCGCCGCCGTCTTGCGCGAAATCTGGCCGGACGCGGTCGACCACCTCCGGTCGGCCATCCGGGCAGGACTCTCGCTGCCCGAGGCGCTGGTGCAGTTGGGAACGCGAGGCCCGGTGGAGCTGCGGCCGGCCTTCAGCGAATTTGCCTCCGACTACCGAGCGGGCGGGAATTTCGACGACGCGCTGGAGCGGCTCAAAACAAGGCTGTCCGATCCGGTGGCCGACCGCATCGTGGAGGCCCTGCGCTTGACTCGTGAGGTCGGCGGTACCGACTTGGGCAGGTTGCTCGGGACGCTGGCGGATTTCCTCCGCGACAGCGCTCGGACCCGCAGCGAACTGGAGGCCCGCCAATCCTGGACTGTCAACGCCGCTCGGCTCGCCGTTGCTGCCCCTTGGATCATCTTGATGCTGCTGGCTACCCGGCCGGAAGCTGTGGCTGCCTACAACACGACCGTGGGGGCAGCCGTCCTGATGGGCGGGCTCGTGGTGTCGATCGTGTGCTATCGACTGATGCTGCGCATTGGGTTGCTCCCGGAAGAGGAGCGGGTGCTCCGGTGAATCACACAGTTGCAACGGCAGCGCTATTGGGCATCACGTTGGGCGTGGGCCTCTGGCTGACGGTAGTCCGGTTGCCGTTCTTCCGCCGCAGGCGCTTCGCGGAACGGATCGCCCCTCAATTGAGGTCGATCGAGATGAAGTCGCGGCTGCTCGACGGCGGATCGGGAAACATCACCCCGTTTGGCCCCCTGGAACGGATTTTTCGCCCGGTGCTCCGTGACTCGGTCACCTGGCTTGGAAAGTTCAATTTCGGTTCCACCTTGTTGTCCAAGCGGTTGCTGCAGGCCGGACGCAGACAGGGAACCGTCGATTTTCGCGCCGAACAATTGCTGTGGGCGGCGGCGGGACTTGTCATCGGTATTGCGTGGACGATCACTTCGGCGGCAGGAGATTCGCTGGATCCGGTGCTTGCTGTGATTGTCACCTTGGGCCTGGCAGTGGGCGGGTTCATGCTGCGGGATTATCTTTTGAGCGTCCAAATTCGACGCCGTGAGGAAAAGATGCTGGCGGAATTTCCCAGCCTGGCGGAGTTGATGGCACTTGCGGTCAGCGCTGGAGAGAACGCAACGGGAGCACTTGAGAGGATCTGCCGCAGCGCGCAGGGCGAACTCGCCGGTGAATTTGCAGTGGTGCTCGCACAAACGCGATCCGGTACGCCGATGCTGGCGGCGTTGCACGACTTTTCACACCGCACCCGCGTGCCAGCGCTGGTGCGGTTCGTCGACGGGATCACGGTTGCCGTCGAGCGTGGAACTCCGCTGGCGGACGTCCTGCGGGCGCAGGCCCAGGACGTCCGCGACATGGCGAAGCGGAATCTAATGGAGTCGGCCGGAAAGAAGGAGATCGGCATGATGGTTCCGCTGGTTTTCGGGGTGTTGCCGCTGACCGTGCTGTTCGCGGTGTATCCGGGCCTGGCGCTGATCAATCTTGGCTGGTGAAGTCCGCCGATGGAAATTCTCACTGGGGGTAAAAGGGGAAGGATCTACGAAATGATGAAACTCTCGCTCATGTTCACTGTCACGATTTCGCTGTTGTGGAGCGGAGGTCTGGATCGATTACGACGTGCGGTGCAGGCCGAAGATGGCGAACGCGGAGATGTGCCGGGGTGGAGAAGAACATTTACCTACCGCTTTTGCTAGTCGACCTCCAAGTCCTTCCGTATCGCTGCGGTGAGTTCGTCAACGCGAGCCAGCACGTGGCCGATCAGCGTCAAGAGCTTGTCTTCCTCTCCCTTGAGGGCATTCGCAGACTTTTCCGACAAGTTCAGCATCGCTTCTTGGACTTTTTGGGCGGCAGCGATCACGCTGTGAGAGCCGAAGAGTCGCACTCGGAGCAGATCATGATGCAAGCTCGATGCATGCGTTGTTGCCTGTTCGCCTAAAAGGCTATCTGCGTCGAAGGGGCGAGCCGCTTCCAGAAAGTCTGCATAAGCTTGGACCTTCTGATTGCGCTTCCACTGCTTGTGCTCGGTGCTACGCCCAAGGAACGCGCCAAGCCAGCTCCCACCCAGCGCGAATATACCGGTCAGCACGGGGACAGTAAGCGGGAATGATGCCATCATCTCAAACATGGTTACCCCTTAACACCAAGGTCTTTACGCATCTGTTCCTCGAATATTTCGGTGAGTTCAACATAGGTCTTGATATGGCGAGCCACGTCAGGGCGCGTTTGCGTATCCTCGAACAGTGCCGTGGAGAACCACATTAGGCGCGAATGAATCTCCTTGGCCGTGTCAGCGATACTTGTCGGAGCCAGCGCCCGGATCACGGTTGGCCTCGAACACGCAACCAATTGGCTTACTACTTCATCCCGTTCAAGCCCACGCGGGAGTTTCTGGCAGGCTTTGAAAAGTTCTAGCTGCGCGTTCCAAAACGCCGTGTATGCCTTGAGTTTTTCTTGCCGTCGCCAACGCTTGTCCTCAGTTCGCTGCTGCCAGCCGTAGCCGATCAGAGCTGCGACGCCGGTCAGGCCAGCACCAATTAGGATGCCCCAAGCTTCTTCCATGGGTTAAACGTATAGGAGCGACATTCCGCCTCCTGTATGAAGGCGGAGTCTCTTAGTCGTCACGGTCCCATTCGCCTGTGCTTTCATTGAACGTTACCCAGTAGGCAGGCTCGGTGACCGAGGCAGGAACTTGCCTGCGCTCGCCGTGTCGAGGCTGATCAGTAATGCTCTTCATGCTTTTCCTTACGTCGTTCGTATTTCGCACCTTCCACACTACGGAATTGAGTACCCCAAAATCTGAACCCCTAGATAATGCCTAACGGCGTCAACTCCGTTCCGCATGACAACAGGGAATATTGGTCGGCGTGTCTCGACTCATCGGCGTGTCATCTGTAGGGGATGACCAGAAGGTGTTGGTACGGGTTAGGGAACAGCGACGCCCGCCGTTGGAGAGGGCGGAATGTGTCCGGCGGGTTAGTTGCCCCGCATCGCGTGAACAGGGCTTACAGGCCTCCCTGTAGCCTGTGAGGGCCATTTCCCTGCGGGGGGAGCAACTCCTCTTGGCCGGGCGAAGCCCATAAGGACCACACGGTAGAGCTTCCGGGAGGTTCTTCAATGCTCGTTGGGCGATCGATCGCAGAACGATAAGCTTTGTAGTGGTACCTGTTTGTCGATTTGAGGCGGCGAATGTTCGGCCATGAAGCAAAGGCAAGGGCGGACCAACGGACAAAGACCGACTGCGCGAGTAACACGACAGAAGGCCCATGGTTGATTTCATGAGTCCGGAGCAGCGAAGTGCCCACATGGCCAAGATCCGCTCCAAGGACACCAAACCGGAGATGTGTTTGCGCCGCCTGCTTCATGCTCTCGGCTATAGGTACCGGCTCCATGACAGCAAACTTCCCGGGAAGCCGGATCTCGTCTTTGCCAGCCGTAGGAAGGTTATTTTCGTCCATGGCTGTTTTTGGCACGGGCATGATTGCCCGGTCGGATCACGGTTGCCCAAAAGCAATGTCGAATTTTGGGCTAAAAAGCGATGCACTAATCAAGAGCGAGACAAACGGCAGCTAAGAACACTAGAAGATCTTGGCTGGAAGGCCCTAACAGTTTGGGAATGTGAGATTGGCAGTCGAGCCAACCTAATAGACCACGTTGTTAATTTCTTGGACGAAGTCGGGTCAGATTAGAATGCCCTCACTGTAAGGACCTGCTGTCAAATCGTGATATATCGGGCGTGGAAACAGGTCGTCCACATGCTTCTTGTGTACCTTAAATTCTGGACCTCGGTCGCCCTTTGCTCGGGAAATCATGTGATCCATCGTGATGCTCCCGGTGGCCAGCATGGGGGAGAACTGCTGCACGATCGGCCGAGACGTCTGTATGACGGATTGGAAATGGACATATTCAGTATCCCCACGGAAATGCGATTCCCCAGCGACCCAGAAGGTGTCGGCATGCTTATGCGCGAGAGTTTTCCGCAGACCCTCCAATCGCCACGTTGCTGGTCTGGGGATATCGGGCCGATCGGATATCTCATGAAGAAGGTCCGCTGCGTCATCGACTTCGAATCGTAGGCCCTGAGAATTCCAGACTCTTGCACTCACAGTACAGTTCAGCCTCATTTGCCCACGCCTGAAGTACCCGAATTCCCTCAAGAGCGCTTGGGTGGATGGGAGCTGGCTAATGTCCCAATCTGCCACTTGTGAGAAGAGGTTCGACCGGCTGATGCTCTTGCCCCGGGAGGACTTTATCTCGACGCCTCTATAGTCGGGGTTTTTACTTGAGTTCTGCGCGATGCCGAGCTCCGTCTCCATTAGGTGCCCGACACCGGTGGATCCGGACTTGATCATGGGAATGAATCCACGTGCAGAGATTTCGCACATCATCTCTAGCAACTCGTTAAAGACGGCCTCGCGGTCGTCGATCAACGGATTCAACAGCCTGCTGTATGAATCCAACGACGCAGTTGCTTTGGCGAAGTTGACATGGGTCGCGTTGAGCACCCATAAAGCATCGTCCACCCAAAGCGTTACAAGGATGTCATTTGGTGAGCAATACTGACCGAGTTTAGAAAACCAAATCCGGGGATCGCCCTTCTTGCTGATGGGACGGTACAGGGAAGCCTTCGCCGGCATCACGTCGCCGTCATCCGTCAGAACGTAGCCCGGAAGGAATACCTTGCTGAGCTGTCCTTGCGGCTGTATCTCATAGTCGTGGATTCCGTTGCGGCTGAGGAACGAACGATACTCGTTCGTCGCATCCATGATGCCCTTCCCAAGGCCGGTCCCCGTTGGCTCCAGTAGACCGAAGTCCAAACCGAAGCGGGTCAGAAAAGCGATGTTCTCAACTTCAAAGTCATCCAGTTCCCTCACGGCGCGCTGTTTCCCCCAGAATTTCGGCTATACGGTTTCCAACAGCCAAGGATAACCACGGGGATACAGCGTTCCCAACTTGCGAATACTGGGGGACCTCGATTCGCCGTCGATGAGCCCCGGTCGTTTCCTTCCCGAGGAACTCAAAAGCAGTAGGGAATCCCTGAAAACGTGCCATCTCGCGGACGCTGAAGATCCGGGGTTCGACGGGATGAACGTAGTCATCGGGCAGAGTGACTACGGTTCTGGCCGGTTGCGTCCACTTCAACACTTTCTGGGAGTGTTTTTTGGTCGCGAGGTTGATGACGAGATTGCATAGCTCGTCCAGACTGGTAGCCAGTTGAGTCCCATCCGGGGACACGGCGGGAAGTGGGGCGTCCTCCAGATGGGTCTTGACATAAAGCATTGCGTCGGACTCTGGCAGGGACGAAGCCCGGCTAATGACGCGCTGATCTAGATTGCTGGTGGCAAGGTACTGGTAGAGGCGGAACCGTTCCATCGTCCTCGCCGTGTGGTTGCGAGGAACGTGATTGTGCTCTTCCCTAGCTGGCTTCAGTCGGAGTTTCCAATCCGGGCGGCGCAGTTCGCGCAGATATTCCTTGTTGCGCTTCCCGCTGCCCATCGGGGCATGGGGTGACAGGTCTGCGATGGCATCAGCCACCGTCCGCACGTCGTCGCTGGAGACGGTGGGCACCGGGGCTAGAGCCGGAAGTGGGTACAAGAGTTTGTCGGTGAAGTCCGACTTCCAAAGCTTGCCGCTGCTTTCGATCCCACAATCCAGAGCGATATCGTTCCGCACAGCAATGATCATCAGGCGCGGCCGGTGCTGTGGGGCACCGTAGTGCATAGCATTGACATGGACACCCTGCACCGTATAGCCCGGCTCCGTTTCGGCAAGAGCCTGCTGGAGTTGCACGAAGGATGATTCTTCTTGAGAGCTGAACTTCTGGTTCATGCCGACGACGTTTTCGATCACCACAGCTTTGGGCTGAGTGCGCGCCACGAACTCTAGGTACTCCCACGGGAGTTTGTTGCGCACGTCATCCGGGTTCCTTCGTCCGGCTAGCGAAAATCCTTGGCATGGAGGGCCGCCTACGACAAGGTCAACGCCCGTCAATGCCAAATCACGCATGACCTGATCTTCGTCCAGCAAAGCACTTAGCTCCTTGACCAGAACGCCGCGCTCAACCTGATCTGCGACGGATGAAGCGACGTACCGATCCCATGCCCTTATGTCTGACGCGTCGTCAATGAGGTTATGGAAGAACGTCCTTGCCGCCATGTCGGACTTCTCAACGGCGACGACCAGTTCCCCTCCCGCGCGTTCGATACCGAGGGAAAGGCCACCACAACCGGAAAATAGGTCTACGTACTTCATCACCCGTCCATTGTGCCGTACGGGAAGGACAATTTCCAGGAGCCTGTACGCGACGCGGCGATCCTAGTTCCCATGCTGCCCACCTCTCCTCAGAGCTGCCTTGGCCGACAGGCCAAGCGTGGCCCGGCGGCCCCACGGCTTCTCCCTGTGGCGCATCTCATGAAGCCCCGCGCGCCTCGGGCTTTAGCGAGTGATATTGGGCTCCTACGCAGTCCTCCGCGCGGCGCTTACGCCCGAGGAGCACAGCCCGTCCGCCTAAGGGGCTCCCTATAATCGCCGGAAGCGGCAGCGTAATGGCCTCTGTTCACTTGCCCAGACCGCCTTCTAGCGCTGACAGCCGACGGTACAGAGTGGCCCGTGACATGCCTAAGTCTCTTGCAACTTGCGCCGCTGGCTCCCCGCCGTCGATTAGTCGGCGTGCATTGCGGATCTGACGGTCACTGAACTGTTCCCGCCTTCCGCCAAGATCCTTGCCTGCGGCCCGGCGCTTGCTCACGCTGTCGTTGATGCGTTCGCGTTTGATGTCCAGCTCCATCTGGGCCAGCGCGGACATGACGGTGAAGACCATCTGCCCAGTAGGTGTCTTGGTGTCCACGTCCCCACCACCGAGGTTGAGCACACGCAACCCCGCACCGCGATCCTTAAGGCCATCCGCCAGTATCAGCATGTTCTGAGTGGACCGGCCGAGACGGTCCAGTGTCGTGATGACCAATGTGTCGCCGTCATGCAGAGCAGCGATAGCTTTATCCAATTCCGGGCGCGAGGCCTTGCCCCCGCTGATGCCGTGGTCGATGTACAAATCATCCCGTCGCACGCCAACGGCCAGCAGGTCTTGTTCCTGACGATCGGTGTCTTGCGCCTTAGTCGACACCCTCGCGTAACCAATCAGCTTTCCCATGTCCCGTACCCCTGCCCTCGAAGTGTCTCGCAACCGTGTTTGCTTACATGGAATGTAACAGATACTTGCGAGACATACTAACGAAACACTTTGACCGCACGTACAGATGGTCAATTTGTCTCATAACTGAGGTGTCTTAAATCCCTTGGGTTAAGAGACAAGTCTCGTGGAACCGCTGTTTCTCACGTCCCACTAGAACCGCAGCCCGCATTCGGCCCCTGTGCACTGCCAATGGGCCGTTCTGCCATCAGGGCCGAACTCGACAACGCACCCAGCGTAGAAAGCTGAGCGTTCCTCTTCTTGGTCGTCAGGAAGAACAAGGCCATAAATGATTGGGAGTGCTGGTGAACCGCAGGCGGGACATCGGGCGTTCTTCCCTCTAGCTGTTCTGATACTCATAGCCCGCCCTTCCTCGATTTAGAAGCAGTTCGTGTTGGATATGTACCAGAAATTGAGCGTGAAAGTTTTGTAAGGGCTTGCGGGCCGCACGCTCGAAGGGGAGACGCTGCTGTTTGCACTGCCACGCGGCAGCAACTCATGGGACTTGCCAACTCATGGGACTTAAATTGCTCATGAGTCTATATAGGCGCAGCGCTGACACGGAGGAAAATTTTGTAACCACTCAGAGAAGTCACGTGAGGGGAAGCCTGTGTCAGCCCCTCATGGAATTTCTCATGGAGAAATGTTTGTAACCTGTGCGGTGGCCAAGGAGGAAACTTTAGTGCGGGCGCTGGAGGTCTCCCGGTAGGTGGTTCTCCGCCCATGCAAGTTTTTGGACTAAAATATACACTTGTCCACCTGAAAAACACCGGCTTTGCTCGTACGCTCGGTCCTTCTGGTGAGGATGAGAGAGACGACTGAGAAAGGTTTTCGCTTCAGTCGTCATTTGGTGTTATTCAGCTATTTTTGCCTATTCCCATCTGGTCCAGCGCTATCATCAGGCTGGCCTCTTCCGAGAAGCCTCCGGCGACCCTCCGCCAGTGCTCTTGAAGGATGTATGGGTTCCCGCGGTGCTTGATGACTTCGTATGCTTCGTTGATTGACATGATGCGCTCCAAGAGCTTGTAGTGATGGAAGCGTCGTACATCGTTGCGTCGTTTGGTGGTGCCTAACTCGCCTATGTCTAAGTCGAGTTCTGCAACCTCTTAGGCAGATGAAAAACTTTTTCAACTGTTTCTTTTTTCAGACCTATAGAGATACATATATGAGTTAGACAGTTAGGCAGTAGTAGTAAAATCCTTGTAAATAAAGGGAAGGAGGGTGCCTTGGTCCATGACTAAGTGGTGCCTAAGCACCCTCCAAATGACTCACTAGAAGTGCACCGGCTCGCAGTCCCAAGCCATCGATCCCTGTTTGGAGTCGAACCGGAACCGATAGAAGGTGTCCTTGACGCCGTTGTGCCTAACTTGGCCGAGACCTTCGGCGGTGACACCTAGGCGCTTCCAGTCGGTCGATGCCCTGCGGAGGGCAGCGGCAAGTTTGGCTCCTGTGTTGATCGGAGCCTTTTTCTCACCGGCTACCGTCTTCATGGCCTCATCAAACAAGGTGCCTCGGTATGCTTCCAAGATCGACTTCACCGGAAGCATGGCCTCATAAACGCCGTCGCCAACATGGTTCTCACGGAGGACGACCATGAAGCGGATGGTTTCGAACAGGGGATCGTCCAGCGCTTCGGCACTCATGGAATCCAGCGAGTCCACGTAAGCCTGTATGGCTGTGCCGCCCATTTCCCACATCTGATCGATGGCACCCAGCACGCGGACATAATCGACCATGCGGCCCATGTGCGGCTCCAGCGGCGGAAGCTCCGGAATGCGCTTCAATACCTCGCATGCAATCGTCAGGAGTGCTCCGAGTATGTCCGGATGGGAAGCCTTGAGCGCGGCCTCAATCTGAGCGTGCGAACGAATCTCACGGCTCGGATTCGGCTTCAGTTCGATCCTGACGCCGCGTGTCTTGAGGTCGCCTCGGAGGTCTCCGGAAGTGATGCCGTTGACCAGAAGCGAGGATTCCAGCGTCAGCTTCACGACATCGGAGTCAGTGCGGAGCTTGCGCTTGGCGTACTCGATACCGTCGATGGCTTGGCACATGAAGTCGGAGGTAGACGCGTTGATGTCCGAAATATTGTTGTAGACCGTGAGGCGCTGACCAGCCATTGTCACGGCTACGTCGTCCGGGCGGTTCGGGACTTCAATGCCCTTGTTGTACTTGCCCTCTACTGCGAACGCGACGGCGGCTGTCGCGGTTGTTTTGCCGGATTGAGCCTCGCTGAACAGGAGCATGATGGGCGCCACGTATCCGGGGATAAGGTGCGTGACCATGTAGGCCACCAGCAGCGGCCACTCTTCCTCGGAGACGTTGAAGTACGGCCGTAGGTGCTGAGCCAGCACATAGCGGGATGATTCCAGCGGCACATCTGACGGGATGGGCAGCGCGGAAGTTTCGGCAGTGCGGCGGAAGATGCGGCCCTCTGAGACGGCGGGGCCGCTCATCTCCAGCTTCCAGCCGGTCGGGCCGAAGGCAATAGCATTGCCGCTCCCGCGTGCAAGATCCAGCCAGCAGGTTCCGGCATCGTCAGCGAGCGAGCGGAGATGGAGTGAGAAGACATTCAAGGAGAATGCACATTCGGAACGTACGGCTTCCAGCGCCCAACTGACTTCCGGAGTCTTCGGGACGGTTCCGGTGACGTTCTTGTATTCGCGTCCGACCCAGTGACGCAGTCGCTCTGAATCCAGCAGCCATGCATCACGGCTCCAGCCCTGACGCCTGTCCACAAGGAAGAGTTCCCCGCCCTCGGTGCGGCAGAAGTGGAACGAGTCCTTAACGAGGTTGAACATCACGTCGGACGGTTCGCCAGACAGTGCGGCATCCTCGCCGCCTGACAGGTACTTGTCTAGGAAGTCGGAAACGTTGCCGGCGTGGCCGTCTGCCACTGTGTCGGCCACACGCTGACCGTTCGGAATCTTCAGTACGCTGACACCGCCGCCAGCAGCGACGACGTAGCCGGTCAGTTCGGAGATGTAGTTCTGTATTTTCTTACTCTGCGTGAGCGTTGCGGGGAAGGCCACAATAACCCGCATCGCGTTAAGCTCCATGTCCCATAGGCCTATGCCTCTGGAATTGGTCCACCCTGTCAGCGGTTCCCCGTTGTCGAGACTGACGACGTATCCGCCGTGGGAGAATCCCTCCTCAACGGCTTTGGCGTCAGCTTCGGATGCTACTAGCCAAATTTTCTTGAATACGTGGGTGGCACCGATGTTGAATTCGGTGTTCTGTACTTTCGTTGCCATGTCTGGCCTTTCATGTTTCTAAATGTCTGCAATTGCTTCCTCCTGTAGTTGATTTGTCCTTGGGGACTTACGTAATGCCCCTGCTAAGCGTGGTACAATTAGTGGTACATAGTTGTGCCTTTCATGTTTCGGGAATCCCGCCAGCCCTCCCGCTGGCGGGATTCCTATTTCTCCAGTTGTGCTACTTCATTCCTAAGTTCCTGCTTCAGCGCTTCGGCCTCAGCAATCTTGGCGTGGAAGCGCTCTATGCGTGTTTCCGTTGCAGACAGGCGGTAACGCGCCACTATTAGCGGCGTCCTCTGATGGGTTCCTCTTGGCATCTTCTGCCCTTTCGTGGTGTGTTGAATCGATATATCTATTATATCAGCCCCGAATAGCATGTATGTAAGTATTCTGTCAAGCTCCGTGACTGAATCGTTATGAGACAGTCCTTAAACGAAAACAACCACGTCGTCCTCTGTTAGGAGGAGCGAAACGTGGTTGGTTCCCTTATTTTACGCGACGTTTACTGTTTCACCAAATCCAGCGAAACTCCATGTTCCTTCAGGACAGCCTCCATCCTCAGAAGCTCCTCCGGTGACGCTTCCGGCACGTCTTGACTCAACTCCAGCAGGCTGAAATAAAGCGGTGTGGGCTTAAGGCCGATGTACGCGCCAGAGAAGCGCTTGCCCTGTGGGGATCGCTTGACAATGACCTCCTCGAAAAGAGCTTGAATTACGCGACGCTTGCGGTCCATGGCCAGCCGTTCCCAGCGGCCCCAGAGTGCCTCCGGCCCGTCCTTTACCATGTCTTCCACCACAAACGCGAAAACTTCTGTCTTTTCGTATTCCAATAGAGCGGCCTCGATTTCGGCCATGGTCTCCCTGTGCTTGGCCTCGCGTCCGGTGATGACCTTTACCGAGAGCATGGCCTCTCCCGCCTCAGTCAGGAACGCGTCGTGCTCTTTGGTTAGCCCCAGCTTCCGCTTCCGTAGCGCGGCCATGCCCTGCCCCCGCGTCCCCGGATTGAGCAAGGCGTCAGCGCCCGAGTACACCAGCAGATGTAGGAACTTCTCCACGACATACTTCTCAAGCGGCTCGGCTGTACGCCCGATGTGCTTCGGTGTAGGGCACTTGTAGGCACGGGGTGAACCTTTGCCGCCGCGATAGGAGATATTCATTCCGCGTCCGCACTCCGGTTCGCCGCATTTGGCTATACCGGTAAGTAGGTGTGTATCCGCACGTGTGTTGCTGACACCCCGTTTGCCGGTGCGCTTTTCGTTGATGAGGGTTTGGATGTGGTTCCACGTATCCTCATCCAGCAGCGGCGTCCACTCCTTTAGCTTGTAGAGGGTTCCCTCGTACTCCTGCAGGCCGATAAGGCGGGGCCTCAGGAAGTAATTCCGAACGGTGCCGGAAGTCCACGCCCTACCGCCTTGCCTGCCGGTTTTGGGAGGCAATAGTCCACGTTCGTTCCAATCCTTGGCCACCTGCCAGAACGTAGTTTCTTCAGCAGCAAGAGCTTTGGCGGCTTCCTGCACGGCTTCGGCCTCTTTGCCCACCCATTCACCCTTCCGAGTCTGCCCGAATGGACGGATGCTTCCACGATACTTACCGGCCTTGGCGTCCCGAAGCGTGGCCAGCTTCTGCCGTTCCGATTTCTTCTGGCCTTCGGCCTCATCGATGGCAGTACGGAAGATAGTTAGCATGCCGGAATCTGCTGTGCTGAAGTCCAGCCGCCCTCCGTCAGTCATGTAGCCAGTGATGCCAGCGGCCTTTATACGGAGGGTATCGAGTACGCCACGTGAAAGCCGGTCCTGTTTGAAGGCCACCACTATGGGCGGTGCATCGGCAAGCAGCTTCTCAAAGCCGGGACGCTCAGCACCGGATACAGCGCTGATGGAGTTATCCCGATAGATAGTGCCAAGATTCCAACCTTTGCCCTCTATATAGGCCTTGCATGCTTCCACCTGTGCGGCAACTGACTTGCCTTCCTCGGCGGTGCCCTTGCGTTTGTCTTGGCTAAGCCTTGCGTAAATCGCTGCTGTGGTCACGTGAATAAGGGTACCTAAATATTGCATGGTGGGTGATGATCACCTTGATGTCGGCCGTGCTCGTGGCCGGCATTCTGGCGCTGGCCAAACCGGCCCTGGAAGGACTGTTTAATGACGCCATCGGCCGCGTGACCCAGCCCTGACATGGAGTCGAGCGACAGTGCCCGCGGAGTGCGGCCGTCCACCGCTTCCCGCGTCGGCAGCGGTTCCAGTCCGGGCCGGGACCGTTCCGATCGAGGCTCCGCGAGTGTGGACTTCGTGTTGGTGGGCGGTGTCCTCACCCTGATATTCGTGTCGATCATGCAGTTGAGCCTGGTCCTGCACGTGCGCAACACGCTCATCGACGCCGCGGGGTCGGGTGCACGCTACGGAACCTTGGCCGATCGAGGCGCCGCCGACGCGCACGAAAGGACGGTTGACCTGATCTCAGCTTCGCTGACCGACACTTACGGCCAAGACGTCCACGTTGAAGAGATCGTCCGGTCCGGCGTCCCCGCATTACGGGTCACCGTCCGGGCTCCACTGCCTGCGCTCGGACTGATCGGCCCCCAGGGTGCGCTGGAAGTCCAGGGCCATGCGGCTCTTCCGCGCTGACAGGGCAACACCCGGGGCGCCGGGCTCAGGGGCTGCCCGGGCCCATCCCGAAACTTGCCGAAGGGGTACGGTGACTGGCCTTCGTATGAGGCTGAAGGACTGCCTGCAGGGGAAGGATCCGGAACGGGGGAGCGCCGTCGTCGAATTCGTGTTCCTTGGCACGCTTCTCCTGATTCCGGTGGTCTATTTCGTCATCGCGGTCTCACAGGTGCAGGCCGCGTCGTTCGCCGTCGTGAATGCCGCGGACCAAGCGGCGAAAGTGTATGCGGGGTCGGATGAGGCCGCACCTGCTGGCCAGGCCGCGCAGCAGGCGGCGCTCTTGGCTGCCGAGGACTTCGGATTTGGCATGGAGCGTGTGGATATCAGGATTAGCTGCGGCAATGGAGCGTGCTTGGAAGCGGGCTCTTGGGTCACCACGGAAGTTTCGATTTCGATCCCGTTGCCGTTGCTGGACGGCACGGGCCTCACCATGGCGACGGTGACCTCCTCGGCGACCCAGATAGTGGAACGTTACCGATGATGCCCGAAAGACCTTCAGACGCCCGGACGGCCCGTCGCATCAACTACGCGGGAAGCCGAAGGGAGAGCAACGACGATGAGGGCCAGGTGCTGGTTCTGCTCATCGGCTTTGTGTTGCTGAGCCTGTTGATCCTGACCGTGGTGATGGGGGCGTCCGCCGTGTATGTCGAGCGGAAGAAGCTGCTGTCGGTTGCGGATGGGGCTGCGTTGGCTGCCGCGGACACTTTCGCCCTGGCCGACGTCGAGACGGCCTCGGGGGTGCCGGTGCCGACGCTGGACGACGGTTCCGTGAGGGGATCCGTCTCACGGTATCTGTCCGACACGGGTGCGTACGGGAGGTTTGACCAGTTGACCGTAGGCGGCGACACGGGCTCCCCGGAACAGCGCACGGCGCACGTGGTGCTGAGTGCGGTCGTCAGGCCGCCCGTTGTCAACTTCCTCGTTCCGGCAGGCATACCGATTACCGTTTCAAGCGACGCGCGCTCGGAACTCAGACGCTGAGGTTCCAGCCCGAAGTCTGCCGGGCGCCGATGAGCAACTGGCCCACCTGGCCGCTTGTCCCCTAGAAGGGCATCACGGTGGTCAGGTAACCGTAGTACCGGCCCGGGACCGGTCGCAGGGGGTCACCGATGAACCCATACTGGGGATTCTCTTGGTTGTACTCCGCGACCGCTGCGCGGAATTGCTCTATCACGGCCGTCCCATCGCCATGGCAGACTCCGCTCTCCAGGCACCGAGCCACCGAACCGGCGACGATCGGACTGGAGAAGCTGGTGCCGTGTGAGTTCGCGTACCGGTCGCCCGGCACCGTAGAGGTCATGCACACGCCGGGGGCCGCAACGGTGTGCTCCTGGTCGGCAGGCTGGGTGGCGAAGTTGGAGAAGAGGGCAAACTCGTCGTCGGGGGTGGGAAAAGGGTATCCGCTGCAGCTCGCTGTTGCCGTACCGCCGGGGCGGCCGTCGAAGTCAGCCATGGCGGTGGCGGTGAGCACCTCGTCATACGCGGCCGGAACAGTGTTCGAGAAGTCCGCGGTCTCGTTGCCGGCGGCGACCGTCCAGACCACCCCCTGCTCGGCGCCCTGGCAAATCATCTGGTGCAGGGGATCGACCCCGTTGCCGCAGGTTCCCTGCTCTTGGCCGGGGCTGCCGATGCTGATGTTCGCCACCCTGATGTCGTTGCCTGGGTCCTCGTCCGTGTGAGTGGAGACCACCCAGTCGGCGCCGCAGAGTAGGGCACTTTCTGTGATGGTGCCGTCGTCTGCGATAACCCGGACGGACCACAGCGGGGCGCCGCTCGCGGTGCCGATGATCCCGGCGTTGTTGTTCTTCGCGCCAAGGATCCCGGCGACCATGGTTCCGTGCCCGAACAGGTCGACGGGAGCCACCTCGACCGGAGTGCCGGACGAGCAGTCCACCCCGCCGCGCACGTTCAAGTCCGGATGGGTGCTGTCGATACCGGTGTCGATCACGGCGGCGTTGACCGTAATCTTAAGGCCGTCCTCGGCCGCCTCCTCTGGTGTGCCGCCGACCCGCAGCCACCCGGGCGGGAGGAATTCGGCGCCGCTGGTTCCGTTATTCTCGCCGGTCACGTTTTCCGGCAACGCGAATTGCCGCTCGGGCGCAACATATTTAACGGCCGGGTCGGCGGCGAGCTGCTGCGCCTCCGAGGCCGTCATGGTGCCGGAGTATCCCTTCAGCGCGTGTTCGTAGGTGTTGGACCGCGTAAACCCGTACTTCTCCCCGTGGGCCGTGGCGGTGGAACCGACATTCCCGATGCTGTCCTTGAGGACGACCGTGTAGCCGTGTTCTTCCCCCGCGGCGGCGCTCGCGGCGGCGGCCCCCGCTGCGCCAGATCCAGCGGCAGCAGGTCCGCCGGCGGCGGCTGGTCCGGAAGCGGCGACGGCGGTTGCTGCGGCCAGCACGAGCGCGCCGAAGACCCCCAGGATTCTTCGCGATGTGGTTGACCGCGGGCCGTCCTGCTGGCTTTCGGGCTTCTGCCTCTTCCGCAGGCCCTGAACAGATCCGTGACTTTGACTGGGCATTGCAGCCTCCCCCAATAAGTGGATTTAGATCAGGCCCCAACCCCATACGCGGCACCTGCATCCCGCACTCTCCAAAGGTTATTGCACGCGCCCGCGCTTGAGCTAGGGGCTGTCAGGGGCCGTCTTGGCGGAACGGAGGATTCCCCGCCATGGCGTAGGCTGGGAGGACCATGGCTGAGATCGACTTTCCCGCTGAAATCCGCGCTTTGCGCGCCACGTACGAATCCATTGAAGCCGTCTCCGACGCGGAGGCGATCCGCAAAGATATTGCCGAGCTGAGCGAGCAGGCGGGCGTGCCGGATCTGTGGGACGACCCGGCCGCGGCGCAAAAAATCACCTCCAGGCTCTCGCACCGCCAGAGCGAACTGGAACGGCTGGAGAAACTGGCGGCACGGATCGACGATCTGGAAGTCCTGGTCGAACTGGGCCAGGAGGACGCCGGCGACGCGGACTCCATGGCCGAGGCGGCCAGCGAACTGACCTCGCTCAAGAAGGCGCTCTCCGAACTCGAAGTCGTCACGCTGCTCTCCGGTGAGTACGACGAGCGCGAGGCCGTGGTGACCATCCGCTCCGGCGCCGGCGGCGTCGATGCCGCCGACTTCGCCGAGATGCTGATGCGCATGTACCTGCGCTGGGCCGAACGCCATGGCTACCCGACCCAGGTGCTGGACACCTCCTACGCCGAAGAGGCCGGACTGAAGTCGGCCACGTTCGAGGTCAAGGCACCCTATGCCTTCGGCACCCTCTCGGTGGAGGCCGGCACCCACCGCCTGGTGCGGATCAGCCCCTTCGACAACCAGGGCCGGCGCCAGACCTCCTTCGCCGCCGTCGAGGTCATCCCGCTGATCGAGCAGACGGACTCGATCGACATCCCGGACAACGAGATCAAGGTGGACGTGTTCCGCTCGTCCGGTCCGGGCGGGCAGTCGGTGAACACCACCGACTCCGCCGTGCGGCTGACCCACATCCCCACCGGGATCGTCGTCTCGATGCAGAACGAAAAGTCCCAGATCCAGAACCGTGCTGCCGCGCTGCGCGTGCTGCAGTCCCGGCTGTTGCTGCTGCAGAAGGAGCAGCAGGACGCCGAGAAGAAGGCGCTCGCCGGCGACGTCAAGGCGTCCTGGGGCGACCAGATGCGCTCCTACGTGTTGAACCCGTACCAGATGGTCAAGGACCTGCGCACCGAACACGAAGTCGGAAACACGGGGGCGGTGCTCGACGGCGAAATCGACGACTTCATCGACGCCGGCATCCGCTGGCGCGCCAACAACCGCAACGCGGAAAACTAGCCAGCAACTGCCTGTCGCGCGAAGCCCGGCCGCTCCACCAGGAGCGGCCGGGCTTTTGTCGTCTAGGCGTGCGCCTGTACCTGACCATCAGGGGCCTGCAACCGAATCGTGACCTTCGCGGCCCGGCCCGACTGTTGACACCTCTGTGAGCCACACCATAGATTTGCCGTAATCTGAATCACCTTTCAGGTTGGGGGACCTGACCATCAGGTTCAGACAGTTCCAGAGTTACTCCTCAAGAGATTTTTCAACGAAAGGCATCGGAGTGAAGGCAACGAAGAAGTTCCTGATGGCCGCGGCGCTGGTCACCGGACTGACCGTGAGCGCGTGCGCGCCGACCGCCGGCGGCGACACCGCCGGAGCGGCCGGCGAGGAAGGCAACGCCCCCGAGAGCATCAACGTGGGCATCGTCTATTCCGAATCCGGCCCGCTGGCCGCCTACGGCGCGGCCTACTACCAGGGTCTCCAGGCCGGCATCGACTACGCCACCGAGGGCACCGGCGAGGTCAACGGCACCAAGCTCAACCTGACCTACCACGACGACGGCGGTGACCCCGACAAGGCGGTCAACGTCGCCAAGGACCTGATCGGCAAGGATTACAAGATCCTGGCCGGCACAGTGGTCTCCGGCATCGCGCTGAAGCTCGCGGAGCAGGCCGCGCAGAACAAGGTGCTCTACATCTCCGGCCCCGCCGCCACGGACGCGCTGCAGGGCATCAACGACTACACCTTCCGCTCCGGCCGCCAGAGCCTGCAGGACGTCGCAACCGCGGGCACTTTCGTGGACGACCTCAAGGGCAAGAAGGTCGTGGTGTTCGGTCAGGACAACGCGTTCGGCCAGGGCAACCTCGCCGCCGTCGAAGCCGTCCTCGGCGAGCAGGGCGCCGAAGTCGATGACGTGCTGGTACCCGAAGACGCCACCGAGTTCACGCCGTTCGCCCGCCAGCTGATCGACGCCAAGCCGGATCTGGTCTTTGTTGCCTGGGCCGGCGCCACGTCGGGATCCATGTGGCAGGCACTGAGCCAGCAGGGCGCGTTCGACGCCGCCCCGATCGTGACCGGCCTGGGCGACGCCGCCACCTTCGGCGCCTACGGCAAGGCCTCGGACAAGATCAGCTTCCTGAACCACTACTTCCCGGGAGCAGCCGGCAACGACGTGGAGAAGGCCATGATCGAAAGCGTTGAAGCCGAAGGCAAGAAGGCCGACCTCTTCACCCCGGACGGCTTCGTCGCCGGCCAGATGATCGTGCAGGCGGTCAAGGAGGGCGGCAACGACGTCGACGCCATGGTCGAGGCGCTGGAGGGCTACAGCTTCGAAGGTCCCAAGGGCGAGACCACCATCCGTGCCTCCGACCACGCGCTGCTGCAGGAGATGTACCAGGCCAAGCTGGTGGAGAAGGACGGCGAGTGGGTGCCTGAGCTGATCAAGGCCATTCCGGCCGACACGGTGGCTCCGCCGGAAGCCAAGTAACCGCAGCACAAGCACAGGCAGGCCCGCACTGCTGCAGTACCGGGGCGCCGCCGACCTACCCGGCGGCGGCGCCCCGGCCCGCGGACCGGGTCCTCGACCGGACAGAAAGTGACATGATGACCTCCCCAGCTCAGCCCGCGCTCACGGTGCAGGGCCTCGGCCTGCAGATCGGCGGCGCCCGCATCCTCGAGGATGTCGGATTCTCCGTCGCGACCGGAGAGATGGTCGGCGTGATCGGACCGAACGGTGCCGGCAAGACCACCTTGTTCAACCTCATCTCCGGCGTCCTGAAGCCGACGGCCGGTTCCATCACGCTCGACGGCAAGGACGTCACGTCGGCCTCGATCCACAGCCGCGCCCGCGCCGGCCTGGGCCGGACATTCCAGACCTCCAGCCTGTTCCCGCGGCTCAGCGTGCTGGAAAACGTCCGGCTCGCGGCCCAGGCAGCCCTCGGCGGAAGCGTCACGGTGTTCCGGTTTCCCTCGCGGACGGATTCCGCGACCGCCGCCGCGAAGCAGAACGTGGCCGAGGTCGGGCTGGAGGACAAGCTGCACACCGCGGCCGGAGACCTCGCCCACGGCGACAAGCGCAAGGTGGAGATCGCCATGCTCCTGGCCGGCAACCCCTCGGTCATCCTGCTTGACGAACCGATGGCCGGAGTTGCCTCCGGCGACGTGCCGGGGCTGAGCGCCATCATCCGGCGGATGCACCGCGACCGCGGCTGCACGGTGATGATGGTCGAGCACCACATGGACGTGGTCCTCGGACTGGTCGACCGCGTGGCGGTCATGCACCACGGCAAGCTGCTGGCCATCGACACCCCGGACGCGGTGATGGCCAATCCCACCGTCCAGAGCGCCTACCTGGGAGAACCCGTATGAGCCAGCACCCGGAACGCCGCGCGGCCGAGCCGCAGGACGCTGCCCCGCCCATTGCGACGACGACCACCGCAACCGCCACGGCCACGTCGCAGGCCGCGGCACGGCCGGACCGCCACGCCCGCCCGGTGCTGGAGGTCGCGGGGCTCAGCGCGCACATCGCAGGCCAGCAGGTGGTGGAGAACGTCAGCTTCTCCGTGCCTCCCACCGGCATCACCGCCCTGCTGGGCCGCAACGGCGTGGGCAAGACCAGCACCATCAAGGCGATCATCGGCCTGATCTCCCGCAGCGGCAGCGTGACGCTGGACGGCACGCGGATCGATAAGGAAGCGACCTACAAGATCATCCGCCGCGGCGTGGGCTACGTCCCGGAGGACCGCGAGGTCTTCTCCAAGCTGACCGTGGCGGAGAACCTGCGGCTGGCCGAACGGGACTCCTCCCCGCGCCGGCAGCTGGTGGAGGAACTCTTTCCCGACCTGCTCAAGCGCGCCTCGCAGATGGCCGGGACGCTCTCCGGCGGGCAGCAGCAGATGGTCTCGCTGGCGCGTGCGCTGCTGAATGAGAACAAGCTGCTGCTGATCGACGAGCCGACCAAGGGCCTGGCGCCCAAGATCGTGCAGGAAGTCTCCGAGACGCTGGAGCGGGCCGCCGCAACGGTGCCGATCCTGTTGGTGGAGCAGAACCTGCAGGTGGTCCGCCAACTGGCCGCCGGCGCGGTGGTGCTGTCCGGCGGGCGGGTGGTCCACACCACCGACAGCGCGCTGGATTTCCTGGACAACGAAGACCTGACCCAGCGGCTGCTGGGCGTCCACGCCGAAGGCGGGCACGACGACGAGGCCGCCCCCGCCGCCGGCGCACACGGCCGGGACACGGCCCCCGCCGCCGTATCCCTTTCCGAGACCGGCACCGACCCGAACGGGGTGCACAAGTGAGTACCATCGTCCTGCTGACCGTCACCGGTCTGGGCCTGGGCGCGCTCTACTTCCTGGTGGCCTCCGGGCTGAGCCTGATCTACGGGCTGATGGGCGTGCTGAACTTCGCGCACGGCTCCTTCCTGACCCTGGGCGCATTCGCCGGCTGGGAAGTGGCCCGCCGCGCCGGCGCCGACAACTGGTGGACCTTCCTCGGCTCCCTCCTGGTGGGCGCCGTCGTGGGGGCCCTGTTCGCCGCCTTCACCGAGTTCGTGCTCATCCGCAAGCTGTACGAGCGGCACATCGAACAGGTCCTGGTCACCGTCGGCCTCTCGCTGGCATCGGTCGCGCTGTTCGACGGGATCTGGGGCACCGACCCGGTCTATATCTCCGGACCCGAATGGTTCAGCCAGACCACCAGAATCCTCGGCGCCGACATCGCGAACGATCGCTTCGTGGCCATCATCGCGGCGGTGTTCGTGCTGCTGGGCCTGGTGTTCTTCCTCAAGCGCACCCGCTACGGCATGATCATCCGCGCCGGCGTGGAAAGCCGCTCCATGGTCACCGCGCTGGGCATCGACGTCCGCAAGGCGTTCACGCTGGTCTTCGCCATCGGCGGCGCCGCGGCCGGCCTGGGCGGGGTGCTGGCCAGCCACTACTTCGGCTACGTCTCGCCGCTGCTGGGCGGATCGCTGCTGATCTTCGCCTTCATCGTCACCGTGATCGGCGGCCTGGGTTCGCTCACCGGCGCGGCCATCGCGTCGGTGGTGGTGGCGCTGCTGCAGCAGTTCGCGAACTTCTACCTCAACGGCACCGGGGATTTCGTCGTCGTCGTGGCCCTGGCCCTTGTCCTGCTCTTCCGGCCCTCCGGCCTGCTCGGGAGGAAATCATGACCACCAGCAAGACCGACCCGCAATCGGACGCGCAGCCGAATCCTGCCGCCGCAACCGCCGGGCACACCGAGACCCCGGGCGCCGCCGACGCAAAGACGCTGCGGCGCGGACGGACCGGCAGGAACGACGGCGGGGCTGCTGCCGGCGGGGCCCGCGGGCTGCTCAAGTGGGCCGCCGGGGGAGTGGCCGTGGTGCTGCTGGCCCTGCTGCCGCTGCTGAACCTGTCCCTGCCGGGCGTGCTGCCCGGGCCCACCTACACCCCGGGTTCGCTGCAGCTGATCGCCATGTGCATGCTGATGGCCGCCGCGGCGCTCAGCTACCACCTGCTGCTCGGTGTCACCGGCCTGCTGTCCTTCGGCCATGCGCTGTACTTCGGCGCCGGGGTCTACGGCCTCGGCGTCATCCTGGACACGTTCGACATCCCGTTGCTGCCGGCCATGGGCCTGACGCTGCTGCTGGTCATCGTGCTGGCCCACGTGGTCGGAGCGGTCGGCCTGCGCGTCACGGGCATCCCGTTCGCCATGGTCACCCTGGCCTTCGCGGAGGCCGGCCACGTGCTGGTGGGCCGCAACCCGGGCCAGGCCACCGGCGGCGAAGAGGGCCTGACCCTGGCCACGGAGAACCTGCCCGAGGCCCTGCTGGGCGTGGCCAACACCCGCAACCTGTACTGGCTGGCGCTGATCGTGCTGCTGGTGGTCTTCGCCGTCGTCAGCTGGGTGCAGTTCAGCCGCGCCGGCCACGTGGCCGCGGCCGTGCGTGAGAACGAGCTGCGCGTGCGGGTCATCGGGCTGCAGCCCTACCTGGTCAAGCTGCTGGTGTTCGTGGTCGGCGGGGTGCTGGCCTCGGCGGTCGGTATGGTCTACCTGCTGCTGCAGTCCGGTGCCGTCCCGCGCAGCCTCTCGGCCGACTTCACCATCACCCTGCTGGTCATGGTGGTGCTCGGCGGCGTGGGCTCGCGCTGGGGAGCGGTCATCGGCGGCGTCTTCTACACCCTGCTGGACCAGCGGCTGACGGCGCTGGCGCAGTCGGAGGCCATCGCCAACCTGCCGGACATCCTGCGGATCCCGCTCTCGGAGCCGCTGTTCATCCTCGGTACACTGTTCATCCTGGTGGTCCTGTTCCTGCCCGGCGGCATCACCGGCGCGGTGCAGCGGGCCACCCTCAGCCGCGGCCAGCGCCGCCGGGCAGCCGCCCGGCAGCGCGACATCCTGGAGAAAGCCGAGTGAACCTGCAGCCCCATCCGCCCGCCGGCGGTCTCCATACCCTTGGCCGCTGGACCGCCGACCGCGCGGTGTCCACCCCCGACCGGGTGGCGATCGACGACCGCGGGGTCAGCCTGCGCTATCGCGACCTCGATGCCCGGGCCGTCGCCCTGGCCGCGGGCCTTCGCGCCGCCGGCTACGGGGTGGGGGACCGGATCGCCACGCTGACCGGCAACTCCGCCGACCACGTGGTGCTGTTCTTCGCCTGCGCCAAGGCCGGCCTCGTGCTGGTCCCGCTGTCCTGGCGGCTGTCTCCCGGGGAGATCGCCGAGCAGCTACAGCTGGCGGACCCGGCGCTGCTGCTGGTGGAGGATGAGTTCGACGCGCTGGCCGCCGCTGCCGCCACGATGCTCCCGCTGCCGCCGCGCACGGCGGCGCTGGGGCCCTCCGGAGTGGAGCGGCACGTGCCCGGCCCCACCCGTCGGCTGGACAGCGGCGGGGCGCCCGTGCAGCGGGACGTGCGCGACGACGATGCCCTCCTGATGATCTTCACGTCCGGTACCGAGGGGCCGAGCAAGGCCGCCATCCTCACGCACGCCAACTGCTTCTGGACCAACCTCTCGCTGTCGCGGACCATGGAGCTCTCCAGCTCCGACGTGGTGCTGGCCGCGCTGCCGCAGTTCCATGTGGGCGGCTGGAACATCCAGCCGCTGCTGGCCTGGTGGACCGGCGCCACGGTGGTGCTGGAACGCACGTTCGACGCCGGCCGGATGCTGCAGCTGATCGCCGAACGCAGGGTCACCACCATGATGGGCGTCCCCACCCAGTACGCCCTGCTGGCCGAGCACCCCGGCTTCGCGTCCGCCGACCTGTCCAGCCTGCAGCACGCGATTGTCGGCGGGGCGTCGATGCCCGCGCCGCTGCTGCGGATCTGGCACAAGCGGGGCGTGGCCCTGAGCCAGGGCTACGGTTTGACCGAGGCCTCGCCCAACGTGCTCTGCCTGCCCAACGAAGACGCGGCCTCCATGATCGGTTACGCGGGCAAGCCCTACCCGCACGTCAGCGTGGCGGTGGCGGACCCGGCCACCGGCGGGATCCTGGACGGCGTGGCCACCGGTGAGCTGCTGGTCTCGGGACCGGGCGTGTTCGCCGGCTACTTCCGGAACCCGGAGGCCACCGCGGCGGCGCTCGCCGGCGGCTGGCTGCGCACCGGCGACCTGGTCGAACGCACCGCGGACGGCTTCTTCCGGATCGTGGACCGGATCAAGGACCTCTACATCTCCGGCGGCGAGAACGTGGCCCCGGCCCAGGTGGAGCAGGTCCTGCTCTCGCATCCCGCGGTGGCCGAGGCCGCCGTCGTCGGGGTTCCCGACGAACGCTGGGGCGAGACCGGGCTGGCCTACGTGGTGGTCCGGCCGGGCCGGATCACCGACGCCGAGGAACTGGCCGAGCACTGCCGGGCGCAGCTGGCCGCCTTCAAGGTCCCCGGCCGGTTCGCCTTCGTGCCGGCGCTGCCGCGCACCGCACTGAACAAGGTGGTCCGGGGGAGGCTGCGGGAGGCCGCCGTCCGCCCCGGCCGCCACCCGCTGACCGCAGGATCGGAGCAGGAATCATGAGCGCTGCACCACGCACCGCCCGGGGCACCCGGACGCGGGCCAAGTTGCTGGAGGCGGCCGAAGCGGTGTTTGCGTCGGTGGGCTACCACGAGGCCTCGATCGTCAAGATCACCGAGCAGGCCGACGTCGGGCTGGGCACCTTCTACCTTTATTTCGAGGGCAAGCAGGCCGTCTTCGACGAGGTCGTCGAGGACCTCAACCGGCGGGTGCGCCACGCGATGACCGAGGCGGCCAAGTCGGCGGAGAACCGGCTGGAGGCCGAGCGGGCCGGGTTCAAGGCGTTCTTCCGCTTCACCGCCGAACACCCCGCGCTCTACCGGATCATCCGGCAGGCGGAGTTTGTGTCGCCCGGCGCCCTGCGGATGCACTACACGCGCATTGTCAACGGCTACATTGAGGGACTGAAGGCGGCGCAGGCCACCGGCGAGGTCCGTCCGATGGACCCAAACGTCGCGGCGTGGGCGCTGATGGGCATCGGCGAACTGATCGGCATGCGCTGGGTGCTCTGGGAGGACGACGACGGTGCGCAGCCCGTCCCGCGGGAAGTGCCCGACCACGTATTCGAAGAGATGATGCAGTTCATTGAGCGGGCGCTGGCGCCCGGACAGCAGACGACGGAAGGACCCACCCATGGCTGAGAAGACTCTGACGGGCCGCAGCGCCATGGTGACCGGCGGGGCCAGCGGCATCGGCGAGGCCTGCGCACGGGCCCTGGCCGACCGAGGCGCGAAGGTCACCGTGGCCGACCTGGACGGCGCGGCCGCCGAACGGGTGGCGCAGGAGATCGGCGGGGTCCCGTGGCAGGTGGACCTCAGCGACACCCGGGCGCTGGAAACGGCGGCGGTGGACACCGACATCCTGGTCAACAACGCCGGGATACAGCGGATCAACCCCATCGAGGAGTTCGACCCGGAGGCCTTCCGGCTGATGCTTCGCCTGATGCTCGAATCCCCGTTCCTGCTGATCCGCGCGGCGCTGCCGGGCATGTACCAGCGCGGCTTCGGCCGGATCATCAACGTCTCCTCCGTGCACGGGCTGCGGGCGTCCGCCTACAAATCCGCGTACGTCTCCGCCAAGCACGGGCTGGAGGGCCTCTCAAAGGTCACCGCGCTGGAGGGCGGCGCGCACGGGGTGACCAGCAACTGCATCAATCCCGGGTACGTGAAGACGCCGCTGGTCGAGAAGCAGATTGCCGACCAGGCCCGGATGCACCAGCTGCCGCCGGAAGAAGTGGTCGCGAAGGTGATGCTCACCGAGAGCGCCGTCAAGCGCCTGGTCGAGCCGCACGAAGTGGCTTCGCTGGTGTGCTGGCTCGCGGGGCCCGACGCCGGCATGGTCACCGGCGCCTCCTACACGATGGACGGCGGATGGTCCAGCCGATGAACGCCGAACCCGCAGCCCTGCCCTATGCCGCCCGGGACGTGCCGGTCCGCGGCGGCACCCTGCGCACCGGCGTGTGGGGACCCCGGGACGCCGAGGCGCCGGCGATCCTGGCCGTGCACGGCGTGACCGCCTCGCACCGCACCTGGGGCCTGCTGGCGCAGGAGCTCGACGGCGTGCGGGTGATCGCCCCGGATCTGCGCGGCCGCGGGCGCAGCAACGCGCTGCCCGGCCCGTTCGGCATGGCCGCGCACGCCGACGACCTCGCGGAGGTGCTCGCGGCGCACGGCGTCGGCCGGGCCGTCGTCGTCGGCCATTCCATGGGGGCGTTCGCCTCCGTGGTGCTGGCCCGGCGCCACCCGCGGCTGGTGGAGTCCCTGGTGCTCGTCGACGGCGGCCTGCCGCTGCAGGTGCCGGCCGGGCTCAGCGACGAGGAGGTCATCCAGTCGGTGCTCGGCCCGGCCGCCGAACGGCTGGCCGCGACGTTCCCCAGCCGGGAGGCCTACCGGGACTTCTGGCGGGTGCACCCGGCCTTCGCCGAGCATTGGAACGCGCTGGTGGAGGACTACGTGGACTACGACCTCGCCGGTGAGCCGCCGCTGTTGCGGCCGGCGACGAATTACGAGGCGATGGCCCGCGACACCGCCGACCTGAACAGCGGCGCCGTCCTGATGGACGCGCTGAAATCACTCGCTGTTCCAGCGGTGCTGCTGCGGGCCCCGCGCGGCCTGCTGAACGAAGACGCGGGCCTGTACACGCCCGGATACGTGGACGGCTGGGCGCACCGGCTGCCGGCGCTGCGGGTGCGCGAGGTCGCCGGAACCAACCACTACACCATCGTCATGGACCGCCCGGGCGCGGCAGCGGTGGCCGATGCGGTGCGCGACGCCATGGCCGGCCGGGCAGCTGGACGGGCCGCGGGCCAGGGGCCGGTCCGGTGAAACGACACACCGAACAAGCTGCAGGATAAACTCAAGACTGCGTGCCTATAGTCGAGAGGCTGAGGTTTCTTCCCCCAAGCACAAGCCCTCGTCCTCGGCCTGAGGCACAAAGTAGTCATGATTCGATTCGATAACGTCACGAAGATCTACGACCAGAACTCTCGTCCGGCCCTGGACAAGATCAGTCTGGAGATCGACCGCGGCGACTTCGCGTTCCTGGTCGGCTCGTCCGGGTCCGGGAAATCCACGTTCATCCGCCTGGTTTTGAAAGAAGACCGCGCCACCCGCGGCTCGGTCTACGTCGCCGGCCAGAACGTGGCCAACATTCCCAGCTGGCGCGTGCCCAAACTGCGCCGCGGCATCGGCGTGGTGTTCCAGGATTTCCGGCTGCTGCCCAACAAGACCGTCTTCGCCAACGTGGCGTTCGCCATGCAGGTGATCGGACGCAGCCGCGCGGTAATCCGCGAGACAGTGCCCGAAGTGCTCAAGACCGTGGGCCTGGAGGGCAAAGACCACCGCATGCCGCACGAGCTCTCCGGCGGCGAGCAGCAGCGCGTCGCCATCGCCCGCGCCGTCGTGAACAAGCCCGGGATCCTGCTGGCCGACGAACCCACCGGCAACCTGGATCCGACCACCTCGCTGGGGATCATGAAGGTGCTGGACCGGATCAACCAGAACGGCACCACCGTGGTGATGGCCACGCACGACAACGTGATCGTGAACGAAATGCGCAAGCGTGTAATCGAGCTGCGCGACGGCGTGCTGGTGCGCGACCAGTCCGAAGGCATCTACCTGGGCGAACCGGAGGAGGCCAAATGAGGCTGGCTTTTATCCTCGGTGAAATCGGTTCCGGCCTGCGCCGCAACCTGTCCATGGTGGTCTCCGTGGTGCTGGTGACCTTCATTTCGCTCAGCTTCGTGGGCGCGGCCGGCATGCTGCAGATGCAGATCAACCAGATGAAGGGCTACTGGTACGACAAGGTCCAGGTGGCCATCTTCCTGTGCGTCGACACCTCGACGACGGCCAGCTGCGCGGCCGGCCCCGTGACGGACGAGCAGCGTGCGGAAATCGAGGCCACGCTGACCAGTCCGGCCGTGGAACAGTACGTGGACACCTACCTGTACGAGTCGCAGGACGATGCCCTGGGCCACTTCCGCGACCAGTTCGCGAACTCGCCGATCGTGGACTCGGTGACGGCCGACCAGCTGCCGGAGTCCTTCCGCGTCTCGCTGGTGGATCCGCAGAAGTACGAGGTCATCAACGAGATCTTCTCCTCGCTGCCCGGCGTCGAAGTAGTCGTGGACCAGCGCGAGATCCTGGAAAAGGTCTTCAGCGTCATGAACATCGCCTCGCTCGTGGCGGTGGGCATCGCCGTCGTCATGATTGTCTGCGCCATCCTGCTGATCGCCACTACCATCAGGCTGTCCGCCTTCAGCCGGCGCCGGGAAACCGGCATCATGCGCCTGGTCGGTGCCTCCAAGGCCGTGATCCAGCTGCCGTTCGTGCTGGAAGGGGTGATCGCCGCCGTGCTCGGGGCGCTGCTGGCCTCGGTCACCCTGTGGGCCGTGGCGCACTTCTTCATCGGCGGCTGGCTGGCCAGCCAATACCCCGACACGGCCTTCATTTCCTCCAGCACCATGCTGGTGATAGGTCCCGCGCTGGTGCTGCTGGGCGCCGTCCTGGCCGGAATATCGTCCCTTTTGACCCTGCGCCGCTACCTTAAGGTCTAGACTCATGAAACGTGCACAGAACTTGACATTGGGGAGCCAGGCTGTGAGCCGTACTAAGCCGCGGAAGAAATGCCTTCCGCAAGGGATTTTGAGTGCCGCCATGGCCGCCCTGCTCGCGTTCTCGCTGGGCTCCGCCGGCCCCGCCCAGGCAGACGACCTCGACGACCGCAAGGCCGCCCTCGACCAGGAAATCCAGCAGATCGAATCGTCGCTGGAGTTCCTCAACGCCGACATCGTCGAGGCGGTCAAGGAGCTGAAGCAGCACCAGAGCCGGCTGCCGGCGGCGCAGCAAAAGCTCTCCGAGGCCGAGGGCAGGGTGGACGCCGCCGCCAACAAGGTGGCCGCACTGGCGCAGCGCGTGGACCTGGCGCTGCAGACCAAGGACAAGATCAACCAGCAACTGGCCAGCGATGCCGAGGAGCTGGAGGAAACCAAGAAGGTCATCGGCCAGATTGCCACCCAGGCCTACAAGCAGGGCGGGGTGCCGTCCAACCTCTCGCTGTTTTTCGGTTCCGACGGCGACGCCAACCTGGCCAGCACCATCGACCTGGCGGACCAAGCGCTGCGCAGCCAGAACGCGGCACTGGACAAGCTGGCCCAGCAGAACGCCACGAATGTGAACTCCCGGGCGCGGCTGGAGGCCGTGGAGGAGGAGATCCGGGACCTGAAGGCGCAGGCCGAGGAGGCGCTGGCGGCCGAACAGGTCGCCCGCGACGAGGCGGCCGCCGAAAAGCAGAAGGTCGACCAGCTGATCGCCGAGACCTCGGCGCTGTCGGACAGCCTGCAGGCCAAGAAGCCGCAGATCGAGCAGGAGCTGGCCAAGACCGAGCAGGCCCAGAACCAGGTGCTCTCGCAGATCAAGGAGCGGCAGGAACGGCTCCGCCGCGAGGCGGCGGAGAAGGCCCGGCGCGAGGCCGAGGAGCGGCGCAAGGCCCAGGAGGCCTGGGAGCGGGAACAGGCCCGGATCAAGGCGGCACAGCAGGCGGCGCGCAACAGCGGCCAGCCGGTGCCGCAGCTGGTCCCGAGGGTGCCGCCGCCCCCTCCGGCCAGCCAGGCGCCGTCGTCCTTCGGCCTGATCAACCCGGTGAACGGGCCCATCACGTCCGGCTACGGCTGGCGGCCCACTCCGGCGGGCACGATGGACTTCTACGGCACCGGCGGCTACATGCACAGCGGGATCGACTACGGTTCCGCCTGCGGCACGCCGATCTACGCGCCGGCGGCGGGCACCGTGGCGCGCGCGGACAGCACGGTCTGGGGCGGCGGCAACAGCGTGACGATGAGCCACGGCGTGGTCGGCGGCAACGCGCTGGACACCAACTTCTACCACATGACCCGCTACGTGGTGTACGCCGGCCAGAGCGTCGGCCGCGGTCAGCTGATCGGCTATGTGGGCAGCACCGGCAACTCCACCGGCTGCCACCTGCACTTCGAAACCATCGTCAACGGCAGCTTCGTCAATCCGATGAACCTGCTCTAGGTTTCGGCGGCGGCACCCGGCGTGCTGCGGCTTATCCGGCCGTGACGCCGCGGCGGCTTATGCGGCGGTAACACCGCGGCGGCGCTCCTGCCGTGGCGCCGCTATAATGGAACGTTCCGACGACGAAGGAGTACCCCGTGCCCAGAGAAAGTGGCCGAAAGGTAGTGGCCACCAATCGAAAGGCCCGGCACGACTACCACATCATGGACACCTACGAGGCCGGCATGGTCTTGATGGGGACCGAGGTGAAGTCACTGCGCGAGGGCCGTGCTTCGCTGATGGACGGCTTCGCCATCTTCTACAACGATGAGCTGTACCTGGAATCCGTCTACATCCCGGAATACCTCAACGGCAGCTGGACCAACCATGCCGCCCGGCGCCGGCGGAAGCTCTTGCTGCACCGGGCCGAGCTGGAAAAGATTTCCCGCCAGACCAGGGAGTCGGGCTACACGATTGTTCCGCTGCAGCTGTACTTCAACGACGGCCTGGCCAAGGTGGAGATCGGCGTGGGCCGCGGCAAAAAGGACTACGACAAGCGCCAGACGCTGCGCGAGAAGCAGGACAACCGCGAGGCCCTGCGCGCGATGCGGGAAAAGAACCGCGGGGCCTGAGCAGCTGCTTTACCGCTGCCGCCCCGCAGCAGTCAAGGGGCGGGGAGAGCCCTGCGTGGCATCAGGCCGCCGTCAGGGACCGGCGCACCAAATCCAGCCAGCCCGGGAGCCCGCCGCCGGCCAGCGCCTTCCGCTGGCGCTGCGCCCCGTTGCCCTCCAGCCGCAGCCGGCCGGCCTGCTCGCGGACCCAGCCGCCGTCCCCGTGCTGCTCCAGCGCCTCATCGATATGGCGCAGCAACAGTTCGAGGACATCGTGCGCGGGCCAGAGGGTGGCCGAATCCAGATGCACCAGTTTCTCCGACAATCCGAAGCGGGCCGCCTGCCAGAGCGCCACGTCCAGGTGTTCCGGATGGAAGTTGGTGACCGGGCGACCGGCGAGGACGGCGGCCTGCTCGGTGGCGACCAGCGCGCGGACCAGCCCTGCCAGCAGCACGCTGTCGGCCGCGGTGAGCTGGCTGTCGGCGGCCCGGACCTCGATGGTGGGGTAGTGGTCGGCCAGCCTGGCCAGCCAGGAGAGGTGCCCGGGGTCCGGGACCACCCCGGAGGCGTACAACTGCCGCACGCGGACGCCGTAGTCGTGCAGGTCGGCGAAGAACGGCGGGCAGCCCTGGACCTGCCAGCGGCGGTACATGATGGTGCGCCAGCTGGCGAAGCCGCTGTCCGCGTGCCGCCAGTACGGTGAGTTGGCTGCTACCGCCGTGAGCAGCGGGAGCCAGGGGCGCAGCCGGTTAAGGACCTGCAGCCGCACCTCCGGATCCGCCACTTCAACGTGGATGTGCATGCCCGTCACGTACTGGTCGGCGATCAGGGCCGGCGCACGCTCGGCGATGCTGCGGTACCTGGGGTTGTCGGTCACGGATGCCGGGCGCAGGTCGGCGTCGAAAATCACGCCGATGCCGGCCGCGGCCGCGCCCGTTGCGGCGGCGCTGAGGGCCAGCTCGTGACGGAAGTCCAGCAGGGCGTCCGCAGCTTCGGAGAGCTGGCGGCACACCGGGGTTGAGGTTTCCACCTGGCAGTCGAGCAACTCGTAGCTCACCCATTCCGGGGTGGTTCCCAGGCGCAGGGCGGCCCGCACCGCCGGGCCGGTCGTCACCGGCAAGCCAGTGCGCGGGTCCATCAACAGGAATTCTTCTTCGATGCCGAACGTTGCCGGGGTGGACGCCGGCGGCGGCGTGCCTGGAAGCCGGCCCACAACCATGGTTTGAGCGTAAGTCCCGCGACCGCACGCTGGCTATGCCGGGGCGGCGGGAATAGCCCGGCGCAAACATGGGTTACACTGGATGGTCCGGGACAGGTAACTGCCCGGCAGCAATGGTTATTTTGATAACTACATACGGGGATGACAGGTTTCGACGATGTTAGTCGCGCCAGGGGAAGCGGGCCGAGGATGCAGAGTTATCTCGGAAACGCTCTCTGCAAACCAATAAGTGCCGAATCTAAGCGCACTGACTTCGCACTCGCTGCCTAAGTAGCGGTGCAAGTCCGTCAGCCCGGGGATGCTCTCGCCCCGGATGCTGGCGTCATTAAGAGAGCCACTGCTGAATACCTTCGCCGTTGGGGTATTCGGGACATTTAGACGGCTGGGCCCGGGTCAACCACCTGTTTGCGGGATGGTTGGGGCCAAGAAAACCCGAAGCAAACTGCGCCCGGAGAAGTCCTGGCAACACAACATCGGACGGGGGTTCAATTCCCCCCATCTCCACTATGTGATGAGTCGGGACATCCTTTACGGATGAGTCGGGTCATCGCTTACACCCCGGTCTTCGGACCGGGGTGTTTTCTTTTGTCTGGGTTGGTAGTTCCCGTCCGGATCTTCGGCATGGCTCATGCTGGCACCCGGAGCAGGTATACGGTGTCCCGACTCATTGGGAAACGATCACTGGAACTATGACGGCGCGGCACGCAGCTTTGGTCACGCCTGGTCGCCCGGACGGCTTTAGGATCGTGATGAATTCGAGGCCTTCGAGCGGCAGGAACAAGACGAGGATTATGAATGAGCAGAGCGAGCCGGTCGACTTTCGCGCATCGGCCGAACTGATCCTTTCAGGCGACGCCGACGGTCTCTTCAACGCCGCAAATGACCTGCAGCAGATACCCGCGTCTGAAGCGGTCGAAGTCCTGTATCGACTAGCGATTGAGCACGGCGTTAAGGAAGCACACCTCAACTACGGGACCTTTCTCGAAGGGCAGCATCGGACCGTGCAAGCCTTGGAGCAATACGAGACGGCACATAGGGCAGGAGACCCGCAGGCGGCGTTAGCCCTGGGGCAGGCCTACCTGAACCTTGGAAAACCGGCCGAGGCGATCAGATGGCTAAGCGACGCCGGTGAGAACCCTAGGGTCCCACTCCGGCTGGCCAGAGCATACCGAGCCGTAGGGGACGAGGGCTCCGCAGTTGAAATTCTGCGCAAAGGCAGCGAACTCAGCGCCGAGGCGGCCATAGAACTGGTCACCACGACGGATCAGTTGGACCTCGACACATCGATTCAGCTCCTCGAAAGACACCTCGACACCGGTGAGGTTGAGGTCCTGATCCCTCTAGCGGATCTCTATTCCAAGGCAAGCAGAAGCGACAAAGAAATCGAACTTCTGCGGCGCAGCGTCTCTGAAGGCGAACCGAACGCACTGCATAACCTGGGCTTGGCGCTCTGGGAATCGGGGCAAGCTAAGGAGGGTAGGGCGCTTCTCAAGCAGGCCGCGGGCCAAGGCGACCAACTATCAGCCCAAACCCTACGCAACATTCGCCGAGCCCACCGCCAAGTCAGGCCGAAAAGAGCTCCGCGGAGGAGATAAGGGGCGCAACCTTCGAGGAAGACACCAAACTGACAAGTTGATGTTCAAAAAGGCCTTGCTTGCGAGGGGTTCGCCCGCAGCCCGCCTGTTGTCATCGAGGGCAGCCACGCGTACGGTCGAAACAGGCGGCCAACTGGTTTTGCCCATTGTGAAGCCCTCTTTCGAGCCACCGGGAGCCTGGTTTCATTCTCTGAAAGGTGGCTCTCATGGAGTCGCACATCAAAACCCACACCCATGCCCTTTCCATCGCGAGCCTTGATTCGGCCGTGTACTTGGGGCAAGGCACGCACCCGCATCTTGAAGGCCTTGAGGTACCCGGCCTGCCCACCGGCAAGTCGCCCGCGCAGAGGAGCATGCTGGCCGCCGTCCTGTGCAGATCCGGCGAAGTGGAAGCAGCCGAATGGGCTTTGGACCAGGCAAAGGCGGCCAGCGACGAGCAGATCATCGCTGCCCTCTCCTCAGGCTTGTCCGAAGAGGAGGTGGGGGAAGCGGCGGGTGTTTGCGAGTACGCGATCGCCGAGATCGTCGCCGCTCAGGCCCCGCCAAAAGCAAGCTGAGGCGAAGCCAGCCTGAGTGCAGCCTACGTGAGCTCAGCATGCAATGAGCCTGTCCGGCGGAGGAATTCCCGCCCCGCCTGCCGCACGCCGGTGGCTGGGACATCCTTCCACGTCTGGGCTGGCAGGCGCTATCGAAGGCGTGCGGTGGAGAGCGAGTATCTGTTCGCCGTGTTGTACCCGGTCTTGGACCCGGTGACCCGCGCCCTGATCGTGTCGAAGCGGTCCGTGGCGGTCAACCGGTAGGTCTTGCCGGTGGCGCCGCGGATGGCCGTGCCGGAGCGGTACCACTGGAACTTCAGGGTGGTGCCCGCCGTCCAGGTTCCCGGATACGCGGTCAGCGTGTAGCCCGGCCGCAGCGTGCCCTTGATGACCGGTGCGGACGTGCGCAGGGTGCCCTTGGCAATCGCAGACGTCTTGGCCGAGTACCGGTTCAGGCTGTTGTAGCCGCTCTTGGATCCGGTCACCCGAACGGAGATCTGCTTGCCGGCGTCGGAGCCGGTGAGCACGTAGGTGCGGCCCGTCGCCCGTGAGATCGCCGTGGTGCCGCGGTACCACTGGTACTTCAGCGTGGTGCCCGAGGTCCAGGTCCCGGCGCTGGCGGTCAGCGTGTGGCCGACCTTCTTCGTGCCGGTGACCGTGGGAACCGCCCCGGTGAGGGTGCCGTAGGCGATGGGCCCGCTGGAACCGGATGTCATGGCAGCGGTTGTGTAGCCCGGGGCGGCGCCGGTGACGCGGACGCTCAGGTGTTTCCCGGCGTCGGCCGCGGTCAGGAGGTGACGGCTTCCGGTGGCCCCGCTGATGGCCGTCCCGGACCGGTACCACTGGTACGTAAAGGTTGTGCCCGCGGTCCAGCTGCCCGGGACCGCGGTCAGTGCGTGGCCGACCTTGCGGGTTCCGCTGATCGCCGGCGTGGACCCGGCCAAAACGCCTTCGGCGATAGGGGGCGTCGTGGCGGAGGCAGTGCTGACGGCCGCGTCGTCGTCCATGGTCGCGTGGACCTTCAGGGTGAAAGTATGCCCGGCGTCGGCGCCTGTCAGGGTGTATGTGCGACCGGTGGCTCCGGGGACAGGGCTTCCGCTGCGGTACCACTGGTAGGCGACGCTGACCGGTTCCGGTCTCCAGTCTCCCTCAGTGCCGTACAGGACGTTACCGACGCGCAGGACTCCTGAGATTTTCGGGGGGCCGAAGGGGAGGTGGCCGAAGTCGAGGGACGAGGTGGCGTCGACAAGCCCGGCACCGCACCCTTCGGCACACGTACCGGGAAGCGGGCGGGACTTTCTTTTGAGCTGGTCTTCGACCTGCGCCGGCGTCCAATTCGGACGTGCAGCAAGGATGAGGGCGGCCAGGCCGGCGACGTGCGGTGCGGCCATCGACGTGCCCTGGAGGTAGGAGTAGCCCTCGGCGCCCGGGGTGGTCGCGCCCAGGTTGTATGTGGAGACGATGCCGTTGCCCGCGCCGGTGCTCCCGTCGCCGCCGGGGGCGGTGACGTCGACCATGGCTCCGAAGTTCGAATACGGGGCGCGGTTTCCTTCGCGCCCGCTGGCCGCCACCGTGATGACGTTCCCGCAGTTCGCCGGAGTGGACAGGGAAGTGTCCCGGTTCTCGTTGCCGGCCGCCACCACGACGGCGGAGCCGGCGTTTACGGCGATGTTCACCGCTGTCTGGAAGGTGGCGGAGCACACCCCGGAGCCGCCGAGCGACAGGTTGATGACACGGGCCCGGTTGGCATTGGGCGTGACGTTTGGGACTTCGCCTCCTGCCGACCAGATCACGGCGTCGGCGATGTCGGACAGGTACCCGCCGCACGCTCCGAGTGCGCGGACGGGAAGGATCTTTGCGCCGGGGGCGACGCCGGCCACGCCCTGACCGTTGCCGGTGACGGCGGCGATGGTGCCGGCAACGTGCGTGCCGTGCCAGGAGGAGTCGTTGTACCCGCAATCACTGGCGTCGTACCAGTCGCCTTCATCCCGGGGGTCCGGGTCTCGGCCGTCGCCATCGCGGGCATCGGCCGGGTCGGCGATCATGTCGTAGCCGGGCAGCACGTTGGCGTTAAGGTCGCTGTGATCGGTAATGCCCGTGTCGACGACGGCGACGGTGATGCCGTCGCCGCGGCTGACCTCCCAGGCTGCCGGCACGCGCATCCCGGCCGTCTCCTCGAAAAGGTCCCACTGCAGGCCGAAGTGCTCGTCGTTCGGCGTCGTCGACGGTTGCATCCGCTGATCGGGTTCTGCGAATTCGACGGCCGGATCCGCCTCAAGCAGGGCCACCAGGTCCTTGGCCTCGGAGTCGGCGAGGGGCTTGCCGGTGCTGATCACCCGGGCCCCGGTGGCGGTGCCGCGCAGTTCCTTCACGCTGACGCCCAGCTTCTTGGCGGTACGCCCGTAGGCTTTCCCCCTACCGGTGGGGCTGCCCCCTTGCGTGTCCTTGAACTTCACGATAAATCGGTCGGTCGGCACGTCCCGGGGGCTGAGGTACTTGCTCGGCGCGCGGGGTGGGTCGGACTCAGCGGTGGCCGAAGCCGGAAGGGCGGCGAGTGTTCCGCCGAGGACAGCGGCGGCGGTGAACGAGGCCAGTCCGGCGAGGAAGCGGCGGGGCAGGGGCGAAGGCATGGGGTGTCATCCTTACGGGCGGGGTCCCGGGAAGTTGGTGCAGGACGGACGGGATGCGACGTTGCGCCCACGCGGTTCAGTGTAACGATTATCCCCCGGTGGTACAGCCCCTGACAAAGCTCGAACCGGTCACCACCCGGCCGTGGCGGAGTGTGACGGACTCCCGCCGGCCTGTAAAGACCTCAAGCTGGTCTTTAGGCCAATCGGTGGCTATTCACCGCTTCCGCTTGCAAGCCCCTCGCTGCCGGATGTAACGGTTAAGTTGCAACATCCCCAACGATTGGAGCAACACATGTCATCGTTTGCTAAAACCAAGGCACGGCAGCTGGCCGCTGGAGTCTTCGTCGCAGGCGTGGTGACTGCCGGAGGCGCAGGAGCCGCTTCTGCTCACGAAACACAGGATTCGTTCGTGGCCATCACGGCCGAGGACGTAACCATCGTGCCGGCCCCGGTCGAGGAAGCTGAACCGGTCGTCGAGGACGGTCCCGCGGAGGAAACCCCTGCTGAGGAGCCGGCTGCCCCGGCACCGGTCGAGGACGAAGCCCCAACCCCGGACGAGGGTGAAGAGCCCGTCGAGCCCGTCCCCGGGGAAGAGCCGGTAGAGGAGGTTCCGGTCGAGGAACCGGCTCCGGTGGAGGAAGAGCCTGCACCGGCCCCCATTGAGGAGCCGGTCGTGGAAGAGCCGGCCCCGGCTCCGGTTGAGGAGCCGACCCACGCCTGGCAGGCCGTGAAGGCCGAAACGGACGCCGCGTGGAAATCGGCGAAGGCCGAGGCTGATGCCGCGTGGAAGTCCGCGAAGGCGGAGGGAAGCGCAGACTGGAAGGCCGTCAAGGCTGAAGGAAAGGCCGACTGGAAGACAGCCAAGGCCGAAGGAAAGGCCGTGTGGAAGACGGCCAAGGCCGCCGAGAAGGGCGTCGGCCAAGTCGAGTAATTCAGCCGGCTCCGCCATCGGGGGCGGCCTCCCTGCGGGGAGGCCGCCCCTCTGCGTGCAGGCGGGAGCCGGCCGAGTCCGGCGCAGGGACCGGCGGCGACTCGCCTTGCGATTCGGCTTTCTTCTAAGCCTCTAGCCCAGCAGCGCCCGTCGCCAGGGGTCAGTCTCCGGGAAGCGCCACGTCGACGATTCCGGTGAACCTGGTGCCGATGCCGTCATACTCGCTGCGGACCCATCCCGCGGGCAGCTCGGGCAGCTCCGCGGGATCATGGTGCCGGCAGTAAACATAGGTGAATTCGGGCCACCATTTCTTGGGCCGGGCAGACTCGGTAAAGCCGCAAATGAAGCACCGCAGCGGTGTCCAGACAGGCCTCTTGCCCGTGCGATTGGCACGCGACTGGGCCAGCCAGGCCGGTGGGTCCGCGTCCATCGCGGCGAGTTCCTCCTCGGAGATGCGGGAGGGGATTCCGTGGCGTTTCGCCATCTCCGGTGGGATATCGAGGAACTGGGCTGCTTCGCGTCTGGTAATCATCACCTACCACCATGGACCGGGAGTCCAGCTGCAGCAACTTCGTGCAGTGCGCCCGCGCCGGGCGCACTGCTCCGCGCCCGTTTACTTCATCAACCTTGCGCCGCGCCGGTCAACCGCCTGGGTCTGGCGGTGTCCGTCGTGTCGCGGGCCGGGTTGCCGGCATAGATGGCGTTCTCCGGCACGTCTTCTCCCTTCATGAGCAACGAGTCGGCCTCGAGTGAGACGCCGTCGCCCACCACGGCGCCGTAATTGACGAAGGACTCGACGCCAAAGGAACACCGGTTCCCCACCGCGATGTAGTCCGACTTGAATGTACCGTCTTCCATCGAGTGGCCTTGAAGGGCCGTGCCTTCGTTCAGGGCGCAGTCGTCGCCGATTGAGACAAGTGTTTTCTCGGGGATGTTGCAGCCGGCGTCGTAGAGACGCTTGCCCACCTTAACGCCGAGCATCCTCCAGACGAGTGATTTGAAGGGCGTGCCGTTGAAGGGTGGAGTGGCGAGCATCTTCCACAGACGTTCGTGGTGCCAGAAGTACGGGTCGTAGATCGAGCAGTACTGCGGCTTCAACCTGCGGAAGCCCATCACCAGGCGCTCGACGAGGACGGTCAGCAGGACAAGGTAAATGACGAAGCCCAACGTTCCTACGGCAACAGCCAACGCGCCGAATTCATCGTAGATTGTTACGGAGGCTGCGGCGATGAGCGTCCCGGAGAAAAACAGGAACCAGCGCACACCGAGGAAGATTCCCATGGACGCGACATTGTGGCGGTTCTTGGCCGGCAGCCGCCTGTTCTTCGCCTCTTCGATCTTCAGCTCATCGAACCGGCCGTCCCGCTGAACGGAGCGCGGAATCTCGAACGGAGGGGATCCCAGCAAGCCGGTATTTTTCCGGACCGGGCCGTCGATCGGGATCATGACCTTGGTTGCCAGCAAGACGTTCTCGCCAACCCGTGCCTCGAGCGGGAAGGTGAGGTCGTTTCCCAGAAAGTTGCGGCCCGCGATCCTGACACGGGACAGCCGGAACGAGGTGCTCGAGTAATCGGCGTTCATCATGTTCAGGCCGTCGGAGACCATGGTCCCGTATCCGATGGTATTCAGGTAGGGCGAATCGTGTGACACCTCGGGGCCGAAGTTCGACCCTGTCTGCTCCACCTTCTTGCCGAGGTTGTAGCCCAGTGCCTTCAGGTAATGCACGATGTACGAGCTGTCGCCGAAAACATCCTTGTACAGCTTGACGTTCGTCAGCCCGGCAACCATCCGCTGGAGCGTGAAATGCACGCCGTACAGCGGGTAGACCTTGTCCGGCTTGAGAGCGAGGTTCAGGAGCCGGGGGATGGTCAGGACCGCGATGAGGCCGCCGAAGAAGGAGGCCAGGAACAGGGTCAGGGTGATGAGCAGGGTGTCGAGGTAGAAGAACGGATTGTCCATTTTCAGGTGTTCGCTGTCGAGATAGGGCGGCAGCATCGCTGACAGGGCGATGAGTCCGACCGGCGCGACCAGGACCAGCCGGTTGAAAAGCTGCAGCAGGGTGAAAATGACCCTGCGGCGGGTGCTGCAGCGTACCGGCGGAACCCTGAGGTAGTTCGTTGCCGTAGGGACCGCGGGGGAGCCGTGCCAGCGCTGACCGTCCGGTACCGCCTGGCCCGTTTGCAGCGAAGACGCATGGCCCAGCTGAGCGCCGTCGCCCATGGCCGTGTCGATGTCCAGCGTCGTCTTTTGCGACACCAGGACATCGCGGCCCAGCGTCACCGTGCCCGTTTCGATGACGCCGCTGCGGGCGCGGTAGGCGAGGAAGAATGAATTTTTGTGAATGACCGTGCCGTCGCCGATGCTGACCAGGTCGGTGCACACCGGCACCATGCGCGAGAAAATGGCAACGCCCTTGCCGATTTTTGCCCCAAGCGCCCGGAGGTAGAGAACGTAAAGGGGCGAGCCGACGAACAGAACGAGGGGATTGCTCCGATTGAGCGTCTTGACGACCCAGAACCGGATGTAGGCCCAGCTCCACAGGGGGATGTCCTGACGCTTCCAGCGGCCGACCAGAACCCATTTCAGGACAATAGGGGTGACGGACAGTATCAGGAACATCGCGGCGCCGAATCCGACGGATCGCAGCCACATGTCGATCAAGCCGGTTCCATCGGAAACCCATACGAACGACATGACGAGCAAAGAGGCAGCGTAGGTGGTGTAGCCCAGGAAGAACATCAACTGCGCGACGCCGCACAAGATGTGCCGGAGCGCGCTGGGCGCAGGCCGCAGGGCCGGCTCCGTCTGGCCCGCAGGGGTTCCCGACGGCTCGGCCGCGGCCTGGGCAGCCGAGAGGACGACGGCGAGCCGGCGGACAGTGGGATGCTGGTAGATGTCCTGCATGGCCACCGGCGGCAGCGCAGCCCGGCGCCGGACGGCGGCCGAAAAACCGGCCATGAGCAGCGAATTGGCGCCGAGATCGTTGAAAAAGTGTGCCGTGGCGGAGACTTTCTCCACGCCCAGGACCCCCGCGAGGCAACCGGCCAGTATCTCCTCCGCCTCCGTTGCCGGTGCGCTGTACTCGTGAGTGCCGCCGGTGAGCCGGGGTTTGCCGGGCTGCGGCAGCTTCTTCCGGTCGGCCTTGCCGCTGGGCATGACGGGGATTTCGGTGCAGCGTTCGAGGTAGGCCGGGACCATGTAGCCGGGCAGGGTCTCGCTCAGTTTTTCGGCGATGTCGGCCTCGTCGACCGCCGCGGTGTCCTGGCGCAGTGTGTAGTAGGCGACCAGCTCCACGAGTCCGGGGGATGGCTCGTAGGTGCTCACTACCGCCTGGGCGATGCCGGGCACCTGCAGCAGGACGGACTCGATTTCAGTAAGTTCGATGCGGTAACCACGGACTTTGACCTGCGTATCGATCCGGCCGTGGTACTCGATGGTTCCACTCTCGGTGAACCGCCCCAGGTCGCCCGAGCGGTAGATCCGGCCCGAGGGATTGTTATCGATGCCAAGGAAGTCGTGGATAAAGGCCCGCTCGGTCAGATCGTCACGGTTGATGTATCCGCGGGCCAGCCCGATCCCGGCGATTCCGATTTCGCCCAGTTCCCCCGGTGGCAGCGCTCGCGGTTCATCCGGATCGAGGACCACCACCGAGTACGTGGGCAGGGGAGTGCCCAGGGTCACCGGTTTGTCCGGATGGACCGCGTCCCAGGTCGCAGTGACGGTTGCTTCCGTTGGGCCGTAGACGTTCAGGAACCTGCGGCCCGGCCGGTGCCATCGCGTAATGAGGTCACGCGGGCAGGCCTCGCCGGAGACCAGTAGGAACCGCAGGTCGGGCAGGTCCTCGTCGAGGGTGGCCAGCAGCGTTGGAACGCAGCACATGGCGCTCACCCGCTGGTCCCGCAGGAACTGGCCCAGTTCCATGCCAAGCAGGCTGACGCCGCCGGGCTTGGGCACCAGGGTTGCACCGGCCATCCACGGGACCCAGATCTCCTCCACCGAAAAGTCGAAGGCGATCGTCATCCCTTGGTAGACGCGGTCCGTCGGCTGATAGCCGTAGACTTCGGCTGCCACGAGCACGAAGTTGCAGATGCTGGGATGGTCGATGGCCACACCCTTGGGGCGGCCCGTCGAGCCGGAGGTGTAGATGATGTAAGCCAGGTCGCCCGGCGGCCCCGCCTGTTCTCCCCGGGGCAGGCGCGAGGAATCCTGCGCGGCCACCAGCGGGTCCTCCTCGTCGAGGCAGAGGATGGTCGCACCCGTTTGGGGCATCCGGTCCCGAAGGTGGGACAGCGACAGGACAAGCCTCACGCCGGCATCCTCGACAATGTAGGCCAGACGGTCGGAGGGGTATCCGGCGTCCAGCGGGACATATGCGGCACCGGCCTTCAAGACCGCCAGAATGGCCGTGTAGGACCGGGTTGGCTGGTCAAAGAGCAGCGCGATCCGGTCGCCCGCCCGCGTGCCGCGCGAGATCAGGTACCGCGCCAGCTGGTTCGCCCGGGCGTCGAGCTGATCGTAGGTCAGCGACGACCCAACGCCGTCGACGGCGAGCCGTTCCCCCTCGCCGTCGAGCCGCAGTTCGTCGCAACGGTCCTCGAAGAGCCGTTCCAGCCTGTCCCCATCGTGCCAACGTACCCTTCCGTTGCTGGGGGCGCCGGTGAGGATGGTGCTGGCAGCCTCGGCGCGGCTGGAAGATTTCGGCCGGTGGCCTGTCTCGGTCAGGCGGCGCCGGGCGCTGCGCCCTGCCGGAGCGCTCATGCCGCTCCCCGCTGTCCCCGTTGCCGGACCGCCTGTACCAGGAAGCCGCAGGCGGCGTGCGTCTCCTGGGCGGGCGTGGGGAAGTGCACATGTGCCGCCATGGCAGTCCTCCTAGCCTCGGGAGTCGACGACGTGCCGGGCAGTGCGTCGAGCCATGTGCGACGGTCTAGCCATGTGCGACGACGGGCCCCTAGACGACATTGGACGACGTCCGGTGTTACGGCGGCGTTACCGGCCTGACTGCCGCCGACGAGGGCCGCATTGACAACGTTGAACACGGTGGGAAGCTGTAATCGGGGAGAAGCGGGGCAGTTGCTTGGGGGCTACTTGATGCCCTTGGGGGAGGGCACGGAAATGAATGCAACAGAACGTCCGTGGGAGGTCCAACTCCTGGGGGGATGGCAGATTCGCCAGGGAACACTTCCCGTCAGGGTCACCATCCGGCAGCAGCGCCTGATTGCCGCCCTGGCCCTTCACGGCAGCGAGCCACGCGCGTTCCTGGCCGGCCTGCTGTGGCCGGACAGTTCGGAGAGGCAGGCGGCGGGTAGCCTGCGGGAGGCGATCTGGATGATTTCCCACCAGCTGCCGGGACTGCTGGAGGAGAGCAGGGATCCGCTGGCACTCGCTCCGGACGTCACAGTGGACGTTCACGAAGTCCGCCGGCGGCTGGCCGCCCTCGACGGGGACCGCGGGGTCAGCCAGCGGCCGGCCCTGCTCGACCTGCTGCGCACGGCCGAACTGCTGCCCGGGTGGTATGAGGATTGGGTCATGGCCGAGCAGGAGCGGTGGAGGCAGCTGAGGCTGAAGGCCCTGGAACGCCTCGCCGGCCAGTATCTGGAGCGCGGTGAGATCGACCGGGCTACGGACGCAGCGGGAATCGCCGTCGCCATTGAGCCGCTGCGCGAAAGCGCGCAGCGGCTGTTGCTCCAGGCGCAGATCGCCGAGGGCAATTATGCCCAGGCGCTGCGGGCGTTCGAGGCCTTCAGTTCCCGGCTGCGGAAGGATTATGGGGTGGAGCCTTCGGCCAAGATCATGAACCTCATGGCACCCCTGCTCGCGCCGCCGGCTGCGGCGGACGGCAGATCGGGGCCGGGCAGCCGGCCGCCCGCCTGAAGGACCAGTGCGCCGCGGGCTATGGCTCCGCGGTCAGGGACGAGGCGTACAAATCCATCAGCGCCGGCAGCCCGCCGGATTCCATGGCCCTGCGCTGCCGGTCGGCGCCGGTGCCCGTGGCGAAGAGCCGCTCGATGCTGGCATCCACCCACGCCGAGTCGCCCTCTTCCTCGAGTGCGGGCCGGATGTAGCGCAGCAGCATGCCCACCACATCCCGTGCCGGCAGCAGCACGCCGGACTCAGGATCCACCAGCCGGTCGGACAGGCCCTGCCGTCCGGCCTGCCAGACGGCGGCGTCCAGAAGCTCCGGCTCGGGCTGCAGGAAGGACCGGGAGGAAGCCTCATCGGTCAGCACCGTGGAGATCAGTCCCCGGACAACCGCCGCGATCAGCACGGAGTCCTGGGCCTCGAGCTGCACGTCGGCGGCACGGACTTCAAGGGTGGGGTAGCGGTCGGACAGCCGTGCCAGCCACGTAATGACACCCCGGTCGATGACCACGCCTGAGTCGACCAGGCGCTGGATCCGGCGCTCGTAGTCCGCCGCGTCGCGGAAGACCGGCGCGCAGCCCTGGATGGGCCAGCGGCGGTAGTGGACGATCCGCCAGCTGCCGAAGCCGCTGTCCCGGTCCAGCCAGTACGGTGAGTTGGCGCCCAGCGCCACCACCGCCGGCAGCCACGGCCTGATCCGGTTCAAGGCCTGCACCCCGGCCTCCTTGTCGGGGACGGACACATGCACGTGCTGGCCGTTGACGAACTGGTCGGCCACGATGCCCTTCGCGCTGGCCTTGAGCTGGTGGTAGCGCTCCTTGTCCGTGACCTCGGGGTAGTCGTCCTGGATCCGCGGGGCCGTGCCGGTGGCCGCCGCGCGCACGCCGGTCTTCCGGGCGGCGGTATCGAGCTCGCGGCGGAAGTTGAGCAGCGACTCCTCGGCCTCGGTGAGCGTGGAGCAGACCGCGGTGGCAGTTTCAATCTGGCAAGTGAGCAACTCCCGCTGGATCTCATCCCTGGCTACTTGTACCGAGCCTTCAAGGTTTTCGGCGACCCTGTCCGCCACCGGGGCGGGTAAGCCGGTGGCCGGATCCAGCAGCAGGTATTCTTCCTCAATTCCCAGAGTTGCCATGGGGCACCTTTCTTCTGCCGACGCTCAGACAAGCCGAGCCTAACCGATCTGCGGGCGGTCATGCTCGCGGCCGGGACCGTCCGAACCCTGCCGGACAGCCGTCTAGTGAGGGGCACGGATTGCTCAGGACAGTGGCACGGTCAGGCCAGTTGCCGCGAGCCCGAGCGCCGCGGCGGCGGTGCCCAGCAGCAGATTCGCCGCGAGATTGACGACGGCGGCGCCCGCCCGCCGCTCTGCCCACAGCTTAACCGTGGCGACGGTGAAGGAACTGAAGGTGGTCAGTCCGCCGGCCAGGCCGCTGGCCAGCGCCAGTCGCCAGGGCTCGGCCAGGCGCCACGTTTCCGCCAGGCCCGGCTCCTGGCCCACCACGCCGCCGGCGACGACCCCGAGGATGAACGACCCGGTGACATTGACCAGCAGGGTGGCCCACGGCCAGTGCTGCTCCGGCCGCCGGCGGGCTGCCTGCCGGCGGGCGAGCCAGGTGTCGGCGGCGAAGCGCAGCAGGGCTCCGGCGGCGCCGAACAGCCCGACGAGCAGCGCCGTCACGCGGCGGCCGCCCGGGTGATCCGGCGGCCCAGCGTGCGGCCGGCGTGCAGCCCGGCGACGGCGGCGGCCAGGCCCGCGGCCAGGGACAGGCCCAGATACAGCAGCCAGTCGGCGTGGCGGCCCTGCGCCGCCAACTGGTCGACGGCCAGCGCAACGGCGGAGAACGTCGTGAACGAGGCGAGCAGCCCCGGGCCCAGCGCGGCGCGGAGCCAGAACGCGGTGCCGGGACGTTCGGTCCAGAGCGCCGTGAGGACGCCCAGCAGCAGGCTGCCGGCCACGTTGATGGCCAGCGTGGTCCACGGGATGGAGCCGTCTTCGGGGAAGGCGACGCCCAGCAGGTAGCGCGCCTCGGCGCCCGCGAAGCCGCCGACGGCGACGGCGGCCCAGGCGCCCGGGCCCGGCAGCGCAGACGGCGCCGCCGCGATGCGAAGCCGCCCGCGCGGCGTCGTGCTCACGAAGCGAGCCGGCAGCCGGGGTGCGGATCGCCGTGCACCCACAGGGCGGCGGCGGCCTGGTCGCCCAGGTCCAGCTCCCGGCCCGCCCCGTCCGGGCCGAACCGGACCACCAGCGCACCGCCGAAGGGGCGCCGGCCGACCACTTCCACCCGGTCGTCGAGTCCGATCCGCTCGGCGCTGAAGAAGCGCAGGAGGTCGGCATCGGCGTCGCTGATCCGGGTGATCCGGCCGGTGTGTCCGCCGTCGAGTTCTTCCAGCTGCACCGCGCTGGGGACGTGGACGGTGCCGTCCGCCGCCGGGATGGGGTCGCCGTGCGGATCGCGCTGCGGGTGGCCCAGCTTGGCCGCCATCCGGTCGATGAACATGTCGGAGACGGTGTGTTCGAGCAGCTCGGCTTCGTCGTGGACTTCGTCCCAGGCATAGCCGAGTTCCTGCACCAGGAAGGTCTCCAGGACCCGGTGCCGGCGGACCATGGTCAGGGCCAGCCGGCGGCCGGCGTCGGTCAGTTCGATGGCGCTGTACGGCCGGTGGTCCACCAGCTGCAGTTCCACCAGCTTGCGTACCATCTCTGAGACCGAGGAATTGGCCACTCCGAGCCGGCCGGCCAGCTGCGAGGAGGTGATGGGCTTGTCCTGCCACTCGGTGAAGGCGTAGATGACCTTGACGTAGTCCTGCACGCTGGATGAGCCGCTGCTCAGCGCGGTTTTCCTGGCCGGGGGCATGCGTCTCACTCTCTCGTCGAACGTGTCAGGACGGCAGGTTGGCGGCGGCGGAGCCGGGCTGCGCAGGGGAGCCCCGCCCCGTGCGGCGCCGGGCCAACTGCCAGATTACCCCGGTCCGCGGCGCGCCCAGGTAGACCACGAGGAAGACCAGGGCCTGGGCCAGGACCACCGCCGCGCCGGTGGCGACGTCCAGGTAGTAGCTGGCGTAGATGCCGGCGACCGAGGCGGCGGCGGTGACGGAGGCAGCGATCGCCAGCATGGCATCGAACCTGCGGGTCAGCAGGAACGCGGTCGCCCCCGGCGTGATGAGCATGGCCACCACCAGCACGATGCCGACCGCCTGCAGCCCGACGACGACGGTGATCGCCAGCAGCCCGAGCAGCAGCACCGACAGCCAGCGGGTGCTGAGCCCGATGGCGTGGGCGTGGATGCGGTCGAAGGCGAACAGCGTCAGGTCGCGGCGCTTGAACAGCAGCACGCACAGCGCCACGGCGCCGAGGATGAGCACCTGCAGCAGTTCGCCGTCGCTGACGCCCAGCACGTTGCCGAAGAGGATGTGCTGCAGGTCGGTCTGGCTGGGCGTCTTGGAGATGATGGCCAGCCCGGCCGCGAAGAACGCCGTGAACACCACGCCGATCACGGTGTCGCCCTTCAGGCGGGTGGAGGATCGCACGCCGCCGATCAGCGCCACCGCCGCGGCGCCGAAGATGAAGGCGCCCAGCGAGAACGGCACCCCGACGATGTATGCCAGGGCGACGCCGGGGAGCACCGCGTGGGAGACCGCGTCGCCCATCAGCGACCAACCCATCAGGATCAGCCAGCAGGACAGCACTGCCGACACGACGGAGGCGGCCAGCGTTACCACCAGGGCGCGGGTAAGGAACCCGTACTGCAGGGGTTCCAGCAACCAGTTAAACAGCTCCACTGCGTGTTCCTTCCCCAGGACCGGCCAGCGCGGAGCCGAAGGCCAGGGCCAGGTTTTCGTTGGTGAGCACGTCTGCGGGCCGGCCGTGCGCGAGTATTTTCTGGTGCAGCAGGATGGCCTCGTCGCACAGCTGCGGGATGCCGGCCAGGTCGTGGGTGGAGATCAGGATCGTCCTGCCCTCGTCGCGCAGTTCCTTCAGCAGGGCGATCAGGACCGCCTCGGAGGCCTTGTCCACCCCGGCGAAGGGCTCATCGAGCAGCAGCAGGCCGGCGTGCTGGGCTATGCCGCGGGCCACGAAGGCGCGCTTGCGCTGGCCGCCGGAGAGTTCGCCGATCTGCCGGTGCTGCAGGTGGCTTAGGCCGGTGCGTTCCAGGGCTGCGTCGACCGCCTCGCGGTCCCGGCGGCGGGGGCGGCGCATGGGTCCGAGCCGGCCGTAGCGGCCCATCATCACGACGTCGCGCACGGAGACCGGAAAAGTCCAGTCGACGTCTTCGGACTGCGGCACGTAACTGGCCAGGTTCAGCTTCCGCGACTGCCGGGGCGACAGCCCAAACAGTTCCACCGTGCCCGACGCCGGGTGGACGAGTCCCATCAGCGACTTGAACAGGGTGGACTTCCCGGAGCCGTTGACCCCGATCAGGCCGCAGATGGTTCCCGGTGCCACCGTGGCGGAGACGCGGTCCAGGGCGACGACGTCGTTGTAGGCCACGGTGAGGCCGAGCACGGAGATGGCGGCGGCGCCGGGCGGGAGGTCGGGGGTGCTCACGGGGCCAGTCCTTCCTTGATCAGGGAGATGTCGTGCCGGATCAGCTCCAGGTGGGTGGGCACCGGGCCGTCCGGTCCCGAGAGGGAGTCCACGTACAGCGGCGTGATGAGGCGGGCGCCGGTGGCGGCGGCGACCTGCTGCATCGATTCCGGGTTGACGGTCGATTCGCAGAACACCGCCGGGATCCGGTGCTCGGAGACCTGGCCGATCACGTCCCTGATTTGCCGGGGTGTGCCCTCGGCATCGGAGTTCACCGGCCAGAGATAGGCCTCACGCAACCCGGCGTCGCGGGCCAGGTAGGAGAAGGCGCCTTCACAGCTGACCAAAGCCGGAACGGCCGACGGATCGGCGAAGGCCGACTCCAGGCCGGCCATCAGCACGTCCAGCTCCCGTTGGTATTCCGCGCCGTTGCGGCGAAAGTCGGCGGCGTGTGCGGGCAGCAGGCGGCTGAAGGCGTCCACGATGTTGTCCACATAGACCTTCGCCGCCTTCGGGGACATCCACGCGTGCGGGTTCGGCTTCCCGGCATAATTCCCGGCGGTGATGCCCACCGGCTCCACGCCGTCGCTGAGGACCACGTGCGGGGCCGGGACTGCATTCAGGAAGCGTGCGAACCAGCGTTCGAGGCCCAGCCCGTTGTCCAGGATGAGGTCCGCGTCCTGCGCCCGCACCAGGTCCGACGGCGTGGGCTGGTAGCCGTGGATCTCCGCGCCGACCTTGGTGATGGACGCGACCTCCACGTGGCCGCCGCCGATTGTGTCGGCCATGTCGGCCAGCACGGTGAACGTGGTCAGCACCAGCGGCCGCTCCGACGCGGCGGCGGACTGCGGCGGCGCCGCACAGCCGGTCGCCGCCAGCACGATGGCAACGGCCAGCAGGAACCCCCTCGCCCAAAGTTTCGGCATGCCTAAATTTTGCAGGACGGCCAGCCTAAAAACAACCGCGGGAGAAAAATGTCCGGGGACCGGGGTCAGATCTTCCTGGCCCGCCAGCTATGGGTCAGGTAGGGCAGGTCGATCATTGCCCCGGGGGAGTGGCCCAGATGGTCGTGCAGGTACCAGTCGAGGTTGCCCAGGACTTTCGCCCGGGTGGCCTCCGTCGCGCGCAGGTAGTAGCTGCGGGTTTTGACCAGCTCCATCACGTCGCCGGTGCTGAGCCGGTCCCGCCACCGGGTCTCGTGCCCTTCCGGCGGGTCGAACTCCGGGCCGACTCGGGGGCGGAAACCGGGCTTGAGCACGTCGCCGGCATGCATGATGCGCGAGAGGCGGTGCACCCACGGCACGCCGGTATCCAACTGGTTCCACACCAGGCCCAGGGTCCCGCCGGGCTTGAGGATGCGGGCGGCCTCGGTGCTCGCCCGCAACGGATCGGTCCAGTGCCAGGCCTGGGCCACGGTGACCACGTCCATGCCGGCGTCGGGGAGGCCGGTGTCCTCGGCGGTGCCCACCACGGTGGCCACGCCCGGAAGGTTCCGCTGCAGCTGCGCGAGCATGTCGGCCGAGGGATCCACCGCAACCACCCGCAGTCCGCGTGCGGCCAGGGCGGCGGTGTACTTTCCGGTGCCGGCTCCCACGTCGGCGGCATCCCGTGCGCCGGCCGGCAGCAGCCAGTCGACGGCGTCGTCGGGGTAGCCGGGACGGATGCGGTCGTAGTGTTCGCCGCCCTGCTGGAAGGTGTCGGCGTAGGCGCGCCGCCGCTCATCGTCCATCCGGGGGCCGCTGTGTGCCACGTGGTGCTCCTGGTGCGGCGGCGTGCTACCGGCCCTCGCCGGCGGCCTCGATGCTGCCGGCCGCTTCGTCGTCGTACGCTGCCGCGGCTGACCCGGCGGGGCGCTGTCCGCGCAGTTCGGGGTTCAGGCGGTGCAGGGCCTCGACGTGGAGCAGGCCGTTGGTGGCCAGCGCGTTGCCGCCGAACGGGCCGTCTTCGCCCTCCAGCGAGCTGAACCGCCCGCCGGCTTCGGTCACGATCGGCACCAGGGCGGCCATGTCGTAGAGGTTCAGTTCCGGTTCGCAGGCGATGTCCACGGCGCCCTCGGCCACCAGGCAGTAGGACCAGAAATCGCCGAAGGCCCGCGTGCGCCAGACGGATTCGGTCAGGCCAAGGAAGTCGTCCAGGTTCCCGCGTTCCTTCCAGCCGCCCAGGCTGGAGTAGGACAGCGACGCGTTCTCCAGCCGGTCCACGGCGGAGACCTGGAGCCGGGTCGCGGTGGCCAGCGAACGTCCCGTGTAGGCGCCGGTTCCCTTGGCGGCCCACCAGCGCTTGCCCAATGCCGGCGCGCTGACCAGCCCGACTACCGGCTGCCCCTCGTCCACCAACGCGATCAGGGTGGCCCAGACCGGCACGCCCCGGACAAAGTTCTTGGTGCCGTCAATCGGGTCGATGATCCAGCGGCGGGCGCCGTGGCCGCTGCTGCCGAATTCTTCGCCGAGCACGGCGTCGCGCGGGCGGGAGCGGGAGAGCTGCCCGCGGATTGCCTCTTCGGCGGCGCGGTCGGCGTCCGTGACCGGCGTCAGGTCCGGCTTGGTCTCCACCTTCAGGTCGAGGGCCTTGAAGCGGGCCATGGTCTGCGCGTCGACGGAGTCGGCCATCACATGGGCCAGGCGCAGGTCGTCGTTGTAGCTTTGCGAAGCGTGGGTCATAGGTTTCAACCTATCGGTAAGTGAAGTGCGGACGCGGGAGGCGGAGCTGCAGCCCGGCCGGCGGCCCTTAGACGGTGCCGAGTTCTTTGGCCTCGGGGCGCTCTTCGGCGCCCAGCAGGCGGCGCAGCGACGCAAGCCTCGCCGCCCCGGCGTCGCCGGCCCCGCCGTCAGCGACGTAGGGGTCCAGCCCGCAGCCCACGGCGGCGGCGTCGTGCTTGCAGCCGCGCGGACAGTCGGCGGTGCCGGGCTCCAGGTCGGGGAAGGCGGACAAGATCCGGTCGGGGTCCACATAGGCCAGACCGAAGGAACGGATACCCGGGGTGTCGATGATCCAGGTGCCGGCGGGCGAGTCCTGGACCTTCAGCGCCAGCGCCGACGACGACGTGTGCCGGCCGCGCCCGGTGACGGCGTTGACCCCGCCGGTGGCGCGCTGGGCCCCGGTGAGCGCATTGACCATGGTGGACTTGCCGACGCCCGAGTGGCCGAGAGTGACGGTGACCTTGCCGTCGAGATAACCGCGCAGCGCGGCCACGGCCTCGGTATCGAGCCGCGCGGACAGGCCCTCGTCGGAGCGGGTGTCCACACCGAGGGCGTCGGCAGCGGCGGTGCGGCTGACGATCACCGGCAGCTCCAGGTGCTCGTAATTGGACAGCAGCTCGGCGGGGTCCTTCAGGTCGGCCTTGGTGACGCACAGCAGCGGGCGGATCCCGGCGTCGTACGCGGCCACGAGCGCCCGGTCGATGAACCCGGTGCGGGGTTCGGGGTTCGCCGCCGCCACCACGATGACCAGCTGGTCGGCATTGGCCACCACCGCGCGTTCAACCGGATCGGTGTCGTCGGCGCTGCGGCGCAGCAGGGTGCGCCGTTCCTCCACCCGGACCAGCCGGGCGAGGCTGTCGGGTTCGCCGGAAACATCGCCGACCAGTGCCACGAAGTCTCCCGTGACCACGGGGGTGCGGCGCAACTCGCGGGCCCGGGCCGCGACGACGGTGCGCTCGCGGGGAGTGTCTTCATCGACGACGGCGGTGTAGCGGCCGCGGTCGACGGTGACGATCCGCCCGAGCTCCGCATCCTCGTGGGCCGGGCGGTCCTTGGTGCGCGGACGGGAACCGCGCTTGTTCGGGCGGATGCGCACATCCGATTCGTCCCAGCTGCCGGTGCTGCGCGACACCGTCAGCCCTCGCTGGCCGAGGCCGCCGGGGCAACGGTGAACATGTCCTGCCACAGCTGCGGGAACTCGGGCATCGTCTTCGCCGTGGTGCCGATGTCCTCGACCTCCACGCCGCGCACGGCCAACCCGAGGATGGCGCCGGCGGTCGCCATGCGGTGGTCTTCGTAGGAATGGAACAGGCCGCCGTGCAGCGGCTTGGGCCGGATGAGCAAACCGTCTTCCGTTTCCTCGGCGTCGCCGCCCAGCCGGTTGATTTCCGCCACCAGGGCCGCCAAGCGGTCCGTCTCATGGCCGCGCAGGTGGGCAATGCCGCTCAGGCGGGACTCGCCGTCGGCCAACGCGCACAGCGCCGCCGCGGTCGGCGCCAGCTCGCTGGTGTCGGCGAGGTCGGCGCCGGTGATCGAGGCGCCGCCGGTGACGGTCAGGGTGCCGTCCTCCAGCGTGACCGTGGCGCCCAGCCGCGGCAGGATGTCCCGCCAGGCGTCGCCCACCTGGGTGGTGGCAGTGGGCCAGTTGGGGATCCTGACCCGGCCGCGGGTGGCCAGGGCGGCGGCCAGGAACGGGCCGGCGTTGGAAAGATCCTGCTCGATCCGGGTATCGAAGGCACGGATCGGGCCCGGGGAGACCACCCAGTGGTTGGGGGTGGAGTCGTCGACGCGCACGCCCAGGTCCCGCAGCAGCCGCACCGTCATGGAAATGTGGTCCAGGCTCGGCACGCGGTCGCCGGTGTGCTCGAGGTGCAGTCCGTCGCGGAAACGGGGACCGACCAGCAGGAGGGCGGAAACGAACTGCGAGGAGGCGCTGGCATCGATCGCCAGGTGGCCTCCGGCCACTTCACCCGCGCCGGTGACGCGGAACGGCAGGCTGCCGAGCCCGCGGTCGTCCACGTCCACGTCCACGCCCAGCCGGCGCAGTGCGTCGATGGTGGGGGACATGGGCCGGCGCCGCGCCGCCGGGTCGCCGTCGAACTCCACGGCGCCGCTGCACAGCGCCGCCAGGGGCGGCACGAACCGCATGACCGTGCCTGCCAGTCCGCAGTCGATGCGGGCAGCGCCCAGCGGGCGCGCCGGGTCGATCGGTTCCACCAACAGGTCCGGGCCGAACCGGCCGTCGCCCTCCGTCTCCGTGATGCCGGCCCCCAGGGACCGCAGCGCCTCCACCATCAGAACGGTGTCCCGCGAGTGCAGCGGGGAGCGCAGCCGGGAGGGGCCGTCGGCCAGCGCGGCGAGCACCAGGTAACGGTTGGTGAGGGACTTGGAGGCGGGGACTTCTACTGTTGCATCGATCGGCCGCTCCGCGAAGGGGGCGGGCCAGTGGTTGGCAGCGTGGGGCATTGCGTTCAGGATGCCACCACGTCCGCCGTGGCTTCGCGCACCGCGCGCTCGGCCTTCTTCAGCTGCTTCCGGGCGTCATGGCCGATAGAACCGGCATTGCGGCGGGCGTCTTTGCCGATGGAGCGGACGTTGCGCCGGGCGTCAGCGGCAAGGTGCTCGGCCCGCCACACCAGGCCGGGCCGGCCATTGGTATCCACAGCGGCGAGCAGGACCGCACCGATCAAGGACAGATTCTTCAAGAGTTGGTTGCGGCGGGTGCGCCTGGCTTCCGGCGTTGCGGAATCGGCGGCGCGGTAATCCACCACGGTATTGAGGGCTGTGGTGCCGGCCAGTACGGCAGCCGCGAGCCGCGAGAACTTGCCCATGCCCAAGAGCACACCTGCTCCCACCTGGGCCGCGCCGATAGCGCGGGCCATCAGCTTCTCCTGCCCGGCCAGGGCGCCAGCCGCGGGAAGGACGGATTCTGTCTGCTGGACCAGCGGCCGCAGGGACACCGCGGTTTCGTCGGTGTGGCGCAGACGGTCTATTCCGGTAGCTACAAAGCTTGTGGCCAGCAGCGGGCGGGCGGCAAGGCGGACGATTGACATGGAAGCCTCCTGGCTGTCAGCGTGCGTCGAAGGATCTGCGCCTTTCCCGGAGCCAGGCCCCGGGAAGGTGGCACTGGACACTAGTCTGGCACTTTTGTTGGCACCGCACACCTTGCGGGGCCGTTTACCGCGGCCGGCGGGGAATAGTTGCGGCTCGTCGGCGGTTAGCCATGAGAGGAAGGCCGGTGCGTTGTCTCCGGCCGGCAAGGTGTCGAAACGGAGGGAGATCCTGTGCCTACAGCGCTTGCCGAACGGGGCCGCGCAGGCCCGGTTGCCGGCGCTGCGTCCGCCCCGGCGTCAGGGCAGCCCAGCGTAGACTGGGAGCCAATGACGACTGAGAATTCGGACGCCACCCAGGACCGCGCCAACCCCGCCACGGCGGGGGAGCCGGATCAGGTCGACGTCCAGACGGAAACCGCCGACCAGCGCCGTGCCCGGTTCGAACGCGACGCCATGCAGTATGTGGACCAGCTCTATTCGGCGGCGATGCGGATGGCACGCAATCCCAGCGACGCCGAGGACCTGGTGCAGGAGGCCTACACCAAGGCGTTTTCGGCCTTCCACCAGTACAAGCCGGGCACCAATCTGAAGGCCTGGCTCTACCGGATCCTGACCAATACGTACATCAACCTCTACCGGAAGCGGCAGCGCGAGCCGCAGCAGTCCAACACGGACCAGGTCGAGGACTGGCAGATGTTCCAGGCTGCCGCGCACACCTCCTCCGGGCTCCGCTCGGCGGAAGCGGAGGCGCTGGACCACCTGCCGGACTCGGACGTGAAGAACGCCCTTCAGGCGATCCCGGAGGAATTCCGGCTGGCCGTCTACTTTTCGGACGTGGAGGGCTTCGCGTACAAGGAAATATCGGAAATCATGAACACCCCCATCGGCACCGTGATGTCCCGCCTGCACCGGGGACGCAAATTGCTGCGCGAACTGCTCGCAGATTATGCGCACGAACGTGGCATGTCAGGCACCAAGGACAAGAAAAACGCCGCGGCGGCGGTGGGGACACAACAGGAGAACGGCACATGAGCGACTGCCACGGACTGGGCGACTGCGAAGACGACCGGATGCAGCGGATCTACGAGTACGTCGACGGCGCACTCTCCCGCGATGACCTAGCGGAGATCAAGGCGCATCTGGACAGCTGTCCCGAATGCGCCGAAGAACACAACCTGGAGTGCCTGATCCGCTCGGTGGTGAAGCGCTCCTGCCAGGAGCACGCACCACAGACGCTGAAGGAACGGATCCTGGACAGGATCAGCCACATCAGGGAAACCGACACCGTGTAACGGACCTGCCGCGTCCTGGCTGCAGGGAACGCGCAGGCAACAACGAAAGAACCCCCGCCGCCCAAACCGGGTGCGGGGGTTCTTGTCTCAGCAGCCTCAGCCGCGCGGGCTGTTGGCGACTGCTTAGGTGTTGGGGCGCTTGCCGTGGTTTGCGCCGCCGCGCTTACGGTCGCGGCGCTTGCGTGCTCGCTTGCTCATGGGCTGCCTCCTTTGCTGGACGAAAAAGAACTGCGCACCAGTCTGTCATATGCCTGCCCCACCTCCTAACCGGCGAAGGGTCCGGAGCGGTCAGCGCAGGGCCGCCGTGATGGAGGCCTTGGCCTGCTCCAGCACGGTCCTGATGGTCTGCACGGCGACTTCGTCCACGGTGCCAGCCGCGGTCCGCCGGCGCAGGCGCACCCTCACGTCGTCGCGGAAATCGTTGAGCAGGTGTTCCAGTTCCTTCACCGTGCGCTGCCCGGCGGCCTCGGCCGCCCGAGGCGACTTCCGGGCGTTGGTGCGGGCGGCCTCGGCCGAGGCGGCAAGGTCGGCCCGCAGCCCCTTCATCGAACTGCGCAGTTCCTCCCGCAGTTCGTCCGCGAGCCGCCGCACCGAGGCAGAGATGTCGGCTTCGACTCCGGCCAGCTCTTCCCGGCGGGCAGCCAGCTCCGCCCGCCCGGCGTCGGTGATGCTGTACACCGTGCGCCGGCCATCGGAGGAGGTGATCACCAGCCCTTCCTCCTCAAGTTTGGCCAGCCTGGGGTAGACGGTGCCCGCGCTGGGGGAGTAGGTGCCGCCGAACCGGTCGCTGAGGGCACGGATGATGTCATAACCATGCTTGTCGCCCTCCGCCACCAGCGCGAGCAGGTAGAGCCGCAAGGCGCCGTGCGCGAAGACCGGAGTCATCAGCCGACCTGGCTTCCGGCGATGTCCCGGTGGAAGACAGCCAAGGTGCCCGAAACCGTGGTGGAGCGGATAGTGAGCCCGGGTCCTTCGGGCCCGATCCGGGTTTTCACCTTCTCGGAGAGTCCGAAAAACTTCTGGTCGTTCACCGTGATGCTGCCGGTGGCCGAGGAAGCAGCCACCTCCACCCCGCATTCCTCCGGTACGCGCACGGTAACGTCGCCGGAGACGGAATTGACGGCCAAGTCCTCCGGGGCGCCGTGCAAATCGAAACCCAGGTCGCCGCTGACCGTGCTGGCGCGGACGTGGCCCAGGAAGCCCGAGGCGGTGATTTCGCCGGAGACGCTCTTGGCCACCAGATTCCCGCTGTGCTCGCGGACGATGATTTCGCCGCTGACCGTATTGACGGTGAGCATGCCGGCGGTGTCGTCCGCCATCATGGACCCGGTGACCGTGCTGACATCCGCCCCGGCCGCGGTGCCACACACCAGGCCGTCGCCACTGACAGTGGCGGCCTTGACGGGCAGATCCCGGGGAACGCCAATACTGATCACCGCTTCGTCCCGGGCTCCGGGAAGCACCAGATTGACGCGGCGGGCGAGGAAACCCAGCGGGCCGTCGCCGGCCTTGCCGTGGCTGATCTCCAGCGTGCCGTTGCGCAGGGTCATCTCCAGGGGCGATCCGGCGACCTCGGAGACCTCCACGCGGACCGTCGGCTCCTCATGGACGATGATGTCCAGCCGCCCCTTCACGATGGATGCCCGCAGCGAACGGACATCGTCGACGTCGATCGTCCGGGGACCGTCGATGCTCCACGTATCGTTCATGGCCTGTCCTGCCTTTGGCGATAAACCGCTCTAAACGCGATATATCTTGTGATGCAGGACACGATATATCGCGACCGCCGCGACCGCAAGGGCTGGAACCGCGTCCTTAAAGCGGAATGGCGGGACCGGAGCGTTTCCGGTCCCGCCGAGGCGGTGTTGAGGGCCTGCCCGGCAGGCCCGTTTCCTGCGCGCCCGCTCAGAAAGGCTCGGGGAGGTCCAGCCACGGGTACCACCCGCGGTGCAGCACCAGCCAGGCCAGCAGCCCGTAGCCCGCTTGGCCGGGGGCCCCTCCGTTGCTGGCCAGGTCGGTGCGCCACTGCTCGTGGTTCAGCAGCGGCGTGAACGTGTCGACGAAGACGTGCTTGCGCCGGGTGGTGACATCGCCGAAGGCGGTGGACAGCTCGGCCAGTTGGATGTTGCGGTCCGGGTCCAGTCCCGGCGGCGGGCCGACGACGAAGACCTTGACGCTCAGCTGCGCCGCTCCGTCGAGGATGTTCGCGAGGTTGAGCCGGCTGCGCGCCGTGGACAGTCCGAGCTCGAGATCGCGGCCGGACAGCCCGATGACGAGCCGGTTTTCGAAGCCGTCATCGAAACGCCGTCCGGCTTCCTGCAGCCAGCGGCCGGCCAGTTCCTCCGTTCCTTCGTTGGGCGAGGCCAGCACGAAGGATTCCAGGGTGGCTGGGTCCGGGTTGGTCCGGGCCAAGGTGCGGCCGAGCCAGCCGAGGGCGCGCGGGTCGCCCACACCGGCCAGCAGTTGATCACCCACGGCGGCGATCCTGATTCTGCGTTGCTCCACGGGTAGCTTTCTGGTTCGACGGATGGGAAGCGGGCTTAAACGAAAAGTGGGCGGGGCGCCCTGCGGCACCCCGCCCGCCATCTTACTTAGCGGCGTTCAAAGGCCTTCTTGACCAGGACATCCTGCTCCGCGGCGTGGCGCTTGGCCGAGCCGGTGGAGGTGGCAGCGGAGGCCGGGCGGGAAACCAGGCGCAGCTGACGGTCCAGGGCGTCGGGCAGGTACAGGCCCATGAAGGGCCACGGGCCCTGGTTGGCCGGTTCGTCCTGTGCCCAGACGATTTCCGCGTTCGGGTACTTGGCCAGTTCCGCCTTGATCTCGTCAACCGGCAGCGGGTAGAGCTGTTCCACCCGGACGAGCGCCGTCTTGGTGTCGGAGTTCTTCTGGCGCGCGGCCAGCAGGTCGTAGTAGAGCCGGCCGGAGACCAGCACCACACGGTCGACGTCCTGGCCGTTGAGGTCCTGAACGTCGCCGATGACCGGCTGGAACGTGCCGCTGGTGAAGTCCTCCACCTTGGCCGCGGCAGCCTTCAGCCGCAGCAGCTGCTTCGGGGTGAAGATGATCAGCGGCTTGCGCGGACGGTTGTAGGCCTGGCGGCGCAGCAGGTGGAAGTGCGAGGCCGGGGTGGTCGGGTTGGCCACGATCATGTTGTCCTCGGCGCACATCTGCAGGAACCGCTCGATCCGGGCCGACGAGTGGTCCGGGCCCTGGCCTTCATAGCCGTGCGGCAGCAGCAGCACCAGCGACGACCGCTGGCCCCACTTCTGCTCGGCCGAGGAGAGGAACTCGTCGATCACCGTCTGGGCACCGTTGACGAAGTCGCCGAACTGGGCCTCCCACAGCACCAGTGCGTCCGGGCGCTCGACCGAGTAGCCGTATTCGAAGCCCATGGCCGCGTACTCGGACAGCAGCGAATCGTAGATCCACAGCTTGGCCTGGTCGTCGGACAGGTGGCTCAGCGGCGCCCACTCTTCGCCGGTGACGCGGTCGTGGAAGACCGCGTGACGCTGCACGAAGGTGCCGCGGCGGGAGTCCTGGCCGGCAAGGCGTACCGGCACCCCTTCCATCAGCAGCGAGCCGAAGGCCGCGAGTTCGCCGAAGCCCCAATCGATGTTGCCCTCGCGGGACATCTGCTCGCGGCGCTCCAGCAGCGCCTTCAGTTTCGGGTGGACGGAGAAGCCCTCCGGTACTTCCACGTGCGCCTTGCCGATCCGGGCCATCATCTCGGCGGAGACGGCGGTGCCGGCGGGCACATCGGCCCTGTCCTCGGTCTGCTGGGAGAGCGGGCGCTCCAGGTCGGACACGGCGGCGGTGTCCTTGGTGATGACCGGGATCGGCGAGGTTTGCGCCGCATGCGTCTCGGCGAAGACGCGCTCCAGCCGTTCCTGGTAGTCGCGCAGGGCCTGGTCGGCTTCGTCCTGAGTGATGTCGCCGCGGCCCACCAGGGCCTCCGTGTACAGCTTGCGGGTGGAGCGCTTGGCTTCGATGAGGTTGTACATCATCGGCTGCGTCATCGAGGGATCGTCGCCCTCGTTGTGTCCGCGACGGCGGTAGCAGACCATGTCGATGACGACGTCCTTGTGGAAGCGCTGGCGGTACTCGTAGGCCAGCTGCCCCACGCGGACCACGGCCTCGGGGTCGTCGCCGTTCACGTGGAAGACCGGCGCCTGGATCATCTTTGCCACGTCGGTGGAGTACACCGAGGACCGCGAGGCGTGCGGCGACGTGGTGAAGCCGACCTGGTTATTGACCACGATGTGCACGGTCCCGCCGGTGCGGTAGCCGCGCAGCTGCGACAGGTTCAGGGTCTCTGCCACTACGCCCTGGCCGGCGAAGGCCGCGTCTCCGTGGATGATGATCGGCAGCACCGGGAACTCGTCGCCCTTGTCCAGGCGGTCCTGCTTGGCGCGGGCAATGCCCTCGAGCACCGGGTCGACGGCCTCCAGGTGGGAAGGGTTGGCGGCCAGGTAGACCTTGGTCTCGTTGCCGTTGTCGGAGGTGAACTTCCCTTCCGTGCCCAGGTGGTACTTCACGTCGCCGGAGCCTTGGACGCTGCGGGGGTCCTGGGTGCCCTCGAACTCGCGGAAGACCTGTGCGTAGGTCTTGCCGGCGATGTTGGTGAGCACGTTCAGCCGGCCGCGGTGGGCCATGCCGATGGCCACTTCGTCCAGGCCGTCGTCGGCGGCGTCGGAGATCACGGCATCAAGCAGCGGAATCAGGGATTCCCCGCCTTCCAGCGAGAAGCGTTTCTGGCCCACGAACTTGGTCTGCAGGAAGGTCTCGAACGCCTCGGCGGCGTTGAGCTTGCCCAGGATGCGCAACTGCTCCTCGCGGCTGGGCTTGGCGTACTCGCGCTCCAGTTCGTTCTGGAACCACTCCCGCTCGGCCGGGTTCTGGATGTGCATGTATTCGATGCCGGTGGTGCGGCAGTAGGCATCACGCAGCACGCCCAGAATGTCGCGCAGCTTCAGGCGGTCCTTGCCGCCGAATCCGCCGGTGACCCATTCGCGGTCCAGGTCCCAGAGGGTCAGCCCGTACGTGTTGATGTCCAGGTCCGGGTGCTTGCGCTGGACGTACTCCAGCGGGTTGGTGTCCGCCATCAAGTGGCCGCGGACGCGGTAGGCGTGCACCAGTTGCTGGATGCGGGCCACCTTGTTGACCTGCAGGTCGACGTCCACCTGGTTGTCCGGGCGCCAGCGGACCGGCTCGTACGGGATGCGCAGCGCTTCGAAGATCTCGTCGTAGAAGCCCTGTTCGCCCAGCAACAGCGATTCGATCAGGCGCAGGAACTCGCCCGAGCCGGCGCCCTGGATGACCCGGTGGTCGTAGGTAGAGGTGAGCGTGATGATCTTGCCGACGCCCTGCGCGGCGATCGTCCGTTCGCTGGCGCCGCGGAACTCGGCGGGGTACTCGAGGGCACCGACGCCCACGATGGTGGCCTGGCCCTTGGACAGCCGGGGGACGGAGTGCACCGTGCCGATGCCGCCCGGGTTGGTCAGCGAAACCGTGGTGCCGGCGTAGTCGTCGGCGGTGAGCTTCCCGGCGCGGGCCCGCTTGATCAGGTCCTCGTAGGTGTGCCAGAACTCGGAGAAGTTCATGGTTTCGGCGCGCTTGATGTTCGGCACCACCAGCAGGCGGGTTCCGTCCGGCTTGGGCATGTCGATCGCGATGCCGAAGTTGACGTGGGCCGGCTGGACGGCGGCGGGCTTGCCGTCGATCTCGGCGTAGTGGACGTTCTGGCTGGGGAACTGGCCCAGCGCCTTGACCACGGCGTAGCCGATGAGGTGGGTGAAGGAGACCTTGCCGCCGCGGGCGCGGGCCAGGTTGGAATTGATGACCAGGCGGTTGTCGATCAGCAGCTTGGCGGGAACCGCGCGCACCGTCGTCGCGGTTGGCACGCTCAGGCTGGCGTCCATGTTGGTGGCAATGGCCTTGGCCGGGCCGCGCAGCACGGAGACGGTGTCTTCTTCGGCCAGTGCGCTGGGCGCGGATTTGGGCAACTGGGCGGGGATCGGGGCAGGCTTGGCCTCGGCCTTCTCGGCCTTCTCGGCCGGCTCGGCCTTCGCCGCAGGCTTGGCGGGGGCGGCGGAGCTGTTGGTGGAGGTGTTGGGGGCCGGCTCATTGTCGGCGGGAATCGGCTTGGTTCCGGCCTGCTCCGTGGCCGTGCTCTCGCCCGAGGCCTGGGGTGCGGTGTTAGCCGCGGCGGGGCGGGAAGGCGCGGGTGCGCCCGCCGGGGAAGCTGCAGTGTCTTTCGGGCTGCCGTCGCCGCCGTTGGCCGCCTCGAAGATGCTCCACCATTTCTTGTCCACGGAATTCTTGTCTTGGAGGTACTGCTCGTAGATTTCGTCAACGAGCCATTCGTTACCGCCGAATTCTTCGGGTAGACGAAGGTTGGGATGCTCTGGCACTTGTGATACGCCTCTTCCGTGAATTGCCGCTTGCCCTGCAGATCACGCGCTTCCCTTGGCTGCCTTCCGAACCTGCCGGCCAGCAGCGGAATTGCGAGTGCGCATCTGCCGCGCACTAGATCTGGACCAGTTGCCAGTCTAATGACACTTTCCCAACGCAGGCTAATCTTTAGCGTTTAAGCGGGGGAACTTCGTGCCGATTCGTCCCGCGGCCGGACGGCCCTAGACTTTCAGGGGAGCCGGGAAGTATGCAGGCGGCCGGGCCGCCCTCCGTGCGCGGCCCCGGCAGCGCGCGGACACAACGGATCCGGACCCCCTGGCCCGCAGCCCCACCTACCCGACCGGCCGCCGTGCCACCTGGCCGCCCCGGCCTGCACGGCGACGAGGAAAGAGAGCAGCCATGCGCCTGATCAACGAGCCGATGACCGACCTGACCTACTCGGACGTTTTCCTGGTGCCGTCGCGCTCGGATATCACGTCGAGGCTGGATGTGGACCTGTCAGCCGGCGACGGCACCGGGAGCACCATTCCCCTGGTCGTGGCGAACATGACCGCCGTCAGCGGCCGCCGCATGGCGGAGACGATGGCGCGGCGCGGCGGGCTGGCCGTGCTGCCGCAGGACGTCCCGCTGAGCGTGCTGTCAGAGGTCACCGGGTGGATCAAGGACCGCCACATCGTCTTCGAAACGCCGTTGGAGCTGACCGCGGGCAACACCGTGATCGATGCCGTGCACCTGATGGACAAACGCGCGCACGGCGCGGTTGCGGTGGTGGACGACGCCGGCAAGTGCGTGGGCGTGGTGCGCGCCGAGGACTGTGAGGGCGTGGACCGCTACGCGTCGCTGGAGTCGGTGATGGCGGCCCACCCGCTGCTGCTGGATGCCTCCATGTTCGACGCCGGGGCGGACACTGCGCTGCGGCAGGCCTTCGACCTGTTCGACTCGGCCTCGGCGTCCTTTGCGCCGGTCGTGGACGACGACGGCGTGCTGGTCGGCGCGCTCACCCGTGCCGGCGCGCTGCGTTCGACCATCTACACCCCCGCGCTGGATCCGCAGGGCCGCCTGAAGGTAGCCGCCGCCGTCGGGATCAACGGCGACGTCCGCGCCAAGGCCGAGGCGCTGCTGCAGGCCGGGGTGGACGTCCTGGTGGTTGATACAGCCCACGGACACCAGCGCAAGATGTTCGACGCCCTCGAAGCGGTCCGCAGCCTGGACCCGCAGGTTCCGGTGGTCGCCGGCAACGTGGTCAGCGCCGACGGCGTGCGCGACCTGGTCGAAGCCGGCGCGGACATCGTCAAGGTCGGCGTGGGACCCGGCGCCATGTGCACCACGCGCATGATGACGGCCGTGGGCCGGCCGCAGTTCTCCGCCGTGCAGGAATGCGCGGAGGCGGCCCGGGAGCTCGGCGCCCACGTGTGGGCCGACGGCGGGGTCCGCTATCCGCGGGATGTCGCCCTGGCGCTGGCGGCCGGGGCCAGCCAGGTGATGATCGGTTCCTGGTTCGCCGGAACGCACGAAAGCCCGGGAGACCTGCTCACGGACAGCAACGGCCGCAAGTACAAGGAAAGCTTTGGCATGGCGTCGGCCCGCGCCGTCCAAAACCGGACCCGGCGGGAGGACGCCTTTGAACGGGCCCGCAAGGCGCTCTTCGAAGAAGGCATTTCGTCCTCCAAGATGTATCTGGACCCGCTGCGCCCCGGCGTCGAGGACCTGCTGGACGGGATCACCGCCGGCCTGCGCAGCTCGCTGACCTACGCCGGCGCACAGAACCTGGTGCAGTTCCGCGAACGCGCCATCGTGGGCGTGCAGTCGGCCGCCGGTTACGAGGAAGGCCGTCCGCTGCCGGAGAGCTGGTAGGACTGCCGCCGGTACGCCGGCGGCAGAACGGCCGCCTGGGACTGCCCCCGGCGTAACCCCGCCTGCTACGCTATTGCCCATAATGGACAGCTATTCTAGGAGCCGGTCCGTGACGCACCCCGCAGGGCAGGCAGCATGCCGGACCGCGGGAGCACAGGCAGCCCAACAGGGCGCCGCGTGCGAGGCGTCACCCAGCACCGGCAAATCCCGTGCACGCGCCCGTCACACACTTGCCGCCCGCGCGGCCGGTCAGGAGCCTCCTAGTCCGGGCTCGGACGACCCCCCTCCGTTTCCCTCCGACCGCCTGAAGTTTGGGGCGGTGGCGCACTAAATGGAATGGATCCAAATCACCGCCGGCATGCTGCTGATCCTCGGCACCGGCTTTTTTGTCGCCGTGGAATTCGCCCTGGTGGCCCTTGACCAGCCCACCGTGCAGCGCGCCATCGACAACGGCGACCGCGGTGCAGTGCCGCTGATGAAATGCCTGAAGTCCCTCTCCACGCAACTCTCCAGCTGCCAGCTCGGCATCACCCTCACCACGCTGCTGACCGGTTTCCTGATGGAACCGGCCATCAGTTCGCTGCTGCGTCCGCCGCTGACCGCGCTGGGCCTGGCCGAGGCCGTCATCCAGCCGGTGGGCGCGGTGATCGCCATGGTGATCGCCACCCTCCTGTCCATGCTGCTGGGCGAACTCGTGCCGAAGAACGCGTCCATCGCCTTGCCCATGGCGGTCGGCAAGCTGGTGGCCCGGCCGCAACTGATCTTCACCGCGGTGTTCAAGCCGTTCGTGCTGCTGCTCAACGGCTTCGCCAACAAGGTGCTGCACCTGTTCGGGCTGGAGGCCAAAGAAGAGCTGTCCGGCGCCCGCACGCCCTCCGAGCTGGCATCGCTGGTACGCCGCTCCGCGGAAATGGGCACCCTGGATGCCGGGACCGCGAACTTCCTCGCCAAGACCTTGTCTTTCTCCGGCAGGACCGCGGCGGACGTGATGACGCCGCGCATCCGGGTGGAGTTCATCGACGCGGACCAGACCGTTGCCGACCTCATCGCCGCGGCCCGCCGCACCGGCTACTCCCGGTTCCCGGTGCTCGGCGATTCCCCCGACGACGTCCGCGGCGTCGCGCACATCAAGAAGGCGATCGGGGTGCCGCGCAAGAAGCGTCCCCACCTGCCCGTGGGCGCCATCATGGCCGACGTGCTGCGGGTGCCCGAGACGGTGCACCTGGATTCGCTGCTGTCGGAGCTGCGGGCCGCAAACCTTCAGTTCGCCGTGGTGCTCGACGAGTACGGCGGCACCGCCGGCGTGGTGACGCTGGAGGACCTGGTGGAAGAGATCGTGGGCGAAGTCGCCGACGAGCACGACCGGGTGAAGCCCGGCGTGCTGCAGAGCGCCGCCGGAAACTGGTATTTCCCCGGCCTGATGCGTCCGGACGAGGTCAGCGAGCAAATCCCGCAGCTGACCGTGCCCGACGGGGCCAGCTACGAAACGGTCGGCGGCTTCATCATGGCGCAGCTGGGCAGGATTGCGGTGGTGGGGGACACCGTGGCCGTGGACGGGGGCGCGCTGGAAGTCGAGCGATTGGACGGACGGCGGGTGGACCGCGTCCGTTTCATCCCGAGTCCGGCAACCGGTGCGGTGCTGCCTGAGGCCGGCGCCGCGGGCGGTGCGCTCTGATGGCCGCCATGGGAATTTTCTGGCTGGTGGTGCTGCTGTTCGCCAACGCGTTCTTCGTCGGCGCCGAATTCGCCGTCATGTCCGCCCGCCGCAGCCAGATCGAGCCGCTGGCCGACAGCGGCTCCAAGCGCGCCAAGACCACGCTCTGGGCCATGGAGCACGTCTCCCTGATGCTGGCCTGCGCGCAGCTGGGCATCACCGTGTGTTCGCTGCTGATCCTGAACGTGGCCGAGCCGGCGATCAAGGAACTGCTGTTGCTGCCGCTGGAGGGCTGGCTGGGCATTCCGCACGAGATCTCCTACGGCATTTCGTTCGCCGTGGCGCTGCTGCTGGTGACGTTCCTGCACGTGACCTTCGGCGAAATGGTGCCGAAGAACATGTCCGTGTCCATGGCAGACAAGGCCGCGCTGCTGCTGGCTCCGCCGCTGGTGGCGGTCTCCAAGGTGGTGCGGCCGGTGATCTCCACCCTGAACTGGACCGCGAACCACTTGCTGCGGGCCGTGCGGATCGAGCCGAAGGACGAGGTCTCTTCCACCTTCACGCTGGAGGAAGTCCAGTCCATTGTGCAGGAATCCACCAGGCACGGGCTGGTCGACGACGACGCCGGACTGATCTCCAGTTCGCTGGAGTTCTCTGCCGTGACCGCCGCCGCCGTCATGGTGCCGCTTGATGAACTGGTCACCATCGGCGTCGACACCACGCCGGAGCAGTTCGAGCGCGCGGTGGGGCGGACCGGGTTCTCCCGGTTTGCCGTGGCCGATGCCAACGACAACCTCACCGGGTACCTGCACCTCAAGGACGTGATGACCATCCCGGAGGACCGGCTCAACAAGACGATTCCGGTCACCAAGGTCCGCACCCTGGCCAACCTGGCGCTCGATGACGAAATCGAGGACGCGCTCGCCGTCATGCAGCGCACCGGCTCGCACCTTGCCCGCGTGCTGGGGTCCGACGGCACCACGCACGGCGTGCTGTTCCTCGAGGACGTGCTGGAAGTGCTGGTGGGCGAGATCCGCGACGAAACGCAGGCCCAAGGACTGCGCCGGACCGGCGAATAGCCCTCGCGTGGCGCGGGGCGGCAGGACTGACCGGCGCCACGCGCCGGTCCCGGGCCGGGTCAGCCCACGCGCCGCGCGCCAGTCCCGGGGCGGGCGCGGCCGCCCCGTGCGCACCCCCAAGTCCGGCGCCGGGCGCGGCCGCTCCGTGCCGCACCGCCAGTCCCGCGCCGGGGCGCGTCCGCCGCGCGCGCCGGAGGCCTTCTCCTGGCCGGGCGAGTCTGCCCGGGGCTGCCCGGCCTGCCGCGCTTGCCTGTGCGCCCCGGACAGTGCGCCTCCCACTGGCCGCGCCCGCCAGGGCGAATGCGAACGATTCGCAACTGCGCTAAGCTGAAAACTCTTATTGTTACTGATTCTCATTATGAGTAGAACCGAGGTTTGCCCGTGAGGCACTCACGAACCGTTCCTGCACTGGCCGGGCTGGCCGCCGCCGCCCTGCTGCTGTCCGGCTGCGCCGCTGCAGGGGGAGAGACCGAGGGTGACGGCAAGCTGAGCGTGGTCGCTTCCACCAATGTCTACGGTGATGTCGCCCAAACCATCGGCGGCGAGCACGTCGAGGTCACCTCGATCATCGACCGGATGGCCCAGGATCCACACTCCTATGAGGCAACGGCGCGGGACAAACTTGCGATCTCCCAGGCCGACCTGCTGCTGGAAAACGGTGGGGGCTATGACACCTTCATGCACACGCTGGCGGACGAGACCGGCGTCGACCACGAGTACCTCATCACTGCGGTGGAGCTGTCGCCGCTGTCCGGTGCAGAAGGCGCCGACACAGGACACACGGAGGACGGCGGCCACGCGGATCACACCCACGGCGGCCTCAATGAACACGTCTGGTACGACCTGCCCACCATGGCCGCGATTGCAGACGCCATTGCGGAGAAGCTCTCGGCCCTTGACCCGGAGCAGGCCGAAACGTTCCGGGCCAATGCCGAGCAGTTCCGCGCCGGAATCGACGGCCTCCAGAGTGACATGGACGAACTCGCCGCCACGGCGAGCGGGGAAGCCGTCGCGGCCACCGATCCGGTGCCGTTGCACTTCTTCGATGCGCTGGGACTCGAGAACAAGACCCCGGCAGGTTTCATGGAGGCGGCCGAGGAAGGCAGCGACGCCGCGCCGGCAGCCCTGAGGGAGGCCGAGGCGTTGATCACCGAGGGATCGGTACGGTTTGTCGCCTATAACGAACAGACCGAAGGCCCGCAGACCCAAGGCTTGCGCAAATTGGCGGAAAAAGCGGGCATTGACGTCCTCAACTTCACCGAGACGCTGCCGCCTGACCAGGACTACCTGACCTGGATGGCGGAGAACCTGGAATCCGTGGACCAGGCGCTGGGCGCGTGACCGGTCAGAAAGCCGGGCCGTGGTTAACTGAGGCTGTCCAAGGCGGAAGCCGCAATAGCCCGCGCATCCCCTTCGCGCCCCGCGCGTCACGGAAACTTCAAGGAACACTACCATGACCCCCGCCGTCCGCCTGCAGGGTGCCTCGCTGTCCTTTGGCCAGCGCGTGCTGTGGCATGACCTCGACCTGACCATCAACCCGGGCGAGTTCTTCGCGGTGCTGGGTCCCAACGGCTCCGGCAAGACGAGCTTCCTGCGCGTATTGCTTGGCCTGCAGCCGCTGAGCAGTGGGACGGCCGAGGTCAACGGGCGGCCGCTGGAGCGCGGCAGCCGGGACATCGGCTATATCCCCCAGCAAAAGACCTTCGCCCCGGAGACCCCGCTGCGTGCGCGCGACCTGGTGGGCCTGGGCCTGGACGGGCACCGGTGGGGCATTAGGCTGAACGGCCGCAGGCATCGCCGGCGCGTGGACGAACTGCTTGAGATGGTGGGCGCCTCCGGTTACGCGGAAGCCCCGGTCGGGCAGCTGTCCGGCGGCGAGCAACAGCGTCTGCGGGCGGCCCAAGCGCTGGCCTCCGACCCCCGGGTGCTGCTCTGTGACGAGCCTTTGCTCTCGCTGGACCTGCACCACCAGCAGGCCGTGAGCTCCATGATCAACAGGCAATGCCATGAAAGGAACAGCGCGGTCGTCTTCGTCACGCACGAAATCAACCCGATCATCGACTATGTGGACCGGGTGCTCTACCTGGCCGGCGGCCAGTTCCGGGTTGGCACGCCGAAAGAAGTGATGACCACCGAGGTGCTGTCGCACATGTACAACAGTCACGTCGAGGTCATCCACAACCAGGGACGGATCATCGTGGTGGGGCTTCCCGACGCGACCACCCACCACCACAGCGAGGTGGTGTAGGCATGGATGCATCGGAACTGCTGAATGCGGTCTTCAACTTCAACGACTACGGCGACCTGCTCCCGCTGGTGCGCAACTCGCTGATTGCCGGCGCCGTCCTGGGCCTGGTCGGCGGCCTGATCGGCGTGTTCGTGATGATGCGGGACCTCGCCTTTGCCGTGCACGGCATCGCCGAGCTGTCCTTCGCCGGGGCGGCATTCGCACTGCTGATCGGCGCGAACGTGGTGTTCGGCTCGCTGGTGGGCTCGGTGATCGCCGCCGTCGTCCTGGGCATGCTGGGGATGCGGGCCCGGGACCGGAACTCGATCACGGGCGTGATCATGTCCTTCGGGCTGGGCCTGGGGATCCTGTTCCTCTCGCTCTACGAGGGCCGCTCGGCGAACAAGTTCGGCCTGCTGACCGGGCAGATCGTGTCCGTGGACACCGTGCAGCTGAACCTTCTGACCGCGGGTTCGGCCGTGGTGGTGCTCGGGCTTGTGGCCATCTGGCGTCCGCTGGCCTTCGCCAGCGCCGATCCGGACCTGGCCGAGGCCCGCGGCGTGCCGGTGGGTGCCCTCGCGATCGTGTTCATGTTCCTGCTGGGACTGGCCGTGGCGCTGTCCATCCAGGTGGTCGGCGCCTTGCTGGTGCTGTCCCTGGTCATTACCCCGGCGGCCGCGGCGCTCCGGGTAAGCAGTTCGCCGCGCGTGGTCGTGCTGCTGAGCGTGGTATTCGCGGTGACCGCCGTAGTGGGCGGCATCCTGCTGGCCCTGGGCGGCAGCCTGCCGATCAGCCCCTACGTGACGACGATTTCGTTCCTGATCTACGTGGTCTGCCGGTTGGCCGGGGCGCGGCGGCAACGGCGCGGCAAGGTGGGGCGGCGTGACGTCGCCGCGGTACGGGTGACCGCGGGTTAAGCCCCGGCCGGGGCCGTGCCGTCGCCGCGGTACGGGTGACCGCCGGTTAAGCGCTGGCGGGGGCGGCGCTGCAGTCCGGGCACAGCCCGTACATTTCCACGGTGTGTGCAACCTGTGTGAAGCCGTGCTCCGCCGCCATCCGGGCGGCCCATTGCTCCACAGCCGGAGCCTCAATCTCCACGGTCTTGCCGCAGGTGCGGCAGAGCAAGTGGTGGTGGTGATGTTCGACGGCGCAGCGCCGGTACACGGCCTCGCCCTCGCCACTGCGCATCACGTCCACTTGGCCGTCGTCGGCCATGGCCTGCAGGATCCGGTACGTGGTGGCCAGCGAGACCGAGTCGCCGCGGTCCTGCAGCAAGCGGTGCAGTTCCTGCGTGCTGACGAAGTCCTCCAGGCTGTCCAGGGCGGCAGCCACGGCCACCCGCTGGCGGGTCACCCGCTGTTCCGAACCGCGGCGCTGCGCCTGCGGTTTCGCTGAAGGAACGGACATGTCCGCTTCGGCTCCTCGCTGTTGTTACTGGCACCCGTGGGGTGCATCCCAGCCTACCAGCAGGCCTGATCAGCGGGGCCCGCCGGCCCGCTCACAGGCCGAACTGCCGGCATACCGGCCGGCCCCGCCGCTAGGGTGTGATCCATGAAGCTGACAAAATACACCCACGCGTGCGTAAGGCTTGAGCAGGACGGACATGTCCTGGTGATCGACCCCGGTAACTTCTCGGAAGTGGAGCAGGCCCTCGATGGGGCTACCGCCGTCCTGGTCACCCACGAGCATGCGGACCACATCGACCAGGACCGGGTTCCCGGCCTGCTCGCGGCGGCGGACGACATGCAGTTGTATGCCCCGGCCTCCGTGGCCGCCGACCTCCGGGCGCTGGTCCCGGCGGCAGCGGGACGGATCCATACTGCCGAACCGGAGACGGAGTTCGAGGTGCCCGGGTTCCGCATCCGCACCTTCGGCGGCCAGCACGCCCTGATTCATCCGCACATCCCGGTGGTCGCCAACATCGGCTACGTCATCAATGACAGCCTGTACCACCCGGGCGATTCCTTCATCGTTCCGCACGGACTGGACGTCAGGACCGTTTTGGTGCCCATCCACGCGCCGTGGTCGAAGACGGCCGAGGTGATCGACTTCGTCACCGCCATGCGCGCCGAGAACGCCTACCCGATCCACGACGCCGGGCTCAGCGACCGCGGCCTGTCGTTGGTGGAGAAGCACGTGACCTTCTTTGGCGGCCACTACGGCACCAGCTACCGGCACCTGTCGCCGGGGGAGAGCGTGGAGCTGGCCTGACCGTCGGGGACGGCACGGGCGGGGCTGCTTGGCCCAATACGTGCTGCTGTGATGGACTGTCGGGACACCGGCGGGCAACGACGCCCGCCAGCAGTCAGGAGGAGATCTCATGAGGACTCTGATGGACGTGCAGACACTGCGTGAACGGATGATCTCCGGACAGCGCACCGTACTGCTCGATGTTCGCTGGAAACTGGGCGACGACGCCGGCCACAGCCACTACCGCCAGGCCCACATTCCCGGCGCCGTCTACGTTGACCTGCCGTCGCAGCTTGCGTCGGCGCCGTCAGCGAAGGGCGGACGCCACCCGCTGCCGGAGCCGGAGGCCTTCCGCGAGGCCGCACGCGATTGGGGCATCAACAACGACGACGTCGTGGTGGCCTACGACGACAACGGCGGCATGGCCGCGGCCCGGGTGTGGTGGCTGCTGAAAGACGGCGGATTCGACTCCGTCTACCTGCTCGACGGCGGGCTCGCCGCCTGGCGGGACGAGGGGTTTGAACTGGACAGCGGCGACGAGCTGGCGTGCCTGGGCAACGTCGAACTGGGCAGCGGCAGGATGCCCAGGCTTGAGCTCGAGGACGTGCTGGATTTCGCGGGTACCTCGCTGTTGCTGGATGCCCGCGCCGCGGAACGTTACCGCGGCGAGTTCGAGCCGGTGGACCCCCGCGCCGGACATATCCCCGGCGCCGTCAGCGCACCGACCACGGCCAACCTGGCCCCGGACGGTCGCTTCCTGCCGCCCGCGGAACTCGCGGCACGATTCAAGGAACTGGGGGCGGAAGGACGGAAGGTGGCCGTCTATTGCGGCTCGGGCATTACCGCCGCCCACCAGGTCGCGGCGTTGGCCGAGGCCGGCATGGATGCGGCGCTCTTCCCCGGCTCCTGGTCGCAGTGGTGCGGACATCCGGAGCTGCCGGTAGCCACGGGGAGCGCGCCGTAACCAGCCGCCTGGTCAGCCCCGTGCCCGCGCCCTGCAGCACGTCGCCGAAAGCGTCACAGAGGGTGTGCCGTGGTGGCATGGCGAAGCAGCAAACGGTAGCGTCAGGCCCATGACACTTGGCCGTCCGGCACCGCCGCCGCTGGGGAAACCGCTTACACCTGACCAGGAGCAGCAGGCCCTTGCGGCAGCCGACCTGCAGACACCGAGGAGCAGTATGAGGACGGCCGCGGCCTACGGAGTGACTGGCCCCGGATCCGGAATGGTTGCGCTGCAGATCGAACGCCGCGCCGCCGGGCCGCACGACGTGGAGATCGCCATTGCCTTCTGCGGCCTCTGCCACTCGGATGTCCACACGGTCCGCGGCGAGTGGCGCGAGATCGAGTATCCGCTGGTGCCCGGCCACGAGATCGTTGGGCGGGTCACGGCCATCGGCCAGGACGTCACCCTGCATGCCGTCGGCGACCTGGTGGGGGTGGGCTGCATGGTGGATTCCTGCGGCGACTGCTCCGCCTGCGGGGAAGGACTTGAACAGTACTGCGACAAGGGTGCGGTGGGCACCTACGGCGCCCGCGACCGCCGCCACGGCGGGGAGATGACGCAGGGCGGGTACGCAACGTCCGTCGTCGTCGATGAAAACTTCGTGCTGCGCGTGCCCCCGGAACTGGACCCCGCCGCCGCGGCCCCCCTGCTCTGCGCCGGCATTACCACTTACTCGCCCATGCGCTACTTCGGCGTCGAAGCCGGCGACTCCGTCGGCGTGGTGGGCCTGGGCGGGTTGGGACACATGGCGGTCAAACTGGCCAAGGCCATGGGAGCGTCGGTGACCGCCTTCACGAGCACTGCGGACAAGGCCGATTCGGCCCGCGCGCTCGGCGCCGACCACGTGGTGGTGACCGGAGACGCCGAGGCGCTCGCCGCCGCCCGCCGCAGTGTCGATTTGGTCATCGATACCGTGGCCGCGGCCCACGACCTGGCCCCGTACCTGCGGGCCATCCGCCGCGACGGTGCGCTGATCCAACTGGGCGTGCCGCCCGAGCCGATGCCTCCGGTGCCGGTCAACCTGCTGATGCGCGAGCGCGTCGCCTACGGCGCCTCGAAGATCGGCGGCATAGCCGAGACCCAGGAGATGCTGGACTTTTGCGCCGAACACGGGATCACGGCCGACATCGAACTGGTGGGCGCACCGGACCTCGACCAAGCCTATGACCGCATGGTGGCCGGGGATGTTGCCTACCGGTTTGTCCTGGACATCGCATCGCTGAACCGCTGAGCAGGGGCCGAAACCGTGGCGACCGACCGGTGTGGACCTGCCTGCACCGAAGCCGAGGCCGAACCTTCGCTGTCACCCGACCGGACCCCCATCACCCCGACTGGAACCTGCCCGACTCTTACCGACCCCCGAGTGACCCCAACCGACAAGGACTGCGTACATGAGCACCCTCTTCACCAAAATCATCGACGGCGAGATCCCCGGCCGCTTCGTCTGGAAGGACGACGACGTGGTGGCGTTCCTGAGCATCGGCCCGCTCGCGGACGGGCACACCTTGGTGGTGCCGCGGCAGGAGGTGGATCGCTGGACCGACGCCCCCGCCGACCTGCTGCAGAAACTCACGGCGGTCGCCCAGACCATCGGCAAGGCCCAAGTGGAAGCCTTTGGCGCCGCCCGCGCCGGTTTGATCATCGCTGGCTTCGAGGTGAACCACCTGCATCTGCACGTCTGGCCCTCCAACTCGGAGGCCGAGTTCGATTTCAAGAGGGCGCAGCAGGACCCGGACCCGGCCGTGATGGATGAGTCAGCCAAGCGCCTCCGGGCGGCGCTGCGCGAGGCCGGACACGGGGACGTCGTCCCCGCCGACTGACGCGCATGCCTCAGCGGGCGAGGGCCTCGTTCAGGGCAGTTCGGACGCGCTTTTCGGATACCGAATACGCGGTGCCGAGTTCCTGCGCGAAGAAGCTGATCCGCAGTTCTTCCAGCATCCAGCGAACCCTGTCCAGCCCGGAGCCGTCCAGGTTGCCGGGCTTCAGCGCCGCCCTCGCGTCGTCGTACTCGTCTTCGAGCCGCTGCACCACCGCCATGTGCTGCACGTCCCGGCCCACGGCGGTCGGCAGTTTTTGCAGCCGGCGCTCAATCCCCTCGAGGTAGCGCGGCAACTGGCTGAGCTGCGCATAACCCGTGGCCGCCACGAACCCGGGATAGACCAGCTGCTCCAGCTGGCTCTTGATGTCGGAGAGCGGACTGATCAGGGCCAGGCTGGCGTTGGACTTCAGCTCCTTCTGAATCCGCCGGGTGCTGGAGAGGATCTTCTCCACGATGGCGGTCACGGTGAAGACGGTGTCGATCAGTTCCGCGCGGACCTGCTCGTACAGCGCGTCGAAGCCGGCCCGGGTGAAGGGCAGCTCGGCCGGCACCAGCTTGTCCACCGCGGCCTGCGTGCAGTCGTCGATCAGCGACGCCACCGAACCGTGCGGGTTCTGCGTGAACGACAGCTTCTCCGTGTTGTTCAGGTGGTCCAGCACGTACCGCTGCGGCGAGGGCACCCGCAGCACCAGCAGCCGGATGATGCCCGAGCGCATCGCCGCCTGCTGGCCGGAAGGTGTCTGGTAGACGCGCACACCGACGGTGCCGCCTTCGTCCACCAGGGCCGGATAGCCGGTCACGGTGTGCCCGGCCACCTCGCGCCTGACCTCGCGGGGGAGATCACCGTCCGGCCAGGCGGTCAGGCCGCTGCGTTCCTGCAGGCCCGCGGCGGCATGTGCAGCAGTCCCCGACGCCGGTGTCCCGGCAACGGGGGCTGTGCCCGGAGCGGCGCCCTGGCCGCCGCCGCGCTTCTTGCCGGTGGCGCCGCGGCGTTGACCCGCCGGCGACGGCTGCGCGGTCTTCGGGGTCGCTCCCAGCGACTCGGCGATGGCCCGGCGGTTCGCCGGCGCGAGTTCCTGCTGCAGCCGGTCCAGGTCCTTGTCCTCGCCCAGCACCTTGCCGGTGCCGTCGAGCACGCGGAATGTCATGCGCAGGTGCGGCGGAACGGTCTCCCAGTTCCATGAGCCGGGCGGGATGATGTGTCCCTTCAGCCGGCGCAGGACCAGCTCCAGCGACGGCTCCAGGTCATCTTCGGCCGGATCGAAGTCCGCAGCCAGGGCCGCCGCCGCGCTCCGGGCAACGTCCGGGGCGGGAACGAAGTTCTTCCGGATCTGCTTGGGCAACGACTTGATCAGCGCGGTCACCAGCTCCACCCGCAGGCCCGGGATCTGCCAGCGGAACGGAGCCGCGTCCAGCTGGTTGAGGAACAGCACCGGCACGTGCACCGTTACGCCGTCCGACGGATCCGGGGTTGCCCCCGGTGCCACGGGCGAGAATTCATAACTCAGCGGGAGCTCGAAGGTCCCCTGCCGCCAGGTCTTCGGGAACGCCGAGGTGTCGAGTTCCTCGGCGTCGGCGGCCAGCACGGCATCCGGATCGAAATCCAGCAGCGTGGGATTCTCCGCCCGCGCATCCTTCCACCACTTGTCGAAGTGCCGTTCGGAGACCACCTCGGGGCCGATCCGTTCGTCGTAGAACTCGAACAGCGTTTCGTCGTCCACGCGCAGGTCGCGGCGGCGCATCCGCGTCTCCAGTTCCTCGACCTCGGCCAGCAGCTTGCGGTTGCGGTGGAAGAACTTGTGGTGCGTGCGCCAGTCGCCCTCCACCAGGGCATGGCGGATGAACAGCTCGCGGCTGAGTTCCCGGTCGATCCTGCCGTATTGGATGCGGCGCTGCGGGACGATCGGCACCCCGTAGAGGGTGACCTTCTCGTAGGCCATCACGGAGCCCATCTTCTTGGACCAGTGCGGCTCCGAATACGTGCGTTTGCACAGCTGCGGGGCAATCTCTTCGGCCCAGGCGGGATCGAATTTCGCCGCCACCCTGGCCCACAGCCGTGAGGTTTCCACGAGCTCGGCGGCCATCACCCAGTCCGGCGACTTCTTGAACAGCGCCGATCCGGGGAAGATGGCGAACCGGGTGCCTCGCGCGCCGGCATATTCGCGCTTGCGCTCCTCGTACACGCCGATGTGGCTCAGCAGGCCGGCGAGCAGGGACTTGTGGATGTCATCGTGCCTGCCCACGGGGTCGACCTCGTGTCCCGACTCCAGCGAGATGCCCAGCGGCTTGGCCAACTGGCGCAGCTGCGCGAACAGGTCCTGCCACTCCCGGACCCGCAGGTAGTTGATGAATTCCGTGCGGCACAGTTTGCGGAACTGGGTGGAGGAGAGCTCCTGCTGCCGCTCCTGCAGATAGCGCCACAAATTCAGGATGCCGGTGAAGTCGGACTTCTCGTCCACGAAGCGCTTGTGCTTCTCGTTGGCCTGCTGCTGCTTGGCCGCATTGTCCCCATGGGACCGTTCCCGGGGGTCCTGGATGGTCAGCGCCGCCGCCAGGACCATCACCTCGCGCACGCAGCCGCGCTGGCCGGCTTCCACGATCATGCGGCCCAAGCGCGGGTCCACCGGCAGTTGCGCCAGTTTGCGCCCGACGGCCGTGAGGCCCGACTTCGGCGCGGGCCCTCCCTTGGCGCCGGGCTCGGGCAGGGCGCCGAGTTCGCGCAGGAGGGTGACGCCGTCGTTGATGGCACGGGACTCGGGCGGCTCCACGAACGGGAAGGCTTCGATGTCCTTGGGACCGCGGGCCACGCCCATCGCGGTCATCTGCAGGATGACCGCGGCCAGGTTGGTGCGCAGGATCTCGGGGTCGGTAAACTCGGGCCGGGACTCGTAGTCCTCTTCGGAGTAGAGCCGGATGGCGATGCCGTCGCTCACGCGGCCGCAGCGGCCCGAGCGCTGGTTGGCCGAGGCCTGCGAGATGCGCTCGATCGGCAGCCGCTGGACCTTGGTCCGGTGCGAGTAGCGGGAGATGCGCGCGGTGCCGGTGTCGATGACGTACTTGATGCCCGGAACCGTCAGCGACGTCTCGGCCACGTTGGTGGCCAGCACTATCCTGCGCTGGCTGCCGGGGGAGAAGACCCGGTGCTGTTCCGCCAACGACAGCCGGGCGTACAGCGGCAGGATCTGGGTGCCGGCCAGCCGGCGGTTGGTCTTGATCCTGGCCGTGAGGGCGTCGGCGGCATCGCGGATCTCGCGCTCGCCGGAGAAGAAGACCAGGATGTCGCCGGGAGCCTCCAGGGACAGCTCGTCCACTGCGTCACAGACGGCGTCAAGCGGGTCGCGGTCTTCCTCCAGCTCGTCCACGTCCGGGTTGTCGGGATCGGTGGCCGCCGGCTGGTTCAGCGGGCGGTAGCGGATTTCCACCGGGTAGGTCCGGCCGGAAACCTCGATCACCGGCGCCGGTGCGTCGTCGCTGCCGAAGTGCCGGGCAAAGCGGTCCGGGTCGATCGTCGCGGAGGTGATGATGACCTTCAGGTCCGGACGCTTGGGCAGGATCTGCTTGAGATAGCCCAGGATGAAGTCGATGTTGAGGCTGCGTTCGTGGGCCTCGTCGATGATGATCGTGCTGTACTTTTTCAGGAGTTTGTCGTGCTGGATTTCGGCCAGCAGGATGCCGTCCGTCATCAGCTTGATCCGGGTATCCCGGCCGACCTCGCCGGTGAAGCGGACCTGGAAGCCGACCTCCTGGCCAATCTTCACGTCCAGTTCCTCGGCGATGCGTTCGGCCACGGTCCGGGCGGCCAGCCGCCGGGGCTGGGTGTGGCCGATCAGCCCCTTCTCGCCCAGGCCCAGCTCCAGGCACATCTTCGGGATTTGTGTTGTCTTGCCGGAGCCGGTTTCGCCGGCGATGACGGTCACCTGGTTCGCGGCGATGGCCGCCATGATGTCCTCGCGCCGCTCCGAAACCGGCAGGGCCGCGGGATACGTGATGTTCACAGCCATGATTGACCACAGTCTAGTCGCTGGGCCCGCTGCCCCGGACCGTCCGCACAGCGCGCACGGCAAGGCGTGCGTCCGTGGACATAAATAACTATCCGGCGACAAACGGATGCAATTTGTCCGGCGGGGGAGACGTATCTCATATGGTTGTCCTGACCCCGCGGTTCTGATTAGACAATGTGACTCGGTTCACAGGTAAGATCTTCAGGACGCTTCCGCAGGGTTGCCTGCCATAACCGCCGGCGCCGATGACGACGCCGCGTGTGGCGGACCGCTTCAGCCGCGCCGGGGAGGGGCGGCAAGGCGGAAAAGTGCCGGGCTATCCGGCACGTGACGGACATTTGAAAGGAACATCGTGAAGAAACGTTCGACCATGTTCGGCCTGGGGTCAGGCCTGCTGGCCACCGCCCTGCTTGTTTCCGCGTGCGGCAACGCGGGATCCTCCGAGGGCAATGCCGCCGAAGGCAGCACCGAATCGGTGGAAATCGGCATCAGCCAGATCGTCTCGCATCCGTCCCTGGACGCGGCCCGCGAAGGGTTCAAGAAGGCGCTGGCCGACAACGGCTACGTCGAGGGCGAGACCGTGACCTACGACGAGCAGAACGCGCAGGGCGACCAGGGCACCGCGACCTCCATCGCCGGCAAGTTCGCCAGCGACCAGAAGGACCTCATCCTGGCCATCGCGACGCCCACCGCGCAGGCGGCCGTGCAGGCCATCGCCGACACCCCGATCCTGTTCACCGCGGTCACCGACCCGGAGTCCGCCTCGCTGGTGGAAAGCATGGACGCTCCGGGATCGAACGTCAGCGGTACTTCGGACCGCAACCCGGTCGAGGAGCAGCTGGCCCTGGTCAAGGAGCTGAACCCGGACGCGAAGTCCGTGGGCATCGTCTACTCCTCGGGCGAGGTCAACTCCACCGTCCAGGTGGAATGGGCCAAGGAAGCGGCCAAGGAACTGGGCCTGGAGATCAAGGAAGCAGCAATCTCCAACTCCGGTGAAGTCCAGCAGGCCGCCGAGTCGCTCGACGTCGACGCGTTCTACGTGCCGACCGACAACAACGTGGTGTCCGCCCTCGAGTCCCTGATCCAGGTGGCCGAGTCCAAGAAGATCCTGACGATCGCCGCCGAGGGCGACTCGGTGAAGCGCGGCACGGTGGCCACCTACGGCATCAACTACGAAAAGCTGGGCTACCAGACCGGCGAGATGGCCGTGAAGATCCTCAAGGGCGAGGCTGAACCGGCATCCATGCCGGTGGAGACCCAGACCGAGCTGGAACTCTACGTCAACCCGGCCGCCGCCAAGCGCATGGGTGTGACCCTGCCGAACGGCTACGCCGACACGGCCGACCACGTCTTCGAGTAAGCCCGACCTTCCAGCTCGAGCCGAAGAAGTCCGCAGTCCCTCCGGCGGCCGGCCAGCCCGGCCGCCGGATCGACGCCACGAGAGAACCAAGGTCCACTACCTATGATTACCGCGGTTGAGCTTGGGCTGATCTACGCGATCATGGCCCTGGGGGTCTACCTGACCTTCCGCATCCTCGATTTTCCCGACCTGACGGTCGACGGCAGTTTCACCACCGGCGCCGGAGTCGCCGCCATCAGCATCATCAACGGCATGCCGCCGGTCATGGCCACCATCCTGGCCTTCATCGCCGGCATGGCTGCCGGCACCGTCACCGGCCTGCTGCACACCAAGGGCAAGATCAACGGCCTGCTGGCCGGCATCCTGACGATGATCGCCCTCTATTCCATCAACCTGCGCATCATGGGCCGGGCGAACCTGCCGCTGTTGCGCGAAGAAACCCTGATCACCCCGCTGCGCGAGTCGGGGATGCTCGGCGGCCTCGGCGCCATCGCCATCTTCCTGCTGGTCGCGCTGGTGGTGAAGGTGATCATGGACTGGTTCCTGCACACCGACATCGGACTGGCCATGCAGGCGACCGGCGACAACGAACAGATGATCCGCAGTTTCGGCGTCAGCACTGACAGCCAGAAGATCCTGGGCCTCGCCCTGTCCAACGGGCTCGTGGCCGTCTGCGGCGCGTTCATCGCCCAGTACCAGGGGTTCGCCGACATCGGCATGGGCATCGGCCTGATCCTCGCCGGCCTGGCCTCGGTGATCATCGGCCAGGCGATCTTCGGAACCCGGCTGATCTGGATCGCCACCCTGGCCGTGGTGCTCGGTTCCGTACTGTACCGCGTGGTCATCCAGCTGGCCCTCCAGGCCGGCCTGCAGCCGAACGACATGAAGCTGGTCTCGGCCGTGCTGGTGGTCATCGCGCTGGTGCTGCCGCAGTGGAAGGTCTTTCGCCGCGTCGGCGGGCTCGGAAAGATGAAGAAGTCCCTGACGGGAGCGAAGGGCTGACATGCTGGATATCAAGAACGTTCACAAGACCTTCTTCGCGGGTACCGTCAACGAGCGCGTCGCCCTGCAGGAGATCAACCTGTCCCTGGCCGCCGGCGAATTCGTCACGGTGATCGGCAGCAACGGTGCCGGCAAATCGACCATCCTGAACATCACCTCCGGCAAGCTGCGCCCGGACGTCGGCACGGTGAGCATCGACGGCAACGACGTCACCAGGCTGGCCGACCACCAGCGTGCCCGCTTCGTCGGCCGCGTCTTCCAGGACCCGATGGCGGGAACGTCACCGGAGATGACCATCGAACAGAACCTGGCCATCGCCTACGAACGCGGCAAGCGCCGCGGATTGCGCCCCGGCGTGACCCGCAGGAAGCGCGAATTCTTCAAGGAAGAGCTGCGTTCGCTGGAGCTCGGGCTGGAGAACCGGCTCAAGGCCAAGGTGGGCCTGCTCTCGGGCGGCCAGCGGCAGGCGCTGTCGCTGCTGATGGCCACGTTCAGCAGCCCGAAGATCCTGCTGCTGGACGAGCACACCGCCGCCCTCGACCCGCAGCGTGCGGAGCTGGTCAGCCGCCTGACCGCCGAGGTGGTGGACCGGCACCGCCTGACCACGCTGATGGTGACCCACAATATGGAGCAGGCGCTCCGGCTGGGCACGCGGCTGATCATGATGCACGAGGGCCGGATCATCCTGGACCTGGACCAGGAACAGAAGCAGAAGGCCACCGTGCCGGACCTGCTGCATGAGTTCGAGAAGATCAAGGGCGTGGTCGACGACCGCACCATGCTCCAGTAGCGTCCGCGCTGCAGGAGCCACCGGCATCGGACCGGGTCGACGTACGACGGCGGCTGTCCCACCTAGGCGGTAGGGGCGGCCGCCGTTCCCGTGCCGGCCGCGGCAGCCAGCCGGCCCGCGAGCTCCGCGGCGCGCTGCCGGAATTCCGCCGGCTCCAGGATCTCGAACGCAAAGCCGGTGGCGGCCAGCTCGACCAGGGGGTAGTCCAGCGAATCGTAACCGGCGCGCAGCACGGTGGCCCCGCCGTCGTCGGACAGGACGGCGATGTTCGGCGGGATCCGCTCGGCGACGGCCTGCAGGGGAGCGTCGATCCGGACCACCACGTCGAACCGGTACGGGGACCTGGTGATCGACTGCTGGACGTAGGCGGCCAGGTCCGGCTGCGGCAACTTCCGCGGGGCAAAGCGTTCACGCGTCGTGGGAACCGACTCGAACCGGTCCACCCGGAAGGTGCGCCAGTCCTGCCGGCCGGTATCGTAGGCCACCAGGTACCAGCGCCGGCCGGTGTCCACCAGCCGGTACGGTTCGGCCAGGCGGCGGCCGGACTCGCCGTCCGCCTTGGCGTAGCGGAAGCCGACCACGCGCCGTTCGGCGATGGCGGTGGAGATCCCGGTCAGCACCTCGGGGTCAACGGCCGCGGTGGGGCCGGCCAGGGTGACCACGGCGTTCTTCAGCGTGGAAAACTTGGGCCGGAGCCGCGCCGGCAGCACCTGCTCCAGCTTGGTCAGCGCCCGGAGCGACGCCTCGCCGACGCCGGCCACCGGGCTGGCGGTCACCGCCCCAAGACCCAGCGCGACGGCGAGGGCTTCGTCGTCGTCGAGCAGCAGCGGCGGAAGCTGCGCGCCCGCGCCCAGCTGGTAGCCGCCGGCCACGCCGGGGGACGCATTGATGGGATACCCGAGGCTGCGGAGTTTGCCGATGTCGCGGCGCACCGTCCGTTCGGTGACACCCATCCGCTCGGCCAGGGCGGACCCGGTCCACTCCCGGCGCATCTGAAGCAGGGAGAGCAACTGCAGCAGCCGCGCGGATGTTTCGAGCATGGCCCACCTGACTTCAGCAGCCGGAGCGTGCCGAATCGTGCAGCACGCGCGGGTGCCGGTCGTTCCGGCAATAGGGCCACTCTAGTCCCGATTCAGGACAGGAACGGTCCGTAATGCAGGGGGCCCGGCGTCGGCAACCTGCCCGGTTGCAGGGGGTGCGTCCCGACTATGGGCAAACAGCCGGCCGCCCGGCATGATGGATTCCCGGGCTCCCCAGGCGGGGAGCCGCCGTTGGGAGGAGCCGGCATGTCTTTCAATGCAGCCGAGGAGTTGCTCGAGCAGCTGACGTGGCATTGGGACGCCCAGGCCCGGCCGCGGCTGGAGGGGCTCACCGACGAAGAGTACTTCTGGGAGCCCGCCGAGGGCTGCTGGAACGTGCGGCACCGCGGGACCAGCACCGCCCCGATGGCGGTGGGCGCCGGCATTTTCACGATCGACTTCGGACTTCCGGAGCCGGTGCCGCCGCCGGTGACCACCGTCGCCTGGCGGCTGGGCCACATTCTGGTGGGCGTGCTGGGCAGCCGTAACGCCTCGCACTTCGGCGGGCCGCCGGTCAGCTACGAATCGTTCGACTATCCGGGCACGGCGTCGGGCGCGTTGGAACTGCTGGACGAATACTATGCGCACTGGACCGCGGGGGTCCGGGGACTCGGCGTCGAGGGGCTGGTGGCGCCCTGCGGGCCGGCCGAAGGCCCCTATGCCGATCGCTCCATGGGGACGCTGGTGCTGCACATCAACCGGGAAATGATTCATCACTTGGCCGAGATCGCGCTGTTGCGCGACCTGTTCGCCCACCGCCAGTAGCGCGACCTGTCCGCCCACCGCCGGCAGTCGGGCGCAGGGGGGACCCGCGGGGCCGTGGAAAAGCTCGGGTCCCGCGGGTCCCTTCGTCAGGAACCCGCGGAGGGGTGGCCGGGTCAGGCCAGCCGGGCGAGGTCGGTGTAGGGGCGGCTCGGGGTGGAGCCGGCCGTCCAGTCGGCCTGTGAGCGTTCCGGCGGGGTGTTGCCCCGTCCGTCACGCAGGATCAGCCGGAGGGTTTCGATGATGACGAGGAGTGCCAGTGCGGTAATCAGGAGGAGTTCCATGCCTCCATGGTGGTCCTGCGGCCGGCAAAAAAAGAGTGGCAGAAACGACCATAAAGCATAAAAAACTGCCATACTGGGGGCATGCTGAAAAAGGTGGCCGTGGTGGTGCTTCCGGGAGCTGCGCCGTTCGAATTCGGGGTGGTCTGCGAAGTCTTCGGCATCGACCGTTCCGACCGGGGGACCGGCGTTCCGGTGTTCGACTTCCGGATCTGCACTCCCGAGCCCGGGGTCGTCAGCAGCAAGCTGGGATTCTCCCTCAATGTCCCCCTCGGGCTGGAGGCCGCCGACGACGCGGACCTCGTGGTGGTGGCGCCGTACCAGCGGATGGACCAGGCCCCCGAAGCACTTCTGCAGGCCCTGCGGGCGGCCCACGCCCGCGGGGCCTGGGTCTTGTCCGTGTGCTCGGCGGCCTTTGTGCTGGCTGAAGCTGGGCTGTTGGACGGCCGGCGCGCCACCACCCACTGGCAGTACTCGCACCAGCTGGCCGCCGAATATCCGCAGGTCGACGTCGACGAAAACGTGCTGTACGTGGAGGACGAGCGCATCATCACCAGCGCCGGCACCGCCGCCGGAATCGACGCCTGCCTGCACCTGGTCCGGACCGAACTCGGGGCATCCGTGGCGTCGGCCATCGCCCGGGACATGGTGGTGCCGCCGCATCGGGCCGGGGGCCAGTCGCAATATATTGACCGGCCCATGTCGCTGGCCGGCTGCCACACCCTCAAGGACCTGCTGGCCTGGCTGTCCGAAAACCTGGCCCAGGACGTCAGCGTTGCCCAGCTGGCCGCGCGGGTCCACATGTCCGAGCGCACCTTCGCCCGCCGGTTCCGGGCCGAGACCGGCGCGACGCCGGCGGCATGGATCAACGCCCAGCGGGTGCTGCGTGCGCAGGAACTGCTTGAGGAATCGGACCTGAACATCGAGGAGATCGCCCGGATCACCGGGTTCGGCCAGGCGGTGCTGCTGCGCCACCATTTCGCCAGGTCCGTTGGCGTGAGCCCGGCGTCCTACCGCCGCACCTTCCGCGGCGGTGGCGCCGCCGCCGGCGCGCGGCAGCCGGCAGGCAGCGCGGCCCGCTAGGGGGCCGTTTCCCTCCGCGGCACGCCGGGGGTTGTCCTTGTACCGCGGCCCGCGTGCAGGCACACTCATAAGTGTGCTTAGTAGTCCGGCGGGCGATGCGCGGCGGATGAGCAGGGTGCATGCGCCTGCCGGGTGCGCGCACCCCAAGCGAATAAAGGAGAACCGGTGATGAGTTCAGCTGCAGAAGGGGCCAGAAACCCGAAACAACGACGCAATGACGTGGTAGCGGCGGAGAGGCGCCAATTCGGCGGCATCAAGTGGGGCTCCGCGTTCTTCGGCTGGCTCGCGGCCACCGGGATCGGAGTCATCCTGACGGCGCTGATGGCCGCCATCGGCGCCGCCGTGGGGATCGCCGAGAGCGCCGATCCCGCGCAGGTCGCCGAGCAGGCGTCCCGGAACCTGGGGACGGTCGGCATAGTGGGCGGGATCATCCTGGCCGTCATCTTGTTCATTTCGTATTTCTGCGGCGGGTACGTGGCCGGCCGGATGGCCCGCTTCGACGGCGTCAAGCAGGGGCTGGCCGTGTGGCTGTGGGCGATCGTGGTTGCCATTGTGCTCGCCATCCTGGGGCTGATCGCCGGCAGCCAGTTCAATGTGCTGAGCAGCTTGAACAGTTTCCCCCGCGTGCCCCTAGGCGAAGGGGAGCTGACGACCGGCGGCATCGTATTCCTGGTCGTCGCCGCGCTGGTCTCGCTCGCCGGTGCCATTCTTGGTGGCAGGTCCGGCATGCATTTCCACCGCAAGGTGGACCAGGTGGGCGTCGACCGCCGCTTCGACGGGCCGGGAGACGGCGAGTGAGGTGACTCCGGCGCAGGCCGGCTGCCGTTAACGGGAGAATCCCCGGCTCTTGAGCCGGGGATTCTCCCTTGTCCTGCGCTTCAGTGCCCTCGATAGGATTCGAACCTACGGCCTTCTGCTCCGGAGGCAGACGCTCTATCCCCTGAGCTACGAGGGCGCGGCACCGGCTGGAAACCCGGTGCCCTGCGGGACCTATTGAGCTTATCAGTATCTGCGCCGCCAGAAGAAATGCGCCCGGACCGGCCCCGACGGCGGCCGCATGCAAGGTGGCCGGTCCGGCCGGCACAGTGCGCCTGCGAGCCCGGTCACAGCCAGCCCGCCGAAAGCCGGTCGGATCAAGGGATTGCCCTATGCTTGTGGGGTGACTCCTGAAGAACTTTCCGCTGCCATTGCCGCCTGCCTGCAGGCCGCCGTCGACGCCGGCGACTTCGCCGTCGAAATGCCCAGCGAGGTCCGGGTGGAGCGCCCCAAGAACCGCGAGCACGGGGACTGGGCCACCAACATCGCCATGCAGCTGGGCAAGAAGGCCGGCATGAGCCCGCGCCAGTTCGCCGAAATCCTCAGCGCGCGGCTGGAGAAGATCGACGGCGTCAGCCGGGTGGACATCGCCGGACCCGGATTCCTGAACATCACCGTGGACGCCGCCGCAGCCGGAACGCTGGCCCGCAGCATCGTGGAGGCCGGCAGCGCCTTCGGCACCGCCGGCGACCTGGCGGGCCAGCGGATCAACCTCGAATTCGTCTCCGCCAACCCGACCGGTCCGATCCACCTGGGCGGGACCCGCTGGGCGGCACTCGGCGACGCCCTGGCCCGCATCCTGGCCGCCCAGGGTGCCGACGTCACGCGCGAGTACTACTTCAACGACCACGGGTCGCAGATCGACCGCTTCGCCCGCTCGCTGCTGGCGAAGGCAAAGGGCGAACCCGCCCCCGAGGATGGCTACGGCGGTGACTACATCGCGGACATCGCCCAGGCGGTGCTGCGGCAGAATCCGGATGCGCTGTCGGCGGCCGACCCGCAGGAAGAGTTCCGCAGCCGCGGCGTCGAACTGATGTTTGGCGCCATCAAGGAATCGCTGCATGAGTTCGGGGTGGACTTCGACGTCTACTTCCACGAAAACTCCCTGTTCGAGGACGGCGCGGTTGAAAAGCTGCTGGAGCAGCTCAAAGCCTCCGGCAGCCTCTACTTCCAGGACGGTGCCTGGTGGCTGAAGTCCACCGACTTCGGTGACGACAAGGACCGCGTCGTCATCAAGTCCGACGGCAATGCCGCCTATATTGCCGGCGACATCGCCTACTTCAAGAACAAGCGGGACCGCGGCTTTGACCTGTGCATCTACATGCTCGGCGCAGACCACCACGGTTACGTCGCCCGGCTGAAAGCCGCCGCGGCCGCCATCGGCGACGACGCCGACCGGGTGGAAGTGCTGATCGGGCAGATGGTCAACCTGGTCAAGGACGGCAAGCCCCTGCGCATGTCGAAGCGGGCCGGCACGGTGGTGACCATGGAGGACCTGGTCGACGCCGTGGGGGTGGATGCCGCCCGCTATGCCCTCACCCGCTCGCACGCCGATTCCAACATCGACATCGACCTGGACCTGCTGGTCAAGCACAGCAACGACAACCCGGTCTTCTACGTGCAGTACGCCCACGCGCGCACCTGCGCCGTCGCGCGCAACGCGGCCTCGTCCGGCGTGGACCGCAGCGCCTTCAATGCCTCGCTGCTGGACCACGCCACGGAGAACGAGCTGCTGGCCGTGCTCGGCGCCTACCCGTCGGTGGTCGCCACCGCCGCGAAGCTGCGCGAACCGCACCGCGTCGCCCGGCACCTGGAAGTCATCGCCGGCGCGTACCACCGCTGGTACGATGCCTGCCGCGTGACGCCGATCGGCGACGGCGAAGTCACCGACACGCACCGTACCCGCCTGTGGTTGAATGCCGCCGTCACCCAAGTCCTGGCCAACGGCCTTGGCCTGCTGGGCGTCAGCGCGCCGGAGAGGATGTAATGCCCGCAGCACACGAAACCGCCGCCGCGTCCGACCTGGCTCCGGACTGGCTCTCCTGCCCGCAGGACGTCAACCGGCTGGACACCAAGCTCTGGGCCCGGGACGTGTCCCGCGGCGCGGCGGGCGAACTGGAAATTTCCGGCCTCGGCGTCGCCCGGCTCAAGGAGCAGTTCGGCACGCCGCTGTTCGTGGTGTCCGAGGACGACTTCCGGGCCCGCGCGCGCGAGTTCAAGCAGGCCTTCGACGAGGCCTTCAGCACGCTCTGCGGCGGTGTGGACGTGTACTACGCCGGCAAGGCGTTCCTCAGCGTGGAAATCGCCCGCTGGGTGGCGCAAGAGGGGCTGCGGCTGGACACCTGCAGCGGCGGGGAGCTGGCCGTGGCCGCCCGCGCAGGCATCCCGGGGGAGGACCTGGGCCTGCACGGCAACAACAAGTCCGACGCCGAACTCCACCGCGCGCTGGACATGGGGCTGGGCCGCATCGTGGTGGACAGCCTCGACGAACTGGCGCGCCTGGGAGCCATCGCCGCCGCCCGCGGCGAGATGGCCAACGTGATGCTGCGGCTGACCCCCGGCGTGCACGCGCACACCCACGAGTTCATTGCCACGGCGCACGAAGACCAGAAGTTCGGGCTCTCGATGGCCGGCGCCGACGACGGCGCGGGGCACGACGGCGCGCAGCCCCGCCCGGCCGGCTCGCCGGCCGCGCAGGCCGTGGCGGCGGCGCTGGAGCACGAGTCCATCAACCTGCTGGGCCTGCACTGCCACATCGGATCGCAGATCTTCGAGCCCGAGGGGTTCGCGCTGGCGGCCGAGCGGCTGCTCACGTTCGTGGCCGAGGTGCAGCGGGTCCACGGCGTGGACCTGCACGAACTGGATCTGGGCGGCGGCTACGGCATTGCCTACACCGAGGCCGACAGCCCCCGCCCGCCGGCGGAACTCGCCCAGGCGATGGCCGCCGTCGTGCGTTCCGTCACGGAGCGGCTGGGCATCCCGGTGCCGCGGATCTCGATCGAACCGGGCCGGGCCATCGCCGGGCCCAGCACGTTCACGCTCTACTCGGCCGGTACCCGCAAGACCGTCCAGGTGGACACGGAGGGCGGCGGCAGCAGCCCGCGGCGCTACGTGTCCGTGGACGGAGGCATGAGCGACAACGCCCGGCCGGTGCTCTACGACGCCGACTACTCGGCGGCGCTGGCCTCCCGTGTGACGGACGCGGCCCCGATTATTTCCCGCGTGGTTGGTAAACACTGCGAGAGCGGTGACATTGTAGTCAGGAACGTTTACCTGCCCGAGGACATCGAGGCGGGGGACCTGCTGGCGGTGCCGGCGACCGGGGCCTATTGCTGGGCGCTCTCCAGCAACTACAACTACGTTGCCCGGCCACCTGTGGTTGCCGTGCGCGGCGGCGAGGCACGGTTGATCATTCGAGGCGAGACCGAAGCCGACCTGCTGGCCCGTGACCTGGGCTGACCGCCGGCCGGGCAGCAGTTATTGCGAGTAAGACTAAGACTGAGAGTTTGGGCAGCATGAAAACGCTGAAGGTAGCACTGTTGGGATGCGGAAATGTCGGCGCCCAGGTGGCCCGCATCCTGCTTGACGACGCCGACGTGCTGGCCGCACGGACCGGCGCGCGGCTGGAACTGACCGGCATCGCGGTGCGCAATGCCGCCGCCAAACGGGCCGTGGAACTGCCCGCAGAGCTGTTCACCACCGACGCCGCGACGCTGGTCAAGGACGCCGACATCGTGATCGAACTGCTGGGCGGACTGGAACCGGCCCGGACGCTGATCCGCACCGCAATCGACAACGGCGCCGCCGTCGTCACCGGTAACAAGGCCCTGCTGGCCGCCGACGGCCAGGAGCTGTACGCCCAGGCCGACGACGCCGGCGTCGAACTCTCCTTCGAGGCGGCCGTGGCCGGGGCCATCCCCATCCTGCGGCCGATCCGCGAGTCGCTGGCGGGGGACCGCGTCACCAAGGTGATGGGCATCGTCAACGGAACCACCAACTACATCCTGGACCAGATGGACTCCACCGGCGCCCAGTTCGGCGAGGCGCTGGCCGCCGCGCAGGAGCTCGGCTACGCCGAAGCCGACCCGACCGCCGACATCGAAGGGCATGACGCCGCCGCCAAGGGCGCGATCCTGGCCGGGCTGGCCTTCCACACCGCGGTCAACCTGGCCGACGTCCAGTGCCAGGGCATCAGCTCCGTCTCCGCCGACGACATCGCCGCGGCCCGGGACGCCGGCTACGTGATCAAGCTGCTGGCGATCGCCGAGCGGCTGAGCGGCGCCGACGGCCGCGAGGGCGTGTCCGTGCGCGTCCACCCGACCCTGCTGCCGCGCCAGCACCCGCTGGCCGCCGTGCACGGGGCGTTCAACGCCGTCTTCGTGGAAGCGGAAAACGCCGGCGAACTGATGTTCTACGGCCAGGGTGCCGGCGGCGCGCCGACCGCCTCGGCCGTGGTCGGCGACGTGGTCAGCGCCGCCCGGCGCATGGTCGGCGGCGGCCCGGGCCGGACCGAAACGGCGACCGTGGACCTGCCCGCCGTCGGGCTGGACTCGGTGCGGACCAGCTACTACATCGGCCTGGACGTGGCCGACCGGCCCGGCGTGCTGGCCCAGATTGCCGGCGTTTTCGCCGAGCACGGGGTCTCCATCGAGACCATGCGCCAGACCATCCACACCGAGGGCCCGCTGGATCCCGCCCACGACGGCGCCGAGGTGACCGCCGAACTGCGCTTCGTCACCCACCGGGCCTCCGAGGCGTCGCTGGCCGCTACGGTCGAGGCCGTGCGCGGGCTCGACATCGTCAACGCTGTTACCTCTGTCCTGCGAGTAGAAGGAATCTAAGTGGCCCACCAATGGCGCGGCGTCATCCGTGAATACGCGGACCGGCTGCCGGTATCGGAGCAGACCGAGATCATCACCCTCGGCGAAGGCGGCACACCGCTGGTGCAGGCCAAGGCCCTCTCCGAACTGACCGGATCCGAGGTCTACCTCAAGGTGGAGGGGATGAACCCCACCGGCTCCTTCAAGGACCGCGGCATGACCATGGCCATCACCGCGGCCGTGGAGGCCGGCGCCAAGGCGGTGGTCTGCGCGTCCACCGGCAACACCTCCGCCTCCGCTGCCGCCTATGCCACCCAGGCCGGGCTGAAGTGCGCGGTGCTCGTGCCGGCCGGCAAGATCGCCATGGGCAAGATGAGCCAGGCGATCGCGCACGGCGCCGAGATCATCCAGATCAACGGCAACTTCGACAACTGCCTGGAAGTGGCCCGCAAGCTCTCCGAGGCCTATCCGGTGTTCCTGGTCAACTCGGTGAACCCGGCACGCATCCAAGGCCAGAAGACGGCGGCCTTCGAGACCGTCGACTATCTTGGCGACGCCCCGGACATCCACGTGATGCCGGTCGGCAACGCGGGAAACATCACCGCGTACTGGAAGGGGTACCAGGAGTACGCCGCGCCGTACGAATCGGCCATTGCCGGCATGCTCCCGCCGGTCGCCACCAAGACCCCCGTGCTGTGGGGCTTCCAGGCCGCCGGCGCGGCGCCGCTGGTGCTGGGACACCCGGTGACCGAACCGGAGACCATCGCCACCGCCATCCGGATCGGCAATCCGGCCTCCTGGGACACCGCCATCGCCGCGCGTGACGAGTCCGGCGGCCTGATCGACTCGGTGACCGACGACGAGATCCTGGCCGCGCACCGCTGGCTCTCCTCCCGCGAGGGCGTCTTCGTGGAGCCCGGCTCCGCGGCAGGCGTCGCCGGCCTGCTCAAGAAGCACGCGGCCGGCGAGGTGCCCGCGGGCAAGACCATCGTCATCACGGTCACCGGCCACGGGCTGAAGGACCCGCAGTGGGCCCTGCAGACCGAGGACGGCAGCGAGGCGGCGCCGGTCAAGGTGGACTTCGACGTGGTCAGCGTGGCCAGCGCCCTGGGTCTTGAGTAGCAGCACCTTGCCGGGGGAGGGCACCGCCGTGGCCGGCCGCATCGCGCCCGGCCAGCGCGTCACCGTGCGGGTTCCGGCCACCAGCGCCAATCTGGGCCCGGGCTTCGACAGCCTGGGCCTGGCCCTGGCCTACTACGACACGGTCACGGTGGAATCGACCGACGACGGCGTCTTCCACGCCTCCGTGAGCGGCGAGGGCGCGGCGGGGCTGCCCGCCGATGAAAGCCACCTGATCATCCGCACCCTGCGCGGCACGCTGCGTGAGTCCGGGTACGACGCCGGCGGGCTGCGCCTGCGGGCCCGGAACCTCATTCCGCACGGCCGCGGCATGGGATCCTCGGCCGCCGCCGTAGTCTCCGCCGTGCTGTTGGCCAACGCGCTGCTGCCGGAGCGGGAACGGCTGGGGGCGGGAGACATCCTGCAGGTTTGCTCGGCGCTGGAGGGCCACCCCGACAACGTGGCTCCGGCCCTGGGCGGACAGCTGGCCATCTCCTGGGAAGAGGCCGGCGCGTTCGCCAGCACCTGCGTGCCGATCTGCCCGGACATCGTGCCCGTGCTGGCCATCCCGGCCTACGAGCTTTCCACGGAAACCGCGCGCAACCTCCTGCCCGCGTCCGTGCCGCACCACGTGGCCGCCGCCAATTCCGGCCGCGCCGCCCTGCTGGTCCACGCGCTGACCCGCGATCCGTCCCTGCTGCGGTCCGGAACCGAAGACTGGCTGCACCAGCGGCACCGGGCACCGGCCATGGAACCCAGCGCCGCGCTGATCGCGGCGCTGCGCAGCCAGGGCCACGCCGCCGTCGTCTCCGGCGCCGGACCCACCGTGCTGACACTCGCCGCCAACGAGGCCGAAGCGGAGCAGGTCCAGCGGGCCATCGCCGCGCACTTGGAACGCCGCGACTCGCCGGGAAACTGGCGGGTGCTGAAACTGGCAGTGGACACAGATGGTGCTAAAGTGGAAGTGCACCCCCGGGATTAACCGGCGAGGACACCTGCCGGATGCTCCGGATCAAGCAAGCCGAGTAGCCGTTTGGGCAGGATCCCCGTTCCAGGTGCAGCCTTTCAGGAGCCTTCCGCGGCACTCAACGGCGTTGCTGCCGGCCATCGGCCGGACAGGACCTCACTCGTTCCATCCGGACGGCTTGTTTCAAGGTTTTTCATCTCTGATCACCCGGACTTGTTTCGGCACGACGCCGCAGGCAATACCGGACCCAGCCGGGCTTCTCATGCAACGGCCGGGTAGCAAACAACGCGGTGCGCTTCATATGCACACCGCCCGACGAGGGGGAAGGATCCTTCGTGACCGAAACCACTGACCTGACCGCAGGTGTGGAAACAATAGACTCTCCTGCACCGAAGAGTGCAGGCCTTGCCGGCCTGAAGCTGGCCCAACTGCAGGTGCTCGCCGGGCAGCTCGGCATCACCGGCGGCTCGCGGATGCGCAAGGGCGACCTGGTCGCCGCGATCTCCGACCACCAGCGTGGCTCCTCTGTGGCCGACCGCACAGCCAAGAAGGCCGAGCAGCCGGTGCGCACCGAAACTCCGGCGGCCAAGGAAGAGGCCACCGGCGCTGCAAGCGACGGCGCGACCGGCGGCACCGCCGGCGGCGACCTGACCAAGGCGGCAGAGCGGGTCAGCCGTACCCGCAACCGCAACCGCCGGGCCAGCAGCGACGGCACCGTGGCTGCCGCCGACGCGGAAGCAACCGCCGCCACCACCGAGGCCCCGGCCGACACCGCGCCGGCCCAGGCCCCCGCGGCGGACAACGCACCGGGCGACGGCGACGGACGTCAGGAGCGCCGCAGCCGCGGACGCAACCGCCGCTCCGAATCCGGCCAGCAGGACGCGGCCGAGACCAAGGCCGACGCGCCGCAGGAAGCTGCGGACGGCAAGCCGGCCGAGGCTCAGCAGGAAGAGAAGAGGGACGGCCAGGACGCCGCCGGCCAGCAGCAGCAGTCCGGCCGCGGAGACGGCCAGTCCGACCGCCGCAGCCGCAACCGCAACCGCAGCGACGCCGACCGCGACACCCGGGACAACCGGGACAACCGCGATTCCCGCGACACCCGGGAGCGCGACACCCGGGAGCGCGACACCCGGGAGCGCGACACCCGCGATACCCGCCAGGATGACGGCGACGAGGGCGGCCGCGGCCGCAACCGCAACCGCCGCAACCGCCGCGACAACGACAGCAACAACACCCGCTACCGCGACCGCAACGAGCGTCGCCGCGGCCGCGACCGCGGTCCCGAAGTCGACGACACCGAGATTTCCGACGACGACGTGCTGCTGCCCGTTGCCGGCATCCTGGACGTGCTGGAGAACTACGCCTTCGTGCGCACCTCGGGCTACCTGCCCGGACCGAACGACGTTTACGTCTCGCTGGCCCAGGTCAAGAAGCACAACCTGCGCAAGGGCGACGCCGTCGTCGGCGCCATCCGCGCCCCGCGTGACGGCGATTCCGGCGGCCAGGGCAACCGGCAGAAGTTCAACGCATTGGTCAAGCTCACCTCCGTCAACGGCAAGCCGGTGGAGGAGAACAAGGACCGCGTGGACTTCACCAAGCTGGTCCCGCTGTACCCGTCCGAGCGGCTGCGCCTGGAGACCGAGCCGAAGAAGATCGGCCCCCGCGTCATCGACCTGGTGGCTCCGATCGGCAAGGGCCAGCGCGGCCTGATCGTCTCCCCGCCGAAGGCCGGCAAGACGTTGATCCTGCAGTCCATCGCCAACGCGATCACCACCAACAATCCCGAGGTCCACCTCATGATGGTGCTGGTCGATGAGCGGCCCGAAGAGGTCACGGACATGCAGCGCACGGTCAAGGGCGAGGTCATCGCCTCGACCTTCGACCGTCCCGCCGACGACCATACCACCGTGGCCGAACTGGCCATCGAGCGCGCCAAGCGGCTGGTGGAGATGGGCATGGACGTGGTCGTCCTGCTGGACTCGATGACCCGCCTGGGCCGCGCCTACAACCTGGCCGCCCCGGCCTCGGGCCGCATCCTCTCCGGCGGCGTGGACTCCTCGGCGCTGTACCCGCCGAAGCGTTTCTTCGGCGCAGCCCGGAACATCGAAAACGGCGGCTCCCTGACCATCCTCGCCACCGCACTGGTGGAGACCGGGTCCAAGATGGACGAGGTCATCTTCGAGGAGTTCAAGGGCACCGGCAACATGGAACTGCGACTGTCCCGCTCGCTGGCGGACAAGCGCATCTTCCCGGCCGTCGACGTCAACGCCTCGGGCACCCGCCGCGAGGAGAACCTGCTCTCGCCCGAAGAGGTCAAGATCATGTGGCGCCTGCGCCGCGTCCTCTCCGGTCTGGACACCCAGCAGGCGCTGGAACTGCTCACCGGCAAGATCCGGGAGACGCAGTCCAACGTCGAGTTCCTGATGCAGGTCCAGAAGACGACGCTCGGCTCGAAGGCCGAAAACGACAAGTAGCTGCTTTACAGCCGCTGATTTTTTGCCGGCCCCGCCCCTACGCCGGGCGGCCCAGGATCTGCGATCCTGAGCCGCCCGGCTCCGGTAGGCCCGATGCCACTCCCTGGCCGGCAAAAAACTCAGCGGCTGTTGCTGTTAAGTCACCTTTACCTGCCGTTCCTTTCGTTGCTATTTAGACTTGTTGTGAGTCGAAAGAGGTTTGAAGATGTTTGAGTCCGTTCAGGGGCTTCTTGACGAGCACGCCGAGCTCCAGAAGGAATTGAGCGACCCTGCCGTCTATTCCGACCAGGCGCGGGCCCGGAAGCTGGGGCGGCGGTCGGCGGAGCTGAACGGCATCGTCGAGGCGTACAAGCGCTGGTCGCACCTGGCGGACGACCTCGAAGCGACACGCGAGCTCGCCGACGAGGATCCCGAACTGGCGGCCGAGGTGCCCGGACTCGAAGCCGAACTCGAAATCGCCCAGGAACGGCTCCGCCGCCTGCTGATCCCGCGCGATCCGGACGACGCGCGCAACGTGATCATTGAGGTCAAGGGCGGCGAAGGCGGCGACGAGGCGGCCCTGTTCGCGGGCGACCTGCTCCGGATGTACATGCGCTACGCCGAATCCCGCGGCTGGAAGACCGAGATCATCTCCGCGACGGAGTCCGACCTGGGCGGCTACAAGGACGTCCAGATGGCCATCAAGGGCAACTCCAACGACCCGTCCGAAGGCGTCTGGGCCAGGCTGAAGTTCGAGGGCGGCGTGCACCGCGTCCAGCGCGTCCCGGTGACCGAATCGCAGGGCCGCATCCACACCTCCGCCGCAGGCGTACTGGTGCTTCCGGAAGTGGACGAGCCGGAAGAAGTGGATATCCATCAGAACGACCTGAAGATCGACGTTTACCGTTCCTCGGGTCCGGGCGGCCAGTCGGTGAACACCACCGACTCGGCGGTGCGCATCACCCACCTGCCCACCGGCATCGTGGTCGCGATGCAGAACGAGAAGTCCCAGCTGCAGAACCGCGAGGCCGGCATGCGCGTGCTCCGGGCGCGGCTGCTGGCCCACCAGCAGGAGCAGATCGACGCCGCGAACTCCGAGACGCGCAAGTCGCAGATCCGCACCATGGACCGGTCCGAGCGCATCCGTACGTACAACTTCCCGGAAAACCGGATTGCCGACCACCGCACCGGCTACAAGGCCTATAACCTGGACGCGGTGATGAACGGTGAACTGGAACCGGTGATCCAGTCCGCCATCCAGGCGGACGAGGAACACCGGCTGGCCGCCCTGGGCGAGGAAAACTAGCCGGCAGTGCCCGCCACGAACCTGGCCGACGCCCTGTCCGCCGCCGCCGCGCGGCTGGCCGAGGCCGGCGTCCCCTCGCCGCGGGTGGACGCCGAACTGCTCGCCGCCCACCTGCTGGGCGTTTCCCCGGGGCGAGTCCGCGCGCTGGCGCTGCTGGGAGCGGAAGCTCCGCCCGGGCTCGAGGACCTGGTGGCCGAGCGGGCCACCCGCATCCCGCTGCAGCACATCACCGGCCGCGCCTATTTCCGGCATCTCGAACTGCAGGTGGGACCGGGCGTGTTCGTCCCGCGGCCGGAAACCGAAACCGTTGCCCAGCACGCGATCGACCGCGCCCGCGCCCTGCCCGCGGCCAAAGTGGTGGACCTGGGCACCGGCTCCGGCGCGATCGCCGCCGCCGTGGCCAGCGAAGTTCCCACGGCCACCGTCTACGCGGTGGAACTGAGCGCCCTCGCCCACGCCTGGGCCGAACGGAACCTGGCGCCGCTGGGCGTCACCCTCCTGCGGGAGGACCTGCGCACCGCGCTGTCCGCGCACGACGGAACGTTCGACGTCGTCGTCTCCAATCCGCCGTACATCCCCGCCGAAGCGGTCCCGCGCGAGCCCGAAGTGGCCGAGCACGACCCGCAGATGGCGCTCTACGGCGGGGGAGCGGACGGCATGGAACTGCCGGCGGCGACGGCGGCGACGGCCGCGCGGCTGCTGAAGCCGGGCGGCCATTTCATCATGGAGCACGCCGAAGTCCAGGCCGCCGCCGTGCACTCCCTCCTGCGCTCGGCCGGATGCTGGGACCAGGTGGCCACCCGCTACGATCTGACCGGGCGCGAGCGGGCCACGTCGGCCCAACGGTTATGAGAATGGAACAATGAGTCTGTGAGCACTACGTATAACTGCGACGACGCCGCCGCCCGCAGCGAGGGACTGGCGGCAGCCCAGGCCGCCATCGCCGACCGGCAGTGCGTTGTCCTGCCGACCGATACCGTCTACGGGATCGCCGCCGACGCGTTCTCGCCGCAGGCCGTGGCCACCCTGCTGGCCGCCAAGGGACGCGGGCGCAAAATGCCCCCGCCGGTGCTGGTGCCGCGGCCGCAGACCATGGACGGGCTGGCCACCGACGTGAGCGACGAGGCCCGGGCCCTCGCCGACACCTTCTGGCCCGGCGGGCTGACCCTGATTTTCCGCGCGCAGCCGTCGCTGACCTGGGACCTGGGCGAGACCAAGGGCACCGTCGCCCTGCGCATGCCCGACGACGAACTGGCGCTGGAACTGCTGGCGGCCACCGGGCCGCTGGCCGTGTCCTCCGCGAACCGCACCGGGCAGCCGTCGGCGCAGACGGCCGCGCAGGCCAAGGAACAGTTGGCCGAGTCGGTGGAGGTCTACCTGGAAGACGGCTTCCGGCCCGTGGACGGCTCGACGGCGGTTCCCTCCACCATCGTCGACTGCACCTCCGCCACACTGCGGGTGGTCCGCGAGGGCACGATCAGCCTGGAGGCCCTGCGCACCGTCGTGCCGGGCATCCTGGGCCTGGGGGAGACCGTAGAGGCATGAGCCACGATTCCGCTCTTCCCCGCGGCAAGACCGCCAGCAGCGACCGGGCCCTGTGGCTCTGGTCGCAGATCCTGCTGGACTCCCTGGCCTGGGTCCTGGCCATCGTGCTGGCCGTCTTCCTGCGCTACGAGATGACGCTGAGCCTGACCAAGATTCCCGGCATCATCCTGCTCTGCGCGGTGGCCATCGCGGCCCAGATGGCCGTCGGGTCTGCGTTCGCCCTCTATAAGGGCCGCTACAGTTTCGGCAGCTTCCACGAGGCCAAGCTGCTGGTCATGGTGACCATCTCGGTGTCGTTGATCCTCAGCGTCGGACTGCTGTTGTTCGGCATCTCGCTGGGCATCGCGCGCGGCACCGGCCTGATCGCCTTCCCGTTCGCCTGCCTGTTCATGGCCGCCGTCCGCTACCTGAAGCGGATGTACGTGGAAAGCAAGGCCAAACCGGGCGACGAGGCGGAGCGGACGCTGATCTACGGCGCCGGTTTCGTCGGCAACAACATCGTGACCCGGATGAGCAACGACCCGGCCTCGCCCTGGCTGCCGGTGGGGCTGATCGACGACGATCCGGCCAAAAAGCACCTGCGCATCGCCTCAGTCCCCGTGCTGGGCCGGATGGAGGACCTGCCGGAGATAGCGCAGCGCACCGGGGCGACCGTGCTGCTGGTGGCGATCGCGGACATCGACTCCGCGCGGATGCGGCAGATCTCCGACAGCATCGCGGGCCGGAACATGCGGGTGCTGGTGGTGCCGCCGCTGAAGGAAATGCTCACCGGCCGCCAGGACTTTTCCTTCCGCGAGGTGGACATCGAGGACCTCATCGGGCGGCAGCCGGTGGATATCCACGTCGAAGAGATTGCCCACTACGTCACCGGCAAGCGCGTGCTGGTCACGGGCGCCGGCGGGTCCATCGGTTCCGAACTGTGCCGCCAGATCCACGCCTTCCAGCCGGCCGAGCTGATCATGCTGGACCGCGACGAGACCGGGCTGCAGGGCACGCAGATCTCGATCACCGGCAAGGGCCTGCTCACGGGCAGGGACACCGTGCTGGCCGACATCCGCGACCCCGCCGCCCTCGAGGCCATCTTCCTCGACCGGAAGCCGGAAGTGGTGTTCCACGCCGCGGCGCTCAAGCACGTGTCGCTGCTGGAGCAGTACCCGGAGGAGGCCTGGAAGACCAACGTGCTCGGTTCGCTGAACGTGCTGCGCGCGGCCCGCGCCGCGCACGTGGCGACCTTCGTCAACATCTCCACCGACAAGGCCGCCAACCCCACCACCGTGCTGGGCCATTCCAAGCGCGTGGCGGAGAAGCTGACGGCCTGGGTGGCGCAGCAGACCGGGCAGAAGTACGTCTCCGTCCGGTTCGGCAACGTGCTGGGCAGCCGCGGCTCGGTGCTGCCGCTGTTCAGCGAGCAGATCCGCAAGGGCGGTCCGGTCACGGTCACCGACGCCGCGGCCACCCGGTTCTTCATGACAATTCCGGAAGCCTGCCAGCTGGTGATCCAGGCCGGCGCGATCGGCAGCGGCGGGGAAGTGCTGATCCTCGACATGGGCGAACCGGTGAAGATCCTGGACGTCGCCGAGCGGATGATCGCGATGTCGGGCAAGGACGTGGAAATTGTCTTCACCGGCCTGCGCCCCGGCGAAAAGCTGCACGAGGACCTGATCGGGGAGGGCGAAAGCGATTCCCGTCCCCTGCACCCCAAAATCTCGCACGCCTCCATCGAGGGCCTGGACCCGAACCTGATGAGCCTGGCCGAGTGGAAGAGCCGGCAGGACCTGATCTCGGCCTCGACCGGGGCGATAAACGTGGTCCCGGCGGCAGCGGCCGCTGACGACGAACTCGACGACGTGGTCCCGGGGGCAGTGGCCGCCGACGACGTGGTCCCGCCGGCAGCATCCGCCGACGACGAACTCGAGGCCGGGCTCAAGGACGACGGGCGGGAGCGGGCGTCGTGACCGCAGCCGTGGTGGCCGTTGCCGCGGCCCTCCTGCTCAGCCTGTTGCTGCCGTTCGCGCTGATCCCGGTGCTGAAGCGGCTGGGCGTGCTCGACGTGCCGAACGAGCGGTCCTCGCACACCCGCGTCGTCGTCCGCGGCGTGGGCATCACGGTGGCGGCCGGGCTGCTGGCGGGGCTGCTGATCGCCGCGCTCGGAGGCGCCGTCGAGGCGCCGCAACTGCTGCTCGCGGTCGCCGGGGTGGCCGCCGCCGCCGCGCTGTTGGGCTGGATCGAAGACTTTCGGGGACTGTCCATCCGCGGCCGGGCCGCGCTGCAGCTGGGCATCGGACTCGGCGGCACCGCACTGGCCATCGGACTCACCGGCCAGACGTGGTGGTGGCTGCCGCTGGGCGCCCTCGCCCTGGCGGCCTACATCAATATCGCCAACTTCATGGACGGCATCAACGGGATTTCCGGGTTGCACGGCACGGCCGTCGGACTGATGTTCGCCGCTACCGGCGCCATCACCGGCCACGGCTGGCTGGTGGTCGGCGGGACCGTGGTGGCGGCCGCCTTTGTGGCGTTCCTGCCCTGGAACCTGGGCCGCGGGAACGTCTTCCTGGGCGACGTCGGCAGCTACCTGCTGGGGGCGGGCCTGGCCATGCTGGGCATCACCGCCTTTCTGGACGGCGTGCAGGCGGAGTACCTGCTGGGTCCGGTGGCCATCTACCTGGCCGACACGCTCGCCACGCTGCTGCGCCGGATCAGCGCGGGGGAGCGGTGGTACACGCCGCACCGGCAGCACGCCTACCAGCGGCTGACGGACGTGGGCTTCAGCCACGTGCAGTCGGCGCTGCTGGTCACCGGCTGTTCGCTGCTGACCGGTTTCTGCGGCTACCTGGCGGCCGAATCGGGCCTCGCGGGCAAGGCGGCAGCCATCGCCGCGTGCGCCGCCGCCGTTGTTTTTTACCTGCGGGCGCCGGTGCTCTTCAGCCGCCGCTCATCCAACGCCGCCAACCGGGCGGCGTAACGGCGGGGCCCGACTCGTCGGCAAGTTCTATCTCATGTAGAATAAACCCGGCCGTTCCGGCCCGCCCCGCACCGCGATCGAAAACGGACTACCAATGCGCGCTTCACGCCACGACGGCCACCCCGCCGCTGGCGCAGCTGTCGCTGCATCCGGTCCCACCCGGTCGCCGTGGCTGAAGATCCTGCGGTCCGCCCTGGTCGCCGGCGGTGCAACCGCCGGGCTGGTCATCGTGATGTCAACGGTGGCGGCGGGTGCGGCCGGTGCCCTGAGTGCCCTGCTCGGCGCGACGCTGGTGGTGCTGTTCTTCGCGATCAGCCTGCTGGTGGGCCACTACGTGGGGCGGTCCAATCCTTCCGGCGCCATCGGTGCCTTCATCGCCACCTACATCATCAAAGTAGTGGGCTTTGGGGCGGCTCTCTTCCTCATCGGCACCCCGATGTGGCTCGAGCGGACCTGGTTCTTTGTTGCGGCGGTGGCCACCGTGGTGGTCTGGCAGGCGGCCGAAGTGTTCGCCTTCTCGCGCACCCGGCACCAGTTGTACGCCGACCCCGAACCGGAGCCGGCGGACCGTCGGCAGCATTCGGAAGGGGAAATCGGACATGGCCTCTAAAGGCACATCCGGCCCCGCGCGGAGCGGTTCCGGGGACGATTCCACCTACCAGGGCGGCAACACCGTCCTCACCTATATCCTTGGCGGGATCATCGCCTGGGGTTTGGTAGGCTGGGGTTTGGACTATCTGTTGGATACCCGCTGGCTGATTTTCGTCGGCGCCGTTCTGGGCGCTGGAGGCGGATATTATCTGGCCCGCAAACACAACCTCACGCGCGGCGCCCGGCGCCGCCATGAGGATGGCGCGGGGGACCACACCTAAATGTCAGAAAACTTTATATGGTGGCCTGCCTCGATGGCGACCCACCCTGAAACGCCCAAAGATGGACACTGCAGAGAGGAAACGCGTTGATCGCGCTTGCGCTTCCGGCGGCCGCTGATGAAGGTGGCTTCGTCCCACCGAGCCTCGAAGATATGCATCTACCGGAGGTTCTCCCGTGGATGGCCCCGTACGGTGAGGGCTTCGGCAAGCAGATGCTGCTGGTCCTGCTGTCCGTCGCACTGATTTCCTGGTTCTTCGTGGCGGCCTCCCGCCGCCGCCAGCTTGTTCCCGGCAAGCTGCAGCACCTGGGCGAAATGAGCTACAACTTCGTCCGCAACTCGGTGGGCAAGGACATCATCGGTGAGCGCGACTTCAGGCCGTTCGTCCCGCTGCTGATGGCACTGTTCTTCTTCATCCTGGTGAACAACCTCTTCGGCTCCATTCCGCTGCTGCAGCTGCCGACCCCGTCGCACGTGGGCACGGCCTACGCCCTGGCCGGCGTCGTCTACATTACGTGGATCGTCCTGGGCATCAAGAAGCACGGCATCGCCTACTTCAAGCTCGCCGTCGTTCCGTCCGGCGTGCCGAAGGCGATCCTCCCGCTGGTCGTCCTCATCGAAATCATCTCCACCTTCCTGGTCCGCCCGGTCACGCACAGCCTGCGTCTCTTCGCCACCATGCTGGCCGGCCACCTGATCATCATGCTGGCTGCCGCCGGATCCGAATTCCTGATCATGGATGCCGACTTCTGGTTGAAGCCGCTGGGCATCCTGACGCTGGCCGGCGGCGTGGGCATGTACTTCTTCGAAATCCTGATCCAGGTCCTGCAGGCGTACGTGTTCGTCCTGCTGACCGCGATCTACATCCAAGGCTCCTTGGCCGAGGAACACTAAATTTCCCCGCTGGGGAAGAACCTGAACCAACAACCTGCCCATTGGGGCATCTTGAAAGGAAAATAATGGAAGGCAATATCAACCTCGTCGGTTACGGTCTCTCCGCTATCGGCGGTGCCATCGGTGTGGGCCTCGTGTTCGCTGCTTACATCAACGGCGTTGCCCGCCAGCCGGAGGCACAGCGCGTGCTGCAGCCGATCGCATTCCTGGGTCTCGCGCTGACTGAAGCTTTGGCCATTCTTGGTCTGGTGTTCGCGTTCGTCCTCTAACAGGGCAACGCGGACCATCCACACCGAGTAGATAGGACGGGTGAGATATGAATCAGGCTATGATCCTCGCCGCCGCGGAGGGTGCAAACCCTCTGATCCCTAACGTCTGGGAAATCGTCGTCACGCTGATCGGCTTCGCGATTCTCATGTACATCGTCGCCAAGTTCGTCGTTCCGGCGTTCGAGAAGACGTATGCGGAGCGCACCGAAGCCATCGAGGGCGGGATTGCCAAGGCGGAGGCCGCCCAGGCCGAAGCCAGCGCTGCGTTGGACGAGTACAAGCAGCAGTTGATGGACGCCCGCGCGGAAGCCAACCGCATCCGCGAGGACGCCCGCGCCGAAGGCGCCCAGATCCTGGCGGAGCTGAAGGAAAAGGCCCAGGCAGAGGCTGCACGCATCAGCGAGCAGGCCCAGGTCCAGATTGATGCAGAGCGTCAGGCAGCCGTGACATCGCTGCGCAGCGAAGTCGGCACCCTGGCCACCGAACTGGCCGGCAGGATTGTCGGCGAGTCGCTGAACGACGACGCACGCGCTGCCCGCGTCGTGGACCGCTTCCTCGCCGACCTTGAGTCTCAGAGTGCAGGTGCTGCTAAATAATGGCCGGTGTATCGAGCGAGTCACTGAAAGCGGCACAGCAGGAACTGGAGGCTAAGCTTCCCACCGCTTCGCTGTCCCTGGCAGAGGAACTCTTTGGGATCCTGGGCCTGCTGGACAGCAATGCCGGTCTGCGCCGTGCCCTGACCGATCCGGCGCGCGACAGCAGCGAGAAGGCCGACATGTTCGGCCGCCTCCTCGAGGGGAAGGTCTCGGCGGATGCCCGGGCCATCGCCACCTCGTTGGCTGCCGCGCGTTGGGCCTCTGCGCGCGACATCGGGGACGCCTTGGAGACCTTGGCGGCCACGACGGCTGTCGCAGTCGCAGAGGGCCAGGGTGTTGACGGACTCGAAGGTCTGGAGAGGGACCTGTTCGCGTTCAACCGCATTGTCGGGTCGGACCACGGCCTGCAGCGTGCCCTGCTGGAACCCCAGGCTTCGGACGAAGCCAAATCGGCGCTGGCGCTGAAGCTGGTGCCGGCCGCGGGCCCCGTGGCACAGCTGCTGATCCGGCAGGCGGTAACCGCCCCGCGCGGCATCAAGCCCACGGCCCTGGTAGAGCGGTTCATCCAGTTGGTGGCCAAGCGCCAGCAGCGTTGGATCGCGGAGGTCAGCGTTACCCGTCCGCTGACCAGCGAACAGATGAGCCGCCTGCAGGCCGGGCTCAACCGGTTGTACGGCCGGGAGCTGCGGATCCACTTCAACGTGGATCCACGGCTGGTTGGCGGCGTGCGGGTCATGGTCGGGGATGAGGTCGTGGATGCGTCAGTGATCTCCCGCCTGGCCGAGCTCCGCCGGAGTCTCGCGGTTTAGCCTCCTCGCGGAGACTGGGCCGGAAGCCTCACACAGACTGAAAAACACACCGGTCGTCGCGCACCACGCGATGATCATAAACACAGGAGAGCAGGGACTGCAGATGGCCGAATTGACCATCAACGCCGACGACGTCCGCAATGCGCTGAACGAGTTCGCGGCGTCCTATGAACCCGGAAGCGCCGAGCGGGTCGAAGTCGGCCACGTGACCACCGCCAGCGATGGCATCGCCCGTGTCGAGGGTCTTCCCTCGGCCATGGCGAACGAACTGCTGCGTTTCGAGAACGGCGTCCTGGGCCTGGCCCAGAACCTCGACACCCGCGAAATCGGCGTCGTAATCCTCGGTGAATTCACCGGCATCGAAGAAGGCATGGAAGTTCACCGCACCGGTGAGATCCTGTCCGTACCGGTCGGCGACGCCTTCCTCGGCCGTGTCGTGGACCCGCTGGGCCTGCCCATCGACGACAAGGGCCCGATCGAATCGCACGAGCGCCGCGCACTGGAGCTGCAGGCTCCCGGCGTTACCCAGCGCAAGTCCGTTCACGAGCCGCTGCAGACCGGCATGAAGGCCATCGACGCGATGATCCCAATCGGCCGCGGACAGCGCCAGCTGATCATCGGCGACCGCCAGACCGGCAAGACGGCCATCGCCGTCGACGCCATCTTGAACCAGAAGGCCAACTGGGAGTCCGGTGACGTCAACCGGCAGGTCCGCTGCATCTACGTGGCGATCGGCCAGAAGGCATCGACCATCGCCGCCGTCCGCCAGACCCTGGAGGACAAGGGTGCGCTGGAGTACACCACCATCGTGGCGTCCCCGGCCTCCGATCCCGCCGGCTTCAAGTACCTGGCGCCGTACGCCGGTTCGGCCATCGGCCAGCACTGGATGTACTCCGGCAAGCACGTTCTGATCATCTTTGATGATCTCTCCAAGCAGGCCGAAGCCTACCGCGCCGTGTCGCTGCTGCTGCGCCGCCCGCCGGGACGCGAAGCCTACCCGGGCGACGTGTTCTACCTGCACTCCCGCCTGCTGGAGCGTTGCGCCAAGCTCTCCGACGAGCTGGGCGCGGGTTCGATGACCGGCCTGCCGATCATCGAGACCAAGGCGAACGACGTCTCGGCCTACATTCCGACCAACGTCATCTCCATCACGGACGGCCAGATCTTCCTGCAGTCCGACCTGTTCAACGCCAACCAGCGTCCCGCCGTGGACGTCGGCGTGTCCGTCTCCCGCGTGGGCGGTGCGGCACAGGTCAAGGCCATGAAGAAGGTCTCCGGCACGCTGAAGCTGGACCTGGCCCAGTACCGGGACATGCAGGCGTTCGCCATGTTCGCCTCGGACCTCGATGCGGCGTCGCGCCAGCAGCTGACCCGCGGTGCGCGCCTCATGGAACTGCTGAAGCAGGGCCAGTACACGCCGTACCCGGTGGAAAACCAGGTCGTGTCCATCTGGGCCGGCACCAACGGCTACCTGGACGATGTTCCGGTCGAGGACGTCACCCGGTTCGAGACCGAGTTCCTCTCGCACCTGCGGCACCGCAGCTCGGTGCTGACGACGATCGCCCAGACGAATCTGCTCGAGGATTCGACCGTGGACGAGTTGAAGTCGCAGATCGTGGACTTCAAGCAGGGCTTCTTCGGGGAGGGCGACAGCCGTCTGGTCGGCGCCGGCCACGAAGAGTACGACCCCCTGGCCGAAGACGAAGTCGCCCAGGAACAGATCGTCAAGCAGAAGCGCTAATTCATCTTCGTTGGCCGGGCGGAACCACTTGAGGGTTCCGTCCGGCCGCCGAGGACGAGGAAAGGAAGAGTATGGGAGCCCAGATTCGGGTCTACCGCCAGAAGATCGCATCGACTTCGTCGCTGCGGAAGATCTTCAAGGCGATGGAGCTGATCGCCGCCTCACGCATTGGCAAGGCCCGCAGCCGCGTCGCGGCCTCGTTGCCGTACGCCAATGCGATCACCCGTGCCGTTTCTGCCGTGGCCTCGCAGTCCGAGATCGACCATCCGCTGACCACCGAGCCGGAGCAGATCCGCAGGGCCGCCGTGCTCGTGCTGACCTCCGACCGCGGTCTGGCGGGATCGTACTCCGCGTCGGTGCTGAAGCAGGCCCAGTCCCTGACCGAGCTGCTTCATGGAGAAGGCAAGGAAGTCCGCCACTACCTGGTCGGCCGTAAGGCGCAGGCCTACTTCGACTTCCGGAACATTCAGTACCAGCAGGTCTGGACGGGCGGAACGGACGCTCCTGAGTTCGCGACCGCCCGCGAGATCGGCGAGGCACTGCTCTCCGACTTCAACACGCCGTATGAGGACGGTGGCGTAGACGAGCTCCACATTGTCTACACCCGCTTCAAGTCCATGGTTACCCAGGAGCCCGCGGTCATCCGACTGCTGCCGCTGGAGGTCGTGGAAGAAGAGGCCACCGCAGAGACCGATCTGCTGCCGCTGTACGAGTACGAGCCGGAGCCCGAGCAGGTTTTGGACGCACTGCTGCCGCGCTACATCGAGTCGCGCATCTTCGCAGCCCTGCTCCAGGCCGCTGCCAGCGAGCTCGCTGCACGCCAGCGCGCGATGAAGTCGGCCAGCGACAACGCCACGGACCTGATCGAGAAGTACACCCGTCTGCGCAACAACGCGCGCCAGGCAGAGATTACGCAGGAACTCACCGAGATTGTCGGTGGCGCGGACGCCCTCGCGGCGTCCTGATAAGTCCCTGCAGCAACAGCACACATAACCACGCCATCGAAACTGAGAAGTGAGAAAGATGACTGCCCAAACCATCGAGCACGGAACCGGTTCCGTCGCTACGGGCGCTACCGGCCGTATCGCCCGTGTCATCGGCCCGGTTGTCGACGTCGAATTTCCGGCGGACGCAATCCCCGCAATGTACAACGCCCTCACCGCTGAGGTGACCCTCAACGGCGAGACCCGCACCATCACCTTCGAGACCTCGCAGCACCTGGGCGACAACCTGGTCCGCGCGATCTCGCTGCAGGCCACCGACGGCCTGGTCCGCGGCACCACGGTCCAGGACGCCGGCTCCCCGATCACCGTGCCCGTGGGCGACGGCGTCAAGGGCCACATCTTCAACGTCCTGGGCGAGCCGCTCGACGTCGAAGCGTCCCAGCTGGAAATCACCGAGCGCTGGCCGATCCACCGCAAGGCACCGAACTTCGCCGAGCTGGAAGGCTCCACCGAGATGCTGGAGACCGGCATCAAGGTGATCGACCTGCTGACCCCGTACATCAAGGGCGGCAAGATTGGCCTCTTCGGCGGCGCCGGCGTGGGCAAGACCGTGCTGATCCAGGAAATGATCACCCGTGTGGCCCGCAACTTCGGCGGCACGTCGGTGTTCGCCGGCGTTGGCGAGCGTACCCGCGAGGGCAACGACCTCTGGGTGGAAATGGAAGAAGCCGGCGTGCTCAAGGACACCGCGCTGGTGTTCGGCCAGATGGATGAGCCGCCGGGAACGCGTCTGCGCGTGGCCCTGTCCGCCCTGACCATGGCGGAGTACTTCCGCGATGTGCAGAAGCAGGACGTGCTGCTGTTCATCGACAACATCTTCCGCTTCACGCAGGCCGGTTCCGAGGTTTCCACGCTGCTGGGCCGCATGCCCTCGGCCGTGGGCTACCAGCCGAACCTGGCCGACGAGATGGGCGTGCTGCAGGAACGCATCACCTCCACCAAGGGCCACTCGATCACCTCGATGCAGGCGATCTACGTCCCCGCGGACGACTACACCGACCCGGCACCGGCGACGACCTTCGCCCACCTGGACGCCACCACGGAGCTGTCCCGTGAAATCGCCTCGCGCGGCCTGTACCCGGCCGTGGATCCGCTGACCTCGACGTCGCGCATCCTGGATCCGCAGTACATCGGGCAGGACCACTACAACACCGCGGTCCGCGTGAAGCAGATCCTGCAGAAGAACAAGGAACTGCAGGACATCATTGCCATCCTCGGCATTGACGAACTGGGCGAAGAGGACAAGATCGTCGTCGCCCGCGCCCGCCGCATCCAGCAGTTCCTGTCGCAGAACACCTACACCGCCAAGCAGTTCACCGGCGTCGAGGGTTCCACGGTCTCCATCAAGGACACCGTGGAAGGCTTCCGGGCCATCTGCGACGGCGAGCTCGACCACATCGCCGAGCAGGCCTTCTTCAACGTGGGCGGCCTGGACGACGTGGAGCGCCAGTGGGCCAAGATCCAGGAACAGACCGGGAAGTAAGGCCTGTGGCTAATATTTCTGCTGAACTGGAAGTTGAGATTGTTGCCGCCGACCACTTCGTGTGGTCCGGCCCGGCAACAATGGTCAGGGCGCGGACCAGCGACGGCGAGATCGGGATCCTGCCCGGGCACAGCCCGGTGCTGGCGGTCCTGGCCGCCGGCGAGCTGGTCATCGAGCCGGTCTCCGGTGAGCGCATCAACGTGAATGTCGACGGCGGGTTTTTCTCTGTCGACAGCAACCGGGTCGTCATCGTCGCAGACAACGCGACGGTGGGCGACGAGGCTACGGCGGGAACCCGCTAGCCGCCGGTGAACGGTCTCGACGTCACGTTCGCCATACTGGCCGCAGTCTTCCTGCTGCTGGTGTTGGCACTGGTCGCCTTCGGGGTGCGCCGCTACCAGCTGCGGCGCGCCCTTGGCACCTTCGACGCCTCCATCGCCATGCTGCCCGGCAGCTGGCAGATGGGGGTTTGTCGTTATACGGACACGCACCTGGAATGGCTGCGCCTGTTGTCGTTGAGCCCCAAACCGCGCTATCGGTTCCGGCGCAGTTCGCTGGAACTGCAGGGCTGGCGGCAGCCGACCGAAACCGAGCGGGCCAAGATCCAGCCCGGTGCGATCGTCGTGATGCTCACGCACGAAAAACAGGATCTGTCGATGGCCATGACCTTCGACGTCTATGCGGGTCTCTCGTCCTGGCTGGAAGCCGGGCCGGTGATCGGCATCGGCACCTGGCGCTGAGATCCCTCTGCGGCGCGGCTCTTCCAGGAGCCGCGCCGTCCGTCTTTAACCGGCCCAGCCGTTCGTAACCGGCGCAGTCCCGCCCCAACCGTAGGATGGTTTCCATGGAGAACGTGATCGTGGTGCATGGCCCCAGCTCGCTGAACGGGCGGGTGGAGGTTCCCGGCGCCAAGAACAGCGTCCTGAAGCTGATGGCCGCGGTGCTGTTGGCACAGGGCCGTTCCACGATCACGAATGTGCCGGACATCCAGGACGTCTGGATCATGTCGGAACTGCTGCGTCGGCTCGGCTGCGGGGTGGATTACGACGTGGACGCCGCCAGCGTCCACATCGACGTACCGGAGGCGCCGGCCCACCAGGCAGACTACGACCTGGTCCGCGCCATGCGGGCCTCCATTTCCGTGCTCGGCCCGCTCGTGGCACGTTGCCGGCAGGCGGAAGTGGCACTGCCCGGGGGAGACGCCATCGGCAGCCGCGGCCTGGACATGCACCGGGCCGGGCTGGAACAGATGGGCGCCCACATCAGCATCGACCACGGCTACCTGGTGGCCAAGGCGCCGCAGGGGCTGCACGGGACCCACCACCGCCTGCCGTATCCGTCGGTCGGCGCCACCGAAAACCTGATGATGGCCGCGACCCTGGCCCGGGGAGTGACGGTGATCGACAACGCGGCGCGGGAACCGGAGATCACCGACATCGCGGACCTGCTGGTCTCGATGGGTGCCCGGATCGAAGGGATCGGCTCGCCCACGCTGGTCATCACCGGCGTGGAGAGCCTGCAGCCCGTGCGCCACAGCACCGTGCCGGACCGGATCGTCGCCGGGACCTGGGCCTTCGCAGCTGCCGTCACCGGTGGAACGGTGGACGTGGCCAGGTCCAACCCCGGCCACCTGGCCGTGGTCCTGGACAAGCTGGAACAGGCCGGCTGCCGGATCACCAGCAGGGACGACGGATTCACGGTGGAAGGACCGGAGCGCCCGCGGCCGATCAACGTCTCCACGCTGCCGTACCCCGGCTTTCCCACGGACCTGCAGCCGTTCGTCGTCGCGCTGAATGCCGTGGCGGACGGGCACGGCATGGTGACGGAAAACGTCTTCGAAGCGCGCTGGGGTTTCACCTCCGAACTGGCCCGGCTGGGAGCGGTGGTGCGGCTGGACGGGCACCACGCGCTGATCAAGGGGGTGCCGCAGCTCTCCGGCGCACCGGTCGAGGCCAACGACATCCGGGCCGGCGCCGCGCTGGTGATCGCGGGGCTGGTGGCCGACGGCACCACCGAGATCCACGGCGTCGAGCACATTGACCGGGGATACGAGCGGTTCGACGAACGCCTGCGCGCACTGGGCGGAGACGTGGTCCGGCTGGGACCGCCGAAGCTTCCCGCCTGACGCCGCAGCGTCCGACGCCGGAATACACAGAACCCCTCCGAAGGCATCGGAGGGGTTCTGTGTGTGTGGCGGTGCCGTGGAGGGCCCGCCCTGCCAAGCCGAAGCTAGATGACAGTGACGCCGGTGGCCTGGGGGCCCTTGGCGCCCTGGCCGATCTCGAAGCTCACGCGCTGGTTTTCGTCGAGGGTCTTGAATCCGCCCGACTGGATTTCAGAGTAGTGAACGAAGACGTCGCCGTCGGCCTCATCCGGTGTGATGAAGCCGAAGCCCTTTTCCGCGTTAAACCACTTAACGGTCCCCTGTGCCATTTAAATCTCCTCATCGTGAAACAAAAACAAGCCGGCACACCTCGTACCAACCCGGTTACTCCGTGGAAGATCCAAACGACACGGCCTGGGGGCCGGACGCCGTGGAGCTTCACACTCGCAACACGTCTTGCGAGCATGAAAACCACACCTACACAAAGACTGAGTTAAGCATCACATAAGCCCCATGGGCGGTCAACGGTACAAAGAACAATTCAATCTTTTATTAAGCGAGAGTTCGGCGCGGGGTTAATTACCGCCAGGCGGGCGACGAGCGCGGCACCAGCGGCAGGAGAGCGCGCGCTGTTGCACGCCCGCCGGAGCGTCAGAACAGGCGGGAGTCGGCGTCGTCCACGCCGCGCATCTCGTCGTAATCGAGGGTCAGGCATTCAATGCCCCGGTCGGCGGCAAGCACGCGCGCCTGCGGCTTGATCTGCTGGGCCGCGAAAATGCCCTTGACCGGAGCCAGCAGGGGATCGCGGTTGAGCAGCTCCAGATAGCGGGTCAGCTGTTCCACGCCGTCGATGTCGCCGCGGCGCTTGAGCTCCACGGCCACGGTCCCGCCGTCGGCGTTGCGGGCCAGGATGTCCACCGGCCCGATCGCCGTCATGTATTCGCGCCGCACCAGGGTGTGGCCGGGGCCGAGGCGGTGGATCTGTTCGGCCAGCAGGCGCTGCAGGTCGGCCTCCACGCCGTCCTTGACCAGCCCAGGGTCCACGCCCAGGTCGTGGCTGTATTCGTGCAGGTGCTCGTGGATGCTGATCACCAGGCGGTCGTCGCTCTTGGCATGCTGGACGTGCCAGACTTCGCGGACGCCCGAGGAGGCGTCGTCGGCCTCCGGCTCCGCCACCCGGAGATTCGCCGGCGGGCTCATCCAGTTGAGCGGCTTGTAGGAACCGCCGTCGGAATGGATCAGGACGGAGCCGTCCGCCTTCACCATCAGCAGGCGGGTGGCCAGCGGCAGGTGGGCGCGGAGGCGGCCGATGTAGTCGACGGAGCAACGGGCAATGACAAGACGCACAGTAGGCCACTTTACCGGTGCCGGCTGCGTGGTCGGTCCGGTGCCGCGGCGGGCGGGCGCGGTTCGGCCGGGGCCGCGCCGGTGGGGCAGAATGGTGGCATGCCCCGTTCCAACCGCCCGCGCCGCCGCTCAGGGGCGGGCAGCAGCAAGTGGACGCGGGCCAACGAGCTGGACCTGGACCGCGCCCGGGCCGGCATTCCGGAGCGCCAGAACGCGCCCGACGGCGAATGGAACGTGCGGCGCATCACCCCGTCGAACGCCGCCAAGGAGTACACCTGCCCGGGCTGCAACCGGACGATCGGCCCGGGGATCGAGCACCTCGTCGCCTGGCAGGCCGACTCGCTGTTCGGCGGCGAGACGGCGCTGGCCGAGCGGCGGCACTGGCATCCGCGCTGCTGGCAGACCCGCAGTTTCCGCTACCGCTGACCCGGCCTCAGTTCCGGTCCTGCCGGACGATGAAGACGTCCTTCAGCAGCAGCATCACCGACGCCGCGGCCGGAATCGCCATCAGGGCGCCCAGCACACCCATCAGCGAACCGCCGGCAATCACGGCGATCACGGCAACGGCGCCGGGGACGGCCACCGCGCGCTGCATGATGCGCGGAGAGACGAAGTAGGCCTCGATCTGCAGGTAGGCAAAGTAGATGACGGCGAACAGCAACGCCGGCTGCCAGCCCACGGTCAGGGCAACCAGCGAGACGAACCCGCCGGCGATCACGGCCCCGATCAGCGGGATGAAGGCCAGCAGGCCGACGACGAAGGTCAGCAAGGCCGTGAACGGCACCTGCGCAATGGTCATGGCGATAAACGCCACCGCCGCGTTGATCAGGGCCACGCAGGCCTGGCCGATCACATAGCTGCCCACGCTGCCGGTGATTTCTTCGGACAGGCGCTGCACCTGTCGCCGCTTGGACCGCGGAGCGAGCCGGTAGGCCCACACCTTCAGCGCCGGGAGCGACGCCAGGAAGTACAGCGTGAGCACCAGCACGATCAGCGCCCCGAACGCACCCTGGAGCACGGCACTGCCGACGCCGAGAACGCCGCCGAAGATGCCCGTGACGTTCTCGGAACTGGCAAAGAACCGCTCCAGTTCGATGTCGATGCGTTCCCGGACCTGGAACTGCGCATCGATCGTCTGGAAGAAGGCCGAGTTCAGGATGTCCTCGACATAGCGCGGAGCGTTGGCCACGATCTGCGTGGTCTGGTTGACGATGGTCGGGATGAGCGTGGAGATGAACGCCGCGATCAGCCCGGCCAGGATCAGCACCACAATGATGACCCCGGCCGGACGCGGCAGCCCCTTGCTTTCCAGCCAGCGGACGATCGGATCGAGCCCCAGGGCAATGAAGAGCGCCGCCGCGATCCACGCCAGCAGCTCGCCGACGTTGGTCAGCACAAAGTAGAGCAGCAGCGCGAAACCGACGCCGACCGTGGCCATGAATCCGAAGTGGATCGGGTGCCGGGCGGGGGAGAACTCGGTGCCTGCGGCGCCGTCGCGGGCGGCGGCGGGGGAATCGTCCTCGGGCGGCATCTGGAAGCGGACGCGCGGCCGGGCGCGGGGCATCGAGGCGCCGAGGCGCCCGAGGGCGCCGAGCACGGCGTGCCGGCGAGCCGCCATGACCGGCGTCGAGGCCGGAGAGCCGGCCGTCGCGGCGGGATCCGTGGCCGGCGCGGCGGGATCCGGGGCCGGTGCCGCGAGGTCGGCGGGCTGGCCCTCGGCCGGCGATCCGTTGCCGGCGGCGGGCGTGGGAGCATCCCGGGGTTCGCTCACGCAGCATCCTCTCTTCCGCCTGCAGCCGCTGAAGCAGCGGGCGGGCGCACTTGTCACGCGCTAAGCAACAACGGCGCAGGATAGGGGCAATTCTGAGCGAAAGACTACCAGTCCGGTATGGTGTGGCAGCGGATGCCGACGGCAAAAAGGGCAAAAGGCGGTCCGCGGCGGACCACGCGGTCCGGCCGCGCACGGACGGCCGAGAGGGTTCGTTACCATAGGGTTATAAAGCATGACCGATGGCGGGCACCCCGGCCGGCCCTGGAGGCTTGGGCGTCCCTGCGGCCCTTCCCTCCTGCAGCGATCGACGATTGGTATTTTTGTGCGTTTTAAGATTTCAGTGGCCCTGATGGTGATCGGCCTGCTGGCCATCGCGCTGGGCATCGCCCAGCGGACCGTGTGGGCGCCGCCCGAGCGTGCCTCGGCCACCTACACGGCAGCCGATGCAACCGCACCCGTGACCGTCATCGAACCGGAAGTCTTCGGTGTCCACGAAGAAGAAGTGGACGTTTCGGTGGAGGCCGACGGCGAGTTCCTGCTGGCCATCGGCCGAGCGGGCGACGTCGAGGCCTGGGTCGGAGAGGCGGCGCACACCTCCCTGACAGGCATCGAGGACGGGCAACTGCAGGGGACCGTAACCGAGGGCGAGGCCAAGGTGCCGAACCCTGCGGGCTCCGACCTGTGGGTGAGCCAGCAGAAGGCCGAGGGCAGCCTTGAGCACCGGTGGCTGGCCCCGGCCGACGGCGAGTGGTCCATCCTGCTGGCCGCGGACGGCACCGAGCCGGCGCCGACGACGGTGACCGTCACCTGGCCGAACGACACCTCGGTGCCGTGGTCGCTGGCCCTGATGATCATCGGAGCCCTGCTGCTGGTGCTCGGCGTGGCGATGGCCGTGGTGTCCCGCCGCCCGAACCGGCCGGTCCCCGGCGGCGACTCCGACCCCCGGGGCGGCGGCGGCCGGCCGAACGCAGGCGGGCCGGAAACGGCACCGCTGGCTCAGCGGGGCGGCAGTGTTCCGGCCGGCCGTCCCGGCCAGGCCGGGCCCGGAGACGCGGGCCTGGAAAAGCCCGAACAGGGCGAGCGGTCACCGGGCCGCCGTTCCCTGATGGAACGCCCGAAGCTGGGCCTGCGCGCCGCCGCCGCTGCGGGAGCGGCCGTGGTGCTGGCCTCCGGCGCCGTGCTTCCCGCCCACGCCGCCTCTCCGGCCGCCCCGTCCCAGGGCGCAGGGGAAGCCGCCGGCCACCCGGTGGTGCTGGAGGGCCAACTGACCCGGATCATGGACTCGGTGGCGAAGGCGGTCTCCGACGCAGACTCGGCGCGGGATTCCGGCAAGCTGAAGCCGCGGGTCGCCGGTGCCGCCCTGACCGTCCGCGAGGCCAACTACAAGGTTCGGGCCGAAAACGGCGAGGCTGCGGCTCCCGTCCCGGTGGCTGCCGGGCCGATCCTGACCTCGATGGTCAGCACGAGTGCCGACTGGCCGCGGACGGTCGTGACGGTCACGGAGGGCGAGGACAATCCGGTGCCGCAGGTGATCGTGCTGGTGCAGCAGGATCCGCGCTCGAACTACCGGATGGTGGGCGCGCTCCAGATGCTGCCGGGCACCACGTTCCCGCAGGTCTCCACCGAGAGCGGCGGGACGCCGGCCGTGGCGCCGGACGCCGGGGAAGGCCTGCTGTACGCGCCGCAGGCGGCGGTGAAAATGGTCGCGGAGAACCTCGACGACGGCAAGCACAAGGACGCGATCGGTAAGAACACCTTCTCCGAGCAGATCCAGGCGTTCCAAAAAGACCAGGTGAAATCCAACAAGAACGCCGACATCTCCTTCAGCCGCAGCGTCGACGACGGCTCGCTGCGGGCGCTCCGCACCGCGGACGGCGGCGCCGTGGTGTTCGGCCACATGGAGTCGGTGATGAGCAGCGTGCCGGCCGAGGCCGGCGCCACCGTGGAACTCTCGCCCGAGTTCGCGGCGCTGGCAGGGGATGACTCCACCACCGAAGGCGTGGACGTGACCTACGGCGAGTCCGTCTTCCTGTACGTGCCGCCGGCCGGTTCCGACGACCGGCTCACCCTGGTGGGCGTCGCCCAGGGCCTGGTGGACGCCGAACTGAAGTAGCCCCGGCCGGCCGGGCCGCGACGCCGGCCCGGTCGGGCAAAATTCCGGGCGCCGACCGAGACGTATTAGTGTGATGTCATGACCACTCCAACTCCAGGACAGGGCCCCGCGCCGTCTTCCGTCAGCCTCCGCGGCGCCGTCGACCTGTCCGCGCTGAAAAAGCCGCAGCCGCCGGCGGGAGGCACGCCGGCCGCCGGCGCGCCGGCAGCGGGTGAAGGCGAAGCTCCGGGCTACATCGTCGAGGTCAACGAGCAGAGCTTCCAGCCGCTCGTCCAGCTGTCCGCACAGGTCCCCGTGATCGTGGAACTGACCGCGTCATGGAGCGACCTGGCGCAGCAGCTGGCCTCCGCCATGGCGGAGGTGGCGAACGAGTTCGCCGGCCGCTTTGTGCTGGCCCGGGTCGACGTCGATGCCAGTCCCGGCATCGCCCAGGCCTTCCAGCTGCAGAGCGTGCCGGCCGCCGTGGCGCTCCTGAAGGGGCAGCCGATCCCGCTGTTCCAGGGGGCGGCGACGGCCGACGAGCTGCGGCAGTTCGTCAACGAGCTGCTCAAGGTGGCACAGGCCAACGGCGTCACCGGCACCGCGCCCGGAGCGGGCGATGCCCCGGCCGAGGAAGAGAAGCCGCTGCCGCCGCTGCACCAGGAAGCGTTCGAGGCCATCGAGGCCGGGGACTTTGATCGCGCCGCCGCGGCATACCGGAAGGCGCTGGCCGAGCAGCCAGCGGACGACGAGGCGCGCACCGGCCTGTACCAGGTCCAGCTGCTGCAGCGGCTGCAGGGGGCCGATGCGGCCGGGCTGCGGGCCGCTGCGGCCGACCGGCCCGACGACCTGCAGGCCCAGCTGGCCGTTGCCGACCTGGACGTCTCGGGCGGCCATGTCGAGGACGCCTTCGCCCGCTTGGTGGGCTTCATCAGCCGCCACGCCGGGGATGAACGGGAGGCCGCCCGGGCCCGCCTCGTGGAACTGTTCGACGTGGTGGGCAGTACCGACCCGCGGGTGTCCAAGGCACGCCAGGCTCTGGCCAGGGCGCTCTTCTAAATGGCGCAGGCTGTAGCCGGCGGCCTGTTCGAGCCGCTGAAACTGCGCGGTCTGCAGCTCCTGCACCGCGGCTGGGTGGCGCCGATGTGCCAGTACTCGGTGCGGCGGGAGGACGCGCCCGGGACGCCGAACGACTGGCACCTGATGCATCTGGGCCAGTTCGCCGCCGGAGGGGCTGCGCTGATCCTCACCGAGGCGACAGCGGTTGACGCGGCCGGCCGGATCAGTCCCGAGGACACCGGCATCTGGACCGACGACCAGGCCCAGGCGTGGGGCAGGATCACGGAGTTCGTGCACCGCTATGGCTCGGCGGACACCAAAATCGGGATCCAGTTGGCCCATGCCGGGCGCAAGGCGTCGACCTACGCGCCCTTCGCCCCGAAGTCCGGCTCGGTGCCGCCCGCCGAGGGGGGCTGGCGGACCGTGGGCCCGACGGCTGCCGCCTTTGGCCGCTACGCGGCGCCGGACGCCCTGGACGAGGCCGGCATCCGGCGGGTCATCGCTGACTTCCGCGACGCGGCGGCACGTGCCGTCTGGGCCGGCTTCGACACAGTGGAGATCCACGGCGCCCACGGCTACCTGCTGCACCAGTTCCTCTCGCCGCTGGTCAATACCCGCACCGACGGCTGGGGCGGTACCGCGGCCGGGCGTGCCCGGCTGCTGCTGGAGGTGGTGGAGGCGGTCCGCGGCGTCATCCCGGACGCCATGCCGCTGCTGCTCCGCGTCTCCGCCTCCGACTGGTCGGACGGCGGGCTGGAACCGGAGGCCGTGGCCGACGTGGTGGAACAGGCCGCCGCCCGCGGCGTGGACCTGGTGGACGTCTCGAGCGGCGGCGCGGTGCACGGGGCGAACATCCCGCTGCGGCCGGGATACCAGGTGCCCTTCGCGGCCGCCATCCGGCGCCAGGCGGGCATCCCGACCGGCGCCGTCGGACTCATCACCACGGCCGCGCAGGCCGACTCGATCATCAGGGAAGGCTCGGCGGACGCGGTACTGCTCGCCCGGGCGGCGCTGCGGGACCCGCACTGGTGGCAGCGCGCCGCCGTCGAACTGGGCCACGAACTGGCGTGGGCGCCGCAATACGAGCGTGCCGCGGTGGCGGAGAAATATTAGTCCTTGCGGATGACGTCCCGGTGAACCCCCGGTTGTTAGCGTGGACACATGACTTCGCACCCATCACAACCTCCGGTCCAGCAGCCGGACGAGCAGAACAGCATAGCGGTACCGGTGCCGGGCGGCGCCGCCCCGCAGGGGTACCCGGCGCCCGGCCCTTCGGACGCTGCGCCGGCTGCCGCGCCCGACCAGGCCCCCGTTCCCGCCCAGGCACCCGTTCCCGCCCAGGGACCCGTTCCCGCCCAGGGACCCGTTCCCGCCCTCGCGGTGCGCGGTCTGGCCAAGCGCTTCGGCGACAAGATCGCCGTCAACGGCGTCAACCTGGACGTGCCCGCCGGGTCCTTCTACGGGCTGGTCGGGCCGAACGGGGCGGGCAAGACCACCTCGCTCTCCATGGCCACCGGGCTGCTGCGGCCGGATTACGGCCAGGTGTGGGTGCACGGCGTGGACGTCTGGGCCGAGCCGCTGACGGCCAAGCGCCTGATGGGCGTGTTGCCCGACGGCGTCCGGCTGTTCGACCGGCTGACCGGCGAACAGCTGGTCACCTACGCCGGGCTGCTGCGGGGCATGGACCGGGAGACCGTGGCCGCCCGCGTCCCGGACCTGCTGCGGGCCATGGACCTGACCAACGACGCCGGCACCCTGGTGGTGGACTATTCCGCCGGCATGACCAAGAAGATCGCCCTGGCCACCGCACTGATCCATGCGCCGAAGCTGTTGGTGCTGGATGAACCGTTCGAGGCGGTAGACCCGGTCTCCGCGGCGAACATCCGCGACATCCTCCACGACTACGTGGACTCCGGGGGCACGGTGATCGTGTCCAGCCACGTCATGGACCTGGTCCAGCGCATGTGCGACCACGTGGCGGTGATCGCCGGCGGCAACGTGCTGGCCGCCGGCACCGTGGACGAGGTCCGCGCCGGCGCGAGCCTGGAAGAGCGCTTCGTCCAGCTGGTCGGCGGACGGACCCAGGCGGAGGGGCTCGAGTGGTTGCGCACCTCGTAAGGCTGAAGCTGGCGCTGCTGCGCAACGGCTTCAAACGCAGCCCGTGGCAGCTGGTGGGGGTGATCCTCGGGGGCCTGTACGCGATCGGCATGCTGGCCCTGCTGATTTCCGGACTGTTCTTCCTCAGCTACACCGAGCCGGACATGGCCCGCATGGTGGTGGTGCTGGGCGGCTCCGCGGCCTTCCTAGGCTGGGCGCTGATCCCCATGATGGCCACCGGCGTGGACATGACGCTGGACCCGGCCCGGTTCGTGACCTACGCCGTGCCCATGCGCCAGCTGCTGCTCGGGCTCGCCATCGGCGGGCTGGTCGGCATCCCGGGCGTGGTGACGCTGGTCGCCGCGCTCGGGCATGCGGCCGCCTGGTGGCAGCACCCGGCCGCGCTCGTGGCCGCCGTCTTGTGCGCCCTGATCGCAACGCTGACGTGCGTGGTGCTCTCCCGCGTGACGACGTCGGCGTCCACGACGCTGGCCAGCTCGCGCCGGTTCAAGGACCTCAGCGGCGTCATCGGCATCATCCCGCTGGTGCTGCTGGGACCGATCATGGTCGGCATCGTCGAGGGGTTCCGCAGCTCGCAGGACTTCCTGCCGGCCCTGGCCGAGGGCCTGGCCTGGTCGCCGCTGGGAGCGGTCTGGGCCGTCCCCGGCGACCTGGCCCTGGGCAACTGGGGCCCGGCCGCCGCCCGGCTGCTCATCGCGGTGGCCTTCCTAGCCGTGCTGGCCTGGCTCTGGAAGCTCAGCCTGGCCCGTGCGCTGGTCACCCCGCCGTACAACGCCGTGTCCCGGAAGGCCGGCGGCAGGCTGGGCTGGTTCTCCCGGATGCCCGGAACCCCTGCCGGAGCCGTGGCGGCGCGCGCGCTCATCTACTGGTTCAAGGATCCCCGCTACGGGGCGTCCCTGGTTTCCATTCCGCTCATACCGGTGGCGGTCTTCTTCGGCCTCTCGCAGACCGGCGACTTCACCTTCATGCTGTGGATGGGCCCGATGATCGCCTTCCTGCTGTCCTTCGGCATTTCCGCGGACATCGCCTACGACAACACGGCGTTCGCGCTGCACGTCACCACCGGCGTGAGCGGACGCGCCGACCGGATCGGCCGGGCCGCGGCCTGCGCGGTGATCGCGCTGCCGGCCACCGTCGTGCTGACCGTCCTGCCGTTCGTGTTCATCGGCGGGTGGCACCTGCTCCCGCCCGTTGCCGGGGTGGCCCTCGGCGTGCTGCTGACCGGCCTGGGCCTGTCCAGCGTGGTCTCGGCCCGTTACACCTACAACGTGCCGCTGCCGGGGGAGAGCCCGTTCAAGACCCCGCCCGGCTCGACAGCCCGGATGATGCTGGTCCAGCTCGGCGGGCTCGGCGTGCTGGTGCTGCTCTCGCTGCCGGAACTGGTGCTGGCGCTGATCGGTGTCTTCACCGGCGACGCGCTGTGGGGCTGGCTGGCGCTGGCGGTCGGCCTCGTGCTCGGGGCGGTCCTGCTGGTGGTCGGCATCGAGCTGGGCGGCCGCTGGTATGACCGCCGGACGCCGGAACTCCTCCAGGCCGTGGCCAAAAACAAATAGCACACAAACCCAGCCGCGGCGGCGGGCGACGACGACGGGGGAGCCGGGCTCCGCCGTCGTCGTTCCTGTTTCAGGGGTTAAGATGGGTGGCATGAGTCTTCCCCCGGATCCTTTCGAAAACGACCCCCGCGCGCCGCAGACCCCGGGCGGGTCCACCGCGACGATCGAGCGTGAAGAACTCCGCGAAGAGCTTGAGCCCGGCGACCGGGAACGCTTCGCGCACTACGTCCGCAAGGAAAAGATCATGGAGTCGGCGCTGTCCGGCGAACCGGTGATCGCCCTCTGCGGCAAGGTGTGGGTGCCCGGCCGCGACCCGAACAAGTTCCCGGTATGCCCGGACTGCAAGGCCATCTACGAGGGCCTGCGCCCCGGCGGCGACGATTCCGGCAAGAAGAAGTAGTAACCTTCCCCACCCCACGAGCGCGGGCGCGTCCGGTGCCCGCCGCGCTTGCCCCTGCCTGCCAAGAAAGTCAGCCCTGGTTTTTTGATGCCCGAATCCACCGCCATCCGCGCGCCCGGCGCCATGTCTGCTGCCTACCGGCCGCTGACCATCGGTTTGCTGACGGTGATCACGCTGGCGGCGTTCGAGGCTGTGGCGGTGGCGACGGCGATGCCGGTGGTGGCGGCCGACCTGGAGGGCAAGTCCGCCTACGGGCTGGCGTTCTCCATGTTCCTGACCGCTTCGCTGCTGGCCAGCGTGGTGGCCGGAGTCTGGTGCGACGCGAAGGGCCCGCGCCCGGCCCTCGCCGCGGGGCTGGTGCTGATGGTCGCCGGGCTGGTCCTGTCCGGGGTGGCCGGGGAATTCTGGATCTTCACCGCGGGCCGCGCCGTGGCCGGGCTGGGCGGCGGGTTCGCAATCGTGGCCGTCTACGTGATCATCGGACAGGTCTATCCGCAGCGGCTGCAGCCGGTGGTCTTTGGCTGGCTGGCGGCGGCCTGGGTGGTGCCGTCGCTGGTGGGGCCGCTGGCCGCCGGCGTCGTCGCCCAGTACCTTTCCTGGCGCCTGGTGTTCTACGGCGTGGCGCCGATCTTCCTGCTGGCCGTGCTGGTCATCTGGCCGCAGACCGGCAGCGTGGGAGCCCCGGAGAACCCGACCACGGACAAGCGCGGCGGGCGCCTGCAGGCGATGCGGGGTCTGCTGCTGGCCGGCGGCGTGTTCCTGGCCCAGTGGGCCCTGTTCGAGGCGGTCGCCGGCGGGTCCGCCGGGAAGCTGGTGCTGATGTACGCGCTGGCGGCCGGCGGCGTGGTGCTGGCGCTGGCGGCGCTGCCCAAGCTGATGCCGCCGGGCACCTTGCGGCTGCGTCGAGGGCTGCCCAGCGTGATCGCCACCCGCGGACTGATCAACCTGGCATTCTTCGGCGCCGAGGCGTTCATCCCGCTGATGCTGGTGGCGGCGCACGGCATCTCGCCGGCCACCGCGGGCCTGGCCCTGACGGCCGGCGCGGTCGGCTGGAGCATCGGCTCCTGGCTGCAGGCACGCGTCGAGACCGCCCGGCACCGGATGCTGGTGATTGGATCCGGCATCCTGACCGCCTCCATGGGGCTGATGGCGCTGGTGTCCGCGCCGTCGGTGCCGCTCGCGGCGCTCATCGTCGTCTGGGCGCTGGCCGGGTTCTCGATGGGCATGGCCTTGTCCACCACGTCCGTGATGGTGCTGAAGCTGTCCGCCCCCCAGGAGCGCGGACGGAACTCCGCGTCGCTGCAGCTGGCCGACCAGCTGGGCGGCGTGGTGGGTACCGCCGGGGCTGGCGGATTGTTCGCGCTGCTGCGGGATCCGGACAACCCGGGCTCGGTGGGCGTCTACGTGGTCATTTGGCTGGTGCTGGCCGTGGTGGCGGCGGGCGGGATCGCCACCGGCTGGCGCAGCGCGGAACGGATTGGAAACGGAAAGGAACAACGGGAGGAGGCCGGCACATGAGCAACGACACACTATTCGGCGCCGGACCGGTGCTGCCGCCGGCTTACCCGGAACGGGCCGCCTGGGGCACCGCCCCCAAACTGCGCCAATGGCAGGCCGAGGCCCTGCAGAAGTACTTCGAGATGGCCCCGCAGGATTTCCTGGCCGTGGCTACCCCCGGCGCGGGCAAGACCACCTTCGCGCTGCGCGTGGCCACCGAACTGGTGGACCGGGGGATCGTCAACCGGATCACCGTCGTCGCCCCGACCGACCACCTCAAGCGCCAGTGGGCGGACGCCGCGGCGCGCGTTGGGCTGGCGATCGATCCCAACTTCAAGAACTCGGACGGTTCGCACGGCCGCGATTTCATCGGCGTCGCCGTTACCTACGCGCAGGTGGCCATGAAGCCGCTGTTGCACCGGGCCAAGACCGAGGCCGCCAAGACGCTGGTGATCCTCGACGAGATCCACCACGGCGGCGACGCCCTCAGCTGGGGCGACGGCATCCGAGAGGCGTTTGAACCCGCCGCCCGGCGCCTGGCGCTGACCGGCACCCCGTTCCGCTCGGATACGGCGGCGATCCCGTTCGTGGAGTATGCCGAGGACAAGGACGGCATCCGCCGCTCGCGGGCCGACTACACCTACGGCTACGGCAGCGCCCTGCGCGACCACGTGGTGCGCCCGGTCATGTTCATGGCGTACTCAGGGCAGATGCGCTGGCGCACCAGTGCGGGGGAGGAGTACGCCGCGTCGCTCGGCGAGGCCGCGGTCACCAAGGACATCACCGCGCAGGCCTGGCGCACGGCGCTGAACCCGCAGGGGCAATGGATCCCGTCGGTGCTTGCGGCCGCCGACAAGCGGCTGACCGAGGTCCGCCGGGCGGTGCCCGACGCCGGCGGCCTGGTGATCGCCACCGACCACGAGGACGCGCGGGCGTACGCCGGCCAGCTGAAGAAGATCACCGGGGAATCCGCCACCGTCATCCTTTCCGACGACGCCGGCGCCTCCGAAAAGATCGAGGCCTTTTCCGCCGGGGACAGCCGCTGGATGGTCGCCGTCCGCATGGTCTCCGAAGGCGTGGACGTGCCCCGCCTCTCGGTCGGGGTCTACGCCACCTCGACGGCCACCCCGCTGTTCTTCGCGCAGGCGGTGGGCCGCTTCGTGCGCGCCCGGAAGCGCGGCGAAACGGCGTCGGTGTTCCTTCCGTCGGTGCCGAACCTAATGGAATTGGCCAACCAGATGGAGCTGGAGCGCGACCACGCGCTGGACCGGCCGGACAAGGACAACGACGAGGGCTTCATTCCCGAAGAGGCCCTGATGGAGCAGGCCAACCGGGAAGAGTCGGCCTCGGATGCGCTGACCAAGCAGAAGTTTGAGGCGCTGGACTCCCAGGCGTCCTTCGACCGCGTGCTGTTCGACGGCGCCGAGTTCGGCACCGGGGGAGAGCTCGGCAGCGAAGAGGAACTGGACTTCCTGGGCATTCCGGGGCTGCTGGACGCGGAGCAGGTGGGCATGCTGCTGCGCCAGCGCCAGCAGGAACAGCAGTCGCGCAAACGCAAGCGTTCGGGCGGGGCCGCGGATCCCGAGCCGGCCCCGGCCGTGGTTGACCACCGGCAGCTGACCGAACTGCGCAACCAGCTGGCCAAGAACGTGTCCGCCTGGTCAGCGCGCTCCGGCATGCCGCACGGCGTGGTCCACTCCGAGCTGCGCCGGGTCTGCGGCGGCCCGCCGGTGGCCCAGGCCAACGAGGAGCAGTTGAACCGGCGCCTGAAGAAGCTCCAGGACTGGTTCATCGGCCGGAAGTAGCCGGCGGCCGGCCGGCTATTCGATGACGTCGATGCCGTAGTCGCTGAATTCGGCCAACGTCTTCTCGACGCGCCCGGCGTTGATTCCCGCCGACAGCGCCAGGTTCACGGCGGTGGCGTAGCCGGCCTGGGCGGCATCGAGGGCGGTCTGGCGGACGCAGTAGTCGGTCGCCAGCCCGGCCACCACCACCTCGTCCACCCCGTGCTCCTGCAGCCAGTCGTCCAGGCTGGGCATCTCGACCAGCTCTTCCTCCTCGTCGCCCTCACGTTCCCCGGTGGCCACCTCGTCCGCCGGTGCCAGCAGTCCGTCGAAGCCGGAGTAGCCGGCGTCGTACTGGCCCTTGCGGAAGTAGGCGTCGATCCGGTCGGTGTCCAGGTCGGGATGCAGGTCAGCCCCGCGGGTACCGGCGACGCAGTGCCGCGGCCAGCTGTCCACGAAGTCCGGCTCGTCGGAGAAGTGGCTGCCCGGATCCACGTGCCAGTCCTGGGTCGCGACCACGACGTCGTATTCGTCCGGCCGGGTCTCCAGGTGCTCGCTGATGTCGGCGGCAGTTTTCGCTCCGCCGTCGACGGCCAAGGCGCCTCCCTCGCAGAAGTCGTTCTGGACGTCGACGATGATCAGTGCGCGTGTCATGGCTGCTCCTCGAATTCGGTGGGAATGGCGGCCTCGCCGCGCTGCAGCCGGTTCACGGCGCCGGGCAGCTCGGCCATGGAAGCGGTGTGGCGTTCGGCGGCGCGGCGGACGCCCTCGGCGCCGGTCCAGCCGTCCGCCAGCTTGCCGTTCGTGACAAACTGCTGCAGCAGCGGGCGGTCGTTGCCGTCGTCGAAGGGCGGGTGGCCGATGCCGACCACCTCGGCCGTGGCCGACCCGTGCCCGTCCAGCCGGCGCAGCGCGTATTTGCGTCCGCCGACGGAAATCTTGTTCTTCGACGCCTTCGCCACCGACACCTGCTCGCCGTTGCTGCCCTCGCGGCTGACCAGTTTGTAGACCATGCTGGCGGTCGGGGCCCCGGATCCGGTGACCAGCGCGGTGCCGACGCCGTAGGAATCCACCGGAGCCGAGGCGAGGGCCGCGATCGCGTATTCGTCCAGGTCCGAGGTGACGGTGATGCGGGTGTGGTGGTTGCCCAGGTCGTCCAGCAGCTGGCGCACCCACTGGGCCTGGGCGATCAGGTCGCCGGAATCCAGCCGCACGCCGCCCAGCTCCGGACCCGCCAGGTCCACCGCCGTACGGACGGCGGTTTCGACGTCGTACGTGTCCGCCAGCAGGGTGGTACCCACGCCCAGCGAGGCCAGCTGCGCCTCGAAGGCCTGCTGCTCGGTGTCGTGCAGCAAGGTGAAGGAATGGGCGGCGGTGCCCACCGTCTTGACGCCGTACCGGTAGCCGGCTTCCAGGTTGGAGGTGCTGGAGAAGCCGCCGATCACCGCAGCCCGGGCGGCAGCCACCGCCGACTCCTCGTGCGTGCGGCGGGACCCCATCTCGATGCAGGGCCGGCTGCCGGCGGCCCCGGTCATCCGCGAGGCGGCCGAGGCGATGGCGCTGTCGTGGTTCAGCACGGACAGGATGAAGGTCTCCAGCACGCAGGCCTCGGCGAAGCTCGACTCCACCACCAGGATCGGCGAATACGGGAAGTAGGCCTCGCCCTCCGCATAGCCGTAGATGTCGCCGGAGAATCGGAAATCGGCCAGCCAGTCGATGGTGCGCGCGTCGACCACGCCGGTGCGGGCCAGGAAGTCCAGCTGGTGCTCGGAGAACGTGAAGTGTTCCAGGCCTTCGAGGATCCGGCCGGTTCCGGCCACCACGCCGTACCGGCGGCCTTCCGGCAGCCGCCGGGCGAACGCCTCGAAGACCGAACGCCGGTGCGCCGCGCCGGAGTGCAGGGCGGCCTGGAGCATGGTCAGCTCGTAATGGTCGGTGTACAGGGAGGTGCTGGGGTGCGCCCAGCCGGCTGCGATGTTCACATCCCCGACTCTAATCCTGTTTCGCCCTCCGGGCAGTTCCGCGCCGCCGTCGCCCTCCGGGCAGTTCCGCGCCGTCGTCGGGCCGGAAGGCAGTTCCGTGCCGCCGTCGCCGTCCGCGCAGTTCCGTGCCGCCGTCGCCGTCCGGGCAGTTCCGTGCCGCCGTCGGGCCGGAAGGGCGCGCCCTGCCTACAATGGAAGCCATGACCGTGAGCATCCTTCCCTCCTGCACAACCGTGCTGGACTCGGATATCGAGACGTCCCGCCGCGCGGAATCCGCCGAACTTACGGCCAAGGACACCCCGTGGGTCGTGATCGTGTGGAACGATCCGGTCAACCTGATGAGCTACGTCAGCTATGTCTTCCAAAGCTACTTCGGCTATTCGGAAACCAAGGCCCGCAAGCTGATGCTTGAGGTGCACCAGCAGGGGAAGTCGGTGGTGGCCACGGGCAGCCGCGAGCAGGCCGAGCGGGACACCGTGGCGATGCATTCGTTCGGCCTGTGGGCCACGTACCAGAAGGCGGACCAGGCGTAGATGGCCAAGGCATTCAAGCACACGCGCAAGGGAATCACCGGGTTCCTGGAACCCGCCGAGCGGGACCTGATCCGGAAGCTGTTCGCGGACGTCGTCGCCATGCTGGAAGTCGACCGGCAGGACGAGGATCCGCTCGCGGCGATCGTCGGCCTGGACATGGATGCCGCCAAGCCCCGGGACCCCGCGCTGCTCCGGTTGCTGCCGGATGCTGTGGAGCACGACGACGGCGAGGCCCTGGAGTTCCGCAAGCTCACCGAACGCTCGCTGCGGGAGGACAAGCTCGGGGCGCTGCGCGCCAGCGCGCTGCTGCTCGAACAGACGCCGCTGCACCTGACCGACGATCAGGCCCGGCTGTTCGCCCGGGCCGTGAACGACGTCCGCCTGGTGCTGGCCGAGCGGCTGGAGCTGCGCACAGACGAGGACGCCCAGGCCCTGCATGAGATCGACGACTGGTCCCAGGCCGAGGACCTCGAGACCTATCTGGCGCTGGTCTACAACTTCATGACCTGGCTTCAGGAGACCCTGATGCAGGCGTTGCTGGACGGGCTGGACCACCCGTCGGGCCGGCACCGCTGAGCGACGCCCCGGCTGCCCGGCACCGCTGAGCACGCCCCGGCGGGCCCGGCACCGCTGAGCCATGCTGCGTCGGGCCGGCACCGCTGAGCCACGCCCCCCGCGCGCCCCTAGACACGTGAACCCGAGGCCCCGAGATCGCGGGGCCACGCCCTGCGGCGGCCCGGCCACGGCCGCCGGGGATGGGCCGCAACCTTTCCGGGTCCGCGCCCAGACGGCGCCCCGGTCGGGAGGCCGCCGTCGGCGGGGAAACACTGTGAGATGGCTAACAGAAGCCGCGCAGAAGTTCGCTCAACCGGCCGCCAACGTCTTATCCTCTAGTGAACATGAGCCCGGAAAGGCAGTGAAACTGAAGATGTTGATCCAACCCGCAGCTCCGATCGGCATCTTTGATTCCGGGGTGGGTGGGCTGACCGTGGCTCGCGCAGTGATAGACCAGCTGCCCAACGAATCCATCTTGTATGTCGGCGACACCGCAAACGGCCCCTACGGACCGCTACCGATCGCCGAGGTCCGCGCGAACGCGCTGGGCGTGATGGATGAACTCGTGGACGCCGGCGTGAAGCTCCTCGTGATCGCCTGCAACTCCGCCTCGGCCGCCGTCCTGCGCGACGCCCGGGAGCGCTACACTGCCCGCTACGGCATCCCGGTGATCGAGGTGATCCAGCCGGCCGTCCGCCGCGCGGTCGCCTCCACGCGGAGCGGCAGGATCGGCGTGATCGGCACCTCGGCCACCGTCGGTTCCCGCGCCTACGAGGACACCTTCGCCGCCGCGCCGCACCTCGACGTGACCTCCGTGGCCTGCCCCCGGTTCGTGGAATACGTTGAGGCCGGCGTGACGGCCGGCCAGGAGCTGCTGTCCACCGCCGAGGAGTACCTGGAGCCGCTCAAGCGTGCCGACGTGGACACGCTGGTGCTCGGCTGCACGCACTATCCGCTGCTGACCGGCGTGATCTCCTACGTCATGGGCGACGGCGTGACGCTGGTTTCCAGCGCGGAAGAGACCGCCAAGGATGTTTACCGGTCTTTGGTGTCCCACGATCTGCTGCGTCCGGAAGGGACGCCGGGCCGGCACCACTTCATTGCCACGGGCGACGCCGCATCCTTCGAGGTGCTGGCGCGCCGGTTCCTGGGGCCGGAAGTGATCGCCGTGGAGCATGTGGAGCACGTGGCGGCGCAGTATCCCACCGGGAGCATGGCCAGGATCACCCCGGAGATGGTTGCCGCCGCGCGCGCCGGGGCGCAGGCGGGCCCGAAGGTTTCGCCGTTTGCCGGTGCATCGGGGCAGTACAACCCGGGGGAGCGGGCATGAACCTGACCATCATCGGCTGCAGCGGCTCGTTTCCCGGACCGCAGTCCCCGGCGTCGTGCTATCTGGTCAGCGCCCACGACGGCGAGCGAACCTGGCGCATCCTGCTCGACCTGGGCAACGGCGCCCTGGGCACCGCCCAGCGCTACATGGCGTTGGAGGATATCGACGCCGTCTTCCTGAGCCACCTGCACCCGGACCATTGCATGGACCTGTGCGGCCTGCATGTGGCGGTGCGCTGGAATCCCGACGGCTGGACTAAGGGCCGCATCACCGTGTGGGGGCCGGCCGCCACGGCGGACCGCATGGCCACCGCCTACGGGCTGGAATTGGATCCGGGCATGAAAGAGGAGTTCGACTTCCACGTTTGGGCGGAACGGGAACCGGTGAAGCTGGGCCCGTTCACCATCACGCCGTATCCGGTGCGCCACCCTGTCGATGAGGCCTACGCGATCCGGGTCGAGGCTACGGAGCCCACGTCCGAGGGGCCGGTCACGCGGGTGCTGGCCTACTCCGGTGACACCGACAGCTGTCCCGCACTGGTCGAAGCGGCGTTCGGCGCGGACATGTTCCTGTGCGAGGCGGCCTTCCACGAGGGACGCGACGACGCCGTCGACGGCGTGCACCTCACCGGAAAGCGGGCCGGTGCCGCTGCCACCGAGGCGCAGGTCCGGCGGCTGCTGCTGACCCACCTGCCCGTCTGGAACGACTCCGTGCGTACCGTCGAGGAGGCCCGCGAAACCTACGTCGGCGATCTCGCGGTCGCGGTAGCCGGCGTCAGCTACGTCGTTTAAGCGGCAGCGGGGCGGTGGCGGCGACGTCTTCCGGGCGGCCCTTGGACGGAGTCGGGCGCCGGCGTCTAGGCGGCCACGGCCCGGTGGCGGCTACGTCTTCCGGGCTGCGGCGGCTGCGAGCTCCGGCCCCCGAGCGACCGCGGCCGCTGCGAGCCGATAGGGTGGACTCATGATTGATGTTGATCCAGGTTCCGCCATGCCCGCTGCCGCCGCCCGCGCCGACGGCCGGACGCCCGAGCAGTTGCGTCCGATCAGCATCACTCGCGGCTGGTCCAACCAGGCTGAAGGATCGGCGCTGATCGAGTTCGGCAACACCCGCGTGCTTTGCACCGCATCGGTGACCGCGGGCGTGCCCCGCTGGCTGAAGGGCGAAGGACGCGGCTGGGTGACGGCCGAATACGCGATGCTTCCCCGTGCCACCAACACCCGTTCCGACCGCGAATCTGTCAAAGGCAAGATCGGCGGCCGCACGCACGAAATTTCCCGGCTGATCGGTCGCTCGCTCCGCTCGGTAATCGACACCAAGGCGCTGGGGGAGAACACCATCGTCTTGGACTGCGACGTGCTCCAGGCCGACGGCGGCACGCGCACCGCGGCCATCACCGGCGCCTTCGTGGCCCTTGCCGACGCCTTGCACTGGGCTAAAGAACAGAAGTTGATCGCCCGTTCGGCCCGCCCGCTCACCGACACCGTCGCGGCCGTGAGCGTCGGCATTATCGACGGCGTGCCGATGCTGGACCTGCCCTACGTCGAAGACGTGCGCGCCGAAACGGACATGAACGTGGTGGTCACCGGATCCGGACAGTTCGTGGAAGTCCAGGGCACCGCCGAGGGCGCGCCGTTCGACCGTGCGGAACTCGACGCGCTGCTGGACCTGGCTCTTGCCGGCACCGCCCAGTTGGCCCAGATCCAGCGGGACACGCTGGCGGAGACGCTGGGAGAAGTCATCCGTGGCTGACACCGCGGCCGCAGGCGCCGAGCCCGGCGGAGCGCCGGACGCCGGGCAGGAGATCGAGCCCCGGCTGGTCTTGGCCACCCGCAACCAGGGAAAGCTGCGCGAATTGCGAGACCTGCTGCGCGGCCAGATACCGGGGCTGGACGTGGACACCCAGGTGATCGACGCTGCCACCGCAGGGGTCCCGGACGTTGCCGAAACCGGACTCACCTTCGCGGAGAACTCCCTGTTGAAAGCACGCGCAGTGGCCGAAGCCACCGGACTGGTGGCGGTGGCCGACGACTCGGGCCTGGCGGTTGACGTACTCGGCGGGGCGCCCGGCATCTTCTCGGCCCGCTGGGCCGGAAAACACGGCGACGACGAAGCGAACCTGCGCCTGCTGTTGAACCAGCTGTCCGACATCGCGCCCGAGCACCGCGGGGCCGCGTTCGTCTGCGCAGCAAGCGTCGTGTCGGCGCGTCTCGAAGCCGTCGAGGAGGGCCGTCTGGCGGGCACCCTGCTGGCCGAACCGCGCGGCTCCGGCGGATTTGGCTACGACCCCATCCTGCAGCCGGCGGGGATGGACCGCAGTTGTGCCGAACTGCGGCCGGAGGAAAAGAATGCCATCAGCCACCGCGGCCAGGCGTTCCGCGCGCTGCTGCCTCACATAGTGGCGGCACTCGGCTAGGAATCGGAGAGGCCGTGCCGCAGCGCAGTCGGGGACCCGCCGCAGCGGTGGACCCGCCGCAGCGGAGGGGCCACTGTCGGCGGCTTGCGGCGCCCCCACACCTGCGGACTGACCGCTTTCTGCGGAGGATTTCTGCATCGCCCGAAACTGTCAGTGGCGGCGGATAGCCTGTTTTCAGTAGCAGTTCAGCACCATCGTTGGCCGCCGGGTAGTGGGTTTGCCGGCGGCGTCCGCGGATCCGTCCAGGATTCGTGACCGTTCATAGTCGAAGCCATGCAGCACGCATGCTGAAGATTGAGACGCTGAGATGTTTGATCCGGCCATACCCGAACCACCCGCCTCAGCAGCGCTAGCGCCCAGATCGTCTGCCACAGCGCCGAGTGCCGCAGCCACCTCTGCCGCAGCCGCGGACGCCGCAGCATCGCCTGTTGCAGGACCACTTGCCGGAGCCCCGTCTGTCACAGCCCCGCCCGCCCAAGCATCAGAAGCAGGACCACCTGCCACAGCCCCGTCTGCCGGCAGCGGTTTGTTGCGGGGCGCCGGGCCGACGGCGGGTCCGATGCGGTCTGCCGCTGTTCGGGCTGCGGCCGTTGCCCTCGAGGGCATCGACGTGGGTGCGTCGGAGCGGGAGTTGGTGGAGGAGCTGACGGCGTTGGAGGGTTTGAAGGCTGCCGCGGCGGCCGCGCAGGCCAGGGTGCAGGTCGCGTTGGAGGACTCGGTGCGTGCCCGCCGTGCCTGCGCCGGGATACCGAAAGACCGGCAGGGCGCCGGGGTGGCCGCCCAGATCGGGTTGGCCCGGCGCGAGTCCCCGCACCGTGCCGCGGTCCTGCTGAACCTCTCCCGGACCCTGGTCACACAGATGCCGCACACCCTGGCCGCCCTCGCCGCGGGGGACCTGAACGAATACCGGGCCGAGATCCTGGCCCAGGAGACCGGCTGCCTGTCCCCGGAGCACCGGGCCCGGGTGGACCGGGAACTGGCCGGGAACCGGGACCGGCTGCACGGGTTGGGGAACCGGGCGCTGCGCGCCGAAGCCAAGCGCCTGGCCTACCGGCTCGATCCCCGCTCGGTGGTGGGCCGGGCGGCGAAGGCCGAAGCGGACCGGCATGTGTCCTCCCGGCCCGAGCCGGACACGATGGTCTCGGTCCGGACCCTGCTGCCGGTCATCCAGGGGGTGGCGGTGATGGCCGCCCTGCACCGGGAAGCGGACCGGCTGCGCAGCACGGGGGACCCCCGGTCGCGGGGCCAGATGATGGCCGATACCGTGTTCGAACGGGTCACCGGCCGCAGCACCGCCGACCCGGCCCGGCTGGAAATCCAGTTGGTGATGACCGACCGTGCCCTGCTGCGGGGTGAGGCCGAGCCGGTTTGGCTGACCGGGCACGGCATCGTCCCGGCCGGTTACGCCCGCAACCTCACCCGCCCGCCGCAACCGCCGGCATCGGCGCCAGCACTGGCAGCAACCGGCGGCAGCCCGCGGGGCGGGGCCGGGCAGAAGGCGCCGCCGGCCGGGACCGAGCCGGGCTGGAAGACCGCCCGCGAGCAGGCCCAACGCACCAAGGTATTGAAACAGGCCACCGTGGAGGACGTCTGGGTCCGCCGCCTCTACACCGCGCCGGGGACCGGGCAACTGCTGGGGATGGACTCGGCCGCACGAAAATTCCCCGACGGGATGCGCCGGATGATCCACGCCCGCGACGCCGTCTGCGCAAGGCCCTGGTGCGACGCCCCGATCCGGCACATCGACCACATCGTGCCCTGGACGCAAGGCGGTGAAACGACCATGGCCAACGGCCAGGGACTGTGCGAACAATGCAACCAGTCAAAGGAAGCCGAAGGCTGGTCCAGCCGCACCCTCGACGGACCCCACCACACGGTGGAAACCACCACCCCCACCGGACACACCTACACATCCACCCCGCCACCACTGCCAGGCACACTCGCTGCAGGTGGTGCCTTCAGATCCGTGATCGCCGCCGAAGCGGCTCTAGGGGAGTCGACAGTGCGGGCACGGCGCCGTCGGCGCTTCCGACTGATGTGTAGGCGCAGCTCCCCAGATCCAGCAATAAGGGCAACTAAGTTATAGCTGCGCGGATTGCTCGCGAACTGCACCTCTTCGGGTGTCCGGACCGTCCAGACCCGACGCCCGGTTCGGTCTTGACGGGGGCGGTAAGGCAGACTTGTACACGATGAGCATGCTGATCCCTTACCTGATGTCCGGTCCCCGCCCTGCCCAGTCCGCAGATGATACCTCTGCCCTCACCGGGGTGGCCGAGTGGGCCGTAGGGCTGATGGAAGGCATCGGGGCACCAGGCGCGGGTCTGGCGATCGCGCTGGAAAATCTTTTCCCGCCGCTGCCCAGTGAAGTGGTGCTCCCGCTGGCAGGCTTCACGGCCAGCCGTGGCAGCTTCAGCCTTATCGAGGCGCTGGTATGGACCACGCTGGGCTCGATTATCGGCGCGTGGGCGCTTTACGGGTTGGGCGCTTGGCTGGGCCGAGGGCGCATGCGCGCCATCGCCGACAAGCTTCCGCTGATCGACTTGGAAGACGTGGACAGGGTGGAAGCCTGGTTCAACCGCCACGGCTACAAGGCAGTCTTCTTTGGCCGCATGATCCCGATCTTCCGCAGCCTGATTTCCATCCCCGCCGGCATCGAGCGCATGCCGATGGGCAAGTTCCTCTCGCTGACCGCAGCCGGGAGCCTGATCTGGAACAGCATCTTTGTGCTGGCCGGCTTCTACTTGGGGGAGAACTGGCACATCGTGGAGGAGTATGCCGGCGTCTTCCAGAAGATCGTGATTGTCGTCGTCGTTGTTGCGGGTCTGTACTGGTTGACCACCAGGATCCGCAAGATCAGGAACCGGCGGGCGTAGGTAGCTGCTAAGGGCTGGTCCTCCCATCGGTCAGCTTTGCCGCCGGCCCTGTAGACCTTCCGTTCCGCCGCCAGTTCCTCCGCACCACGAATCCTGCTCTAGCCCCCACCGGCCCTTACGGCGACGGACGCCACGCCGCTGACACCCCGCTGCCTTTACACCTTGACGGGCCCCCGGCCGCCACCGTGCTGCCCTCACGCCGTTGACGGGCCGCCGGCCGCCAGGCATCGCCCTCACACCCCTTGACGGCAGTCCGCCGCCACCGTGATCCCTCACATCCTTGACGGGGCCTGCGCCGCCACCGTGATGCCCGCGGGCCCAAGTGCGCCGCCGCCGTATTGACGGGAACTGCCTGGCGTCCGCACCCCGGAGCCCGCGTACGAGCTCCGGGCCGGCTCGGCCTAGGCGTTCAGTCGCCCCATCCTCCTCCAGTTGACAACAGCTCCACCTGTTGTATGGTTAGCTACACAAGTAATGAACCCCTGCACCGAAAGGCGGTGCAAGGGGCCGGGAAAAGGAGCGGCAGTGATCGATGACTCAAAGCCGATCTTCCTCCAGATCGCCGAACGCGTTGAGAACGACATCGTGGACGGGGCGCTGGCCGAGGAAGGCCAGGTGCCGTCCACCAACGAGTTCGCCGCCTTCTACCGGATCAATCCCGCCACCGCGGCCAAAGGCGTCAACCGCTTGGTCGATGACGGGATTCTGTACAAAAAGCGGGGGATCGGCATGTTCGTAGCCGCCGGAGCCCGCTCCCGCTTACTGGCCCGCCGGCGTGACGACTTCTACCGCGAGTACGTTCAGCCGATGGCCCGGGAAGCACGAAAACTGGGTATCAGCACCGATCAGCTGACCGCAATGCTCCACCGCACCGAGTCCACCAGCGACATGACAGAGGGAAGCGTGTCCCCATGAGCTACCAGAACACACCCGCCATCGAACTGAGGCAGGTGAGCAAGTCCTACCGCGATGCCAAGGCACTGGACAACGTCAGCCTGCGTCTGGAGGGCAACCGGATCTACGGTCTGCTGGGTCGAAACGGCGCCGGCAAGACCACCCTGATGTCGGTGCTCACTGGCCAAGGCTTCCAGAGCAGCGGTGAAGCCCTGGTCTTCGGGCAGCACCCGTATGAAAACGACGCCGTGCTGTCGCGGATCTGTTTCATCCGGGAATCACAGAAGTACCCGGACGATTTCACCCCCCGGCAGGCGTTCAAGTCCGCAGCCCTGTTCTTTCGGAACTGGGACCAGGCCTACGCAGACCGGTTGGTCGAGGATTTTCAGCTCCCGCCCAAACGGCGGATCAAGAAGCTCTCCCGCGGCCAGCTCTCCGCCGTCGGCGTGATCATCGGGCTGGCGTCCCGCGCGGAGATAACATTCTTCGACGAGCCGTATCTGGGGCTCGACGCCGTGGCCCGCCAGATCTTCTATGACCGGCTGGTCGAGGACTTCGCTCACCATCAGCGCACCATCATCCTTTCCTCGCACTTGATCGACGAGGTGGCGAACCTGCTGGAGCACGTCGTGCTGATCGACCGCGGCCGGATCATCATGGACGACGACGCCGAAGCGATCCGCGGGACGGCCTTCACCGTGTCCGGCAGCGCCGCAGCAGTCAGGTCCTTCGCGGCGGGGCGGGAAGTGTTGCACCGCGAATCGCTGGGCTCACTGGCCTCGTGGACCATCGACGGCAGGCTCTCGGATGGCGAACGCGCCGAGGCTGCGGAACTCGGTGTGGAGTTGGCGCCGGTGTCGCTCCAACAACTGGTCGTGCGGAAGACCACTGCTGCAACCGATGCCGTCGCCGATGCCGACTCCGAGCTGGAGGTCTTGAAATGAACCGCGTCATCAACGTAGCGCGCATGCAGTTGATCAATAAGTGGACCTTCCTGGGCATCCCCGCCGTAATCCTGCTGGCCTCCTTTCTGGTGACCCTGGCCATCTGGGCGATGATTCCTGCCGACGGCGGGACGCTGTATTCCGGAACCGCGCAGGCGGTGATGTGGTACTTCCTGGCGCTGGGCATTCAGTCGCTGACACTGACGTTCCCGTTCTCGCAGGCGATGAGCGTGAGCCGCCGTACCTTTTACCTCGGCACCGTCGGCCTGTTCGCCGTGGTCGCCCTTGCCGTCAGTGTCCTGTACTACCTGCTGGGCCTGCTGGAAATTGCCACCGGCGGCTGGGGCTTCAACGGCAGGATGTATGCCCTGGGCTGGATCGCCGACAGCAGCCCGATGGTGCAGATCCTGTTCTACTTCATCGCCATGGTGGCGTTGTTCATGATCGGTTTCTGGTTCGCTACCATCTACAAGCGCTGGCAGGCGACCGGGATGTTAATCACATGGGTCGCGATCGCCGTGGTCCTGATCGGGCTGCTGGGCCTTATCGCCTGGCAGGGCTGGTGGCCGGCCGTCGGCGGGTGGCTGGTGGCCCAGACCCCGCTGAGCACCTCCGGCTGGACGGCGCTGTTCTGCGCGGCCCTGGCGGCCGGGTCCTACCTGACCCTCCGCCGGGCCACCCCCTGACCATGCCTTGACCCGCCCGCAGGACGGCGGCCCCAGCACGCGCGCCGGGGCCGCCGTCGGGGCGTGTTGCGGGCGCAGAACCGTCCGTGCCGTCGCTTAGGGTTGAACGCGTGGCAGTTGACTTCACGGCGATCGATTTCGAGACGGCAAACGGGTTCCGGGGCTCCCCATGCTCCGTCGGCTTGAGCAAGGTCCGTGACGGCCGGATCGTCGAGGAAGCCTCCTGGCTGATGCGGCCGCCGGAGGGCTTCGACCACTTCGACCGGCGCAACGTCCAGATCCACGGCATCACCGCGGGCATGGTGGCGGGAAAGCCGCGTTTCGGCGAGATCTTCGCCGACCTGGCAGCCTTCATCGGCTCCGACGTGCTGGTCGCCCACAACGCCGCCTTCGACATGGGCGTGATCCGATCGGCTCTGGAGGTCTCGGAACTCTCCGGGCCGGCCTACGACTACGCCTGCACCGTCATCCTGTCGCGGCGCAGCTATTCGCTGGTGTCCTATTCCCTGCCGTTCGTCGCCGAGGCCGCAGGCGTGCCGCTGCACAACCACCACGACGCCGTGGCGGACGCGCGGGCCTGCGCCGGCATCATGATCGACATCGCCGGGCGCAACTCGGCCGGCAGCATTCCCGAGCTGCTGACCGCCCTGCAGTTGCGCGCCTCGCGCCTGGAGGCCTACCTCCACGGCAGCGCGGCGGTGTCCAAACCCACCCGAACCGCGCTCGAGCGGCAGGCGCTGGGTGCGGCCGGCGGCGCCGCACCGTCGTCGGCCTGGACCTACTGGCCGGACGAGGGGGAGAACCCCGAGCCCAACCATGCGGCCGACGACTCCCACCCGCTGTACGGCCAGACCGTGGTGTTCACCGGCAATCTGGGCCTGTCGCGGCAGGAGGCGAAGAACCGGGCGGCGGAGCTGGGGGCCCGGCCGGCCAGCAACGTCACCCGGAAGACCACCGTGCTCGTCGTCGGCGACGGTTTCGTCGCCTCCGACCTCAAGAGCGGCCGCGTCACGGCCAAGGCACACAAGGTGCTGCAGCTGCACAGCAGGGGCCAGCAGATCGAGGTGCTGTCCGAAGGCGAGTTCTTGCAGATGATCGGGGGACGCTGGCCCGCACACAGCGCCTGACCCGCCGCCGTCGAAAGCCGCCGGCGTCGACCCGCCGCCGGAGTCAGAGCCGGAGGCCTACCCCGGTGAGTTCCTCGGACAGGTCGATCAGCCGCGAGGCGGCGTTGCGCTCGCGGGCGTGCCGCCGGGGCGCGACGACGGCGGGGCGTCCGGTCAGCTGAAACGGCCCGTCCGGTCCCCAGTAGTCGCCGTTGCGGACCTCCTCGGCGGCTGCCGCGTGCACCAGCGGCCGGGCGCCGGCGTCCTTGCCCTGCGCCACCAGCCCGAAAAGCACCCGTTGCCAGCCCGCCGCCGGACGCGACAGCTGCAGGCCCGGCCGGTCCGGGGTGAAGTATCTGCGCGCGTACCCGGGATGGGCCACCACGGAAGCGACCGGCGAGCCCACCGCGTGAAGCCGGTTCGCCAGCTCGAATCCGAAACTCATCACCGCCAGCTTGGACAGCGCGTAGGACCGGTAGCTGGAGTACCGGGCCGGCAAAGCGGCCCGGCGGAAGTCCGGCCGGACCCAGCGATGGCTGATGCTGCCCACATGCACCACGCGGCCTCGGCTGCGGCGCAGTACAGGCATCAGCCCGGCGACGAGCGCGAAGTGGCCCAGGTGGTTGGTGCCGAACTGCAGTTCGAAGCCGTCGGCGGTGAACTGCAGTTCCCGGGAACCGATTACCCCGGCGTTGGCCAGCAGGGCATCGATCCGCCCCCGCTCGGCAAGTTCGCCTGCCGCTTGCCGGACCGAGGCCAGATTGGCAAGATCCAGCTCCTGGAAGTGCACGTCCGCGCCGGGCACAGTGCGGCGGACGGCTTCCATGGCTGCCCGGGCGCGTGCCGCATCACGGGCAGCCATGACCACCGTGGCTCCCGCCGCGGCCAGCTGTTCACTGGCGAAGTAGCCGAGGCCGGCGCTGGCACCGGTCACGAGGATCGTCTTCCCGTCCTGGCGGGGCAGCGCAGGGGCAGCGCGGTCGTGGTCCACGGGCTCAGCCCTGGGTTTGCGCCAGGAAGCGCTCCGCCATGCCGAGGATGACGTCGGGGGCCTCCAGTGCGCCCAGCCATTCGGCGGGGAGCGCCGCTTCGCCGTAATGGGCGCCCAGGAGGTTCCCGGCGAGGCTGCCGGCCGAGTCGCTGTCGCCGTCGTGATTAATGGCCGCGGCGACCGCCCGGCGGAAGTGGTGCTCCGGCGTCGTGCTGTCCGCCGTCGCCAAGACGGCGTAGAGGGCGATGGCCAGGGCTTCCTCGGCCACCCGGCCCAGGCCCAGCGTGGCGGTCAGCACGGCCGGCTGCACGGGGCCGCCTGCCGACAGCTCGATGGCGGCGCGCAGCCTCCCTGCCAACTCGGCGGCGGCCGGGTCCTGCTCGGTGCGGGCCAGCAGGGCCACGGCGGCGCCGGGCAGCGTGGCCTGTTCGTGCACCAGCAGCCGGATCAGCGTGGCGAACGTTGCCGCGCTCTGGTGGGCCGTCGGATGGCCGTGGGTGAGCGCGGAGCCGTCCGTGGCCAGCCGCTGGACTGTCTGGTCGTCGACGAACGGCAGCAGCCCGAACGGAGCCGACCGGACCACTGTGCCGCAGTCCTTCGAGTCCCGGTTGACCGGGCGCGCCCGCGTTCCCATTTCCCCGGTGGCCAGGCCGGACAGGCAGTCGGCGTCGGGGGCGCGGCGGGCGTGCAGCACCCCCTGTTCGTCGATCCAGCGCGGCTGGGGCTCCGGCGCGTTGTCCGGAAAGCGGCCCTCCTGGGTGGCGTACCAGCGCAGGTAAGCCAGCCAGAGGCAGGCGGCTTCGTCGGCGGCGGTACCGGCATTGGCCCATTCCAGCACCTCGGTCAGCCCGTCGAGGGTATAAAGCGTCAGCTGCGTGTCGTCGGAGAAGTGGCCGGGCTCCGCCAGTTGGGAGAAGTCCCGCAGCCCGTCCGCCCCGAAGCGTCCGGCGATCGCGTCGAAGGAGTCGAATTCGACGCCGGCCCCCAGCTGGTCCGCCAGGGCGCCCCCGAGCAGGCAGCCGCGCACCCGCGAGGCGAAGTCCGGCACCGCGTGGGCCGGCATCTCCGGCTGGGTAATGGGCGGCGGCGCGGCGGCGGGAACCGGTGTGGGCTGGGCAGCGTCGGGAGCGGGCCGCATGGTGCCGGGAGGAGGCGGCGCGCTGCCGGCGAAGTCCGGCGCGTCGGCGGAGGGGGAACCGGGGAGCGGGGCGTCGTTAGTCACGACTACCAGCTTAGGCGCGGGACCGGACCTTTCGCCGGGCATCCTTCCCGGGCAGCACCCAGCTTTTTCACAGACCCCGATGCCAGAGTGGAGTAGTTTTGAGTAATCCGCCGGCTGCTGGCCGGCCCTGCAGAAGGACAGTATCCATGGCAGCAGCCCACCCCGCGTCACCGGCTCCGGCCGTCCACGCCGCCCCGCCCCGGCTAGGCGAGGGGCGCAGCTATTCGGCCCGCATCGGCGCCGAAGCGGCAGGTTCGTTCCTGCTCTTTTTCGGTGCCCTGGGGATCGGCATGTTCAATCCGCAGGGCGGCTTCAGCGTCCCCTTCGGCTTCGGCCTGGCGGTCGTTGCCGGCATGCTTGCGTTCGGCCACGTCTCCGGCGGCCACTTCAACCCGGCCATCACGCTGGGCAGCGCGCTCGCGGGCCGGACCTCCTGGAAGTCGGTGCCGCCCTACGTCCTGGCGCAGCTGGCCGGCACCTCGCTGGCCGCCGTCGTGCTCTGGGTGATCATGGGCAGCCACCCGGTCAGCGCCCAGTCGGCCGGCGTGTTCACATCCATCTCCAACGGTTACGCCGGCGGCGACGAACTGGGCTTCTCGATGGCGGGGGTTTTCCTGGCCGAAACCGTCGCCACCGGGCTGCTCGTGGCGGTCTACCTCGGTGCCACCTCGTCCCTGGACCGGCTCCGCAGCGCCCCGTACGCGGTGGGGCTTGCGTTCGGCGTGCTGACCGCCGTGATGCTCCCGATTTCCAACGCCGGACTGAACCCGGCCCGCTCCACGGCCGCGGTGTATTTCGCGGACGGCAGCCCGCTGGGCGAACTGTGGCTGTTCTGGGCGGCCCCGCTGCTCGGTGCGGTGATCGCCGGGCTGCTCTACCGCAGTGCCGAACTGGTGCCGGGGCCGCGCAAGGCAACCAACGACGGCGATGCACCGGCTGCATCTTCCGGCAAGCCTGTGGAGGGGAAGACTGGCGCTGGCGGCGGCGTTTCGGCCGGCACGGTGCCCGCCGGAGGCGCGGCCGCCGGATCCGCGGCCGGCTCGGTGCCCGCCGGGTCCGCCGCCGGACGTGAGGTTCCCGACGTCGCGGTGGAGGACCACCCGGACGAGCCGGCGCCCGCGGACGATCAGGGCGCCGCCGAAGCCCGCGACTTCTTTGACCGCAAGCCGAACCGGACACGCCCGGACGGCGAATAACCACAAGGCCCCGCGCAACGGCACGTCCCGATTTTGGGACGTGCCGTTGCGCTTGTCCGAAACTGTCCCAGCCGCCGGATAGTTTGGAAATATGAGGTTACTGCACACGTCCGACTGGCACCTGGGCCGTTCTTTCCACGGCGTCGGGATGCTGCAGGCGCAGCACGCATTCGTGGAGCAACTCCTGCAGACAGTGCGCGAGGAGGGCATCGACGTGGTGCTCATCGCGGGCGATGTGTACGACCGCGCGCTTCCCGGTGTAGATGTGGTCAACCTCTTTTCCGATGCCTTGTCGCGCATCCGCGGTGCCGGGGCAACGGTGATCATGACCAGCGGCAACCACGATTCGGCCACCCGGTTGGGCTTCGGCTCCGGCATCCTGGCCCACGGCGGGGTCCATATCCGCGCCCGGCTGGACCAGCTTGCGGGCCCGGTGGAGCTGGACCTGGACGGCGCGACCCTTGCCGTGTACGGGATCCCGTACCTCGAGCCGCGGCTGTGCGCGGAGGAGCTGGGCGCGGAGGCTCCCAGCCACACCGCCGTCACGCGGTCGGCGCTGGACCTCGTCCGTGCCGACCTTGAGCAGAGGAGGGCCGGCGGCGCCGTGCATTCCCTGGTCATGGCGCATACCTTTGCCAGCGGCGGCGTCACCTCGGACAGCGAACGGGACCTGAGCATCGGGGGAGTGGGAGCGGTCCCGCTGGATTTGTTCGACGGCCTCGACTATGTGGCGCTGGGCCACCTGCACGGGCGCCAGACGCTGAGCGAAACGGTGCGCTATTCCGGCTCACCGCTGCCTTATTCGTTCTCCGAGGCCGGACACGAGAAGGGCGGCATCATCCTCGAATTCACCGCGGACGGGCTCGCGTCGGTGGAAAACGTCAGCTGGCCCTCCCCGCGCAGGCTCGCCGTGCTCAAGGGGACCATGCAGGACCTGCTCGAATCGGCGGACCACGCCTGGGCGCAGGACGCCTATTGCCAAATCACGGTCACCGACGACGAACGCCCGGCGAAGGCGATGGAACGGCTGCGGGCGCGCTTTCCCGACACGCTGGTGCTCAACTTTGAACCCGCCTCCGGGCCGCGCCGGGACACCATGAGCTACAGCCAGCGCATCGCGAAGGCCCAGGACGACCTGGAGGTCTGCTGCGGCTTCCTGGACCACGTCCGCTCCCGGCCGGCCGACGAAGCCGAACGCGCACTGTTGGCCGACGCGTTGGCCGCCGTGCAGGCAGCGGAGGCCGCGGCATGAGGGTCCACCGGCTTCAAATGCAGGCCTTCGGGCCGTTCGCTGCGCGGGAAACCATTGACTTCGACGAGCTGGGAGAGCAGGGGCTGTTCCTGCTCAACGGGCCGACCGGGGCCGGCAAGACCAGCATCCTGGACGCCATCTGTTTTGCGCTGTACGGGTCCGTTCCCGGCGCACGCCAGCAGGGGAAGCGGCTGCGCAGCGACCACGCCGAACCCGGGATAGAGCCGGAAGTCGTGTGCGAATTCTCCGCCCGCGGCAGACGGTTCGAAGTGACCCGCAACCCGCAGTGGGAAAGGCCCTCGTCCCGGGCCAGGTCCGGATCGGTGACGGAGCAGGCGCGCACGCTGCTGCGCGAGAAGATCAACGGGGCCTGGGTCCAGAAAAGCGGCCGCAACGACGAGGCCGCGGCCGAGCTGCTGGCCGTCCTGGGCATGAGCCTGGAACAGTTCACCAAGGTAGTCCTGTTGCCCCAAGGCGACTTTGCGGCGTTCCTGCGCGCCGACGCCAGGGAACGCCGGCCGTTGCTGCAGCGCCTGTTCGCGACCGACCGCTACGAGGCGGTGGAGCAGGTCCTGGCGGACGAAGCGGCCAAGGCCCGCTCGGACTACCTGGCCGCGGTGGCAGGATCCGACCACCTGCTCGCGCGGGCAACAGAGGAAGCAGCCCGGCATCTGGCCGCCGAGGACATGCCGGACCAGTCATTGCCTGCCGCGGACCTGCTCGCCGCGCTTGAGTCCTCGATGGCGTCCGCGGCCGGCTCCGTCCGCGACGTGGCCGAGCGCGGACAAGATGAGCTGGGCCGGCTGCGGGAGGCGATCGCCCGGCACGAGCGGGCGCTGGCCGACCACGCGGAATTGGCGGCGCTGGAGAAACTGGCAGCCGAGCACCGCAACGGCGCCGACGGCCACGCAGCGCTGACCGAAACCCTGGCATCGCACCGGGCCGCGGAACTGCTGGCGTCGCCCATCCGGCACCGGGATCAGGCGGCACTCGCTGTGGAACGGGCCGGGAAAGAGTTTTTGGACCGGATCGACGAGGCCGAAGCCCATCCGCTCTTCCTAACATTCGTTTCCCGCCGCCCCGACCCCGATGCCGCGGGACAGGCGCTCCTCGAGGAGGCGGCGGCACAGCTCTCCGCCGAGCTCGGACGAATCCGCGCCCTGCTGCCGGAAGAGCAGCGGTTGCAGGCTGCGGCTGCCGACGTGCGGCGGTTGGAACAGCACGCGGGCCGATTGGCCAAGGACATCGGTGCCGCGGAAACAACCCGGGAACGGCTGGCTGAAGTCGGCCGCGGGCTGCAGGAGGAATTGGCCACGCTGGCGGCAGCCTCCGACGACGTCGGTCTGCTCACAGAGCGGCTGGAACAGGCCCGACAGCTTCGGGACACCGTGGCCGACTACGGCGCCTGCCTGGCTAAGACCGACGAGGCCCGCCGGAACCGCGATGCGGCGCACGCCAGGCAACTTCGGCGCAAGGAAGCCTGGTTGTCGCTGTTGGAACAGCGACTCGATCAGGCCGCAGCGGAGCTCGCCGCCAACCTTGCAGAGGGAGACCCCTGTCCGGTGTGTGGCGGAACGGAACATCCGCAACCGGCCGCGGCCACCGGCGGGCACCTGGTCACCCGCGAACAGGAAACAGCAGCCCGGGAGGACCACGCGGCGGCGGAAGCCACGTACTCCCAGGCCCGCGAGGCGTGCGCGGCACTGGAACAGCAACTCTCGGCCCTGGCCTCCCGCGGCGGCGCGACCGACGCCGCCGAAGCGGCCGCCGCCGTCGTCGCCGCCTGTGCCCGTTTGGACGAGGCCGTCGGGGTGCGGGAACGGCGCACAAAACTGCAGGAACGGGCGGCCGCCACGACCGAGCAGCTCGACGAGAACGGCCGGCAGCTGTCGGCTCTGGCCGTGGCCAAGGCCTCCGCCGATTCCGACCTCAAGGCCGGGAGGGAACGCGTGCAGGAACTTGAGCAGAAGCTGCGCGAGGCCCGTCCGGACGGAGGCAGCCTGCACGAACACGCGGCCTCGCTGTCCCGCCTCGACCAACTGCTGGCCGCGGCTTTGGACGTCCTGGGACAGCACCGCCACTGCGGCAACGCGTTGGAGCAGGCCGAAGCCGATCTGGCCTCGGCCATCGGGCAGTCCAGCTTCGCCTCCGAAGACGAAATCCGGGTGTCCCTGCTGGCACCGGCACAGCTGCAGGAACTGCAGCGGCGCCACACCGCCTACACCGAAGCAGGCCAGCGGGTGCAGGTGCTGGAGTCCTCCGAAGCCGTCGTCCGTGCCCGCACCGCCCTCGAGAAGGGCGAAACACTGCCGGGGACCGCGGAACTGGACGCGGCACGCGGGGAAGCCGCGGTTTTGGACGGGTTGGTGCAGGAGCACCACGTGCGGCACGGGGTGCTGACTGCGTCGCAGCAACAACTTGCCAGCTACCGCCGGCGTTTCGACGAGGAACAAGTCCGCTTGGCCCCGATCGCGGAACGGCACGAGCTCCTGCAATCGGTGGCGGACACGGTCAGGGGACTGGGCGAGAACGAACGCAAGATGACGCTCACCACCTACGTCCTGGCCGCGCGGCTGGAGCAGATTGCGGCGGCGGCTTCCGAACGCCTCATCGCCATGACCGACGGGCGGTACACCCTGGTCCACGACGACTCGAAGTCCGGCAACAAGAAGTCGGGCCTGGGATTGCACGTCAGCGACGAATGGACGGGGCAGCGGCGCGACACCTCCACCCTGTCCGGCGGCGAATCCTTCATGGCCTCGCTTGCGCTGGCACTCGGCCTGGCCGACGTAGTGCAGGCAGAGGCAGGCGGCGTGGACATCGAGACGCTGTTCGTCGATGAGGGATTCGGCAGCCTGGATGAGCAGGCGTTGGAGGAGGTCATGGATGCGTTGGAGGGACTGCGCGACGGGGGCCGGGTCATCGGCCTGGTCAGCCACGTAGCGGAGATGAAGCAGCGCATCGGCGCCCAGCTCCAAGTCACGAAGGGGCGCCACGGCTCCTCCGTCCGCACCGTGCTCACCGGGGCCGCCTGACCACCGGTATGATAGTTATGTTATCCGGGTTGTGCGCATCGGGAGGCGGGACGATGCGCGGTTCGAACCAACGGAAAAACCGATGACTGCTTCTGATTCCGGCGCGCCCGCCCAGCAACAAGCCCCCGGCAACGACACCTCCGGCCGCCGACGTCGCAAGACCCGAAACCCCTTCGGCCGCTACGCGCGGCTGGCGCGGATGGCCGGAGCCTCTTTTCTGGCCATCGGATTCCTTGCCCGGCTGCCGCTGGCGATGCTCACGGTCGGCGCCCTGACACTGGTCACCGTCAGCACCGGATCCTACGCCTCCGGCGGTTTCGCCGCAGGCGCCGTAGGCATCGGCTCGGCCGCCGGTGCGCCGCTCTTCGGTTATCTTGCCGACCGGGTCGGTCAGCGGCCCGTGCTGCTCGTGGCGGCTGCCGCACACACCTGCGCGATTGCCGTGCTGCTGACCTGCGTCTACATCGGAGGCAGTGGAGCCGGCCCCGTGGCGGTGCTTGCGGCGTCCTTCGCCGTCGGGGCCACCTGTCCGCAGGTCGGCCCGTTGGCCAGGGTGCGCTGGATGGCGATGACACGCAAGGACAAGCCGGTATTGGATACGGCGCTGTCCTACGAGAGCACCGCCGACGAACTGACGTTCGTGCTCGGACCGGCCCTGGTCGGGCTGCTCGCGGCGCTGATTGCCCCGTGGCTGCCCTTCGTGCTGGCCGCCGCCCTGACCGTGACGATGGTGACTGCCTTTGCCGTCCACCCCACCTACCGTGCGGTCGTCCCGGTGACGCCCGGGCTGGTCAAGGCGCATCCCGGAGCCGCCGCGGCTGCCTCGCCGGTGCGGATCAACTGGCCGCTGGTCGCCATCCCCGTGCTGGGGATGGTGGCCATGGGCGTGTTCTTCGGCGCAACCCAGAACGCCCTGAGTGCCTTCGGCGGCAGCTTCGGCGCGGCCGATACCGCGGGCCTGCTGTATGCGCTGCTGGGCCTGACGTCGGCCTTCGGTGCCCTGTCCGTGGCCTACTGGCCCGCACGGTGGAAGCATTCCAGCCGCTGGGTCGTGTGCGCGGCGGCGATGACGGCGTTCTGCGTCCTGCTGCTGCTGCCCGCCGAAGTGCTGCCGATGATTTTCGTGCTGCTGGTGGTCGGCGTGCCCGTCGGACCCACCATGGTCACCATCTACGGCATCGGAAGCCTGGTCGCTCCGGATGAGCGGCTCGGCACGGTGATGACGCTGCTCGCCAGCGGCGTCGTCCTCGGCTCTGCCATTGGTTCGGCGGTAGCCGGGGCGCTGGCCGAGAACCTGGGACACTCCGGTGCGTTCCTGGTGTCGATTGCCGCCTCAGCCATGCTGCTGGTGCTGGGCCTGGTCGCTGCCGCCGTCGTCCGGCGCCGCGGGGACGCCTGACCGCCGCCCGCCTGCTGCCGCTGCCGTCCGCCGCTGGGCGCGGCCGGGCTCAGCGCAGCTCCGCCTCGATGACTGCGGCCGAGCGCTTCAACGCCTCCGCAATTTGCTCATCCGGAGTGTCGGTCCGGATGTAGACCACGGCCACGGCAGCCGGGAGCTGCCCCGGGACGGTGACCGGCACGGCGACCGACGAGACGCCGGGGATGACCTCGTCATGGCTGATGGCATACCCGGCGGCCTTGGCGAGCCGGGCCTCCGGACGGATCGGCTGGCCCGGAGCATGCTGCTCCCACTGGTCCCGGGTCAGGGCCGATTGGATGGCGATGCCCGGGGCTCCCGCGGCAAAGGAATGCCGGGTGCCCGGACGCTGCACCAGTGCCGTCGTATGCCGCGGCTCCACGGTCAGCAGCGTCACGCAGTCGTGCTGGTCCCAGACCGCGACAAAGGCCGTCATCATCAGGTCGTTGGCCAGTGCTGTCAGCTCCGGCAGCGCCGCCGACTGCAGGTCCCGCGAAACACCCCGGGCCAGCGCGGCCAGGCCGGGCCCCGCCTGCACCCTGCCAGCCGAATCGCGCATCAGCAGCGAATGGTCCTCGAGCGTGCGCAGGATCCGGTAGGCGACCGAGCGGTGTACCCCCAACGCCTCGGACAACTCGGCGATCGTCATCGGCGACGGCGCCTCCGCCAGGATCTCCAGGGCCCTGATGCCGCGCGACAGGGTCTGCGAGTGCGCCGGGGCGGGTTTGATGGGGGTCTGGCTCATCGGTACATCCTCTGGAAAGTCCTGCACGGGAAATGCGGCGGGAACCGGTCACAGTGCTTGTGCCGGCCCTCACAGGTCCCATTGTTCTATATCGGGACAAAGCGTCCAACTATAGAACGCAGCGCCGTGCTTGGCAGCTTCTTTGGAGTGAGGGGCGCTCACGGGCTCCGGTCGTTCCCGCAGGAGAGCGCCGTCGTGGCGCACCCCGGCAGCGTTTGGGCGTTATGGAAATGATATGGCGGCGCTATGTGTGGCCCGTCACTGTCCGGTAATATGGCTCCAGTCACATTACCGACCGTTCGGTAACCGTTCTGTGAATTCAACGGAGAAAATATGTCAACGTCAGAAGAGCTGGCAGGCAACCTCAGCCCAGCAGCCCGCCGTGAAGAGCGCAAGGTGCTCGCGGGCACCTTGGTCGGTACCACCATCGAGTGGTACGACTTCTTCATTTACGCGCAAGCCGCCGGCCTGGTGCTGGCTACGTTGTACTTCGCGCCGCTGTCCCGGGAGAGCGCCGGCCTGGCGCAGATCGTTTCCTGGGCCTCGCTGGGTATCAGCTTCCTGTTCCGCCCGCTTGGCGCCATCGTCGCCGGCCACTTGGGCGACCGTTTGGGCCGGAAGATGATGCTGGTCTTCACGCTGGTGCTAATGGGCGCCGCGACATTCCTGATCGGCGTGCTGCCGACCTATGGGGACATCGGGATCACGGCCCCGATCCTGTTGGTGTTCCTGCGCATCCTGCAGGGATTCTCGGCCGGCGGCGAATGGGGCGGCGCCGCGCTGATGTCCGTGGAGCACGCGCCGGTCAACAAGCGCGGCTTCTTCGGTGCCTACCCGCAAATCGGTGTTCCCATCGGCATGATCCTTGCCACCGGTGTGATGTGGCTGATGACCACTATCCTCAGCGAGGATGCCTTCCTTGCGTGGGGCTGGCGCGTACCGTTCCTGTTCTCGGTCGTGCTGATCCTGGTCGGCTACTTCATCCGTCGCTCCGTGTCCGAGTCCCCGGTCTTCAAGGAGATGCAGGAGCGCAAGAAGGAATCGGCCGCTCCGCTGGGCCAGCTGTTCAAGCACAACTGGAAAGAGGTCATCCTCACCGCGCTGATCTTCATTGCCAACAATGCCGCCGGATACCTGCTGATCGCGTTCTTCGCTTCCTACGCCACCAAGCCGGCGGACGCCGGAGGCCTGGGGATGGACCGCCCGTCGGTCCTGCTGGCCACCACGCTTGCTGCTTTCGGCTGGTTGATCTTCACCATGTACGGCGGAATCCTCTCCGACAAGATCGGCCGCATCCGCACCTTCCAGATTGGCTACGTGTGGGTCCTGCTGTGGCAGATTCCCATGTTTATGCTCATCGACACCGCGAGCATTCTGCTGATGGGCATTGCGATGTTCGTGCTGACCATCGGCCTGGGCCTGTCCTACGGCCCGCAGTCGGCCCTCTATGCCGAAATGTTCCCGGCCAACGTCCGATACTCCGGCGTTTCCATCGGCTACGCCATTGGTGCCATCCTCGGCGGTGCCTTCGCTCCGTTGATCGCCGAGTTGTTGTTGGGCCGGACCGGAAGCACGATCTCCATCGGGATCTACATCATGGTGCTGTGCGTCATCTCGCTCGTGGCGGTCTCCGTGGTCAAGGAGACCAAGGGCAAGAACCTGCGCGTGGAGGAAGCACACCAGGAGTACCTGCAGCAGCACCCCGAAGCGCGCGAGAACCGCTAAGTCGCGCCAGTCACCAGAGGCCACCAACTAAGGCCTCCGCGGGACTGCAGAGACGGACCGCCGCCGGCAGGGATGCCGGCGGCGGTCCGCTGTTCTTTAACCTGGCGGCGGCAGCCGCTACCGGGGCAGCGCTGCCATGACCTCGTCGTCGCTGACCTGGCCAAAGTATTGGTAGGCCTCGCCTACGGCTCTGAAATTGCGTGGCTGGCGCAGGCAGATCACGGCATCGGCCAGTTTCTGGAGCTCGGCACAGGCCTGCGGCGGGCCCACCGGCACCGCGACGACGATCTCGCGGGGGTCGCTCTGCCGTACGGCGTTGATCGCAGCCTTCATGGTGGCGCCGGTGGCCAACCCGTCATCGCAGAGGATCGTGGTCCGGCCGCGCACCTCTGCCGTCCGGCCCTGGAGATACGCTTCCTGCCGCCGCTTCAGTTCGGCCCGTTCCCTGTCCTGGACCTCCTGCAGCCGCTGTTCGCTGTAATTGCGGCGGCGCAGTTCTGCCACTATCGGTTCCACCATGACGACGGCGGTGTGCCCGCCATGGGCGGCCAAGGCACCGAAGGCGACCTCCGGCTGGCCCGGAATGCCTAGTTTGCGGACGATGAGCGCGTCGAAGTCGGCGGCCAGTTCTTTCGCCAACACCGCGCCCACCGGGACGCCGCCGCGCGCCAGGCCGAGCACGGTGACGTCGTCGCGGCCGCGGTATGCTGCCAGTTCGGCCGCCAGTTGCCGGGCGGCATCGGGTCGATCGGCGAAAGGGGCAGGTGCTCCGCTCAACAGTCCCACAATTTCAGTATCCTCTTGCGTTTCCCGGCTCGCGAGGGGGAGCGAACGCCCGCCGCGGCGGCGAAACGTGACGTGGCGGGCGTTCGGCCGGCCCAACGAAGCGGCTATTGCTCGACAGCCTGATAGACCGCTTAACCTGCATGGGTAGTTCTCCCCATCGCGGGTCGAATGCCCGCGGGATATGCTCGTGACAACGGTGGGGCTCGGAACGGGGGCCCGCATCGCGTCGGCTGGACTTGGGTCCGGCCGTGGAAGAGCCGGACCCGCAGGATTCCCCCAACGCCTGCCGCTCCGGCTCTTTCGTTTAACGCGACTGTCGCCGCAGGCGCGCGGTTTGGCAGCGGAGCCGTCCCGGCGTATGAATGGTAGGTGACCCAAGCCTCCGACCCCGCTCCCGAGAACCGATCAGCGCCCCGACCGGCCGGCCCCGACGGCACCGAGGCCGGCTTCGTCCCCGACCCCGGCCGGTGGCGGATCCTGGCCGTGCTGCTGGTGGCCATCTTCATGTCGCTGGTGAGCGTGAGCATCGTCAACGTGGTGCTGCCGTCCATCCAAACCGGACTGGGCGCGTCGGACTCGGACCTCCAGTGGGTGCTCTCCGGCTATGCGCTGACTTTTGGGGTGGTGCTGGTGGCCGCCGGACGGGCGGGCGATATTCTGGGCCGCGGCCCGCTGTTCATCGCCGGCGTCGCGCTCTTCACGCTCTCCTCGGTGGCCGCCGGACTCGCTCCGGATCCGCTCAGCCTGAACATCACCCGCTTCGTGCAGGGCCTGGGGTCGGGGCTGCTGAATCCTCAGGCCGTGGGGATGATCCAGCAGTATTTCCGCGGTGCGGAACGCGGCCGTGCCTACGGGGCACTCGGCAGCGTGATTGGCGTGTCGGTGGCCGTCGGGCCCCTGTTGGGCGGAACGATCATTGAGTTCGCCGGTGTCCAGGACGGGTGGCGCTGGACCTTCCTCGTGAATGTACCGGTCGGGATCCTGGCCATCGTGCTGGCGCTGATGTGGTTCAAACCGCGGCACACTGCCGTTGACCCTCCAGGGGAAGCAGACCGCGAAGGCGCCCCCGGCCTGCCCCGGGTAGCCAAGCCCGAACGCGACCTCGATCCCGTCGGGGCCGTGCTGCTGGGCCTGTCGGTGCTGGCGCTGCTGCTGCCCTTCGTCGAACGCGGGGCCGGTGCATGGATCTGGCTGCTGCTTCCCGGCGGCGCGGGACTGCTGGCGCTGTGGGCGTGGTGGGAACATACTTACAGCCACCGCGGGCGCAGCCCGATGGTCGACCTGCGGATCTTCCGCACCCACAGCTTCTCCGCCGGCTCGCTGATCGCCGGCCTGTACTTCATGGGCGTGACCAGCGTGTGGGTGCTGGTGGCGCTCTACATCCAGCAGGGGCTGGGCGGCAGCGCTCTGGAGGCGGGGTTGATCGGGCTGCCTGCCGCGCTGCTCGGCGCCTATTCGTCGCACTGGTCCGGCAAGCGGGTGCTGGAGCGTGGGCGGCAAATGATCGTCGCCGGGATCCTCTGCGCGTTGCTGGGGCTGGCGTCGACCATCGCCGTCATCCAACTGGAGGCAGCCGGGTTGCTCAGCATCTGGTGGATGCTGCTGACGCTGTCGTTCATCGGCATGGCGCAGGGCCTCATTATCACCCCCAACCAGACGCTGACTTTGGCCGACGTGTCGTTGGAGTACGCGGGGAGCGCCGGGGGAGTGCTGCAGACGGCCCAGCGCATCGGCACCGCCGTGGGCATCGCGGTCATCACCGCCGTCGCCTTTTCCGTCCAGGCCCGGTCAGGCTGGACCGAGGCGATCACCGCCGGACTGGCCGTCACCGCCGCGTCCGTTTTCGCCACGCTCGTCATCGCCGGAACCGACGCCCGCCGCGCCTCCCGCAGGTCCAGGCCGCGGCGGGGCTGAGCCGGTCAGCTCAGCCGGACCTCGACCTGCCCCTCGCGGACGCGTGTTTCGTAGGCTGGCTGCTCGGAGCTGGCGGGGCCCCTGACGATGCTGCCGTCTGCCAGGCGGAAGCGGCTGCCGTGCCAGGGGCAGGTGATGCACCCGTCGTCGACCTGTCCTTCTGCCAGCGGCCCGCCCATGTGGCTGCAGACGCTGTCCAGCGCCCGGACGGTGCCATCGCTGCGAAACAGGACCAGCGACACGTCGCCGGCGTGCGCCAGCTGCGGCCGGCCCTCGGCCAGTTCGCTCTCCGCCAGGACGGGGGTCCACTCGACGGGACCTTTCCGCCACGCCGTGTGGTTGACGTTGACGCCGCGGGCGTAGCTCAGGTGGCCGCCCAGGTAGCCGCCGGACATCACCAGCCCGAAGCCGCCCAGCGCGAGCACCTTGGCCAGCCCCCGGCGCTCGCCGCGGCGGGCCAGGAAGGAAGCGGCGAAGCACACCAACGCAGCCGAGTTGGATGCGGCGTGCACGATGCCGAGCCGGCGGTCCTCGCCCTGCGTGTCCGACCAGTCGTTGAGCCCGGCCCACGCCGTGGGTACGGCCGTGAGAATTCCGGCGGCCACCAGGAGGTCGGCCGCGGGCTCGGCACGGCGGCCGCCCACCGTGTCCAGCAGCGTGGACATGGTCCAGGCACCGATGGGAAAGTCGGTCAACAGCGGATGCAGCGGGTGGCCCACGAAGCTGCCGCTGAGGACGTTCCTGATCGGCCGGGGTCTGACGATCCTGCCCACCAGCCCGGCCACCGGTTCGGCGACCTTGTCCAGAGCCTCGGTACGTTCTATCCGTGCAACGACGGTACGCAGAATACTCACGCCGTTTCCCCCATCCCCTAGAACGGTCGGCATCCCGGACCGCCCCGTCGGCCGGGCGCCGGCACCGCGTGTAGGTGCCAGTGTGGCATCCGGCGGCGGGGCGGGCAAGGCCACAGACGCCGCTGGGCGGCTTCCCTGCGGAAGCCGCCCAGCGGCGTCGTCATGCGGTCGAAGACCGGGACTAGACCTGGTTGCCGATCTTAAAGCCCTTCGACGCCTGGCCGCGGAAGGTGCCGTCCTCGTCGTCCGCCCGGGTGAAGGAGAACCCGTCGGCGCCGATGGTCACCTCCATCTCGGAGTTGTCGGTGCGCTCGATGACCTCCTGCGGGTTGCCGTCGAGGTCGAGCACAAGGGACGCCTCGGTGTACCAGGACGGAACCACCGGGTTGCCCCACCAGTCGCGGCGCTGGTTGTCGTGGACATCCCAGGTGATGACGGGGTTGTCCGGGTCGCCGGTGTAGTAGTCCTGGGTGTAGATCTCCACGCGGTGGCCATCGGGATCCAGGATGTACAGGTAGAAGGCGTTGGACACGCCGTGGCGGCCGGGACCGCGTTCGATCCGGTCGGACATGCGCAGGGCGCCCATCTTGTCGCAGATCTGGATGATGTTGTGCTTCTCGTGGGTGGAGAAGGCCACGTGGTGCATCCGCGGACCGTTGCCGCCGGTGAGGGCGGTGTCGTGCACCGTGCCCTTGCGGTGCATCCAGGCCGCGTAGGTCACGCCGTCGGAGTCCTTGATGTCCTCGGTGACGCGGAAGCCCAGGTCCTCCAGGTACTTGCGGCCGCGCGGGACGTCCGGGGTGACCTGATTGAAGTGGTCCAGGCGCACCAGCTCGCCGGCCGAGTAGAGGTCGTAGCGCATGTGCAGGCGCTCCACGTGGTCCACCTCGTGGAAGAACTCGTACGGGAAGCCCAGCGGGTCCTCCACGCGGACGGAGTCGCCGATGCCCTTGACGAAGCCTTCCTTGCGGCGCTCGGTGCGGCAGCCCAGCTCCTGGTAGTAGGCCTCGGCGCGGTCCACGTCCTCCGGGGACCGCACGCGGTAGGCGAAGGCCGCCACCGCGGCGATCGGGCCCTTGCGCAGCACCAGGTTGTGGTGGATGAACTCTTCGAACGAGCGCAGGTAGATTGCCTCGTCGTCTTCGTGGGTCACGTGCAGGCCCAGCAGGTCCACGTAGAAGGCGCGGGACTTGGCCAGGTCGGTGACCACAATCTCCATGTAGGCGCAGCGCAGGATGTCCGGGGCCGGAACCGAGGGCTTGGGGATTTCGTTGCTCATAATTCTCTCCTTCGAGCGGTAGGGGTAGGTGTCAGGCGTCCGGGATGGCGGCAGCGTCTTCGGCCTTGCCGAAGACCGGGTTGTGCACCTCGCCGAGGTTGATGTGCACGGCCTGCTGGTCGGTGTAGAAGTCGATGGAACGGTAGCCGCCCTCGTGGCCCAGGCCGGACGCCTTCACGCCGCCGAACGGGGTGCGCAGGTCGCGGACGTTGTTGGAGTTCAGCCACACCATCCCGGCCTCGACATTCTGGGCGAAGTTGTGGGACCGCTTCAGGTCGTTCGTCCAGATGTAGGCGGCCAGTCCGTACTTGGTGTTGTTGGCCAGTTCGAGGGCCTCCTCGTCCGTATCAAACGGGGTGATGGCCACAACCGGACCGAAGATCTCCTCCTGGAAGATCCGGGCGTCCGGTGCCACGTCGGCGAAGACGGTCGGCTGGATGAAGTTGCCCTCCGGGAACTCCGCGGGACGGCCGCCGCCGGCGGTCAGGCGGGCCTCCTGCTTGCCGATCTCCACGTAGGACATGACCTTCTCGAAGTGCTCCGGGTGGACCAGGGCGCCGACCTCCGTCGTCTCCTCGTGGGGGAGTCCGACCTTGACCCGCTTTGCCTGGGCGGAGTAGCGCTCGACGAATTCGTCGTAGATGCTCCGCTGGACCAGGATGCGCGAGCCCGCGGTGCAGCGTTCGCCGTTGAGCGAGAAGACGCCGAAGATCGTTGCGTCGATGGCCGCCTCCAGATCGGCATCCTCGAAGACGACGGCGGGGGACTTGCCGCCCAGCTCCATGGAGAGGCCCTTCAGGTACGGCGCCGCGTTCGCGAAGATGATCTGGCCCGTGCGGGATTCGCCCGTGAAGGAGATCAGCGGGACGTCCGGGTGCTTGACCAGGGAGTCCCCGGCGTAGCCTTCCTCGCCGTAGCCGTGGACGATGTTGAAGACGCCCTCGGGCAGGCCGGCCTCTTCGAAGATTCCTGGCCACAGGGACGCGGAGAGCGGGGTGAACTCGGCTGGCTTCAGGACCACGGTGTTGCCGGTGGCCAGCGCCGGACCCAGCTTCCAGGACTCCAGCATGAACGGGGTGTTCCACGGCGTGATCAGGCCCGCGACGCCGATCGGCTTGCGGTTGACGTAGTTGGCCTGGCGGCCGGGAACCTTGAAGGCGTCGTCGTGCTGGGCGACGATGAGGTCGGCGAAGAAACGGAAGTTCTCCGCCGCGCGCTGGGCCTGCCCCAGGGCCTGCTTGATGGGCAGCCCGGTGTCGAAGCACTCCATCTCGGCCAGTTCCTGGCCGCGGGACTCGACGATGTCGGCGACCTTGTGCAGCACGCGGGAGCGCTGGCGCGGCAGCATGGTGGGCCAGGGGCCGTTCTCGAAGGCGTCCTTGGCGGCGGCAACGGCCGCGGCAACGTCGGCTACCTTGCCGGAGGCAGCCTTGATGTACGGCTTGTTGGTGACCGGGTCCAGCACGTCGAAGGTGTCGCCGTCGATGGAGTCGACAAGCTTGCCGCCGATGTAGTGCTGCAGGTGGGTGGGCAGGTTGTCCGGGACAAAGTGCTCGGCCATGATGGTCCTTTCCATGGGGGTTGAATGGTCGGTAGTCGGTGAGGTCTGGGCTGTGTGTGGTGCTTGGCCGCTGACGACGGCGGGGTGTCGCCGTCGGCAGCGGTCGCGGCCTACAGGGGCGAGGGCGGCAAGCCGTCCGCGGCCAGGTAGGCGTTGAGCGTGTTGGTCCGGTGTGCCCGGGCCGCCTTCTCCACTTCGCCGGCGCTGGCACCGGCGTCGATCAGATCCAGCAGTTGCTCGTGTTCCTCGACGGAGGAGCGGGCACGGCCGGGGATGTGGCTGAAGCTGGAGGCCCGCATGGCGTTGAGCCGGTTCCAGCCGCGGTGCACCAGGTCCAGGATGTGCGGGTTGGGGCAGCGTTCGTACAACCCGGCGTGGAACCGGTCGTTGAGCTGGGTGAAGCGGCGCGGATCGAAGTCTTCCAGGCAGCGGCGCAGCTCGGCGTTGACCGCTCGCGCCTCGGCCAGGTCCGCGGCGGAGAGCAGCGGCGCGGCCAGGGCCGTCGCCGCGCCCTCGATCACGGCCAGCGTCTGCATGGTGTGCAGGTACAACTCGGCGTCGACGGCCGCGACCGTCGCCCCGATGTTGCGCTCGAACGTCACCAGGCCCTCGGCCTCCAGCCGGCGGATTGCCTCGCGCACCGGTACGGTGCTGCAGCCAAGCTCCGCGGCGATGTTCCCGAGGACCAGCCGGTAGCCGGGCACCAGCTCGCCCTTGGCGATCCGCTCGTGCAGCAGCTCGTAGGCCTGTTCCGACTTGCTGGGGGCCAGGGTGGTCACTTCGGCTGCTCCGCGACCCATGCCTCGTAGCGTGCGCGCCATTCGGCGTTCAGGGGGAACAGGCCCTCGATCTTGTGGCCTTCCTTGACCATCTCGAAGACGAAGCTGTCCTGGCGTTCCTGTTCGACGACCTCGTCCGCGATCTCGGCGGCCAGGGCCGGCGGGATCACCAGGATGCCGTTGTCGTCGGCCACGATGATGTCGCCGGGCTGGATGGTGGTGCCGCCGCAGGCGACCGTCACGTCGGTGTCCCAGGGCACGTGCTTGCGTCCCAGCACCGCCGGGTGGGCACCGTTGTAGAACGTCGGGATGTCCAGCGCCGCCACCTCGGAAAGGTCGCGGACGCCGCCGTCGGTAATGATGGCCTCCGCGCCGCGCACCTGGGAGCGCAGGGCGAGGATGTCGCCGAGGGTTCCGGAGCCCTTCTCGCCGCGGGCCTCCATGACCAGGATCTCGCCCGGACCGAGCGCGTCGATGATGCGCTTCTGCGCGTTGTAACCGCCGCCGTGCGACTTGAACAGGTCCTCGCGGTTGGGCACGTAGCGCAGGGTACGGGCGGTGCCGATGACCTTCTGGCCCGGCTTGGTGGCCAACAGGCCGTCGACGCTGACGTTGTTCAGCCCGCGCTTCCGCAGCGCGCCGGAGATGGTGGCGGTGGCGACCGACAGCAGCTTGGCCTTGACGTCCTCGGTCAGCGCGGACTTGCCGGTGATTGCCGGCGCCAGCCCGGCCGCTTCCTCGCTGCCGAAGGCATCGATCCGGTCGGCGTCGGTGATCTTGGGAGTGTTGCCGAAGGACGCGAATTCCGCTTCGCCCTGGGTGACGGTGGTCGACAGGCGGCCGGTGCTCAGCCCTGCGGCTTCGTCGGAGACCTCGACCTCGACGACGTCGCCCGGCACGATTACGGAGGAGCCGGCCGGGGTTCCGGTAAGGATGATGTCCCCCGGATGCAGCGTCATCAGCTGCGACAGGTCGGCGATAATCCGGGCGAAGGAGAAGATCAGGCCCGCGGTGGTGTCGTCTTGGACGACCTCGCCGTTGACCCAGGTGCGGATCCGGAGGGCGTCCGGGTTGACCGACGCCGCGGGCAGCAGGGACGGGCCGATCGGTGTGAAGCCGTCGCCGGACTTGGAGCGGACGTTGGAGCCCTTGTCGGCGTACTTGATGTCGTAGACGCCCAGATCATTGCTGGCGGTCACGTGACCCACATGATCCCAAGCCTCGTCGATGCTGATACGGCGGGCAGGCTTGCCGATGATCAGGGCAATCTCGCCCTCGAAGGCCAGCAGTTCGGTGCCAGCGGGGCGCTCCACGGTGCCGCCCGAGAGGGCCAGCGAGGAGGAGGCCTTCATGAAGTAGGAGGGGTGCGCCGGAACCCGTCCGCGCTGTGCCGCCCGGGAGTTGTAGGACAGGTGTACGGCCAGCACTTTGCCGGCGTCCTCCAGGATCTGGGTATCCACCGTTTGCAGCGTGCCCGCGGACTGGGTGACGTTGGCTTCGGACAAAGCTTCCTCCTGTGAAGTACGAAATCGTATATGATCCATCATGGCCTGTGGCGAGGGCCACGTCAAGAACGTGGGGGACATTTTCTTGAACGACCGGTCGGCCGAACCCGATGTGCTGCGTGCCTGTCTGCGAAGGTCACGGTGGGAGCAGTTACCCGTCAGAAATGCCAACCCGCATATCTTGCATCTCCCGGGGAACCGCCTAGAGTAAATGCATATGCATGGATTTGCGTGCGTACCGCTCAAGGAAGTGATTGTGTAATGAAGGCTTGGCAGTTTACAGAAATCGACACACCTCTCTCGCTCAATGAAGTTGCCGCACCGGAACCTGCTGCGGATGAAGTTGTCCTGGACATCAAGGCCGCCGGGCTGTGCCACAGCGATGTTGGATTCATTGACGGCACCTTGACGTCGCTGCTTCCGTTCCGGCCTATCACGCTCGGCCATGAGATCGCCGGTATCGTCTCAGCGGTCGGTGCGGATGTCACGACCTTCTCGGTGGGGGACCGAGCCGTTATTCCCGCCGCGATCGAAGGCCCCGGCACCTCGCTTGACGGGGGCTTCGCAGAAAAGGTGAAGGCCCCCGCACGGTTGGTGGCACCGTTGCCGGACGGCGTCCCGTTTGATCAGGCGGCGGCCGCGACGGATGCCGGTATGACTTCCTACCACGCCATGATGGTTCAGGGCAGACTCAAGCCGGGGATGAAGGTCGGGGTTATCGGCCTGGGTGGTCTGGGATCACTCGGAGCGCAGACGGCGATAGCCAACGGCGCAGAACTGTACGTGGCCGAAGTCAATGAGAAGGTGCACGCGATGGCACTCGAGATCGGTGCCACAGCAGTAGCCAAGGACATTCGGGATTTTGCCGACAAGGAACTGGACCTGGTCGTCGACTTTGCAGGCTTCGGCACTACAACCGCCGGTGCCGTCGACATCGTTTGTCGCGGTGGCCGCGTCGTCCAAGTGGGGCTCGGACGGAGCGAAGGCACCATCAACCTCCAGCAGCTAACGCTGAACGAAGTCGAGCTGGTCGGTTCCCAGGCAGGAACGCTGCAGGACTGCGCCGACGTGCTTCAGCTGATGGCAGATGGAAAACTGTCGGCCCACATCAGCCAGATTTCCTTCGACGAAATCGGAGAAGGCATCGGGAAGTTGGCTCGCGGCGAGGTTATTGGCCGGCTGGTCGCTTTGATCGACTGATCCAGCGAAGTCCGCGGTTCCTGGACACACAACACAAGGCACCTCCAGCCCAAGTTGGAGGTGCCTTGTGTTGCGTTCAATGCCTCGTTCAACCCACGCTGGGAGCGCGGTTCGGCGGTGCGGGGATAGCCACGTTCCCCGTGATGTGCCCGCCGGTACGCTCTTCGATCGCCCCGGCCGAGTCCGAGCCGGTCGTACCGCTCAACAGCGCAGGTGACGCCAACGCAGGGGATGACAACACGGGTGCCGTCGCGACGATCTGCTCCGGCAGCGGCGCCTCCGCCAGGTTCCGCAAACTCAGGGCCACTTCGTGCGCGGTCGGACGAGCCTCCGGGGCGCGGCGGGTCATCCGGGTCAGCAGGTCCGCCCAAGCGGCGGGGAGGGCGTCCGGAATCTCGGGGTCGCGCAAGAGCCGGGCAAGGGCCGCTTCCATCGGTGTGCCGGAGAATGCCTTTTCGCAGGTAAGGCATTCGAGCAGGACCAGCGCCAGCGAGTACACGTCACTGGCCGCGGTGACGGGGTTGCCCAAGGCCTGTTCGGGGCTGAGGTAGTTCGCGGATCCGATGGTCGCACCCTGGGCGGTGGCCATGGTGGCTTCGACCATCCGGGCGATGCCGAAGTCGGTGAGCTTGGGGTGGTGCCGCGTATCTTCCGTGTGGCCGTTGGCCAGCAGAATATTGGCCGGCTTTACGTCCCGGTGCACGACACCCTGACTATGGATGTAGTTGAGCGCGTCGGCCAAATCTGCCCCGATCTGCGCGGTCTCCACCTCGGAGAGAGGCCCGCCTTTCAGCCGGCGCCGCAGGTCGGACCCTTCAATCAGTTCCATCACCAAGTAACTGGTGGTCGCGCCATCGTCGGCTGTGTGCAGGCCGGCATCCAGCAAGGTCACCAAACCGGGGTGGTTCAGCGTGGCCAGCAGCAAGGTTTCGGTGTGCTGCCGCCGGTACTCGTCATCGTCCGGCGTCGTCGGTGCGAACATTTTGACCGCCACGTCCCGGCCCAAAGATTCGTCCACAGCCCGATACACGGACGCTGCCCCGCCGGTGCCTATGAGCTCCCGTGTCCTGTAGCGCCCGCCCAGGAATACCTCCATCAAGCCTCCACGCCCCAGGAATTTACGTTCATCGAGAATTGTACCGACCAAAAGCTCCGTTGGCGGCACCGAAAAATGCGCGAACGGTTAACCAGCGAGGAATTCGATGGCGGCGGTCTTGAAGGCCCGGGAGGTCACTGCATTGGCGTGCGTACGTGCGGGCAGCCACATCAGTTCCGCCGCGTCGGAGAGCGCAGCCAGCTCCGGTGCGGTGACGGCCAGGTCGTCCTTGTCGCCGGCCACCAGGAGCACCGGCATCCTCGGCACGGCCTCGGTCGGGACGAAGGGTTCGGTTTTGATCGCCTCGATCATGGTCATCAGCGCGAAGATGTCATTCGACGGCACCAGCTTGGCCATCCGCAAAAGCTCGGCGGTGTTGACGTCCTCGATGGGCGTCCCGTCCGCCAGGAAGCGCTGGGCAGCGCGCAGGTCGAAGTCCGCCAAGGGGTCGCTGCTGCCGGGTCCGCCGAGCACCATCCGCCGGACGAGTTCCGGCTGGGTGGCGCCGAACTCCCACGCCAGCCGCGCTCCCAGGGAGTAGCCGATCAGGTCAACCCCGGTGTCGGCGTCGTTCTCTTTCAGCGGACGGACCTTGGCGTCCTGGACCAACTGCAGCAGGTCGGCGCGGATCCGGCTGGGGGCGTAGGCGTCCATTTCTTCGGGGGCGGCGCTTTCGCCGTGGCCGGGAAGGTCCACCGTGACCACGCGCCGGCCGGCCTGGGTCAGCGCCGTAATCCAACCGGCGTCCTCCCAGTTGAGTTTGCTGGAGGAAGCGAAACCGTGCAGCAGGATCACCGGGCGGCGCGGACCCTCGGTCCCTTCGGCGGCCTCGTGCACCTGGACGTGCAGGCGCGGGTCGAGGCCTTCAACGGTGTGCTGCGGGGTGTTTCCCATGCTCAGTCCTCGTCGTCGAGCGCCGCCGTCAGGCGGACGCGGCGCTTGGGCGCTTCTTCCTTCGGTACGGTGCCCACAATACCGGCGGTGTCATCGGGAACCTCGAAAACGATCAACGGTTCGCCCACCTTGATGATGTCGCCGGGTTCCCCATGGATTTTCACCACTTTGCCCGCCTGCGGGGAGGGCAGTTCAACGGCGGACTTGGTGGTCTCCACCTCGACCAGCGGGTGGTTGCGCTCGACCTGCTCGCCCTCGGAGACGAGCCATTCCAGCACGGTTGCCTCGATCAGGCCCTCACCAAGATCCGGCAGGGGGAACGTAATTTCAGCCACGGCGATACTCCAATACTCGCTGGATCCCGAACAGGATGCGGTCAATGTTGGGTACGTACTCGTCTTCCAGGTCTCCCGAAGGGTACGGTACGTCGAATCCGGTCACCCGCTCAACAGGTGCCCGCAGGGTGTTGAAGCAGCGCTCGGCAATCAGCGCGGCTACTTCCGCACCCAGGCCGGAGGTCAGCGGTGCCTCGTGCACGACGACGGCGCGGCGCGTCTTGGCCACGGAAGCGGCCAGTCCTTCGGCATCGATTGGCTTCAGCCAGCGCAGGTCCAGCACCTCGATCTCGATGCCGTCCTCGGCGGCGAGCTCGGCGACCTGCAGGCAGCGGGCCACCATGGCGCCCCAGGCCACCAAGGTCAGGTGCTTGCCTTCGCGGACGATCCGCGAGCCTTCGGGGGAGTAGCCGTCCGGCTCGGGGGAGGTGTCCACCGGCCCCTTCTGCCAATAGCGGGACTTCGGCTCCATGAAGATCACCGGGTCGGGCCGCGTGGCCGCGTGCTTGAGCAGGTGGTACGCCTCGTTCGGGCTGGACGGGGAGACCACCTTCAGGCCGGGTACGTGGGCGAACAGCGATTCCAGCGACTCGCCGTGGTGTTCGGGAGCGCGGATGCCGCCGAAGCTGGGTACCCGCAGCGTGATGGGCATCGGCATGGTGCCGCGGCTGCGGTAGTTCATTCGGCCCACCTGGCAGACAATCTGGTTGATCGCCGGGTAGGCGAACCCGTCGAACTGCACCTCGGGGATCGGGTGGTAGCCGGCCATGGCCAGGCCCACCGACATGCCGAGAATGCCGGATTCGGCCAGCGGGGTGTCGAAAACCCGAGCTTCGCCGAACGTCTTCTGCAGGCCATCGGTGATGCGGAAGACACCGCCTAGCTGTCCGACGTCTTCGCCCAAAACCAGTGCCTTGGGGTTGTCCTCCAGCACCTCTGCCAGCGCGCGGTTCAGTGCCCGCTGCATGGAGAGCTGTTCGACGGCGGTGACGTGGCCGGGTTCCACCACGTCCGCGGATTCCTGCTGGGCGCTCGTTTCTGTGGTGTTGTCGAAGGCGGCTTCAAGGTCGCTCAGGGTCTTGTGCTCAGACATGCTCGGACTCCTCCCGCCAGGCGCGTGCCTGGGCCTTCAGCGCGTGTGTGGGTTCCTGGTAGACAAAATCGAACATCTCCGTGCCGGGACGGGAACCAAGTGCCGCCACGCCTTCCCGGATCTGTTCTTCTTCCGCCTTGGCGGCCGCGAGCACCTCGGCGAAGAAGTCCTCGCCGGCGATGCCGTCGGCTTCCAGCCGGGCCCGCATGCGCAGCAGCGGATCCTCGCCGCCGTCGGCGCGTTCCTCGGCCAGGGTACGGTAGCGGCCGGGGTCGTCGCTGGTGGAGTGCGGGCCCCGCCGGTACGTCATGGCTTCCACGACGGCCGGCCCGTTGCCCGCCCGCGCATGGGCGAGGGCGGCCGCCGTCGCCTGGTGGACCGCCACGGCGTCATTGCCATCCACCTGGAGGGACGGCATGGCGTAGCCGGCCGCCCGGGCGGCAACCGAGCCCCCGGCCACCTGGCGCTCGGTCGGCACCGAGATCGCAAAGCCGTTGTTCTGGATGAAAAAGACCACGGGAGCCTTCATGACCGCGGCGAAGTTCATGGCTTCGTGGACGTCGCCCTGCGAGCTGGCGCCGTCGCCGAAGTAGGTGATGGCCACGCCGAGTTCGCCGGCCGGGGTGCCGGAAAGCGTCTGCCCGTGCGCCCAGCCGACGGCGTGCAGCACGGAGCCTGCCACGACGGCTTGGATCGGGGCGAAACGGGTGGCTTGGGGATCGTAGAGCCCGCCGTGCCAGGTCGCCTTGTGGGTGGCCATGTACTCGACCATGTCCACGCCCACCGTCCGGGCCACGCCCATCTCGCGGTAGGTCGGGAAGACGAAGTCGCGGGACATGTCCAGCGCATACCCGCTGCCCACCTGGGCGGCTTCCTGTCCGAGTTCCGGTGCGTAGCCGGGAATCAGGCCCTGGCGCTGCCACCGGATGGCCGATTCGTCCAGGTGGCGGACCGACACCATCAGCCGGTAGAGCTCCTTGAGGTCCTCTGCGGACAGGTCGGGCCGGGCCGACGGGTCCAGGGAAAGAACGCTGCTCATGCCTGCTCCTCCACGTAGTTATAGTGCCGCCGCCTCCCCGCGGGGGAGGAGCGCGACGGCGTCACTTGCTTACGGTGACACTAATCACCCGACGTGGAGTGCGCAATCTGCCATGCGATCACCAAACAGTGTGCACAGTTAGCTGCCCCTGATGGCAATAGCTATAAACAGATTGCATACCGCTAACGGCGAGGTGAGCTTTCGGCAGGTGTTCGGCGCCCGGCGATTTTTGCAGCTGCAGCTATCGCGGCGATCAGCACCAGGGTCGAGAGCAGCTGGATTCCCGTTGTCGGGGAGAAGAAGCCCAGCACCAGGATTGCGGCCAGCAGGGCAAGGCCCGCGTACGTCATCGCCGGGAAGCCGCGCATCCGGAACGGCAGTTCCGTGCCTTCGCGGTCGCCCCGGCGGCGCAGCACCAGTTGGGACAGCAGGACCATTCCCCAGACCACCAGGCAGGTGGACCCGACGACGTTCAGCAACACCGGCAGGACGCGCTCGGGGAACAACAGCTCGAGTACGGCCGCCACAAAGCCAAACGCCACGGACGCCATTACCGCCCTGACGGGAACCCGCCGGGTGCTGAGCCTTCCGAGGGAAGCGGGCGCCTCGTTTCGTTCCGAGAGGGAGAAGATCATCCTGGATGCGCCGTACAGGTTGGCGTTGAGCGCCGAGAGCAGCGCTACCGCGGCGACCAGGGTGATGGCCACATCTGCGCCGGGGATCTGGGCGATCGAGAGCACCGCGGCAAAGGGCGAGGCCAGTGCCTCCGAATCCCAGGGCACCGTCAGCGCGATCACCAACACCGAGCCGAAGTAGAACACCAAGATGCGCCAGACGACGGTCCGGATGGCCTTCGCCACGCTGGCTCCCGGGTTTTCCGTTTCCGCGGCCGCAACGGCGACGATCTCGGTCCCGCCAAAGGCGAAGATCACCACCAGCAGCCCGGCGCCGATGCCGGCGATGCCGTTGGGGGCGAAGCCGTCCTCGCCGAAGATGACGCCCAACCCGGGCGACGGGACATTGGGCAGCCAGCCGAACAGCAAGGCGGCGCCGATGGCGAGGAACGCCAGGATGGCGATGACCTTAAAGATGGCGAACCAAAACTCGAATTCTCCGTAGTTGCGCACCCCGAACAGGTTGACCGCGGTGAAGACCACCATGAACACCAGCGCGAGCAGCCAGACGGGCAGCGCCGGCCAGACCGTGGCCAGCAAGCCCGCGGCGCCCACTGCTTCGGCCGCGATCACCACCACCAACTGCAGCCACCAGAGCCAGCCGATGGTGGCGCCGGCGGTGCGGCCCAGCGCCTTCTCGGCGTACGTCGAGAAGGCACCGCTGCTGGGGTTGGCGGCGGCCATCTCGCCCAGCGCCCACATCACGATGATCACCAACGTGCCCGCGAGCAGGTAGGAGATCAACACGGCCGGACCGGCGGCTTGGATGCCCGCTCCGGAGCCCAGGAAGAGCCCGGCACCGATCGCGCTGCCCAGTCCCATCATGATCAGCTGGCGCTGCTTCATCCCGTGGCCGAGCCCGGCGGGCGGTCGGGCGCCCGGGTCGCGGTGGTGAGTGGCGGTAAAACGCGGCATCGACTGTCCTGTCGTTTGGCGAAAGCAGCCCGTAAGCTGACAATTTGTCTAGCAGTGTCCCACAACTGGCGGCACCGAACCCGAAAGGACGCACAGCGTTATGCAGATCGACTCTCTCGATGCCGATATCGTCACGCTGTTCACGGAGGACCCGCGGATGTCCGTTCTGGAAGCGTCCCGGGTGCTGAAAGTAGCGCGTGCCACAGTACAGGCCCGGCTGGACAAGATGCAACGCGCCGGCGTGACGGCGGGCTGGGGGCCGCGGCTTTCGCCCGAGGCACTGGGGTACGTGGTGCGAGCCTACTGTTCGTTCGTGATCCGCCAGGAGTCCGGGCACGACGCCGTGGCCGCCGCGCTCGCCGACATTCCCGAGGTGCTGGAACTGCACACCGTCTCCGGTGAAAGCGACCTGCTGGCTTGTGTCGTCGCCCGGTCGAACGCGGATCTGCAGCGGGTGCTCGACCAGGTCATGGCGACCAATACGGTGCTGCGGTCGTCGTCCGTGATCGTGCTCAACAGCCACTTCCGGGAGCGGACCCTTCCGTTGGTCCAGGCTGCCGCCGATCCTCGCTGACCCCGGAGGAAAGGGCGGCGCCGCCGTCGTCGACGTCGACGTCCCGGATTACCGCCACACGGCCGAGCCCCGCGGCGGTTCCGGCAATCACCGCGCAAATGGCAGGCAGCGGAGCCGTGCCCGGAGCCAGCAGGGCGGCGGTTCCCCACGTGAGTGCGGCCAGCCCTGCTGCAAATACCAGCACATGCACCCACTGCCGGCGAACCGGGCGCAGCAGCAGGCCCAGCAGCAGCGCGAAGGGGGCGCCCAGCAGGGCGGCGAAGAAAATGCTGATCGTCAGCACCAGGCCCCAGAAGCTGAGGGCAGCGGAGTGCGGCGACGACAGCTCGTCGATGATGCTCAGGACCAGCGAGATGACGAACCACGCCCCGACGGCGACCAGCCAGCCCTTGATGAAGGCGTAGCGGCCAAGGATGACGCGATGGTGCGGCGGGCGTTCCTTCCTGCCATACCTGCGCCGGAGGATTTCGTTGTTGTCCGGTGGTACGAACCGCCGCCGTCCCCGTGGGTGCATGGCTGAAGCCTAGCCCGGGGAGTCCGGCGCCACGCGGGCGGCCACGCCGGAATGCCGCTGTGCGTCCATTCCCTCGTGTCAGTCTGAGGTTGTCGGCTCCGGCTTTTCCAGTCCGGCGAAGGGCGCAAGGTCCCGTCGGAAGTTCTCGATGTCGCGTTCCGACAGCGCGGTGGCGCCGTAACCCAGCGTGATCGATCGAGGTGCCCACCCGTGCTCCGCGACTTCTGCGGCTGCCTCGCCGGACGGGTCGCGGGACACATCCAGCAGGGTGATCGACAGCCACTGGGAATCTGCGTGTGCCGCTCCGCTCCACACCCAGTACTCGTCCGGATCATCGGTTCCGAAGCGCTCACGCTGTTCCCGCTGCCAGGTTTCTTCGTCGCCGTGCGGCGATGACTGGTGATCAAAAACCAGCGCATCGAAACCATGGTCCGCGAGTATCCCGTTCACCATGTCAACGATGCGCTGCCAGTCTTCAGGCGCCGGGGGAGCGGACCCGCTGATGCGGTTGGTGGAGTTGTAGGTGGAATACGCGGACTTGCCGCCGTACCCGTTTCCCTCCTGCGGATACCAGCCCGCTTCCCCGTCGCCCCGCCAGCGCAGCCCGTACTCTCTGCCGAGCGCGGATTCCACGTCGGACAAAAGGGCTTCCGCCAGTGATTCGGCCTGCTCTCGGGTAGGCCCAGACAGTATTTCTTCGGCTGAAATGTGGGCGTGGCCCGGATAATCACGCCAGTCCACAGTCGTCTTACGACCGCTCGTGTCGATGTAGGTGGTGGTGGGCGAGGCCGAACAACCAACGAGCAGGGCGACGACGAAAAGCCAAAGACCCGTGGGCACGGGCCACCTGGGGCGCGCGGGTCGTGCTGTCTGCATCCGTACCCTTCGAAAGAGGTTTGCCAATAAGTTCCCACGGTAGCGGGGGAAAAGCAGTAGCGGTACGAACACGCGGGCCAGCCGGAGATACAAGGGCGGGAGGCCTCCCCGGTCCGCCATGATCCCGGCGCCGTCACAAATCGCCGGCGTTGGGGTGTGATTGGGTCAACATGACCATAACCGGCTAGAATGAGTTCTAGTCACTGTGACTTTTACTCGAAACCGGGGGAGGAGGCGGCCATGCCGATTCACGCGGCCAATGTGTCGGAGCGGGCGCAGCAGCCCCCTGAACTGGCCATCTCCACGGTCATCTTCGCCCTCCGTCCGGACCCGGAGGCGGGTCGCCCCACCTTGTGGCTGCCGCTGGTCCGCCGCACGCGGCAGCCGTTCCGGGACCTGTGGGCGCTGCCCGGCGGTCCGTTGAGTGCGGCCGAATCCCTCCAGGACGCCGCGGCCCGGAACCTTGAGGAGACCACCGGCCTGCAGCCGAGCTACCTGGAGCAGTTGTATGCGTTCGGCGGCCTGGACCGCTCACCGGCGCAGCGGGTGGTCTCCATCGTCTATTGGGCGCTGGTGAAGCCGGACGAGGCGGCACTGGCCCGCGAAACCGAGAACGTGCGCTGGGTCCGCGCCGATGAACTTGGCCAACTGGCGTTTGACCACAACCAGATCGTGGATTACGCGCTGTGGCGGCTGCGGAACAAGGTGGAATACAGCTCCATCGCGTATGCCTTCCTGGGATCCACTTTCACACTGGCCCAGGTCCGCGAAGTGTACGAGGCCGTGCTGGGCAAGCAGTTGGATCCGGCCAACTTCCGCCGCCAGCTGCGGGCGACCCCGGACATCGAACCGACCGACGAGTACCTGCAGGGCGGCCGGCACCGGCCGCCCCGGCTCTACCGCTACACCGGCAGCGCCGCGCAGCTCAGGGGCAGCCCGCCCGCCTAACCCGCTCCCCAGCGCACCCGTGGCAACAGTCCCGCGGCAACCGCCCCGCAGGCCGGCAAGGCCCCCGCACCCGCCACCCATACCCGCAGTCCGCCACGGATTTCCCCGACCTGACCCCCTGCCCAACAACGGAGAACACCATGTCATCGGTCAACAGCACCATCCAGCTGATCACCCGCGAGGAAGCGCTTGCCGGCTCCCGCGCGCCCGCCGCCTCCACCTGCACGCCCGATCTGGCCAAGGGCCCGTGGGCCTTCGACACCGCCGCGGGCAGCGGTGCCTGGGCGCCCTCCTACGGGCCGGGCGCGTCGATGGCCGATCCGGCGCCGCCCGCCACCCCGCGGCAGGGCGAAATCCCGGCAGAATACCGGCTGGCCGGCGATGCGGAGCTCGAGGAGCGGATCCTGGCCGCCAAGGCCAAGCTGGGCGACAAGCTGGTCATCCTCGGCCACTTCTACCAGCGCGACGAAGTGGTCAAATACGCCGATTTCGTGGGCGACTCGTTCCAGCTGGCGCGGGCCGCCAAGGAAAAGCCGGAGGCCGAAGTCATCGTCTTCTGCGGCGTGCACTTCATGGCGGAAACCGCCGACATGCTTTCCGGGCCCGAACAGGCCGTGATCCTGCCGAACCTGGCCGCCGGCTGCTCCATGGCGGACATGGCGGACATCGACTCGGTGCAGGCCTGCTGGGACCAGCTCGCCGGCGTGCTCGGCAGCGGTCCGGACGCCGACGGCAAGGTCCCAGTCATCCCGGTCACCTACATGAACTCGTCGGCCGCGCTCAAGGGCTTTTGCGGAGAGAACGGCGGGATCGTCTGCACGTCCTCGAACGCCGAGACAGTGCTGGAGTGGGCCTTCGAGCGCGCCCACCGGGTCCTCTTCTTCCCCGACCAGCACCTGGGCCGCAACACGGCCAAGGCCATGGGCGTGCCGCTGGAGCAGATGCCCATGTGGAATCCGCGCCAGCCCCTGGGCGGCAACGACGAGGCGGCGCTGCAGGAGTCGCGCGTGATCCTCTGGCACGGCTTCTGCTCCGTGCACAAGCGCTTCACCGTGGACCAGATCGAGAAGGCACGCGCCGACTACCCGGGCGTCCGGGTGATCGTGCACCCCGAATGCCCCATGCCGGTGGTCGACGCCGCGGATGAATCCGGTTCCACCGACTACATCCGCAAGGCCGTGGCCGCCGCCACCGAGCCGACCGTCTTCGCGATCGGCACCGAGATCAACATGGTCAACCGGCTGGCCGCCGAGTACCCGCAGCACACCATCTTCTGCCTCGACCCGGTGATCTGCCCGTGCTCCACGATGTACCGGATTCACCCGGGCTATCTGGCTTGGGTGCTGGAAGCCTACGCCGGAACCGGCCAGCTGCCCGGCGGTGAAGTCCTCAACCGGATCACCGTGCCCTATTCGGTGGCCGTTCCCGCCCGCGTGGCGCTGGAACGGATGCTGGCAGCCAGGCCGTGAACCTCGAACCAACCCGGCGCGTGGCGGTGGTGGGGTCAGGCATCGCCGGGCTCTACGCCGCCGCGCTCGCCGCGGAACGCCCGGACACGGCCGTCACACTGATCACCAAGGGCGGGCTGGCCGAGTCCAACACCTGGCACGCCCAGGGCGGAATCACCGCGGTCACCGCGCAGGGAACTGCGGCCGGCGATTCCGTGGCGGCGCACATTGCCGACACGCTCGCCGCCGGCGCCTTCATGAACGACGACGGCGCCGTCCGCCTGCTGTGCGCAGGTGCGGCGGCGGAAATCGCCACCCTGGAAGAGTGGGGCGTGGCCTTCGACCGGCACGACGGCGAATTGTCGCTCGGGTTGGAAGGGGCCCACTCGGCGCCGCGAATCCTGCACGCCGGCGGAGACCGCACCGGGGCAGGCATCGCCGAAGTGCTGATCCGGGTGGTCCGCGGCCTGGCGGAGGCGGGCCGGCTGGAGATCCTCGAGCACACGATGGTGCGGCGGCTGCTCACGGCCGGCGCGCGCGTGGCGGGTGTGGAGCTGATGCCCATGGGAGCAGGGGCGGTGCCCGATCACCTCGACACCGACGTCGTGATCCTCGCGACCGGCGGTGCCGGGCAGCTGTACCCGGCCACCACCAACCCCGCCGCCGCCACCGGCGACGGCGTGGCGCTGGCCTGGGAAGCCGGTGCGGTCTTGGCTGACCTGGAGTTCATCCAGTTCCACCCCACCCTGCTGGACCCGGCGGCGACCGGCGGCAGGGCCTTCATGATTTCCGAGGCGGTACGCGGCGAAGGGGCCGTGCTGGTGGACGCTGCGGGGGAGCGGTTCATGCCGGCGCTGCATCCGGACGCCGAGCTGGCGCCCCGTGACGTCGTTTCGCACTGCATCCACACTCAGCTCCGGCTGCAGGAGGACAACGGGCTGCTGCCGCAGGTCTTCCTGGACGCCACCGGACTCGAGCGGGAGAAGGGCGCCGGTTTCCTGGCGGCCAGGTTCCCGATGATCGACGCCACGGTCCGTTCGCTGGGCTTCGACTGGACGCGGCAACCGCTGCCGGTGCGTCCGGCCTCGCACTACTGGATGGGCGGCGTGCGGACCGACCACGACGGCCGGACCTCGGTGCCCGGGCTGCTGGCCGTGGGCGAGGTCGCCCGCACCGGAGTGCACGGGGCCAACCGGCTGGCCTCGAACTCACTGCTGGAAGGCTTGGTTTTCGCCCGCCGTGCCGTGCGCGCGCTGGACCGGCCGGAGGCCGTGCCGGTGTTCGGTGCCGTCCCGCTGGACGTCGGGGCCCCGCCGGGCCGCCCGTTGCGTGCAGGGGCCCGCCCCGGCCGACAGGACGCGCCGGCCGGAACCACCGCGTGCACCCGGCAACAGATCCAGGCCGTGATGGCGGCCGCCGCCGGCGTGGTCCGCGATGGGCCCACGCTGCGGGAAGCCGCCCGCCAGCTGGCGCGGTGGCATGTGCCCGTCACCGACGCCGCCTCGGCCGAGGACGCCGCACTGCTGACGGTGGCACGGCTGGTGGTTGCGGCCGCCGCCGCGCGGCGCGACAGCATCGGCGCCCACTACCGCAGCGATCACACCCGGGCCCCGGCGCACCGCCGGCACCTGGCCTATGTGAACGCCGCCGCGGTCCCCGCCCCCGCCACCTTTTCCCCAATGTCTTCCCCCACGTCCCAGCCAGTCCTGCAGGAGCAGCCATGAACCATATCCAGCCGATCGACCGGACCGCCATGGAGCGGATCGTCGCCGGGGCGCTCTTCGAGGATGCGCCGTGGGGCGACGTCACCTCCGCTACGCTGATTCCGGCCGACGCCACGGCCACGGCGGAGCTGGCCGCCCGCGAGCCCGGCGTGTTCTCCGGCGGTCCGGTGCTGGCCGAGGTCTTCCGCCAGGTGGATCCGGGCGTGCGGGTGGAGCGTAAAACCGAGGACGGCGCCGCCTTCGAGGCCGGCGAGGTGCTGGCCGTCCTGACCGGAAACGCGCGATCCATCCTGCTGGGCGAACGGGTGGCTTTGAACCTGCTGCAGCGGATGAGCGGCATCGCCACGCAGACCGCGGCCTTCGTCCGGGAAGTGGCCGGCACGGCGGCCCGGGTGGTGGATACCCGCAAGACCACCCCCGGCCTGCGGGAGCTGGAGCGCTATGCCGTGCGCTGCGGCGGCGGGCACAACCACCGCTACTCGCTCTCCGACGCCGTGATGGCCAAGGACAACCACCTGGCCGTGCTTACCGCCGACGGCAGCCGGGACCTGACCGAGGCGCTGCTGGAGGCGAAGGCCAGGCTCCCGCACACCGTCCACTTCGAGGTGGAGGTGGACAGGGCCGAACAGATCGAACCGGTGCTGGCCGCGGGCGTGGACACCATCATGCTGGACAACTTCAGCGTCGACGAACTCCGCGCCGGCGTTGCCCAGGTGGCCGGCCGCGCCATCGTCGAGGCCAGCGGCAACGTGCGGTTGGACACCGTCGGCCAAATTGCCCGGACCGGCGTGAACGTCATCTCGTCCGGCGCGCTTACCCACAGCGTGCGGTCGCTGGACCTGGGCCTGGACATCCGCATTGCCGCGGGGCAGGCGGCCGAAGGGGCGTCGTCGTCGTGATCTATCTGGACGCTGCGGCGACCGCCCCGGTGCGCCGCGAGGTGCTGGAGGCCATGTGGCCTGCCTTGACGCAGGACTTCGGCAACCCCTCGAGCCACCACACCGTGGGAGAGACGGCCCTGCGGGCACTCGATTATGCCCGGGGCACGGCCGCCGGGGTGCTGGGCTGCCGCCCCGGCGAGATCATCTTCACGTCCGGCGGGACCGAGTCCAACAACCTGGCGGTCAAGGGCATTGCGCTCGCTTCCCCTCGGGGCAGGCACGTCATCACCAGCGCCGTGGAACACCCCTCGGTGCTGGAGGCGGTCGACTACCTGGCCAGGTTCCATGGCTTCGAGGTCACCCGGGTGCCGGTCGATGCCGCGGGCATGGTCCGCGTGGACGAATTGGAAGCCGCGCTGCGCGACGACACCACGCTGTGCACGGTCATGTACGCGAACAACGAGGTGGGCACCATCCAGCCGGTCGGGCGCATCGGCAGGCTCTGCCGGGCCGCCGGGGTCCCGTTCCACACCGATGCCGTGCAGGCTGCCGGCTGGCTGGACCTGGACGTCGCGGCGCTCGGGGTGGACGCCCTCAGCGTGTCCGGTCACAAGCTGGGCGCGCCCAAGGGCTGCGGGCTGCTGTATGTCTCCGGCCGGGTCCCGCTGGAGCCGGTGCTGCACGGCGGCGGGCAGGAGCGCGGCAGGCGGTCCGGCACCGAGAACGTCGCCGGCGCGGTCGCCGTCGCCACCGCGCTGTCGCTGGCCGGGGGCGAGCGGGCGGCCGACGCCGACCGGCTTACGCGCTACCGCGACTACCTCATTGACACCGTCCTGCGGGAACTGCCCGGCACCATGTTGACCGGTCATCGCACCGAACGGCTGCCCGCCAGCGCCTCCTTCTGCTTCCCGGGAACCTCCGGCGAGGCGGTGCTGCTGGAACTGGAACGCCGCGGGGTGGTCTGCTCCAGCGGGTCGGCCTGCGCCGCCGGCTCCGACGAGCCGTCCGCGGTGCTGCTGGCCATGGGAATCGAACCTGCCGTGGCGCAGACCGCGGTGCGGCTGACCTTCACGGCCGGCGTGAAGGAAGCCGAGATCGCCCTGGCGGCCCGCTCCGTCGTCGCCGCCGTCCAAGAGGTCCAGGCGCTGCGGCGCTAAGGTTCCCGACGACGCCCCGGGACACGGCGCGGTCCTATACCGGACCGGTCCTCCCGCTGGGTACGGTGGAGTCCTCACGGACCGGAGGGGAGCGCAGCATGATCAGGCGAAGGATGCCGGGCCGGGGTGCCGCCGCGGCGCTGTGCGTGGCGCTCGTGTCCGGCTGCGGCCTGCTGCCCGACGACGGCGGCGCGTCGGCCGGAGCGAGTGCGTCGCCGTCGGGTGCGGCCGGCGGGGACGCCGCCGGACAACCCGCGGCGCCGCCCGGCAAGGAGCCCGTGCGGAAAGCGACGATCGACGGCTGGAAGGTCTACACCGATCCGGACCGAGTGATCAGTTTCGAGGTTCCGGGCGAGTGGGTGGTGCAGCGGCAGGTCAAGCCCACCCAGCCCTCGGACGACGGGCTGCACCTGGACGTCCGGGACTCTTCCGGCAAGCTGGCCGCCGAACTGCACACCCGGCTCAAGCTGCCCAAGGCCGCCTGCGAGGGCGCCGTCACCGAACTGCGCGTGCTGGTCAGCGAGCCGGCGAAGGTGCCCGCCGTGCCGTCCGACGACACGGTCGAGCCGCTGTTCGTCTACCGGACCCTGCTGGGCCACCGGTACTTCGGGTCGATGGGGCTGACCGACAAAACGGCCGGCGATGGCTTCCAGGCCTGCCTGGTGGAAAACACCGTCAACGGTCCGGACCCGGTCGGCACCTACTCCTTCGGCACGGCCGTCCGCCACGGCACTCCGGCGCCCGGCGACGAGACCGGGCTGCTGGATGCCTACGGCCTCATCGCGGAGGCGGAGAGCTACGTCTCCGGCAAGCACTTCAAGACGCTGCGGCAGGTCATCATGACCCTGCAGGTCGTTGAAGATCCGCCCGCCTGAGCCGCCGGCACCCCGCCGGGTGGCTTCAATCGTTCGCCAGCCCGGCCCGAAGCTTGTCGGTCAGCTCCTGGAGCTGTCCGAATTCCTCCTCGGACAGCAGCGGGGCGAGCATCGAATGCAGGTGCTTGACGTGCTGCCGGCCGATCTCCTTCTGCAACGCGCGGCCCTCGTCTGTCAGCGAGATCTCGATGCCCCGCTGGTCGTTGCGGGCCGTGCGCCGGAGGACCAGGCCCTTCTTCTCCAAGCGGTCGACCATCCGGCTGAGGCTCGGCTGGCTGATCAACAGTGCCTCGTTCAGCTCGTTCAGCCGGCTCCAGCCGCCCGGGCACCGGCTCAGGTTGAACAGGACGTCGTACTCGCGCATGGCGAGTTTCCTGAACTCGGGCAGCTGCTGCATCCGGCGCATTACCGCCACCTGGGTGCGGAACAGCGATTCCCAAGCCGCCGCCGTCGTCCTGATCTCAGGACCGGATGAATCAGCCATGGGACACCGACTCGGCGGGCGCTTCCTTGGCGTCGCGGGCGGCCTTGCGGCTGGCGTGGGTCGGGGCTTCCGGAACATGCGCCGGCTTGCGGGCGGCAAACTCCTTCTTCAGCACCGGGAGCACCTCTTCGCCGAACAGGTCCAGCTGTTCCAGCACGGTCTTCAGGGGCAGTCCCGCGTGGTCGATCAAGAACAACTGGCGCTGGTAGTCGCCGAAGTAGTCGGCGAAGGCCAGGGTCTTCTCGATCACCTGCTCCGGGCTGCCGACGGTGAGCGGGGTCTGCGCGGTGAAGTCCTCCAGCGACGGTCCGTGGCCGGAGACGGGTGCGTTGTCGAAGTAGGGGCGGAATTCGTTGACCGCGTCCTGCGAGTTCTTGCGCATGAAGAACTGTCCGCCCAGGCCCACGATGGCCTGGTCGGCGGTGCCGTGGCCGTAGTGCTCGTAGCGCTCGCGGTACAGGCCGATGAGCTGCATGTAGTGCTCCTTCGGCCAGAAGATGTTGTTGGCGAAGAAGCCGTCGCCGTAGTAGGCCGCCAGCTCCGCGATCTGGGGCGTGCGGATCGAGCCGTGCCAGACGAAGGGTGCAACGCCGTCCAGGGGCTGGGGCGTGGAGGTGTAGTTGTGCAGCGGGGTGCGGTGCTTGCCCTGCCAGTTGACGACCTCTTCGTCCCAGAGCTTGCGCAGCAGGGCGTAGTTCTCCACCGTCAGCTCCAGCGAGTCCTGGATGTTTTTGCCGAACCAGGGATAGACCGGGGCGGTGTTGCCGCGGCCCAGCACCAGGTCCACGCGGCCGTCGGCCAGCTGCTGGAGCATGGCGAAGTCCTCGGCGATCTTCACGGGATCGTTGGTGGTGATCAGCGTGGTGGCGGTGGACAGCGTGATCCGCTCGGTCTGCGCGGCGATGTAGGCCAGCAGCGTGGTGGGGGAGCTGGAGAAGAACGGCGGGTTGTGGTGCTCGCCGATGGCGTAGACATCCATGCCGATGTCTTCGACCTTCTTGGCAATGGCGACCGACGCCTTGATCCGCTCGCGCTCGGTGGGCATGCGGTTGGTGGTCGGGTCCAGGGTGACGTCGCTGACGCTGAATACGCCGAGTTCCATAATGTACCTTTCGTGGTGCTTGCTACGCATCAGTTTACATGCATTTGCATTCACTGTGGTTAACGGCAGGCACGCGGAAAAATTCCGGGACAGGTTGTCGGACCGGTCACCGTGCCGCGGGTGGTCCCGGAATGGCTTTCCCGGCATGCGCACCGCCGGCTTGATGCGGCAAGGAGCGGGGCCGGGGTTACGTCGACGAGCGACCGAGCAGGGGGCCGATCGAGTTGTCGACCAAACCCAGCGCCGACGCTATGGCCATGTGCATGTCCAGGTACTTGTAGGTGCCGAGGCGGCCCCCGAAGAACACGTTCGGTTCCTGCCCCGCGAGGCGACGGTACGTCCTGAGCTTGTCCCGGTCCTGGCTGGTGTTGATCGGGTAGTACGGTTCGTCGTTCGCGCCCGCCGTCCGGGAGTATTCGCGGACGATCACGGTGCGGTCATCGGGGTACTGCCGTTCGGGATGGAAATGGCGGAATTCGTGGATGCGGGTCCACGGAACGTCTTCGTCGGCGTAATTCATCACGGGCGTGCCCTGAAAATCCGCGATCGGCAGGACTTCCTGCTCGAAGTCCAAGGTGCGCCAGGACAAGGCCCCGGCCGAGTATCCGAAGTAGCGGTCCAGCGGCCCCGTGTACACGACGGGCACGTCGGGCGGGAGGTGCGGACGGACGTGGAAAAAATCGGTGTTCAGTTGCAGGTCGATCAAGGGCGACCGGAGAAAGCCGCCAAGGAAGGTGCCGTAGCCCTCCGTCGGCAGGCCCTCGTAGATGTCGGTGAAGTAGCGGTTGTCGAAGGTGTAGCGCACGGGCAGCCGCGTGATGATGTCGGGGCTCAGTTCCCGCGGGTCGGTCTGCCATTGCTTGGCCGTGTAGCCGCGCACCAGGGCCTCGTACAGCGGTCGGCCGATCAACGAGACGGCCTTCTCTTCCAGGTTGCCGGCCGCCGAGGCCGGTACTTCCTGCGCCTGGTGGCGGATCAACTCCCTGGCCTGGTCCGGCGAGAGGTGGCGGCCGAAATAGGCGCAGATCGTGCCCAGGTTGATGGGCATCGGATACACATTGCCCTTGAAGACCGTAAACACGCGGTGCTGGTAGCCGGTGAACGAAGTGAACCGGTTGACGTATTTCCAGACCCGTTCATTCGACGTGTGGAACAGGTGCGCCCCGTACCGGTGGACTTCGATCCCGGTCTCCGGTTCCTCCTCGGACCAGGCGTTGCCGCCCGGGTGGGAACGGCGTTCAAGTATCAGCACACGGGCCCCGTACTCACGTGCGGCGGTTTCGGCAACGGTCAGTCCGAAGAGGCCTGCGCCGACGACAATGAGGTCGGGACCGTGGTCTCCGGTCGCTACCATTTCAGCGCCTCGGCGGTCAGGCACGGGGCCGGGGTGCCGCAGGTTGCGCATTCTCCCTGTTCGTCGCCGGCCGGCGGATGAAGCATGAGGCCGGCGGAAATCCTCGCCAGCAACGGTGCCCGAAGGTACGGCGTGGCCGAACTAACGGCTGCCTCGGCGAGCGCCGGAACGGCAGGGCCGGTCAGGCGTCTCCTGCCCAGCGCGGCGTCCTGCAGGCCGGCTATTGCCGCTCCGACTCCGCGTTCGTGGGCGCGTTCCAAATCCTCCACGTCGGAGCGTTGGCGCTCGGCCCCCGAGCTCATGCCGTTTCTTCTTCCGCCAGTTCTCCTGCCGCGGCTCCCTGAGAGATCAAACGGTGCATTTGTCCGGCAATCGCATCCCAGCCGAGGAGTCTCTGCAAGGGCCGCATTCGCCGGTCCCGTTCGGCCGGGGAATCACCCGGCGCGGTCTGGATGGCATCGGCGAAGCCTGCGGCGTCCTCCTGGATGTGGACGAGCCCCCGGTACCCGGCGACCACATCCGGAACGGGCGTCGACACCACGGGAAGGCCGGCGGCCAGATACTCGAGGGTCTTCGTCGGGCTGATCGACCGTGTCGCCTCGTTCATGGCGAAGGGCATCAAGGCAACGTCGAATTCGGCCATGACGGCGGGCAACTCGGCGTATTCCGCCATTCCGGTGTACTCGATGTTTGGAGCCTGCGGCAGCGTGGCCGGATCGATCTTGGCGACCGGTCCCACGATCCGAAACAACCAGTCGGGAAGCATCGCGGCGAGCTCCTCCAGCAGGCCAAGATCGAGCCGCTCGTCGATGACGCCCACGTAGCCCGCCACCTTCCGGAGGCCGGGCGCCCGCTCCTCGCGGAGCAGCCGGGAGGTTTCATAGTGCGCGGCGTCCACACCGCTGGGAAAGAGATGGCAGGAATCGCCCACGTAGCGGCTGACGCTGCGGTGCAAGGAGGCGCCTCCCGCAAAGACCACATCGGATTCCGCCAGCGCCTGGCGTTGCCGGGTCTGCATGGCTTTGGGGGCATGGCGAAACGACGCCAAATCATCCATGACGTCATAGCAGAGGGCCCCGGGCTCGAGCGCGCGCGCTATCTCCAGCGCCATCGGCGTATAGATCAAGACGTCGGGCGAGGCCGGCCGTGCGTGGGTCGCCAGCAAGTGGCGGAACAATGCGCCGTATTCTTCCGCGCCGGGTGCGTCGAATCCCGGGGCGGCCAATTGCCCGTCAATCGAGGGAATTTCAAGCCATACCCTGGTGATGCCGTCCACGTCCTGGTGCCGCAGGACCGGTTGTTCGACCTTGGCCGGCAGTGGTTCCTCCAGAAACCATGTGCGGGCACCGGTCCGGGTGCGGGCGGCGGCAAACCGGGAGACAAGATGTTGCGGGCGCTGCCAGACCCAGGTCCACCTCAGGTGGGACAGCACGACCAAGTCAGGGTCTTCCAAGGGGTTCATCCTGTGTTCCTCTTCGTCGGCGTTGCGGGCGGGCGGGACGATCTCCTCTTCGGGAGGATCGCGCCAGGGCCAGTGGCTCATCTGGGGCAGCAGCCCCCGGAGCTGGCTGTCGCACGGCGGTTGAAATCGGTACGCGGGCAGGTCGCGGCTGGGGGTTCCGGATGCCGCAGCCATCCAGGCGTCCGTGAAGCAGGTGGTGGCCGTCCGGCTTCCCCACGCGGCGGCGCCCACGACGCCGACCGGGTCCGGGCGGCGGGCGGCGCGGGCGAGCATGGAGTCCCAGTCGCAGGAGTCCACGAAGGGAAACCAGCAGTACCCCTCGAGCCGGATCCCGCGGGAGAGAGCCAGTTCGTACTGTTCAAGGGTGTATCGCAACCAGGACGCGCGGTCGGAGGCCGTTCCCCGGATGTTGGTCTCGCTCAGGAGCATCGGCAGCCCGTAGCGGGAGCCGTAGTGCTCGGCCACGGCCGCAAAACCCAGCGGGTGGGGCGATGGCGCGTGGGCGCGGGACTCCTCATACCACCATTCGGAGTGGCAATAATAGTCGAGGCCGAGAACGTCCACCCGAACGGGGTCCAGGTGAAGCAAGTCTTCGCCGCCGTGCTTGACGATCTCTCTCAGGAAGGGGCGGCCCTCGGTCAGATCGTGTCCGAGCACCAGGTCCAGCAGCACGTGGCGCCGGTCGTTGGCGAGAGCCGCGTACTCCGCCGGGCCACCCGCAGTTCCGTCATGGTGTTCGCAGGTATCCACCCAGACGTGGCAGGCTTCGGGCAGCAGCTCCGACCAGCACCTGGCCGCCTCGGCGATGGCCGGCAGGACGTTGCGAACGAGGCGCACAAAACCGTCGATTCCCCTGTCGTAGGGCGGCCACAAGGCCTCATGGCCGCAGAGGAAAAGGGTGGCGAAGGGCTCATTGAACAGCGTGTAGGACGTCAGCCAGGGATAGCGCCGGGCCACGGCCTCTGCATACCGCAGGAAAGCGGGCGCAAACCTCCGGTCCCTGAATCCGTCGTCGAGCCACTGCGGGTAGCTCGTGTGGTGCACCAGGTCGACGATTGGCTCCATGCCGCGGACCCGCAGGAACTGGAGCTGCCGGTCGGTCTCGGACCAATCGAACACGCCTGGCTCTGTTTCCACGCGGTGCCAGCGAATCGGAAACCGCACGCTGCCTACGCCTGCTGCGCGCATGTGGTCCAGGTGGCGGCCCCAGTGGGCGTAGCTTCCGGTCAGCTCCGCCACGTCCCGGCGGTGTACCGGCAGGTACGTACTCTCAAATGCGCCGACAAAGGGAACAGCGGCAACGCGGCCAGACACGGAGGGGAGGCTCTCGCCCAGATCCGACACATCATTCTCCCGGTCCGGAGGATCTTAGTGCCAGCTGCTCGACACGAGTAGGTACATAAAACTCGAATTTCCCGGCAAGAGGAACCCCTTGCAGCCGGTTCAACGTTTTATCGAATGGGATTGGCCGCCGGGCAGGCCGTTACCCTCGGGGTAGAGAGAGGGGAAGTACCCGCTCCGCTAGGGGCGTCTCGGCGGGCCGGCACCCTCCGGCTTGAGAGGGGACGTACCCGCGCCGCTACGGGGCCTGGCCGCCGGAGCGGTCCTTCACGTGCCGGCCCAGCGCGGCCAGTATGCGTTCCAGGCTGACAGCCACGGATCCTGCCGCCGTGGCGGGGGACTCCGCGGACACCGAGCCCGCGACGACTCCGGTGAGGCGGTGCTGTGCATCGCGCGCGGCCTCCAGCTTGTCCGGCAGGTCCTCGGCGGTCATGCTCCTGATTGCCTCGGCCGTGGCGTCCAGGGCGTTGGCCATCGGTGCCAGCACGGGGTCGGGAAGATGCAGTGTCTCGTCCCAAATCACGGCGGCGAGCACCTCGGTCATGTCCTGGGTATGGAAGGCTGCACGCTCCAGCGTGCGTAGATTCCGCCAATCGGTGTCCAGGTCCCGGTCGTGGAACTTGCGCCGCGGATTGGCCTTGCGGCTGCGGTCGGCGGCCTGCACGGCCTGCCGCACCTGGTTGCCCAAGCGGGTGATGCTCTCGCCGTTCGTCGCCCAGTCCTTGTGTTCCGGCGGCCAGTTCTCCCGGAGCGCCTCGGCCATGTCCTCCAGCTGCCGGGCGAGGTCGGACTGCAGCTGCTGCAGGCTGCGTCCCACCGCGTTGAAATTCAACGGCGGGAACAGCAGGAAGTTCACAGCGATGCCGACGGCCACCCCCACCGCCATCTGCACCGCATAGCCGAGCGAGTAGTCGCCGGCATTGGACCCGCCCACCAGCAGGACGAACAGCGCGGCCATGGGAACCCATTCCCGGCCCGCCCCGAGCCGCGGCAGCCCCGCAACCAGCACGCCCAGGAACACCAGCAGGCCCACGGTGACGAAATGCGGGCCGACCGTCAGGAGCAGGAGCATGGCCAGGCCGATGCCCAGCAGCAGCCCGGCCAACGTCTCCGCGGAGGTCTTGACGGAGTCGGCGACGGTGGAATACATGCTGATCAGCGCGCCCAGCGGCGCGTAATAGGGGTACTGGTCCACCTCGCCGGGCAGCCGCAAGGCGATGAACCAGGCGATGGCGCACGCCAACGCGGTCTTGAACGCCAGCTGGACCCGGCGCCACCCGCCCATCTGCTGGCCATACTTGCGCAGCGGGGCGGGGAGCCGGTCGGTGAGCCGGTCCAGGCGCCCCGGCCCGGCGGGCATGGTTTCCGGTTCTGGCATGTTCAGCACCTCCACGGTTCCGGGTTAGCCGGATCAGCGTCCGGCCGGAACCAGTTCTGCCTCGAGTGTATTGCGCTGGTATGCCCGACGCTCGCGCCGGCCTTCGACCAGCCGGTACAGCACCGGCACCAGCACCAGCGTCAGCGCGGTGGAGGACACCAGGCCGCCGATCACCACCACTGCCAGCGGCTGCGAAATGAAACCGCCCTCACCGGTCAGTCCCAACGCCATCGGCGTGAGCGCAAAGACCGTGGCGAGCGCCGTCATCAAGATGGGCCGCAGCCGGCGCCGTGCGCCGTGCGTGATCGCGTCCGCCACGTTCATGCCGGGCCGGCCGTCGTGGGGGCGCCGGTACTGGTTGATGAGGTCGATCAGCACGATCGCATTCGTCACCACGATGCCCACCAGCATCAGCATGCCGATCAGCGACGGCAGCCCCAGCGGGATCCGCGTGATGACCAGCAGCCCGATGGCCCCCGTGGCCGCAAACGGAATGGAGACGAGCAGGATCAGCGGCTGCACCAAGGACTTGAACGCGGCCACCATGATCACGTAGACAATGGCGACGGCGGCCAGCAGCGCCCAGCCCAGCTGTTCAAAGGACTCGGCCTGCTGGGTGGCCGCGCCGCCCAATTCCGCTGTGACCCCGGCCGGCAGGTCGGTGCCGTCCAGTGCGGCCGCCACCTCGCTGCTGAGGGCACCCAGGTTCTCTCCCTCCGGGGTCACGGAGACGACGGCGGTGCGTTCGCCGCCGCTGGCGCTGATCGACGTCGGCACGTCGGTTTCCTCGACCGTGGCCAGGTCCGTCAGCGGCACCGGCCCGGCCGCCGTGGGCACCTCGACGCCGCGCAGTTCCTCGACGCTGGAGAAGTCGCTGCCTTCCCCGATCAGCACCGGGAAGTCGGTGGTGCCGATCCGCACGGTGCCGCCGGGCAGCGGGCTGATTGAAGACGCCAGCAGGCCCGCGACCTGCTCCTCGTCCAGCCCGGCGGCCACGGCCTTGGCCCGGTCCACGGACACCTGGACCACCGGCTCGGCCGCCGAGAGGTTGCTGGACACCTCTGCGGCCCCCGGCACCTCCCGCAGCAGCTCCACCAGCCGGTCGGAGGCGTCCCTCAGCTCCTCCGGGCCGTTCGCGGAGATCTCCACGTCCACGGTGCTGGAGGTGCCGAAGCCCCCGCCCTGAGTGCCCAGCGTGAACGTCGCCTCGCCGGGCAGCTTTTCGACGGCGGAGCGGACCCGGTCGCGCAGCGCCGCCTGGTCAATGCCTTCCTCGGTGATGACGGTGTACTGGGCCACCGAGGCACCCGCGGAGAGGAACGTCCCCAAGCCGCCGCCGGCGTTGCCCATGGTGACTTGGACCGCCTCGATCCCGTCCATCCCGGCCAGCAGCTCCTCGACCGGGGCGGCCGCCTCGTCGGTGGTCTCCAGGCTGGTCCCGGCCGGCATCTGCTGGCGCAGGCTGAAGCTGTTCTGTCCGCTGTCGCCGAGCAGGTTGGTCTGCAGCAGCGGCACCATGGCGGCGGTGCCGGCCAGCACCAGCAGGGCGGCCACGGTGGTGATCACCGGGTGCCGCTGGGTGCCGGCGAGCACCGGCAGGTAGCCGCGCTGCAGCAGCGAGCGGCGTTCCTTCTCGGAGGCCGCCGCACGCACTGCGGACGTGTCGGGGTGTCGCTCCGCCGCGGGGGACTTGACGAACCAGTAGGCCAGCACCGGCACGATGGTCAGCGACACCGCCAGGGACGCGAGCAGGGCCAGCGCGGTGGTGATGGCGAACGGCCGGAACAGTTCGCCGGCCAGATTCCCGACGAACGCGATCGGCAGGAACACCGCAACGGTCGTCAGGGTGGACGCGGTGATGGCCCCGGCGACCTCGCGGACCGCCGCCAGGATGGCGTCGCCCTTGGGTTCGCCGTAGTTCAGGTGCCGTTTGATGTTCTCGACCACCACGATCGAGTCGTCCACAACGCGCCCGATGGCGATGGTCAGCGCGCCGAGGGTGAGGATGTTGAGCGAGTAGCCCAGCGCATTGAGGCCGATGAACGTGGCCAGCAGCGACAGCGGGATGGAGATCGCCGTGATCAGCGTGGAGCGTACGGAGAGCAGGAAGACCAGGATGATCAGCACCGCGAAGCCCAGCCCCAGCAGGCCCTCGGTGGTCAGGTCCTTGATGGACGTCTCGATGAACGGGGCCTGGTCGAACACCGTGGTGATCTGCGCGCCGTCGCCCAGTTCGGCCTCCAGTTCGGGCAGCAACTCGCCGATGGCGTGGGAGATGGCCACCGTGTCGCCCTCCGGCGTTTTGGTGACGGCCAGGGCAAGCGTCAGTTCGCCGTTGGTCCGGGTGATCGAGGTCTGCTCGTCGTCGGCGATGTCGACGTCGGCCACCTCGCCGATGGTGGCAGGGTCGGCCGGCGCCTGGCCGGGCTGGTCCGGTGCGGGCACGGTGTCGGGCACGGGTACCTGGCCCTGCTCGGTCCCGCTGCCCGGCGGGGCGGGCTGGCCCTCGCCGGGGAACTGCCCGGGTGCCCGCCCCGCCTCCGGTGCGGAGGGCGCCGAGGGCTGCTCCGCCGTCGTCGTTTCAGCGGGGGAGAGCGGCAGGTTTTCGATGGCCGCCAAGCTGTCCAGCGGGCTGCCGATCTGCACGGAGAGGCTCTGGCCGTCCTGTTGCACGGCGCCGGCGGGGACCAGGCCGCCGCTGTTGGCCAGGCTGTCCACAATGGCGGAAACGCCGACGCCGGCCTCCGCCATGGCATCGTCGTCCGGCACGATGGCGATGTGCCGGCCGGGGCCGCCGGAGACCTCGGCCCCGCGCACTCCGGGGATGTTCTGCAGCCGGGGCACCGTGAGGCGGTTCAGCTCGGTGCTCAGCTCGCTCAGGGTCAGGTCGGAGGACACCGCCATGAAGACGATGGGGAAGTCATCGATGCTGCCGGCCAGCGACAGCGGCGAGACGTCGTCGGGCAGCTGCTGGCGGACGTTGGAGATGGCACGGTCCACCTGGCTGCGTGCCCGGTCCAAATTGGTGCCGTAGACGAACGTCAGGTTGACGGTGGAGAACCCGTTGCGCGACACCGCCGAGGAGGACTCGAGGCCCTCGACGGCGGTGAGCGCGCGTTCGAGCGGTTCGCTGACCTGCTTGTCCACTACCTCCGGCGACGCGCCGGGCATGGAACTGACAACGGTAATCCGCGGGAACTCGAGCGAGGGGATGAGTTCCTGCTTCAGCGAACCCATGGTGATCACGCCGAAGACGGCCACGAAGACCGTAATCAGCGCGATCAACGCACGATTCGCCAGGGACAGCGTTGCCAGCTTGTGCATGGCTTGAAGCTTAGTTCAGCGGTCGTACGGGGCGGACGGGGATCATGCCAGTTCGAGTACCCGGTCGGTGTCGGCGGTGATTTCGGCCAACAGCGAGGGGTTCTCGTTCAGGTTCACGCCGTAGCCGGGGAGCATGTCCTTCAGCTTGGGTTCCCAGCTCTTGAACTCCAGCGGGAAGCAGCGTTCCAGCAGGCTGATCATGATCGGCGCTGCGGTGGATGCCCCGGGGGAGGCGCCGAGCAGGGCGGAGATGCTGCCGTCGGCGGACGCGATGACCTCGGTGCCGAACTGCAGGGCGCCGCCCCGCTTCGGGTCCTTCTTGATCACCTGAACACGCTGGCCGGCGGTGATCAGCTCCCACTGGTCGCCGGCGACCTCCGGGTGGAAGGCGCGCAGGGCCTCGTTCTTGCCTTCGCGGGTCTTGAGCACCTCGGTGACCAGGTACTTGACGAGGCCGAAGTTGTCCTTGGCCACGGCCAGCATGGGCACCAGGTTGCCCGGGCGAACGGACGTGGGCAGGTCCAGCAGCGAGCCGGTCTTGAGGAACTTCGGCGAGAAGCCGCCGTACGGGCCGAAGAGCAGGGAGCGCTTGCCGTTGACGAAGCGGGTGTCCAGGTGGGGCACCGACATGGGCGGGGCGCCCACGGAGGCCTGGCCGTAGACCTTGGCGTTGTGGGCGTTGATGACGGTCTCGTCCGTGCAGCGGAGGAACTGTCCGGACACCGGGAAACCGCCGTAGCCCTTGGACTCGGGGATGCCCGAGCGCTGCAGCAGGTGCAGGGCGCCGCCGCCGGCTCCGATGAACACGAAGCGGGCGTTGACCTTGGTTTTTTCGCCGGTGGCGTTGTTCCTGATCTCCAGGGTCCAGCGGCCGTCGGTGTTGCGGGAGACGTCCAGCACCCGGTGGCCGTAGTTCAGTTCCACGCCATGGGCGGTCAGGTAGCCCGCGAGCTTCCGGGTCAGGGAGCCGAAGTCCACGTCAGTGCCGCCGGCGACGCGGGATGCGGCCACGCGCTGCTGCGGATCGCGGCCCCGCATGATCAGCGGCGCCCACTCGTTGATGACGGCGTGGTCTTCGGAGAACTCGATCTGCTCGAACAGCGGTTCCTGCTTCAGCGCTTCGTGGCGGCGCTTGAGGTAGTCAGCATGGTCATCGCCCCAGACAAAGCTCATGTGCGGCAGCGGGTTGACGAATTCCCGGGGCGACGAGATGTGGCCCTCGCGGATCATGTGCGACCAGAACTGGCGCGAGACGTTGAACTTCTCGTTGATGCCCACGGCCTTGGCGGTGGGAACGGAACCGTCCGCCGAGGCGGGCGTGTAGTTCAGCTCGCAGAGCGCGGCGTGTCCGGTGCCGGCATTGTTCCACGGGTCCGAGGCTTCCAGACCGACCTCGTCCAGGTTCTCGAACAGGCTGATGCTCCAGTCCGGCTGCAACTGCTTGATGAAGGAGCCGAGGGTGGTGCTCATGATGCCGCCGCCAATCAGCGCGACGTCGACGTTCTTGGATGATCCCGAGGGAATGTTTGCAGTCAACTTCAATCTCCAATAGCAGCTGTGCCAGCAATTAGAAGCCTAGCGCCCTGCGCCAGCGAGACTAAAATCTGCCGTCTTCGATGTGACCCAGTAGACAGACGCGGCGGGATCTCCAACGTTACAATTTTCCGCCCGAGGCGGCCCGTCACCTACGCACCGGGCGCCGCAGCCGGCGTCAATCCTGCCCCAGCTCGATCTTGTTGTAGACCTCGTCGAGCATCGGGCTGGCCGGGTAGCTCACGACCCGGGGCCCCATGGCCAGGGCGGAGATGGGGAACGCGAGCGGCACCGCGGGGACCGCCCGCGCCAGCTGCTCGTTGATGCTGTAGTAGGCCTGCACGCGGTCTTCGCCCTCGGGGAGGGTCTTGGCACGGGCTATCTTGCTGCGGATCTGCGCGCTGTCGTAGCCGAACTCCATCGACTTGCTGCCGAAGAGCGGGCCCACGAAGTTGTCCGGGTCGCGGTAGCTGCCGCTCATGCCGGACAGGTGGAGGGCATGGTCGGTGGAGCCCTGGATCGTGTCGAGGTAGCCCTCGTCCCAGGGAATGGGCACCGGCTTGATATTGATTCCGACGGCGGTGAGCTGGCGGCTCAGCTCCGCGTACACCTTTTCGGGGGTCGGCAGGTAGGCCCGCGTGACGCCCAGCGGATAGTAGAAGGTGAGTTCGGCGCCGTCGTACCGGGCGTCGGCCAGCAGTTCGCGCGAACGCTCCGGATTGTATGCGTAGTAGGGGATGGTCTCATTCGTCACGCCCAGGCTGCGCGGGATGAACTGCATGGCCTCCTTGGTGCCCTGCAGGAAGAAGCTGTCGATCAGCGCCTGCCGGTCGATCGCGTGGGCGATGGCCTGGCGCATGGTGATGTCGTCCAGCCCGTCGGCCGCCTGGTTCATGCCGAGGTAGACCACGGAGAACGGGTCACGCTGCAACACCTGCATGCCGGCCCGCGCCAGATCCGCGTACGTGGCCGGGGTGACCAGGTCGTAGCCGTCGATGTCCCCGGCTTCCAAGGCGCGCAACCGCGTCATCGGATGCGGGAGCGCCTTGAACACCACGGTGCGCACGTCGCCGGCGGCACCCCAGTAGCCCGGGTAGGCGGAGAGCACCACGCGGTCCCGTTCCCAGTTGGCGAACGTGAACGGGCCGGTCCCCACCGGGGCCAAGCCGTAGCGGGATACCTTGTGGCCGCCGCGGTCCTCCGTCAGCCGGTCGGCCGCCCCGGCCTTCAGCGCCGCCGGAGAGGAGATGGCAAAGGCCGGCATGGCCAGCGATGCGACCAGGCCGGTGAACCGGCGGGTCAGGTTCAGCTGCACTTCCAGCGGGCCCAGCACCTCGCAGCTGTGGTAGAGCGATTCGTCCTCGTCCTCGGCGAACGCGCCGAAGACCGACCGGAAGGCCAGCCCGCCTTCCACCGGCCGGGCGTCGCCGGGGAGCCGGTACCAGCGTTCGAAATTGGCGCGGACCGCTTCGGCATCGAACGCCGTTCCGTCATGGAAGGTGACACCCGGGCGCAGCCGGAAGCGGTAGGAACGGCCGTCGTCCGCTTCGCTCCATTCGGAGGCCAGCCGCGGCGCCGGAACGCCCGTCGCCGGGTCCACCCCGACGAGTGTTTCGAGGATCTGCCGGGTCACCCGGTAGGACTCGGTATCCAGTGCCAGCGCCGGATCAAGGGTCACCGGGGCGGCGGCAATGCCCATGGTGAAGGTGGTGTCCGCGGGCGAGGCCGTCGGCGGCTCGCTGGCCGGGGCGGTTGACGGGGCGGGCCTGCCCGGTTCGGGGGTGCAGCCGGTGAGCAACACAGCCGCTGCCGCTGCGCCTGCCTTCAGCACGGTGCGGCGCGCGGTGGGTGGTGTCACGCTTCAGGCTCCTCGGGGCAGGCGGGGATGATCCTCAAGTCTAATCGACTCCCGTCCTCGACCCCGCGCGGCGAATTCCCGATGAGAGATAGGCCACATCCGCGCGTCTTTGGGGCAGGATGGGACCATGACCGAACATGCCGACGACGCGGCCCTGCTCGAGGTACGGGACCTGGCCGTTGCTTTCCGCACCACCTACGGGCAAGTCCCTGCGGTGGAGGGCGCCTCGCTGCGCCTGGAACCGGGCAAGACCCTGGCGATCGTGGGTGAATCCGGATCCGGGAAGTCCACCACGGCGATGGCCGTGATCGGGTTGCTGCCGGATAACGGACGGGTGACCGCCGGGAGCATCCGCTTCGACGGCCAGGAGCTCGTGGGGATGCCGGAGCATCGGATGCGCACGATCCGGGGCCGCCAGATCGGCCTGGTCCCGCAGGACCCGATGTCCAACCTGAATCCGGTCACCAGGATCGGCTCGCAGGTGGCGGAGACCCTGCTGGTTCACGGCATGGCGACCAGGCGGGACGTGGACCGGAAGGTTGTGGAGGTCCTGGAGGCTGCCGGACTGCCCAACGCCAGGGAACGCGCCAAGCAGTACCCGCATGAGTTTTCCGGCGGGATGCGCCAGCGCGCCCTGATCGCCATCGGCCTGGCCTGCCAGCCGCGGCTGCTGATCGCCGACGAGCCGACGTCGGCGCTGGATGTGACGGTGCAGCGCACCATCCTGGACCAGATCGAGTCGATGACCCATGAATTGGGGACGGCGGTGCTGCTCATTACCCACGACCTGGGGCTGGCGGCCGAACGGGCGTCGGAACTGGTGGTGATGCACCGCGGCAAGGTGGTGGAGACCGGGCCGGCACGGCAGCTGCTGGAGGATCCGCAGCACCCCTACACCCGGGCGCTGGTGAAGGCGGCGCCCAGCGTCGCCGCCGTGCGCCTGATGCCGGGGGCGTTCACCGGCAACGCGGCGGTGCGGGCCGAACGGGCGGAGCAGGTCTTCCAGGAACACGTCACCGAGGCTCCCGCGGCCGCCGAGGCGCAGAAGACGGACAACATCGTGGAACTGCGCGACCTGACCAAGGTGTACAAGATCCGCGGCCAGGCCGAGGACTTTTACGCGGCGAAGAACGTGACGCTCGACATCCCGCGCGGACACACGGTCGCCATCGTCGGGGAATCGGGCTCCGGCAAGACCACTACCGCCCGGATGCTGCTGAAGCTGATCGAACCGACCAGCGGCACCATGACCTTCGACGGAATGGATGTGGCCAACCTGACCAAGGCGCAGCTGCGGGACTTCCGCCAGCGGGTGCAGCCGGTGTTCCAGGATCCGTATTCGTCCCTGAACCCGATGTTCACCATCGAGCGGATTGTCGAGGAGCCGCTGTCCACCTACAACCGCGGCAGCGCGAGGGAACGCTCGGTCCGCGTGCGCGAGCTGATGGACGAGGTGGCGCTGCCGCAGAACATGCTGCGGCGCTACCCGTCCGAACTCTCCGGCGGCCAGCGCCAACGCGTGGCGATTGCCCGCGCCCTGGCCCTGAAGCCCGAGCTGATCATCTGCGACGAGCCCGTCTCCGCGCTGGATGTGCTGGTGCAGGCGCAGATCCTGAAGCTGCTGGGCGACCTGCAGGCGGAGCTGGGCCTGAGCTACCTCTTCATCTCCCATGACCTGGCCGTGGTGCGGCTGATCTCGGACTACGTCTGCGTGATGAAGGACGGCGAACTGGTGGAGGCGGCCAGCTCGGAGGAAGTGTTCACCAACCCGCGGCACCCCTACACGCGGCGCCTGCTGGCGTCCATACCGGGCAACGAACTGGACATCCAGGCGGAGGATCCGGAGATTGCGTCCTGAGGATACCGGGCCCGGGGCCGTCCCGGAGCCCGACGACCACCGGCCGGAAGGCTTCGGCTTCCGGACCGGGGTGCGCAGCGCCGCGGTGGCCATCGGCTTCGCGGTCTTCGTGCTGGTGATCGGCACGGTGCTGCTGGCGGTCGGGGCCGTCATCTTCATCGGCGACGGCAGGTGGGGCGCCCTCTGGTGGCTGGCGGCGCTGGAAGTGCTGTTCATCGCCGGCTTCGCCGCCATGATGCACATGGCCCGCCAGCGACGGCGCCAGGACGGCGGAGCCCCGCCGGCCACCCTGGCCGGCTGATCGGCAGCTGCCGCTACTTGGCCCGCGTCTTGGGATCCAGCGCTTCCCGCAGGGACTCGCCCAGCAGCGTGAAGCCCAACGCGGTGACGGCGATGCACAGGCCGGGCAGGAACGCCAGCTGCGGCGCGATGCCCAGTTCTGCCTGCGCGTAGGTGAGCATGCGGCCCCACTCGGCGGTCTGCGGGCGCCCGCCGCCCAGGCCGAGGAAGGAAAGCGCCGCGGCGTCGATGACGGCGGTGGCCAGCGTCAGCGTGGCCTGCACGATGACCGGACCCACACTGTTGGGCAGCTGGTGGCTCATGATGATGGTGCCCCGGCTCAGGCCCAGCGTCTGCGCCGCCAGCATGTAGTCCGCGCTGCGTTGCGAGATCATCGACGACCGCAGCAGCCGCGCGAAGATCGGCAGCTGGGCCACGCCGATGGCGATCATCACCGCGTACGCCCCCTGGCCCAGGATGGCCGCGATGGATACCGCCAGCAGCAGGTTCGGCACGGAGAGCAGGATGTCGACGCCGCGCATGATCACGCTGTCGATCCAGCCGCCGAAGCCGCCGGCGAGGATGCCCAGCAGCATGCCCCCGGCCAGCCCCATCGCGGTCGAGACGACGCCGATCAGCAGCGAGGCCTGCGCGCCCCAGATGAGTTTGCTGAACAGGTCCCCGCCGAAACGGTCCAGCCCCAGCGGAAACCCTTCCACCTCGCCGAAGCCGGGAATGTGCGTGGGTGTGATGTACGTGCGGCCGGGCAGATCCTGGCCGCCATAAGGTGCCAGCACCGGCGCCAGCACGGCGGTCAGCACGAACAGGCCCACGATGACGGCGCCGGTGATGGCCTGCGGATTCCGGCGGAGCCGCCGGAACGCGTCCTTCCACAGGCTGGTGCCGCCGGGCCCGGCGCCGGCGGGAGCGCCGGGTGCCCCCGGTGGCTCCGGGGTGGTGCGGATGTCGCCGCCTGACTGCGGCGGAAGCGTTGTGCTCATTTAAACACGCACCCTCGGGTCGATGATGCTGTAGGAAACGTCCACGACCAGGTTGATCAGCGAATACAGCACGGCGATGAAGATGATGAACCCCTGCAGGACGGGGTAGTCCAGGTTGAAAATGGCGTCGCGCAGGAACCGCCCGATGCCGTTGAAGGCGAAGACCGTCTCGGTCAGCACGGCCCCGGAAATCAGCAGCCCCAGCTGCAGGCCGATGGTGGTGGTGACCGGCAGCATCGCGTTGCGCAGGATGAACCGGTTGCGGATGGTCTTCTGCAGCAGGCCCTTGGCGCGGGCGGTGCGCACGTAGTCAGCATTCTGCACCTCGAGGACAGACGCCCGGGTGATGCGCACGATGATGGCCAGCGGGATGGTGCCCAGCGCGATCCCGGGCAGCGCCAGGTGCAGCAGCGCATCCCAGGCGGCATCCCATTCGCGGGTGAGCAAACCGTCGAGCACATAGAAGTCGGTGACGTGCGTGGCGTTGATCCTGGGGTTCTGCCGGCCGTCGGTAGGGAACCACGGCAGCTGGATGGCGAACAACCACTTGAGGATGAAGGCCAGGAAGAAGACCGGGACGGTGATCCCCACCAGCGACAGCACGACGGAGGAGTGGTCGGGCCACTTGCCGTAGTACCTCGCGGCCTGGTAGCCCAGCGGAATGCCGATGCCGACGGCGATGATGAGGGCGACGATCGTCAGCTCCACCGTCGCCGGAAAACGGGTGGCGAACTCCGTCAGCACGGGCCTGCCGGTGAGGATCGAGGTGCCGAAATCGCCCTGGAGCAGCTTGCCCATGTAGACGAAGTACTGCTCGATCAGGGGCCGGTCGAAGCCGTAGAGTTCGTTGATCCGTGCCACCGCCTCGGGTGTGGCACGGTCGCCGAGCAGCGCCGTGGCGGGCCCGCCGGGCAGGCTGCGGACCCACAGGAACAGCAGCAGGGAAAGCCCGAAGAGCGTCGGGATGAGCAGCGCGATGCGCTTGATAATGACTCTGAGCACAGCGTCCTTCCGGATCGCGGTCCCGGCGTTGCGCCGGATGCGGTGGAAATTGCCTCTTCGGCGGCAGGCCCGGCGCCGCCCGCTCGTAGTTCGGGCCGGGGGCCTGCCTGCCGGGATCCGCGGTATGCGGACCCCGGCAGGACGGGGTTACTCGCTGAGCTCGATGGCGTTGAACACCTCGTCGTTCACCGGGCTGGCCGGGTAGGAGGTAACCCGCGGGGCGAACGCGAGCGACGGCGCCGGGTGTGCCAGCGGGATCGCCGGGAGGTACTGCGCGATGTCCTCGTTGATCTCCTCGTACAGCGGCGTCGCCTCTTCGATGCTGCTGGTCTCACGTGCCTTGGACAGCTTGCCGAAGAGCTCCTTGTTGTTGAAGCCGAACTCCGGCTTCTCCTGGCCGAAGAAAACCCCGACAAAGTTGTCGGTGTCGTTGTAGTCGCCGGTCCAGCCGAGCAGGTGGATGTCGTGGTCGGCGCTGGCCTGGATGCGGTCCAAGTAGTCCGGGGACCACTTGTCCGGCTGGGCCTCGATGGTGATGCCGACCTCCTCGAGCTGGGCGCTCAGGTTGGTGAACACCTGTTCCGGCGTCGGCATGTACGGCCGGGACACCCCGGTCGGGTAGTTGAACATCAGCTCCAGGCCGTCGCCGTAGCCGGCCTCTTTGAGCAGCGCCCGCGCCTTCTCCGGGTCGTACTCGTAGGTGGTGACGTCGTCGTTGTAACCGTTGACCGTGTCCGGAACGAATTGCGTGGCGACCTTGGTGCCCTCGGGCAGCGTCTGGCGGACCAGCGCGTCCTTGTCGATCGCGTGGGCGATCGCCTGCCGGACCTTGAGGTCCTTCAGCGCCTCCTGCTCCTGGTTCATGCCCAGGTACAGAATGGTGAACGGATCGCGTGCAATGACGTTGAATCCGGCGTCGGCCAGCGATTGCGTGTCGGCCGGCGCCACCAGGTCGTAGCCGTCGATGTCCCCGGCCTCCAGCGCCTGCCGGCGGGCATTGGGGTCTTCGATAATGCGGAAGATGATCTCCTGGACCTGGCCCTGTTCGCCCCAGTAGCCGTCGAAGGCGGACAGCTGCAGGGACTCGCCGACCGACCAGCTGTCGAACTTGAACGGGCCGGTCCCCACCGGGTGGCCCATGGCATATTCGCTCAGCTCCGGAGCCTCCTCCGAACCCCCGACGTCGTCGGCTTTGAACTTCTCCAGGGCGGTGGGGCTCTGCATCGCGAAAGCCGGCAGCGACAGCGCCGGAATGAAACCGGCGAAGGGCTGGGCCAGGTTCACCGTCACCTCGGTGTCACTGACCGCCTCGCAGGAGTCGTAGACTGCGGTCTCGGGGGAGTCCGAGTAGCCGCGGAACAGCGAGCCGTAGTAGTAACTCACCGACTGGGACTGCTGGATCCCCTCGAAGTTGTACCAGCGGTCGAAGTTGAAGCAGACGGCATCGGCATTGAAGTCGGTGTCGTCGTGGAACTTCACGCCCTCCTTGAGCTGGAAGGTGTAGGAGAGCCCGTCGTCGGACATCTCCCAGGATTCAGCCAGCAAGGGTTCAGGGTCCGGCGTTCCTTCTTTGACGCCGACCAAGCCCTCGAAGATCTGGCGGCTGACGCGGAAGGACTCGCCGTCGCTGGCGAAGGCCGGATCCAGCGACTTGGGATCCGACGACGCGGCGAACACGAAGGTCGGATTGACTCCCTCCGTCTCGCCCTGTGCTCCGCCGCCGCGCTCGCTCTCGGCACAGCCGGACAGGACGAGTGCGCCGGCGGCCAGGCCGGCAATGACCGCTCCGGCGCGCCGGCCGCTTCGCTGGCCTCCGGAAAAGATGTCAGTAAATGACATGGACTGCTCCTCGGGGACGTGAGGTGTGACGCCGACTTTGTGTACGGCAGCCGGCGGAGGCGCGGTGGCGCGTCCGCTTGATGAGAGCTTAGTCACATGTCTGATTGAAAGCATCGGTTTCAGGTTCGGCGGTTGGGCCAAAACCATCACAATTTGGTGACGAGTCCCGTGCCTGATGGCGCGACGACGGCGGTGGAGGCCTCCGGGCCCCTGGGCCCGGAGCGGGCCGTGGAACGCCAGGAGCCCCGCAACGTACGTGGCGGGGCTCCTGGTGATGGTGCGCAAGGCGGGACTTGAACCCGCACGTCCGAGGACACTGGAACCTAAATCCAGCGCGTCTACCAATTCCGCCACTCGCGCTTCGTTCCGGGCATGCCGGAACAGGAATCAGTCTACCGGCACGGCGGCACTCGTCTGGCGGGGACTGATGCCTCGTGCAGACACCTAATTGTCCAGGCCGAGGTCGCGGCGCAGCTTGGCCACGTGGCCGGTGGCCCGGACGTTGTACTGGGCCAGCGCCACCTTGCCCTCGGGATCCACCACGACCGTGGAACGGATCAGGCCCTCGTAGACCTTGCCGTAGTTCTTCTTTTCGCCCCAGGCCGCGTACGCCTCGGCTACGGCATGGTCTTCGTCTGAGAGCAACGGAAAGTTCAGTTCTTCCGTCTCCGCGAACTTCACCAGCTTCGGCAGCGGATCGGGGGAGACTCCCAGCACCGCGTATCCGGCGCCCTTCAACGAGTCGAGGCTGTCGCGGAAGTCGCAGGCCTGCTTGGTGCAGCCCGGTGTCGAAGCTGCGGGATAGAAGTAAACCACAACGTTTTGGCCACGATAATCGGCCAGCGAGACGGTGTTGCCCGCCGAGTCTTGCAGCGTGAAATCCGGCGCGGTGTCGCCGGTCGACAGTCGTTCGGCCATGGGGCAGCTCCTTAGGGATCCGGGGTTTCACACCAGCATAGCCAAGACAGTCCTCCGGCCGTTCCGACTACGTACGTATACTTGAGTGCATGCCGGATTTGAAGAATTGGCCGATGCCACGGTTGCTCTCCACCGCCGCCCGGCTCGTCGAGCACGAATGGAACGACAAACTGGCCGGCCTTGGCCTGACCCACGCCGGCGTCATTGCCCTTGAGGTGCTGGCCGCCGAAGGGGAAATGACGCAGGCGCAGCTGGCGACCCGCGTCCGGGTGCAGGCACAGACCATGGGCAAGACCCTGGGCAGGCTGGAGGTCCACGGGCACATCATCCGTGCCCGCAGCGATGTGGACCGCCGGCGGCAGATCGTGCAGATAACCGACGAGGGCAAGCGGGCCCTCAAGCATGCCGCCGAACTGGAGCGGCTGCTCAGCAGCGGCAGCGGCGACCAGATGGATGAGCTCAAGGAGCGGCTGACGGTGATCATCCGCAGGCTGGGCAACAGCCGCTTCGGTATCGGCGCGGTGGAAACCATCGACATCGCCGAGATCGACGGCTACGAGGACGGCGACTGACCCGCCGGCGTCCCGGTCGGCCGGAACCCGGCATCCTCAAGGCGTAGCCGGCGCTGCACGAGGCGCTCCCTTGCTGCCGACCGGACGGCGGCAGCGTAGGGCCATGGAAAACACTGCTCCCTTCGGCAAAGGAGAGTCGCAGCGGGTTTAGGGAACGGTGCGGGCTGAAGTGAGAGCGGTCTTGAGGATATGAATGTCTTGTTCAGTAGTTCCTCCCGAGATCCCGACACCGACTCTTTCGCCTCGTTGGAGCTGCACAGGTGCTCCACCGCCGAAGGCGATGAGTTTGCTGCCCGAGTTCACGGCCAGGCCGTAAAGGGGCTGCCCTGGTTGTACTTGCGACGTGAGTTCTTCTGTTTCCGCGTTGAACGAGGCGGCTGTGTAGGCCTTGCGGAAGGCCATGTCCAAAGAGTGGAGGGGTGCGCCGTCCATGCGATGGAGAAGCACCGGGTTGCCGTGGATGTCAACGACACTGACGACGATGCGGATTGCCAGTTGTTCGGCTGCTTCTTCGGCGATGGCGGCGATCTTGATGACTTCCTGCAGCATCATGGGGGGCCTTCCTGGATTTGCTGATCCTTAGTCGTCCTCATGGGGAGGTTCCGGGTGTCGGGGAGGCGGAGCTAATGAGTTGCCCGTGCTTCAGTTCCTGCCACACCTCGACGGGGATCCGCTGACTCAGCCATTGGTAGTTCTGCTCTTGTTGCATGATGGTGCGGGCGCCGAGGCAGACGTTGGTGACGGCAGGGTGGGCGGCGCCAAATTGCAATGCCACCGCGCCCAGAGGCACTCCGTGGCGGTCGGCTACCTCTTGGTAAGGACGGATCTCGCTGAGGGTTTCACGCGTTGCCGGAGCGTAGTCCATGCGGGCTCCGGGTTTAGGGCCGGTGGCTAAGATGCCCGATCCAAAGATTCTGCCGTTGATGACGGCGATCCCGCGTCGCAGGCAGAGTGGGAGAAGCTCGTCCTGCGCCTCGGTGTTCAGTAGGTTGTAAGTACCGGCGATCAGAATGCAGTCAATGTCGGCTGCTTCTGCCGCTGCCATGCAGACATCGACCTCGTTGACGCCTATGCCCACGGCCCGCACTACCTTTTGGTCCCGCAGGGATAACAAGGCTTTGAACGCGCCGTTTAGGGCTTCCTGAAATCGGCGGGGTTGGTCGGCGCCGTGAGTCCAACGGTCCGTGTCGTGAACCAGGAGCACGTCGAAGTAATCCGTCCCCATCCGCTGCATGCTGTCTTCGACCTGGCGCATCACACCGTCGTAGGAGTAGTCGTATTCGATGCGGAACGGCGGGGTGTTGCACCAGGGGGCGGTACTGAAGGTCCCCGGGCTTGCGGGTTTTAGGGTTCGCCCGACTTTTGTGGCCAAGACGAACGTTTCTCTGTCCTCATCGGCGAGGACATCGGCCAGCCGGTATTCGGCAAGGCCATGGCCGTACATGGGTGCAGTATCGAAGAACCGGACGCCCGCGTCCCAGGCATGACGTACCAGTGCCCGGGCATCCTCTGTAGGTAGGGGGGTGCGCATGTTTCCAAGAGCCACTGAACCGAATCCGGCAAGTGTGCAAGACCAGTCGAGCCGCCCGAACCTGCGCCGTTGCGTGGGAGCGTACGGTGCCATGGGTGTCTTCCTCAAGGTGGATCAACGTGCTGGGTGCCGGGGAGGTGGTGCCGCGTCGTTGGCCGTGGGGAACCTTCACCGGTTCCTTCGGCGGCCCATTCATAACGGTCCCACCTCCCCTGTACCGCGGTTTAGCGGGCTGAGGCGTCTGCACTTACTGAGGCTTCCTGTCCCGCCGCCCGGGATGAGCGTTCGACGAGGGCAGCGAATTCATCGCTCGACATCACGTCCGCGTACTGAGCCTGGATGTTGCGCAGGGATTCCCAGTACTGCCCGTATCCTTCGGGTGTTTCGTGGTCGAACTCGGGGTTGCGGCCGTGGGTGTTGAGGGGAATGGCCGTGCCGGAATCGGCCACGACGATCACTTTGTATCCCCTGTCGAAACCGTCGCGTGCCGTGGTTGGTACGCAGTTGGCGGTCGAGGAGCCCACGATCACGAGGTACTCGGCGCCGTCCTGCTGGAGGTACTCGTTGAAGGCCGTTCCGTAGAAGCTGCTGTTGCGGTGCTTCTGGAAGACCGGTTCGCCCTTTTGCGGTTCGAAACCTTCGCAGAGTGCGCCGTTCCACGTCCCGTGGTTGAAGGGCGAATCGGACTCTCTCCAGGACGGGTACTTCAGCCCCCAGATGCCGATGTCGTAGCCTTCGGGGTGCATGCCCCACATGGACCAGACGACCTTGATTCCCTTTTCGCGTGCGAGTTCGATCATTCTCTTGGCCGGCCCGAGGGATTCCTGCCCGGAGGGCGCTCCACCGACGCTCTGAATGTAGTCTGCCCCCTCCGGATCGAGGCAGAGATTCTGAATGTCGAGCGCATGGACCACGGTCTTGCTCAGATCTATGGTCTCGGGGATGAAGGTGTAGGAACGGTCGACGTATTTGTTGAGCTTGTCTTCGTAGGCGGTCATTGTCTTTCCTTTACTTACTGGATTCCTCGGTACGGTCCGATGATGCTGAAGCCGCCTCGGCGGCTTGGCTACCGGCAGGGTCTTCGCCACCGTCAGTCACGTCTTGTTCCGGGCCGTGCTTGAAGCCCGGGACCAGTTCCTCCCAGTCGTATTCCTGGATGAAGTACTCGGCCGTGCTGTAGGTGCCGTCCATGGTGTCGCGCAGGTTTTTTGGCCCGTCGAAACCGACCATTTTCCAACCCATCTGGTCCTTGTTTCCGCCGTAAACCGGGTCGGCATAGAAACCTTGGCGGACATGCAGGCACAGGGTGTCGAAGAAACTTTTGTCTTCATCGGTGTTTCCCTGAAGCCGCGAGTAGTACACCTCCATCGAGGTCAGCGAGACCGGCACCGGTTTGGGAGCGCCGCTGACCTGTTCCAGCACCTGGTCTTGGATTTCTTCGGTCGCGTCCTTGAAGGACTCCGCCCGCAACTCGCGCGACCGGCGGTCGAGTTCACGGACCCCTTCACGGTAGAGCCGCTGCAGGTCGGCGATGCGTGCCCGGGCGGATCGTGCTTCCGGACCGGCCAGGGCCAGGAAGCCGGTCCCGTCAGCCGCCGCATAGAGGTAGTCGATGCCTGAGAGGTAGCGGTCGATGAAGACGATCACCCTCGCCTCGCGTGCCCCTGGATCATGGTCGGTGGGCATGACGCGTGCGCCGGCGGCTTCTATGGTTTCCCACTCGTGGTCGGTGAAGAACAGTTTTTCGTCCGAGTCGGGGTCGATGTGGATCGGGACGATTTCCCAGTCGGCTTTCGAAACCATCGTGTCTTCCTTTCTGCGATTCTCTAACGCGCGGCAGTTACAGCCGCTAGCTGCGGCCCTTGAGGTAGGTGCCGGCGATGTAGTCTGCGCAGCGCCAGGAGTGGGCCATGATCGTGAGCGTGGGGTTGACGCCCATGGCGGTGGGGAAGCCCGCGCCGTCAAGCACGAAAACGTTGTCCACCGAGTGAGCCTGGCCCCATCCGTTCAGCACCGACTTGCCGGGGTCGGTTCCCATTCGGACCGTGCCCTGCTGGTGGCAGGCGTTGCCGGTGAATTCATCTCCCAGGTAAACGGGGGTGGTTTTCGTTGCCCCGGCCGCCTGGAGGATTTCCACGTTTTTGTCGATCTGCCATTTGCTCATGGCGATGTCGTTGGCGTGGGGCTTGTTCGTGATCCGCGCTACGGGCAGGCCCCAGGCATCCTTGATGTTGGGGTCGAGGTCGACCCGGTTGGTCTCCTGGGGCATGTCCTGGAGGATGAACCCAATCTTCATGGAGTAGTCGAAGTAATTTCGGTCGGCGTCCTTCATGGCCTGGCCCCAGGTCGGGCGGCCGGGCATGATCGCGTTGATGGCCTGTCCGATCTGCGTGGTGGCGATGATGCCGCCGCCGATGTGGCCCCTGCTTTCGTCCGTCTCGTAAAAATGCGTGGAGCCGCCGCTTTGGTAGTTTCCCGTCCAGCCGCGCAGCGGTTCCTCGATGTCCTTGTCGAATAGTCCGACCGCGAAAATGTATTCGTGGAAGGTGGCGTTCTTGCCGACAAGGCCGGAATCGTTCGCGAGACCTTCGGGGAACCGGTTCGACGTGGACAGCAGCATGAGCCGCGCCGACTCGATGGCGCCGAGCGCCAAGACAACTACGGCGGCGTCCTGTTCCACCTCACGGCCCTCGGGGTCGATGTAGACGACGCCGGTGGCCCGGCCGTCCTTGCCCAGTTTGACTTCCCTGACGTAACTGTCGGCCCGTACTTCCAGATTGCCGGTGGCGAGGGCTTCGGGGATGTACGTCGTCGCCACGCTGGACCGGGTTTGGGTGGGGTCACCGTACTGGTTCCAGAAACTGGTCCGGTTCACCGCCGCCCTGCCCAGGGCGTTGCCTTCGGTCAGGTGGGACATCGGCAGCGGGAAGGAATTGATGCCCAGCTTGTTGGAGCCCTCATAGAATTTCTTGCCGAACCGGGTCGGAGGCAACGGCCCGCTGGGGTACGGCTTGCTGCGGAAGCCTTCCCCCCGGTCGGCACCGGTAAGGCCCGAGATGCCGTAGCTCCATTCAACCTTGGTGAGGTATGGTTCCAGGTCCTCGTAGCGGTAGGGCCAGTCGGCCAGGCTCGCGCCTTCCAGATCCCCGTGGAGGGAGTGGAAAATGAAGTCCGATTCCCTCGGCCGGGGCATCCAGCCGGCCATGTGGCTCGTTCCGCCGCCGACGTTCGAGGGCACGGGCGAGAAATTGAAGATCCGGGCTTCCGAGTTTTCGTCCCGGCGCACCGTCCTGGGCATCAGCTTCACGTCCGGCCACAGGTAGCTGCGGTTCTGGAACTTCAGTTCGTCGCCGGAGTAGTGTTCCTCCGGGCGCAGCCACGGGCCCTTGTCGAATCCAACAACTTTGTAGCCGGCTTCGCTGAGAACCTTGACGGCGGGCCCGCCCCCCGCTCCCAGTCCGACGACGACGACGTCCACCGGGTCCATTTTTCGATTGCTGCTCACAGTAGAACCTCTCAGTTCGGTCGTTGTTGGGGAAGGCCTAGTAACTTCCCTCGCCCTGCTGGCTTTCCTGCAGGACGGCTTGGTGCCACTCGACGTTCGTCTTGTCGACGACATCGGTCGGGATGCGGACGAACTGGTTGACTTCCATGCCCAGAAGCTCATGCGCGAAAAGGGTTTCGATCATGCTGTGGCCCATTTCGACGCTGTTCACATCGACGGTGGCGGTGAGTTTGCCGGCTTTGATGGAGTCCATCCCCGAAATCAGGCCGTCAGCACCGATGGTGATGATGCCTTCCTGCCCGTCCCAATGCTTGAGACCGCGTGCGTCGATGGCCTGGGACGCGCCGAGCGCCATGTCTTCGTTTTCACCGTAGATCGCGTTGACATCGGGGTTTTTGGTCAGCAGGTCCTGTGCGGCCCGGAGACCTTTGTCCCGTACGTAGCCGCCGTCGGCCTGTCCGACGATCTCGATGCCGGGGTACTCCGAGATGGCTTTCTTGAAGCCCTGCTGGCGCAGCTTGGTCCAGTCCGATCCGGAGGGCCCCATGATCTGGATGACCTTGCCTTTGCCCTTGAGTTGGTCGCCGATGTATTGCCCGGCGATGTAGCCGGACTGCCAGCGGTCGTCATAACCGATGTTCGAGACGGTGTTAAGACCTCCGGTGGGGTCCTCGGCTTGGGAAGGATTGGCCAGTTCTTCAGTGGAGTTGAACTGGTAGAAGTCGACGCCCTCTTCCTGTCCGCGGCCGTACAGTTCCTGCATGGTCGCGGCGTTGGCGGCAGAGCAGACGAAGACCGCATCGAAGTCCCGGGCGATATACCCCTGGACAATGCCAAGGGTTTCCGTGCCTGAATGGGCGTCGTTGAGGGCGCCCTGCCGCTCCCAGGTCCATTTCACACCGAACCGGTCCTCGTATTCCTTCATCTTGTTGAAGGCCGCTTTTTCGACCTGGGTGTAGAACTCGGAGAGGATCGGGGGAGCAAAGCCGACTTTGATTTCACGGCCGTCCACTATTTCGCGGATGGCGGCATCGGCGGCCGAGTCCGGGTTGACCGCGGCACCGGCGCCTCCGCCCCCGCCTCCACCGGTGCCGGTCGGCGTCTCGACCGTGGTGCAGCCGGTCAGGATGAGGGCTGCCGCGACTGCTCCGGAGGCGAGGGCGCTGCGGGTCCGGGCGTACCGACGGCGGCCTGCGGGCCCGGTGGTGTCAGTTGTGGACATTGTCTTGCCTTTCATTTTTGATGGTCCCCGCAGCAACGGGGAGACCGGGGAAGCTGGTTTCGGCTACACGGGGGCGACGTCGAGCACAACGGCCCGCCGTTGCCGGACCCGGGCGTTGATGATGGCGCTGATCCGGTTCGCGAGGACGGCGATGATCAGAATCGAGCCAATGACGATCTTTTGATAGCTGGACGGAACGCCCGCGAGGTTGATGATGTTGATGGTTGCGGCCAGCGTGATGGCGCCGAGCACGGCTCCCAGGATGCGGCCCCTGCCGCCACTGAGCGCCGCACCGCCGATGACGGCGGCAGCGATGGCCTGGATCTCGTAACCGACACCGAGGTCGGCCGGGACGTTGGTATTACGGCCCGCCAGGATGACGCCGGCGATCGCGGCGCATAGCCCGCTGATGACGTAGGCGATGATACGGACCCGGTCCACCCGCACGCCGGACTGTACGGCGCCGGTCCGGCTGCTGCCGACCGCGAAGAGGTGTGTCCCCAGGCGGGAGGATCCCAAAATCCCGCCAAGGAGCAGCGCCACGATGAGGGATATCACCATGGGCAGGGTGAGGGCTCCGGCCAGCGGGCTCAGGCCGCCGATGACATAGAACTCGGGGACCATGTAGCCGATGATGGGAACGCCCTGGGTCCAGATGTAGAGGATGCCGCCGGCGAAGCCGAGCATTGCGAGCGTGGCAATGAAGTCGGGCAGCCCGACCCGGGTGACAAGCAGGCCGTTGCCGATCCCGATCAAGGCCCCGGCAAGCAGCGCTGCGAGGATCGCGGCGAACAGCGGCATTCCGGCTTTCATCGTCTCGGCTGCCACGCCCGCGCAGAGTGCCATGGCTGCGCCGATCGAGAGGTCGATGCCTCCCGCGATCAGGACGACGGTCATGCCCATGGCCAGGATCATGACCGTGATGCTGCTGTTGAGGATGTTGAACAGGTTTGACGGAGCCAGGAACACCGGCAACGTGAACGCCGCGATCAAACAGGCCAGTACCAGCATGGCCAGGACGCCGAGGGTGGGGTCCAGCAGGATCCGGTCGACGATGCGGCCGACCAGGCCGGTGTTGCGTTTGGGGGTTGAAGTGCTCATGGTCAGTCCTGCTGTTCGGTCACGAACGGACGGGAACCCGCGGCCGGCTTCTGTGCCTGCTGCTGGGCCGGGGCCGGGGGAGTGTCGTGCGGAGTGTCGTGCCTGGGGGGCGCGTCAAGACGGGAGCGTTTGCCCATATTGAGTGCGTATTGCTGGACGCGGCGGTCGAAGACCACCCCGGCGACGATGCAAAGGCCGGTAACGATGCTGAAGTAGACGGGGTCGACGCCGTTGAGGCGCAGGCCCTGCTGCAGGGTTGCCAGCAAAAGGCCGCCGACGACAGCGGCCCAGACCGAACCGCGGCCGCCGGCAAGGCTTACGCCTCCCAAAACGGCGCCGGCGATGGCAATGAATTCGTAGCCGCCGCCCAGGAAGGCCTGTACGGCGCCGAGGCGGGAGGCAATGAGGACGCCGGCTGCTCCGGCGAGCATGCCGGAGACGATGAAGGTGCCCATCCTGACGCGGAGGACGTTGACGCCGGCGACGTTCGCCGCGTCGGCGCCGATGCCGATGGCATATATGCGCCGGCCGAACACCGTCTTGGCCAGGAAAAGCTGCATGATGACCAGCAGGATTGCGGCGATCCAAAAGGCGCTGGGGATGCCCAGGAAACTGCCGTAGACGATATCCGAAAAGCCCGGCGTCGTCACGCCTTGGAGAGGTACCTGTTCTGTCAGGACGATGAGCAGCCCGCTGGCGATGTTCAGCGTGGCCAGCGTGACGATGAAGTCGTTGATACCGAACTTTGTAATGAGCCATCCGTTGAACAGGCCGAATGCCGTGCCGGTGGCGACGCCCACGAGGACGCCCACCAGTGTCGGCGCCCCGCTGAGCAAAGCCCACATGGTCGTTCCGGCACTCAGCCCGGCTACCGTGCCGACGGACAGGTCGATGCCGCCGGCCACGATGACGATTGCCACCCCGACGGTAATCAGCAAGACGGGGATGGCGTTGTTGATGTAATCGGTGAGGCTCTCCGGTTGCAGGAAGACTGGCGACATCAGTTGGAACACGATGACCAGGACGATCAGGGCGACCGCGATCGGAACGCCGCTGGTCGAAAGTGTGCGGGATACGGCCCGTTGGAATTTCATCATTCGCTCCTGCCGGCGGATAGCGCCAGAATTCTGTTCTTCACGCCCTCAAAGTTTCCGGCGGCCAGTTCCTGTTGCAGCGAGGTCACCGAACCCACCAGTCGGCCTTTTTTCAGGATCAGGACACGGTGGCTGAGTTCCAGCAGTTCGGCGATTTCCGAGGCAATCACGATGGCGGCCCCGCCGGCGGCGACGAAATCGCGGATGAGGTTGTGAACCTCCACCTTGGCCGAGACATCGATACCCTGGGTCGGTTCGTCGAAGATCAGCAGCGAGGGCTTGGTATTCAGGCAGCGGGCCACGATGGCCTTCTGCTGATTTCCGCCGCTCAGGTTTCGAATCTTTTCCCTGACGCTTGGGGCACGGATCGCCAAGCGCTGCCGGTAGCTCTCGGCCTGGTCCATTTCATCGCGGTTTTTGACCAAAAAACCAAGCTGCGTGACGCCGCCCAAGCTGGAGATGGAGATGTTTTCGGCAACGGAAAACTCCGGCAGAATGCCCAGCTGCTTGCGGTCTTCCGGCAGCATGGCCAACCCGTGACGGTATGCCGAGCTCGAATCGCGGAGGCGCAGGGGTTGCCCGTTGAGGTGCATTGTTCCGCTGCTCATCTTGTCCAAGCCCATGATGACCCTGGCCAACTCGGTCCGCCCGGCACCGGCCAGGCCCGCTATGCCCAGGATCTCGCCCTTACGAACGGACAGCGAAATGTCCTTCAAGACGTGGCTGCGGTGCACATTCTCCAGTCGCAGCACTTCCTCGCCGGTGTCGGCCGCGGCGTGCGGCGGCGTGCCGCTGGCCGCACCGAATTCGCCGGCTGCGATTCCAAACATCATGCCAAGCAGTTCATCGACGTCCGTCTCTGCGATGGCGGCAGTCCCGGCGTTGGCCCCGTCGCGGAAGACGGTGGCGGTGTCCGCCAGACCGAACAGTTCCTCCAGGTGGTGGGTTACCCACAGCAGTGGCACGCCCCGCGCCCTGAGCTTGCGCATGTGTTCGAATAGGTGCCGCTTTTCTTCTTCTTCGAGCCCGGACGTCGGCTCGTCCAAAATCAGGACGCGGGGGTCGAAGGCCAGTGCCTTGACGATCTCCACCACACGCTTTTTCAAAGCACCGAACTCCCCAACGGGAAGCTTCAAGTCCTCAGGGGTGAGCCCGAAGTCGGCGGCGAGTTGCAAAACGCGCTCTTCCATCCCCTTGCGGTCAAGCCGGACCTTCAGGCCGAGGAATCGGGCATTGACCTCGCGGCCCAGGAAGATGTTGTCGAGTGCCGTGAGCGCCGGAACGAGCGACAGCTCCTGATGGATGGTCGTGATGCCTGCGTTGAGGGCGTCGCTGGGATGGCGGAACTGCACTTCTTCCCCGGCCAGGGTAACTGTGCCCGCGTCCGGCGAGACCACGCCGGACAGCACATTGATCAGCGTGGATTTGCCGGCCCCGTTGCCTCCCAGCAGGGCATGGATCTCGTCGGGGCGGATGTCCAGGCTCACCCCGCGGAGGGCGGTCACGCCTTGGTACTGCTTCACCACGCCCTCAACTTTGAGCAGCGGCGAATGACCGGCAGGTTCGGTGGGATGCGCCATGGGATCGCTCCTGTTCTGGGAGGTTAGGCGGCAGGTGACGCTCGCTGTGTGAGCAACATCATGTGAAAACTCAATATAGTAATCAGTCACAACAAATGCAATAGCCTTTTTCGCTTGAGGGGCGGGCACGGCTTCAGCCAGCAGGCCAGCACAGGCACCGCCGTCGGCGTCCGGCCGCAAGGGGTCGGCTTCTTGTCAGGGTGCGAGCGGCCTTGGACAGGCGCTGACCGTTGACTTGGGCGGCCGCGGCTAATATGTTGTTGCTCACTACTATTGCTTCCTGATGGGAGAGGGCAATGAGGCAACCGAGCCGCGAAGACAAGTTTTCCTTCGGTTTGTGGACGGTGGGGTACACGGGGGCCGACCCCTTTGGCGGCCCTACCCGCTCGCACGTGGATGTCGTCGAAGTGGTGGAACGGCTGACGGGTCTCGGCGCCTACGGACTGACGTTCCACGATGATGACCTCTTCGCCTTCGGCAGCAGCGAGGGGGAGCGGCAGAAGCAGATCGACCGCCTGAAAGGTGCACTCGAGGACACGGGCCTTCAGGTTCCGATGGTCACGACGAACCTTTTCAGCCCCCCGGTCTTCAAGGACGGTGGGTTTACCTCCAACGACAGGGCCGTCCGGCGGTTCGCCCTTCGAAAGGTCCTGCGGAACATCGAGTTGGCCGCAGAGCTTGGGGCCCGGACTTTCGTCATGTGGGGAGGCCGCGAGGGCGCAGAGTACGACGCCGCCAAGAACGTCCGGGCAGCCCTTGAACGGTACCGCGAGGCACTGGACGTTTTGGCGGCCTACGTGACCGATCAGGGGTACGACCTGCAGTTCGCGATTGAGCCCAAGCCGAACGAGCCCCGCGGCGACATCTTGCTGCCGACGGTGGGCCACGCGCTGGCGTTCATCGAAACCTTGGAGCGGCCCGAACTTTTCGGCGTCAACCCCGAGGTCGGACATGAACAGATGGCGGGCCTGAATTTCACCGCCGGCGTTGCCCAGGCGCTTTACCACGGCAAGCTGTTCCATGTTGACCTCAACGGCCAGCGGGGGGTTAAGTACGACCAGGATCTGGTCTTCGGCCATGGCGACCTGCAAAACGCTTTCTCTCTCGTGGACCTGTTGGAAAACGGCGGCCCGAACGGCGGCCGGGCTTACGACGGTCCGCGCCACTTCGACTACAAGCCGTCGCGGACCGAGGACGCCGGGGGAGTGTGGGATTCGGCTGCGGCGAACATGCGGATGTACCTGTTGCTGAAAGAGCGGGCCGCCGCCTTCCGCTCGGACCCGGAGGTCCAGGAAGCGATGCGCGCCTCCCGCGTCACCGAACTGGAGCAGCCGACCCTTGCCGATGGAGAGTCCTACGCCGAGCTGCTCCAAGACCGTTCCTCGTACGAGGATTTTGCCCCGGAGGGGTACTTTGACGGCTCCGGGTTCGGGTTCGTCAGGCTTCAGCAGTTGGCTATGGAACATCTGCTGAACGCGCGCTGAGCTGCGGAACCGGTGAGGCTCGGAACCGTTGCGGTTCTGAGCTGCGGAACCGGCGAGGTCCAGGCTCGGCCGACGTATCTGGAGGCATCATGACACTAGTCGCGGGTGTTGATTCTTCGACGCAAAGCTGCAAAGTGGTCTTCCGGGATGCCCGCTCCGGTCGGGTGGTTTCTGCGGGACGGGCCACCCATCCGGCGGGCACCGAAGTTGACCCGGAGGCCTGGTGGAGAGCGCTGCAGGCGGCGCTCGCAGAGGCGGGAGGTCTCGGCTCGGTCAGCTGCCTTTCCGTAGCGGCACAGCAGCACGGCATGGTGGCCCTCGATCAGGAGGGCCGGGTGATCCGGCCGGCCTTGCTCTGGAACGACACCCGCAGCGCGGGCGCTGCGGCTGCACTTGTGCGCGAAGTGGGCGCCGATGAATACGTGCAACGGACGGGATTGATTCCGGTGGCGTCTTTCACCGCTAGCAAACTCCGCTGGTTGCGTGACGCCGAGCCCGCCAATGCAGCAAAGGTAGCCGCGGTCGCTCTTCCCCACGACTGGCTCACCTGGCGGCTGCGCGGGTATGGGCCGGCCGCTTCCAGCCCGCTGGGGCCGGTCCTTGAAGAACTCACGACAGACCGGTCGGATGCCAGCGGTACCGGCTATTGGGATCCGGAGGCGAACCGGTACGACATGGATCTGTTCGCCTTGGCCCTCGGACATGCTGCCATCGTGCCCCGTGTCCTTCGCCCCCATGAGCCGGCGGGAAAGACGCCCGGGGGAGTCCTTCTGGGCGCGGGAGCCGGAGACAATGCCGCTGCGGCCCTGGGCCTCAACGCTTCCGGCCGGGAGGCCCTCGTTTCGATCGGCACCAGCGGAACCGTGTTCGCCTCATCCGCCGAACTGCGCCGGGACAGGACAGGTTCCGTCGCCGGGTTCGCGGACGCTGCCGGCGCCTTCCTCCCGATTGCCACCACGCTCAATGCAGCCCGCATCCTGACGTCGGTCGCCGAGGTGCTCGGCGTCGACAACGACGAGCTCTCACGTCTCGCCCTGGAAGCTCCCGCCGCGGCCGGGGGAGCCGTCCTGGTCCCTTGGTTCGAAGGGGAACGCACCCCAAACCTGCCCAACGCGACGGGCAGTCTTCACGGGCTGTCGCTGACCGCAATGACAAGGCCCAACCTTGCGCGCGCTGCCATTGAAGGAATGCTGTGCAGTCTCGCCGGCGGGCTTGACGCGCTGCGGAAGGCCGGTGCCCTTCCCGAGCGGGTCCTTCTGATCGGCGGGGGCGCGCAGAACCGGGCCGTGCGGTCGATTGCCGCGCAGGTCTTCGATATGCCGGTCTCGGTTCCGGTACCCGGCGAGTACGTGGCCGAGGGGGCCGCGGTGCAGGCCGCCTGGGTCATGAGCGGAGTACGCCCTGACTGGCCGCCGCACTTCGATGCGGAGCTGCGACCCGATCCGCGGCCTCTTATCCGGGATCAGTATCGCAGCCATGCCGAAGCGCAGGAGGCGTGGTTCCGCCGTCACAACGAAGGCGCGGCGTGAAGAAGCAGGCAGGCGCCGGCAGCCAGGAGACGGGACCGGTCCTCGCCAATGCGTGCAGGACGCGCCTGACACTCGACTGCTACGGTGCCAGGATCGTTGAACTGCTCCTGCCGGACAGGGGCGGCAAGCTCGAAAACGTGGTGCTTGGGTTCGACTCTGTGGATGACTATCGCCGCCACGCGGACTGCTACATAGGGGCCACGATCGGCCGGACAGCGGGCCGCATCCCGGGCGGCCGGTTTTCCTCGGCAGGGGTCACCTTTCCCGTTGCCGCGAACGAGGGACGGAACCACCTTCATGGAGGACCCAGCCGAAGTTTCGACCGCGTCCTGTGGTCCCGTTCGGATGCGTCCCCGGAACGGGCGCAGGACGACTTTGTCAGTCTGGACTACCGCAGCCCCGAAGGCGAAGAAGGCTATCCCGGAAACCTCTCCGCGCGGGTCCGCTACTCACTCTCCGAAGCCAACGAGCTGTCGATTCTCTTCACGGCCAGGGCCGACGCGGACACGCCGGTCAATATGACCAATCACGCTTACTGGAATATGGACGGGGACGGGGCGAGGCCTGTCACCGATCAGCAGCTGATGGTTGACGCGGATTACATCCTGGCGACGGACTGGGAACGCATTCCGACAGGCAGCCACCTGCCTGTCGCCGGGTCGCCCTTCGACTTCCGCAAGCTAAGGCGGATCGGAGCCTTCCTGCCGAAGTCGGGCACCGAGCCGTGGCCGGGCATCGACAACACGTTCCTGTTCAATCCGGGCAGGGACAACACCAAGCCCGCGGCAGTACTTTATTCTCCGGAAACCGGACGTCTCATGGAGCTCTACACCACGGAGTTCTGTCTTCAGGTGTATACAGCGAACCGGCTGCCTCCGCTGGTCGGCCGCGGGGGAACCTTGTACGGGCCCGGCAGCGGCATATGCCTCGAACCCCAAAAGATCACCGATACCAGCCGTTTCCCCGACTTTCCGTCCGTGGTCCTTCCGGCCGGAACGGAGTACCGGCATCTCAGCCGATACCGTTTCTCGACAGCGTGAGCCGATCAAGCAGAAGCGGCCCCTCGTCGGGATACGCGACGCCCCTGTCAGGCGACGAAGGAGTAGGCAGCGGGGTCGGCCAGGAGGTCTGCAAATACCAGTTCAGCCGCGCCGACCATGAGAAGATTGGCGCCCAGCTGCGGTCGGGAAATGTGAACACTCTGGCGTGAAACCGGCAGCGATTCCCGGGAGACGAGGTGCTCCAGCCGCTCCGGATCGGCTGCATGCAAGGAACCCAGGAAGCCGCCCAGAATGATCAACTCCGGATTCAGGATGTTGATTGCATTGCCCAGGGCAATGGCGAGGTATTCCTGCTGCCGGTCCACAACAGCCCGAACCTCGGCAGAAGTGGATGAAAGCAGCGCCTCCTCCAGTTCGTCCACGTCCGCGGATGCCAATCCGAGGGCGGCAAGCAGGGCATCGCGGGTAACTTCGGATTCCAAGGTGCCTCGGGCGTGCGCGGTGTCAAGCCCTCCGCCGCTTCTGATCCGGGTGTGGCCCAGCTCCCCGGCATGACCGGCGACGCCTGTCACGGCGTGGCCTCCGCTGATGATGCCGCCGCCGATGCCGCTGGCCCCGCCGTTGAGGTAAATCATGTCGCTGACCCGTCGGGCGGACCCAAACGTCCTTTCGGCGAGAGCACCAAGGCTCGCATCGTTGGCGGCTTTCACGGGATACCCGGTGGCAGCGGCCAGCATTTCGGCAATCGGTTCATCGGTCCACTCCAGGTGCGGGGCCAGCCGCACGAGCCCGTCCTGTGTCCTCACCAAACCCGGGACCGCGACGCCGATCCCTGCGATCCGGGTCCCGTCCGTCTTCATTCCTTCGATGATCGCCGCACTGATGTTGACCGCTTCCCGGACGCTGGGGGCCCTGTCCGTTTCATAGCGGACCCGTTTCTGGACAACGCCGCCCAGGCAGACGGCACCGACGGTCACCGCGTCGATCTCGGGATTGACCGCGATCGCCACTGTCGCCGGGTTGGGGCGCACCACGGCACTCGGCCTCCCGACACCGTTACTTGAGTCGGGGCTCGTTTCCAAGACCAGTCCGAGCTCGGCAAGCTCGCCGACCAAGGCACCGATTGTCGACCTGTTCAGCCCTGTTTTCCGGGTCAGCTCGGAGCGGGGGACGGGGCCGGCGTGATGCACGAACTGAAGAATGGTGGAGAGGTTATGCCGTCGAATGCTGTCGAGGTTGTTCCCCGCCCGCGGGGCCGGCAGCGGCCGCCCGTGGCTGGTGCCAACCGGCGCGTCTGATGAATTCAACCAAGCCTCCCTGGATTGTGGACAAGAAACAACTGCGTAACTTATCGTTCAACCGCAGGCTACTCCATCCCCGTTGCTCTCAATTGTTAATTCCTTGAACAAATTATGGCACAAGAGTAATCTTCCGGTATGTTGAACGCCCAAGGCCCTCCGCGGCCTGTCCGCACCGGGTTGGTGGGCTACGGGCTGGCCGGCAAAGTCTTTCATGGGCCCTTCCTCGGCGCCCTTCCGGAGTTCTCCCTGGACGTCATCGCGACGGCCCACCGGGAACGGAGGCTGCAGGCCGCCAAGGACCATCCCGCTGCAGAGATTGTTGCAGACGCCAACGAAATGCTGGCGGGGGGTCTGGATCTGGAATTGGTGGTGCTAGCCGGCCCTCCCCACACCCATGTGGATCAAGCGCTGGCAGCACTGGACGCGGGCTTGGCGGTGATCGTGGACAAGCCCTTCGTGCCAACGGTCGGCGATGGCGAGCAACTGATAGAACGGGCAGAACGCGTCGGGAAACCCCTGATCGTGTTCCAGAACCGGAGGTGGGACGGGGACTTCCGAACGGTGAGGAAGATGCTGGCCGAGGGGCACCTGGGACGGGTCTATCAGTTTGAATCGAACTTTGAGCACTGGGCGCCCAAAGTCGTTGACCGCTGGCAGGATACGACGCCTCCGCACCTGGCCGGCGGGATCACGTTTGATCTGGGCAGCCACCTCATAGACCAGGCCCTGGTGCTGTTCGGTCCGGTTGAAGAGGTCCGTGCCGACGTGCGCACCGTTCGTGATGGCGGCGGCAACGACGACGTCAGCCTCATTGAGCTATTCCACTCGAACGGCGTGCATTCGCGGCTCTGGATGAGCCGGGTGGCGGCGCAAGCCGGACCCCGCTTCCGCGTTCTGGGGACCGAAAGCGCCTATGTCAGCTATGGTCTGGACGGCCAGGAACCGGCCTTGGCGGCGGGGGCAGTCCCAACTGATCCAGGGTTCGGCGCCGAGCCCGAAAGCACGTGGGGCACGCTCGGCATCCGGGCGCCGGGCCATCCCGCCCCCATTGCGGTGCCGACCGAACGAGGCGACTACCTTGGGTTTTACCGGGCTGCGGCTCTGGCGGTCCGGGGAAGCGGGCCCATCCCGGTTGATCCCCGGGAGGCTTTGGAGGTCGTCCGGGTGATCGAACGAATCCATCAGTTGGCGAAGCCCGGCTAGGGATTCTGCAGGCGCCTGTGTCTTCTCCGGAGACCTTGTCCCGTCGCCGGAACAACAAAAAACCCCGCCTGTCCGGGCTTGCGCCGGTCAGACGGGGTTTTGCTTGTGCACCCCCCGGGACTCGAACCCGGAACCCATTGATTAAGAGTCAATTGCTCTGCCAGTTGAGCTAGAGGTGCAGCTGTCGGTGAGGGGCCGGCGCCGGTTTCCCGGGCGCTTTCTCCCTCGCAACGACATGTAACTCTAGCAGGACTTTTCCGCGAATGTGAAATTGAGGCGGCCTTTGTCGCCTACTTCACAGAAACCGCCAGCATCCGGTCCTCGTCGGTGCCGTTGGTGAGTACCCAGAGCCGGCCGTCCGGGGCAGCGGCCACGTCGCGCAGCCGGCCGTATTCTCCTTCGTAAAAGGCCTTGGGCTCTCCGGCCTCGGTGCCGTCGAGCTCCACCCGCCAGAGCCGCTGGCCGCGCAACGCGGCGATCCACGCCGTCCCGTCCACCAGGGCCATGCCGCTGGGGGAGGCCTCGGCCGTGGACGGCCAGACCACCTTGGCGTCGATGAACCGCTCGTCGCCGGGGGCTCCGGTAACGTCCGGCCAGCCGTAGTTGCCGCCGGGCTCGATCAGGTTCAGTTCGTCGTCCCGGTCGGGGCCGAACTCCGTAATCCAGAGCCTGCCGTCGGCGTCCCACGCCAGCCCCTGCACATTGCGGTGGCCGAAGCTGTAGACCGGGCTGTCGCCGAAGGGGTTGCCGGGGGCAGGGTCGCCGTCGGGCGTGACCCGTAGGATCTTGCCGCCCAGGGAGGAGAGATCCTGGGAGCGGGAGGAATCGGCGGCGTCGCCGGTGGCGATGTACAAGTAGCCGTCCGGGCCGAACTTGAGCCGCCCGCCGTTGTGGATCCCGGCTTTGGGAATGCCCGTGACGATTTCCTGCCCGTCGCTGAGCCGGCCGTCGTCCCAGCGGTAGCTGAGAACCCTGTTGTCCTCCGGCGAGGTGAGGTAGACGTAGAGCCGGGCGTCGGCGTCGAAATCGGGGCTGGGCTCCAGCCCCAGCAGGCCGGCCTCGCCGGTGGTTTCCAGCGCGGAGTCCACGGGCACGGCGGCAACCGTTTCGCCGTCGACCACGTGTTTGATCAGGCCGGTGTCGTTCTCGGAAATGAGGGCACTGCCGTCGGGCAGTACGGCTATGGACCACGGTTCGGCCAGGCCCGAGGCTGCCGCTTCCACGTCCGGGCTGGTAGCGGCGCCGCCGCTACTGTCCGGCCGGCCGCTGCCGCCGACGCTGCAACCGGCCAGGACGGCCGCCAGCGCCACGGCCAGGGCCAAGGGGGCAAACCGAAGCGGCAGGATGCGCCGATCCGCTTGGTCGTCCATCCGTCAGCCTCGTTTCCGGTCCGCTCCGTTCCCATCCTCGGCCTCCACGGACGGTTCGATGACCGCCTCGCCCGCGTAACCGAGCCATTCGGTCTCATCGTAGAGCGGTTTGTCCGTGACCGCCGCCTGCTCCGCTGCCGCGTCCTCGACATCGGCCGGCACCGGCTCGTCCGCGCCGAAGCCGCCGGCAGCCGACGTGCCGGTGTCGCCCGGGGACTCCGGCATGGTCTCCTCCACCATCAGGTCCTCGTCGAATGCCCGCGGCGTGCGGCCGGTCGTTGGGTTCCCGCTGGCAGTGCCGGAGGGGGCGTGCATCAGGTTCGACGGCGTGGGGGCGGCCTCGGAGGGGGCGTGCGCCAGGTTCGACGGCGTGGGGGCGGCCTCGGAGGGCGCGTGCGCCAGGTTCGACGGCGTGGGGGCGGGTCCGGAGGGGGCGTGCGCCGGATTCGCCGGCGCGGGGGCGGCCGGGGATCCGGCCTCCGTGGAGCGGGACTTGCGGCTGAACAACCGGCACAGCAGGGCGGTCGCGATGGTGGCTGCGATGGCGGTCCTGATTCCCCATCTCCGGTCCATGGCCTTCACCTTCGGTTGATGGTTGTGCTGCATCCGGTCCCGACGTTACGTGCGGGACACGGCAGTGTCCATAGCCTCCCGTGGCCGGTTCCGTCTCCGAAAACGTGAGGTGGACCGGCAGGTTGAGGCGATGCTTTGCAGGCCCGGGGCGGGCCGCTAGGCCCGGAAGATCAGCTCCGCCATGAAGCTGTGGAAGTCGGGCTGGTCTTCGGACTGGTCGATCGTGTGGCCCTCGGCGGGCAGCCTGCCTTCGGCCTGGACGCCGAACCGGAACGTCCTGCCGGTGCTGGTGCCCACTTCGTATTCCCCGCCGCCGAGCTGGACTGCGTGGGACATGTTGGTCATGTTGATCGCGACGGGGGTGCCGCCGGCCGTCAGCGCGGAGCCGTCGAACGGCGCGATGACCAGTTCCTGCGGCCGCCAGCGGTAACCGATCACGTAAAAGTCTTCGGTCCCGCCCTGCGTCCGGTGCGCATCGTCCTGGCGGCCGCTGGCGAAGACGAGGTTGTAGTCGCCGTAGTTGGGAATCTGGGAGTCAAAGATGGCGCTAAGCGCGTCCTTGAGTTCGTCGCTGGTGGGCATGTGGCCTTCGGAAGGTGCGTAATCGGGCGGGAGTGCTGGGCGCCTGCGGCGCCGGAAGCGCGGGGCGCTGCCGTCAGCCTAAGGAACCGGACCCACAAAAAAGCGCCTGGCCCATGTGGTGCCCGGCGCTTGATTGTAAAGGTGGAAGTCAGACGGCGTCGACCGCTTTCACCGGCATGGCCGAATGGTCGGTCTCCCACGTGTGGCTGCGGGGAACCGGGCCATGGTCGCGGCGGACAACGACGGCGAGGCGCGCCAAGACGGCCGCCATCCCTACTGCGGTCAGGGCAACTGAGACTGTCATGCCGCTATTGTCAACCGGGGCAACCGTCAAGTTCAAGCTAACGTTACTTACCTCACTATGTAGTATCTCTTTATGGACATGAGGCGGCTGCAGATTCTGCGGGAACTGGGCGACCGCGGATCCGTCGTCGCCACCGCCGCTGCGATGAAGATCACAGCCTCGGCCGTCTCCCAGCAGCTGAAGGCGCTGCAGCGGGAGGTGGGCGTCACGCTGGTGGAGAAAGCCGGCAGGGGAGTGCGGCTGACCGAGGCCGGGCTGGCCATGGCAGCAGCCGCCGCGGACGTCTCCGCGGCGATGGAGCGGGCGCAGGCCACCGTGGACGGCTACCGCAGCGGCTGGCAAAACCAAATCCGTGCCGCGTTCTTTCCCAGTGCGGCGGAAATGTTCCTGCCGGGCCTGATGTACCGGCTGCAGGACATCGAGGGGCTGCACTTCGACCCCTGCCTGGAAGACCCGTCCGTCGAGGGGTTCCTGCCGCTGGCGGCCGACTACGACCTGGTGCTGGCCCACAGCCAGCAGGGCGTCGAGGCCTTCGCCCGCAACGGCATCACCGTGCTGCCGTTGCTGGACGAACCACTGGACGTGGCCATGCCCGCCGGCCATCCGCTGGCGGCACTGGACGTCCTCCGGCCCGAGGACGTGGTGGACCACCCGTGGATCGGCGTCCCGCAGGGCTTTCCCTTCGAGCAGGTGCTGCGCCAGATCGAAGCGCGCACCGGCAGGCTGGCCAAGCGCACCACACGCTACGCCGACCTGCGCGTAATGGAGGCCATGGTGGCCGCCGGGCACGGGCTCGCCGTGGTGCCGCGGTTTACCTCCCGGAAGGCGCAGTCCACGCGCGGCTTCGTGATGCGCCCGCTGGAGGGGATCCGCGCCCGCCGGACCATCGTGGTGCTGGCCCGCAGCGACGTGGCCGAGCGCAGCAGCGTGCACCGCGTGATCGGAATGCTGCAGCAGGAGGCGGCGGCGATCGCCAGCCAGCAGGGCTGAGGGCGGCCGGATCCGGGCAGCCCCGGCGCGCGGCAGTGCGGCCGGATCCGGGCGGCCCGGGCCCGGGGGCGCCGGGCCAGCCGAGGCACCGCCGTCGTAATATGGCCCTGCCACGGCGGCGCGGGTCATAGAATCGATGCCATGAGTGCGGACGCAACCCCAGACATCAAGCCCCGTAGCCGGGTAGTAACCGATGGCATCCACGCCGCTCCGGCGCGCGGCATGCTCCGAGCCGTAGGGATGGGCGACGAGGACTTCGCCAAGCCGCAGATCGGCATCGCGAGCTCCTGGAACGAAATCACCCCTTGCAACCTGTCGCTGAACCGGCTGGCCCAGGGCGCCAAGGAAGGCGTCCACGCCGGCGGCGGTTTCCCGATGCAGTTCGGCACCATCTCCGTCTCCGACGGCATTTCCATGGGGCACGAGGGCATGCACTTCTCGCTGGTCTCCCGCGAGGTCATCGCCGACTCGGTGGAAACGGTCATGATGGCCGAGCGCCTCGACGGTTCCGTGCTGCTGGCCGGCTGCGACAAGTCGCTGCCGGGCATGCTGATGGCCGCCGCCCGCCTGAACCTCTCCTCGGTGTTCCTCTACGCCGGCACGATCATGCCGGGCTTCGCGAAGATGGAGGACGGTTCGGAGAAGGAAGTCACGCTGATCGACGCCTTCGAAGCCGTGGGGGCCTGCGCCGCCGGCAAGATGAGCCGCAAGGACCTGGACTCGATCGAACGCGCCATCTGCCCGGGCGAAGGCGCCTGCGGCGGCATGTACACGGCCAACACCATGGCCTCCATCGGCGAGGCGATGGGCATGTCGCTGCCGGGTTCGGCCGCGCCGCCGTCCGCGGACCGCCGCCGCGACAACTTCGCGCACAAGTCCGGCGAGGCCGTGGTGAACCTGCTGCGCAAGGGCATCCGCGCCCGCGACATCATGACCAAGAAGGCCTTCGAGAACGCCATCGCGGTGACCATGGCCTTCGGCGGCTCCACCAACGCCGTGCTGCACCTGCTGGCGATCGCCCGCGAGGCGGAGGTGGACCTGACGCTGGACGACTTCAACCGGATCGGCGACAAGGTCCCGCACCTGGCCGACATGAAGCCCTTCGGCCGCCACGTGATGTTCGACCTGGACAAGATCGGCGGCGTCCCGGTGGTCATGAAGGCGCTGCTGGATGCGGGCCTGCTGCACGGCGACTGCCTGACCGTGACCGGCAAGACCGTGGCCGAGAACCTGGCGGCCATCAACCCGCCGGACCCGGACGGCAAGATCCTGCGCGCCCTGGACAACCCCATCCACAAGACCGGCGGCGTGACCATCCTGCACGGTTCGCTGGCTCCCGAGGGCGCCGTGGTCAAGTCCGCGGGCTTCGACGCCGACGTCTTCGAGGGCACCGCCCGCGTGTTCGAACGCGAGCAGGGCGCCCTGGACGCGCTGGACAACGGGCAGATCAAGGCCGGCGACGTGGTGGTCATCCGCTACGAGGGCCCCAAGGGCGGCCCGGGCATGCGCGAGATGCTGGCCATCACGGGCGCCATCAAGGGCGCCGGGCTCGGCAAGGACGTGCTGCTGCTCACCGACGGCCGGTTCTCCGGCGGCACCACCGGCCTGTGCATCGGACACGTGGCGCCGGAAGCGGTCGACGGCGGCCCGATCGCGTTCGTGCGCGACGGCGACCTGATCCGCGTGGACATCGCGGCCCGCAGCTTCGACCTGCTGGTCGACGAGGCCGAACTGGAAGCGCGCCGGGTGGGCTGGGAACCGCTGGCGCCGAAGTTCACCACCGGCGTGCTGGCCAAGTACGTCAAGCTCGTGAACTCCGCCTCCACCGGCGCGTACTGCAGCTGAATCACGACGGCGGGCGCTCCCTCCGCGAGGCGGGCGCCCGCCGTCGTGCCCCTCCCCGGGTGAAGGGTCCATCTTATGGACTCAAGTGCCCAAATAATGAGACGGCGATGTCTCAGGTTGACACTGATATCCGCGTGGCACGAGACTGAAGCCATGCAAAGCGTATCCGTGGTCGTCCTTACCAAGCGCGTGGCGTAAACGCCCGTCTGGCACGACCACGTCACGCGCGAAACCCCATCGGAGCCAACCGGCTCGACGGGGTTTTTTTATTTGCAGAAGAGAACAGGGCCGTTCCCCGCTCGCGGAGGACGGCAAGCACATCAGAGAACATCAAGATCCGCAAAGGAAATCCGATGACTAAGGGATCGCCAATCAGCCCCTCGCTGATGGCCAATAAGGCGCCGGCCTCGCCCGACGCTGTCAAAACCAAAGATGTAGCTGCCTCTGTCTCTTCCGTCGTGGACGGCCTCAGCCCGGTAGTCGGGCCGAACAACATCGTGCCGCCCACGGAAATGACCGGCTCACAAGCCGTTGTCCGTTCGCTGGAAGAACTGGGCGTCGATGACGTCTTCGGGTTGCCGGGCGGGGCCATCCTCCCCACCTACGACCCGCTCATGGATTCGGCCAAGATCAACCACGTCTTGGTCCGTCATGAACAGGGTGCAGGCCACGCCGCACAGGGTTATGCCATGGTCACCGGCCGCCCCGGTGTCTGCATTGTCACCTCCGGCCCGGGGGCCACCAACCTGGTCACCGCCATTGCCGACGCGCACATGGACTCGGTGCCGATGGTGGCGATCACCGGGCAGGTCTCCTCGGCCGTGATCGGCTCGGACGCGTTCCAGGAAGCGGACATCGTCGGCATCACCATGCCGATCACCAAGCACTCCTACCTGGTCACCAAGGCGCAGGACATTCCCCGCGCCCTGGCCGAGGCGTTCCATATCGCCACCACCGGCCGCCCCGGCCCGGTGCTGGTGGACATCACCAAGGACGCCCAGCAGTCCACGATGAGCTTTTCGTGGCCGCCGAAGATCGACATCCCCGGCTACCGCACCGTGGTCCGCGGGCACTCCAAGCAGGTCCGCGAGGCCGCCAAGCTGATCGCCGCGGCGGAGCGCCCGGCCTTCTACGTGGGCGGCGGCGTGATCAAGGCCCACGCGTCGCAGGAGCTGCGCGAGCTGGCCGAGCTGGTGGGCGCCCCGGTGGCCACCACGCTGATGGCCCGCGGCGTGTTCCCGGACTCGCACCCGCAGCACGTGGGGATGCCGGGCATGCACGGCTCCGTCTCGGCGGTGACTGCGCTGCAGCAGGCCGACCTGCTGATCACGCTCGGCGCCCGCTTCGACGACCGCGTCACCGGCGTGCTGAGCAGCTTCGCCCCGGGTGCCAAGGTGATCCACGCGGACATCGACCCGGCGGAGATCTCCAAGAACCGCACCGCCGACGTGCCGATCGTCGGTTCGGTCAAGGAGATCATTCCGGAACTGGCCGAGGCCTGCCGCGAGCGGTTCGCCGCCGAGGGAACCCCGGACCTCTCCGCCTGGTGGGCCACGCTGGAGCGGCTGCGCGAGACCTACCCGCTGGGCTTCGCCGAGCCCGACGACGGCCTGATGGCCCCGCAGCAGGTGATCCAGCGGATCGGCGAGCTGACCGGGCCGGAAGGCGTCTACGTCGCCGGGGTGGGCCAGCACCAGATGTGGAGCGCGCAGTTCATCAAGTACGAGCGCCCGCACGCCTGGCTGAACTCCGGCGGCCTGGGCACCATGGGCTACTCGGTGCCGGCCGCCATGGGCGCCAAGGTGGGCAACCCGGACCGCGTGGTCTGGGCCATCGACGGCGACGGCTGCTTCCAGATGACCAACCAGGAACTGGCCACCTGCCGGCTGAACAACATCCCCATCAAGGTCGCGGTGATCAACAACTCCTCGCTGGGCATGGTCCGCCAGTGGCAGACCCTGTTCTACGACGGCCGGTACTCCAACACCGACCTGAACACCGGCCACGACACCGTGCGGGTGCCGGACTTCGTGAAGATGGCCGACGCCTACGACTGCGTGGGCCTGCGCTGCGAACGTCCGGAGGACATCGACGCCACGATCCAGCAGGCGCTGGCGATCAACGACCGCCCCGTGGTGATCGACTTCGTGGTCAGCCCCAACGCCATGGTGTGGCCGATGGTCCCCTCCGGCGTGAGCAACGACCTGATCCAGATTGCCCGCGACATGACCCCCGAGTGGGAAGAGGAGGACTAGGAATGTCCCGCCATACCCTTTCAGTGCTGGTGGAGGACGTCCCGGGTGTGTTGACCCGCGTCGCCAGCCTCTTCGCCCGCCGGGCGTTCAACATCCATTCTCTGGCCGTCGGCCCCACGGAAGCAGACGGGTTCTCCCGCATTACCGTGGTGGTCGAGGCCGAGGGCGACCTGCTGGAGCAGGTCACCAAACAACTGAACAAGCTCATCAACGTCATCAAGATTGTTGAGCTGGTTCCCGAAACTTCCGTGCAACGCGACCACATCCTGGTCAAGGTCCGCGCGGATGCCGCAACACGGCTGCAGGTAACCCAGGCAGCAGACTTGTTCCGCGCCTCCGTGGTCGACGTGTCCACCGACTCGTTGGTCCTGGAGGCCACCGGCACCGCCGATAAGCTCGAGGCCCTGCTTGCAGTGCTGGAGCCGTTTGGCATCCGCGAAATAGTCCAATCCGGAACGCTGGCCATTGGCCGCGGCTCCCGCTCCATGAGCGACCGCGCGCTGCGTTCCGCCTGATTCCTTTCCACGCAATCCCAACAGGAGAAACCTAAGTGACTGAGCTGTATTACGACGACGACGCCGACCTTTCGATCATCCAGGGCCGCAAGGTCGCTGTCATTGGCTACGGCAGCCAGGGCCATGCCCATGCCCTGAGCCTGCGCGACTCCGGCGTCGACGTCCGCGTCGGCCTGGCCGAGGGCTCCAAGTCCCGCGCCAAGGCCGAGGCCGAGGGCCTGAAGGTCCTCTCCGTCGCCGACGCTGCCGCCGAGGCCGACGTCATCATGATCCTGACCCCGGACCAGGTCCAGGCGAAGGTCTACGCCGAGTCCATCGCCGACAAGCTCGAAGAGGGCAACGCCCTGTTCTTCGGCCACGGCTTCAACATCCGCTACGGCTTCATCCAGCCGCCGGCCAACGTCGACGTCGCCCTGGTCGCCCCGAAGGGCCCGGGCCACATCGTGCGCCGCGAGTTCGAGGCCGGCCGCGGTGTCCCGGACCTGATCGCCATCGAGCAGGACTTCACCGGCAACGCCAAGGCCCTGGCGCTCTCCTACGCCAAGGGCATCGGCGGCACCCGCGCCGGCGTCATCGAGACCACCTTCACCGAAGAGACCGAGACCGACCTGTTCGGCGAGCAGGCAGTGCTCTGCGGCGGCGCCTCGCAGCTGGTGCAGTACGGCTTCGAGACCCTGACCGAGGCCGGCTACAAGCCGGAGATCGCCTACTTCGAGGTGCTGCACGAGCTCAAGCTGATCGTTGACCTGATGGTCGAAGGCGGCATCGCCAAGCAGCGCTGGTCGGTCTCCGACACCGCCGAGTTCGGCGACTATGTCTCCGGCCCGCGCGTGATCACCCCGGAGGTGAAGGAGAACATGAAGGCAGTCCTGGCCGACATCCAGAACGGCTCCTTCGCCAAGCGCTTCATGGACGACCAGGCCAACGGCGCCAAGGAGTTCCTGGAGCTGCGCCAGAAGGGCGAAGACCACCCGATCGAGGCCACCGGCCGCGAACTGCGCAAGCTGTTCTCCTGGATCAAGTCCGACGACGACTACACCGAGGGCGTAGCAGCCCGCTAGGTCAGTCCGACGGCCGGCGCCCACTGCGGGCGCCGGCCGTCGCGTTTTCCGGAAGGCCCCGCCGTCGTCGTCACGGCTCCCGAGGCGCGCCGCCGTCGTCGTGGCTCCCGAGGCGCGCCGCCGTCGTCATGTTTCCGTGGCACCCGCCGTCGTCGTCACGATTCCCATGGCCCGCCGTTTCACCGGGCCGGTGCCGGCCGGCCGGTCCCGGTAACAACTGGGGGACAGGGCCGCAGCCGTTCTAGACTGGAGTCACCCCCATCTATACGCACGGCCATCACCATGCTTGCAGCGAAGGAACACCCCTGTGGAAAAACCAGTAGTCCTGCTGGCGGAGGAACTCTCCCCGGCGACCATCGAAGCCCTCGGGCCCGACTTCGAGATCCGGCAGACCGATGGAGCCGACAGGTCCCAGCTGCTGGCCGCGATTGCCGACGTCGACGCCATCCTGGTCCGCTCCGCCACCAAGGTGGACGCCGAGGCCATTGCCGCGGCCAAGAACCTGAAGGTCATCGCCCGCGCCGGCGTGGGCCTGGACAACGTGGACATCAAGGCTGCCACCCAGGCCGGCGTCATGGTCGTGAACGCCCCGACCTCCAACATCGTCTCCGCCGCCGAACTGACCGTCGGCCACATCCTGGCCCTGGCCCGCCACATCCCCGCCGCGAACGCCTCGCTCAAGGGCGGCGAGTGGAAGCGCTCCAAGTACACCGGCACCGAGATCTACGAGAAGAAGATCGGCATCATCGGCCTGGGCCGCATCGGCGCCCTGATCGCCGCGCGCATGCAGGCGTTCGAGACCCAGATCCTGGCCTACGACCCGTACGTGACCAGCGCCCGCGCCGCCCAGCTGGGCGTGCAGCTGGTCAGCCTGGACGAGCTGCTGGAGCAGTCCGACTTCATCACCATCCACATGCCGAAGACCCCGGAGACGGTGGGCATGATCGGTGCCGCCGCCTTCGAAAAGATGAAGCCCACAGCCTGCGTGGTCAACGTGGCCCGCGGCGGCCTGATCGACGAAGCCGCGCTCTACGACGCGCTGAAGGAAGGCAAGATCGCCGGCGCCGCCATCGACGTCTTCGTCACCGAGCCGAGCACCGACCTGCCGTTCTTCGAACTGGAGAACGTGGTGGTCACCCCGCACCTGGGCGCCTCCACCGAGGAAGCGCAGGAGAAGGCCGGCATCTCCGTGGCCAAGTCCGTGCGCCTGGCGCTGGCCGGGGAACTGGTGCCCGACGCCGTGAACGTGGCCGGCGGCGTGATCGCCCCGGACGTCCGCCCGGGCATCCCGCTGATCGAAAAGCTCGGCCGGATCTTCACCGCGCTGACCCACGATTCGGTGACCCAGATCGACGTCGAAGTGGCCGGCGAGATCGCCGAGCTGGACGTGAAGGCGCTGGAACTGGCCGCGCTCAAGGGCGTCTTCCGGGACGTCGTCTCCGAGCAGGTCTCCTACGTCAACGCCCCCGTGCTGGCCGAGCAGCGCGGCATCAACACCCGCCTGATCACCACCACGGAGTCCGAAGAGTACCGCAACGTGCTCACCATCCGCGGCGCCCTGTCGGACGGTTCGCAGATCTCCGTCTCCGGCACGCTGACCGGCCCCAAGCAGATCCAGAAGATCGTGGCCATCAACGGCTACGAGGTGGAAATGCCGATCAGCGAACACGTGATCGTCTTCCTCTACGAGGACCGTCCGGGCGTCATCGGCACCCTGGGCCGGCTGCTGGGCGAGCAGGACATCAACATCGCCGGCATGCAGGTGGCCCGCAACGACGCCAGCAAGCAGGCGTTGGCCGTGCTGACCGTGGACAGCGCCCTGCCGCAGGACCTGCTGGAAAGGCTCAGCGCGGAGATCGGCGCCGTCGTGGCCCGCGAAGTCGACCTGCAGGACTGACTCTCGCCGCGCGGTAAAGCGCGCCCGGTCCCTGCTGTTCCCCCGGGGCCGGGCGGGCTTTACGCAGACCCGCGGGTCGATTCCTCGCCTGCGCTCACCTCGTGAGAACCTTAATGCCGGGTCAATTCGACCTCTGGCCTTTTTGCTGCCGTATGGAGTGATTCTGTGGAAATCCGGTTCAACGCTGCGTCACGCTTCATGCGCAGCCGTTCGCTCGTGGTGACGGTCGCCGTCCTGATCGCGGCAATGGTCCTTTCCATTTTCGTCCAGGGCCGGGCACAGGCATCGCTGACCCGGATCGTCGACGCCAACACCCGCGGTGTGTACGACATCCTGGTCCTGCCCGAGGGCACCTCGGGCGACGAACTGCGCCAGCCGGACTTCCTCAGCGGCAACGGCGGCATCGCCGCGTCGGATCTGGAGCAGGTCCGGGGGATCGACGGCGTCTCCGTCGCGGCCCCGATTTCGCTCGTGTCCAAGGTGGTCCAGGACATCGAGTTCCCGCAGCTGAAGGCCACCGATTATGTCGGCTACAACCCGAACATCGAGCAGTACCTCAAGGGCCAGGGCATCAAGGACGCCGTGCCGAAGGAAGAGTGGCCGGCGCCGGATTCCGTCTTCAACGAAGAACCGACGAACTACCGGATCACCGCCAAGGCCGTCAGCTCCGACGGCCTGACGGACACCGTCCTCTTTGAAACAGCCGCCGAGGGTTCCCTGGGCCAGGCGAAGCTGGAGGAGCTGAAAGTACCCGGTGGCACCAGCCTGCGCACCGTGGCACCCAAGGGCGAAACCGGCATCAAGTTCCCGGACCCGGCCGGCGGCAGCATGCACGGCGATTTCGACACCACCATCGCGCTGCCCATGCTGCCGCAGATCACCGAGACGGTGGTTGCCGTGGACCCGGCGGCCGAATCCGCGCTGCTCGGCGAGGCCGGCGACTTCCTGGCCCCGCTCAAGCAGGCACCGGAACCGACCGACCGCAACGCCCAGGAACTGGGCCAGCACTTCTCCTCGCAGTTCGGCATGGGCATGTTCTCCGAGGGCGGCGAAGGCGCCGCCATCGACGGGCACCCGTTCGAGTTCTGGAGCCCGTTCTTCGTCCAGTACCAGAACGCGGTGGAAGCCGGCACGCTGGACGAGGAATCCCAGGTCATCCCCATGGTGGTCCGCTCCGGCACCGACCTCGACCTGACCTACTCGGTCACCATCGAAGAACTGGACGACGCCGGCAACACCGTTTCGGAGGTCGGCACCGTCAGCAAGGAGCTGGGGGAGGGCTACCTGCCCTTCGCCTCCAGCAAGCCCTTCCAGCTGCGCTGGCCCGGCGGAGAGGACTACAACTACCTGCTGGGCTCCGGCGGCGTCCAGATGGTCGCCGGCCTGCACCAGCCGCCGGTGTGGACCACGGACTTCATGTCCAACCCGGAGTTCACCGCCGGGGACGCCGCCAGCGACGGGAGCGCGGAGCAGACCGCCACGCCGCAGGGTTGGATCCAGGTCAACAAGCTGCCGGAGAAGACCCTCCAGTGGCAGCTGGAACCGGACCAGAGCCAGCGGGAACCGGTGGAAGAGCAGTCCTACCGCAGCACCGTGGATTCCGGCGGCGAATCCGCCACTCCGCTGCCCTTCGTCTACGGCACCTTCGACGCGTCCGCCGTGCGCGAGGCCGCCGGCGACGTGAACTACCTGCCGTTGGGCGGGTACGACCCGACGCCGGTGACCATCACCAAAGACGCCGAGGGCAACAACGTCGACGACACCGTGATGAAGCCGGGCCTCAGCGGCGCCGGCCTGTCCGTGCAGTCCGCGGGCGCGATCACCGACTTCGCGGGACTGGCCGCCGTCCGCGGCACGAGCGCCGAGGAGCCGGTCATCGACGCGGTCCGCGTCCGCGTCGACGCCGCCGGCTCGTGGGCCGACGCCGAAGACCAGATCAACGCCGTGGCCGCCGCGATCGAGGACCTCGGCCTGCAGACCCAGGTGGTGGCCGGCTCGGCCCGCGAAGACGTGTCCATCTACGTGCCGGACTACCACAAGGACGCCTCCGGCACGGTCAGCGACCTCGGCACCGTGCAGCAGTCCTGGGTCCGCCAGGGCGCGGCCGGCGAGGTGCAGGGCGCCCTGAGTGCCTCCAGCGCGGCGCTGCTGGCCCTGACCGTCGGCGGCGCGGCCCTGTTGACCGCCGCCAGCGCCGTCGCCTTCACCCGCTCCCGCCGGACCGAAGCGGTGACGCTGCGGGCGATGGGCTGGAACCGGCGGCGCATCCGCTCCTGGTTCCTGAACGAGCTGCTGGTCGGCGGCGTCGCCGTGCTGGTGGTGGCCGTCGTGGCCAGCGCCATCAGCCGCAGCGCCGTGACGCTGTGGGTGTCGCTGATCGCGCTGGTCGTCTACGGTGCCTCCGCCTTCATCTCCGCCGCCATGCTCAAGCCGCATCCGGCGAAGGACGTCGAACCGTCCGGGGCGGCCGGCGTGCCGTCGGTGAAGACCCCGCTGCAGTTCGCCGCCCGCCAGCTGAGCACCAACCGGTTCAACACCGTGGCCATCGCGTTGGGCGTCGCGGTGCTCGGCGCCGCGGCCGGAGCCCTGATGGCGGTGCTGGCCGACATTCCGCGGGCGGCCGGCAGCACGGCGCTCGGTTCGCTGGCCGCCGCACAGCTGAGCGGCCTGAACATCGCGCTGGCGCTGCTCGGCGTGGTCACGGCGCTGCTGCTGGCGCTGATGACCACCCGGTTCGAGGCGCGCCGCAAGCGCGAACAGTTTGCCATCCTCGGCGCCATGGGCTGGACGCCCACGCTGCTGCTGCAGGCCCGCCGCGGCGAGGCCGGCATCACCGCCGCCGTCGCCCTGCCGCTGGCGGTCATCGGCGCCGTCGTGACCGCCCTGTTTATTGCACCGCATACCGCGGTGTGGGCCGCTGCCGCTGGCATCGCGGCCGTGCTCCTCTGGTTTGTTTTGATGACAAGGACCCGGAAATGATCGAAGAACCCCTGACCCGCGCCGCCACCAAGGAGCGCACCGCCGACCATGCCATGCCGGTGGAGCTGCGGGGCATCACCATCCGGTACGACGGCGGTGCCGAGCCGCTCGTGATTGCCGACGACTTCGACCTCGGCCTGGAAGCCGGCACCATGCACTGTCTGGCCGGCCGCAGCGGCTCCGGCAAGACCAGCATCCTCACCGTGGCCGCCGGACTGCAGCAGCCCACGGCCGGCGAGGTGTTCTGGCAGGGCGACGCCCTCAGCGCCATGGACGACGACGAGATCTCCGACCGCCGCCGGGCCCTGATCGGCTACGTGGACCAGGGCGGCGCGCTGATCGACGGAATGAGCGCGCTGGAGAACGTCCTGCTGCCCGCCGTGCCCGACGGCAAGGTGGAAGAGCGCACCGAGATGGCCAAGGACCTGCTGGACCTGGTCGGGCTGGGCCGCCGCATGCGCCACCGTCCGGGCCAGCTCTCCGGCGGTGAACGCCAGCGGGTGGCCATCGCCCGGGCGCTGATCCTGGGCACCAAGGTCCTGGTCGTGGACGAGCCCACCGCCAACCTGGACCGCGAACAGGCCAACAAGATCATCCACATCCTGAAGGACACCACCAAGGACGGCATTGCCGTGCTCGTGGCGTCCCACGACCAGGAACTCATCAAGGCCGCGGACAGCAGCACCCGGATGAACTAGGCGCCCGGGCAACGTCGCACGGCCCCTGATCTGGAGACGAGGTCAGGGGTCAGCGTCCAGGTCACCGCTCATGGCCCCTGATCTGGAGACGAGGTCAGGGGTCAGCGTCCAGATCACCGGTTATAGCCCCTGATCTGGCAGCCAAAGGGGGATCTGGTGGATGGCGTCCGCTCACGCCGTCAGGCCTGAGGCCTTGCGAAACGCCTCGTTGTACTTCCGGACCAAACGCTGCCTGAGCGCATCATCGTCGTCGAGATGGCTCCATCGGACACGGACGATCGTCCAGCCGTCTTCCATCAAACGAGTCTCCCGCTTCCGCTCGTCCAGAATCACTTGGTCCGTGGGGTGATAGGCGCGGTACTTGCTTTCGCCGTCGAACTCGAAGATGAGCTTCAGTCCCGGCCAAGCGAAGTCAGCGCGGTAAGTGCCCTCCGCCGTCCTGATCTCGTGTTGAAGTACCGGCGGCGGGAAGTTCCAACTGCGCAGTTTCAGCCGCAATCTGGTCTCACCCGCCGATTCGGACCGCCCATCGACGGTGTCGAGCACTTGCCGGACGCGTGTCAGGAAGCGTGATCTGGGGGCGGCGTCTGCCAATTCATGCATCCGTTCGAGGCTCGCACCGAGCTGGAGGGCCGAATCGGCGATGACCACGGCCGGTTCGAATGGCAGCGCCCGCGCGCAGTCCAGTACCGTCCGCTCACGGGATGTTACGCGGATGCCCCCGTCCAGAATCCGCACGTCTCGGTCCGGCACCTGATGGGTGTGCCGCACCACCCCGGTGCCAGCGGACTTCTCGCCACGGCGGCCGCGCTGGATCACATGGATTTCAGGCGGCGCGTTCCAGATGTGCAGGCCCCACAGCCGTGCGGCCGAAGCATGGCTGTAAACAAGGTTGCCGTCGGAAGCCGCGTGGTGGGCTTTAATCATCAGCACCTGCTGGTCCCACGGTTTCTGCGCCCGCCAGTATTCCTCCGAGACGTAGATGCCGCGCCGCAGGCGGCGCAGGATCCTGCGGCGCACGGCGGCAGTGATCTGGCGTTCCTCGATCCCGAGTTCGCGCAGTTCCCGGTAGGTGACGATTCGGTCAATGCGGCATGTCTGCCCGAGACTGCCGATGAGTTCGTCCATCGAACCAACGTGCCCCACGTCCCGTCCGCCGTCGATCCCGCCGGCACATCTGTGGATGAAGCCCGACGTCGGCGCTCCTCGACTGGCGGCACGCCCGTCCCACGCCACGGCCCGTGCTGCCTGCCTGCCGACACCACCGCTCCAGGGCCCCGCCCCGCGCTGCTTGCGTGCTTACGGCACCGCTCCAGGCCAAGGCCGCCTAGCCCCGCGCCTCACCCGCGGCTACCAACCGACCACACGCCACCGAGCGCGTCGCACATTTCGACACCGCCGAACGCAGAGGGTAATTTCATAGGGTGACCGCATCCGAGCCCAAGCCCCCGTTCTACATCACCACGGCCATCACGTACCCCAACGGCGTGCCGCATATCGGCCATGCCTACGAGTACATTGCGACCGACGCGATGGCCCGCTTCAAGCGACTGGACGGCTACGACGTCATGTTTCTGACGGGCACGGACGAGCACGGCATGAAGATCGCCCAGACCGCCGCCAAGGAGGGCATGACCCCGAAGGAATTGGTGGACCGGAACACCGCGGCCTACAAGTCGGCCCATCAGGTCCTGGAGATCTCCTACGACCGGTTCATCCGCACCACCGATGCCGACCACTACGCTGCCTCTCAGGCCATCTGGAAGAAGATGGAAGAGGCCGGGGACATCTACCTGGGCAAGTACGAGGGCTGGTACTCGATCCGCGACGAGGCCTACTACGCCGAGGACGAGACCGAGCTCCGCGAAGACGGCAAGCGCTACTCCGTCCAGACCGACACCGAACTGACCTGGACCGAGGAGGAGAGCTACTTCTTCCGGCTCTCCAACTACCAGGACAAGCTGCTCAAGCTCTACGAAGACCACCCCGATTTCGGCGCCCCGCGCAGCCGCTTCAACGAGGTCATCAGCTTCGTCAAGGGCGGCCTGGAGGACCTGTCAATCTCCCGGACCACCTTCGACTGGGGCGTGCCCGTGCCGGGCAACGACAAGCACGTCATGTACGTCTGGGTCGACGCCCTGACCAACTACCTTACCGGCGTCGGCTACCCGGACACGGAGTCGGAGTCGTTCAAGAAGTTCTGGCCGGCCGACGTCCACGTGATCGGCAAGGACATCTCCCGCTTCCACGCCGTCTACTGGCCCGCCTTCCTGATGTCGGCCGGTCTGGAACTGCCCAAGCGCGTCATGATCCACGGCTTCCTGAACAACAACGGCGTGAAGATGTCCAAGTCGCTGGGCAACGTGGTCGCTCCCGCCGAATGGGTGGCGCAGTACGGCCTGGACCAGGTGCGCTTCTTCCTGCTGCGCGAAGTTCCCTTCGGCGCCGACGGCTCCTACAATCACGACGCCGTGGTCGGCCGGATGAACGCGGACCTGGCCAACAATCTGGGCAACCTCGCCCAACGGTCGCTGTCCATGGTGGCGAAGAACTGCGAGGGCAAGGTCCCGCAGCCCGCGACGCTTGCCGCCGAGGACCACGAACTGCTGGCCCGCGCCGAGCGCCTCCTCGAGAAGTCCCGGGCGGCCTACGAGGTCCAGGATTTCCACGGGTCGCTCGAAGCCATCTGGACCGTGCTCGGCGACACCAACGCGTACTTCGCGGAACAGGCTCCCTGGGTGCTGCGCAAGACGGACGTGGAACGGATGAACACCGTGCTCTACGTGACGCTCGAGGTGCTGCGCATAGTCTCCATCCTGGTCCAGCCGGTCATGCCCGCCGCGGCCGGCAAGCTGCTGGACGTCCTGGGACAGGACGACGGCGGCGCCCGCGACTTCGCTGCCATCGGCACGGCTTTGGTGCCGGGCACCCTGTTGCCGGCGCCCACGCCGATCTTCCCGAAGTACGAAGAACCGGCCGGCTAGCTGATCGTCGTGCGGCAGGAAGCGCCTGCCGGGTAGCCCTGCCCGTGCGGCAGGAAGCGCCTGCCGGGTAGCCCTACCCGCCCGGCAAGAAGCGCCGGCTGTCTGGCCCCCGGCCGGTTGGCCCTACCCGGCCGGCAGGAAGCGCCTGCCGGGTAGCCCTACCCGCGCGGCTGGAAGCGCCGGCGGGATAACCCCGGCTGGTTGGCCCTACCCGCCCGGCTGAAAGCGCCGAGCCGCGGTCGCGGCCATGATCCGCTCCACCCGTCTCTGCTGGTCCGCGGCCTGGGCCTCGAGTTCCTGGAAGCGGGTGGCGTCCAGCCGGCGGTCCCTGGGCGCCAGAACGGTCAGGACCTGCCACATGCACTGCTTGCCGCGCAGGGCGGACATCAGTGATTCGAGTTCCAGTTGGGCGCCCACCCCGCCCGAAGCCCGCGTGGGGTTGAGCGGGTTCACTTTGCTGGCGATGGCGCCGGCCATCGAGCCGAGCTGCTTGAGCTTGTTCCGCCGGTAACCGAAGCTCCGGTGCAGGGCCTTCAATTCCTTGCGCTCTGCGGACACCTCGTCGCGCAGCTTCCGGAACTCGGCCTCCTCCGGGGTTCCCGCCCACGACTGGCGGACGGCGTCGAACAGTTGCACGCCAGCAGCCGAACCCAGCAGATGGTAGTCCAGATAGGCGGCGAGGTTCTCCTGGTCCAGGGTCCCGGTCCGGTGTTTCTTGGCGGCCATGGCCTTCCTTCCTGCTGGCTCTCATTCGCCCGCGGCCGGTCTCAGAAGGCCGCCGGCGTCGTCGTCACGCGGACGGCCTCCGCCGTCGTTGTTTCACTGTCCTTACCCACCCATGCCCCGGGTCAATCGCCCGGGCTCCGTCAATCGGCCGCTTCGGATAATCGCGGGTGCGATCGATTACCCGTTCGCTCCGTACGCCCGGTCCCGTCAACCGCCCAGTTCCTCCGGGCTGCGGAACCTCGTCTTCCTGCCGTACGCGCCGCGGTTCCAGAGCCACGTAAGCAGCCACAGCACCAGGCCGAGGCCGAGCAGCAGGCCGGCAATCTGGTACTCGATCGGATCCTGCGCCCACGGGCCCACCAGGAAGAGGCAGGTGGCCATCCCGAGGTAGGGCAGCACGGTGGGGGTTCGGAAATGTTTGCGGTCGACCGGTTTGCGGCGCAGGACCAGCACAGCCAGGTTCACGATCGTGAAGACGCCCAGCAGCAGCAGGGCAGTGGTGCCGCCCAACGCGGCGACGGTGTCGGTGCCCATCACGTTGGTGACCACGAAGATCAAGACGAACGCAATGAGCGTGGTGAAGATGATGGAGGCCCAGGGGGAGCGGCGGTTGGGGTGGACCTTGCCCAGGAACCGCGGCAGCACGTCCTGGCGGGCCATGCCGTAGAGCAGGCGGCTGGCCATCAGCATGTTGATCAGTGCCGTATTGGCCACGGCGAACATGGACAGGAACGGATAGATGACGTCCACCGGGAACCCCGGCGCGCCGACCGACACGACTTCCAGCAGCGGCGTCGGGCTTTCCGACAGCTGCCCGATCGGCACGATGGCTACCGCGGTGATGGACACCAGCACGTACACGATCACGGTGATGCCCAAGCCAGTGAGCATGACCTTGGGAAAGGTGGTGACCGGGTCCTTGGTCTCTTCGGCCATGTTCACCGAGTCCTCGAAGCCCACGAAGGAGAAGAACGCCAGGGAGGTGGCGGCGGTGATGGCCAGGAAGACGCCCTTGTCCTCCGAGGTTTCGAACACCATGACCCGGCTGAAGTCGACATTGCCCTGGCTCATGGCCCAGAAGCCGATGAAGATCACGATTAGCAGCCCGGTGAACTCCACTACCGTCAGGACCACGTTGAACTTCACCGACTCGCTGACGCCGCGGAAGTTGATTCCCGCCAGGACCGCCATGAAGACGATCGCCACCCAGGTCACGCCGGTCTGGTTCCAGTCCAGGTTGAACCCGGCGATGAAGTTCTCACCCAGGAACTTGGCGGCGGTGGAGGCAGAGGTGATGCCGGAACTGAGCACGGCGAACGTCACCAGGAAGGTGAGGAAATGGACGCCGAAGGCCTTGTGCGTGTACAGCGCGGCCCCGGCGGCCTGCGGGTACTTGGTGACGAGCTCCAGGTAGGAGAACGCGGTGATGGTGGCCACGACGAACGCGAGCAGCAGCGGGGCCCACGCCGCGCCGCCCACCTCGCCGGCCACCTGTCCCGTCAGCGCGTAGACGCCCGTGCCCAGGATGTCACCCACAATGAACAGGAGCAGGAGTTTGGGTCCTATGGCCCGTTTCAGCTCCGGTTGTTTTTCGGTTGTGGTGGAACCGCTCATGCCTTTCCTCCGTCCGCACGGCGCTCTGCACTGGTCTGTCCCGCCAACGTAGCATCAGGCCCTGCCGATGTCTCCGCCGTGGCGGCCGCCGAGGGAAGCGAACGGCTGGATCCTCGTTCCCCTGGGACCGCCGGCGCCGCAGTCGGTAGAGTGTCGGCTACCCGCCCAACGGAAGGCCGCTCCGATGACCTACAAGGCCCTGTCCCTCGCCAGCCTGCGTCCCGCCTCGGGAGCCGCCGTCTTCCGTGGCAGCGAACACGGCGCCCACGCGTCCTTCTTCGTGAACTCGCGCGGTGCCGAACGCCATCGCCATCCCTACGAGGAGATCTTCGTACTGCTCGACGGCGAGATCGACTTCACGATCGACGGCCAGTCCGGCCATGCGGGCGCGGAAACGGTGATCGTCATCCCGGCGTACGCCTGGCACGAGTTCACGGCCACCACCGGGGACGGCGTCAGGAGGGTGAACATCCACCCCGTCGCGGAAATGCAGACCGAATGGGCCAGGTAGGCGGTCAGGCGGTCGCCAGGCCTTCCACGGGGGAGAGGCGGGCTGCCCGGCGGGCCGGCAGCACGGAGGCGAGCAGGCCGGCGACCACGGCCACGGCCAGCACCCCGAGCAGCTGCAGCCACGGCACGTCCGGAACCACGGTGGCGAACGCCCCAAGCGCCGACTGCGCGCCGAGCCAGCCGTAGACCGCGCCGAGCACCGATCCGATCAGCGCGGCGACCCCGGCGATGAGCACGGCCTCCAGCGCCAGCATTGCGCGCAACTGCGACGTGGTCAGCCCGAGCGCCCGCAGCAGCGACGACTCCTGCGTACGCTCCAACACGGAGAGCGAGAGCGTGTTGGCCACACCCACCAGCGCGATCAGCACCGCCACGCCCAACAACCCGGTGACCACCAGCAGCAGCACATCGATCACCTGATTGAACGCGGCACGTTCCACGGCGGCACCGGACACCTGGTACTCGTCCACGTCGAGCCCGGCGGCCAGTTCGGTCCGCAGGTCCAGGAGCGCCCCGGCATCCAGGTCCCGGTCCACGGACACCCACAGCTGCGGCAGGGCTGAGTAGTAGTCCGGGGAGTCGGCGGCGGGCAGCTCCGGCACGCCGATCTCGTCGGCCACCGCGGCGGAGATCAGCGGCGGCAGGGTGCGGCTGTCGGCCTCCACCACGCGCAGTTCCTTGGCCCCCCGGCTGCCGGTCACGGTCAGCTTCTCCAGTCCCGAGCCCTGCGGCATCAGCACCGTGCTCGCGTCCAGCTCCAGCGAGCCGTCCTGCAGCAGGCCCAGCTGCTCCGGCGCCAGCTGGTAGACCCCGGTCCGCTGGCCGTGCAGGTCGGCGAAGCCGCCGTTGGTGACCAGGCCGGCGGCGGCAACGCCGTCGTATGTGACGGCGGTGGCCGCGGCCGAGGCGTCCAGCGGTTCCCCGCCGAGCGTGAGGTGCCCGACCGCCAGGTCCACCGGATACTCCGCGCCCAACTGGGCGTCGAACGCGGTGCGGGCGGTTTGCGCGCCGGTCATCATCATCGCCACCAGCGTGACGCCGATCAGCAAGGCGGTGGCGGTGGCGGAGGTACGCCCCGGGTTGCGCACCGCGTTCACCGCGGCCAGCTTGCCCGGCACTCCCGCGGGCCTCGCGAGCGCGCCGACGGCGGTGACCAGCGGCGGCACGAACAAGGTGGCGCAGAGCAGCAGGCCGATGAAGGAGAGCATGCCGCCGGGCAGGGCGATCAGCAGGTTCGCCGACAGCGCTCCGAGTGCCAGCAGGACGGCGCCGACCGCCGTGAGCGCGCCGCCGATCGCGAGCCGGACCTTGCCTTTGCGGTTGCCGGTGCGCGCCTCGTCGGCCGGGCGCAGGGCGGCCAGCGGTGCCACCCGGGTGGCGGCACGGGCCGGGGCGAGGGCGGCCAGCACGGTCATCAGGATGCCCGCCGCGAGTCCGACGGCGACGGCCGACGGCGGCACGGCCAGGGCGGCGAACTCGGTCTCCGGCTGCCCCTGCAGCACGGCGATCACGCCGGCCATCAGGGCCACCGCCCCTAGCACGCCCAGCACGGAGGCACCGACGCCGACCAGCAGGGCCTCCGCCAACACGGAGTTCCGGATCTGCCCGCGGTCCGCGCCGATGCAGCGCAGCAGCGCCAGCTCGCGGGTCCGCTGGGCGATCAGCACCGAGAAGGTGTTGGTTACCACCAGCGCCGAAACCAGCAGGGCCACCAGCGCGAACGCCAGCAGCACAATGGTCAGCTGGTCGCTGCCGCCGGTGAGGCCGGCCACCACGGCCTTCGTCTGCTCCGCGGCCGTGTTCACGGTGGCGTCGCCGAAGCCTGCCTCCGCCAGTGCCGCGGCCACAGAGTCCTGCACCGTGCCGGCAGCGGCGCCCGGGGCCAGATCCAGCTGGATGTTGTGCAGCTGCGGCCCGGCCTCGCCGGCCAGCTGCCGCACCAGGGTGCCACCGGCGAAGAACTGCGGCTGGCCCATCATGAACGGGTCCTTGGACGGCTTCACGATCCCCGAAACCGTTAGTCCGGTCCCTGCGGCGGCGATGTCCTCGGCGGCCACCTTCCCGGCGGCCGGCGCCAGCTCCAGGGTGTCGCCGACCGCCAGATCCTGCTTCCCGGCAGTTCCGGCGTCCAGCGCCACCTCACCCTCCGCGGGCAGGGCGCCTTCCACCAGCTCCAGGTGGTTCAGTCCGTCGGGGGCGGTGTTCTGCAGAACCGCGTAGCCGGGGTCGGCCCGGGACCGGAACGCGACGGGCGCCGTCTCCTGTGCGTACACCTCGCCGGCGCCCTCGGCGGCGGCCACGGCATCGACGGCCAAGGCGTCCAGCGGCCGGTCCGGAGGGCCGGACACCACCAGGTCGGCGTTCCGGAAACCGGCGCCGATGCTGTTGCCCAGCGAGGCTTCGGTGGATGCGTTGACCATCAGTGTGGCGGTCAGGAACCCCACCGCCATCACCACGGCCAGCCCGACGGCGATGAACCGCCGCGCGTGCTGCCGCACCTGTGCAAGCGCTACCTGCAGCATGTTCAGGCCCCCAGCTTGGCCAGGGCGGCCAGGATCGCGTCGGTGTCGGGCCGGTTCAGTTCGCCCACCAGCGCGCCGTCGTTCATCAGCACCACCCGGTCCGCGTAGGAAGCGGCCACCGGGTCGTGCGTGACCATGATGATGGACTGGCCTATCTCCTGGCAGGACCGGCGCAGCAGCGAGAGCACCTCCGCGCCGGACTTCGAGTCGAGGTTGCCGGTGGGTTCGTCGCCGAAGACGACGTCGGGGCGGGTCAGCAGCGCCCGCGCCACGGCGACGCGCTGCTGCTGGCCGCCGGACAGCTCGTGGGGCCGGTGCGCGAGCCGGTCGGTCAGGCCGAGCGTTGCGGTGACAGAGCGGAACCACTCCCGGTCCACGGAGCCGTCCGCCAGGGAAATCGGCAGCGTAATGTTCTGCTCCGCGGTCAGGGTGGGCACCAGGTTGAAGGCCTGGAACACGAAGCCCACGCGCTCGCGGCGCAGCTTGGTCAACTGGGAGTCGTTCAGCGAGGAGATTTCGGTTCCGCCGATCCAGATGTTGCCCGCATCGGCGGTGTCCAGCCCGGCCAGACAGTGCATCAGCGTGGACTTGCCCGAGCCGGACGGGCCCATGATCGCGGTGAACGTGCCGGCCTCGAAGCTGGCGTCCACCTCTTTCAGGGCGTGCACGCGGGTGTCGCCGGTTCCGTAGGTCTTGTTCAGGCCGCGGGCAGCGGCGGCCGGGGTGGCGCCGCCAGGGGCAGCGCCGGCGCGTAGTTGCTCAGTACTGGTAGTCATACCCTTACGCTATGGAAACGCTGCCTTGTGCGGATCAGCCGCAGGTCTGGTCTCCGCAGCCCGCCGGCTCATACCCAGGGTGGAGAGCGCGGGCCCGACGGGACGGGCTGATCCGGCGGGGACACGGCCGTCATGCGGTGAAACCTTTGCACGGCGGCCGGGTACGCGGGAACATAAAGCCATGAAACTTGCCCGCCTCGCCGCGCTCCCGCTCGTATCCCTTCTCCTGCTGACCGGCTGCGCGCCGAAGGCCGAGCAGCCCCGTCCGCTGCATTCGGCAACTCCCAGCCCCAGCATGGTGGAGACCGGCGAGATGCCCGAACCCCTGGCGGAGTTGGCGACGGCCATCTACGAGGGCGGCGACGTTGCGGCCAACAAGCTGGCTGCCGGAGCGCTCGCCGGCCGGACTCCTGTCGAAGCCAAAACCACGGTCAAGGCCGCGACCGGTAAATGGAACGGGCAGCACATGGCCGTCCTGACCTCCGGCGACGACGTGACCCTTGCCGTAGACAAGGACGGAACGTGGACGGCGGTGGGAGGCTGGTGGCCCTCGCTCGACGTGAACAAGACGGTTCTGGGCGGCAAGCGCCACGTCCTGCTCATAGGCTCGGACGCCCAGAAGAGCAAGGGCGAGAAGGTTCGTGAAGCCCGCGCCGACGCCCTCCAGGTAATCGGTGTGGACGGCAAGGGCGGAGGCGGCATCCTGGGCATTCCGCGGGATCTCTGGGTGGACATGCCAGGCGGCGGCCAGGCGAAGATCAACGCGGCCATGATGCGGGGCGGACCCAAGGCGCAGCAGAAGGTCGTGGCGGACGTGACCGGCCTGAAGGTGGAGGGCTACATCCTCACCGGTTTCAGGCAGTTCGAGGACCTGGTGGATGAAATCGGCGGCGTCACCATTGACGCCCCAATCCCGGTGCTGGACGTCAAGGCGGGAAAGAGCAAGCTCGACGGTGAGACGGCGCTGGACTACGCCCGGGAGCGGAAAACCCTGCGCAATGGAGACTTCGGCCGCTCAACGCACCAGGGGGTACTGTTGCTCGGATTCGCCGCCATGGCCAAGATGAGCGGGCCGGCCGGGCTGGTCGACCTGCTCACCGCCGCCGATCCGCTGGTCGAGACCAACCTGAGCGCGGAGCAGGCGCTGACGCTCGGCGCCTGGGTCTACAAGACAAAGCCGGCGAAGGTCGGGCACCAAGTCCCCGAGCCCGGCTTCGGCTACAGCACGGACGGCCAGTACATGCTGCCCATGGATGCCAAGACCCGCAAGATCTTCAATTCCTTCGCCGACGGCAATTTGTAAGCACTTTATCGAACCGCGGGCACGCCGCGAACGCAGTTTCTCGGACTGTCCGGACGAGCGAAAGGCCGGGGCGGGAGTGCTCCCGCCCCGGCCTTTCGCGTCGGCCTTGCCCCCGGCTAGCGGCGACGGGTGTCGTCGTCGGTGCCGTCGGTCTCGATGCGTTCCTTACGCACCTCTTCGTCGACCCTGACTTCGTCGGTGACCGTGTCCTTTTCCAGCCGGACACGTTCCACGGGGACGGTCTCCTTCTCCACGACGGGCCGTTCCTCGTGGAGCGTGACCTCGTGTTCCTCGTCGCTCAGATCCGGGCCGGACATGGCGTCGCCGCGGTTGGCGTCGGTGATCGGTTCGCGCTCGATGCGGACTTCCTCGCGCTGGACCGGAACGGTCTGGGTAACATTTTCCGTGGTGACGTACTTGCGCAGCCTGGCCCGGCCCGTCGCCTGCTTCTCGGTACCGACATGCAGGCGCTCCTCGGAGCGGGTCATGGCGTCGTCGGTAGTGGGACCGGAGGTGTCCCGGCCTACCGTGCCCGGGGCGTCCTCGGTGTACGTGCCGCGGGCGTCGTCGGTGCCGTACTGCCCGGTAGTGCCGGTGCCCGTGCCGGCAGCGGTGTAGTCGGTATCCCGGCCGGTTGTGGCGTCGGTGTAAGTCCGTCCGCCGCCGCCCAGCTGATAGTGCGCGTAGAGCCGGTCCTCCTCTGCGGGCTCCAGGTAGCCGTCCACGTCAACCCGCGGGGCGTCCTTGATCTGGTCCTTCGTGTAGGGGACCACAATGTCGTCACCCTCCACCCGGGCCGCTTCAAGCGGGACGAAAGTTTCGGAGGAGCCGAACAGGCCGGTCTTGGCCGTCACCCACGTGGGGCGGCCGCTGTCATCATCGGCGTAGACCTGGCCGATGGAGCCGATTTTGTCTCCGTCAGTCGAAACGACATTTCCGCCGCGGCTGAGCAGGTTGTTGAGTTGTTCTTGGGCGAGCATGGTATCTCCTTCTCGATCGATGTCTTTTGGAGGGTACGGACGCCCGTGTTGAGCGTGATCCGTGCGGCCCTTAACGATTTAACCTAAGCATGCTTATTAATCTTTGGCAAGGCCCCCGAAGCGTGCAGCCGCAGGCGGGGCGGGTGCTTTTCCGTGCCGGTTTTGGCGGTGGGCTGCGGCCGGCCCCGCCGCACGGCCCGCAGCTCCGTGCGAGGAGTGCGGGCGAGTCCTACGGGGTCACCACTCCGGTTTCGTAGGCGATCAGCACGGCCTGCACCCGGTCGCGGGCGTTCAGCTTGGCGAGGATGTGCCCCACGTGGGTCTTCACCGTGGCCTCAGACAGGAACAGCCGGGCGGCGATCTCCGGGTTCGACAACCCGCGGGCGATCAGCGTGAACACCTCGCGTTCCCGCGGGGTCAGCGACTCGACCGCCTGATGGTTCCGGCTGAGGGACGGGCCGGGGGTGCGCAGCAGCGGTGCCACGTGGCCCAGCAGCCGCCGCGTGGTCGATGGGGCGATGACGGCGTCTCCCCGGTAGACGGTGCGGATGGCCTCCAGCAGCTCCTCCGGCGGCGCGTCCTTGAGCAAAAACCCGCTGGCCCCGGCCTGAATGGCGGCCAGCGCGTATTCGTCCAGGTCGAACGTGGTCAATACCACCACCTTCAGTTCCGCCCGGTCCGAGCCGTTCGGCTGCGCGGCGGCGGTCTCGAGCAGCCTCGCGGTCGCCTCAATCCCGTCCATGCCCGGCATCCGCACATCCATGAGTACGACGTCGGCGCGCACCTTCGCGAGCGCGCTCACCGCTTCGCGTCCGTCGCCTGCCTCTGCCACCACGTCGAGGTCGGGTTGGGAGTTGATCAGCATTTTGAAGCCGCCGCGGACCAGCTGCTGGTCGTCCACCAGGGCAACGCGGATAGGGGAGTCGGTCATGTGGATCTTTCTGGTTCGGGGGTCCAGCGGACGGCGAAGGTTCCGCCCGCAACGGCGGCCCGCCCCGGCGGACGTGCCGGGGCTCAGGCTTCGGTGTAGGGGATGAAGGCGCGGACGCGGTATCCGCCGCCCGTGAGCGGGGCGGCCTCCACGGTTCCATCGTAGAGCGCCAGCCGTTCGGCCATCCCCGTCAGGCCCTGCCGGCTGCCGGCCGTGGCGGGATCGGCGGCGGCGCCCCGGCCGTCGTCGTCAATCTGCAGGCCAAGTCCGCGGGCGCTCCAGTGCAGGCGGACCCGGGCGGAGGCCTCCGGACCGGCGTGCTTGAGCACGTTGGTCAGGCCCTCCTGCACCACCCGGTAGGCGGTCAGCTCGGCGCCGGCCGGCATCGGGCGCCGTGGCCCGCCTGACTGTTCCAGCTGCACCGTAAGCCCGGAGCGCCGGACGGTTTCCACGAGGGTTTCCACATCGGCCAGCGTCGGCAGCGGCCGGGTAGACGCGACCTCGTCCCCGCGCAGCACACCCAGCAGCCGGCGCATGTCCCGCAGCGAGGTCCGCCCGGTCTCCGCGATGGTCGCCAGGGTATCCGTGGCCACCGCGGGGTTCTGTGCGCTGGCGTACCTGGCGCCGTCGGCCTGCGTGATGATCACCGAGAGCGAGTGCGCCACAATATCGTGCATCTCGCGGGCTATGTGGCTCCGTTCGTCGGCAGCGGCCAGGTCCCGCTCCTGCTGCCGCTCCACCTCCAGCCGGCGGGCCCGGTCCTCGAGCGCCTGCACGGTGAGCCGGCGGTTCCGCACCAGGTCGCCGAAGGTCCAGCAGACCAGCACCACGGCATCAATCGCCACGAGTGCGATCAGGTAAAACGGGGCCGCGCCCGCGTTGAACGGATCGGTGATCAGGTACCGCACCACGTACAGGGCACCGCCCAGCAGCGCCAGCACCAGTCCGCCCAAGCTCGCCCAGCGCGGTCCGTAGGCTGCCAGCGAGTACACCGTCGTCAGGACAAAAATGTGGGCCGGAACCGGCTCGGCCAGCAGCGCGACGTTGAGCAGCGCGGCTACGGCCATGGCCACGCCCGATTGCCACGGGCGGGTCCGGCGCCAGGCGAGGGGGATGACCAGGAGGGCAGAGAGGAAGAACGGCGCCATGCTGCCCATCGCCACGTAGGACAGCGGCAGCACGGCGAACGCCGCCAGCATCAGGATCAGGTCGACCTTGCCGGTGTTGGCCTGGAGCCAGCGGTAGAGGTTGTGGTGCATGCCCATGACGAGAAACTCTAGGCGCTGGCGCCCGCGGTCCGCGTCATGCCCAGGTCTGAGGCTGACGTCCGAAGTGTTCACATTTTGGGACGGTTTGCCCAGAATGTGGAATGGTTTCCTAAACTTGAAGCCATGAGCGCAGCAGCGAAGGCATTCTCCCTGGCAGTCATTCCCGGCGACGGCATCGGCCCCGAGGTCGTGGCGGAGGCGGTGAAGGTCCTCGCGGCGGCCACAGCCGACGGCGGCGCCACCTTCGACCTGACCGAGTACCCGCTGGGCGCCGAGCACTGGCTGGCCACCGGCGAGACCCTGCCCGAGGAGACGCTGGAGCGGCTCCGCAAGCACGACGCGATCCTCTTCGGCGCCGTCGGCGCCGCCCCCGGCGACACCCGGATTCCGTCCGGCGTCATCGAGCGGGAGATGCTGCTCAAGCTGCGCTTCTCCCTCGACCACTACGTGAACCTGCGCCCGGCGAAGCTGCTGCCCGGCGTCCCCAGCCCGCTGGCAAACCCGGGCGAGGTGGACTTCGTCGTCGTCCGCGAAGGAACCGAAGGGCCCTACGTGGGCAACGGCGGCGCGCTGCGCGTGGGCACTCCGCATGAAATCGCCACCGAGGTCTCGGTCAACACCGCCCACGGCGTGGAGCGCGTGGTCCGCGATGCCTTCCGCCGCGCGTCCGGCCGCCGCAAGAAGCTCACCCTGGTGCACAAGCACAACGTGCTGGTCCACGCCGGGCACCTGTGGCGGCGCACCGTGGAGACGGTCGGCGCCGAGTTCCCGGACGTTGCCGTCGACTACCTGCACATCGACGCGGCCACCATCTTCATGGTCACGGACCCGGCCCGCTTCGACGTGATCGTCACCGACAACCTGTTCGGCGACATCATCACCGACCTGGCCGCCGCCATCACCGGCGGCATCGGCCTGGCGGCGTCCGGGAATATCAACATGGACCGCACCGCTCCGTCCATGTTCGAGCCGGTTCACGGCTCCGCGCCGGACATCGCCGGCCAGCAGAAGGCCGACCCCACGGCGGCCATCCTGTCCGTGGCCCTGCTGCTGGAGCACCTGGGCCTCGCCGACGCGGCCGCCCGCGTGCAGCAGGCGGTGGAGCACGACGTCGCAACCCGGGGAAGTGCCTCCCGCACCACTGCGGAAATCGGCGATGCGATCACCGCCGCTTTGGCAGTAGGGTAGTTAACGGTTACTAACCAGAATCATTATTTGACGCACAAGGGCGTGCCCTCACCGCGGAGGAACCATGACTGAACCCCTCGAATTCACCCAGCAGCTCTCGGAGCGTCCGAAGAGCGCCGAGGAGCGCGCCGCCATCTTGGCGAACCCGGGCTTCGGCAAGCACTTCACGGACCACACGGCCGTCGTCGACTACAAGGTCGACGCCGACGGCAAGGGCAGCTGGTCGAATGCGCGGATCGAGCCGTACGGACCCATCATGATGGATCCTGCCGCCGCGGTGCTGCACTACGGCCAGGAGATCTTCGAGGGCCTGAAGGCCTACCAGCACGACGACGGGTCCGTCTGGACCTTCCGGGCCGAGGCCAACGCCGCACGCCTGAACACCTCGGCGCGCCGGCTGGCCCTTCCGGAGCTGCCGGAGGAAACCTTCATCGAGTCCCTGCGCCAGCTGGTCACCACCGACAAGGCGTGGGTGCCCTCCGGCGACGGCGAAGCGCTGTACCTGCGTCCGTTCATGATCGCCACCGAGGCGTTCCTGGGCGTCCGCCCCGCTCACGAGGTGTCCTACCGCGTGATCGCCTCGCCGGCCGGCAACTACTTCGGCGGCGAGCTCAAGCCGGTGTCCATCTGGCTCTCCGAGCGCTACTCCCGCGCGGGCGAGGGCGGTACCGGCGAGGCCAAGTGCGGCGGCAACTACGCCGCGTCCCTGGCCGCGCAGCTGGAAGCCGAAGCCAACGGCTGCCAGCAGGTGCTGTTCCTGGACAAGTTCAACGACAACGCCATCGAAGAACTCGGCGGGATGAACGTGTTCTTCGTGTTCAAGGACGGCAGCCTGGTCACTCCGGAGCTGAACGGCCACATCCTGCACGGCGTCACCCGTTCCTCGGTGATCGAGCTGGCCAAGGACCGCGGCCTGGACGTGCGGGAGCGCAAGATCACCATCGACGAATGGCGCGACGGCGTGGCGGCGGGAGACATCACCGAAGCCTTCGCCTGCGGCACCGCCGCGGTGATCACCCCGATCGGCGAATTGAAGGCCGACGGCTGGAGCATCGCCTCGCCGAGCGCCGGGTCCGGCGACGTGTCCATGTCCATCCGCCAGGAGTTGCTGGGCATCCAGACAGGCGCCGTGGAGGACTCGCGGGGCTGGCTCACCCGCCTGGCCTGACCTGACCGCCTGGCCTGACCTGACCGCCGGCCTGGCCTGACCGCCGGCCTGGCCTGACCGCCGCTTCCGTTCGGGTCCCGGCCGGGCCACACTGGGTCCATGACGGTGGCGGCGTACGTCCTGGCGGCGCTCTTCGGAGTGATGCTGATTGCCGTTGGCGCGGCGGAGGCCTTCTTCTACCGCGACCAGCGCTTCCACCGGTTGTTCCTCATCCGACCGGAGGACGTGGGCGCCGTGCGGCTGTGGACCATTAACGTGGGCTTCTACAACATGGTCTGGGGGCTGGGCGCCCTCGCGGGCGTGATCATCGCCGCCGGCGGCCGCCCGGCCACCGGCGAGACCATCATCGTCTTCACCTGCATCGCCCACGTGATCCTCGGGGCCGTGCTCTGGTTTTCGGAACGCCGCCTGTGGCAGAGTGCGCTGGCCCAGTCGGTCCTGCCGCTGGTGGTCCTGATCCTGTTGTTCCTCTGACGCAGGACCACGACGGCGGGGCACACCTTCGACGCCCGCCCACCTTCCGACGCCCGCCCACCTTCCTTCCGGCGTACCCCCGGGGAGCGCCGGAAGGTGCTGCGGCTAACCCTTCCGGGCGGCTGCCTTGCGCTCTGCGGCCTTTCGAGCCTTCTTGGAGACGGGCTTGAGCGCTTTGCGCTCGGCCTCTTCGGCGGCGATCCGGTTCTTGCGGGCATCCACCAGGTCGTTCCACAGGGCGGTGGCGAAGCTGCCGCCCTCCCGCGCGTAGACCTCGTACGGGAACGAAGCGAAAATGCCGGCCGGCGCCGCCGTCCCCGGGAGTTTCTTCCCGCTCTTCAGCGCGTAGGCGTCGCCGAGGGCCCAGGTCTCCGACAGGAAGCGGGCCAGGTTCTCGCGGATAAACACATTGGCGTCCGGGGCCTCGGCAGCCTGTTCCAGCAGGGCCTGCAGCCGGGAGGACGCCAGGGCCGCTGCGGCTTCGGCGGCATCCGCGCCGCCCGCGGCGGCGGCCTCGAGCTCGGCGGAGAACTCTTGCACGGCGGTTTCCCAGTCGGTCGTCTCGCGGTTTTTCTGCCAGGTGGGGAACCACACGATGTCCCCGTTGGCGTGGTTATGAATGTGCTGCATCCCGCTGTTGCGCTCGGCCACCGCATGGTCGTGCTCGGCCACGTCATACTCGGCCAGCAAATCGGCCAGGGACGTGGTGTTCTGGGTATCCGCCATGGGGTTTTCCTATCCTGCAGTTGCAAATGGTTCCATCAAGGGCAACCCAGCCTCAGCCCGGACTTATTCCGTCTCCACCCCGGCAAGGCGTCCGGCATGCGTCGCCAGCCACTGACGCGCCGCGGCCTCGTCGTCGAAATATCCCGTCGGGAAGTCGTCCTTGGCGAAGATCCGCACGAAGAAGCTGGCGAGCACCCGGTCGACGGCCCCGTTGCCGAGCACCGCGAGGGCGACGCACGGCGTGAAGGTATCTGCGATCAGCCGTGCCTCCGGAGTCACCCAGCGCACGCCGGCCATTTTCAGCAGCACCGCCACCCGCCGGTCCCCGGCGACGTCGAAGAGGTGGTCGACGACGTGCTGCGCGAGCTCGGCACCGACGCTGAGGCCGCGCCGGACAGTCAACACCAGGAGGCCATCCCGGCCCAGCTGCACGTCGTACGGTGAGTGGACTTCCGTCAGCACTGATCCTCCATCCGGCCGGGAAGATGCGCGCATCGCCCAGCCCTCGTCCGGCCGCCGTTGGCGGGACTGCAGGTGCCCAGCGTAGCGAACATGGTCAAGCCACCGGTACGGGCCCGGCAAGTATGACGGATGCCGTCCGGCCCGGGGGATGATGAGGGCCGCGGCAACCTCCCGGGGCGCCGGCCACCAACGGCCGCCTCCCCGGGGCGCCGGCCTGCGGCGCCGGGCGGGGAGTGCGAGGATGAATCCTGTGACCGCTGAACTGAATCCCTCCCTTGTCCGCAGCAGTGAACTGACCCGGTACCGGTTGGCCCCCAACCCGGGGCCGATGAGCCTGGACGGCACCCAGTCCTACCTGATCGCCGCCCCGGGGAACGGGGGAGTGGCAGTTGTCGATCCCGGGCCGCTGGACGAGGAGCACTTGGCTGAGCTGGCGGCAGTGGGGAAGGTGGAACTGGTCCTGATTACCCACCACCACATCGATCACATCGAAGCGAGCGAACGCTTCCACGAACTGACCGGCGCTCCCGTGCGTGCCTTGGACGAAGCACTCTGTTACGCCGCCGAACCGCTGCGGGACGGCGAGGTGGTTCGGGCGGCCGGCGTCGACATCCGCGTGCTGGCCACACCGGGCCACACGGCGGACTCGGTGAGCTTCCATCTTCCCGACGACGGACCCCACGGCTCAGTGCTCACCGGCGACACCATCCTGGGCCGCGGCACCACCATCATCGCCTACCCGGACGGCAGGCTCGGCCCGTACCTGGCTTCGCTGGCCCGGCTGGAACTCCTCGGTCCGGCGAAGGTCTTGCCCGCGCACGGCGGCACGCTTCCGGACCTGTCGGCCATCTGCCGCGAGTACGCCGACCACCGCCGGCTCCGCCTGGACCAGATTCGCGCCGCCCTGGAGCACCTCGGCGCCGACGCGACCGTCGACGCGGTGACCGACCATGTCTACGCCGACGTCGATCCCGCGGTCCGCTTCGCCGCCGAATCCTCCGTCGCCGCTCAGCTCGAATACCTGCGCGGTTGAGAGGTGCAGGTTCGGGCCCGTCCCATTTGAAATCCGCGGGCGGGAAACCAGTAGGCTAAACCCATGCGCATAGCCCGGTTTGTCTTTGAATCCGACCCCCAGTACGGCATCGTCGAAGGCGAGGAGGGGAGTGAGCAGATTACCGTCATCGCCGGCGACCCGTTCTTCAACGGCATCCAGCCCACCGGTGCCCAACACAAGCTCGAGGACGTGCGGTTGCTCGCCCCGATCATTCCGCGCAGCAAGGTGATCGGCATCGGCCGCAACTACGCCGACCACATCCGGGAAATGGGCAACGAGACGCCGGCCGCCCCGCTGATGTTCCTCAAGCCCAACACCTCGGTGATCGGCCCGAACGAGCCGCTGGTCCTGCCTGAGTTCTCTGACGAAGTCTCCTACGAGGCCGAGCTCTGCGTGATCATCGGCCGGATCTGCAAGGACGTCCCGGTGGAGCGCGTGGACGAGGTCATCTTCGGCTACACCTGCGGCAACGACCTGACCGCCCGGGACGCGCAGCGCACCGACAACCAGTGGGCCCGCGCCAAGGGATTCGACGGCTCGGCCCCGCTCGGCCCGTGGATCGAGACCGAACTGGACACCGAAGACCTGGCCATCCGCGGCCGGCTCGACGGCGAGCTGAAGCAGGAGGGCAATACCTCGCAGATGATCTGGGGCGTCAAGGAACTGGTCTCCTACGCCTCCCAGGCCTTCACCCTGCTCCCCGGCGACGTCATCATGACCGGCACCCCCTCCGGCGTCGGCACCATCGAATCCGGCCAGCGCTACGAGGTCGAGATCGAGGGCATCGGCACCCTGTCCAACACCGCCCGCCGCTGATCCCATGCCGGCACGCCGCCGCTCCTTCGGAGTCTTTGCGCTCGGATCGCTGGCCACGTTTTCCGTGGCGGCCCGGGCCACCCACTACTGGGGCGGCCCGGACTGGCTGGCGGGGACGTTCCTGGCGGTCGGCATCCTGCTGGCGCTCTATTACCTCTACCGATACACCGCCGGCTCGCGCCGGAAGAAGCCGCGCAAGAAGTAGCCGGGCCTCCGGCCCGGCCAGCGGCAGTGGCTTGGCAGACTAAACTGGAGCACATCATGACTACTGCTGCTGCCATCCCCACTGTTGACGACGAAACTCCCGTCCGTGTGCGCTTCTGCCCGTCTCCCACGGGCACGCCGCACGTCGGACTGATCCGCACCGCCCTGTTCAACTGGGCCTACGCCCGGCACACGGGCGGCACCATGGTGTTCCGGATCGAGGACACGGACGCCGCCCGCGACAGCGAGGAAAGCTACCAGCAGTTGCTGGAAGCGCTGAAGTGGCTGGGCATCACGTGGGACGAGGGCGTGGAGGTCGGCGGGCCGCATGAGCCGTACCGCCAGTCCCAGCGCGGCGACATCTACCGGGACGTCATCGCGAAGCTGAAGGAGGCCGGCCACCTCTACGAGTCCTATTCCACCCCGGAAGAAGTCGAGGCCCGGCACAAGGCCGCCGGACGCGACGTCAAGCTGGGCTACGACAACTTTGACCGGGACCTGACACAGGACCAGATTGCCGCGTTCAAGGCCGAGGGCCGCGAACCGGTGCTGCGCGTGCGGATGCCGGACGAGGACATCACCTTCACGGACCTGGTGCGCGGGGAGATCACCTTCAAGGCCGGCAGCGTGCCGGACTTCGCCGTCGTCCGCGCCAACGGCAAGCCGCTCTACACCTTGGTCAACCCCGTGGACGACGCACTGATGGGCATCACCCACGTTCTGCGCGGCGAGGACCTGCTGTCCTCGACTCCTCGCCAGATCGCGCTCTACCGGGCCTTGGTGGACATCGGCGTGGCCCGCTACATGCCGTTGTTCGGCCATCTCCCGTACGTGATGGGCCAGGGCAACAAGAAGCTTTCCAAGCGCGATCCCGAGTCCAACCTGTTCCTGCACCGGGAGCGCGGTTTCATCCGGGAGGGCCTGCTCAACTACCTCTCGCTGCTGGGCTGGTCGCTGTCCGCCGACGAGGACATCTTCACCATCGACCAGATGGTGGAGGCCTTCGACATCCACGACGTGCTGGCGAACCCGGCGCGCTTCGACCTGAAGAAGGCCGAGGCCATCAACGGGACCCATGTGCGCCTGCTTGAACCCGGCGACTTCAAGCTCCGGCTGATCCCTTACCTGCAGCATGCCGGCCTGGTCGGGGAGTCGTTGACGGAACGCGAGCAGATGATCCTGGCCGACGCCGCGCCGCTGATCCAGGAGCGCATCACCCTGCTGGGGGAGGCGCCGGAGATGGTGGCATTCCTCTTCAAGAACGACGACGAGATCGAGATCGCCGACGACGCGCGCAAGGGCCTGCCCGAGAACCTGGCGGAAGCCCTGGACGCCGCGCTGGCCGCGCTGGAGCCGCTCGAGGAGTGGACGGCAGAGAACATCCAGGCGGCCCTGCGGTCGGCCCTGGTCGAGGGCCTGGGGCTGAAGCCGCGGCTGGCCTTCGGGCCGGTGCGCACCGCGGTCTCCGGGCGTCGGATTTCGCCGCCGCTTTTCGAGTCCATGGTGATCCTGGGCAAGGACTCCTCCCTGGCGCGGATCAAGGCCTTCCGCGGCTGAGCGCGCCCCGGGCGACGCGCGGCCCGGCTGCCGCGCGTTGCTCGTTTTGCACTTTCGAGCAGGCATCCGGTAAAGTAATTACTCGTGCTGAGGCGCCAGGGAATGGGTAAAAGCCCGTTTCCACCGGCTCCGAAAGTGCCAGTGGGATATGGTGTAATTGGCAACACAACGGTTTCTGGTACCGTCATTCTAGGTTCGAGTCCTGGTATCCCAGCGCTACAGTCTCCGCTCCGGCGGGGACTGGATTGTGTGGAGCGAAAACTCCGCGCAAACCTACGGCCCCATCGTATAGCGGCCTAGTACGCCGCCCTCTCACGGCGGTAACGCGGGTTCGAATCCCGCTGGGGTCACGGTCCGCAAGGACAAGGCAGTGCAGGCCTTCAACTGTGCAAGCTATGCGGCCCCATCGTATAGCGGCCTAGTACGCCGCCCTCTCACGGCGGTAACGCGGGTTCGAATCCCGCTGGGGTCACCAACAGCCGGTCCCGGACATCCCGTCCCGGACCGGCTTTTTGTATGCCCCGAAGAACCAGGCCTACGGCCCGCCGTGGCAGGGTTGGCGGCTCCTGCTGGCATGATAGGAACCGTGACAAGCAGGTTGCCCGAGGGCCAGGACAGGGGAGCGGCGGACGCCGTCGTGCTCCTGGAACAAAGCCGGGGCGCGCTTGAAGCGGTCCAGTTGCCGCTAAACGTTCCCGGTGCCGCCGCAGCCCGCGGAGCCGTCGCTGCCGCCATTGCCCAGTTGAACGACTACATCCTGCCCCGCTACCGCACGCTGGAAGCCCCGCTGCTGGCCGTCGTGGGGGGATCCACCGGCGCCGGGAAATCGACGCTCGTGAACGCGGTGGCGGGCTTTCCGGCCACCCGTGCCGGGGCGATCCGGCCCACCACACGCCAACCCGTCCTGCTGCATCATCCGGGCGACGCGGCATGGTTTTCGGATCGGCGGATCCTGCCCGGCCTCGGCCGAATCACCGGAACGCCGGCGCCGGCCACCGCCGACAGGCAGGCCCACAATCCGGAACCGGCCGGCGAACCTGCCGGAACCTCGCTGGTGTTGCTCGCCCACACCAGCATTCCCGCGGGCATAGCGCTGCTCGATGCACCGGATATCGATTCGATTGCCGACGAGAACCGGCGGCTGGCGGGACAACTGCTGGCCGCCGCCGACCTGTGGATTTTCGTGACCACCGCCAACCGGTACGCCGACGCCGTGCCGTGGGCGCTGCTCCTGGACGCCGCACAGCGGGACATCGAAGTGGCGGTCGTGCTGGACCGGGTGCCGGAAGAAGTTGAGCGTGAAGTCCGCGCCGACCTGGCCGGTCTGCTGCAGCGGCAGGGTCTCGCCGCGGCCCGCCTGTTTGTCATCCTCGAGTCCCGGCTGGACGAACGGGGCATGCTCCCGGCCGGCGCCGTCGATCCCCTCCGGGAGTGGCTCCAGGAACTCGCCGCCGACGCCTCCGGCCGGGCAGACATCGCCCGGCGCACCCTCGGCGGGGCAGTGCGCTCACTGGCCGCGACGGTCGGCTCAGTCGCCGATGCCGCCGATGACCAACATGCCGCCGGCCAGCGACTGCGCACCGTCGTGGAAGACGCCTACGAGGCGGCGACCACGCGGGCTCTCGCGGCCACGGAGGACGGAACGCTCCTCCGGGGCGAGGTGTTGGCGCGCTGGCAGGACTTTGTCGGCACCGGAGAATTCTTCCGGGGTATCGAGAGCGGCATAGGCCTGCTGCGGGACCGGATCGGCGCGTTCTTTTCCGGCAAACCCGCTCCCTCCGTCGAAGTCGAGGAAGCCATCGAGTCCGGGCTGCAGGCCGTCGTCGTCGAGGCGGCGGCCGCCGGCGCGGAGGAGGCCGACGCGCGCTGGCGGACAGACCCGGCCGGGCAGGGCCTGCTCGGACACGAAGACCTGTCGACTCCCAGCGCGGGCTTTGCGGACGAGGTAGCCCGCGAAATCCGGGCGTGGCAGGCAGACCTGCTGGACCTGATCCGCAGCGAGGGTGAGAGCAAGCGCTTCACCGCGCGCATGCTCTCCTTCGGAGTCAACGGCCTAGGGGTAGCGCTGATGGTGGTGATATTCGCGGCCACCGGAGGGCTGACCGGCTTGGAAATCGGCGTGGCGGGCGGAACGGCCGTGGTGGGACAGAAGCTGCTGGAAGCGGTCTTCGGCGAGGACGCCGTACGCAGGCTGGCGCGCAAGGCCCGCGCCGAGCTGCAGGAGCGAACGCGCAGGCTCATGCGCGCCGAAGCGGAGCGCTTCCTGGCGCGGATCCCTGAGGTGGAGGACGCAGCGACCATGCGCGCACTGGAAGGGCGGCTGCACGCGCTGGGGGCAAAGACGGACACGGGAGCCCCGGATTGAGCCGCCACCGGGGCCAGCCCGAGACCTCGCTGCTGCAGACACGGCTGGATGCCTTGAACACGGCCGCCGAGCTCGCCGCCGGGGTGCTGCCGGAAGCGGAACTCGCACCCGTCACCGAAGTCCTGGAACGGGCCAGCACCCGCCGCTCCCTGTCCGCCGAGCACACCGTGGTTGGCTTTTTCGGTGCGACCGGCAGCGGAAAGTCCTCCCTCTTCAACGCCGTATCCGGCACCCGCCACGCCACCGTGGCGGCACGCCGCCCCACCACGTCCGAAGCAATGGCGGGAATTTGGGGAACGGCCGGCAGCGAACCGCTGCTGGACTGGCTGCAGGTAGCCAATCGGCACGTGGTGGACGACGGATCCTTCGCCGGGCACGGCGGCCTGATCCTGCTGGACCTGCCGGACTTTGATTCCACCGCGGTCGAGCATCGCGCCATCGTGCAACGGTTCGCCGGCCAGGTCGACGTACTGGTTTGGGTGCTGGATCCGCAGAAGTACGCCGATGCCGCCGTGCACCAGGGATTTTTGCGCCCGTTGGCCTCGCACGATGCGGTGACGCTGGTGGTGCTGAACCAGGTGGACCGGCTGGCCGAGGGACAGCTGCAACCGGTCCTGGGGTCGCTGAGGGAGATTTTGCTGCGGGACGGGCTCGCCCGGGTGGATGTCTACCCCGTCTCCGCGACGACGGGGACCGGCCTTGCCGAGCTGACGGCAGCCATCACGGCCTTTGCCGACAAGCGGCAGGCCGCGGCCGAGCGGCTGCTCGCCGACGTCAGGAAGGCAGCCCAGGCGCTGGCCGTTGAACCCGGGGCAGAGCCGGCAGGCGTCAGCAAGGCGGCCAGGAACACGTTGGCCGAGCAGTTGGCGCAGGCGGCAGGCGTGGAAGCGATCAGCGACGCCGTGGGGGCCTCCTACCGGCGGCGGGCGCATGCCCGGACCGGATGGCCGGCGGTCCGCTGGCTCGGAAAGCTGCGCCGAGACCCGCTCAAGCGGCTCAAGCTGGACCGCAAGGACGTGAATCCGCTGCTGAACCGCTCGTCCATGCCGGCTCCGGGCCCCGCCCAGCGGGCGCAGGCCGACAAGGCCATCCGTCAGTTCGCCGACCGCGCCGGTGAAGGCGCGGCCGCACCCTGGCGCGCGGCCATCCGCCGGGCGGCACGATCCGCGGAGGAAACGCTTCCGGACGACTTGGACCAGGCCCTGGTGGGCACGGACCTGCGCTCCGACCGTGCGTCGTGGTGGTGGCCGGTTTTCGGCCTGCTCCAGTGGCTCGCCCTCGCAGCCGCCTTGGCCGGAGCGCTCTGGCTCCTTGGCATCGCCGCGCTGGGCTACCTGCAGTTTGCGGTCCCTGAGACACCAACGGTCGAAGGCTTCCCGGTGCCGACCTTGTTGCTGGCCGCCGGGATCCTCGCCGGGGTGGTGCTGGCGCTTGCATCGGGCGTGATCGCGCGGTTCGTGGCCCGTGCCCGGGCCGCAAATGCGCGGCGGCGGCTCCGGGACGCTGTTGCGCGGGTCGCGGAAGAGCGGGTGGTGCGGCCGGTCGAAGAGGCGGTGGCCCGGCACCGGGCATTCAGGCAGGCAGTGCTGAGGGCGTCCGGCGAATGACGTCCCGGGGGAGCCGCGGGGCCAGGGACCCGGCAGACGAGATACAAGGAGAACGCAAAAGATTGGCCGCTGAACTGACTGTCAACGATCTGGACGAAGGCTCGCTTCTGGAAAGGATTTTCCCGCGCCTCGGCCCCGCCCGCGTCCCGGTCGGGCCGGGCGATGACGCTGCCGTGATCGAGGCACCCGATGCCCGCACCGTCATCTCGATCGATACGTTGGTCCAGGATCAGGACTTCCGGCTTGAGTGGCCCTCCGGGTACCGGACGACGGGTTACGACGTCGGATGGAAGTCCGTGGCGCAGAACCTCTCGGACATCAATGCCATGGGAGCCGTGCCGACGTCACTGGTCATCAGCCTGACCCTGCCCGGTGCGACGCCGGTGGCATGGGTCGAGAGCCTGGCCGACGGCGTGGCCGATGCCCTGCGGAAACTGGGGGCGGGCCGGTGCTCCGTCGTGGGCGGTGATCTTGGCCGCGGCGAGTCGATCGTGGTCACGGCTGCCGTTACCGGGGACCTCGAAGGCCGCAGTCCGGTCCTGCGCAGCGGCGCGCGTCCCGGCGACACCGTCGCGGTGGCCGGCACGCTGGGGCGCGCGGCGGCCGGACTGGCGCTGCTCGAAAGCCCGGTTTTCGACGACGAGGCCCCGGCTCCGCTGCAGGAGCTCGCCGGAATCCAGTCCCGGCCGGTGCCTCCGCTGAGCGCCGGCCCCGCTGCGGCCGAAGGTGGCGCGACCGCCATGATGGACATCTCGGATGGCCTGCTCCGTGATGCGGCGCGGTTGGCCCGCGCCAGCAGTGTCGCGGTAAACCTTGCGTCGGCGCAGTTGCGGCACTTTGCCGCACCCTTGGACGAGGCAGCGGCCCTGGTGGGGGCGGAGCCCAGCGACTGGGTCCTCGGCGGCGGCGAAGACCATGGCCTGCTGTGTACTTTCCCCGCAGCACAAACCCTGCCGGCGGGGTTCGCCGCCATCGGAGTGGTCGGCGGCGGGAAGGATACGGTGACCCTCGACGGCGTCCCCGTCCGGGTTCGGGGATGGGACCATTTCAGGGGCTGAAGCGCTCTAGTCCTTGGTCTTTCGCAGGGCTTCGGTCAGTTGGGCGGCCGCGTTGCAGACCACCTCGGCATGCAGCCGGCCGGGTTGCCGCGTGAGCCGCTCGATCGGCCCGGAAATGGAAACCGCGGCGATGACCCGCCCGGACGGACCGCGGACCGGGGCGGAAACCGACGCCACGCCGGGTTCGCGTTCGCCCAGGCTCTGGCCCCAGCCGCGGCGGCGGACGCCGGCGAGGACTGTCGGGGTGAAACGCGCCCCATGGAGTCCTTCGAGCAGCCTCTCGTGGTCTTCCCAGGCCAACAGCACCTGGGCGGCGGAGCCGGCCTTCATCGAGAGCTGTGTCCCCACCGGAATGGTGTCCCGCAATCCGATCGGCCGCTCGGCCGAGGCGACGCATACCCGCGAATCGCCCTGCCGGCGGAAGACTTGGGCGCTCTCACCCGTGGCATCGCGGAGGTTCATGAGCACCGGACCGGCGGCGGCTATGAGCCGGTCTTCGCCGGCGGCCGCGGCTAATTCGACCAGCCTGCTGCCCAGGACAAACCTGCCCTGCATGTCCCGGCTGACCAGCCGGTGGTGGACCAGCGCCAAAGCGAGCCGGTGGACGGTGGGCCGGGCCAGACCGGTGGCGGCTACCAGTTGGGCCAGGGACGTGGGTCCGGCCTCCAGAGTGTCCAGCACCATGGCCGCCTTGTCGATGACGCCGACACCGCTAGGATTGTCCATAAGCTGATATTCTCATCTCAATATATGAGATGCAAGTCGATTGACTGGCGGGCGGGCAGCGGCGCTGGAAGAGTTAAAGCACACACTTGGTGCGGGCCTCCCGGCGGGAGAAAAAGCCTGCGTTGGTATTGATGGAGGAGATCTGGCCATGGCCGGTAACACTGCGGGCAAGACGCTCGCCGAAAAAGTCTGGGATGCACACGTGGTGCGCCACGGCGACGGTGAAGGCGCGGCGCGCCAGCCCGACCTCCTCTACATCGACCTTCACCTGGTACACGAGGTCACGTCGCCGCAGGCCTTCGAGGGCCTGCGCCTGGCGGGGCGCGGGCTGCGCCGCCCGGACCTGACCATCGCGACCGAGGACCACAACACTCCCACGCTGGATATCGACAAGCCGATCGCCGACCCGACCAGCCGCACCCAGATCGAGACGCTGCGCACCAACTGCCGTGAATTCGGGGTCCGGCTGCACTCGCTCGGGGACGCCGAGCAGGGGATCGTGCACGTGGTGGGTCCCCAGTTGGGACTCACCCAGCCCGGCATGACGGTGGTGTGCGGCGACTCGCATACCTCCACCCACGGTGCCTTCGGTGCCCTGGCCTTCGGCATCGGGACCTCGGAAGTTGAGCACGTCATGGCGACCCAGACGCTGTCGCTGAAGCCGTTCAAGACCATGGCCATCAACGTCGAGGGCACGCTGCGCCCGGGGGTCACCGCCAAGGACATCATCCTGGCGGTCATCGCCAAGATCGGCACCGGCGGCGGCCAGGGCTACGTGCTGGAGTACCGTGGCTCCGCCATCCGGGCCCTGAGCATGGAAGCCCGGATGACCATCTGCAACATGTCCATCGAGGCGGGCGCCCGCGCCGGCATGGTCGCGCCGGACCAGACCACCTTCGACTACCTCAAGGGCCGGCCGCACGCCCCGGAGGGCGCCGACTGGGACGCCGCCGTCGAAAATTGGCAGACCCTGCGTACCGACGACGACGCGGTGTTCGACGCCGAGGTCTTCCTGGACGCCGATACGCTGGAGCCGTTCGTCACGTGGGGGACCAACCCCGGACAGGGCGTTTCCCTGTCGGAAGCCGTGCCGTCGCCCGACGACTTCGCCGACGAGAACGCCAAGGCAGCCGCGGAACGTGCGCTGGCCTACATGGGTCTCGAAGCCGGCACCCGCATGAAGGACATCCCGGTCGACACCGTCTTCCTGGGCTCCTGCACCAACAGCCGCATCGAGGACCTGCGCATCGCGGCGGACATCATCCGCGGCCGGGCCAAGGCGCCGAACGTGCGCATGATGGTGGTGCCCGGGTCTGCCCGTGTCCGCCTGGAAGCAGAGGCCGAAGGCCTGGACAAGGTGTTCAAGGAGTTCGGCGCCGAGTGGCGGTTCGCCGGCTGCTCCATGTGCCTGGGCATGAACCCGGACCAGCTGGCCCCGGGCGAGCGCTGCGCGTCCACGTCCAACCGGAACTTCGAGGGCCGGCAGGGCAAGGGCGGGCGGACGCACCTGGTATCGCCGGTAGTGGCGGCCGCCACCGCAGTCAGGGGCACGCTGAGTTCGCCCTCGGACCTGGACCCGGTCAACAACGACGCCGTCTCGCGGCCTGCCGCCTAAGGAGCCTGAAGAATCATGGAGAAGTTCACCACCCATACCGGCATCGGGGTCCCGCTGCGGCAGTCCAACGTGGACACCGACCAGATCATCCCGGCGGTGTACCTCAAGCGGATCACCCGGACAGGCTTCGAAGATGCCCTGTTCGCAGCCTGGCGCAAGCACGAGGACTTTATCCTCAACCAGGAGCCGTTCAGCCGCGGGTCCGTTCTCGTGGCCGGCCCGGATTTCGGGACCGGTTCCTCGCGCGAACACGCGGTCTGGGCGTTGAAGGACTACGGGTTCCGTGTTGTCCTCTCCTCCCGGTTCGCCGACATCTTCCGCGGGAACTCCGGCAAGCAGGGGCTGTTGGCCGCCGAGGTCGCCCAGGATGACATCGAGCTGATCTGGAAGGAACTGGAGAACCACCCGGGCACCGAAATCACGGTGGACCTGGAGTCGAAGACCGTCACCTGCGGAACCATCACCGCGCCGTTCGAGATCGACGACTACACCCGCTGGCGGCTGCTCGAAGGCCTGGACGATATCGGGCTGACCCTGAAGCATGAGGCGGAAATCACCACCTACGAGGCCACCCGCCCGTCCTGGAAGCCGACGACCCTGCCGGCAAAAGTCTGAGGACACGCGCCCTGGCGCGAATCGGCGCCGTCGAGGGAGCCGTTCCGGCTCCGTCGGCGGCGCCGATTTGCACCTGCGACTGCCTCATGCAAGGCACCGGCCGGCGGGACGGAAAGCGCCGGACTCGCTGCCCGTTTATTTCAGAGTGGTCACGGATTGCCAATATGCTTAGCTGAGGCCCTGGCGCAGTTCGGCGCTAAACTAGCTTGAGGAAACAGGTATTCATGGCAAGTGTTTTGACCATTCGTGGTGGCGTTCCGTTGGCGGGGAAGGTATCCGTCCGTGGCGCCAAGAACCTGGTTCCCAAAGCGATGGTCGCGTCCTTGCTCGGCAGCAATGCCTCGGTCCTGCGGAATGTGCCCGAAATCAGGGACGTGGAGATCGTCACGAGCCTGCTCCGCCTGCACGGCGTCGAGGTGTCCAAGGACGCGGTGACGGGTGACCTGACGCTTGACCCCACCAAGGTCAAGACGGCCCACATGAAGGACATCGACGCCCACGCCGGCGATTCCCGCATTCCGATCCTTTTCTGCGGGCCCCTGATCCACGCGATCGGCGAGGCCTTCATCCCCGACCTGGGCGGCTGCCGGATCGGCGACCGGCCCATTGACTACCACCTCGACGTGCTGCGGCAGTTCGGCGCGATCGTGGACAAGCGGCCCGGTGGCATAGCCATCTCCGCACCCAGGGGACTGAAGGGCGCGAAACTCACGCTGCCGTATCCCAGCGTGGGCGCCACCGAGCAGGTTCTCCTGACGGCAACCCGTGCCGAGGGCATCACGGAATTGAGCGGCGCCGCCATCGAGCCGGAGATCATGGACCTGATCGCGGTGCTGCAGAAGATGGGTGCCATCATCACGGTCCAGACCGACCGTGTGATCCGTATCGAGGGCGTCACCGAACTGTCCGGCTTCAACCATCGCGCGCTGCCCGACCGCAACGAGGCCGCGTCCTGGGCATCCGCGGCGCTCGTGACGCAGGGAGACATTTACGTCGAAGGTGCCCATCAGGGCGACCTCACCGCCTTCCTGAACACCTACCGCAAGATCGGCGGGGCGTTCGACATCGACGACGACGGCATCCGCTTCTACCACCCGGGCGGCAGCCTGTCGCCGCTGGTGCTCGAGACCGACGTGCACCCGGGCTTCATGACGGATTGGCAGCAGCCCCTCGTCGTCGCCCTGACGCAGGCCGAAGGCGTCTCGATCGTGCACGAGACCGTGTACGAGAACCGGTTCGGATTCACCGAGGCGCTGATTCGGATGGGTGCGAACATCCAGGTGCACCGCGAATGCCTCGGCAGCATTCCGTGCCGCTTCGGGCAGCGGAATTTCCTGCATTCCGCCGTGATTTCCGGACCCACACAGCTCTCCGGGGCGGAGATAGACATCCCCGACCTCCGCGGCGGCTTCAGCCACCTGATCGCCGCGTTGGCGGCGGCCGGAACCTCCCGCGTGACCGGCATTGAACTCATCAACCGTGGCTACGAACGCTTCCAGTCAAAGCTGGAGGGCCTCGGCGCGGACTTCGACGTCGAGTAGGCGGACATGGGAGCAGACTCCAAAGAGCGGGTGGTCATTGGTGTCCTCGCCGGCGTTGTCCGGCCAGTCCTGAACCTGGTCCTCCGTCGCAACTGGACGGGATCGGAGAATTTCCCCAAGGACCGGGGATTCATCGTCTGTCCGAACCACAACACGGAAATCGATCCGCTCGTGGTCGGCCATTACGTCTACAACCAGGGCGCCCTTCCGCACTTCCTGGCGAAGGCCTCGCTGTTCAAGATCCCGGTGGTCGGGCAACTGTTGACGGCGGCCCGGCAGATACCGGTGGAGCGGAGCAGTTCGGGCGCAAACCGTTCCCTTGACGTCTCACGCGAGGTGCTCGACGAAGGCGGTGCCGTGATCATCTACCCGGAGGGGACGCTGACCCGGGACCCGGCCCTGTGGCCGATGCGCGGGCGCACCGGGGCGGCAAGGCTCGCGCTGCAGACCGGCGCGCCGGTCATTCCGGTGGCGCACTGGGGTGCCAACGAGCTGTTGCCCCGTTATGCGAAAAGGCCCAGCCTTTTTCCGCGCAAGACGGCACACGTCACGGCCGGACCGCCGGTGGACCTGAGCGAATTCAGCGGCTTGCCGATCACCAGGACCGTTCTCGAGGCCGCAACGAATAGGATTATGGACAGCATCACGGCGCTGCTGGCCGAAGTACGCGGCGAGGCAGCGCCCGCCGTCCGCTGGGATCCTTCTGCTCACGGTCAAAGCGCCATGGGCCGGGACTTTGGTTCCGGCGAACCGGTGCATACAGAAGAGCTACCGCCTGAGGAGAAGTTGTGACAGCACGCCCCGACCTGCCTGCCAACATCGCCGTTCTCGGAGCAGGAAGCTGGGGCACTACCTTTGCCAAGGTCGTCGCGGACGCCCACCCCGACGTCGAGGTCAGGCTCTGGGCCCGGCGCGCCGAAGTGGCGGAGGAAATCAATTCCCGGCACCGGAATGTGAAGTACCTCCGGGACATCGCGCTGCCGGAGAACATCGTCGCTTCGGAGGACGTCGCCGAAGTCCTCCGCGGCGCGCCGCTGGTGGTGCTCGCTGTTCCCGCCCAGACCCTCCGGCCGCAGCTGGCGTCCTGGAAGCCGCTGCTCGATCCGGAGGCAGTGGTCGTCTCGCTCATGAAGGGGCTGGAGCGCGGGACCGATGCGCGCATGAGCGAAGTCATCAAGGAAGAGCTCGGCCTGTCCGACTCCCACGTGGCCGTCATTTCCGGTCCCAACCTGGCGCTCGAGATTGCGCGCAAGGAACCGACCGCCTCGGTGGTGGCCTGCACGGACGACGACACCGCGCAGTGGATTGCGCGGTTGTGCACCGCCAGCTATTTCCGTCCGTACACGAACTCGGACGTCACGGGGGTGGAGATCGGCGGCATCGTGAAGAACATCATTGCCCTGTGCGTGGGAATCTGCGACGGCAAGGGCATGGGAGACAACACCAAGGCGACGGTCATCACCCGCGGACTGGCCGAGACCACCAGGCTGACCCTTGCCCTCGGGGGAGAGGTCCAGACGATGGCCGGGCTGGCCGGGCTCGGCGACCTGGTCGCCACCTGCGCGTCGCCGCTGTCGCGCAACCACACAGCCGGACGGCTCTTGGGCGAAGGCCTGACCCTGGACCAGGTGACGGAACGAATGACCCAAACGGCCGAAGGCATCAAGTCCGGCCGCGCCGTGCTGGATCTGGCCACCAAGGTGGGCGTCGACATGCCGATTACCGAGGCAGTGGTTGCCGTCCTGGAGGGGCAGGTTTCCGTAGAGGCGCTGGCGCCACGCCTGTTGACCCGTGAACTCAAATCCGAAGGTGAACTCCAGTGAACGACGAGACCATTCCCGCCGCGAACGCCCCGTCGCCGGGCCGCAAACCCCGCGTTGCCGTCCTTTTCGGCGGGCGGTCCAGCGAACATTCCGTCAGCTGCGTCACCGCGGCCGGGGTTCTCGGGGCCATCGACAAGGACAAGTACGACGTCGTTCCCATCGGAATTGCGCGCAACGGCCAGTGGGTCCAGGTCGCCGAAGATCCGGCCCAGTGGTCGCTCGCCTCGGGGAAAATGCCGGAGATCAGTGCGTCCGCCGAACCCGTCGTGCTGGCCAGCAGGCGGGACACGCCGGAACTCATGGTCGCGCCGGCCGCGCAGGTTCCGCAGAGCCTGGGCAACGTCGACGTGGTGCTGCCGCTGCTGCACGGGCCGTTCGGCGAGGACGGAACGCTTCAGGGGTTGCTGGAGATGGCCGACGTCCGCTACGTCGGCGCCGGCGTACTGGCCTCTGCCGTCGGCATGGACAAGCACTATATGAAGGTGGTCTTCGAATCGGCCGGCCTCCACGTCGGTCCCTACCAGGTCATCACCGACCGTCAGTGGCAGCAGGACCCGGACGCGGTGCTCGAACGTCTGGGCACGCTCCAGTTCCCGGTCTTCGTCAAGCCGGCCCGGGCGGGTTCTTCCATGGGAATCACCCGGGTGGCCGAGCCGGGCGGCCTGCGCGCCGCCGTGGAGGCCGCCCGCGAACACGATCCCAAGGTGGTTGTCGAAGCCGGCATCATCGGCCGCGAGATTGAAGTAGCGGTGCTGCAAGGCAGGGGAACAGAACCGACGCGCACCAGTCTGCCCGGGGAAATCGCCGTCCAGCCCGGCGAGCATCAGTTTTACGATTTCGAAGCGAAATACCTGGACGGTACGGCCGCCGCCCTCAGCTGCCCGGCGGATTTGCCCGCCGGCGCCACGGAAAGAGTGCGCGAACTCGCCGCACAGGCGTTCGACGCGCTCGGGGGAGAGGGACTCTCCCGGGTCGACTTCTTCTACACGCCGGACGGCGAGCTCATTATCAATGAGATCAACACCATGCCCGGGTTTACGCCGATCAGCATGTATCCGCAGATGTGGGCGAAATCCGGACTGCCTTACACCGAGTTGATCGACGAGCTGCTGTACCTGGCCCTCAACCGCAAGACCGGCCTCCGCTGACCATGCCGGCCGGCGCGGTGTCGCCGGCCGTGCCGCCTACAGGACGTCGGAAATGCTCAGGCATTCGCGTTCCTGCGGAATCTCCGACGCCGCCGCCGAGATGTCCATCAACACGGAGCTCTCTGCCACGTCATCGGGCTTGAACAGCAGTTCCGTGGCCGGGGTGCGCCCGTAGGTCGTGGCCGTCCAGTAGCCGTTCTCGCCTTCGCGCAGTACCCAGTCGACGCCGTCGACCGAGACGCATTGGTCCGTCGTCGGGCCGGGAACCGGCACACCGCACCGCAGGATGACCTGGGAAGGGTCCCCCCACGCGGCGGTCGCCTGGCTGCTCGTTTCACGGCGCGGGAAATCGGCGACGTACTGGGGGAGGATGACCATCATCGGGGCGCATCCGGGGTTTGCCGCGTCCGGAGCGGCGTCAACGTCGACAACAGGCGAACACGCCGTGAGGCTGCCCAGGGCTCCTAGCGACAAAAGGACGGCAAAACGGCGGCGTCGGGGGAAGGCGCGGGTCATACAGCCAGCGTATCCCGACCATCGCGGCCCGCCGGAGCGACAGTGACCGCAGCCACGCCAGACCGGCCCTGCGGTAAGGAGACGGCCGCGGGGTTTATCCTTTTAGGTAGCCTCACCCCTAGGAAGTGACCCCATTGACTGCTGACCACGACAACGAATACCGCCCGCGGCGGCAGCGCCGCCAGCGGAAGAAAGATCCCATCCGCACCATCTTCTTCACCCTCGTGGGCATCGTTGTCGTCGCTGCAATCGTCGGAGGTGGCTACTTGTTCAACTTGGCCAACTCCTTCAACAGCAAGTCCCAAACGATCGAATCGGCCTTCCCGGACAATCGGGCCGAGAAGGACCCGAACGACAAGACGGTCAACATTCTTCTGATGGGCTCCGACAGCCGCGCCACGGGTACGCAGAATCTGACCGAGGTCTCGGACGGCAGCCGCTCCGACACCATGATGCTGATGCACATCCCGGAGAATCGGGAGAACGTCTACGTCATGTCGATCATGCGCGACACCTGGGTGGACATACCGGGCCAGGGCGAGCACAAGATCAACGCCGCCATGGCGTTCGGCGGGGTACCGCTTGTCGTCGAAACCATCGAAGGGCTGTTTGAGACCCGCGTCGACCACGTCGCCATCATCGACTTCTCGGGGTTCAAGGAACTGACCGACGCCTTGGGCGGGGTGGAGATCAATAATCCGGCGGCCTTCTCGGCAACCGGGTCGACCGGCGAGTTCTTCCCGGCGGGCACCCAGACTCTGGACGGCGAGTCTGCCCTGTCCTTCGTGCGGGAGCGCAAGGCCTTCAGCGACGGCGACTATCAGCGCGTGCGCAACCAACAGCTCTTCGTCAAGGCTCTGATGTCCGAGTTCCTGACGGCCGAGACACTGACAAACCCCGTGCGCATTAACGAGGTAGTCGACGAATTTTCCCCGTTCGTGAGCGTTGACAGCGAATTCGACGCCATAACGGCAGGCTCCCTGGGCGTCTCGCTTCGGGATGTACGGTCCAGCGACGTTCAGATGTTCACCCTTCCGACCCTGGGCACCGGCACTTCCGCGGACGGCCAGTCGATCGTCGTGCCGGACGAGGCGGCCATCGCCGAGATAGCCGACGCGCTGCAGAACGACAGCCTCGGCGAATATCTGAGTACTGCGGACCTCGAGTGAGCCGCGACGCGGCCGTATGCCGGTGAGCGGAGCCGGCTGCGGTAGGCTCAGGTAACGCCGGAGGACTGAGATCGATCGTTGGCGGGCATCGCCGGCGCATGCAGATGGGACCCCTTTGCAGACGAAAATTGCTGCCAATGCCGAAGCGCTGCGCCGCTGGCTGTCCAAGGCCGAGGTCGTCCTCGGCAACCACAGCGACCGCCTGAACGCCATCAACATCTTCCCGGTGGCCGACGGCGACACGGGGACCAACCTCTATCTGACCGTCCGGGCGGCGGCGAAGTCGGCCGCCGAAAACCGGACGGCGGACATCGGCGAACTCCTGGCCGGAGCAGGCCAGGCGGCGATGGAAGAAGCGCGCGGGAACTCGGGCACCCTGCTGTCCGTTTTCCTGGCCGCCCTGGCCGAACCCTTGCGGGGCACGACCCGGTTGACGGGGCCGCTGCTGGCCGCGGCCCTCCAGCGTGCCGAAATCAGGTGCTGGTCCGCGCTGAGCGAGCCCGTTGAGGGAACCATGCTCTCCGTCATCGCGTCGGTCTCGCGGGCGGCGTCGGCTGTACATGCGGCGAAGAACGGCGACGACAGCAACCACGGCCTGGCGGCAACGCTGGAATCGGTCGTGGAAGAGGCGGTGGCCGCGGTGGTCAGGACCGAGACCCAGCTCGGGGCACTCGAATCGGCGCACATCGTCGACGCCGGCGCCGTCGGGTTCCTGCTCATCATGGACACCCTGCGGGCCAGCGCCCTGGGCGTGGAACTGCAGCCGGAACTGCTGGACGGCCTGCACGGCTACAACGTGCAGGATCCGCACCTGCATCTGGACCACGTGCACGAAGGTGTCGAGGTCATGTGCACCGTCAACCTCAGCCCCCTCGACGCCGCGACGCTGCGCCTGAAACTGGACGAACTGGGCGACTCGGTCATCATGAGCGCCGTGACTGAAATCGAGGGCGGGTACCGCTGGCGCGTCCACGCGCACGTGCCGGAGGGCGACGCGGCACTGGAGGTTATCCGGGAGCTGGGTGAACCGATGAACGTCAGCATGACGGAGCTGGCCGGCCCGCCGGAGCAGAACCATGGCGGTTGACCCTGCTGACGAGCTGAGCGTCCCGCTGGAGCGGCGGCTGGGCAAGCGCTCGGCCTCGGCACTCGAAAAGCACCTGGGCATGACGGTGACCGGGGAACTGCTCAACTACTTCCCGCGGCGATACATGAAGCGCGGAGAACTGACCATGATCGCCGAGCTGCCGATCGACCAGGACGCAACCCTGGTGGCCCGGGTGCTGAGCTCCAGTTCACGCAAGATGCGGGCCCGCCGCGGTTCGCTGACCGAGGTCGTCGTGACCGACAATTCCTCGGACATCAGCCTCACCTTCTTCAACGGCTATCAGGCTGAACGGGAACTGCGGCCGGGGACCATCGCCATGTTCTCCGGCAAGGTGACGTCCTACCGCGGAAACCTTACCTTGACCAACCCCGACTACCAGTTGCTCGAAGACGCCTTCGACTTCGACGCCGAGGAGGCCCTGCGCCCGGTGCCCATGTATTCGGCGACGGCAAAACTGGGCAGCTGGCGCATCAAGGCGGCCGTTGACCTGTTGCTCGATGCCGTGGACTTCGGGCGCCTGGGGGACCCCATCCCGACCGACATCGCCGTACGGGACGGAATGCTCTCACTGGCTGAGGCCTACGAACAGATCCACCGGCCCTCGACGATGGAAGCCGCCAGCGCGGCCCGCGACCGCTTCCGCTATCAGGAAGCGCTGGTCCTGCAGGCGGCCCTCGGGCGGAAGCGGGCCATCGCCGCGGCCGAACAGGCGACCGCACGCCCGGGCCGGAAGGGCGGTATTGCCGACAAGTTCGACGCCCGCCTGCCCTTCGACCTGACCGCGGGACAGCGCGAGGTCGGCGCGACGATCGCGGCGGAGCTGGCCGGAGATTCACCCATGAACCGGTTGCTGCAGGGGGAAGTCGGGTCGGGGAAGACCCTGGTTGCCCTTCGGGCCATGCTGCAAGTGGTCGACTCGGGCGGCCAGGCCGTCCTGCTCGCGCCGACCGAGGTCCTGGCGGGCCAGCATTTCGCATCGATCACCCGGACGCTTGGCCCGTTGGCGCAGGGCGGCATGTTGGGCGGCGACCCCGACGGCACTAAAGTCGTGCTGCTGACCGGCTCGATGACCGGAACGGCCAAACGCAGGGCCTTGCTCGATGTGGCGGCAGGCGAGGCGGGCATCGTCGTCGGCACGCATGCCCTGCTGTCCGACACGGTGCAGTTTTTTGACCTCGGCCTCGTGGTGGTGGACGAACAGCACCGCTTCGGCGTGGAACAGCGCGATCGCCTCCGGAGCCGCTCGGCCACGCCACCGCACCTGCTGGTCATGACTGCCACGCCCATTCCCCGGACGGTGGCGATGACCGTCTTCGGGGACCTGGAAACGTCCGTGCTGACGGAGCTGCCCGCGGGCCGCGCTCCGATCACCACCCACGTGGTGGCCCTCCAGGAACATCCTGCCTGGGAGGACCGGATCTGGGAACGGGCCCGGGAGGAGGTCGCCGCCGGCCGGCAGGTCTACGTCGTGTGCCCCAAGATCGGGGATGACGAGCTCGAAGAGGCCGATCCGCCGGACGAGCTGTCAGGGCAGCCGGAGCAACAGCGGCCCATGGCATCGGTGGCCGCCCTGGTCGAGTACCTGGGCGGGCTGCCGGTCCTGGACGGAATCCGGATCGGCATGCTGCACGGCCGGATGGAGCCGGAGCAGAAGGCCGCTGCCATGGCGGCGTTCAACGACGGAACGTTGGACATCCTGGTGTCCACCACGGTCATCGAGGTCGGCGTCGACGTGCACAACGCCACCATGATGGTGATCCTGGACGCCGACCGCTTCGGCATTTCGCAGCTCCACCAGCTCCGCGGACGGGTGGGCCGCGGCGGGCTCCCCGGCACCTGTCTGCTGGTCACGCAGCTGGAGCCCGGGCACCCCAGCCGCGAGCGGCTGCAGGCCGTAGCCGCGACCACCGACGGGTTTGAACTCTCGCAGGCAGACCTCCAGCTGCGTCGCGAAGGCGACATCCTCGGGGCGTCCCAGTCCGGCGGCAAATCCACCCTGAGGCTGCTGCGCGTGATCAAGGACGAGGCCGTTATCGCCCGTGCCCGGGAAGACGCCACGGCCATCCTGCAGCGGGACTCTACCCTGGCCCGGTATCCCGAGCTGGCGGCCGCCATCGAGCTGTACCTGAACCCCGAGCGGGAGGCCTTCCTTGAGCGCGGGTAACCGGTGAGCCGCATCGTGGCCGGCGTGGCCGGGGGACTGGCCCTGGCCAGCGTGCCCGGGGAGAACACCCGGCCGACGACGGACCGGGTCAAGGAGGCGTTGTTTTCCCGGCTGGAGTCCTACGATGTCGTGGCCGGCGCCCGGGTACTCGACCTTTTCGCCGGCTCCGGGGCTCTGGGAGTCGAGACCGCCAGCCGCGGCGCCGCCACGGTGGACCTGGTCGAAGCGGCCGACAAAGCCGCGGGGGTCTGCCGCCGCAACGCCGAGCTGGTTAACGGCAAACTGGGCCGGAAGACGGCCACGGTGCACCGGATGAAGGCGGAACGGTTCCTCAAGGACCTTCCGCCGGGACACCATTGGGACCTGGTGCTGATGGACCCGCCGTACCCGCTGGCCGAGGACGCGCTCGCCGGCATCCTCGCCTCCTTGTCCGGATTCCTCGCCGACGGCGCCGTCGTCGTCGTCGAACGCTCTTCGCGGTCACCCGAACCGGAATGGCCCGAAGGCCTCGTCCGGTTCGCCGTCCGGAAGTACGGCGAGACGCGTCTCTGGTTCGCCGAACCCGCCGTGGACCAGTCAGCTGCGGGCGAATGAATCGAGCTCCGGGCCGCTGAGGACCGCCGCCGGGTGCGGGCCCGCCGCCAGCAGGGCGGCCGACCATTCCGGCGGCCACAAACCGCCGCGGGCGGCCAGGACGATGTTGCCCGCCCTCCGGCTGCCGAACATGCCGGCCTCGCCCAACGCCGCCACCGAACCGGCGACGGACGCGAGCTCGGCGATCTGCCGCTTGGCGAACGCCAGCGGCGGGTCGTCTCCGACGTTGACCAGCAGCACCCCGTCCGGTTCCAAAGCCTCCAGCATCTCCGCGTAGAAGTCCGCCGTGGTCAGGTGCTCCGGGGCGTCGTCGCCGGCGAAAACATCCAGCACGATCACATCGAAGGTGCCCTCGATGTCCCCGAAGGCCAGTTCATGCCGGGCATCGCCGAAGTGGACCGTCAGGTCCGTGCCGTCGGGCATGGGAAGGTGCTCGAGGACGAAGTCCAGCAGCTCCCGCTCCAGCTCGACGGCGACCTGCCGGGAACCGGGCCGGGTGGCCTGCACGTACCGGGCCAGCGTCAGGGCGCCGGCGCCCAGGTGGAGGCAACGCAGCGGGACCCCTGCCGGGCCCGCCAGGTCGACGACGTTGGCGATCCGGCGCAGGTATTCGTAGAACACGTCGCCGGGATGACGCAGGTTGACGTGCGATTGCTCGGCGCCGCCAATGCTCAGGACGTAGGATCCCGGTACCCGGTCGTCCTTGTCGATGCCGGCGTGGAGGCCGGTGCCGCGCAGGTAGCGTTCGGCCACGGCTCAGATCCTGTCCGGCAGGGAGGCGAGGCGTTGCGCGGCGTCCTGCAGGACCTCGGTCCGCTTGCAGAACGCGAAGCGCAGCAGCGAGCGGGTCCGCTCGGCGCCGTCGGGGTGGCAGAAGACCGGCACCGGGATGGCGGCCACGCCGATCAGCCCGGGCATCCGGCGGGCCAGGTCGAGTGCGTCGGTGATACCCAGCGGTGCCGTGTCCACGTTGACGAAGTAGGTGCCCTGCGGCGTGAAGACATCGAAGCCGGCCTGCCGCAATCCGTCGCTGAGCAGGTCCCGCTTGGCCTTCAGGCCGGCGGCGATCCCGCCGTAGAACGAGTCCGGCAGCCCCAGCCCCGCCGCCACCGCATCCTGGAACGGTGCGCCCGAGCTGTACGTGAGGAATTGCTTGACCGTGCGGACGGCTGCTACGAGGTCCGCCGGGCCGGAGAGCCAGCCGACCTTCCAACCGGTGAACGAAAACGTCTTGCCGGCCGACGAAATGGTGAGCGTCCGCTCGGCGGCTCCCGGCAGGGTGGCGATGGGGATGTGGGGTGCATCGAAGGTCAGATGCTCGTAGACCTCGTCGGTGACGATCAGCGCGTCGTAGCGCTCAGCCAGCTCGACGATGCGCAACAGGGCCTCGCGGGAGAAAACGCTGCCCATCGGATTGTGCGGGTTGTTGACCAGGACGATGCGGGTGCGCTCCGAAAAGGCCGCTTCGAGTGAGTCGAGGTCCGGCTGGAAATCGGGGGCGAGGAGCGGGGCCGTGGTGTGCCGGGCTCCGGCCAGGCCGATGATCGCCCCGTACGCGTCATAGAAGGGCTCGAACGTCAGCACGTCGTCGCCCGGTCCGCTCAGGGCCAACAACGTCGCTGCCAGCGCCTCGGTCGCTCCGGTCGTGACGATGATCTCGGTTTCCGGGTCCGGTGACAGGCCGTAGAACCGCTGCTGGTGGGCGGCAACGGCGCTGCGCAGCGTGAGTGTTCCCTTGCCCGGCGCATACTGGTTGGCTCCGCCGCGGATGGCGTCAATGGCGGCGGCGGCGATTTCCGCCGGGCCGTCCTCGTCGGGAAACCCCTGCCCCAGATTGATGGCGCCGGTCCGCGCGGCAAGGGTCGTCATCTCCTCGAAAATGGTGAGGCCGAGGCCTCCGTCGTCGCCGAGGAGGTTCGATCCGGCCGCGGTCCGCTGCCACGGCGCCGGAACGCCGGCCCGCCGGCCGTGAACGAGTTGCCGCATAGCTGTGCTCATGACTCCCAGTATTACCACCGAAGCGTGGTGCACCGCCCGCCCGGATCGACTAGATTCGACTCTATGCGCCGTGCCGTCTGCCCAGGATCCTATGACCCGCTCCACAAAGGCCACGTGGAAATCATTGCCCGTGCCGCCAGCATGTACGACGAGGTCATCGTCGCCGTCTCGACAAACTATGCCAAGAAATACCGTTTCAGCCTGGACGAGCGGCTGACCATGGCCCGCGAGACGCTCTCCTACCTCCGCGGCGTGAGCGTTGAAGCGATGGGTGAAGGCCTGCTGGCCGAATACTGCCGCAGCCACGGCGCCGGCGTCATCGTCAAGGGCCTGCGCTCGTCGCAGGACTACCACTACGAGCTGCCGATGGCCCACATGAACCGGCATCTGGCCGGCATCGAGACGGTTTTCCTCGCCGCGGAGAGCAGCTACACGCACCTGTCGTCGACCTTGATCAAGGAGATTGCCTCGCTGGGCGGGGACATCTCGGAGTTCGTGCCGAAGGCCGTACTCGCCGGTTTCCGCGCCGCGGAGCAGCCCCGGTAGCCCGGCCCGGATCGCTTCCGGCGGTTGCGGCGGAGCCCGCGTTTGCTAACGTTTGACCATGCCTCAAGCTCAATCCGTACGAAAAGCCGTTCTGCCCGCCGCCGGGCTGGGGACCAGGTTCCTGCCGGCCACCAAGGCCATGCCGAAGGAAATGCTGCCCGTCGTCGACAAGCCGGCCATCCAATATGTCGTCGAAGAAGCGACGCGCGCCGGCCTGGACGACGTGCTGATGATCACCGGGCGCAACAAGCGTTCCCTGGAGGACCACTTCGACCGGGTCCCGTTTATCGAGCAAACCCTGGAGGACAAGGGCGACGCCGACAAGCTGGCCGCGGTCCGGGAATCTTCCCAGCTGGCCGACATTCACTACCTGCGCCAGGGCGACCCCAAGGGGCTCGGCCACGCCGTTCTCTGCGCCAGGCAGCATGTGGGCAACGAGCCCTTCGCCGTCTTGCTGGGCGATGACCTGATCGACGAGCGCGACGAACTGCTCACGGAGATGATCGCGGTCCAGCAGGCGACCGGCGGCTCCGTCATTGCCCTGATGGAGGTCGATCCGGAAGCGATCAGCGCCTACGGGTGCGCGGACATCAGCCGCATCGACGGCGCGGCGCACGTGAAGGTGAACGGCCTGGTGGAGAAGCCCGACGCCGCCGAGGCGCCGTCGAACCTGGCCGTGATCGGACGTTATGTCCTGCACCCCGCGGTCTTCGACGTCCTGGAGGAGACCCCGCCGGGCCGCGGCGGAGAAATACAGCTGACGGACGCGCTGCAGGTGCTGGCCGGCTCCGAGGAGGCCGGCGGCGGTGTTTATGCCGTGGTCTTCAAGGGGCGCCGCTACGACACCGGCGACAAGCTCAGCTATCTCAAGGCCGTCGTCTCCCTGGCCACGGAGCGCGAGGACCTGGGACCCGAGCTGCGTTCCTGGATCGTCGACCTGGCATCACAGATCCAGGCCGAGAGGCCGTTGGAGCCCGCCGGACGGGACTGACACCCCCGCAGCGCCGCCGGTTTGGGCCCGCGGGAGATCCGGGCTAAGATGATACGTCGGTCGTATGTTCTTTAGGAGTTCTCAGTACTGTGGTCTTGAACCATGATCAAAGTTCGGCCTTGACCCTTGCGGTCAAGGACCTCGGGCGCAGCCCGGGCACCATGCGGACTCTTGAAGAACGTATCGCTGCGCCGAAGGATTTCGGGGCAGCACTCATTGGCGTTCAGGAAGGCTCCGACATGGAGCTGGACCTGAAGCTTGAGGCCGTGCACGAGGGAATCCTGGTTTCCGGCACCGTTTCCGTGGCAGTCACGGGCGAGTGCGGGCGTTGCCTGGATCCCATCGCGTACGACCTCGACGTCAATGTGCAGGAACTCTTCTACTACGAGGAAGCTGAACTCCTCGAGGAAGAAGAACAGGACGAACAGCGGCGGGTTGAGCGCGATCTGATCGATCTCGAACCGGCGCTGCGGGACGCAGTGGTGACCGCCCTGCCGTTCCAGCCGGTGTGCCGGGAAGACTGCCAAGGCTTGTGCCCGGAATGCGGGATGCGCCTTGAAGAGGATCCGGGTCACCACCATGAGGTCGTGGATCCTCGCTGGGCAGCCCTTGCCGGGTTGGCCGGTACGGCCGCCGACGAGGCGCCCGAAAGTAAAGAGTCAGACGAGAGAGAAGAGAGTTAGCCGTGGCTGTTCCCAAGCGGAAGATGTCCCGCTCGAATACGCGCGCACGCCGGTCCCAGTGGAAGGCCACTGCGCCCAACCTGGTCAAGACCGTTGAGAACGGCCGTGTCACCTACAGCCTGCCGCACCAGGCCAAGGTTGTCACCGACTCGGCAGGCACCGCGCTGTTCCTTGAGTACAAGGGCCGCAAGGTAGCCGACGCGTAACAACGTCCGGCATGCCTTCAACTGAAGAGCTTTTGGAGCGTCTCGGCGTTGATATCGACGCCGAGACGCTCCGTCTTGCTTTAACCCACCGTTCCTACGCCTACGAGCACGGCGGACTGCCGACCAACGAGCGCCTGGAATTCCTCGGCGACTCGATCCTGGGCTTTTCCGTGACCGACGCGCTGTACCGGGACAACCCGGACCTGCCCGAGGGCGAACTGGCCAAGCGGCGCTCCGCCGTCGTCTCCACCCGGGCGCTGGCCGGCATCGCGCGCAGCCTGGACGTCGGCCGGCATGTGCTGCTCGGGCAGGGCGAAAAGCTCACCAACGGGGCCGACAAGTCCTCCATCCTGGCCGACACGATGGAGGCCCTCTTCGGCGCCGCCTACCTGTGCCAGGGCATCGAAACGGCGCGCCAGCTGGTGATGCGCCTCGTCGGGCCGCTCCTGGCGGACGCCGACGCCCTGGGCGCGGGCACAGACTGGAAGACCAGCATCCAGGAGCTGGCCGCCGCCCGGAAGATGGGCACCGTGACCTACCGGGTGGACGGATCGGGCCCGGACCACGCCCGGACCTTCGTGGCCACGCTGCTGATCGGCACCACCGAATACGGCCGCGGCACCGGACATTCCAAGAAGGAAGCCGAGCAGGAAGCGGCCGCCACCACGTGGCGGGCGCTGCGTGCCTCGCTGCCCGTATCGGTGACGGAGACCGCCGACTCCGATGCCTGAACTGCCTGAGGTGGAGGTTGTCCGCCGCGGGCTCGCCCAGTGGGTCCGCGGGCGGACGATCACCGGAGTGGACGTCCTGGACGAGCGTTCCATCCGGCGCCACGCCCTCGGAGCCGACGACCTGCGCGGCAACCTCATCGGCGCCCACGTGGCCGACGTCGCCCGGCGCGGGAAATTCCTCTGGATGCCGCTGCTGGAGACCACGCCGGACCCTTCGCCGCACCCCGGCGCCGTTAACGCCGTGCCCGACGAGCCCAAACTCGCCCTGATGGCGCACCTCGGCATGAGCGGCCAACTGCTGGTCGAAGACAGCGGGCAGCCCGACGAGAAGCACCTGAAGGTCCGGTTGACGCTCAGTCCGGCCGGCGAACCCGACGGCCCGCCGATGCCGGCCGAGCTGCGGTTCGTGGACCAGCGGATATTCGGCGGCATGTTCCTGGCCGACCTGATGCCCACTCCCGACGGCCATGCCGGCGGGATGTCCGAGACCGGCCTGCCGCTGATCCCGGTCGAGGCCGCCCACATCGCCCGCGACCCGCTCGACCCCGCCTTCTCCTTCGAGGCGTTCTACCAGCGCCTGCGTGCCCGCAAGACCGGCATCAAGCGCGCCATCCTGGACCAGGCACTGGTCTCCGGCATCGGCAACATCTACGCCGACGAAGCCCTCTGGGCCGCGCAGTTGCACTACGCCCGCCCGACCGACACCCTGCGCCGCAAGGAAGCGGAGCGGCTGCTCAGCGCGTGCCGGGACGTCATGAGCAGGGCGCTCGAGGCCGGGGGCACCAGCTTCGATTCCCTCTACGTGAACGTCAACGGCGCCTCCGGATACTTCGAACGGTCACTGAACGCCTACGGCCGGGAGGGCGGGCCCTGCCACCGCTGCAGCGCCCTGGGCCTGTCCACGAAGATCCGCCGGGACACCTTCATGAACCGGTCGTCCTACACCTGCCCGGCCTGCCAGCCGAGGCCCCGGAACGGCCGCTGGTAACGGGCTACCTTCCCAGCTCCGCCAGCACCGCGTCCGTGTAATCGGGCCACGCGTCTGCGGCCCAGGGCCCGAAGTCGCGGTCGGTGAGCGCGATGCAGGCGGCGCCGGCCTCCGGATCCACCCAGAGGAAGGTGCCGGACTGGCCGAAGTGGCCGAACGTTTTCGGCGAGCTCTTGCTGCCGGTCCAGTGCGGCTCCTTGTGGCCGCGGATCTCGAAACCCAGGCCCCAGTCGTTGTTCTGCTGGCGGCCGAACCCCGGCAGCACACCCGCCAGCCCCGGGTAGGCCACCTGCGTCGCCTCCTGCACCGTGGCGGCGGCCAGCAGCGACGGCCGCTGCAGTTCCGCTGCGAAACGGGACAGGTCGGCGGACGTGGAGGTCGCCCCGGCCGCGGGGGAGCCGTCCAGGCTGGTGTCCTTCATGCCGAGGGGAACGAGCACGCCCTCGCGCAGGTAGTCCGCGAACGCCATGCCCGCCGCGGCCTCAAGCGTCTCGCCGAGCACCTCGAAGCCGGCGTTGGAGTAGAGCCGCCGGTCGCCGGGGGAGAACCGCACGGTGCGGTCGCCGAAGTCGTAGCCGGCGCTGTGCGCCAGCAGGTGGCGGACGGTGGCGCCGTCGGCGCCCGCCGCCTGGTCCAGTTCCAGCGCGCCTTCCTCGACGGCCAGCAGCACCGCATAGGCGCTGAGCAGCTTGGTCACGGACGCCAGCGGGAAGCGCCGCTGCTGGTCGCCATGGGAGGCAACGACGGCGCCGTCGGCCGCGACGACGGCGGTGGCCGCGTTGTCCACCGGCCAGGAATCGATCAGCTTCACGCTTTCCAATGCTTGCTCCTACCTCGTCGTTCCGCCGTAGTGGGCTGCCAACCGTCGCAGCCCTTCTTCGATGCTGACCTCGGGCACCCAGTCCAGCACCTCGCGGGTGCGGCGCTGGTCGAACCAGTGCGCGGTCGACAGCTGCTCGGCGAGGAAGCGCGTCATGGGCGGTTCGTCGCGGACCAGCCCGCGCGCTCCGGCGGCCGTCCAGGCCCGTTCGATAACCGAACCGGCGCCGCGGGCCAGCCAGCCGGGAACCGACCAAACGGGCGCCATCACGCCGGCGGCCCGGCAGATGCCGGCGATCAGTTCGCCTACCGGCCGGGGCTGGCCGTTGGTGACCACCAGGGCTTGGCCGTGCGCCTGGTCCATCCGTTCGAGCGCACGGACAATGGCTGCCGCGGCGTTGTCGATATAGGTGGTGTCGATCAGCGCGGCGCCGTTGTCCAGCAGCGGCAGCCGGCCGGCCCTGGCCCGCGCAATGACGCGTACCACCAGCTGGGTGTCGCCGGGGCCCCAGACGATGTGGGGGCGCACGGCCGCGACCCGGAAGCCGGGGGAGTCCGCGGCCAGCGCGAGCAGCTCGGCGGCGGCCTTGGACCGGGCGTAGTTGCCGCGGGCACGGTCCGGGTCCGCCGTCCCCGCGCCGGCGCCGGCGATGGCCTCGCCGACATGGGCGACCGAGGGGGAGGACACGAACACCACGTCGCGCACGCCCGCCGACCTCGCCGCGTCCAGCAGCGTGCGCGTGCCGTCGATGTTGGTGGCCACGAACTCGCTCCACTGGCCGGTGAACGAAACTTTCGCCGCCAGGTGGATCACGGCGTCGACTCCCTCGACGGCCCGGGCGACGGCGCCGGCGTCCGTCAGCGAACCGAGGACGGTCCCGACGGCGGAGCCCACGCCGGCGGCGGGGCGGCGCTGGAAGGTGCGGACGCCGTGGCCCTCCGCCAGCAGCAGCCGGGCCACGGCGGCGCCGAGCATCCCGCTGGCACCCGTGACGAGGACGGTCCGGGTTTCGGCGGCGCTCACGGTGCGGTGATCCGTCCGCCGGCCAGCGCCTTGCCGGCCCACACGGCCAGCCCGGCGCGGTCGATCTTGGAGTTGTGCCGGATGTCGGTGGGCAGCTCGGGCAGCACCAGGACGGCGGCCAGCTCCAGACCCGTGGCGCGGGCGACGGCGGTGCGCACCTCGGCGCCGAGGGCGTACGGCGCGGTGTCCGGCTTCGAGGACGGCGGCGCGGTCTCCAGCACCGCGACCGGGACCTGGGCGCCCGCGGGACCGACGCCGACGACGGCGGCAAGCCGGACGCCGTCGTGCGTTTCCGCGGCCTGCTCGGCGGCCACCGGGGTGGCGACGCCGTTCGCCGTCGTGATGATGTGCGCCAGCCGGCCCTCGACCCACAGGCGCCCGTGGGCGTCGAGATGGCCCACATCGCCGGTGCGGTGCCAGCCGGGCACGGACGCGCTGTGCCGTTGCGTGATCCAGAGCCGGTCGTACCGGTCCTTGACGTGCGGGGCGCTCACGAGGATCTCCCCGGTGACGTTGGGGTCGGTCGTCGGCAGTTCCGCCACGCTGCCGTCCGGGGCCACCGCAGCGATGGCCACCGTGGCCCCCGCCACCGGGGTGCCGACGCAGACGCCGTTTCCGAAACCGGCCGCGCGGATTTCCGCCAGGCTGATGTCCGTCACCGGCAGCGCTTCGGTCATGCCGTAGGGGGTGTGCAGCTGGGCGGACGGCATCAGCGACTGCACCTTGGCCAGCAGCGGCTCGGGGATCGGCGCGCCGGCCGAGAGCAGCAGCTTCACGTCGGCCAGGGCCACCCTGTGTTCGTCCGTGAGGCCGTCGGCGGTGGCGAGCACGTTCGCGAGGGCGGCCGGCGAGGCGAAGACGGCGGTGGCGCTGACCGCCGCGGCAGCATCGGCCAGGGCCGCGGCGGTGAGCGTCTTGGGCGCAGTGACGTCCATGTCCGGGGTCACCGAGGTGGCCCCCAGCGCCGGGCCCAGCAGGGCGAACGGCGCGAAGCCGGCCACCAGCGAGGTGCCGGCTTCCAGCCCGTAGGTCTCCTTAAGGGTGTCCCGCATGGCGGCCAGCCGGCGGTGCGTATAGACGACGCCCTTGGCCGGCCCGGTGGAGCCGGAGGTGAAGAGGACGGCGGCGTCGTCGTCGGGCTTGGGGGCGGTGCGCCCGGCGCGGCCGCCGCCCGGGCCAGCCGCAGCAGCGGCGGCGGATTCGAGCAGTTCGGGCACGGTGTAAGCGACTCCGTAGAGCCGGCGCTTGGCCCCGCCCATTTCGGTCACGCTGATCCGCTCGCCCGGCCAGTCGAACAGCCGCGCGGCCGCGAAGGCACGTTCGATGCCGATGATGAACCGGGGGCCGGCCCCCTCGATGGCGCGGCTCAGGCCGGCGGGTCCCAGCCCGGCGTCCGCCACCACGATAACGGCGCCGAGCTTCAGGCAGGCGTAGATCAGGCTGGTCAGTTCGATGCCGGGCGGCACCAGCAGGTTGACGCGGTCGCCTGCTTTCACGCCGATCCCGGCCAGGCCGTCGGCGAGCAGGTCCACCTGGCCGGCGAGCTCGGCCCAGGACAGCGTCCGCTTTCCTGCCGCCGCGGCGCCCAGCGGGGCCATGTCGACGACGGCGGGGGAGTCGTCGGTCCGGCGTTCGTCCAGTTCGGCGAGCATGGAGCGGAAGGGGGCCGCAACCCGCGGCCCTTGGGCGGCGGCCGCGTGCCCGCAGCCGGACACGGCGGCGTCGAGCCAGGTGAACACGGGGCCGGCGATGTCGCGGTCTTCGGGGAGCAGGTGTCCGGCGCCTTCGAAGCGGTGCACATCGGCCTGCGGCAGCCGGTCCAGCAGGTCGCGCAGGTAGCGGTCGGAGAACACCGGATCCCTGGGGCCCCACAGGATCAGCGCCGGAACGTCCAGGCTGCGGATGCCCTCGGCCACCCCGTTCAGCGCGTCCCAGCTGGGCGCGGCCTCGTCGGCCGGGATGTCGGCCACGAAGTTGCCCACCCCGGTGCGGCGGGCCGCGTGCCGGTACGGGGCCATGAACGCGGCCCTGACGTCCTTCGCCAACGGAGGATGCGCCAAGGCGTGCGTGACGCGCAGGAAGGCGGCCGACGTCGTCGTTCCCCAGCGATGCACGGCGGGGTGCAGCGCCAGTTTGAGCGGGGCGGGCAGCCCGAACCCGGCGGGGTGGACGGCGGTGTTGGTCAGGACGACGCCGGCGAGCTGGTCGCGGTGCCGGGTGGCCCAGCCCAGCGAGATCACGCCGCCCCAGTCGTGTCCGACGGTGACGACGGGGCCGGTGATGCCCAGTTCTGCGGTCAGGTCGCCCAGGTCGGTGATCCGGTCCTCGAGCCTGCGGAAGCTTCCGGTGCGTTCGGAGAAGCCCATGTCCAGCTGGTCGACGGCGACCACGCGCCACGGGGCCGCGGCGTCACCGGCGGCGGCCAGCAGGCTGCGCCACAGGTAGGACCAGGTGGGGTTGCCGTGCACGCACAGCAGGGTGCCGGCTGGTTCGATGCCGCGTTCGGCCAACTGCGGGCCGTTGTCCAGGAGGTGCCAGGTGTGGGCGCTGCCGGCCTGGTCTACAGCGGCGGTGGAGCGAACGCGGACGCGGCGGGACCAGGCCGGGTCGACGCCGGGCCAGAGGGGGGTGTCTACCACGCAATCTCCATCATGGTGGTGTTCAGGCCGGAGCCCACGCCCATGCAGAGCACGCGGTCGCCGGTGCCCAGGGTCTGGGCCTCCTGGGCGAGGGTCATCGGCAGCGAGGCCGGCCCCACGTTGCCCCACTTCGGGAAGGTGATCGGCACACGCTCGCGGACCAGGTTGACGGCCTTGATGATCGCGTTGGTATACGAGGTGGAGACCTGGTGCGTGACGTACCGGTCCATGGCGGTCCAGTTCCAGCCGTCGCGGTGGGCCTCGTGCCAGGCGTTGACCACCAGTTCCAGCCCGTTCTCCAGCAGGCCCTTGGTGTCCGTGAACATGCCGGCCGGCCCGCCGACGCACAGCTCGTGGTGTTCGGTGCCCGCGCGGGAGACGCCGCCGAGGATCCGGTGCGAGCCGGGGTGGGCGTCGGCGGGGCCGATCACGGCCGCGGCGGCCCCGGACCCCAGGGTCAGCGTGGCGAATTCGCGCAGGTAGTCGGCGCGGGTGGAATCCGGGTGGTTCAGCCGCTCGAAGGTGGTTTCCTGGGTCGGCTGCGCGTCCTCGCCGGCGACGATCAGCGCGTACTTGATCTGCCCGGCATCGATCATGTTGGCGGCCAGCGTTATTCCGTTGACGAAGCCCAGGCAGGCGTTGGCCAGGTCGAAGTTCATGGCCGACGACGGCAGCCCCAGCCCGTGGTGGATCTTCACCGCGACGGACGGCTCAAGGTTCTTGCGGGTGACGGAGGTGTTGATCAGCAGGCCGATCTGGCCCGGCTCCACGCCGGCCTCGGCGAGGGCCTTGGCGCCGGCTTCGATGGCGGCGTCGTCGAATGATGAACCGGGCGACCACCAGCGGCGTTCGGTCACGCCGGCAACACGTTCCAGCAGCTTCCGGGAGAGCTTCAGGCGCTTCAGGCTGGGTGCCAGCCGGTCGTCGAAGTCGGCGGAAGTGACGGCTACCGGGGCCTCCACGCTCGAGACGGCCAGCAGCGCCGTGTTGTCATGTCGAAACGTCGCGTTACCGATCAATATCCAGCCTTTATTCGTCTTCGGGGACGTTCACCTGTACACGGAAAATCCCCCATTGGTACCCGAACTCTTAACTATGCACCCCGAACCAGCGTTCCGCACATGCAGAGAATGGCATGCGTGTGTGGTCATTGTCTCTCCGGCTGCCTTTGCCCGTGCCTCGGATCGCCTTGCAGACGTTACTCGGGGGCCCCGGAGCGTGATTCGAGGGGGCGTTCGGATCCACCTGGATGCGGGCTGGAATCTTTTGGAATTCCCTTGTTGTTTAAGCGGCGGTCCGCCAGAAAGAGCACCCCTGCAAGTGTGCAGGCGACGGCGGGCCAATAGCTGTAGCGGTAGTCGGCTGCCGGCACAATGGGGAAGTACCCCACCAGGTAGAGGAGCGCCGACCAGCCCAGGGCCGCGACCTGCGGCCGCAGGTGCCGTGTCTTGGGGAGGGCCACGATCAGCGCTATCGAGGCGGCGAGCCAAAACCAGGCTTTAAAAAACCAGGGAAAAGTCTTCAGGCCGAACTCAACCACGTAGTCGTAGAGGATGTTGTCCGCCTTCGACGGCTCCACGCGGTACTCAGCGGGGACAACCTCTGCGCCGGTACCGACGAATTCCAGCTTGCTGGTGAAGAGGAACCGGGCGTACGTCTCGGCGCGGTAGTACAGGTAGCGGGCCGGATGCGTCACCACTTCATCAATCCACAGGTCCCGGACCTCCGACTGATAAGCGATCGGTTCAAAGGATTTGCCGGTTGCCCCACGGCCGTAGCACTTCCAATAGGCATCCCAAATAGCTTCTTCGGCCCGGCATTTTTCGCCCGCGGCAAGCAGTTTGTCTTCCAGTTCCTGGGGGATATCCGCGTCCCTTATCTCTTCGGCGGGCACGGTGAAGATGATGTCGTCGAGGAAGACTTGGGATAGCTGGCCGGTGGGTTTGGGCTGGAATGCGGCGTTGAACGCCGCGCCCGTGCCCAGTATCAACACCAGGAACGTCGCGGCGGCCACGACATATCCGCCCCGCACGCGTCGCCGGTTGGCTGTCAGCCGCCTGCGCCGCTTGGGGGATGCGTTCCGCCAGGCCCGGTAGAGGAGGAAGACGAGGGGAAGGATCGCAAAGAACGCGTTTTTCCGGACCATCCCTCCGTACAGCAGGAACAACAGCGACAGGGCGAGCAACGGATACCGGAGCCTCGGGAAGCGCTCGGCGAGCAGGATGAGGACGGTGCCGCTGAAGAACGCGATCATCATGTGCACGTCCTTCCACAACACGCCCAGGAACGTGATGGTGAACGGCAGCAACGGAATCGCGAGGGCGAGCGAGGACATGAGCCGGCTGCGGGTGAGATCGTGAAGATAGATGGCCAAGAGCAGCGCGGCACTGAACGTCACCGCGACCTGCACCAGCACCAGCGAGCCGACGTCGCCGGTCAGCCTGTACAAACCTGTCCAGCCGACGGTCATGACGGCGGGGTGCCAGTCGTCCAGCGGAATCAGGCCGAGAACCTGCTTGAGCTGATGGGCGGAATCATTCGTCATCCGCCCGGGGTGGTTCGCCACCCACAGAAAAGCCGTGGCCAGGAAAGCGGAGGCGCCCAAGACTGTAAGCCACCCGTAGTCCGCCGCAGTCCAAGCGGTGCGCACACCCCTCGGGCCGCCGGCCCGGGCACGGGGGGAACGTGCCGATGCATCGCTCACGTGTTCGTCCCGTCCAGACGCGCGTGGGCCGGGTCCGCCCACGCCCCGCCTGCATCCTGCCGGTGCTGCGGCGGCTCCAGGCGCAGGTATGCCAGGCGCGCTGCTTCATGCCGTCCCCGCTTAAGGCCGTCGAGGATGATGCCGATACAACCCACCAGTACCGCCAGGCCCATCACGGCAGCAGCCAGGATCGCCGTCGGGAAGCGGGGCACCAGGCCGGTCTGGAAGAACTCGACGACCACGGGCACCCCCAACCCCAGCGAAGCCAGTGCCAGCACCGCGGCGATGATGCCGTGGAAGAGGGCCGGCCGTTCATGGCGGACGAGCTCGAAGATGAGGGACAGGATTTTGAAGCCGTCCGAATAGGTATTGAGCTTGCTTTCGCTCCCCTCGGGCCGTTGGCGGAATCCGACCTCGACCTCGGCCTGCGGCAGCCGCAGTGACGTGACGTGCACCGTGAATTCGGTCTCGATTTCGAATTCCTTGGACACGGCGGGGAATGACTTAACGAAGCGGCGCGAAAAGACGCGATATCCCGACAACATGTCCGAAACCTGGGATCGGAAGAGGACGCTGACGACCCGGTTGAACATCCGGTTCCCCATGGCGTGCCCCGGGCGGTACGACCCGGTTTCCGACGTGTCGGCACGAACGCCGAGCACATGATCGTAGGGTCCGTCCAACAGGGCGTCGATCAGGCGTGGCAGGTCCGCTGCCTCGTACGTGTCGTCGCCGTCGATCGTGACGTAGATATCGGCGTCAATATCGGCAAACGCCCGCCGGATGACGTTGCCCTTGCCCTTGCGCGTTTCCGTCCGGACGATGGCGCCGGCGGCCCGCGCCAGCTCGGCGGTCCGGTCGGAACTGTTGTTGTCGTAGACATAGACCGTTATCCCCGGGACGGCGAGCTCCAGATCCCGGATGACGGTGGCGACTGTCTGTTCTTCGTTGTGGCAGGGGACAATGGCGGCAATGCGCTGCCCTGGATGACGGGCTGGATCTGACACTGGCGAAAGCACTCCTCACCGGACGTGGACTGGCCTTCAGGGTAGTTCTCCGTGGCCCTTACACAAGGTTGCCACCCCGCCCGCCGGGATGCGCGCACCTGCACACGCCGGCCGCTCCACACGTTTGTCCACCGCGACAAGCCCGTCGTGCCCGTGTATCCGCGGCGGACACGGTAGATTGAGGCAAGGAAAACGTCCGCCGCGGGAGACACAACGTGCATCTTAAATCTCTGACTGTGCGGGGCTTTAAGTCTTTTGCGTCGGCGACGACCTTCGACTTCGAGCCCGGCGTCACCGCCGTGGTCGGTCCGAACGGGTCGGGAAAGTCCAACGTGGTGGACGCCCTCGCCTGGGTGATGGGGGAGCAGGGCGCCAAGACGCTGCGCGGCGGCAAGATGGAGGACGTCATCTTCGCCGGCACGGCGGGCCGCCCGCCGCTGGGCCGGGCGCACGTGTCGCTGACCATCGACAATGCCGACGGCGCCCTGCCGATCGAATACTCCGAAGTCACCATCTCCCGCACCCTGTTCCGCACGGGCGGCTCCGAATACGCCATTAACGGCAGCAGCTGCCGGCTGCTGGACATCCAGGAACTGCTCTCGGACTCCGGGCTGGGCCGGGAGATGCACGTGATCGTCGGCCAGGGCCAGCTGGACAAGGTGCTGCACGCGACGCCGGAGGACCGCCGGGGCTTCGTGGAGGAAGCCGCCGGCATTCTCAAGCACCGGCGCCGCAAGGAAAAAACGGTGCGGAAGCTGGAGTCCATGCAGGCCAACCTGCAGCGGCTGACCGACCTCACCGGCGAGATCCGCCGGCAGCTGACGCCGCTGGGCAAGCAGGCCGAGGTGGCCCGCCGGGCCCAGCAGGTCCAGTTCGAGGTCCGCGATGCCCGGGCCCGGCTGCTCGCCGACGAGCTGGTGGAGCTGAGCACCTCACTGGCCCAGGAAGTGGCGGACGAGGCCGCGCTGAAGACCCGGCAGGCCGAGGTGGAGAAGACCCTGGAGTCCGGGCGCCGGCGCCTGGCCGAGCTGGAGCGGCTGGCGGCCGAAGCCACCCCGGAGCTCAATGCCGCGCGCGAGCGCTGGTACCAGCTCTCGTCCACCCGCGAACGCTTCCGCGCCCTCGCCGGCCTGGCCAATGAACGACGGCGGCTGCTCGGCTCCGCGGACCGGGAACCGGAGGGCGGGCGGGACCCGGAGGTCCTGGAACAGCAGGCGGCCGAGGTCCGCGAGGAGCAGGCCGAGCTGGAGTTCGAGCTCGAGGACCGCCGGGCCGCCCTCGACGACGCGATCGAAGGCCGCGCCGCCGCCGAACGGGCTGCCGAGGACGAGGAAAAGCGGCTGACCGGCATCCTGCGCGCCGCCGCGGACCGGCGCGAGGGACTGGCCAGGCTGGCCGGCCAGGTGGGGGCAGCCAGGTCCCGGGTGGAGTCCGCCGAGGCCGAGCTGGGCCGGCTCCGCGCCTCGATCGGCGAGGGCGAGGAACGCCGGCGCCAGGCGCAGGCCGAATTCGCCGCGCTGGAGTCGCAGGTGGCCGGGGTGGAACAGGGCGAAGAGGGCCTGGACGCCGCGTACGAGGACGCCAGCGACGAGCTCGCCGTCATTGAGGCGGAGCTGGAGCAGCTGCGGGCCGACGAACGCGAGGCCGAACGCGAACGCGACGCCCTCGCCGCGCGCAAGGAGGCGCTGGAAGTCGGGCTGAACCGGCGGGACGGCAGCGAGCTGCTGCTGGCCTCCGGAACCGAGGGCGTGCTGGCCCCGCTGGCGGACCTGGTCACGGTGGAGCCCGGCTATGAGGCGGCGATTGCGGCAGCCTTGGGGCCGCTGGCCGAAGCCGTCGCCGTCGCGGACCCCGACGCCGCCGTCCGGGCGCTGGAACTGATGAAGGCCGACGACGCCGGCCAGGTGGACCTCCTCATCGCCGGCGCCCCGGTGCCGGCGGGCGGAAGCGCCGACGGCAGGGCGGAACTCCCGGACGGGGCGATCCCCGCGGCCGGCCTGGTCCAGGCCAAGCGGGGCGTCGAAGGAACGGTCCGCACGCTGCTGGGCTCCGCCGTCGTCGTGGCGGACCTCCCGATGGCGGCAGGGGTCATCGCGGCCGACCCGGCGCTGACCGCCGTCACCCGGGACGGGGATATTTTTACCGCCTGCTCGGCGCGCGGCGGGTCCGCCGGCGGCCCCAGCCTGCTGGAGGTCCAGGCAGCGGTGGACGAGACCATGCACAAGCTCGAAGCCGCCACGGCCCGGGCCGAGCGGGCCAAGTTCGCGATCGCCGGCGCCACCTCGCGCCGCGACGAGGCCAGGCTGCGGGCAGAGGCCGCCCTTGAGCAGCTGCACGAGTCCGACGCCCGGCTGGCCGCGGTCGCCGAACGCCTGGGGCAGCTGGGCTCGGCGCTGCGCTCCGCCACCGGGGAGAGCGAACGGCTGGCCAAACTGGTGCAGGCCGCCGAGGCCAACATCGTCACCGAACAGCAGAAGCTGGCCGACATCACCGCGCGGCTGGCCGCGGCACAGGCCGCCGAGGATGCCCCGGCCGACGCCGAACCGTCCACCGAACAGCGGGACGCGCTCGCCGCGGCGGCCGCCCGGGCACGCCAGGTCGAAATGGAGGCGCGGCTGGCGCTGCGCTCGGGCGAGGAACAGCTGACGGCCATCGGCAACCGGGCGGCCTCGCTGGAACGGGCCGCCGCCACCGAACGGCACGCCCGGGCGCAGGCCGCCGAGCGCGCCCGCAAGCGCCGGCTCCAGGCCGCCAAGGCCGCCGCCGTCGCACAGGGCGCCCGGGAGGCACTGGCCTGGCTGGACGTCTCGGTGGACCTCGCCGAGCGGGAACGGGACGAGGCCGAAGAGGTGCGCGCGGCGTGGGAGGCGGAGCTGTCCACGGTCCGCTCGTCGACCGACGCGCTCGCCGCCGAACTGCGCGAACTGACGGACACGGTGCACCGCGACGAGCTGGCACGGGCCCAGCAGCGGCTGAAGATCGAGGCCCTGCAGACCCGGTCCATCGAGGAGCTGGGCCTGACCCCCGACCACCTGATCGCCGAATACGGGCCGGACCAGCCGGTGCCGGTCGCCACCGCGGCGTCGAACGACAAGTGGGCCGCCCTGCGGGCGCCGGTGGACGAGGACGGCAACGCCGTCGCCGAGGGTGTCCCGTTCGTGCGCGAGGAGCAGCAGAAGCGGCTCAAGAAAGCGGAGCGCGACCTGGCCGCGTTGGGCAAGGTCAACCCGCTGGCGCTCGAGGAGTTCGCGGCGCTGGAGGAACGCCACCAGTTCCTGAGCACCCAGCTGGAGGACCTCAAGGCCACGCGCAAGGACCTGCTGGAGATCATCAAGGAAGTCGACGAGCGGGTGGAACAGGTCTTCACCGAGGCCTACCGCGACACCGCCGTGCAGTTCGAGCGCGTGTTCGGCCGGCTTTTCCCGGGCGGCGAGGGCCGGCTGGTGCTGACCGACCCGGAGGACATGCTCACCACGGGCATCGACGTGGAAGCCCGGCCCGCCGGCAAGAAAATCAAGCGCCTGTCCCTGCTCTCCGGCGGCGAGCGCTCGCTAACCGCGGTGGCCCTGTTGGTGGCGATCTTCAAGGCCCGGCCGTCCCCGTTCTATGTGATGGACGAGGTGGAAGCGGCGCTGGACGACACCAACCTGGGCCGGCTGATCACCATTTTCGAGGAGCTGCGCGAATCCAGCCAGCTGATCGTCATCACCCACCAGAAGCGCACCATGGAAGTGGCCGACGCGCTGTACGGTGTAACGATGCGCGGCGACGGCGTCACCACCGTCATCTCGCAGCGGCTGGAACACGCAAAGGCTCTGGTCGACTGAGCAGAAAGGCAGGCGAATTGGCGGGAATACCGGGCGAGACAGCCCAGATGCTGACCATCGACGGATGCGAGGTCCGCATCCGGACCGTCGGCTCCGGGCCCACGGTCTTCGTGCTGGTACACGGCATCGGCGTCTCCGGACGCTACTTCGAACCCCTCGCGGCCGAACTGGCACGGCACGGAACGGTACACCTGGTCGATCTGCCCGGACACGGCGGAACCGCCAAACCCGACCGGGCACTTTCGCTGGTGGACTTCGCCGGGCTGGTCGACGCGGCCATGGGCCGGCTGGACATCGGCCCCGCCGTGCTGGTGGGCCACTCGATGGGCTGCCAGATCGTCGTCGAGATGGCGCTGCACCACCCGCACACCGCCGCCGCGCTGGTGCTGCTGGCGCCGACGGCGAACCGCCGCGAGCGCACGGCCTGGCAGCACGGCCTCCGGCTGCTCCAGGACGGGTTCCGGGAACCGCTGACCGTGGACATGATCGAGGCCACCGACTACCTGCGCTGCGGGCCGCGCTGGTTCCTGAAGACACTGCCGGCCATGCTCGACCAAAAGCTGGAGCAGCGGATCGCCGGGGTGCAGGTGCCGGTGCGCATCGTCCGCGGCGACCGGGACCCGATCGTGCCGCTGGACTGGTGCCGCGAACTGGCCGATGCCTGCCCGGGCGCCACGGTGGACAGCATCCCCGGCGAGGCGCACGTGATGATGTTCCGTTCGCCCGGTCCGGTGGCCCGCCTGTGCCTGGCCACGGCCGGCTTCGACGATGCTGCCGTCATAGACCGGCAATGAACCGTCTGCTCCCTCGACTGCGGCTGGGCCGGGCCTGGCTGCTGGACTACGCCTACATCGGCCGCCGGCAGGTCCGCGGACTCTTCGACCGGACCGGCCCGGCGCGGTACCGGGAGGCCGGAACCCGCGCGGCGGACCCCGTCGTCGTACTTCCGGGCATCTACGAGTCCTGGAAGTTCATGCGCCCGCTGATCGAGCACGTCCACGGGCGCGGGCATCCGGTGCACGTGATCGAGCCGCTGGGCTTCAACGTGGGCAGCGTCGAACGGATGGCCGGGCTGGTCGCCGACTACCTGCGCGGGCAGGACCTGGACAACGTGACCATCATCGCGCACAGCAAGGGCGGACTGATCGGCAAATACGTGATGACGGGCGCGGAGTCCGGGGCGCGGGTGAAGCGCATGGTGGCGATCGGAACGCCGTTTTCCGGCTCCCGCTACGCGTCCTTCGCGGTGACGCCGATGGTCCGGGCGTTCGCGCCGAACAACCGCGTCCTGCGGCGGCTGCTGGCCAACCTGGCTGTCAACCACCGGATCGTGTCCGTCTACAGCGCCTTCGACCCGCACATTCCCGGCGGCTGCCGGCTCGAGGGCGCAACCAACATCCGGCTCGAGACCAGCGGGCACTTCACGATCATTGCCGAGGACCGCGTCCGGGACATCATCGACCGGGTGTTGGACGGCGCGACGCCGGAATAACCGGCCCGATGCAAGCTGCGGCGCCTAGTCGCCAGCGGAGGGCGGAGCGGTGACGACGGAAGCCTTGATATACGGCTTCCGATCCCATGGGGCAAGAACCGCGTCGTCCGGGCCGGTGCCGGTTTCGTCGTCCAGATACGGAAGATTGAGGACCGTATGGAGGATCCCGGTGATTCGAATTGGCTCTCCCGGCGACAGGTCGTCGAGGTCGGTGTCGTAAATGATCAGCAGCGGTTCAACGGCGGGGTCCGCCGGGTCTGCGATGGTGAAGGCTTCGGGCGCGACCACTTCTTCCACCGCCCCGGTCACAGTGACCGACTTTCCCTCGAGCGAGTCCAGCGTGTTGACGAAGCCGCGGTCGTAAGGCCCCTCATAGTCCGGCGCGCTGCAGCCGGCCAGTCCCAGGCCCAGCAGTGTGAGCAACGCGACGGCGGCAACGCGGGCTTTGCATGCTGCGGGAGTGGAGGCAGGCACTTCTTCTCTTCCTTTCAGCCCGTCGGCTCCCCGGGCCATCTGTCCGTGCACACCGGTGCTCCGGTGTGCCGGGACTTATCCGGTGCCGGAAGATTGCCGCGGGGACCGGCTCCGAGCCACCCTAACGGGAACCACGGGCGGACCGCTACCGCCCGAGCGCCCATTGTCCGTGCCCCGGTTGGGCGTTAGTGTCGAAACCAGAATCGACCCCTCCCGGGCTGCAGGCAAACGGCCGGGCGAAGCGCAGGTGCGCACGCCCGGGGCCAGGAGGCTGGGAGTGTGGTCGGCTACCGATGCGAGAGGGCAGCCGCCGAGCCGTGACGGCTGCCCCGGGGCAACAAAAAAGGAGGCAACATGGCTGGATCGTTCGAGGGAGGCACGCGATGGGCTCCGTAGTTATTTTCGCTCCCTCGCCCGTGCTCACCGTGACGGTGGAGGACGTCGAGGGCACCGCCGATATCCACCTGCACGCCGGTGGCCAGGGCGTCTGGCAGGCGCGGATGCTGACCGCACTCGGCGCGTCCGTCACGATGTGCGCGGCGTTCTCTGGCGAAGCCGGCGGCGTGATCCGGCATCTGATCGCCGACGAGGGGGTCAAGGTCCTCCCGGTAAAGGGCGAGGGCAGCAGCGCGGCGTACGTCCATGACCGGCGCGGCGGCGACCGGGAGGTCATCGCCGAGAGCCCCGGGGAAAAACTGACGCGGCATGAGCTCGACGAACTTTACGGCCTGACCCTGCAGGCCGGGATCGAGGCGGGCACGGCGATCCTCAGCGGCGCGGTCCGCGAAGACGCCGTACCGCACGACGTCTACCGGAGGCTTGCCGCCGACCTGCGCACCGCCGGCTGCCGGGTGATCACCGACCTCACCGGCGACCGGCTCACCGCCGCGCTCGCCGGAGGCGTAAGCGTGGCTAAAATCGCCGACGACGAACTGACCGAGAGCGGGCGGGCCGCCTCGGACGAACCCGAGGCGATCATTGAGGCGATGCGCGGCATGCACGACGAGGGGGCCGGCACGGTGATTGTCACCCGCGCGCACCTGCCGTCCCTGATGCTGCACGACGGCGCCCTGAGCGAGATCCGGGTCCCGGAGATGCAGAGCGTGGACACCCACGGGGCGGGAGACTCGCTGACCGCCGGGGTCGCGGCCACCTTGGCCGACGGCGGCACCATGCACGAGGCGGTGGTGCTGGGCACGGCCGCCGGCGCGCTGAACGTGACCCGCCACGGCCTGGGCACCGGGGAAGAGGGCGCCATCCGGAACCTGACCAAGCTGGTGACGGTCTCGCCGTACGACGGCGGCGGGAAGGCAACAGGCCGGAAAATCAGCCCCGACGAGTTGGCGCGGAAGGTTCAAGAACAATGAGCAAGCCGAAGATGGTCCTGATCACCAACGACGACGGCATCGACTCCCCGGGCCTGCACGCCCTGGCAGCGGGAGTCCTGGAGGCCGGCCTGAACGTGACGATCGCGGCGCCGGTTGCGGAAGCCAGCGGCAGCAGCGCGTCCATTACGGCCCGGGAGGACGAGGGCCGCATCCGGATCGAGCGGCGCACGTTGAAGGGCCTGGAGTCCGTGCCGGCGTTTGCCGTGCACGGCACGCCGGGCTTCATTGCCATGATCGCGCCGCACGGTGCCTTCGGGGACGGCCCGGACGTGGTGCTCTCCGGCGTGAACCGCGGCGCGAACGTGGGCCGGGTGATCCTGCACTCCGGCACGGTCGGCGCCGCGCTGACCGCGGGCGTGAACGGCGGCCGCGGGATGGCCGTGTCGCTGGACACCGGGCTGGAGCCGGAACAGCTGAACTGGAACACCGCGGCGCGGCTGGCGACCGGGCTGCTGCCGTACCTGATGGACCAGCAGACCGGAACCGTGCTGAACCTCAACGTGCCCAACGTGGACGGCACCCGGCTGCCCGAATACCGGTCCGCGACGCTGGCCGAATTCGGCATCGTGCAGACCACGCTGGCCGAACGCGGCGACGAGGACCTGCGCCTGGCCATCGCGGACAGCCAGGAGGAAGCCCCGCCGGAGAGCGATTTCGCGCTGCTGGCCGCCGGCTTCGCCACGGTCACCGGAATCCAGCCGGTCACCGAGAGCAAGATCCCGGAGCTGTCGGCCACCATGGCCAGGGTTCAGTGGTAATCGCGAAAACCCCATGAGGGAGGCCAGGGTCCGGATGGATCCTGGCCTCCCTTTTCTTAGTGCGCCGCCGGCTGCATGTCCAGCCCCCTGGTCAGACGAGCTGCCGGGGGATGCTGCGCTGCCAGTTCTGCGAGTAAACGCGGGGGTTGCCGCTTACCTCGTCCAGCTCGTACGCATCCAGCTGCGCGTTCACCACGAAGTCGGTCGGCGTCGACGTCAGCACCGTCCTGGTCTGCACCTCGACCCGCCAATCGCCGCGTTCGTAGCGGCGCACCGTCTGGGTTTCGCCGCGGACGGAGTTCACGTCGTTCCCGCGGGAGGTGTACCACTCATTGGTGACGCGCCGGATGTCGGTGCCCGTTTCGTCGATCCGGAACCGGCCCTGGTCGTTGATGATCTCCACCGTTGATGTGCCGGCCTCCAGGTCGCGGATCGTGCGCCAGTGGTGGTTGCCGGGGTTCAGCAGCGTGGTCTCCAGCTCCGGGGCGGTCTCCGGCTCCGCGAAGGGACGCAGTTCGCCGTCGTCCGCCCGCGGCTTGCGCACCGGAAGGTCGAGGGTGCCGCCGGCGAAGACGGTGACCGTCGCCGGTTCCGGCGACGGCCAGACCAGCGGCCAGTACGACGTCGACACCGAGAGCCGCAGACGGTGCCCGGCCGGGAACGACTGGGCCAGGCCGTTGAGCGGTATCTCGACCCGGTAGCGCTCGCCGGGTTCCAGCGGCTCCGGATGCTCGCTGCCGTCGCGGTGCGTCAGGTTGAGCAGGCCGTAGGTGACCCGCGTTGCCTCGCCGTTCGGTGCGACGTCGGAGAGCCGGACCACCAGCTGGGCGACCGGCTTGTCCGTGGCAACCTCGAAGGCGGCGACGGGGCGGCCGAAGACCTCCACGTCGCCCTCCAGCGGGTCGGTCTCGTAGACGAGCGCGCCGCCGTCCTCCTCGCGCTGGTCGGACGGCAGGTCCGGCAGCGCCGCGTAGGACGCCCACTTGCCGGCGAACATGCCGACGCTCAGCGGCGAAAGCAGGTCGACGCTGCCGCCGGGCTCCACCGGCGAGCCCTCCGGGAACAGCCCGTAGCGGCCCAGCTGCCACCGCTGGTTCTCGATGTTCGGCGACGGCCAGGACGGTTCGGCGACCCAGTGGCCGGGCCTGTCCTCATAGGACGGTTCGGGGGAGACCGCGTCCTGCATCCAGGCCCGGACCATCGGTTCCTCCATCAGGCCGGTGTCCTTGCCCTTCAGCCAGTGGTCCCACCAGCGCACCGTTTCCTGCAGGAACCCGATGGCCGGGCCGGGCACGCCCAGATGCGGGTACTTGTGCCCCCACGGTCCGATCAGTCCCTTGCGCGGTACCTCCAGGTTCTCCATCAGCCGGAAGATGGCGTTGGTGTAGCCGTCGGCCCAGCCGCCGACCGCCATGACCGGGATCTTGATCTGCGAATAGTCTTCGCAGACCGACGCCGGCTTCCAATAGTCGCCGCGGGTCTGGTGCTCCAGCCAGGTCTCCAGCCAGAGTCCGCTGCCGGAGAGCCGCTCGTGCCACATCTCGCGCCACTTCTCGCCGACGATTTCCGGGTCCGGCGGCAGGCTGTTAAACGCGAACATGACGGTGGCCTCGGAGAGGTTGTCCGCCAGCAGGCAGCCGCCCATGTAGTGCATGTTGTCCACGTACAGGTCGTCGGTGGCCGAGGCGCTGATGATCGCCTTCAGCGCCGGCGGCTGCCGGGCGGCCATCTGCAGGCTGTTGAATCCGCCCCAGGAGATGCCCATCATGCCCACGTTGCCGTCGCACCAGGGCTGGTCCGCCAGCCAGGCGATGACGTCTTCGGCGTCTTCGTGTTCCTGCGGCCGGTATTCGTCCACCAGCACGCCGTCGGAGTCGCCGCTGCCCCGCATGTCCACCCGGACGCTGACGTAGCCGTGGCCGGCCATGTAGGGGTGGTTCAGCTGGTCGCGGCCGCGCGAGTTGTCCCGCTTGCGGTAGGGGATGTACTCAAGGATGGCCGGCACCGGCCGATCCTCGGCATCGGTCGGCATCCAGATCCGCGCGGCCAGCCGGGCGCCGTCGCGCATGGGAATGAAGACATTTTCGATCGAACGGACGTCGTGCGGAAAGCTTTCAACAATGTTCATGCAGTGCTCATTGCTCCTTTCTGCCGCCGCCGCGGCGGCGGTTGGTGATCGCCTGCAGGGCGGCCGCGGGGGCAAGCCGCACGGGCTCCCACGACCCGGGGACCCGGGGAGACTCGCAGACCGCGGCGGCTCCAGGCGGCGTGACGGCGGCCGGAGGCGGGCGGGATGACGGGAGTCTGCCCGGGTCGGCACAGGCTTATCGGGAGGCGGCGGCGACGGGTTCGAACTCGAAGGGCAGCGCTTCCAAGGCGGCGTCGTAGCGCTGCACCAGCTGCTCCCGGTCGTCGGCGCCGAGATACAGGATGCCGATGACGTAGCGGTAGCTGTCCTGGTTGGGCAGTTCGGAGAGCCGGTCGCCCACATTCACCTGCGGCGTGAAGTTGGCGTGCGGGATCTGCTTTGCCAGCCGCGCCGTGTCCTGCTCGTCCGGCACGCGTGTCACGATGGCGTCCTCGTCGTGGAAGACCATGCACTGGGAAGCGACGGCAAATTCGCCCTTGCGGTGCGGCATGGACGGCTCGACGCCCAACGCGATATCGATGGCGACCTCGTGGTTGGAGACGCCGTCCACCTTCGCAAACAAGTCGCTGTGGGACTGGGAGATGCGGGTGTTGACCTCGATCAGCCAGAGCTGGTCCTCCGCCTCGTCCCACATGAACTCGGCATTGAAGCAGCCATTGTCGAAGCCCACATGGCGCAGGTACCGCTCGGACAGGTCGATCATGCGCTGCTGGACGGACTCCGGGACGCTGTTGGCGGGGTAGTCCAGCCGCTCGAAGCTGGTGCCGGCGGCGTCCTTGTGCATGTCGAACACGCCGTGGGCGTTGTATTTTCCGCGGAACATGGTTCCCTCGGGGGCGGCCTGGGTGCCGGTGACGAACTGTTCGGCCAGGCAGGTGTTGCCGCCGGCGTCCTGCAGTTCGGGCGGCAGGTCCACCATCTGCAGGACCTCGTTGAAGGCGTCGCCGACCTGCGCAATTTCCGCGCGGATCGCCCGGATGGCCTCGTCGAAGTCCTCCTCGTTGCGGATCTGGAACCCGAGGTTGGACGAGTGCGCCTTCACCGGCTTGACCCAGAAGGGGAACGGGATGTCGATCTGCTGCAGCGCATCGTCGTTGAACGGGTTGAAGGAAGCGAACTCCGGGACACACTCGGGGATGGATTCCCGCTGTTGCAGCCGGCTCCAGTACTTGTGCTCGCACTTGAGCACGCTCTCCAGGGAGGGAGCAGCGATCCCGTATTCCTTGGCCAGGATCGGCCCGATCACGCTGGTGGGGAAGTCCCAGTGGGAGACGATGGCGTCCACACTGCCGTCAAACTCGCGCAGTTGCTGCCGCGCCGCGTCCAGCAAGGCGGTGAAGTCGATGTCCTTCTCGCGGACCAGCCGGTCGTAGTCGAGCAGGCTGTGGAAGGTGTAGTTCTCGGCGCCGCGGACGGTCTGCAATTCGCCGGCTTGGAAATCGGTCAGTCCGAGGATAAATACGTTCTTCAAATTAGTGCCTCCCGTTCTTGGTGATGAACCTCATCGGCCGGTGCGAGGGGCGAAAGGTCATGGGGACGCGCTGGTTGATTGGTTGGGGGGACAACTTCGACACAACCATGCACCGGATAGGCCGTCAAGGCGGCATCCGTCCCCCCCAGGGCGTCCGGCGGCGGCATCGGCGTCCAGTACGGCATGATGTGGGCATGGCGCAGAAACAGGCAACAACCGGGCAGCTGATGGACGACTTCGTGCGGGGCTTCGACTATCCGATGTACATCGTCACGGCAGCGGGGGCCGGAGGCGAGCGGTCCGGCTGCCTGGTCGGTTTCGCCACGCAATGCAGCCTGAAGCCGGCCCTGTTCCTGGTGTGCATCTCGCAGCAGAACCGCACCCATCCCGTGGCGCTGGAGGCAGGCGTGCTTGCGGTCCACGTGCTCGGGCGCGGCCAGCGGGCGCTCGCAGAACTGTTCGGCACCGCGACGGGCGACGACGTGGACAAGTTCGCGCATTGTGACTGGCTGCCCGGACCGGAGGATGTTCCGCTGCTGGCGGACGCCGCCCGCGTCATGGTCGGGCGCGTCGTGAAGAAAGTCGATCTCGGCGACCACACCGGTTTCCTGCTGTCCCCGCTTGAGACCCGTGGCGGCGACATCACCGACCTTTTGTCGTTCAGCGACGTCCAGGATCTCGACGCCGGCCACCCCGCCTAGGGATTTCCGGCGCCAACCACCCGCCCAGGATCCTTCGGGGGCGGCCATCCCGCTAGGATTCGACGGTGACTACACCGTGCGCCAGCCCCGACCGTGATGCCGCCCTGCAGATGTGGAGTGAGTACGCAGCCGCGCGGCCGGAAGCCATCAGCCCCGGTGAGGAAGCCGTCGTCGACCATTTCGGCGACAGTGCCGCGCTCGCGGACGCGCTGCTGGGGCTGGTCATCGCCGGCCCGAAGCGCGCCACGGCCGCGCTGGTGGCCGAATTCCACCGGCAGGGGGAACGGCTTCCGCGGATCGGGGACCACTGGGTGGCCTGCGACGGCTCGGGCAAGCCCCGGGTCATTTTGCGCTCCACCGAGCTTCGGCTGGGGCCGCCGGACAGCGTGGACGACGCGTTCGCCTGGGATGAGGCCGAAGACGACCGGCAGCGCTCGACCTGGCTGGAGCAGCACTTGATCTACTGGAAGCGGGTCTGTGCCGCGCAGGGGATCGAGTGGCGCGGAGACAACGAAGTCGTGTTCGAGCGCTTCCGGATCGTCTGGCCGCCCGAGTTGGCGGACTGACCTTTCACCGCTTTGGTTACTGCCCCGCCAGCCGCCCGCGGACCATCTCGCTGACGGCCTTGCCGTCGAAGCGGCCCGCCACCTTCTCGGTGACCGGCTTCATCACGGCTCCCATCTGCCGCATGGACAGCTCCGCACCGTCCGCCTTGAGCCCGGCGATGGTGTTGTCCACGATCTCCGCGACCTCGGCCTCGGTGAGCGGCTGGGGCAGGTACGCCTCGATGACCTCGGCTTCCGCGATTTCCGCGGCGGCCCGCTCCGGCTCTCCGGCTTCCGCGTAGATGCGGGCCGTGTCGCGGCGCTTGGCGGCTTCCTTCTGCAGCAGCGCGGTGGTCTGGGCATCGTCCAGCTCCACCGGCGTCTTGCCGGACTTTTCCTTGGTTGCTATCTCGCCCAAAACGTTGCGCACCGTGGTCAGGGCCGTCTTGTTCCCTGCCTTCATGTGGGCGACGACGTCGGCCTGCAGTTGCTCTTTCAAACTCATTCGGTTCCTCGTTCCGGTGGGGTTCGTGGGGTTCGGTGGGTGCTGTGTCGGTCGGTGGCGTAGCGGGTGACGAAGTTGCGAAGTATCCGCTGCGGGATCGTCACGGTGCGTCCGCGCACCCGTCCCATGACGGCATCGGCCTGGTCCGGCGGGAAATAGCCGGCGTCCCGGTAGATCCAGATCCGGGTCAGCAGGCCGTCGACGTCCAACTCGGCGTGGAACTGGGTGGCGTAGAGGTTGTCCTGCAGCCGGAACATCTGGTTGGGGCAGTGCTCGGACCCGGCCAGGCGCACTGCGCCCGCGGGCAACACCGAGCATGCCTCCTTGTGGCCCACGAAGGCGCCGAACTCGCGGGGCAGGCCGGCCAGCAGGGGATCGGCGGCGCCGTCGTCGGTCAGCACGATCTGCGCCTCGCCGATCGGCTCGCCGTACTGCCGGTCCACCACGCCGCCGCCGTACCGGCCCAGGGTGCCGACGCCGTAGCAGGCGCCCAGGAACGGGAAATCGTGGGCGACGACGGTGTCGAGCAGCTGCTCCAGCTCGGCCTCGACGCGCAGCTGGGCGGCGGACTTGAACGCGTCGTCGTCGCTGGAGGTGTACGGGCTGCCGCCGAGGATGATTCCGCTGTAATCGTCCAGATCGATGGCCGGCATTGGTCCGGCCTCCAGCCGCACGCGCTGCAACTGGCCCGGTTCCAGGCCGCCAAAACGGGCGAAGGCCGCGTACTCCTCATCGGCTGCGGTGTCTTCGGCGCGCGTGGCCAGGAGCAGGAACGGCTTCATGCGTCGATCGTACAGTCGCTGCGCCGGGCCTTGGAACGTGGATGTCCGGCCGCGCCGCCCGACCCGTGACGCGGAACGGTCAGCGGCTAGGCTAGGAACCGTGGACGCAACCATGATCATCATTTACGTAGTTATCGCCATTGTCGTCATCGGTTTGGTGGCAACGCTGCTGCTGCGGGGCCGCAGGACCCCGCCCGGCACATACACCACCACCCGGGACGCGAACGACCCGGCCATGCCGCCGACCGGGGGCGGTACCGGCACCCTGGAAGCGCCCCGCGGACAGACGGCCCCCGCACCGCCCCTCGGCGCACCGACCGAGGAGGAACTGCCGCCGGCCGACGTCGAAATTCCGGAGGACGCCGCCGCGCTGGAGACCATCCCGGTGGAGACGCCGGCGCCGGTGCAGGGCCGCCTGTCCCGGCTGCGCGCCCGGTTGGTCAAGTCCAACAACGCCCTGGGCAAGGGGCTCCTGGCGCTGCTCGCCAGCGACAAGATCGACGACGACGTCTGGGACGAAATCGAAGAGACGCTCCTGCTGGCCGACCTGGGCACCGAGCCGACGATGGAACTCGTGGACGCGCTCAAGGACCGCGTGAAGGTGGAGGGCAGCCGCAGCCCGGAGCAGGTCAAGGCCATGCTGCGCGAGGAACTGATCAAGCTTGTGGACCCGTCCATGGACCGATCGCTGGCCGTGATGCGCCATGCCGACCGCCCCGCGGTGATGATGGTGGTGGGCGTCAACGGCGTCGGCAAGACCACCACGGTGGGCAAGCTGGCCCGCGTGCTGGTGGCCGAGGACAAGGACGTGATCCTCGGTGCGGCGGATACCTTCCGTGCGGCCGCGGCCGAGCAGCTGGCCACCTGGGGATCGCGCGTGGGCGTGCCCACCGTGAAGTCCGACGTCGATGGCGCGGATCCCGCGTCCGTCGCCTTCGAGGCGGTAAAGGCCGGTATCGAGCAGGAAGTCGATGTGGTCATGGTGGATACCGCCGGGCGCCTGCAGAACAAGGTGGGCCTGATGGACGAACTGGGCAAGGTCAAGCGCGTGATCGAGAAGCAGGCCACGGTGGACGAGGTGCTGCTGGTGCTGGACGCGACCACCGGCCAGAACGGCCTGAACCAGGCCAAGGTGTTCGCCGACGTCGTCAACATCACCGGCATCGTGCTGACCAAGCTGGACGGCACCGCCAAGGGCGGCATCGTCGTCGCCATCCAGCGCAGCCTCGGCGTGCCGGTGAAACTGGTGGGCCTGGGCGAAGGCGCCGACGACCTGGCGCCGTTCGAGACCGAGGACTTCGTGGACGCTCTGCTGAACTAGCGCCAGCTGGTCTGGTCCGCCAAACGGGCGTTGCTGCCGGACGGGCGCCGGTCGCTGTCCGGCCGGTGCCCGTCGCTGCCAGTCATGCGTCACTCTCGGTCGTGTGCCCGTCGCTGACCACCCCGGCCGCCGTGACGGGTTTTTCACCGGCGGCCGACTCCGGGCCCGCGACACGCAGCGCGATGAGCAGCCCCCAGACAAGGGCCGCGACGGCCAGCACTGTGACGTCGACGCTGCCTCCTGTTTCCGGCCCCAATAGCCAGCTGGTGCCCAGCGAGACGGCACTGAAGGCCAGCACGGTGCGCAGCAATGCGCGTGCGGGCGGCCAGAGCGCGTGCAGCAGGCCGGCGGCGGCCAGCGTGATGCCCAGGGCGCCTTGGACCGGCCAGTGGTCTATGCCCATGGTCCAGTACTCGGGTTTCGAGCCCGCGGCACGCGAGACCCCGACGGCGTACCAGGCGTAGGCGGCCCAGAACGGCAGGGCCAGCACGGCCAGCACCATCAGCGGCCAGTCCACCGCCATCCGCGGCGCCGAAAAGCGCGTCCCGGCGCGCCGGGACGACCACCACAGGCCCCAGGACATGATGCCGAGTGCCGCGGCCATCACCACGGGTCCGGGGCTCGCGCCGAGCAGGGCACCCAAGAGGAGCGCCGCCGTCGTCAGCCACAGCAGGGCGAGCACCGGCGCGATGTCCCTTGGCCGGAACGCCGCCCAGCCGAAAGCCAGTGCGACGGCGAAGGTGGTGAGCACGCCCCAGCTGGTTTCCAGCGCCGCAACCTCGGCGAAATAGGAATCTTCGACGAACATGGTCGACAAGTCGGTCAGTCCGAACCCGGGCAGTACGGCCCAAAACACGACGGCCACCGCCGCCACAACGCGTCCCCCAACGGTCATGGATCAGAGACTAGCGGCGAACGCGGCGCCTGGCTACCGCTGGAATCCAGGTGGGGCTAACAGCTGTTTCCAGGGTTGTTCGCTGCCGGGATCAGCCCGCCGCAGGTTCCTCCTGGGGCTTCACCAGCGTCTCGCGGCCGAAGAGCAGCCACAGGAGCGCCGCCGCCAGCATGATCGCGCCGGTGACCCCGAAGGCCCAGGCGTAGTTGAGCCGGTCGGCGAGCGCTCCGGCCAAGACCGGGCCGATGATCGCGCCCGCGTCGGTGCCCATCTGGAAGACGGCCAGCACCTTGCCGCCGCTGCGGTCGTTGCCGATGATGTCCGCGACGGCGGCCTGCTGCGCCGGTCCGAGCAGTCCGGACCCGAAACCGGCGATGACCGAAGCTGCGACGAACACCGGAACGGACTCGGTGAACCCGATGGCTGCGATCGCGAGCCCGGCCACGGTCAGCCCGGCGACCACCAGGGGGCGGCGTCCGGCGGTGTCCGAGAGGCGGCCGGAGAAGGTCAGCGCCAGCGCGTTGCCGACCGCGAAGACGGCCAACGCCAGCCCGGCGGTCTCCGGGCCAGCGCCCAGCACAGCCGCGGCGAAGAGCGGAATCAGCGCCATGCGGACCCCGAACGTGGCCCAGCCGTTGGCGAAGGCGGACACGACGGCGGCCCGGTACCCCGGGTCCGAGAGCGCCTCGCGCAGATCCATCGCCTCGGGAGCCGGAGCGTCGTTGGCCGTGCGGGCGGCGGGTTTCTTGAGCATGACGGCGACGACGGCGGCCGCCACGAGCAGCGCGAGGGCATAGACCACGAACGGCATCCGCAGCCCGAATCCTGCCAGCAGGCCGCCGGCCACCGGGCCGAGGATACCGCCCATCAAGAACGTGCCGGCATACAGGCTGGAAACCCGGCCGCGGCCGTCCGGCGGGGCCAGCCGCAGGATCAGCGCCATGGCCGACACCGTGAACATGGTGGAGCCGAGGCCGCCCAGGCCCCGGAAGATGAGCAGCTGCCAGTAGTCCTGCGCCAGCGCGCAGGCGCCGGTCGAAGCGGCGACTATCAGCAGCCCGGTCAGGTAGACCCGGCGTTCACCCCAGCGGCCCACCAGGGCGCCGCCCGCCGGCGCGAAGACCAGCCGGGCGAGGGCGAACACGCTGACGATGATGCTGGCAGCCGCGACTCCGACGTCGAAACTCGCGGCGAACTGAGGCAGGACTGGCGCCACCAGTCCGTATCCCAGCGCGATGACGAAGGCAGCGGCAACGAGGACCTTGATGTCGCGCGGAATCGGAGTGGGTGCAGGCTTGCCCGGTCGCTGGTGGCCGGACAGGCGAAACTGACGCGCCGTGCGGCGGAAAACTGGCATGCCAACCAGCGTAGCCCGACCCGCGCGCCGGCTCGGTGTCAACGCCGGGCCGCGCACCGCCGTCGTCCTCTATGCCACTCTGTGCCGCCGCTCTGTGCCGCCGCTCTGTGCCGCTCTCGGTGCCGCGCGAAACACTGCCGAAACACGCCGGTTGCACCGGTTTTACCTGCGCGGGCTTCTTGTAACGCGGCCGCAATGAAGCATCCTGCTGGCCGAAACACGCCGTCGTCAGTCTTGGTTCATCGGTGGGAAATTACCCGCCAACGAACGAGGGGACGTGAAACATGGATCTGTCGGCAGGTCACGTCTGGGTAATGATTTCGGCGGCCTTGGTGCTGCTCATGACGCCGGGACTGGCATTCTTCTACGGCGGGATGACGCGGGCCAAATCGGCCCTGAACATGATGATGATGAGCTTTTCCGCCGTCGCGCTGGTGGCGGTGGTCTGGGTGCTGTGGGGTTACTCGATGAGCGGGGGCGAGGGCGTGGCCCAGCTCTTCGGCAATCCGTTCGCCGCGTTCGGCCTGGAAGGGCTGCTTAGCACCCCTGACCTGATCAGCGCCGGGTACGGTGCCACGTTCGCGATCATCACGGTGGCACTCATCTCCGGCGCCATCGCCGACCGGGCAAAATTCAGCGCCTGGGCGGTCTTCGTGCCGGTCTGGGTCACGCTGGTTTACTGCCCGCTGGCCTTCATGGTCTGGGGCGGCGGCTTGCTGGGGGCCGAGGGAGCCATCGGCGCCTGGGCCGGGGAGGCGATCGATTTCGCCGGCGGCACGGTGGTGCACATCAATGCCGGTGTAGCGGGCCTGGTCCTGGCCCTGATTCTGGGCAAGCGCAGAGGCTTCGGCAAGGACCCTGCACAGCGCCCGCACAACATCCCGCTGGTGATGATCGGCGCAGCGATGCTGTGGTTCGGCTGGTTTGGATTCAACGGGGGAGCGGCGGGCACGGCGGAGGAAGCCGGGCTGATCTGGGTCAACACCATGGCCGCCCCGGCAGCCGCCATCGTGGGCTGGCTGGTGACCGAGCGCCTCCGCGACGGCCGCCCCACGTCCCTCGGGGCGGCCTCGGGTGTGGTCGCGGGTCTGGTGGCCATCACCCCGGCCTGCGCCAACGTATCCCCTCTGGGGGCGGTGGGTCTGGGCCTGGTGGCGGGCGTGCTGGCCGCGCTGGCGGTGGGGCTGAAGTACAGGCTGGGCTACGACGACTCGCTGGATGTGGTGGGCGTCCACCTGGTTGCCGGCCTGGTCGGAACGCTGGCCCTGGGCTTCATCGCCCTGCCGGTCGAAGGTGCAGGCGGTGGTCTCTTCTACGGCGGCGGCGTCGCCCAACTGGGGGCGCAGGCCGTGGCGGCGCTGGTCTCCATGGTGTTCTCTGGCGTGCTGACCCTGATCATCGGCTTGGCGATCCACAAGACCCTTGGCTTCCGGGTGACTGCAGAGGATGAGGTCACCGGCGTGGACCTCGCCCAGCACGCCGAATCCGCCTACGAATTCGGCGGCCTGGGCACCGGCGGAACATTCATCCCGCACCCGGCAACCGACCCCAGCGCCCGCAGCACGATCAAGGAAGAGGTCAACGCATGAAACTGGTCACCGCAATCATCCGGCCGGAAAAGCTGGAGGCAGTCCGCAACAGCTTGGAAAGCTATGGGGTCCAAGGGCTGACCGTCAGTGAGGCCAGCGGGTACGGGCGGCAGCGCGGCCACACGGAGGTCTACCGCGGCGCCGAGTACACGGTGGACCTGCTGCCCAAGGTCCGCGTCGAGGTCTTGGTGGGGGACGATTTGGCCGACGACATCGTCGACGTCCTCGTGGCCACCGCCAACACCGGCCGCGCGGGCGACGGCAAGGTCTGGCTGGTGGATGTGCAGGAAGCGGTCCGCGTCAGAACCGGCGAACGCGGCGAGGCTGCCATCTAGGACTGGAACCTTTGGCAGATTTCCCTGGCCCGGTTGTTCCGGCCGCCCCTGCGGCGTCCGGAGCAACCGGTTCCTGTGCGCGGGTGCACTCGCGGTGTCTGCGGCGGCCCGGAAACCGCGGCGGTGCCGCGGTTTCGTCGCATGACGGTGGGCTGGTTTCCCCTCAAGACGCACCCGTCTGCTTCGCGTTTAGCCGTTAGCCTGCTGAGTTGTCCTACACAGGGAAGGACGGTTCCCCGTTCAGCCATTGGCTGGCTGAGTTGTCCTCCACAGGGAAGGACGGTTCCCCGTTCAGCCGTCCGAACGCTGAGTTGTCCTACACAGGGGAATGACGGTTCCCCGTTCAGCCATTGGCCGGCTGAGTTGTCCTCCACAGGCAGCTGTCGATGGCAGGTTATGCACTTTCCTCGAAGATTCGTTCTACCCGGGGCGTGGGCTGCGTAGCGTTGAAGTATGGCAGCGGAACCGTTCGACGAGGCACAGGAGCCGGAGGATCACTCCGGTACCCCTGCCGCGTCCGACGACGGTGCCGGGCCCGACAATGGTGCCGCCGAACCGGTACCGGTCCCGCGGGGGTGGGCGGACGACTGGCGGGAGCTGGGACCGGCGGAACTGGCCGGCCTGCTCGCCGGTACGGACCCGGCGGCTCTGGACGATTGGTCGACCCTCGACTACCTTCAGGCGGTGCGCAAACACGAGGCCTGGACCCAGTCCCGCCGCCTGCGGGCCGTGCACCGCCTGGCGGTGCTCCGCCCGGCAACCGGGCCCGACGCCGGGGCACCGGACGGGATCTGCCGGCACGCCGCCGCCGAGCTCGCACCCATCCTGGCCGTGCCCCGCCAACGCGCGGCCGCGGAACTGGCCGACGCACACCAGATCGCCACCTGCCTGCCCGCCACCCTCGCCGCCCTCGACGCCGGCGACCTCGACCTGCCCCGCGCCACCGCCATCGCCCGCAAAGGCGCCGGCCTGCCGCCCGAGGTCCTGGCCGGCTATGAAGCCCGCGTTGTTCCCGGCGCCGGGATTATCACCCTGGAATCCGTCCAGGCCAGGGCCCGCACAGTCCGCGACCGGCTGCACCCCGAATCCCTCGAGATCCGGCACCGGGCCGCGATGGAACGCCGCACCGTCCACTACCAGCCCCAGGACGACGGGATGGCCGAACTTTACATCCGCACCAGCGCCGACAAAGCGCTGCTCGCCTACAACCTGATGCAGGCCCACGCCCGCAAACTCCAAACCGTCGACGAAACCCGCACCCTGGGCCAACTCCGCGCCGACGTGTTCACCGACATGCTCCTGCGCTACCCCGGCCACGCCTACCAGCCCACGGCCACCGCCACAGACACAGACACCGGACCCGCCGCCGGCGACACAGCCGCCACCCAGACGGCCACCGACAACTGCGGAACAGCGGCCACCCAAACCGCAGCCAACCCGCGGGAAACGGCCCAGTCCGGAACTGCTGCCGCAACCGGGTCCGCAGCCGCCGGGACTCTACCGGGCAGCACCAAAGGAACCGGCCCAGAAATTCCGGACACAGGAGTTGCGGCGTGCACCGCCCGAAACACGGCAGCCGGAGGGACGGCAGGGCAGGGGCCCTGTAGCTGCGGTGCCGGGAACGTGACCGCGTCCGTCGCCGTGACCGCACCCCTCGCCACCTTGTTGCGCCTTTCCGAAGAACCCGGCGACTTCACCGGCTACGGGCCGATCCCGCCGGGCATGACCCGCGACCTTGCCGCGCTCGCCAAATCCTGGTTGATCGTGCTCACCGATGACTATGGCAAGGCAGCCGCCGTCGCCAAAGACCTGCGCCACCCGCCCGAATGGCTCAAACGCCTCGTCCGGCTACGCGACCGCCACTGCCGGGACTTCGGCTGCACCGTCCCCGCAGACCAATGCGACATCGACCACACCATCGCCTGGGAAGACGGCGGCAAAACAGTCTTGGAAAATCTCAGCGCCAGGTGCAAACCCGGGCACAAAACCAAACACCACGGCGGCGGAACCGTCACCCAAGACAGCGACGGGACCCTCCACTTCACCACCCGCTCCGGCCACACCCACACCACCACCCCCGACCAAGGCTGGACACTCACGCTCCCCTCAGCCCCCGGCGCAGAAGAAGCCACGGAAAGCCCGGGCAACGGGGCCAAAAGTCCCCGGGGCTGTACCGGCGGCGAGGGCGACACCGGCGGCGACGAAGCGCCGGACGGCCCATGGGACAACACTCAGCCGCCGTTCTAGACACCCCGCCGCCCGTTCTAGTTACTTGGCGGCCTGCATCTCCGTCAGGGGAGCGGCCTGTCGCTCCGGGAAGTTGACCAACCGGCGGGGCCGTTGCTGCCCGCTTCGTACTCTTCCAGCGGCACTTCGTCTTTTTCCCAAGCCTTCAGCACGGGCTCGACTATCCGCCAGCACTCCTCGGCGGTATCCCCGCGGACGGACAGGAGCGGGTCGCCGCGCAGCACGCCTTCCAACACTTCGCCGTAGGGCAACAGATCGGCCGAGTGCAGGTCGGCGCTCATGACCGCCCGGTCCAGAGTGAAGATGTCCCCGGGACCGTTCACATCGATCTCAAGTTGAAGGGTTTCGGGTCCGAGCCCGATCCGCAGCCGCGTCGGGGCGTCGATGCCCTTGAAGCCCGTCGGCAGGTGGTTGACCGGCCTAAAGGTGATGATTACTTCCTTCTGCGGCTTGCCCAAAGCCTTGCCCGAGCGGAGGATGAACGGCACGCCGGACCACCGGGAGTTGTTGATCGAGACTTCAACCTCGGCCAGGGTTTCGGTCTTCTTGGCCGGGTCCACGCCCTGTTCGTCGGCGTAGTCCGGGGTGTCGCGGTCGCCGATCCTGCCGGCGGTGTAGCGGGCACGTCGAGTGCTCTTGCCGAAATCCGGGTTGACGCTGCTGGCGCGCAGGACGCTGCCGATATGGTCGCGCAGGTCCCGCTCATGGATGGTGGCCGGGGCGTTGAGGGCGGTCAGCGCCATCACCTGCAACAAGTGGCTTTGGATCATGTCACGCAGCGCGCCGGCCCCGTCGTAGTAACGGGCACGACCCTCCAAGGCCAGCCCCTCATCGTAGAAGATCTCGACTTTCGCCACATGTTCATTGCTGAGCAGCGGCTCCAGCAGGCGGTTGGCGAAGCGCAGGCCGAGGATGTTGAAGACCGTTGCCTTGCCCAGGAAGTGGTCCACCCGATGGATATGGTCCTCCGGCACCAGCTTCAACAGCGTCTTGTTCAGCGATGCGGCCGATTCACGGCTGGAGCCGAACGGCTTTTCCAACACCAGCCGTGTTCCCTCCGGCACGTCCTCGGGCCGGAGAAGCTCGCAGGCTTTCTGGCTGACCGCGGGCGGCAGGGCAAAGAACACGGCCACCGGGCCATCCAGCGCGGCCAGCAATTCCGCCAGTGCGCCCTCCGCCGTCACGTCCACCGAGTGGTACCGCGTGTTTTCCTGGACCTCGCGCAGTTGCCGCCGTCCGTCGTCGTTCGCGTCCCTCGCGCAGGAATCAAAGGCGCCGCGGACGCGTTCCTGCCACCTGCCCTCGTCCCAGTCATCCGACCCGGCGCCCACTACTTTCAGCCCGCTGGTCCTGCCTTGCGCGATCAATTTGCCCAGCCCGGGCAGCAGCAGTCGGCCGGTCAGATCGCCGGAAGCCCCCAAAATCAGCAACGTCCGGATCTGCAGCGGCCCGTCGGCAGCGGGGGCGGACACGTCCTCGGGCTGGGTCTTTTCCTGTGTCTGGGTCTGTTCAACGCTCACGTTCCCACCTTGCCACGGCTGTACGGCAGGGGGAACGGTCCATGGGCCGGGCGAGCTCGCACCCCACCGGCGTTCCTCCTTGCCGCGGTTCCTCGGCGGGATATGAGCCGACGGCCGAGTGGTCGCGATTTCCGGCGCGACTGCTGCCACCGCCAGTTGATACCCTTAAGTGCTGAACTCCGGCGCGGCCCGGGGACTGTGAACCAGATCGACGAAAGTAGACACGGCGCGTGTTCAATTCACTCTCTGACCGGTTGGCCTCGACCTTCAAGAATCTGCGCGGCAAGGGACGGCTGTCCGAGGCCGACGTCGACGCCACCGTTCGCGAAATCCGGCGAGCCCTGCTCGACGCCGACGTCGCGGTGCCCGTGGTGCGCGAGTTCGCGGCCCACGTGAAGGAACGCGCGCTCAGCGAAGAGGTCTCCGCGGCCCTGAACCCGGCCCAACAGGTCGTCAAGATCGTCAACGACGAGCTGGTCAACATCCTCGGCGGGGAGACCCGGCGCATCAAGCTGGCCAAAACCCCGCCGACGGTGATCATGCTCGCTGGCCTGCAGGGTGCCGGCAAGACCACCCTGGCGGGCAAGCTGTCCAAGTGGCTCAAGGGCCAGGGCCACAGCCCGCTGCTGGTGGCGGCCGACCTGCAGCGACCCAATGCCGTGACCCAGCTCCAGGTCAACGGTCAGCGCGCCGGCGTGCCGGTCTACGCCCCGCACCCGGGCGTGCAGTCCGAGTTCGACGCCGTTACCGGCGATCCGGTGGCCGTGGCCCGCGACGGCGTGGCCGAGGCGCGGCAAAAGCTGTACGACGTCGTCATCGTGGACACCGCCGGACGGCTGGGCGTCGATGCCGAGATGATGCAGCAGGCAGCTGACATCCGCGCCGCCGTCAACCCGGACGAAGTGCTCTTCGTGATCGACGCGATGATCGGCCAGGACGCGGTCAACACCGCGCAGGCCTTCAACGAAGGCGTCAATTTCACCGGCGTTGTCCTCTCCAAGCTCGACGGCGATGCGCGCGGCGGCGCGGCGCTCTCCGTCGCGTCGGTGACCGGCAAGCCGGTGATGTTCGCTTCCACCGGCGAAAACCTGGACGACTTCGAGATCTTCCACCCGGACCGGATGGCCAACCGCATCCTCGACATGGGCGACATGCTCACCCTGATCGAGCAGGCGGAGAAGTCCTGGGACAAGGGCGAAGCCGAGCGGATGGCGCAGAAGTTCGCCGACCAGGAAGACTTCACCCTGGACGACTTCCTCGCCCAGATGCAGCAAATCCGCAAAATGGGCTCGATGAAGAAGATGCTCATGATGATGCCCGGCGCCGCCAACATGCGCCAGCAGCTCGAGAACTTCGATGAACGGGAAATCGACCGCGTGGAGGCCATCGTCCGGTCGATGACCCCGCACGAGCGCGTTGCCCCGAAGATCATCAACGGCTCCCGCCGAGCCCGCATCGCCAAGGGCTCCGGTGTGCACGTGTCCGAGGTCAACGGCCTGCTGGAGCGTTTCGGCCAGGCCCAGAAGATGATGAAGAAGATGGCCCAGGGCGGCGGCATCCCGGGTATGCCGGGCGTGGCCGGGCCGGGTGGCTTCGGTGGCGCCCGGAAGAAGCAGCAAACCGCGAAGGGCAAGAAGAAGGCCCGCTCCGGCAACCCGGCCAAGGCGGCACAGGAGCTGCGCGAGGCCGAGGAACGCCGGAAGAACAAGGCCTCCGTTCCCGCCGGCAGTGCCTTCGGCGTCCCGCAGGACGGGCAGGACTTCGACCCGTCGGCGCTGAACCTGCCCAAGGGATTCGAGAAGTTCCTCGGCAAGTAGCCCCGAAGCTGTACCGCGAAGGCTGTAATGCGGCAGGTAAATGCCCCGTCGTTTTCCGGCGGGGCATTTTCCGTGGGCCGGCGAGGGCGCTTATCCACGCCGCGCCGCGCTTTCCATGCTCCGGAAGGTAAGCTGGTTGTCGAATCGTTTCAACGGGGACTCGCACCGGCGGGTTACGCGGCTCCTCAACACGGGCGGCCCATTCGCCCGGCGACGACCGGCCACCGGCGGCAGCGCAGCGAAGGAGTTTTGTGGCAGAGCAGGCACGCGGCGACGACGACGGCCAGCCCGGAAAGCGGCGGGACACCGTCGCGGTGATCGTGCGCAGTGTCGGCGGCTCCGTGGTGCTGGTGGACAATCCCGGCGGGCCCCGACTGCCGGCGACGCCTGTCCGGCCGGGCGAAGACCCGCGCGCGGCAGCGGCCCGGGTGCTCGCCGAGTCCTCCCTGCTCGTACCGCCCGGGCGCATCCTCGCACTGGATTACCAGCCGCTGGACGGCGAAGCCGCGGAAGCCATTACCTTCGTGTACGACGGCGGAACGTACGACGGCGGTGCGCTCGCCGCCGGTGCCGGGGGACAGGCGGTCTTCCTGCCCGTCGAGCAGGCCGAAGCCGTCCTGGACCCGGCGCAATCGGCGCAGCTGGCCGCGGGGCTCCGGGCCCACGAACTGCTCACCGTGGTTGAACTGCGCCACGGGCAGCCGCTGCGGACCGGGCAGTTGCGCGTCCCGGAACGAGAACTGGTGCCCCACGTCTGGGCGGCGGAGGCCGCCGGCGACTCCAAGGGAACCGTGGGTTCCGGCGTTTAGTATTTCTCCCATGGCAGTCAGTGGCAGCGGAGAGCGGGTGGTCTTTGTCCACGGCACCGACAGCTTCGGGGCTGCAGCCTGGCCGCGCCAGCACCGCCTGGCCGGACGCTACGACTGCCTGTTCCTGCGCCGCCACGGGTTTGATCCGCAGGCTGAGCCCCGGCCGACCGACTTTGACGAGGACGCCCGGATCGTCGGCCGGCACCTCGGCCCGGGTGCCCACGTCGTCGCTCACGCCCAGGGCGCCGTCGCGGCGATGATGGCCGCGGTCGAACACCCCGGCAGCGTGCACTCGCTCACGTTGTTCGAACCCGCCTGCCTGTCCTTGACCGCGGACCTGCCGGCCACCCGTGCCTACCGCGAGCGGCTGGAGCCGTTGTTCGACGCGCGGCGGGAGCTGACCGACGAGGAATACCAGCGCGCCCTCGTCCGGCTGGTGGTCGGCGCCGAAGCGCTGCCGCTGGCCACCGTGGCGGACCGGGCACAGGCGATGCGGGTCCGCCTGCAGGCGCCGCCCTGGCAGGCGCCGCTGCACATCGTCCCGGGCCTGCCCACCCTGGTGGTCACCGGCGGCTGGGAACCGCTGTACGAGGAAGTGGCCGAATACCTGGCCGCGACCGGCGCCGTCCACCGCCACGCCGGCGGGCACCACCGCCCGCAGGACACGGACCGGGGCCATGCCCTGCTGGCGGCCTTCCTGGCCGGGGCAACACTGCCGGACTGATCAGAGGTTGCTAGCGTGGAGCTATGAATGAATCAGCCTGGGAACCGGCGTCAGGACAGCTGTGGTGGCCGTGGCCGCTGGACGAAGCGGGCGTGGCCGCCCTGCAGCAGCAGCTCACCGACCGTTCGCTGCTCGGTGCCTTCGCGGGCGGCGCCCCGCAGGCCGGCGACAGCGTTGTCTCCGTGCTCCTGGCCGTGAACGGGGAACAGCGCGCCGCCGTCCTGGATCCGGCCGGCCGGGCAGTGCCCGGGCCCGACGTCGCGGCCCTGGTCCGCGGGCTCTCTGCCGACCTGGGGGCGGCCGTGGAGATTGACGGCATCGAATACGAGGCACCGGCACCGGACGCGGCTTTGGAAGTGGAGGAGATGCCGGAACCGGACGAGGCCGAGGAGCTCGAAGCGCCGGACGCCGCCGAGCTGCGCACCGTGCTGGTGGGCCGGTTCCGGCGCGAGGACCTGATGATGTTCGGCGCCCTCAACGGCGTGGAACTCCACGTCCTGGAGCCCGATGCGGGCACGCCGGGCGCGCCGGGCACGCAGGGCACGCCGGGCACGCCGGGCGCGCCGGACCGGGCCGCACCCGGCCAGCGGATCGTCTTGGTCTACGGGGAGGCCGCGCCCGGGCTCTACAACTGGCCGGCCTCGGCCAAACCGATCGTGGCGCTGATGGACCTGGACGGCTTCCGCGCCGTCGAGGCATGGCTGCCGGGCACGCGGAGCGACCCGGACACCAGCTTCTGGCACGCCTGGGAGGCACCGGCCAAGCCGTTCCCTTCGGCGTCCCGGGCCGACGCCGAGGCGCTGCGGCTGCTCGGCCGGATCGTGCACCCGGAAGGCCCCGACACGCAACGGCTCAGCGATGTGCTGGGCCTGGAGCCGGGCGCCGTCGAGGGGCTGCAGGACCTGCTGTCCTCCCCGGACGAGCCCGGAATCCTGGCCCGCGCCGGCCAGTTGCTGCAACTGCCGCCGATCGCCGCCCGGCTCGCCGAAGGGTCGCTGCAGCCCGACCGGGTCCCCGGGATGGAATCGATTCCCGTCCAGTCCATCGGCAAGGCGCTGCTGGAACTGGCCAGCACTCCGGCCGAGGGCAGGGGCCCGTTGGCGGCGTGGCAGCGCGCCGTCGTCGCGCGCCCGGCCCTGCTGGCCGGCAGCGCCGCAGCGGCCGCCACCGGCGCCGCCCTGCTGTTGCGCGCCGCCGGACGCCGGCCCGCGAGCTCCCGGTTCCTGCGCGCGGGCGCGCTGGGGCTGGTGCTGCAGGCGGCCGGAGACGTGGCCCTGGGCAGCTACCTGGCGTACCGGCGCCGCCGCTGACCACTGATACACCGGCAGGCGTTCGGACTGGAATAAACGTGAAGCTTCAAGTATTGTTAATTGCATGAACATTCAAGTAAACCCCCAGGACCTGCTCTCGGCCGACCTCAGCATGGGCACCGTGATGCTCAAGGTCGGCGACATGAAGAACATGACCAACTACTACCAGCAGGCGCTGGGGCTGGACCCGGTCTCCGAGGGGCTCGGCGGGGTTTACCTGGGCCGCGGCACCACGCCGCTGCTCCACCTGGCCCCGGCCAACGGGCTGCAGCTGCCGTCCCGCGGCGAAGCCGGCCTCTTCCACACCGCCTTCCTGTTCGAGAACCAGTCGGACCTGGCCGCCACCGTGGCCACCGCGGCGCAGACCGACCCCTCCCGGTTCGCCGGCAGCGCCGACCACCTGGTCAGCGAGGCGTTCTACTTCACCGACCCGGAGGGCAACGGCATCGAGCTCTACTGGGACCGCCCCCGCGACCAGTGGTCCTGGAACGAGACCGCCGACGGCAAGGAGGTCCACATGGACAGCCTGGCCCTGAACCCGCAGACCTACCTGCAGAGCCACCTGACCGAGGAGTCGCTGTCCACCCAGCGCGAGGCCGGCGCCGGGATCGGCCACGTGCACCTGCAGGTCGGCGACACCAACGTCGCCGAGGAATTCTACGTGAAGACCCTCGGCTTCGAACGCACCGCCGGCTGGCACGGCCAGGCACTGTTCGTCGCCGCCGGCGGCTACCACCACCACATGGCCATGAACGTCTGGAACAGCCGCGGGGCAGGGCCGCGAAAGGACACCCTGGGCCTGGGCGAGGTGCTGATCCACGTGCCGACCGAGGATGAGGTCGGCGCCCTGACCGAACGCCTCACCAGCGCCGGCATCGCCCACCACCACACCGGGGCCGAGCTGCGCTTCGAGGACCCGTGGCGCAACCAGCTGCGCGTCGCCGTCGGCTGAGGCGGATTCCCGCCCGGTGCGGCTAGGCTGAAGAGGTACCACTCGGTCTAGCCGCGGAAGGACCTGCAGATGTCCGGAACCACCGAAATCTTCGTCGCCACCCACGATGTCGCCGTCCGGCGCGCCGCCGAGCTTGAGGCCAGCGTCGACTCCCGCGGGGAAACCGACGGGCCGATGGCCGAGGTCGAGGATGCGCCCAGCCTTCGCCTCAACGGGGTCACCGACCTGGAGGTCGAGATCCTCGGCGGCCTGGCCGCGAAGGCCGTCGGCGCCGCCGGCGGCGAGGCCCTGGACATGGCCGACGTCTCCAGCGACTACCTGATGGTGGCCCCGGATGCCATGGTCCAGTCGCTGGCCGAACTGCTGACCTACACCGACGACGACGGTGCCTCCCTGATCCCGGAGGTTGCCTCGCGGTGGGCCGCGGAAGAGGACATGCCGTTCAGCGGGGCCATCGCCGAAGACAACGTGCGCCGGATTGCACAGCTGGCGTCGCTGGCGGAGCAGGCCGAACGCCAGCAGCTCTACGTCTGGTCCACGACCGCCGAAGCCTGACGTTTCCCGGGTCGAGCGGCCTGAAGTGCCTGCCGCCGAACCGGTGGCAACGCGCCGCCGTCGCCAAGTCGCGCGGATTGGTTCCCATCTGGCACAATAGACAGGTACTCGATCTGCGCGGCCCCTCTCTCCGCGTGTGTATCTTGTCCTTTGAACCCCAACCATGGCCCGCCCCACGGGAGCAGACATACGGGTTCGCCCATTTTCAGAACCAGGAGTGACCACAACAGTGGCCGTAAAGATTCGCCTTAAGCGCTTCGGTAAGAAGTTCTCTGCCCACTACCGCGTCGTTGTCATGGATGCCCGCGCCAAGCGCGACGGCCGTGCCATCGAGGAGATCGGGCAGTACCACCCGACCGAGGAGCCCTCGTTCATCGAGATCAACTCCGAGCGTGCCCAGTACTGGCTCGGCGTCGGCGCCCAGCCGACCGAGCAGGCCGAAGTTCTGCTCAAGATCACGGGCGACTGGCAGAAGTTCAAGGGCATTGAGGGCCAGGAAGGCACCCTCAAGACCAAGGCTGCCAAGGAAGCCTTCGTGGCTCCCGAAAAGGACTCCGTGATCGTCCCCGAGGCCATCACCCCGAAGGCCAAGAAGGAAGAAGCTGCCGAGGCTCCGGCCGAGGAAGCAGCCGCAGACGAAGCCGAAAAGGCTGAGTAATGCTGGCCGAAGCGCTCGATCATCTGGTCCGCGGGATCGTTGACAGTCCTGACGACGTCAAGGTAACGCAGAAGAGCAACCGCCGCGGTGACATCATCGAGGTGCGTGTTCATCCGGAGGATCTGGGCCGCGTCATCGGCCGCCAGGGCCGCACCGCCCGCGCACTGCGCACCGTGGTGAACGCCTTGGCCGATGACCAGGTCCGCGTGGATGTGGTCGATACCGACCGCCGCCGCTGATCCGGATCGGCGCCTGCCCGGCATCGAGCCGGGCACCCATTCCATAGCCTCCGGCCCCTGTACCAGATAATGGTCCAGGGGCCGGACGTTTTTCTTCCAAAGGAGTCTGCATGCAGGTACAAGTTGCCCGGATCGGCAAGCCGCACGGCATCCGGGGCGAGGTCACGGTGCAGGTGCTGACCGACGCTCCGGCCGATCGCTTCGTCCCCGACGTCGAACTGACCGTGGAGCCGGCCGGTTTGGGGCCGCTGACGGTGCGCAGTGCCCGCTGGAACAAGGACATCCTGCTGCTGGGTTTCCATGAAGTCGCCGACCGCAACGGCGCCGAAGAACTCCGCGGCGCCAGGCTCTTCGTCGACACCGAGGATGTCGAGGACGACGACGACGCGTGGTACGAGCACGAGCTCGTCGGCCTCGAGGTGCGCATCGGGGAAGACGTGGTCGGCAAGGTCTCCGGCCTGAACACCATGCCCGCCCAGGACCTGCTGGTCGTGGAGGACCTGGACGGCGGGGAAGTCCTCGTGCCGTTCGTCGAGGAGATCGTGCCGGAGGTGGACGTGGAGGCCGGCTTTGTCCGGCTCACCCCGCCGGCCGGGCTGTTCGAGCTGAACTCGCCGGATGCGCAGGAGACCCCCGACGACGGCGAGGGGGAGCGCTAGGTGCGCATCGACGTCGTCAGCATCTTCCCGGAGTACCTGGCCGCGCTGGATCTGTCGCTGATCGGCAAGGCGCGCCAGGACGGGCTGCTGCAGTTGCAGGTCCACGACCTGCGCGACTTCACCACCGACCGCCACCGCACCGTCGACGACACCCCGTACGGCGGCGGCGCCGGCATGGTCATGAAGCCCGAACCCTGGGCGCAGGCGCTCGAGTCGGTCGTCGCCGCGGGCCCCGGTGAACTGCTGCCGGCGCCCCAGGATTCCGCCGCGGACACGGTCCCCAAACCGGCCGCCGCCCGGCCCGTCCTGATCGTCCCGTCCCCGGCCGGCGAGGTCTTCAACCAGGCCCTCGCCTACGAACTGGCCGCCGAGGACCACCTGGTGTTCGCCTGCGGCCGCTACGAAGGCATCGACGAGCGAGTCCTCGACTGGGCGGGCGGGCATTTCCGGGTCCGCCCGGTCAGCCTCGGCGACTACGTGCTGAACGGGGGAGAGGTGGCGGTGCTGGCGATGGTCGAGGCCGTGGGCCGGCTGGTCCCCGGCGTCGTCGGCAACCCCGACTCGCTGGTGGAGGAGTCCCACTCGGACGGGCTGCTGGAGTATCCGGTCTACACCAAACCCTCCGAGTGGCGCGGCCGCGGTATCCCGGACGTGCTGCTCAGCGGAAACCACGCCAAGATTGCCCGGCACCGCCGCGACGAACAGCTGCGCCGCACCGCCGCGCGCCGCCCGGACCTGGTCCTGGACCTGGATCCGGAGACCCTAAACAAGCAGGACCGCGCCACCCTGGCCCAACTCGGTTACACCGTCACGCCCGAGCGGGTCGTGCCGGATTCGGCGCACCCGGAGCTTCAGCCGCGCCGCATGTAGGGCTGGGGCGGCATGTAGGGCTTGGGCGGCGGCGGAATTAGAGCTTGGGCCCTGCCGTGTGGCAAAATAGAGGATTGTGTCCGCTGGGCACGTTCCTGCCACAGGGGGAGCGTCGCCAACAGCCGGACTCTCCGGCCGCCGATTCCCGGATGGCCGGTTTCCTGAATTTCGGCAGCGACCGTTGCAGGCACCGCCTGACCGTCCTGCCGTGACCAAAGTGAATGACCTGTGGCGTTCACCAGGAGTGAGAAATGCATATCCTCGACTCTGTTGACGCAGCATCGCTGCGCAGCGACGTTCCCGAGTTCCGCGCCGGCGACACCGTCAAGGTGCACGTGAACATCATCGAAGGCAAGACCGCCCGTATCCAGGTTTTCCAGGGTTTCGTCATGGGCCGCCAGGGCCATGGTGTCCGCGAGACCTTCACCGTCCGCAAGGTTTCCTTCGGCGTGGGCGTGGAGCGTACCTTCCCGGTACACTCCCCGATCATCGACCACATCGAGGTCGTCACCAAGGGCGACGTGCGCCGCGCCAAGCTGTACTACATGCGCAAGCGCCACGGCAAGGCAGCCCGCATCAAGGAGAAGCGCGACTTCGGCACCGCCAAGTAAAGTTGCCCACCGGCAGCTTCTTGACCTAACCAGTGCAGCACCTCCCTGGTTCCCCCGAAGCCTCGGGGGAACAACCAAGACGCCGGCCCGGACTTCCGGGCTGGCGTTTTGTGTTGGCCGTCGTCGCCTGCGCCGTGGTGCTCAGCGCCGTCGTGCGCGCCACGCTGCTGGACGTGTACTACATCCCGTCCGGCTCGATGGAGCCGCTGCTGGAGACCGGCGACCGTGTCCTGGTTTCCCGCACCGACTACCACTTCGGCGGGATCCGGCGGGGCGACCTGGTGGTCTTCGACGGGCGGGGCTCGTTCGCGCCCTTCAACAGCGGCAAGTCCCCGTTCGTGGACGCCGCGCAGCAGGCCGGCCAGTGGCTGGGCATTGCCGGCAGCGACACCATCTACGTGAAGCGCGTGATCGGCCTGCCGGGGGACTCGGTCGAGTGCTGCGGCCCGGACGGGCGGCTGCTGGTCAATGGCGAGCCCGTCGAGGAGGATTACCTCTTTCCCGGCGACGCGCCCAGCGAGGTGGAGTTCTCGGTCCAGGTGCCCAAGGATAGATTGTGGTTAATGGGGGACCACCGGTCGGCCTCGGCCGATTCGCGGGCCCTCCTCGGCGCGCCCGGCGGGGGCATGGTCCCCGTCGAGCGCGTCATTGGCCGCCCGCTGAGCATCATCTGGCCGCTCGACCGGGTGTCCGGGCTGGAGCGGATACAGTTGGATGCCCAGCCAGCGGAGAATCGAGGATAGTGAGTATGGACCAGGACCCGAAGGACACTGGCGGGTACCAGCCGGATGCCTCCGGGCCGCGGAAGCGCGAACGCCAGCGCGAACGGCAGAGCGAACGGAAGAACGCCGGACGGAACTCCCTGTTGTCGTGGCTGAAGGAGATCGCCACGATTGTCGCGGTCGCCGTCGTCCTTTCTTTCCTGATCAAGACCTTCCTCTTCCGCGCCTTCTTCATCCCGTCCACCTCGATGGAGGACACGCTCGAGGTCGACGACCGGATCTTCGTGAACCTGCTGGTCCCGCAGCCGTTTGAGCTCAGCCGCGGCGACGTGGTGGTTTTCCAGGACAAGCTCAACTGGCTGCCGCCGAACGGGGCGGATGAAGGCAACTGGTTCCAGCAGATCCTCACCTTCGTCGGGCTGATGCCGGACGCATCCCAGCAGCACCTGGTCAAGCGCGTCATTGGCCTGGGCGGCGACCAGGTGGTCTGTTGCGACGCCGATGGCCGCATCTCGGTCAACGGGGAGCCGCTGGACGAGGATCCCTACCTGGCGCCGGGCTCGGACAACACCCGGATTCCCTTCGACGTGACGGTGCCCGAGGGTAAAATCTGGGTCATGGGCGATAACCGGAACCATTCCGCGGACTCGCGCGAACACCAGGACGAGGCGTCGAGGGGCTTCGTGGACCTCGAGTCCGTCGAGGGCAAGGCCAGCGTCATCGCCTGGCCGCTGGACCGGCTGGGCTTCCTGGGCAATTACCCCGAGGTGTTCGACGGCGTCCCGGAACCGTCCGAAGCGTCCGGCGGCGGGAAGCCGGCCCTGGCCCGGCAGGACGAGGCGCCGTGACCGGCAGGAACCCCACGCTGCGCTTCGAGCGGTCCTTTGCGGAGGCGGGCCACCGGCTGGTCGCCGGTGCGGACGAAGTGGGCCGCGGGGCCCTGGCCGGACCGGTCAGCGTAGGGATGGTGGCCATCGACGCGACCTCGGCCAAGCAGATCCGCGGCGTCCGCGACAGCAAACTGCTCAGCCCGGCGGACCGGGTGGCCCTGGTGCCTAAGATCCACAAGTGGGCGACGGCCTACGGCGTGGGGCATGCCAGCGCGGCCGAAATCGATGCGCTGGGCCTGATGGCGGCCCTGCGGCTGGCCGGCGCGCGGGCCTGGGGCCAGGTCCTGGCCACCGCGCGCCCGGACATCGTGATCCTCGACGGCAACCACGACTGGCTGTCGGCGGGGGAGCCGTCGCTCTTCGACGACGTCACGCAGCCCGGCTGCGACGCGCCGGTCCGGACCAGGATCAAGGCGGACCTGCAGTGCCTCAGCGTGGCCGCGGCCAGCGTGCTGGCGAAGGTGGAGCGCGACGCGATGATGACCGGCTACGCCGCGGACTATCCGGACTACGCCTGGGACATCAACAAGGGCTACGCCACCGCCGCGCACCGCGCCGCCCTGCTTGGCATCGGTCCCTCGGAGCTGCACCGCCGAAGCTGGCGGCTGACCCCCGAGGAACCGCTGATGCCCGCCGTCGAACTCGCGGAGTAAACGCCGCGGGGCAATCTGGGGCAGGATGGATACATGAGCGCCGAAGACCTTGAGAACTACGAGACCGACATGGAGCTGCAGCTCTACCGGGAGTACCGCGACGTCGCCGGCCTGTTCAGCTACGTCGTAGAGACCGAGCGCCGCTTCTATCTGGCCAACCACGTGGACCTGCAGGCGCGCTCTGCCGACGGCGAGATCTACTTCGACCTGACCCTGCAGGACGCGTGGGTCTGGGACGTCTACCGTTCCGCCCGGTTCGTAAAATCCGTCCGTGTGATCACATTCAAGGACGTCAACGTCGAGGAGCTGTCCAAGAACGACGACCTCACCCTGCCCAAGGGCGGGCTCGAGGGCTGAGCGGCTACCGGCCGCCGATCCCGTCCAGAGTGATGTAGGTCTTGCGGACGGTGTCGTGGACTTCCCACGTGCCCTTCCAGCCGGCGGGCATGACGACCGTGTCGCCGGCGCTGGCTTCCACCGGCTTCTGCCCCTCGGCGGTGATGGTGACCCGCCCGGCCAGGATCTGGCAGACCTCGTGGTAGCCGTCCCGCACCGCGGTGAACAAACCGGGGGAGCACTCCCATATGCCCACGTTGAGGCTGTCCGCGCTCCAGATTTCGCGCGATGCCTCCTGCTGCCCCTCCGTGACCGCCGTGGGCTTGGGCTCGGGCGCTCCGAGCGCGGCGTGGGGCGCCGCCGGGAGGTGAATGGTGTCAATGGACATGGTTGATCCTTTCCAAGGGGTGGGCCGCGCTGGTCGGGCAGGGCATGCTCGCGCCGCCCGACCAGCGCGAAGTACTTCAGGCGCGGCCGGAGATGAGGTCTGCGGCCTTGGCAATGGGGGAGGTTGAGGTGCGGCCGGAGTTCTCCGACTTGTCCGCGGCGTAGTACGCCGCGTACATGGCCTGGACGGCAATCCAGCGCAGGGGTTCCACTTCCCAGGTGCGCACCCGGCGGTTCACCCACGGCATGGTGGTCAGTTCGCTCTCCGTATCCAGCACCAGGTCCCGCAGCGTGCGGCCGGCCAGGTTCGTCGCGGTCACGCCGGTGCCGACATACCCGCCGGCCCAGCCGATGCCGGTCTCCCGATCCAGGCCGACGGTGGCCTTCCAGTCGCGCGGGACTCCCAGCACACCGGCCCAGGCATGGTCGATCCGTGCGCCGCGGGTGGCCGGGAACATCTCGTGCAGGATCGCGGCCAGGTTCTGGATCGTCTCGGGCTGGGTGGCCCCGTCCGTGTCCGTCTTGGAGCCAAACCGGTAGGGCACGCCGCGCCCGCCGAGCGCAATCCGGTTATCGGCCGTGCGCTGGGCGTACATGTAGGCGTGCGCCATGTCGCCCACGGTATCGAACTCATTCCACCCGATCGCCGCCCAGACGTCGTCTCCGAGGGGCTCGGTGGCGATCATCGACGAATTCATCGGGAGCCATTCGCGGTGCGAGCCCTTCAGGTTCGCGGTGAAGCCCTCCGTCGCCCGCAGAATGTACTCGGCCCGGACATCACCCCTCTCCGTCCGCGCCAGCCGGGGGCTGATTTCGGTGACGGTGGTGTCCTCGTAGATGCGCACGCCCAAGGCCTCCACCCTTTCCGCCAGCCCTCGCACCAGCTTGGCCGGATGGATTCGGGCACAGTGCGGCTGGTGGACGGCGCCGAGCGGGCCGGCAATCCGGACCCGCTCGTTGCTTTCGGCCGCGCTCAGCAGGCGGACGCCGGCCTCGGGCCACTCGGCCTCGGCTGCGGCCAGGGCCTTAAGCCGTTCCAGCTGGGCCGGATTGCGGGCCACATTCAGCTCGCCGCCCTTGCGGACACCGGCGTCGATGCCCTCCGCACCGGCGACCGCGATAACCTCGTCCACCGTCTCGTTCAGCAGCGTCTGGAAGCGGCCCACCAGCGCACGGCCGTGCGCCTTGACGTACTGGCCGCGGCCGCCGGTGATGCTGTTGGTCAGCCAGCCGCCGTTGCGGCCCGAGGCGCCGAAGCCGGCGAAGCGGCTCTCGAGCACGACGATATCCAGCTCCGGCCGGGCCTTCTTGAGGTAGTACGCCGTCCACAGCCCGGTGTAGCCGGCGCCGACGATGGCGACATCGGCCGTCGTGTCGCCGGCCAGGGCCGGCCGGGGCGCGGGCAGCCCGTCCTCGGCAAACCAGAAGGAGACGTTGCCGTTAACCGTCGAGGCCGTCTCGGTGATCAGTTTTTTGTTCATGGTGGGGTTTCCTAGGTCGTGGAGACGAGGTCGGAGTCTTCGAGCAGCACGCCGTCCCGGGCGGACCAGTAGACGACCGCATCGTCTCCGGGCCGCAGGCCGTTGCTTTCGGACAGCGGGGTGCGGACGATGCCGGTGGAGCCGTCGGGCAGCTGCAGTTCATACTTGTGGCCGGAGCCCAGATAGATGTTCTGGACCACCTTGACCGGGACGGTGACGGCGCCGCCAGGGACTTCCTCCGCCTTCGGGGCGACGCGCAGCTGCTCGGGCCGCAGGACCAGGGCACCCTTACCCGAGACGCTCCGGCCGGCGGGGCCGCGGAGTTTGGCCCCGTGGAAGTCCATGGACCACTCCGGGCCGGCCGCATCGACGTCGGCACGGAAAATGGTGGACTCGCCCATGAACTTGGCCACGAACAGGCTGGAGGGGCGCTCGTAAAGCTCGGCACTCGTACCGACCTGCTCGATCCTGCCGTTGTTGAAGATGGCGATGCGGTCGCTGAGGATCAGGGCTTCTTCCTGGTCATGGGTGACGAAGACGAAGGTGCGACCGACTTCCTGGTGGATCCGCTTGATCTCCAGCTGCAGCTTCTCGCGCAGGTTCTTGTCCAGCGCGCCCAGCGGCTCGTCCATGAGCAGCGCCCGGGGGTTGAAGACCATGGCGCGGGCGAAGGCGACGCGCTGCTGCTGGCCGCCGGAGAGTTCGCGCGGGTAGCGGTCCTCATAGCCGGACAGTCCGACGGTCTTGAGTGCCTCGGCAATCAGCGTTTGCTGTTCGGACTTAGGGGTCTTGCGCTGCTGCAGCGGAAACGCAATGTTCTCGGCGACGCTCATGTGCGGGAACAGGGCGTAGTGCTGGAAAACGACGCCGAGCCCGCGCTTGTGCGCCGGCACGTTGTCCACGCGCTGGCCGTCGATCTCGATCGAGCCGCTGGTCAGGTCCGTGAAGCCGGCAACGAGGTTCAGCGTGGTCGTCTTGCCGCTGCCGGACGGGCCCAGCAGGGTGATGAATTCACCCGGCTCGATGGTCAGCGAGACGTCGTCCACGGCGGTGGATTTGGCATAGCGCTTGGTGACATTCTGGATGTCGATCCGGGTGCCGGCCCCGGTGAGCTTACTGGACACGTTTCCTCCTACGCATACTGAGCAGCCCGACGGCAATGATGATTGTCGTCAAGAGCATGATCAAGGTTGCTGCGGCCGCGATGGTTGGGTCCGTGTCCCTGGTGACGGACGAATACATCTTGACGGGCAGCGTTTCCAAGTACGGACTTTTAATGAAGATCGACAGCACGACCTCGTCGAACGAGGTCACGAAGGCGAAGAGCGCGCCCGAAACGACTCCGGGCAGGATGGACGGCAGGATGACCTTGAGGAACGTGGACCATCGGTTCGCGCCCAGGCTCGCGGCCGCCGTCGCCAGCCGCTGATCGAAACCGCTCAGGGCCGCCGTGACGGAGACCACCACGAACGGCACGGCCAGGACCGTGTGGGCGAGCACGAAGCCGGTCAGGGTGCCCAGCATCTGCAGCCGCAGGAAGATCGCGTAGATGCCGATGGCGAGGATGATCGCCGGCACCACGATCGGGGCCAGCAGCAGCGCCTGCAGCGTCTTGGCAGTCCGGCGCCGGACGAACTTTTGCAGGCCCATCGACGCCGCGGTGCCTATGACGGTCGCCGCGACGGCAACGATGACGGCGATCAGTATCGAATTGCCGAGGGCGGACATCCACGCCCGGTCGGTGAAGAAATTCTCATACCAGCGCAGCGACCAGCCCGACGGCGGGAAACTCAGCGAGGCCTTGTCCGTAAAACTGAGCGGAATGACGATCGAGGTCGGCGCGATCAAGATGGCGGCCACCAGGCCCGCATAGACCAGCAGCAGGGACCGGGTCAGCACGGAATGTTTCACAGCAGTCCTCCTTCATCGCCGGCGGCACGTTTGCTCTTGCGCAGCAGCAGCGCCAACAGGCCCAGCAGCAGCAGCGTGGCAAGGAGCAGGATGACGCCCAGTACGCTGCCGCGACCCCACTGGAGTTGGCCGTTGACCTGCACGTAGATGTATTGCGAGATCAGCATCTCGGACGGCGAGCCGAGCAGCGCCGGGGTGATGTAGAAGCCCAGCGCCTGGATGAAGACCAGCAGGGAGCCGGACACCACGCCGGGCATGGCCAGCGGCATGAAGATCCGGGTGAAGGAGACGAAGGGAGCGGCGCCCAGGCTGCTGGAAGCCTGCAGCAGCCGCAGGTCCACGTTCCGCATCGACGCGTACAGCGGCAGCACCATGAACGGCAGCAGCACCTGGACCATGCCGATCAGGACGCCCGTGGTGTTGCGGATCAGCTCGAACGGCCCCAGCCCCAGGAACCCGAGCATGCCGTTGAGCAGGCCGTTGTCCTGCAGCAGGATGATCCACGCGAAGCTGCGGATCATCAGCGACGTCCAGAACGGTATGAGGACTATGACCACCAACGCCGCACGCATCTTGGGGCCCGAAATCACCATGAAGTACGCGTACGGATAAGCCAGCACCAGGCAGATGGCTGCGGACAGCAGCGCGACCCACAGGGTCCGCCCGAGCACGGCCCAGTTGCCGGCGTTGGCGGCAAACCACTCGTAGTTCTGTGTGCCGGGCACCGGGTCCGCCACGCTGCGCCACATCGCCTCGGCCAGCGGGTAGGCGAACACGCCGGCCATCAGCGCCAGCGCCGGGAGCAACAACAGCAGCGGACTCAGCCGCGGGCGCCTTCCGGCCGACGGCGCTGCGCCGCCCTCGCCATTCCCCGTCCGGCCGGCCGGGGCTGCCGGCCGCACGGGGTCTTTGACTGCATTGCTCATTAGGAGACCCAGGCCGTCCAGCGTTCCAGGGTCGAGGCGTAGTTCTCGCCCCACCATTCGAAGTCGGAGACCAGGACCTTGTCGGCGATCTCCGGTTCGGTGATCAGGAACTTCTTGCCGTTTTCATTCACCGCCGGCTTGGCGTCCACGTGGACCGGGGAATACGAGGTTTCCTCGGTGAGCTTCTCCTGCTGTTCCTTGCCGAGTGCGTAGTTGATCAGCGCCATCGAGGCCTTCGGGTTCTTGGCGTTCGTGGGAACGGCCAGGACGTCCATGACCACGACGCCGGCCTCCCAGACCGGCTCGAACGGGGCTCCGTTTTCCACGGCTCCGTAGGCGCGGCCGGACCAGACGATGGCCATGTCCACTTCCTCGGCCTCAAGCATCTGCTGCGACTGGGCTCCCGTGGTCCAATACACGAGGCTGTCCTTGATGGTGTCCACCTTCTTCAGCGCCCGCTCGACATCGAGCGGGTAGAGGTCTTCCTCGGCCACCCCGTCTGCGATCAGGGCGCCCTCGAGGAGGCCGCCTCCGACGTCGGCGCCCTGGACGGCCCGCTTGCCGGGGAACTTCTTGGTATCGAAGAAATCGGCCCAGCCCTGGGGCGCCTCGCTGTACTTCTCGGTGTTGTACACGACGACCGCCGCGTACTGCATGGCCGGCACGTAGCAGTCGCTGGCCAGGCCCTCGGGGATGTTGGACTTATCGATGATCGAGTAATCCAGCTTCTGCAGGAGCTTTCCGCATTGGCCGGCCGCCCAGTTCGAATCGGTGTCGACGACGTCCCACGTCACGTTGTTCGACTCCACCTGCGCCTGGATCTTCGCATACTCCATCGGCCCATCGGACAAGACGTTCGCCCCGGACTCCTCGGCGAACGGCGTCACTGCCGCCGCCATCTGTCCGTCCTGGTAGATGCCGCCGTAGGAGGCAAAGGTCATGTTCAGGCCCTCCAAGGCGCCGGCTTTGACCGTTCCGGCCTCCGCGGGACCGGTGCCCAGGTCGATGTCGGCCGAGGCGGCACTGCCGCCACCGCCACAGGCCGACACGAGCAGCGCGACTGCTGCCGCCATTCCAACCGGCAGGGCCCGCCGGCGGCGGGATGTGCTAAGTGCTGACATTATTTCTCCTCTTTCGTGTGGAACGCTGAGTGCGGAAGCGCCGGCTGTCGAACCGTTCGGCCCGCTGCTTTAGATGGTTGGAGGGCTGATGATCCACATGACCTCGGACGTGCCGTGGGCCAGGTTCCGAAGGCCGTGCGGCGCGGACGAGAGGTATTCGACGCTGTCCCCGCCTTCCAGGACATGGGACTCGCCGGAGAAGCGGACCTCCACCCGCCCCTTCAGGCAGACGAGGACCTCCTGCGCATTCCCGTGGGCGTACAGTTCCTCGCCGGTCCCGCCGTGCATGTCGAGTTCGCCGGCGTAGACCTCCAGGTTCCGCTGCGGGGAGCCGGTGAGCAGGTACTTGTTGAGGCCGTCGCCGGCATGGAAAACCGGCCGGTCGGCCTTGCGCAGTACCCGGCCCTCGGGCCTGGTGCCGTCGATCAGCTCCGCCGTCGTCGTTCCGAGGGCTTCCGCGATCTTCTTGAGCGTGGCGACGCTGGCGTTCGAGTGCGCGTTTTCCAGCTGGCTCAGGAAACCCGAGCTGACGCCGGTCAGCTGGGCCAGGCTGCGCAGCGAGATGCTCCGCAGTTCCCGTGCCGCACGAATGCGCTGGCCGATCGGCTGCTCGTTATCCGCCGTACCGCTCATCGAACACCTCCTTTAGTCTTCCTAACGCGGTGATTTATGTCACTTATCACCGTGTTTAGTAGACCCTAGCCCGGTTGTTCAGCCGAAAACAAGCGTTTCACCGATTTTTTTGTGAGCCGCGTCTCGGGGCTGGCCGAAAAACCCGTCCGCTTCCTTGGGGCCTCACTCGCCGAGGTCGGCGCCGAGCTGAAGGCGCGCCGCCGCCAGCAGCAGCGACTTGGTGTAGTCCGGCGTGATTTTCGGGTCCTTCGTGGCCACGGCCATGATCAGGCCGTCGATGAGTGCGACCAGGGTGTCCACGATCTGTTCCACCGGGATCGCGGGGGTGAAGCGGCCGGCATCCGTGCCTTCGGCAATTGCTGCGGCCAGCGCCTTCCGCCACAGGGTGTTGGTGTGCAGCACAACGGGTTGCACCTCCCCGTGCCTGCTGGCCGCCGCGCAGGATTCCAGCCAGACGGTGCAGTGCTCCGGATCCGTGACCGCGCCGGCGAGGAGCGCCCGGATTTTCGCGGCCGGGTCCTCCTGCCGCTGCGCGGGCAGCTGCCATTCCGTCGCCCTGCGCTCACACGCGGTGACCAGCATTTCGCGGACCACGGCGTCCCGGCTGGGGAAGTAGTGCTGGATCATTCCAATGGAGATTCCCGCTTCCGTGGAGATGTCCCGCAGGCGGATTCCGTCGAATCCGCGGGCCGCCAGCAGGCGTTCCGCCGCCTCGAGGATGAGGCGCCGCCGCGGCTGATCCTCGACGGTCAGCGCGCGGCCAGGGGCGGCAACGGGGCTCATGTTTTCCCTTCGATGGGCTGTGATACCGTTCACAATAATTCATTATTAACGCGAAGGACAGCGGCCCGAGTGCCCCATCCGCGGCGGGCCCGTGGACCGCACGGCGGGCCAGTGACCTGCTGCCGACAGAAGCGAGGAAAACCATGGACCGGCTCGTAGACCGCACCATCAGCGCGGCAGCCTTCACCGAAGAGGCCCGCGGGCCGCTGCCCGCCCGCGCGCGCACCGTCGTCGTCGGCGGGGGAATCATCGGGGCCAGCATTGCCTATCACCTGGCGGCCTCGGGGGAGACGGACGTCGTCCTGCTCGAAGCCAACGTCCTGGGCAGCGGCACCACGTGGCACGCGGCAGGCCTGGTGACCGGCGGGAGGACGACGACGGCGATGACCAAGCTGGCAAGTTACGGCCTCGAGACCTACGGCACGCTCGAAGAACGCTCCGGGCTCGACGTCTCGTTCCAGCAATCCGGCTCGGTGATGGTGGCGCGGACCGCCGGCCGGGTGGATGAAATGCACTACGCCTGCGACGTGGCCCGCCAGAACGGCACGGAGGCGGAGATCCTGGATGCGGCCGGCCTGGGCCGGCTGTGGCCGCTGGCCCGGACCGACGGAGTACTCGGCGCGCTCTACCTGCCCGACGACGGGCACATCAACCCCGGGTATGCGGCGCTGTCCTTCGCCAAACTTGCCCACGGGCTCGGCGTCGCCCTGCGCGAAAACGTGTCCGTCACCGGCATCCGCCACGGCCGGGGCGGGGTGACGGGCGTCGTCACGGATCAGGGGACCATAGAGGCCGAACGGGTGATCCTCGCCTGCGGGCTGTGGACACGCGACCTGGCCTCGACCGCCGGGGCGCATGTGCCGCTGTATGCCGCCGAGCACGTGCACGTGCGGAGCGGGGAGATCGACGGCGCCGTGCCCGAGCTGCCGGTCTTCCGGGATCTGGACAACAGCTACTACATCCGACACGAGTCGGGGCGGCTGCTGGTCGGCGCCTTCGAGCCCGACGGGTTGCCGCGGCCGGTGAGCGGGATCGGCAGAAGCGGTTTCGCGGAGTTCGAGGCCGACTGGGAACACTTCGCGACGATCCGCGGCAAGGCGGAGGCGGCGGTGCCGGCACTGGCGCAGAGCCGTTACGACCGCTTCCTCAATGCCCCGGAAAGCTTCACCCCGGATTCCAACTTCGTCCTCGGGGAAACGTCCGAGGTGCGCAACCTCTTTGTCGCGGCCGGCTTCAACTCCCAGGGCATCATTTTCGCCCCCGGCGCCGGTCGGGAACTGGCCGAGTGGGTGATCTCCGGATCGCCCGGCTTCGACGCGGCCGCGGTGGACGTCCAGCGGTTCTCGCGGCACCAGAGCAACCGGCGCTACCTCCATGCCCGGACCCGGGAGGGGCTTGGACGCCTCTACGCCATGCACTGGCCGCAGCTGCAGCCGACCACGGCCCGGAACGTGCGGCGCTCGCCGCTGCACGCCCGGCTCGCCGAACTCGGCGCCTGCTTCGGGGAGCTCAACGGCTGGGAACGGGCCAACTGGTACGGAGACCCCGGGACCGCGCCGCAGTATGAGTACAGCTACGGCCGGCAGAACTGGTTCGACCGTGTCGGCGAGGAGCACCGTGGCGCACGGGAAGGGGTGGTGCTGTTCGACCTGAGCTCCTTCGCGAAGATCGAAGTGGCAGGTCCGGACGCGCTGGCGGTCTGTCAGCAGGCCTGCACGGCAGACGTCGACGTCCGCGTCGGCAAGGCCGTCTACACCCTGATGCTCAACGAGGCCGGGGGGATCGAGCTGGACGGCACCGTCACCAGGCTCGGTGAAGACCGGTTCCTTGTGGTGACGCCCGCCTTCAGCCAGGACAAGACGCTGGGGTACCTGCGGCGGCTGGCGCAAGGCAAGGCGGCCGCGGTCTTCGATGCGACGGCCGGCCTGGCGACGATCGGGGTCATGGGACCGAAGAGCCGGGAACTGCTCGGCCGGGTCTCGCCCGAGGACTGGTCGGACGCCGCCCAGGCCTACACCGAGGGACGGACCGTGGAGGTTGCCGACGGCTTCGCCTACGCCCTGCGGGTGAGCTTCGTCGGCGAACTCGGCTACGAGCTGTACCCGGGCACGGACACGGCCCTCAACGTGTTCGACGCGTTGTGGGAGGCCGGCCAGGACCTCGGCGTGCGGCTGGCCGGCTACCACGCCCTCGACTCGCTGCGCAGCGAGAAGGGTTTCCGCCATCTCGGGCACGACATCGGGCCCGCCGACGACCCGTACTCCGCAGGACTCGGCTTCACCGTGGCGCTGGACAAGCCGGGCGGCTTCGTGGGCCGGGACGCGGTGGCCAAGCTGGACCCGGCGGCGCCCGCCCACCGGACCGTCTACCTGGCGCTGGAGGACCCGGAGGCATTGTTCGTGCACGACGAGACCGTGTTCTGCGACGGCGTGCCGGTGGGCCGCATGACCAGCGGCAGCTACGGCTACACGCTGGGACGCGCCGTCGGGCTCGCTTCGGTCGCCGCGGATACGGACCTCTCCGGAACGTTCACGGTCGAATGCCGGGGCCGGCTCGTCGCGGCCACAGTCTCACGGCGCCCGTTCTACGATCCGAAAGGGGAACGGCTGCGCGGTTAGCAGCCGGCCTGCCGGTCGAGGCCTGACCTGCACCTCGGTGCGGCGGGGTGTTCCGCGGCCGATCAGCGGCCCAGCGCGGTCGGAACACCCCAGTCGGCGCTATCCGCGGCCTCGAAGCGACCCAGCCGGTAGGGGCTGATGTCAGCCTCAGGCTGCTTGTCCTCGGCCAGGTCGGCGACAATGATGCCCATCAGCGCCGAATACTTGAAGCCCTCGCCGGCATCCCCGCAGGCTACAACGACGCCGGGGACCGGCGAATCGACGACGAACCTGCCGTCGGGGGTGTCGGTCCACACGCAGACCTGCGCGTCGAGCACATCAGGTTGCAGCGACAGCAAGTCGCGGCGCAACCGTTCGCGGATCATGCCGGTGCGCACCTCATCCGGGGACCTGTCGGCGTCCCCCTCGATGTAGTGCCGCAGCGGACTGTCCAGGCCGACCTTGTAGCCTATGCCGGGGCTGCTCATGGCGTAGATGCCCGGTGCTTCGTCAGTCGGGCCGTCGAAAAAGCAAGGATAGTCGTCGGTGGCGCCCCGCGCGCCGCCGAAGTGGACCACCTGCTCCAGGTACGGCCGAAGCGGCGCAGGCAAGCCAAGCTGTGCGAGCAAGGTGCCGCTCCCCGGACCGGCCGCAATCACCAACACGTCCGCATCGACGCGCCGGCTATCGGAAAGGGAAGCGCTGACGGTTCCCGAAGCCGCCGAAACCTGGGACACCGTGGCTCCGTGCAGGAAGGTGCCGCCGGCCGCGGAAAACAGCCGGAACTGGGCCTGCAGGCTCGCATCGGCCAGCACCACGCCGGCGTCCCGCTGCCAAATGGCATCCCGGCCGTCCGGCCTCAGGCCGGGCAGGAACGCTGCAACGTTGTTCGCGTCGACCTCCTCGAAGGGCACATCTTCGGCCAGGAGGGTCGACCGCAGGCGCGGCAGCGACAACGTGTCGCGCCACAGCAGGCCCTTTTGGTGGTAAACGGGTTGCCCGGCCCTGCTCGAGAGCCGCTTCATGGCCTCCAGCCCCAACCTGGACAGCCGGACCCGGCCGGGGTCCGGGTCGGCAATGCGCCACATGCGCGTCGGCCCGTAAGAGGACGACAGGGGGTTGGATACGCCGAAGCGGTCAATCAGGGTGACGCGATGACCCCGGCCGGCCAGCTCGGCCGCTGCCGGCAAACCCCATGCACCGGCTCCGACGACAGTTATCCTCACTGCAATGTCCTTCCTGCGCCCCGGGCCGTTCCTGTACCGTGCAGCATGCCGGCGCCCGCTTGCGCGCGACGAGAGGCTGAACCGGTGGCCGATATGGAGCGCAGGCCGGGGCGTGCTGCGCATCACTTCTTCAGCGTAACGGAGGCTGTCGCCCTGCCCTGCACAGGCCGCCGCACGGGGCGGGATTTCCGCATCCCGGGGGTCACGTGAAGCTGCCCTCCGCCGTCCGCCGCCACGCTGGAGGGCATGAGAGCGAAAGACGACCTGGGCCGACGCGGTGAGGAGATGGCCGCGTCCTATCTTTCCGGCGCCGCCAGCGTGTCATCGACCGAAACTGGCGCAGCCCCGACGGCGAACTGGACATCGTCTCCGTGGACGGGGCGACCATCGTGGTCTCCGAGGTCAAGACCCGGCGCAGCACCGACTACGGCCACCCCTTCGAAGCCATCACCGACGCCAAGGTCCGCCGACTCCACTTCCTGGGGCACCAGTGGCTGCGCGACCACGGCATGACCGGGACGGCGATGAGGGTGGACGCCGTCGCGGTGCTCTACGGGCAGGGGCGCTGGCCCGTGATCGAGTACCTGAAGGGCGTCGGCTGATGGGGCTCGGACGGACATTCTCGGTGGCGCTGGTGGGACTGAACGGGCACATCGTCGAGGTAGAAGCGGACATCGGCCAAACCCTCCCGGCCTTCATTCTCCTGGGGCTGCCGGACGCGGCCCTGACCGAGGCCAAGGAACGGATCAAGGCCGCGGCGAAGAACGCCGGGGTCCCGCTCAGCAGGCGGAAGATCACCGTCAACCTTGTCCCCGCTTCGCTGCCCAAGAAGGGCTCCGGCTTTGACCTGGCCATCCTGATGGCCTCGCTCCAGGCGGCGGGAGACGTCCGGCCCAGCGGCCGCAACATCTTCCTGGCCGAGCTGGGACTCGACGGGAGGCTCCGGCCGGTCAGGGGTGTACTCCCGGCGGTGATGGCGGCCGTCGAAGCCGGGTATCCGCATGTTGTCGTTGCCGACGCCAACGCCGCCGAGGCCGCGCTGGTGCCGGGCGCCCGGGTGCGCAGCTTCAGCAATCTGGTTGAGGTCTTGATGGCCTTCGGCGCCGACGCGAACCGGCTGAATCCCGCCCCGCCGGAGCGGCTGGGCCCGTCCGTCCCGGCCGCAGCACCTCCTGCGCCCGCCCCCGACCTGGCGGACGTGGCGGGGCAGCATGAAGCCCGGGAGGCGCTGGAAGTAGCCGCTGCGGGCGGCCACCATTTGCTGCTCGTCGGTCCGCCCGGTGCCGGCAAGACGATGCTCGCCGAACGGTTGCCGGGCATCCTGCCCGATCTTTCCGACCACCATGCCATGGAGGTCACCGCCATCCACTCCCTGAGCGCCACGGCCGCCCCGCTGACCGAGCTGGTGCGGCGGCCGCCGTACGAGAGCCCGCACCACACGGCAACGGCGGTCTCCATCATCGGGGGCGGCTCCGGCATGCCCCGCCCGGGAGCGGCCTCGCGGGCACACCGCGGGGTGCTGTTCATGGACGAGGCACCCGAATACGACCGGCAGGTGCTCGACGCGTTGCGCCAGCCGCTGGAGAGCGGGCGGCTGGTGGTACACCGGGCAGCGGGCAGCGCCACCTACCCGGCCCGTTTCCAGCTCGTCATGGCGGCGAACCCCTGCCCGTGCGGGCTCTCCGGCGGCAAGGGTTTGGATTGCACATGCACGCCCGACCAGAGGCGCCGCTACTTTGGCAAGCTCTCCAACCCCCTGACCGACCGCATCGATCTGCAGTTGACTCTGCCACGGCTGACGGTGGGGATGATGGCCATGGGTGCGCAGCGGGAAGACAGCGCGGCCGTCGCCGCCCGGGTAGCGGTGGCACGGACGGCACAGCGGGCGAGGCTGCAGCCGTGGGGCATCGGGTTGAACGCGGAGATCAGCGGCGAACTGTTGACCGGGAAGCTGCGGCTTCCGGCCGCTATCACCAGGGACCTGGACCGGGCCATGGAATGCGGAGTGCTGACCGGCCGTGGCTACTCGCGGGTCCTGCGCGTTGCGTGGACGCTCGCCGACCTGTCCGGCCTGGACCGACCGGACCGGGACTGCGTCGGCACGGCGCTGGCCTTCCGCCAACAGGTCAAGGCGGCGTGACCATGCCGTCCCCATCTGCGGCCGCAGGCCAGGAGGAGATGACCAGAATGACGCAACTGCCGTCCAGCGACGAACGCCTTGACAGGGCGGCGCTGTCCCGGCTGATGGAGCCGTCTGACTGGATCGGCCAGGCTCTGGTCGCTGCTGCCGGCGCCCACGACGCCCTCAGGGTCGCCACCGGCCAGATCAAGGCCGGGCACGGTCTGCAGGCGGAATTGCTGCGCGCCCTCGACCGCGTACCCTCTGCCGGCAACGCCCAGCCGCTCAGCGACGCCCTCGAGCGGTGGGCACCGCGCATCAAGGACCTTGCGCCCGAACGCGACCTGGCCGTGATCGGCAGGCTAGGCGGCACCGTGCTCATACCCGGAGACGCCGTGTGGCCGGCCGCGTTGAAAGACCTCGGGCTGGGCGAACCGCTCTGCCTCTGGGCGCGGGGAAGGTTCACGGACGGCATACCGGACGTCCGGACAACGGTGGCCGTTGTCGGTTCCCGTGACAGCACGAATTACGGCAACCAGGTGACCGGCGACATCAGCAGCGGACTCGCGCAGCGGGGCTATTGCGTGATTTCCGGCGGGGCCTATGGGATCGACGCGCAGGCCCATCGTTCGGCCCTGGCGGCGGAGACCGAACATGTCGCCACCATGGCGGTCATGGCCGGCGGCCTGGACCGGTACTACCCGGCCGGAAACGAAGAACTGCTCCGCACCATCGCCAACCGGGGGATCCTGCTGGCCGAAGTGCCGCCCGGCGCCGCACCAACACGTTGGAGATTCCTGCAACGAAACCGGCTCATCGCGGCGTTGGCCGCCGCAACCATTGTGGTGGAGGCCCGCTGGCGCTCCGGGGCACTGAATACTGCCCATCACGCCGCGGGGCTGGGCCGCGGCGTGGGCGCCGTCCCCGGATCCGTCTACAGCGCGAACTCGGCCGGTACCCATCGGCTGCTGCGCGACGGGAGCGCAACTGCCGTCACGGATGCCGCAGAGGCGGCCGAGCTCGCGGGACCGCTGGGAACAGTGCCCGCCGGGGGCCAAGAGGTGCTCGCCGACCACGACGGACTCGGCGTGGACGACCTGCTGCTGCTCGACGCCCTGCCGGTTCGCCGGGGAAGCACCGTTGACAAGCTCGCCACGGTTGCGGGCATCCCGGTCCGCACCGTCCTCGCGGGGCTCGGCCGGTTGGAAGCGGCAGGACTGGCCGTCCAGGACGCCACCGGCTGGCGCCGGGGGCGGCGGGACTGAGTAGGACACAGGGAAGGAGCGCGGCGGCAATTCAGCCGTGCCCCCGTGCGCCTCCTTGAGTTCGGCTGGCCGGACCAGCAAAGTGAGGGGATGAGCTCTGCAGACCAACCCGAACCGCAGGGCACCGAGCCGCTCCCGCAGGCCTTCGACGCGGCCCTCGATGGCTTCGCCCGCTATCTGAAGGCGGAACGGGCGCGCTCGGAACATACCATCCGCGCCTATGTGACCGACGTCCGGCACCTGCTCGGCTACGCAGCGGAAACCGGTGCCCGGGAGCTGCCGGACATCACCCTCGGGACCCTGCGGTCCTGGCTGGGCGCGATGAACGGAGCCGGCATGGCCCGATCCACGCTGGCGCGGCGCACGGCCACCGCCCGCACGTTTATGGGCTGGGCGTTGCGGGAAGAGCTCATCCACACCGATCCGTCGCTCCGGCTGAAGGCGCCCAAACGCACCGGCTCGCTGCCCACCGTGCTGCGCCCGGCCCAGGTCGACGAGCTGTTCCGAACGCTCGCCGAGGAAGCCGCCGAGGGGGAGCCGATGCCCCTGCGGGACCGGGCGATGATCGAACTGCTCTATGCCACCGGAATCCGCGTCAGCGAACTCGCGGGCCTGGACATCGACGAAGTGGACAACGAACGCCGGACCATCCGAGTGCTCGGCAAGGGCAACAAGGAACGCACCGTTCCGTTTGGACTGCCGGCCGCCGTCGCCATGGACGACTGGCTGCGCCGCGGCAGGCCCAGGCTCGCCACCGCGGAAAGCGGTCCGGCCCTGTTCCTCGGCCAACGCGGCAGGCGCGTGGACCCGCGCCAGGTGCGCTCCGTCGCGGCGAGGCTCTTCGGCCTGCTCGGCGACACCTCAGCCACCGGGCCGCACGCCCTCCGGCACAGCGCCGCCACGCACCTGTTGGATGGGGGAGCGGACCTGCGGGCCGTCCAGGAGATCCTCGGCCACAGCACTTTGGCGACCACCCAGCTCTACACCCACGTCTCCGTGGACCGACTGCGCCGCAGCTACCAGCAGGCGCACCCGCGGGCCTGATCGCGGACAGCAGCGGCGGGCGGGACCGGCCGCCCGCCCGGAACGCGGCCGCCCCGGGTGGCCCCCGGACCGGCTGCACTGGCGGAACCGGCGACACGCCATAACACATTGGTAGTTACACTGGCGCAATTCGATGCCGTACGGCACAATGAGGAACGAAGCGTCGGAAACAGCAGTACTGACAAGTTCCATCCGTTGACAGGCTGAAGGTCGTTGGGGAAGACGTACCTACAGCAAATGGAGGATGGGATGTCTGTTGTGATGACGCGTGGAGTGCTGTTTGTGCATTCAGCACCTTCGGCACTGTGCCCGCATATCGAGTGGGCCGTCGGATCCGTCGTGGACAAGCGAACGGATCTCGAGTGGACCCCGCAGCCTGCCGCGCCCGGAATGTACCGGGCCGAGCTGTCGTGGGTCGGCGCGCAGGGGACCGGCGCCATGCTGGCCTCTGCCCTGCGCGGCTGGGCCCATTTGCGCTATGAAGTCGCCGAAGAGCCGAGCGCCGGGGTGGACGGCGGCCGCTGGTCGCACACGCCCGAACTCGGCATTTTCCACGCCATGACCGACGTCCACGGAAACATCATGGTGAGCGAGGACCGCATCCGCTACGCCTACGAAGCCGGTGCCGGCGATCCCGCAGCCGTCTACCACGAACTGTCCCTCGCCCTGGGCGAGGCATGGGACGAAGAACTCGAGCCTTTCCGCCACGCCGCTGAAGGCGCCCCCGTCCGCTGGCTGCACCAGGTCGGCTGACGCCGGCTCTTCCCTCCCTCCTCCATCCACGCAAAAAGGGAGGGCGGCCGGTGAAAACCGGCCGCCCTCCCTTTCGTGCTGCCCGCAGGCAAGCACCGGAATGAACCGTCAGACGTTGCGGAACACGACGACGGCGTTGTGGCCGCCGAACCCGAAGGAGTTGTTCAACGCGACGATGTCGCCCTGCGGCAGGTCGCGGGACGAGGTGACCACGTCCAGCGGAATCTCCGGGTCCTGGTTCTCCAGGTTGATCGTGGCCGGAGCGCGGCGTTCGTAGACGGCCAATACGGTCATCACGGACTCCACGGCACCCGACGCGCCGAGCAAGTGGCCGGTCTGCGACTTGGTCGCGGAGACCGCAACGTTGTCGACATGGTCTCCGAGCGCGGCCTTCAGCGCAGTGTATTCCGGCTTATCGCCGACAGGGGTGGACGTGGCGTGGGCGTTGACGTGCACCACGTCGGTCGCCTGTGCCCGGGCGTCGAACATCGCGGCCTTCAGCGCGCGGGTGGCGCCCAGTCCCTCGGGATCGGGGGCGGTGATGTGGTAGGCGTCGGCGGTGACGCCGGAGCCGGCAAGCTCGGCATAGATGCGGGCACCGCGGGCCAGGGCATGTTCCTCGGCCTCGAGCACCAGCGCGCCGGCGCCTTCGCCCATCACGAAGCCGTCCCGGTCCAGGTCGTACGGGCGCGAGGCACGTTCGGGGTCGTCATTGCGCCTGGACAGGGCCTGCATCGCGCTGAACGCCGCGATCGGCATGGGGTGGATCGCGGCCTCCGCGCCGCCGGTCATGACCACGTCGGCCTTGCCGGCGCGGATCAGGTCGATGCCCAAGGCCATGGCTTCGGTGCCGGAAGCGCAGGCGGAGACCGGGGTGTGGGCGCCCGCGCGGGCACCCAGGTCCATGCTCACGGCCGCGGCCGGGCCGTTCGGCATCAGCATCGGCACCGTCATCGGCAGCACCCGCCGCGGCCCGCGGTCGCGCAGCGTGTCCCACGCATCCAGCAGCGTCCACACGCCGCCGATACCGGTGGCGAAAGCCACGGCCAGGCGGTCGTGGTCAACCTCTTCGATGCCGGAGTCTTTCCAAGCCTCACGGGCCGCCACCACGGCGAACTGGGTGGAGGGGTCCATCCGCTTGGCTTCGACCCGGGTCAGTACTTCGTCCGGGCGGTTGCTGGCCTGGGCAGCGAACGTCACCGGCAGTTCGTACTGGGCTACCCAATCATCTTCGAGGGTACGGGCCCCGGAAACGCCCTTGAGCGCATTCCGCCACATCGTGGGGACGTCGCCGCCGATCGGGGTGGTGGCGCCGAGGCCGGTGATGACTACTTTGCGTGCCATTGATTCATTCTCTCAATAGTGATTGGGCAATAAATCCGGTGCGGCGGCCGGACCGGGGGTCACCGGCCGGCCGCCGAGTCCCGGGAAGCCCCCGGGTGGCGCGGAACTAAGCCTGGGCGTTGACGATGAAGTTGACGGCGTCACCGACGGTCTTGAGGTTCTTGACCTCTTCGTCCGGGATGCGCACGCCGAACTTTTCCTCGGCGTTGACCACGATGGTCATCATCGAGATGGAATCGATGTCCAGGTCATCGGTGAAGGACTTGTCCAGCTCGACAGCCTCCGGGGCCAGGCCGGTCTCTTCGTTGACGATCTCGGCCAGTCCGGCCAGGATTTCTTCGTTGCTAGCCATGGTGGCTCCTTTTCTTGTGCTGCCGGACGGTGTCCGGACGGGGTGTCAAACCGCGGTCTGCGGCCTGGTTCTGGTGGGATTGTAGGGGAGGCCCGACTACCGCAAGGCAGTCTACGGCAGGACGATGACCTGCGCGCCGAAGACCAGGCCGGCGCCGAAGCCGATCTGCAGGGCGAACCCGCCGGAGAGCGCGGGGTTCTCCTGCAACAGGCGGTGCGTGGCCAAGGGGATGGACGCCGCCGAGGTGTTGCCGGCATCGGCGATGTCGCGCGCCACGACCACGCTCTCGGGCAGCTTCAGCTGCTTGACCATCTCGTCGATGATGCGCATGTTCGCCTGGTGCGGCACGAAGGCGGCGAGGTCCTCGGGCTGCAGGCCGGCCGCCTCGAGCGCCTGCTTGGCTACCTTCGCCATTTCCCAGACCGCCCAGCGGAACACGGACGGCCCGTCCTGGCGCAGCGTGGGCCAGAGCTTGCTGTCCGTCTCGTCGAAGGTGTCCGAGACGGCCGAGAGCGAGCCGGCGGCCTCTGCGGCCAGCGATAGCTCGCGGACGTGGCTGAGCGAGTGGGTCATGCTGATGGTGTCCCACTTGCTGCCGTCGGAGCCCCAGACCGGCTTGCTGATGCCCGGGGTGTCGGACGGGCCCACGATGACGGCGCCGGCGCCGTCGCCCAGCAGGAAGGAGATCGTCCGCTCGGTGTTGTCGATGACGTCGGAGAGCTTTTCCGCGCCGACCACCAGCACGTAGTCGGCGGTGCCGGAACGCACCAGGGCGTCGGCCTGCGCGATGCCGTAGCAGTATCCGGCGCAGGCGGCGGAGATGTCGAAGGCGGGAGCCGGGGTGGCGCCGATCCGGTCGGCCAGGGCCGCGGCGGCCGACGGCGTGGCGTAGGGATGGGAGACGGTGGAGACGAGGACGGCCCCGAGCTGGTCGCCGGTGATGCCGGCCTGAGCCATCGCTTCCTTGGCGGCGCCTTCGGCCATGTCCAGCACGGACGTGTTGGCGTCCGCCCGGTGACGGGTGACGATCCCGGTCCGCTGGCGAATCCATTCGTCGGAGGAGTCGATCCACTGGCAGACGTCGTCGTTGGTGACGATGACGTCCGGACGGTACGCTCCGATGCCCAGGATGCGCGTGAAGTCGCGTAGCGGGGTCTGCTGGATGACGGGTGTGCTCACTGCTCGGATTCTCCAGACGTGCTGTTCAGGACGGGGGTCTGTTCGGTGTGCTCGGCGATGAAGGCGCGAGCCGCTTCCAGGTCTTCCGGCGACTTCAGGGCCATGGTTGCCACGCCCTTCATGCCGCGCTTCGCCAGCCCGGCCAGCGTACCGGCCGGCGGCAGTTCCAGCAGTCCGGTGACGCCGACGGACACGAGCTTCTCCATGCACTTGTCCCAGCGGACCGGGCGCGACACCTGGGCGATCAGGCTGTCCAGGTTTTCGTCGCCGCCGAAGACCGGTTCGCCGTCGTAATTGGAGAGCAGGGTCAGCGACGGCAGGGCCGGCTTCAGCTGGGGACGCAGGGTTTCCAGGGCGCTGACCGCCGGGGCCATGTGTTCGGTGTGGAATGCGCCGGCGACCTTCAGCGGGATCACCCGCGCCTTGGCCGGCGGATTCGCGGCGAACGCCTGCAACTGCTCGAGCGTGCCGGCGGCGACCGTCTGGCCGCCGCCATTGGCGTTGGCCGGGGTGAGCCCGGCCGCTTCGATCGCGGCGAGCACTTCGTCCGGATCGCCGCCGAGCACGGCGCTCATGCCGGTCGGGGTCTGGGCGGCGGCGCGCGCCATGGCGTTGGCCCGCTCGCGCACGAAGTTCATGGCATCGTTCTCGGTCAGCGCGCCGGCGATGGCGGACGCCGTAATCTCACCCACCGAGTGGCCGGCGACGACGGTGGACAGGTCGAGGGGCTCCTCGGCGGTTAGGGCGCGGGCGGCCAGCAGGCCCGCGGCCACGATCAGCGGCTGGGCGACGGCGGTGTCCTTGATGGTCTCCTCATCCGACACGGTGCCGTGCGTGAGAAGGTCCAGCTGGGCGATGTCGCTGAGCAGTCCGAGGTGTTCGGGCACACCGGGGACCTCGAGCCAGGGATTGAGGAATCCGGGCGTTTGGGAACCCTGGCCCGGGCAGACTATTGCAAGCACGTATTCAAGCTTTCCAAAGAGGAGGCGGTTTCCACGGTGTTTCGGCACACGAAGCTCGCCGAACCGCTTTGTAGGAAGTCTACAAGGTGGCGCAACTACTGCCGAGCCGCCGCGCGGTCCTTCGGGCTCCGCGCTGGAGCCACCAGACGTCCCACGCCGAGGGCGGTCTGCAGCACGAAGGCCTCCCGCGGCAGCAGCGGATCCCAGCCGGTCACATCGCACACCCGGCGCAGCCGGTAGCGCACCGTGTTGGCGTGGACGAACAGTTCCCGCGCCGTGGCCTCCAGCGAATGCCCCAGCGACAGGTAGCTGGAGAGCGTTTCGACCAACCCGTTGCCCGCGTTGAGCAGCGGCACGTAGATGTACTTGTAGAGGTCGCGTCGCGCGGCGTCGTCGCCGGACATCACCCGTTCGGGCCACAGGTCGTTGGCGGCGACAGGACGCGGCGCAGCCGGCCAGGCCTTGGCCGCGTTGAGCCCGGCGAAGGCGGCCTGGGCCGAGGTGCTGGCGTCCACCAGCGAACGGGCCTCCGGGCCGTAGACCACCGGCCCGGGCCCGAAGAGTTCGGCCAGCCGCACGAAGGCGGTGTCCTGGTCCGACAGGCCGCCCAGCACCAGGATCAGCCGCTCACCCTGGATGCCCACCAGCGTGTCGGCGGCGTAGCGGGAGCTGGCGCGGCGCAGTTCGGTCACGAAGCTGGGGCCCGGTTCACCGGGGGAGCCGCCCACCATCACCGTGATGGGGCCGGTGGTCTTCCAGCCGACCGCGGCGATCCGGGAGCGCAGCGCATCGGAGCTTTCGCCGCGCAGGATCGCGTCCACGACCAGCGCCTCGAGCCGGGTGTCCCAGGAACCGCGCGTCTCGGCGGCGCGGGCGTAGACGTCGGCGGCGGCGAAGGCGACCTCGCGGGAATAGCGCAGCACTGCTTCGCGCAGTTGGGCCTCGTCGCTTTCGCCGGCAAGGTCCGGCACTTCGTCTTCCACGGCTTCGACCACCACGCGGATCAGCTGCAGGGCGCGTTGCAGGCTGATGGAGCGGGTCAGCTCGGTGGGGGCGGTGCCGAAGACGTCGTTCATCACCCAGGCCGGGGACGTGGGGCGTTCATACCACGTCACGAAGGACGCGATGCCCTTCTGGGCCACCAGACCGAGGGCGGAGCGTTCGTCCGGCCGCAACCCGCGGTACCAGGGCAGGTCCGAATCCAGCCGCTTCAGGGTCACGGTCGCCAGCGCGCCGACCTTGGTCCGCAGCCGCTCCAACGTCGCCGGGTTGCCGGTCGCGGCCCGGTCGCCCTTCCGCCCGGCGCCGGCGCGCCGCCCGGCCGCACCGGATGTCGAGGGCGGCGCCTGCTGTGCCGCGGTTTTCTTGGCGGCCGTCGTGCCCGGTGGGGCAGCCGTCTTGGCAGGTTCGGTCCGGGCGTGGGGCATGCAACGAGCATACGCACTTGGCCGGGCAAGCTCCATTCCGGCTTTTGTGTGGTTCCTACTAAAACAGGCGGCGGACCCGGCCGCAAAGGGCCGGGTCCGCCGCCCGTCGGGTGGCGTGTTGCCGCGGTTTAGGAGTCGCCCCCGGCGTTGCCCGAGGTGCCGGCGTTGACGTCCATCAGGCGGTACTTGTCGAACGCGTCCCGCGGCACATTCTGGTCGACTTCGCCGCGGCGGGCCAGCATCTGCAGTGCCCGGACCACGATCGAGTGGCTGTCGATCTTGAAGAAGCGCCGGGCCGCGGCCCGCGTGTCGGAGAACCCGAAGCCGTCGGCGCCCAGGGTCGCGAACTCGTTGGGCAGGTACTGCCGGATCTGGTCCGGCACGGCCGCCATGTAGTCGCTGACCGCCACGATCGGGCCCGTCGCCCCTTCGAGCTGCTGGGCCACAAAGGGCTTGCGCGGCTCGGCGCCGGGGTTCAGGAACGCCTCCTCCTCGGCGGCCAAGCCGTCGCGGCGCAGTTCGTTCCAGCTGGTCACCGACCAGACATCGGCGGAGACGCCCCAGTCATCGGCCAGCAACTGCTGGGCTTCCAGCGCCCACGGCACGGCCACGCCGGAGGCCAACAGCTGGGTGCGGGGCCCGTCGACCTTGGCCGGAGCCAGCAGGTAGATGCCCTTGACCAGGCCCTCGACGTCCAGCTCCTCCGGTTCGGCGGGCTGGAGGATCGGTTCGTTGTACACGGTCAGGTAGTACATCACGTTGGGATCCGGATGGTTCCCGCCGTACATGCGCTCCAGGCCGGCGCGCATGATGTGTCCGATCTCGTACCCATAGGCCGGGTCATAGGTGACGACCGCCGGGTTGGTGGAGGCGAGGACCGGGGAATGCCCGTCCGCGTGCTGCAGGCCCTCGCCGGTCAGGGTGGTCCGTCCCGCGGTGGCGCCGATCACGAAGCCGCGGGCCATCTGGTCGGCGGCGGCCCAGAAGAAGTCACCGGTGCGCTGGAAGCCGAACATCGAGTAGAAGATGTAGATCGGCACCAACGGCTCGCCGTGGGTGGCGTAGGAGGTACCGACGGCGGTGAACGCGGCGGTGGAGCCGGATTCGTTGATGCCGGTGTGCAGGATCTGGCCCTGCGGGGATTCCTTGTACGCCAGGACCAGGTCGCGGTCCACGGACAGGTAGTTCTGGCCCTTGGGGTTATAGATCTTGGCGGTCGGGAAGAACGAGTCCATGCCGAAGGTCCGCGCCTCGTCCGGAATGATCGGGACCACGCGGGCACCGAATTCCTTGTCCCGCATCAGGTCCTTCAGCAGGCGCACGAACGCCATGGTGGTGGCCGCCTGCTGTTTCCCGGAGCCGCGCTTGGCAACCTCGTAGGCCTTGTCCTCGGGCAGGTGCAGCTGCTGGTGCGCGGTTCGGCGTTCCGGCACGGCGCCGCCGAGCGCGGCACGGCGCTCCATCATGTACTTGATCTCCGGGGTGTCCGGTCCCGGCCGGTAGTACGGCGGCCGGTACGGATCGGCCTCGAGCTGCTCGTCGGAGATCGGGATGCGCAGGTGGTCGCGGAAGTCCTTCAGGTCCTGCAGTGTCAGCTTCTTCATCTGGTGGGTCGCGTTGCGGCCCTCGAAGTGCGTGCCCAGGCCGTAACCCTTGACCGTCTGGGCGAGGACCACCGTGGGCTTGCCCTTGAATTCGGTGGCGGCGCGGTAGGCGGCGTAGACCTTGTGGTAGTCGTGGCCGCCGCGCTTGAGGTTCCAGATCTGCTCGTCGGTCATGTCCGCGACCATTTCCTTGGTCTGCGGGGTCTTGCCAAAGAAGTGCTCGCGGACGAACCCGCCGGATTCGGCCTTGTAGGTCTGGTAGTCGCCGTCGAGGGTGGAGTTCATGATGTCCACCAGCGCGCCGTCATGGTCCTTGGCGAGCAGTTCGTCCCACTCCCGGCCCCAGGTCACCTTGATGACATGCCAGCCGGCGCCGCGGAAGAAGGCCTCGAGCTCCTGCATGATCTTGCCGTTGCCGCGCACCGGCCCATCGAGGCGCTGCAGGTTGCAGTTGATCACGAAGGTGAGGTTGTCCAGCTTTTCGTTGGCTGCCAACTGCAGGAAGCCGCGCGACTCCGGTTCGTCCATCTCGCCGTCGCCCAGGAAGGCCCAGACGTGCTGGTCGGAGGTGTCCTTGATCCCGCGGTTCTGTAGGTAGCGGTTCAACTGCGCCTGGTAGATGGCGTTGGCCGGGCCGATGCCCATGGAAACGGTGGGGAATTCCCAGAACTCGGGCATGGAGCGCGGGTGCGGGTAGGAGGGCAGGGCGTGGCCTTCGCGGGACTTCTCCTGCCGGAAACCGTCCAGGTCCTCCTCGGACAGCCGGCCTTCGAGGAAGGCGCGCGCGTACATGCCGGGGGAGGCGTGGCCCTGGAAGAAGACCTGGTCGCCGCCGCCGGGGTGGTCCTTGCCGCGGAAGAAATGGTTGAAGCCCACTTCATAGAGGGTGGCCGCGCCGGCGTAGGTGGAGATGTGTCCGCCCACGCCGATGTCCGGACGCTGGGCCCGGTGCACCAGCATGGCCGCGTTCCAGCGCATCCAGGCGCGGTAGCGGCGCTCGATCTCCTCGTCGCCCGGGAACTCCGGTTCCTGGTCGACCGGAATGGTATTGACATAGTCCGTGGTGGTCACCATCGGCACGCCGACGCTCTGCGCACCCGCACGCTGCAGGATGGAGCGGACAATAAACTGGGCCCGTTCGGTGCCCTGGCTCTCCACCAGACCGTCGAAGGACTCTATCCATTCGGCGGTTTCTTCGGGATCGCGATCCGGCAGCTGGCTTGTCAGCCCGCTCAGGATGTGCGAGGTATCTTCTCCTGCGCTCACGTCCAACCTCTCATACGTGCAGATTGTGTCTGCGCCTTACGTGGCATAGCGACCCGGCGCATGGTCCGGCCGGGAGATATTCTTCAGTGCCACTCTAACTGTTCACGGCATTACAACGCAGCCGGAGCCGGCCGTGCCAGTTGTTACGACGACGTCGGAGGCCGCCGCGCCGTCGCCGTCGTCGGACCCACCGGCGCCGGTCCCCGCGGGCGCCCGCCGTCGTCCCTTAAGAAAGAGGCGTAAAGCGGCGCCGCGGCGCGGCAAAAAACGGCAGCGTCCTGCGGGTGGCTTGAAGCGACGGCGATTAGGGTGTTGGCTTGTAACTAGCAACACGCCCATCGCCGTCGGCGGGGTGAATCAATACGTTCCATACAGGAGGAGCACAGTGGGCGAGGCCGAAGCCGCCGCGGTAGAGAATGTGGCAGGCAATTTGGGTTTCAAAGACGGGGACCTGATCCAGGAATTCGGCTATGACGAGGACGTGGACTTCGATCTGCGTGACGACATCGAGGACCTCACCGGCTCCGAACTGCTCACCGAGGACGACCACGACGTGGTGGACGCGGTGATCCTGTGGTGGCGCGACGGCGACGGCGACCTGGTGGACGCGCTGGTCGACACGCAGACAACCCTCGGGCCGGGCGGAGTGGTCTGGGTGCTGACGCCGAAGTCCGGCCGGGACGGTTACGTGCCGCCGGCCGACGTCCAGGAAGCGGCGCCTACCGCCGGCCTGCACGTGACCACTTCCGCCGGCGTCTCCGGCGATTGGGCCGCCACCCGGCTGGTCAGCAAGCGGACCAACAAGTGACCGCGGACGCACCCCGGACCGGGCTGCCCGCACCCGATTTCGAGCTGGCCAACCAGTTCGGCGAACCCGTCAGGCTCTCCGCCCTGCGCGGTGAGAACGTCGTGCTGGTCTTCTACCCGTTCGCCTTCTCCGGCATCTGCACCGGCGAGCTGTGCGAGCTGCGCGACGACCTGGGCCTCTTCCGCAGCGAGAATGCCCGCGTGCTGGCCGTGTCCGTTGACCATAAGTTCGCCCTGCGCGCGTTCGCGGAGCAGGAAGGCTACGAGTTCGACCTGCTGGCCGACTTCTGGCCGCACGGCGACGTGGCCAAGGCCTACGGCGTGTTCGACGACGGCTCCGGCATGGCGCTTCGCGGCACCTTCATCATCGACGCCGAAGGCATCCTGCGGCACGTGATCCGCAATCCCCGCAGCCAGGCCCGCGACATCCAGGAATACCACCGCGTGCTGAAAGAGCTCTAGCCGCCATGGAGTTGCTGCGGCCGGCGCTCGAGATCCTGGCTGGACACCGTCTGGCCGTGTTGACCGGCGCTGGCCTCAGCACCGATTCCGGCATCCCGGACTACCGCGGACCCACCTCCGTCCCGCGCGCACCGATGACCTACCAGCAGTTCGTCGGCGACGAGGACCTGCGCCGCCGCTACTGGGCGCGCAACCACATCGGCTGGCGGCACATGCACCACGCCGCGCCCAACCTCGGCCACTACGCGCTGGCAGCGATGGAGCAGAACGGCCTGCTCAGCGGCCTGATCACGCAGAACGTGGACCGGCTGCATGAGGACGCCGGCAGCGTGAACGTGATCGACCTGCACGGGCGTTTCGACCGGGTGATCTGCCTGGACTGCGGGGACGTGACCAGCCGCTCCTCGCTGGCGGTGCGGCTGGAGGAACTCAACCCCGCCTACGCCGCCGCCGGCGATGCCGGCGACGTCGCTCCGGATGCCGACGCCGACGTCGCCGACACCTCCCGTTTCGTCGTGGCCGACTGCCTGGTTTGCGGTGGCATGCTCAAGCCGGACTTCGTCTACTTCGGCGAGAATGTCCCCAAGGACCGGGTGGCGGCGGCCTACGCCATGGTGGACGACGGCGAGGCGCTGCTGGTTGCCGGGTCCTCGCTCACCGTGATGAGCGGCCTGCGGTTCGTCCGGCACGCCGCCAAACAGGGCAAACCCGTGGTGATCATCAACCGCGGCCCTACCCGCGGCGACGACTTGGCCGACCTGAAGCTGGAAACGGGCGTCTCCGAGGCTCTTGGCCACCTGGCGGCGGAGTTGCCGGGCCGGCTCCAGAAGCCGGCCTGAGACGCGGCCAGGAGGACCGTGCCGCCCCTTCGATGCGCCGGCTGTTGACCCTGAGGGAGGTCTCAGGTTACAGGTTGCATCGTGTTGATCCGCACGTAAATTTGGTTGGCGTTCACGCCGGTTTATCCGGTAGAGTAAATCCTCGTGATGTTGCGGCGGATAACGCTCCGCGGTCCCGCTTTCGACATTACAACGGGTCTTTAGCTCAGCTGGTAGAGCGCCACGTTTACACCGTGGATGTCATCGGTTCGATCCCGGTAGGACCCACGGACAAACCCCGCACTGTCAGGCAAGACGCCTGGGAATGCGGGGTTTTTTCGTGCCCAGCTCCACTGGCCGGGCTGAGCCGCAGTCTCCGGTTTCTGGGTTCAGCTTCGATTCCTAAGTGAATCTTGAGGTCCAGCGGGCGCCTGCCGGTGTAACGTGGGGCTCCCGGTGGCCGCTGCAGGGGGCAGTGGAACCGGATGGATGAGGTAAGGGCCCCGCCCGCTGTTGGGGGATGGGCGGGGCTGTCCCTCAGCGTTGCAGATGCCGGATAAGGTGTTCGTCCGCGCACAGCATTCGACCGCGTCGAAGCCCCTTTCCCGCGAATCCGACACCCGGCCCGGCGGCCCCATCTTCCGCACCGCCCGGCAAGGACACGCCGTCCTGCCGCGCCGCCGCATGGGCTCGTGCGGGACATCTACCGGCACGTGAAAAACTTGTCAGCCATACTCGTCGCTCGCGAGAAATCTCGTCTCGGGGATCACAGCCGGCACACAGGTCCAAAGGGAAAGGCACTGTCCCGTGAGGGACAGTGCCTTTCGGGGCAGCCGTTAGATGGGGGATCAACGGAACTGCCAGGGGATAAGCGGTGCAGCAACCGGGGAGATGGGGGCTCCCGGGCGTTCAATGCCACCGCCAAGCCACAGTCTGCCATGACCCGTGGGCATTTCTCAACCACCATGATTGATCAGTTAAGCGTGTCGCTCGTTATCGGCAAATACGGGTCAAAACACGGCACGCGCCCTTACCATCCGCGAGCCGCCGAACGGTGCTGCCGAGTACTTATTGTGCCGATCTTATGCCAAGACAGAGCGGCCGCTGCGTCATGCAATAACGGTTAAGCAACGGCGCCGTGAAGCTCTCTACAACCGGCCTCCGGTCTGCAACGCTGGACCGATCATGCTGGTTTTCACGAGGGGCAACAATGGAGAAGTTCTGCCGGACTGCAGGCCACGCTTTCGTCCCTGCATGCACCGTCTCGGCACGGCGTTGTGCCTGCTCCGGAACGCACCGCCGGCCGTGGACCGGACAGGACCTCGGCCTGCTACCGGCGCAGGACCCGCTGGATGAAATCGGGCTGCCCGCGGCCTCGCCTCGAGCGTTGACCCCCCGCCCGGATCCCGGCACGGACGCCATCGCCGGCAGGGGCTTTCCCGGCGCCACTGCCGGCAGGGGCTTTCCCGGCGAGGACGACGCGGACGATGACGCAATCGACGCCTGGCTGCGCTTCCGCCCCTCGGCTGCCCCCGGCGAATGAGTCATAGCTAACGTCAGCCCGCTTAGCCGGTGCCGCCGGTCGGGATTAGGCTTGAGGAGGAACCACGGCCCGCTCGGGCTGTACGCTGACGTCCCTGACCGCGGGGACCGCACACATGGAGACTCAATGAGCGCACACATCGGTGTGACAGGTCTGGCCGTCATGGGCGCCAACCTGGCACGGAACTTCGCCCGCAACGGCTACACGGTCGCCCTGCACAACCGCTCGGTGGAAAAGACGGACGCCCTGCTGTCCGCCCACGGCGACGAGGGCGACTTCATCCGCACCGAGTCGCTGCAGGAGCTGGTGGAGAACCTGCAGAAGCCCCGCCGCGTGCTCATCATGGTCAAGGCCGGCAAGCCGGTCGACTCCGTCATCGAGCAGTTGGTGCCGTTGCTGGAAGAGGGCGACATCGTCATTGACGCCGGCAACTCGCACTACGAGGACACCCGGCGCCGCGAGGCCGCCTTGGCCGAGAAGGGGCTGCACTTCGTCGGCATCGGGGTCTCGGGCGGCGAGGAAGGGGCGCTCCTCGGCCCATCCATCATGCCCGGCGGCTCCCGGCAGTCCTACGACTCGCTCGGCCCCATGCTGGAAAAGATCTCCGCCAAGTACGACGGCGAACCCTGCTGCAGCTGGGTGGGCACGGATGGCGCGGGCCATTTCGTAAAGATGGTGCACAACGGCATCGAGTACGCGGACATGCAGGTCATCGGCGAGGCCTACGACCTGCTCCGCACCGGTGCAGGCCTGGAACCGCAGCAGCAGGCCGAGATCTTCACCGCGTGGAACAAGACCGAGCTCTCGTCCTTCCTGATTGAGATCACCGCCGAGGTGCTTGCCCACACGGACGCCAAGACTGGCAAGCCGTTCGTCGACGTGGTGGTGGACTCGGCCGGGCAGAAGGGCACCGGGCGCTGGACCGTCGTCTCCGCGCTCGAACTCGGGTCGCCGGTCTCCGGCATTGCCGAGTCGGTTTTCGCGCGCGGCCTTTCCTCGCAGCGCGGCCAGCGCGCCATAGCCCAGGACGTGCTGGCAGGACACGAAGAAGACGTCAAGGTCCCGCAGAGCTTCGTCGAGGACGTCCGCCAGGCGCTGTTCGCCTCCAAGCTGGTCAGCTACGCCCAGGGCATCGACATGCTCGGTTCCGCAGCGGGCGAGTACGGCTGGGATCTGAAGCTGGATGAGATCGCCTCTCTCTGGCGCGCCGGCTGCATCATCCGCGCCGAGCTGCTGGACGACATCATGAAGGCCTACGCCGGCGACTCAAAGCCTGAAAACCTGCTCTTCGCCCCGGCCTTCGCCGATGCGATCGGCGCGGCAGTCCCGGCGTGGCGCCGAGTCGTGGCCACCGCCGTCCAGCTCGGCATCCCGGTACCGGTATTTGCCTCCTCGCTGGCCTACTACGACGGGCTGCGCCGCAAGCGCCTGCCGGCCGCCCTGACCCAGGGCCTGCGCGACCTCTTCGGCGCACACACCTACGGCCGGACGGACGCGGAAGGCACCTTCCACACCCTGTGGAGCGGCGACAAGTCGGAGGTCTCCGCCGTCGACACGCACTGACTCGGACGGCGGACAGCCGCCTGAGGAGCTTCCGGAGCCCCCAACCGACTCTTGCGGTTGGGGGCTCCGTCGGCTGCCACCGCTTTCGTCGGAAACTACGCCGCCGACTTCTGTACCTTCGAGTAGAAGAACTGGAGGAGGTCGGATCCGAATTCCGCGGTGAGCAGGGCGGCGGCCCAGCGGGTTGGCTTCGGAGCCAGCAGCAGCCCGAAGATGAAGCCGCTGGCCACCCATTGGCCCAGGCAGAACGGGCACGTCAGCAGTTCGCCGATGGCTTTCCGTGGTCCGGTGCCGCGTACGTCTTCGGCCAGTTCGGCTGCTCCGCTTTGCCCTTCGAAGGAAGTGAAGGGAGCCCGCAGCGGGCTGGTGACCGGGGCCTTGGTCAGCAGTCGGGAGAGCTTGTGTGTGGCGACGGCGATCAGCGCCAGGTCGCTCCACCGGGGTGCGTCCGGCACGGTGCGGCCGGAGCGGTGAACGGCGGCTGTCCCCAATGCCAGTCCTGTGCCGTGGACGCCCATCAAGATCAGGAAAGAGCCCAGCGGCAGGTGCTCTCCGTGGCTGTATTCGTCCTTCTCGCGCCGTAACCGGGCCCGTAATCTTTGAGCTGTTTCCTGATACATGTGGTGCTTGCCCTCCCGGTCTGGTGCCCTGGGGGCGAGTTTATCGGCGCCATGGGCGACGCAACAGGGCAGGACACCCGTGGAACCGCACGACCGGCGGGCTAAAACCGCACCGTTAAGCGGAAATCGGCCCCTCCTCGGAGAGTTGAGGAGGGGCCGATTGTCTCAGGTTTGAGTCCGGCTATCGCTTCGAAGCGCGGTAGCCGGCAGCCCGAGCTGCACTTTCGGTGGCAAAGCACTCTTCGGGGCTGGTGCGCGAGTAGAAGCCACCGCTTGGGACGTGATAAATCCACTCGCCCGAGGAGCTTTGATTGCCTTTGATGGGGTATCCGGCCGGGCAATAGTGTCCGTTGGGGGCACTTCGGGTGGGCTTCTTTCCGGCCGTGATCGCGAGAGCCTGCGTCTTCGTCGCGGTGCGCGTGTAGGTCGAGGACGGCAACCGGTACTTCACCGTCGTGGTGACCTTGTACCTGCCGGCCCGCAGGGAAACCGACTTCTTGTTCTTGGTTACGGTCTTACTGCCGGCTTTCACCGTCAGCGTCTTGGACACGACTTTCACGCCCTTGGCAGACGAAACATTCGGCTTGATGGTTGCCGTGCCGTTGTAAGGAGCCTTCTTTCCCGCAATGGTCTTCAGCGCAACTGCAGTGCGGACCACGAGCTTCTGCGTCTTCGACGTCGTCTTGAGGGTTCGAGTAGACGCGCTGGCCGTCCACTTCTGCGTACGTCTTGTACTTCACGGTTGTGGCAACCGAGTAGGTCCCGGCCTTGAGCTTCGCGCTCTTCTTGTTCCTGAGCACGGTCTTGCTGCCTTGCTTAACCGTGATGGTCTTGGCTGTCACGGTGACCCAGCCGGTGGCGGCAACCGTGGGCTTCACCGTTGCAGTGCCGTTGACGGGGGCAACCGGGCTGCCGATATTTTTGATCGCCACGCTCGTTTCGGGCGCAGGCGTCGGGACCGTCGCCCCGACGGCGGGACCAGTCACCGCGGTGGCGGCCTGGACGGGAGCCGCGGTTGCGGCAGTGACGGAGCCTAGAAGGAGCGAGGCAGCGGCTGCGAACGCAGCGGCGCCACGCACGTGAGGTGCGAGTTTCAATTTCCCCAACTTTCCCGGGCGCAGCCCGGAACCATAATGATTTACTGGTTAATCGTACGAGCAATAATGCTCAGGCACCTAGAATCCTTGGACGTACTCAACGGAGTCGTCGTACCAATCGGTGATGCGCCAGACTCCGCCCTTGACTGCAGCGGCCGGGACATCGGCAAAAACCACGCCGTAACCAATGGAGGAATCAACGTCCACCGTCGGCGGAAGCAGCGGCCCCATGTCGAGATAGGAATCTATTACCGTATACCCGGAGTCGTCGTAGGTGTTCCCGTCTGCACCGATGTATTCCACGACGATCCAGTCGGCCGGATCCATGGTGGAATCGCTGCTGTTACCCAAGAGCAATTCCACGTAAAGATCCGCTTTTCCTGACTCTGTGTTGCTTGGGTATTGACGTGGTTCGAAGAACAGCACGTTCCAGTCAGGCAAAGTGAATATTTTGTCGATAGCGAAGGGGTCTTGCCTCGACGATCGTACAAACAGCACCATTTCGGCTGAGGTCGCTTTTCCGGCTTTGTTCGTTACTACGACCCGGTAGGTATCCAGTTCGTTCTTCGACCGTGCGGTAAACGTGTAGTTCGCGCTTGTTGCTCCCGAAATCCTCTTCCACGAGACCTTTCCGTCGGTTCCTTCGACCCCACGTTCCCACGCGTAGGACAGGGATCCGCCCGTGGCTTGGCTCTTGATAGTGATGGATTGGCCAGTGGTGGTCTCAATCGAACGCGGCATCTTAACCGTCGGTTTGACGACGGTCGTGACCTTCACGCTGTTGGAAGTTGCCTTTCCCGCCTTGTTGCCCGCTACGGCCCGGTACTCGGTTACTGACTGTCCGAAGGGAGTTGTGAAGGTGTGGGTTGACCTGGTGGCCGAGGAAATGTTCGCCCATTTGGATCCTGCCTTACGCTGCCACTGGTATGACATGGCTCCGCCACTCGCTTTGACTGAAAGCGTTACCTTCGATCGTGCCGGAGTGGTCACGTTCTTGGGCTCGGTTGTGATCCTGGGTGAGGTGACAACGGTGAGCGTGGCGCTCCTCGACGTGATCTTTGAGCGGGAGTTGGAGACGATCACGCGGTACTGCGCTCCATTAAGGCTGGCCGTGGCCTTGACCTTGAGAGTGTGGGTTTTGGCAGAAGCTCCGGTGGCTTTGACCCAGTTGTAGGACTTAGGTTTTTTGACCTGCCATTGATACCTGAGTTTGCTGCCGACTGCCTTGACGTTGAAGCTATGGGTCTTGCCGCTGGCCACAGTTGAGGACTTCGGGGCACCCGTGATCGTTGCCTTCACGACTGCCGTGGAGACCGCTGTCGTTGAAGCGACGGTAACGCCGACTGGGTTCGCCTGAGCCTGAGCGAGTGTTATTGGTGCAGTAAATAAAAGAGTGGCCATTGAAACTGTAACGGCGCGCTGAAGTAGCCTTTTCAAGAATTTCCCCCAACAGGAATGACAACAGAGCAGACGGAAGAGAAAGCTCCTCGTCAGGTTGAGGAGTTATCCGAATAATACTCAATCATTCGGCATAAGCAGTCAACGGCGTCATCGGAGCCCGAGAAACCCTGACAGACAGCGAGAGGCCCCTCTGCTCCGCGCAGAGGGGCCTCTTAGGATCGATGGTCGAGCCTACCGGTAGACCGCGACGAGTTGCTACAGCAACTCAGCGCGCAGTTCCGCCGCAGATTTGGGGGAGAGCAGGCCGGGCGGTACGTCGAAGACGGTGACCGCGCCGAACCGGCCCTGCCGGTGCAGGCGGTGCACCGCCCTCGCGTAGGCCACCAGGACACTGGCGGTGAACTCCGGGTTGCTCTCCAGCGAGAGTCCGTACTCGATGACCTGGGCGTGTTCCTCGCTCGTGTTGCCGCTGCGGATGGTCATCCCGCCGTGCGGCATGGCGCTGTGGTCGCGGGCCAGCTCCTCGGCGGTGATGAAGTGGACCTCGGTGTCGTACTGGTCGAAGTAGTGCGGCATGGTCACGATGGCTTCCTTGACCGCTGCGGGGTCGGCGCCGTCTGCCAGCACCACGAAGCATTCACGGGTGTGCTTCTGCCGCGTTTCCAGCTGCGGGCGGCTGCCGTCGCGCACCTGTTCAATCGCGGCTTCCGACGGCAGTGTGTACTGCACCCCGGCTGCGACACCGGGAACCCGGCGGACGGCGTCGGAATGTCCCTGGCTCAGACCGCGGCCCCAGAAGGTGTAGGTGTCGCCGTCGGGCAGGAGGGCCTCCCCGTACACCCGGTTGATGGAAAACATGCCCGGGTCCCAGCCGGCGGAAATCAGCGCTGTCTTCCCGGCGGCCCGCGCCGGCGCGTCGACGGCGTCGAAGTATTCGGGAATGCGGGCGTGCGTGTCGAAGCTGTCCACCGTGTTAAAGCGGGCCGCCATGACCGGACCCTGCTGCGGGAGGTCCTCCTTGGAACCGCCGCACAGGATCAGCACGTCGATGCTGTCTTCGTGGGCGGCCAGGTCGTCCATGGCGTATACGGCAGTCTCCTCGCGCAGCGTGGCAAGGTCCCCGGGGGACCGGCGGGTGAAGACCCCGGCCAGTTCCATGTCTGGGTTCTTGGCTACCGCGGCCTCCACGCCGCGGCCCAGGTTTCCGTAGCCGGCTATGCCGATGCGGATCGATTCGCCCACGGCTTGTCCTCTCGTCAGGTTCAACGTTTATCGGGCAGCAGTGGACGTTAGATCCACATCGCCGGGTCGATGTATTCGGCCGGGTCGACGGCCGGCTTGGTTTCGCGCTGCGGATCGCGGTGCCGGAAGGTGGCCGGAATGCCGGTGATGATCGATTCCGGCGGAGCGTCCTTGACCACCACGGCGTTCGCCCCGACGGCGCTGTCGGCCCCGATGACCACGGGGCCCAGCACTTTGGCCCCGGCACCGATGACCACCCGGTCGCCGATGGTTGGGTGGCGCTTGACCTTGTCCAGCGAACGGCCGCCGAGCGTGACGCCGTGGTAGAGCATCACGTCGTCGCCGATTTCGGCCGTCTCACCGATCACCACGCCCATGCCGTGGTCAATGAAGAACCGGCGGCCGATGGTCGCGCCGGGATGGATCTCGATGCCGGTCAGGAAGCGTCCGGCCTGCGAAATCAGCCGGGCCGGCAGCCGCAGCGACGGTTTGGCCCACAGCCTGTGGGTCAGCCGGTGGATCCAAATGGCGTGCAGCCCGGAGTAGGCCAGGAAATTCTCCACGTGGCCCCGGGCCGCCGGGTCGTGCGACCGGGCGGCCTCGAGGTCTTCACGCAGTCGCGCTAGGAAACCCATGTGCTCTTTCTGCTTGAACAGCGCCGCTCGGCGGCAGGGGAAGCTGGTTAGCCGCGGATGTCGTCGTACAGGATCGTGGAAATGTAGCGCTCACCGAAGTCGGGCACCACGGCCACGATCAGCTTACCGGCGTTCTCCGGGCGCTTCGCGACTTCCAGCGCCGCCCACACGGCCGCACCCGAGGAGATGCCGCCGAGGATGCCTTCCTTGATGCCCAGATCGCGGGCGACGGCGACCGACGCCGACGTCGGCGCGTCCAGCACCTCGTCGTAGACGCTGGTGTTCAGCACCTCCGGCACGAAGTTGGCGCCGAGGCCCTGGATCTTGTGCGGGCCGGGGCTGCCGCCGGTGAGGATGGGGGAGTCTTCCGGCTCGACGGCGATGATCTGGACGCCGGGCTTGCGCTCCTTCAGCAGGCCGCCGGCGCCGGTGATGGTGCCGCCGGTGCCGATGCCGGCCACCAGGATGTCCACCTGGCCGTCGGTGTCGGCCCAGATTTCCTCGCCGGTGGTGGTGCGGTGGATCAGCGGGTTGGCCTCATTGGCGAACTGCTGCGCCCAGATGGAGTTTTCCGTGTTGGCCACGATCTCCTTGGCCTTCTCCACAGCGCCGCGCATGCCCTCGGAGCCGGGGGTCAGCACGATTTCGGCACCGAAGGCGCGCAGCATGACCCGGCGCTCGGTGGACATGGTCTCCGGCATGGTCAGGATCACCTTGTAGCCGCGGGCTGCCCCTACCATGGCCAGCGCGATGCCGGTGTTACCGGAGGTGCCCTCCACGATGGTGCCGCCGGGCTTCAGCGCACCTGCCTTCTCGGCGGCGTCGACGATGGCCACGCCAATCCGGTCCTTGACCGAGTTGGCGGGGTTGTAGAACTCCAGCTTCACGGCGATCTGGGCCGGCAGGCCCTCGGTGAGCCGGTTCAGGCGCACCAGCGGGGTGCGCCCCACAACCTGGGTGACGTCGTCGTAAATCGGGGCCATGTTTTCCTGCCTTCTGGCCGTTCGGGCCGTTACAGATGGGGGTAACAAAACTTCTTCCACACTAGTCAGCGCGGCGAGCCGTGAGCTAAGCGGTGAGCCATTCGGCGTAATATTTTCGGGCCTTGGCCAGCTTCGGATTGATGATCACCTGGCAGTAGCCGGCATCGGGATGCTTGGCGTAGAAGTTCTGGTGGTATTCCTCCGCCGGATAGAAATCGGGCAGCCGCACGACCTCGGTCACGATGGGGTCCTGCCAGTCGGACTGTGCGCGCTCGATGGCAGCCTCGAAGGTTCGCTTCTGTTCGTCGTCGACGTAGAACATCGACGAGCGATACTGCGTCCCGACGTCGTAGCCCTGGCGGTTCAGGGTGGTGGGGTTGTGCGATGCGAAGAACATCCCCAGGATGACGTCCTCGGGCACCACCGCTTCGTCGAACGTCACGGCCACCACCTCTGCGTGCCCCGTCGTTCCGGAGCAGACCGCCTCGTAGGAGGGACTCTTCACGTGGCCGCCCGTGTAGCCGGAAACCACCTCCGTGACACCGCGCGTCCTGTTGTAGACCGCGTCGAGGCACCAAAAGCAGCCACCACCAAGCACAAAAGTCTTCATGGCTTAACAATGTCACGGACCCCCTCGAATGTTCCCGGGCCGCGAACGCGGGCGGCGGTCGGTGGGATGACCACCGCGGATGGGGTAGAAAAGGATTCATGGTCGACGACGAACAGCTCCGTACCGGGGATGCCGAAGCCCCAGCAGGCACCGAAGGCTCCGCAGGCACCGAAGGCCCCGTGGGAACCCAGGCTGCCGAGGCAAACGCAACGCCCGACGGCGCCAACGCCCCCGAGGGAAGCGCAACCCCCGAAGGAAACGAAGTCCCCGCAGGAACCGAAGCCGCCGAGGGAACCGAAGCCTCGGTGCGGGACGAAGCGCGGCCGACTACGCCGGTGCTGGGCGATGTGCTCCTGGCCATCGAAGAGCTCTGGCCCGAATCGCTCGCCGAGCAATGGGATGCAGTGGGCCCCGTCGTCGGCCGGCCCTCCTCCGCCGTGCAGAAGATCATGTTCGCCGTGGATCCGACAACCGAAGTGATCACCGAGGCCATCGAGTGGGGCGCCGACCTGCTGCTCACGCATCACCCGCTGCTGCTGAAGCCGGTCAACTCGGTCGCAACCACCAGCTTCAAGGGAGACGCCGTGCACCGGCTGATCGAAAGCGGCTGCGCCTTGGTCACGGTTCACACCAACGCTGACAGCGCCGTCGGAGGTGTCTCCGACGTGCTCGCCGACGCGCTCGGGTTGCGGGACGTGCGGCCGCTCTCGCCGGCCGACAACGGGTTGCCGGAAGAAGGCATCGGGCGGGTGGGGGAGCTGGCCGAGGCCAAGACGCTGGGCGAGTTCGCCGAGCAGGTATTCAGCATCCTGCCGGCGGTCGCCGGGGGAGTGAGGGTGGCCGGCGACCGCAACGGGATCATCCGCAGTGTGGCCGTGTGCGGCGGTGCCGGCGACTCGCTGCTCGATCAGGTCCGCACGTCGCGGGCGGACGTTTATGTCACGGCCGACCTGCGCCACCACCCGGCGTCCGAAGCGCGAGAGGGGGCCGTGGACGGCCGGCCGTATCTCATCGACGTCTCTCATTTCGGCAGTGAATGGTTGTGGCTGACGCCGGCGTCCGTGGCGCTGGACAATGTCCTGGCCGACCAGGGCTACTCGGTGGAAGTCAAGGTCAGCGTCACCAACACCGATCCGTGGGATTTCGTCCTGACTCCGGGGTAGCAGCGCTTCGTCCGGACTGTAGGCTTGGACGAGGCTGAACCGCAGTGGTTCCGCAGCGTTTTGAAAGGACGTACATGGCGAAGGCACCGGCTTCCGAGCAACTGAGGTTGCTCGACCTGCAGGCACTGGACGGCAAGCTCACCCAACTGAGCCGCCGCGCTGCAGCCACCGCCAAGAACGCCGACATCGACGCGCTGGCGGAGAAGCTGGCGGCCGCCGACTCGTCGCTGGTCGCCCTTAACACGGAGATTGCGGACACCGAACGCGAGCTGAAGCGCGCCGAAGGCGACGTGGAAACTGTCCAGTCGCGGATCGAACGCGACCAAAAGCGTCTGGACAGCGGAGCGGGTTCGCCCAAGGACCTGACAGCGCTGCAGCACGAACTGGTGTCGCTGAACAGGCGCCGCGGCGACCTGGAAGACGTGGAGCTGGAAGTGATGGAGCGCCTCGAGGGGCTCCGCACCCGGCAGGCCGAGCACCAGCAGGCCAACGACCAGTTGCGCGAAGAACTGTCCGGTTTGGAGCGCGCCCGCGACGAAGAGCTCGCCGGCATCGAAAGCGAACGTGCCGCGGCAGCCGCTGAACGCCAGAAAGTTGCCGGCAGCTTCGAGGCCTCCCTGCTGGCCGTCTACGAAAAGACCCTTGCCCACCGGGGCATCGGCGCCGCCCGGTTGTTCCATGGCAAGTCGGAGGGCTCCGGCATGCAGCTCAGCCCTGGCGACCTGGCCGACATCCGCAAGGCCGCAACCGACGACATCGTCTTCTGCCCCGACTCCGGCTGCATCCTGGTCCGCTCGGAGGAGTGGGGCAGCTAGCGGTCACCTTCGGGCCGGGCATGCATGGAGACGGCGCTCACCGGCTGTTTTTGGTGGCGGGAGCCAGCCCAGGTTTCCGAGCTTGTCCTCGATAACGTCCCGCAGGACCGCACAGCCCGCCGCATTCAGATGCGCACTGTTGCTGGAGAGACTGGGCGGCTTGTTGCCCCTCGCCTGTTCTGAGAGGTCCTCCGGCGTCGGCCGGATGCCTGCCATCTCCCAGATCCCTCGATGCGTCAGCAGGTGGTCCAGATCCAGGTACCGCGAGCCGTACCGCGTCTTCAGGGCATCATTGACTCGGTAGATGCGCCGCCGCACGAGCGACGATGCGTGCGTCCCGGTATTGACAAAATGTCCCCAGATCAGCACGTGTCCGCCGGCGGCGGACAGCCACTCGTCAGCCGCCTGCGCCCACCCGAAAATGGTGTCCGGGTCGGTCGTTGCATGGTGTTTGCCGGTGAGGTTGTTCTTGCCGATGTTCAGGTGGCTGATGCCAGCACGGTACCCGCTTCCCTCGGCGGGGATAAACGGGGTTCCGTGAGGGATCCGCGTGCGATTGCCGGGCTGGGACCGGCGGAAACTGTAGCCAGGTTGGGCGCCGTGAGCCTTGGATAGCTTCCCCGATATGCCCGCGAGGGAGCCCGCAGCGCTGAACGATGCAGCACTCGCGGCGCTCATCGACGGCGAGGTCAGGAGGACGGAGCCGGAGGACGGTATGGCACCGGCATCAAAGCGCGCCGGCCGGGACCCCAGCCGGGCGAGAATCTGCTCAGCGGTCTGCCCGCCGGCGCCGCCGTTGAAGTACGTCATCCCGTAGGCGGAGGCTAGGAACGACAATTCCCGGAACATTCCTGCAGCTGTCGACGAACCCCAGCAGGCCATCTCCAGCGCGCCCGAGCGCAACGGGCCGGCCGCCATCGGAACCGCCGGATTACCGGGGAAATCGGCAGCTACCGCACAGGGGACTGCGGCCAGTACCAGCCCAAGTAAGGCTCGGCGCCGGACGGGGCGCTGAATCGAGGACATAGTGCCTTCCGTTCGGTCAGACCGTCAGTGACAGTGCCCCTGTCACCGATGAAAATGGAGCCGTTCGAGCGCACGCCCAATATAGGCCGTCAGGACGCTGCGGATAAAGTGCAGCAGGGTCTGGTCACCTCAGCACCAGGCGGGACAGCCGCCGTTTGATCTTTCGTCGAATCCTCCGCTGCAGTTCCCTTGGGCGGACCAACCCCGAACCCCGGCGACTCAGAAGTGCTGTGTGGTGCATGGTGGCGCTTGTGGTGCCGTCGCCGTCGGCAGGGCCGATGTCGACGGTTTTGCCGGTGGGGAGGGTGTAGAGCCCAACGGCGCAGCTGAGGCTGACGGAAACCTGGTACGTGCCCGGCGGCAGCGAAGAGACGTCGACGCCGGCGCCCTTGCGGGTGCCGAAGTGCGCGCCGGAGTAGTCGCTGAGCCCGTCGCCGAAGACGTTCGGGTCGCCGCGGAATCCGCCGGCGGCCAGGGTGAAGGCGTGGGTGCCGGCGGGTCCGTGCAGCACCAGGTAGTAGCGGGCAGCTTTACTGTCGGGGATTTCCACGCCGCGGACGGCGAAGTCCCCGTCCAGATGAACCCGGAGCCCGCGGGCCCAGCCGGTGTGCAGCCGGAAGTAGGCCTCCGGCGGTGCGGTGCCGAGGACCGGCCGCACATCCAGCACGGCGCCGCCGGGCCGGGTGCGGAAGCGGTACAACAGTCCGTCCAGCTGTGATTCGGTGTAGAACGGTGTGCTGGAGGCCAGCGGCAGCTCGGCCTCCCGGCCCGGCACCGCCAGTCGCAGCCGCAGCTTGTACGTTCCCGCCGGCAACCCGGCCAGATCGATGCCCTGATGGTTGCGCGAGGAAAACCGTGCCAGTCGGTAATTGCAGTAGGCCTGCTGGAAGTACCGGAAGGAGATGCCCGCGTCCGCGTTCGCACCCAGCTCAAACTCGTGTCGGGTGTCTTCCCCGCCGAGCACCAGGGAGCTGACCAAATCCGCCCACTGTCCGGTGGGGTGCCCGCGCAGGAACCCGACGCCCTCGGGGAAGAACACCGAACCGGCCAGCCTTGCCCCTGTGAGATTGGCCACGGCAGTGCCGGCCTCCCGCTGCCGCGCCAGCACGTCGGCGCCTAGCTGGGGTTCCAGCCGGTTCCCGTTGCGCACCGAGCCGTAGCGCGGCGCAACGTTATCCGCGAGCGCATAGAGAGTGGCCAGAATCAGTGGCACGTTGTAGCGGGTCACATCCGTGTGCTCGTTGACCAGGTCCGACTCTGTCTCGATGTAATTGAAGTTCGGATACTTGGCGAACATCGGCAGTGCGGGCACGATCTGCGCCGCGTGGAACTGGTCCCGCGGGGAGCTGAACAGGTAAATGTTCTTCGCCGTCTGTACATCTGCCGCCACGGCGTCAGGCAGCAGCCGGTCCAGCTCTTCCAGTTCGGACTGCCCGCCCCCACCGGTCAGATGCGTGAAGATCTTGGGCCGGTTCGCGCGGGTATGTGTACCGACATAGATCTGTGGAGCGCTGGCGAGGATATTGCCGAAGTTGTACTTGATGCCCAAATACAGCGCAGCGAACCCGCCCTTGGAAAAACCCGCCAACGTGCATTCTTCGCTGGTCAGCCCCAGCCGCTGCAGCTCTGCATCAATCAATGCAACCACTGCCTGCTCGATGGAGAAGTCCAGATGCCGGCACAGGTAGTACGCGTGCTGCCCGTCGAACTTGTCCTTGATCCAGAGCCAGTGCGCCTGGCTGTCGCTGGAAGCTCTGCCGTCAAACTCGTAGCTGTCCAGCCGTCCTACACCCGCGAACATGACGATCAGGTGTCGCCGGTCCAGCTTGGCCGCGCGCCGCTTGTACTGCACCAGCACGCTGCCGTGGACAAAATCCAGCTCTCCGTCGGCCATGCGCCCAACGCCTCCATCACTGCTTCAAGTACTCGGTCGCCCCGAAACTACGTGGCCTTGATGAACGTCAGGCAAACTCGCGGGTCCGGCATCGACCCCCCCTACCCGGTGATCGACCAAGGGCCGCCAGGCCCGCGTGGAGATCTACTCGCCCAAAACAACGTTCAGCGCGTGCGCCTTGCGGGCCGTTCCATCCACGAGCTCGGCTTGCCAGACTTCCTGCGCCGCCTTTAACAGCGCGGCCGGTGTCTCGGGCGCCTTGCCGCGGCGGGTCAGCAGGTGCCGGGCTAGTTCGCCGCGGGTGTGCTTGGCAAAGTGCGAAACGACCGTGCGCTTGCCGTCGCGTTCCTGGAAAACGTTGACCACCACGGTGCGGGTCGGCTCCGGCGTCCAAGCCGCGGCGTAGGTGCTGGAGCGGCAGTCGACCATCAGGTGCCCCTCGGCGTGCGTGTCCAACGCTTTCGGCAGCCGCTTCTTCCAGTACGAGGCCAGCTTCCCGGTTTCCGGCAGACCCACAGACATGGACAGCCGGTAGGCCGGAATGCTGTCCGCGAAACCGATGGCACCCCAGAGCGCTGAGATGACGACGACGGCGGCGTCCGCCTTGCGCTTTTGCGTGGGGGTCATGGTGCGGTAACCGAGTGCGTCGTACAGCACACCGGAGTAGACGGTGTGCGCCGGGGCGGAGGGTTCGTCGTGCAGCCGGGTGTTTCGCTCCACCTCCGCAGCCAGCGAGGCTCCGACGCCCAGACGGGCGAGCGCCTCCGGGCTCCGGCTGACGTGGGCCAAGGCCGCCAGCACTTCCTCGCGGGCCGGGTTCAGCTCCGGAAACTGCAGGTCCTGCAGCTCGAACGGGTGCCCCTTGGCGGCAGCGGTCTTCCCTTCGGAAGGCGGAAGAAGAATCAGCACCGTAAGAGCCTACCGTCGGACGGCGCCGCAGGACGAAAGGCGGCCCGCCGCCGTCGTCCCCGAAGGGAAGCGGCAGGCGCGGCAGATTACGGGTCACGGGCGGGCAGGCCGTATCCTGAAGGCGGGACGGGTTGGCTGGGCGATCGCGTCGGGCTGGTCCGCGAGGACGAGTCCGCCGAGGAAAGTCCGGGCTCCACAGGGCAGGGTGGTGGGTAACGCCCACTCGGGGAAACCCGCAGGCAAGTGCCACAGAAAACAGACCGCCAGGACTGCTCCGGCAGGGCTTGGTAAGGGTGAAACGGCGGTGTAAGAGACCACCAGCGACCCGGGCGACCGGGACGGCTAGGTAAACCCCACCCGGAGCAAGGCCAGACAGGGCACGATCGAGGGCTGCTCGCCCGAGTGTCCGGGTAGGCCGCTTGAGGGTACCGGCAACGGTGCTCCTAGATGGATGATCGCCACCCGGCGGCGGGCAACTGCCGCAGGTGACAGAACCCGGCTTACAGACCAACCCGTCCCTTTATCCTTGTGCTCGATCGACGACGCTACCGGTGCGACCGTTGCACCATGTCACCGAGGATGAGCCAGCGCCGGCTAACAGTTTGATGTGGTATTAGAGCCGAGAACTGCGGGCAGGTCCTGAAGCTAGACGGCACGGCGGCGGGCTCAACAAGATCCAGATGGCGGTGATTTTTCGCACGAGACCGATGAAAGAGTCGAACGGGAACGAGTAAAGAGGACCACGATAGGGCGGCGGACCTTAAGCATCTGGCGGCATGCGGTGTCTCTTGAGAGCTATTGTGCAGGCGAGTCCGTTTTGCTTGTCCCCTGAATGACGGCGCGAAAGGGGGGGTGTCCCTATGTTCTTCGTCAAGGGGTCAAGCCGAGCTGAGACGTTTCGTGAGGGTCATGTCGCGGAGCATGGCGAAGAGGACATCGCAGCGTCGTCTGGCTAGGGCGGTGAGGGCTTGGGTGTGGCGTTTCCCCTCGGCGCGTTTCCGGTCGTACCGGATCCGGTTCGAAGCAGCCGTCGCCTGCTGCGCCGGGTCATCGTCGAAGCCCCAAAGCATCGACAGTTCCGCAGCCTGTTCATCGGCTAAGTGGCGCGCAGGGTGTGGGGCATGGTTCGGGCAGCCTCGGCGATGATCGCCGCGTCCCGGGCATCGGTTTTCGCCTCGCCTCCTTTGCAGGAACACCGGTGGCAACGCAATTGATGGGGATCCGTTTGGTGACGATGCTGCCGATCCGATCACCGTTCCATCACCTATGGAAGCGCCGCCCAGCACAGCAGCGGATCGGGCCAACCAGACGTAATTGCCGATGCTGAGCGACTTGGATACGTTCACCCGGTCACCTGCGGACATCAAAGATCGCGTGCCCGTCGTCGGCGCGGACTTGGTTGTCGCTGGCGAACATCACATCGTCTCGGCGAACATCACATCGTCTCCAACACGGATCGTCGTACCCTCCGTTGCAGATATGACGACTGCCGTCGTGGTGGAGACGATGTTCCCGATCAGCACTTGCGCGTCTTGCTCCACCCTTATGCTCTGGCCGAAAATGCTGGAACACCCTTATTGCTGCCAACCTCGACCACGCCGTTATCGCAATCGAAGTTGATGCTGAGGCGTCCGAGACGGGCGTCGGGAGCGACCGCCAGACGGTTGTTGGATCCGGTGAACTTAATCTAGATGTCCTGCTCTATGGTTCCGGGATAGACGATCTCGTTCCCTGAGCCGTCGGAATAATTTTGTATTCGATTAACCCTTACCATTGGAACAGCTTAGTAGATTCCGCCGCCAGGCCTACCCCCAATTGATCACCGCAACGCGATGTAACTGCCTGTAGGTCTGGCACCAGAAGAGAGAAACATGTGACAGACCTGTCAGTAAGGAAACCGCTGCCTGCCCGTACCGGGAAACCCTCCAGCTTCCGCCCGGATATCCAGGGAATCCGAACCATCGCGGTCCTATCCGTACTTCTGTACCACGCCGGTGTGCCGTGGCTACCTGGCGGGTTTGTCGGGGTTGATATTTTCTTCGTCGTGTCCGGATTCCTGATTACGGGCGGCCTCGTCAGGGAACTGCAGGAGCATGGGCGATTTTCGCTCAAGGACTTCTATATTCGGCGCATGGCCCGCATCCTGCCGGCGGCATCAGTCACCCTAGTCGCAACCGTTGCTGCCACTTGGCTCCTACTCCCAGAAACGCGTTGGGGGCAGGTTGGCAGAGAGGCTTTCGCGAGCGGCCTGTACTTCGTCAACTGGCTGTTCGCGGAAAGCGCTGTCGATTACCTCGCGCAAGACCAGGCGCCGAGCCCACTGCAGCATTTCTGGTCGCTTGCGGTGGAAGAACAGTTCTACATAGTCTGGCCCCTCCTACTGATAGTGGTGGCATGGCTTGCCCTCCGTTCGAAGGTCGGCCTGCGAAACGGTCTATTCGCGGCTTTGGCCCTGATCGCCATACCGTCTATGGCGTGGTCCATCTACTACACCAATGAAAACCCGGGCGGCGCCTACTTTGTAACGACGACCCGTGTTTGGGAGCTCGCAGTTGGTGCTGGCCTTGCCATCTTGATGAGCAGGTCGCCGGCTCCGTCCAATCTGTTGGCCGGAGTCGTCGGATGGTCTGGACTTGCCGCGGTTTTGGCCGCAGCGTTGCTTTTCAGCGGCCGCTTGCCGTTTCCGAGCTACACCGCCCTGCTGCCCGTTCTCGGCACAGCGGCCCTGATCTGGGGTGGTTTAGTCGCGGGCAGCGGTCCGGCGCGCCTACTCTCTCTGGCACCCATGGTTTGGGTGGGAGGCATTTCCTACTCGTTATACCTTTGGCACTGGCCGCTGCTCGTTATCACTGCAGCACTAGTGGGAGAACTGTCCCCGGCGACGGGGCTCTTAGTGGTCATCGCTGCGATGCTCCCGGCCTGGCTAAGTACCCGGTTCATCGAGAAGCCAGCCCAACGTTACATTCGTGGATTCATGGGAAAGGAAGGAAGTCGCGGCGCGAAGCTGACTCTCGGGGCTGCAGTCTCAGTTTTTGGGGTCATCCCCGCCATGCTGTTGGTCTTAGCCGTGCCGACCGCGCAGACTTCAACGGCCCAACCCGGGCAAGGACCGATCGGCGCTGAAGTGCTGGCCAAAGGTGAGAAAGTCACCGTAGTCGATTCTTTCCCGTCTGTTATCCCTGCTGCCGTCAACGGCGCCAAGGACATGCCGGCCGCCAACACGAACGGGTGCATGCTCGACCATACGACGGTCGAACCGAAGGTCTGCGCGTACGGCGACTTGAAGTCCGACAAGGTGGTAGCCCTCGCTGGCGACTCCCACGCGGCCATGCACATCCCTAGCCTTGACCTGGTAGCGAAGGACGCCGGCTACCGGCTGGATACTTACACCAAGGGATCCTGCCCCTTCGTTACAGTGCCCATCGATTTCCAAGAAAAGCACTACAAAGAGTGTGGCGAGTGGGTGGGCAATGTCACCGACAAGCTCGTCAAGGAAAAGCCTGAACTGGTGATCACCACTATGAGCCGCGCCTATAAGGTGTTCGGATCAGGCTTGAGCTTTGAGGAGAGCAAGCAGCCGATCGCCGATGGCTTGGTCGAAAGGTGGGCCAAGTTTGAGGATGCTGGCATTCCTGTTGCGGCGGTGCGCAGCGTTCCGCGGGCCGGCATTGTGGTCCCGGACTGCGTAGCGGAGAACATGGATCGGCTCTCGGCGTGCAGCTTCGGGCAGGACGAGGGACTCTGGAACGATGGGTCAGAGCTCCGTGCGGCCCGAGCCCTACCAAGTGTCACAGTGGTTGACTTGACTCCCGCATTGTGTGGAGACGGCCGATGCCCGGCTGTGATTGGCGGGGTGCTGGTCTACCGGGATACCAACCACATAACGGCGACTTACTCGCGCACACTGCATCAGCAGATGGCGGAACGCTTGGCTCCGCTCTTGAAGTAGGAAATTGTATGGAGTGTGATCGTTGTCCCCGATACACGCGCAGCATAAGTTGTCCCTCACGCTATTCGGCAGCGTCGTCCTAGCCACCGCGACCGCAACGAGACGCTATTGACCACGGTGCGGTCGGCGACCGGAAACAACCAAGGATCAAGTTCAGTGTGGTTCGGTCCTAGTAGGCGCGTATGGACGGGAGCCTTCAGCGCGGAGATGGCGGAGAAGGAACAGGGCGCGTTTCAGGACTTTATTGCCCTTCTTCGACGGATGGTCGCCGCGGTCGAAGTACCCGATCTCCAGGTCACCGGGGCGAATCCGGAGTAGGAGGCCAGATGTTCTGGGGAGGCGAAGACTTCGCCGACGATCTCGGTGATGATCCGTGCTTCCCTCCTGGCAGCGGCCGCCGGCATGGAGGTCAGGACGAGGTAATGAGGGTGGGCCCTCCACCAGTTCTTAGACCGGGCCAGCACTTGGGCTCGGGAAGTTCGCAGCTGCACCCGTTACGCGGCCAACTGCGGCAATAGGACACCGGCCGCGCCCGCACCGGAGACCACCAGGGCCTGCTCACCCAACGCCGTGAACACCTCGACCGCCCAAGCGCTTGCCAGCCCGCGGCGCAAACCTGACCAGCAGCGCAGCCACCGGGCCTGACCGGCCTTTCACGGGGCATCCGGAGTTAACTATTTGACCAGTAGCTCCGCCATCGCAGGGTGAACCAGATGTGGTCGTCGTCGAAGCCGCGAAGCATCGACAGTTCCACAGCCTGTTCGTCAGCTAAGGCGATGGTGCGCACGGTGTGCGTCTGGGCCGCCTCGGCGATAATGGCAGCGTCCCGGCATCGATCTTGACCTCGCCCGGATGCAGGGCCGAGATGCGGGGCATCGCCAGGCCGGGCAGATAAGCGATCATGATGCAGCGCGACCGCGTGATGGTTGCTCTTGCCACGTCATCCTCGGCAAAGACAGCGACCAAATGGTGCTCTTTGATCACGCCGACTCCAGACATCAATCGATTACGCGTGCTGGCATATCCTGCGGCGGCATAGTCCGGCATCCACGACGGGCGATCTGCCGCCGTCCAAGCTCCGCTAGGTCTTTTCCTCATCAGCGACCCTCTGGCGCCTGTCGATCCCTGGTGACAACACCCACCCGGATTATGAACGACTGGGGGGTAGACACGTGCCGAGGCCCCGACTGGCCAGCGACCCTGATTTTGCCTTTATGGGTCTTCAAAGAAGGAAAACACTGCGACTTCCGCGGAGCGTAGGCTCCCGGAGCTCGACGCGGCAGAAATGTACATCATTCCGGACGGACGCCTGCCTAACTGGTTCACAGGCGCCCCCATAGCTGTTTTGAGCTACTGCTTCAGACGTCTCAAACCCGAAGCGACCAGCCGGGCGCCACCCCATACCCGAGATGAGGATAGGGCCGCATCGTTGCGTTCATCAGCAATTGTCAATGTTAAGTTCAGAGGCCGGGTGAATACCCCGTTTCTCATGAGGGAACTGACATAGAGTTCGTATCGTCCAGATAGGAAGTCTGGTAGTTTTACTCCTCGATACTGAGGAGTCGCAAAGTATCCCTTCGAATAATCGTTCCATGGATCTGCGGTCAATACGGAGACACCATCCCGATGGTCGCTTGCAAGTCTCACTGAGACGACATCTGCGCCCTTACCTATGGGCACAAAAACTAGCCAGTATGATACGTCGGCCGAAGCGGCTACTGGCTGACTCGTGACAGCGAAATATCCTTCAACATGAATCTTCTGCCCAGATAACCACGACTTGCGGAGCTTGAAAAAGGCAGGACTCGTAGCGTCCCCGAGTAAGGGACGCTTTTGGAGAGCCAAATTACCTGCCGAACTGGTCAGGTAATAGGCCGAATCTTTATAGGCGGTTCTTGAGTTTTTCAGGGCAGGAAAATCCGCAGCCTCAGCTTCGATTCCAGCGTGCTTCACTCTTATGCCGATCTTATACACTCCGTGAGGAACGGGTGATAAGTCAATGCCTCTTTCTCCGAGGCTCGCGAAACTACCCGCACGATATTCACAGTAGGTACTTTCAAAGTACTTGGCGCTAAGAGTTGAATCCAGCACGCTCCCCAGGGGGAACTCTAGATCGTCTGTCACGGAAGTAAGACGGAGATGGGACTTCACACTGCCGTGCTCGGCAGCTGGATAGCCCAAAATGAAGGCATGGCCCTTCGGGTAAAGCTTTCCTTCGGCAATAGTGGCGTCATTAATGGCACAGGCAAGTTGCCGCCGCTCCTGCAATTCAGATATCCGGTGTGTATCTTCTGTTGAGCCGATGCAACCGCTCCCATTAGTGACATTTCCATACCGGGGCACCAGACCATCTGCTAGTGCTCCGACCGTAGAGATCATGAAGGGAACGTTGTACCGTATGACTTCCGAGTGTTGACGCACTATTGGACTTATCGTTGTTATGAAATTGAAGTTTTCATATTTTGCATAAAGATCCAAATAGGGAAGAATTTCGGTTTCATACTGCACGTCGGCCGGAGAGCTCACTAAGTATAGGTTGCGTTTTCTGTTGGAGTCGGCAGCTAGGACGTCGGGTACAAGGCTGTCCAAAGCTACGACTTCCTGGTCTGAACCACTCGATGTAAGGCCTTTGAGTACGTCTGGTCGTTCTTCGCGGTTCCCGCTTCCAATCCGTAGGCGCGGAACCACGGCCACTATACTTCCATAGTCGTATTTCGCGCCGTGATAGAGGCTTGCACTTCCACCCTTCGACGCTCCCATTAGCGTGCACTGTTCTTTGGACAATCCCAACCTAATGCGGGTCGTCTCAATAAGCTCGTGAACGGATTCTTCTGGTGTGAATCCGCTCGAGTCGCGGATATAGTAAGTGTTGAGAGGATCCCGGATCCACAAAATCGCGCACCGGAGGGACCGCGCGGCGATCCCCTGAAAATCGTAAGTGCCTGCGAAGCCGCTTGAGAATATCACAAGAAGATGGCGCCGATCTTGTTCCGCTTTCTTATACTTGTAGTAAACGGAATGGCCATTGTACGAGTATGATTGTTCCGGAATGTCATTCATGCAATTCTCTTTGGGTTGCGTTGGGTTGGATCGAGGTTCGGTTGCATCATCTGCCCCTGCGCCTGACGCAAGGGCAGATATTGCCGGCGAACAAGTATGGAGCTCAGCCCGAAAATTCTAGCAGTCGGTGATGTAAGCCCGGGATGCAGGATGCGAAAGCAGGGGAGGGGCGGTATCTTGGGCTTCGCGGCGGTCGTGGCGTGTTCGGAAGGGAGCGATTCGTATAAGAACTCGATTCTTGTTTGGACTTGCCTGAGATTCGTAGCGTTTGATGCAGCTCATCGTCGACAGCGGTTTTCTCCTTCGAACTAAGAGTTCTTACAGGGTAGGTGGCAAAGTTAAGGATCTAGGGCGTACAGCGGACCGGCCGGTCATCAATCCCCCTCGCTGTGAGGCAGTTCACCTGTAACGGTGCCTCCCTGCTCCGCGCAGTCTCTAGAATGGATAATGGACAGGCTTCCGCCGCCGCCGATCGAGGGTCGGCGACGGGAACGGGCCGATCCGCAAGCTTCCCGCCGGCACTTGGCGGTGGCGTGCCGTGTGGCCGGACAGACTGTCTAGCCAACCGGCGTCGTCGTGAAAATCCACGGCGGTGACAACCGGGCTCGAGGGAGAACCCGGCTGATGTAGGAAGGTAATTCTGTGAACCAGATGTCAGAGTCGGCCCTGGATACGTGGACCAACCGCGAGGCACTTGCCGAAGCGATGATCCCGATGATCGGGCGCTTGTACCGCGAAAACAACGTAGTCACCTCCATCCACGGGCGCAGCCTGATCAACCAGTCCGTGGTGGGCATCCTGAAGGCGCACCGCTTCGCCCGCCAGATTGACGACGCCGAACTGCCGCTGGAAGAGACCTTCCCCGTGCTGCAGGCGATGAGCGAACTGGACCTCGGCGCGGGTTCCGTGGATCTGGCCCGCCTGCTGGTGAAGTTCAAGAACGAGGGTGACGGCGCCGAGCTGAAGGACTTCGTGCGCAACGAACTGGCGGACATCGTCGGCAAGCGCGGCGCCGACGAGCGCACCAGCACCGACGTGGTGCTCTACGGCTTCGGCCGCATCGGCCGTCTGCTGGCCCGGATCCTGGTCGGCCACGCCGGCGGGGGCCACGGCCTGCGCCTGCGCGCCGTCGTCGTCCGCAAGGGCAGCGACGACGACCTGGTCAAGCGCGCCAGCCTGCTGCGCCGCGATTCGGTGCACGGCCCTTTCGAGGGCACGATCTCCGTGGATGAAGAAAACAACACCATCCAGGCCAACGGCACCCTGATCCAGTTCATCTACTCCAACGACCCGGCGTCCGTCGACTACACCCAGTACGGCATCAAGGACGCCATCGTGGTGGACAACACGGGCAAGTGGCGCGACGAGGCCGGGCTGTCCCAGCACCTTCAGTGCCCCGGCGTTTCCCGCGTGCTCCTCACCGCTCCCGGCAAGGGCGGCCTGAAGAACATCGTGCACGGCGTGAACCATGCAGACATCACCGACGAGGACAAGATCGTCTCCGCCGCCTCCTGCACCACCAACGCCATCACCCCGGTCCTCAAGGCGCTGAACGACAAGTTCGGCATTGCCCACGGCCACGTGGAGACGGTGCACTCCTACACCAACGACCAGAACCTGATCGACAACTTCCACAAGGGATCCCGCCGCGGCCGCTCCGCCGCGCTGAACATGGTGCTGACCGAGACCGGCGCGGCCAAGGCAGTGGCCAAGGCCCTGCCGGAGCTGGAAGGCAAGCTCACCGGCAACGCCATCCGCGTCCCCACTCCGGATGTTTCCATGGCCATCCTGAACCTCAACCTGGAACAGGACGCCACCAAGGAGAGCCTGAACGAGTACCTGCGCGGCATGTCGCTGAACTCGGACCTGCGGAAGCAGATCGACTACATCGACTCTCCCGAGGTCGTCTCCACCGACTTCGTCGGGTCCCGTCGTGCCGGCATCGTGGACGGCCTGGCCACGATTGCCAGCGGCAAGAACGCCGTGCTCTACGTCTGGTACGACAACGAGTTCGGCTACAGCTGCCAGGTGGTCCGCGTTCTCGAGGAGATCGCGGGCGTCAACCCGAAGATCTTCCCGGCCGTTCTGGAACCGGTGGCCGAGACGGTCTGATCGCCCTGAGACGGCACTAACGACGGCGGGGCCGGCGGCATGCGAATGCCGCCGGCCCCCGTCGTTAACCGGCCGGTGGCATCGGGAACGTCATGCTGGTTTGTGGGCGTAGCGATCCAAGCGGCTAAGCCGGCTGTGGGCGCCCGCGCGACTGCCGCCGCTATGGCTTTGCGGCGACGCCGTTCCTACAATGGCCGCATGGTAGAGATGACGCGTTGGGAACGGGCGCAGGTCAATTACAAGGAGGCCCAGCGGCTGCTGGACGCGGCGCACGACGCGTACGCCCGCGGCAATGTGACGTCGAAGCGCATCGACGAACTCAAACGCCTTCGGGACATCGCGCTGGAAGATCTGCATCGCTGCGAAAAGGACCATCGATCCAGTCTCACGGACAGTTGACCGGAATCCTGCCGCTGCGGGCTTGAGACCTCGAAGGATCAAGATCTCGCTTCCCACAGGGCGGACGGCTAGTGGCCGAACGGGTCCGGATCGACTCCCGGCAGCCACGTGTTGCCGGGGACGCCCCAGCCTTCCTTCTTGATGTTCTTGCGGGCGCGTTTGCCCCATCGGTCATTGAGCCGGTCGATGTACAGCTTGCCGTCCAAATGGTCGTACTCGTGCTGCATTACCCGGGCGAACCAGCCCGTCGCCTCAAAATCCACCGGGCTGCCTTCTGCGTCAAACCCCCGGACGCGGGCCCACTCGGCCCGCTTCAAAGGATAGCTGTGCCCGGGCACGGACAGGCAGCCCTCGTTTTCCTCGTCGGGGTCGGGTTCCGCGCCCGAGACCTTGCCGAGGACCAGTGTGGGATTGACCAGGACGCCCCGAGGCGGGACGTCGTCGTCGTTGGCGAATTCATAGGTGAAGATCCGCAGTCCCACCCCGATCTGCGGAGCCGCCAGTCCTACGCCGTGAGCCTCGTCCATCGTCTCGAACATGTCAGCGATGATCGCGCGGAGCTCGTCGTCGAAATTCTCGACCTCAGCTGCACGGCGGTGCAGCACCGGCTCGCCGGTGATAGTGACGGGGCGGACGGTCATTTCTCTCCTTCGCTCAGGATGTCGGCGCGGGGCGCCGCCGTCGCGGCCGGACATGCGAAGAGCCGCCCCGGCGTCGGGACGGCTCTGCCTGCCGGCTGCTGCCGGACCTTCGGGGTGAGTAACGGGGATTGAACCCGCGACCTCCTGGACCACAACCAGGCGCTCTGCCAGCTGAGCTATACCCACCACGTGCCCTCTTGTTCCTCCCGACGGGCCCCGCTCCAGCGGTTCCTGCCGGTCTCCAACCAGTAAGGCAACGCAGACTAGTTTACATGCTTTTCATCTGGCTTTTGCCACTTTAGGCGATTCCCGCAGTGAAAGTGGCGCAGCTAACATCCTAGTCCCCGGACGTGGCGCCGATGCTTGCGGCGATCTTCTTCGCGGTGGCCGAATCCGGGCCGGGGGAGGGGACGAAGACGGCCTGGCGGTAGTACCGGAGCTCATTGATGGAGTCCTTGATGTCGCCCAGTGCCCGGTGTCCGCCGCTCTTGGCCGGCGCTTGGAAGTAGGCCCGGGTGAACCAGCGGCGCGAGAGTTCCTTGATCGTGGAAACGTCGATGATCCGGTAGTGCAGGTGATCAATGACGCGGGGCATGTCGCGGGCCAGGAAGGTCCGGTCCGTGCCAACGGAGTTGCCTGCCAACTGCGCCTTGCGGGGTTCGGGAACCCACGCCGTGATGTATTCCATCACCTTGTCTTCGGCCTCGGCCATCGTCATGCCGTGCGGGAGTTCGTCCAGCAGCTTGGAGGTGGTGTGCATGGTGCGGACGAAGTCGTTCATATGGGCGAGGGCCTCTGCGGTGGGCTTGATGACGACGTCGACTCCCTCCCCCAGGATGTTGAGTTCCGAGTCGGTGACCAGGACTGCGACCTCGATGAGCGCGTCGGCTTCGAGGTCCAGTCCGGTCATTTCGCAGTCGATCCAGACAATATGTTCATTAGAGATTGGCACCCGATAAATGTATCGCGTCGGCGCGCTGCCGCGCGGGAGAGCGGCAGGGAATGCCGCCGGCCCGGTGCTAACATGCAGAGAGCACCTCAAGCAGGCGTGCCTCCCACGCTGCCTTCGACTGACCGTTCCGAGGCGTGCAGACCACCCCCGCGGCACGCGCCGCACCGGACCAGGTGTACTGACCCCGGAGTGATTGGACCGCCGAGAAGATGACTGCCCAAAGACCCGCGACTGAACCTTCCAGCTCACGCAGCGGAAGCGTCGTCAAGGAGCGGTCTACCCGGAGCATCCTCGAGGGCGCCATCGGCTCGATCATGATGTTCCTCGGGTCGCTGGGGGTGGGGTGGCTGGCCTCGGTGTCCGAGCTGCGGCGCTGGCCGCTGCTGATCTTCCTGCGGGTGGAACTGGTCGGTGTGATCCTCTCGGTGATCCTGCTCGCCCTCGGGGGCATGATCCTGGTGCGGGCCTGGCTGCGGCTCGGCCAGCAGTTCACCGTCTGGGGCGAGTCCGCACGGCGGGCAACGCTGACCGCCATCGTTGCCTGGGGCACCCCGCTGGCACTGTGTATCCCGCTGTTCAGCCGTGACGTCTACGCCTATATTGCCCAAGGCAAAGTCATGGTCAACAACCTTAATCCGTACGTGGACGGGTACGACCAGCTGCAGAACTATCTGCAGACCGGAGCCGACGACCTCTGGGCACGCAGCCCAACGCCTTACGGACCGATCTTTCTCTGGATGGAGGAGTTCACCGTCTGGCTCACGGGCGGCCACCCGGAATACTCCATCATCATGTTCCGGATCCTCGCCATCGCCGGTGCCGCAATGTGCGTCTACTACGGACCGAAACTTGCCGAACTGCACGGCATCAACCCCAACCGGGCGTTGTGGCTGGCCTGCGCCAACCCGTTGTTCCTGACCACCTTCATCGCCAGCATCCACAACGATGCCCTGATGCTGGGGTTGGCTCTTGCCGGTCTCTACTACGCGGCGAACCGACGGGTACTGCTGGGCATCTTGCTGGTGACACTCTCGATAGGCATCAAACCGATCACCCTGATCTTCCTGCCGTTCGTCGGCCTGTTGTGGGCGGGCAAGGGTGCCAGTTGGCCGCGCAAATTCGGATACTGGGCACTGACGGCCGGGATTTCCTTCGGGCTGCTGGCGATTCTGGGGATGATCAACGGGCTGGGATTCGGCTGGGTCGGGGCCCTCAGCCAGCAAGGAGCCGGCCTGATGATCTGGTACGCCCCGGTCGGGCTGCTGGGGATCTTCCTGGGCCTGGTCTCCGGCGGCTTGGGGCTCGACGGCGCGATGGTGCAGTCCGCCGTCTACACCGGCGGCCGGCTGGTGGCCGTGCTGATCGTCCTCTACACCATGTTCCGCGGCAGCTACGACCGGATTGTTCGTCGGCTCGCGCTGGCACTGGCCGCAGTGGTGTTGCTGGGCCCGATGATTCAGCCCTGGTACATCGTGTGGCTGCTGCCGCTGTTTGCGGCCACCGGGATCCGGAACGACTGGCAGGTACAGACCGTCTACGCGGTGACGTCCTTCCTGATGATCTACGCGATCACCGACCAGCTGGACATCTTCCCCTACATCGAGTTCGACCTCGACATGGCGCGGCTTCTCGCCTGCATCGTGGCGGTAGCCTTCGCGCTGTACCTGGTGTTTCTGGATCCGAAAACCCGCAAGCTCTTCCGCAAGAAATACGCCGACTCGCATGACCAGCGACTCTTCTGACGCGCTCGGCAAACGATCTAGGAGAAACAGGGCATCATGAACGACGCCGAACACATCATCGCCGCCGACTTCGACGTCACCGACTGGGTGCCGGAACCCTATGAAGTCGAGGGAACAAGCTCGGACCTGAGCCGGGTCCGCGTGACCAAAGTATTTGACGGATTGATCACAGGCACCAGCCGCGCAGAACTGCTGATGGCCGGCAACAGCACCGGAGCGGGATACGTTGCCTCCGAAGTTTTCACCGGCTCCGTCGATGGCCGCGAAGGCACGATGGTGATCCAGCACTGGGGCCTCGCGGAGGGCGAAGCCGCCGCGAGCGACGGGCACATCATTCCGGGCTCGGGCACGGGAGCGCTGGAGGGAATTGGGGGGAAAGCCATCTACGTCCAGGACACCGCGGGCCAGCACAGCCTTGAACTGCGCGTGTTCTTCCGGGAGGGCGAATCCGCGGTTCGGGGCTGAATCATCTAAACTCGGTAGGTGCACCGCCGGTCCCTCAGGGGTGGCGACGCCACCGTCCACCTGTAAGTAAGGGAAACTACCTGGCATGAGCCTTGCCGAATATGCGAGCGAGAACCGCCTCCACCGAGTCGGTGCCCGCCCTTCGCTTTTCCGCTATCTCGCGGAAGCATGGACCCGTCGTGACTTCGCCATCGCCATGGCGAGGTACAAGATCGAGGCGTCGAACCAGCGCAACCGACTGGGCATGCTCTGGGTGTTCATCAAACCCACACTGAATGCTCTCCTGTACGGCGCGATCTTCGGTATCTTGCAGGGGGCCAGCCGGCCGGAGAACTTCCCGATGTATGTGGTAATCGGCGTGTTCCTCTTCGAGTTCTTTTCCACCTCGATGAACAACGGCGCCAAATCGATCACAGGAAACGGCGCCCTGGTGCAGTCCTTGGCCTTCCCACGGATAACGCTGCCCGTCTCCACCGTGATCCAGCAGCTGATGACACTCGTGCCAATGCTTGCCGTGATGTTCGTGTACATCCTGATCTTGGGTGCGCCGATCAGTGTGGAATGGCTGCTGATCATTCCGTTGGTTGCAATCTTCACGGTGTTCAACCTGGGCGTAGCCCTGATCGGCGCCAGACTCACGGTCCACGTCAGGGACCTGACCCAGTTACTCCCGCTCGTCACCCGGATCCTCTTTTACACCTCCGGCGTTCTGTTTTCCATCGACCGCATCCTGGCATCGCATCCTTGGGCCATCGCGCTGTTCGACTTCCACCCGCTGCATGAAATCCTCTCCATTGCCCGAGGGGTTCTCATGCCGGGTATGGACTACGATCCGATCTACTGGCTCTACTTTTCCGTCTGGTCCGTAGCGGTCTTCGTTGCCGGAGTCTTGTTCTTTTGGGTAGCTGAGGAGCGGTATGGCCGAGTCGACTAAGACTGGAGAAGCGTTGATGGGCACAGATGCGGCCGGCGCCGCCCGTAAACCCGTGGTCGTCGTCGATGATCTGCATGTGAAGTACTACGTCCATGCCGGCGGAAAGCCGGTCAAGGGCACCGGGCGATCGCTGCTGCAGCGGGGAGCCGGCAGGCTCCGTACAGTCCACGCGCTCAAGGGAATCTCCTTCACCGCCTACGAAAATGAATCCATCGGGGTCATCGGCTCGAACGGATCCGGCAAATCCACGCTGATGCGCACGCTCGTCGGGCTGACGCCTCCAGCGCAGGGTGCCGTCTATGCCTCCTCTCGTCCGAACATGCTGGGCGTGGGGGCGGCCTTGATCCCGGACCTCTCGGGGGAAAAGAACATCCAATTGGGCGGGCTCGCGCTCGGGTTCTCTAAGCAGGAAATCAACGGGCTCCGGGACGACATCGTCGAGTTTGCCGAGTTGGAAGAGTTCATCGACCTTCCCATGCGGACCTATTCATCCGGAATGCAGGCGCGGCTGAAATTCGCCATCGCCGCCTCCAAGCAGCACGAGATTCTCATCGTGGATGAAGCACTTGCGGTTGGCGACCAACGCTTCCGGCAGAGGAGCGAGGCCCGCATCCGTGAGATACGCGAGAACGCCGGTACCGTTTTCCTTGTCTCGCACTCGATGAAATCGATACTGGATACCTGCAGCAGGGTCATCTGGATCAATAAAGGCGTGCTGGAAATGGACGGCGACCCGAGAGAAGTCGTGGACGCCTACAAGGAGTCCAGGAAATAGTGACTTCGGCATCCGTCCTGCCTCCGCTGGAGGAGTACCCTGGCGTGTCCTACATCATGCCCGTCCTCAATGAGGCGGCGCATATCGAGGACGCGGTCCGCAGCATCCTGAACCAGGAATACCCCGGGCCAAAGGAAGTGGTTCTGGCGCTGGGGCCTTCAACGGATGAGACTGACCGGATCGTGGCGGACCTGCAGGCGAGGGAACCGCGGTTACGCAGCGTCAACAGCCCGACCGGCCGTACCCCGGCCGGACTGAATCTTGCCCTTCAAGCTTCGAGTCATCCGGTCGTTGTCAGGGTGGACGCACATACGGAACTAGAGCCTCACTACACGAAGCGCGGGGTGGCAACGCTGCGGCGGACCGGTGCGGCTGATGTCGGGGGGCTCATGGACGCCCGAGGCAAGACTCCCTTTCAGCGGGCAGTCGCAGCCGCCTATGTATCGCCTCTGGGACTCGGTGGGGCGGCGTATCACAGCGGGGCACCTGAGGGCCCTGCAGAATCCGCTTATCTCGGCGTCTTCCGACGCGAGGTCTTCGACGAGGTCGGATTTTTCGAGGAGACGCTGTGGCGGGGCCAAGACTGGGACATGTGCCTGCGCCTGCGCCAAGCCGGCTACACGGTCTGGTTCGACCCGGAGCTGAAGGTCGTCTATTGGCCGCGCGCGCAGTGGGGAAAACTGGTCCGGCAGTTCTACGCCGCGGGCATCTGGCGGGCAGAGCTGGCTAACCGGCACAAGGAAGGAAAATCCGTCAGGCACTTCCTGCCGCCAGTACTGGTGGCCGCGTTGGGCGTCGGCGTTGGCTCCGCCAGCATGCTCGCCACCGGCACGGCCAAGACGTGGCCGGCTAGCCTGCGGCTTCTGGCGGGTGCAGTGGCCGCCGTCCCTGCGTTTTACGGGGCGGGCGTCACGTACGCCTCCGCAAGCATGCCAGGCGACCTTGGTCGACCCGAACGACTGCGGCTGCTGGCGGTGCTGCCAGGAATCCACATCAGCTGGGGGCTGGGATATCTCCGCGGACGACTGTTCGGAGCGGCAGGAACCGTAGATACCAGCCGGAGGAAGTCGTGACGGCCGTTCAGCGGCCGGCGCGCCCCACCCTGGAGCAGCTCCGCTCCGTGGCCCAGCCGCCAGAGGTCCGAAGCAGAAAAAACGCTGAGCACTGGACCGCCGAGCTCTATCTTCGGCATATCTCCATCTACCTCACCAGCGTCCTGGTCCGCACCCCGATCTCCGCGAACGGCGTCACAGGCCTCATGATTCTGTCGGGCTGGGCAATTTCCGCATCGCTGCTCGTACCGGGAATCTGGGGACCGTTGCTCGCGGTCTTCTTCTCGCAACTGCAGTTGTACTTCGACTGCAGCGACGGGGAAGTCGCGCGGTGGCGCGGCACTCAAAGCCCCAAAGGCATCTTCCTTGACAAGATCGGCCACTACACGACCGAGGGGCTGATTCCCATCGCACTCGGGCTGCGGTGCCTGGGAGACATGGGCCTGCTGAGCCGCGACCCGGGGCAGGCCTACCTCTATCTGTTCCTCGGTGCGCTGCTGGCGTTCCTTATCGTCCTTAACAAGGCCCAAAACGAGATGGTGCACGCCTCCCGGGCGTTGGCAGGGATGGACAAGCTCCCAGATACGGCAGAGGCGAAAGCCGTTCCCGCCACGTCCTTTGTCGGCAGGCTTCGTCGGCTTGCCCGGTTCCTGCCCTTCCACCGGGTGTTGCATTCGGTGGAGATGAGTTTGCTGGTCCTGGCCGCCTCCATCGTGTCGGTAGCAGCCGGTCAGCAGGTAACGGGGGAGCGTTGGCTGCTCTTCGTCCTGGTGCCCGCCGTCCTGTTCGTAAATATCGGCCATTTCGTCGCCATCATGGCCTCGCCTAGGCTGCGGAAGTGAGCGGCATGCAACAAGACATGAGATCCCAGGAACCGACCTTCGGGGTGGTCATGCTTACTCAGGGAACACGCCCCGCCGAATTGCAACGAGGATACGAATCGTTGCAACGGCAGCAAGGGGTGAGGCTGGATGTCGTAGTGGTGGGCAATGGCTGGGATCCGGAAGACGTGCCGGCCGATTTCAAAACGCTGCATATCGAGGAGAACATCGGCATCCCCGCTGGGCGGAACGCCGGCGTGCCGCATGTCAAAGGGGAGTACCTTTTCTTCCTCGACGACGATGCATGGCTGCCGGACCCTGACTTTCTGCTCTCCTGCGTCCGGCTCTTTCGAAAGCATCCGGACCTCGGCATGGTTCAGCCCAGAATCGAGGACCCTGCCAGTCCTGTTGCCCCGCAGCGCTGGGTTCCTCGGCTCCGTAAGGGCGACGTACGGGCGTCGAGCAATGTCTTTTCCGTGGTGGAGATGGCCATCGCGATGCGCCGGGACGTTTTCCAAGCCACCGGAGGCTGGCCGTCCAGTTTCTGGTACGCGCACGAGGGTATCGAATTTGCGTGGCGTGTCTGGGACGCGGGCTTCCGGACGTGGTACGCGGGGGACCTGCGCGCCGGACACCCGGTAATCGATCCTCGCCGACATGAGGAATTCTTCCGTCTCAACGCCCGCAACCGCGTCTGGCTGGCCAGACGGAACCTGCACTGGCCGTTCAGCTGGGCTTATGTGGGCTCGTGGACGCTAATACAGGTTGTTCGCTCGCGCCGACAACCGCACCAGCTCAAACCCTGGTTCTCCGGCTGGTGGGCCGGGTGGAAGCATGATCCTTGGGGGCCGCAAGAATTTCGGCGCAAACTCAGGTGGAAAACCATCTTCAGGATGGGAAAAGCCGGAAGGTGGCCTGTGATTTAGGCGACGCGATGCTTGGGATCGCAGGGACGATGGAAGCGGTTGGCCTAAGCTAGATTCTGGACTACCTAGAGACTACAACGAGATTTGAGGTGCCACGTGGGTAAAACCGTTCTCACTTATGGGACGTTCGACCTGTTCCATATTGGGCATCTAAACATCTTGAAGCGGTTAAGCGCTCTCGGCGACAGACTGATCGTCGGTGTTTCCACCGATGAGTTCAACGCCATCAAGGGTAAGAAACCGATTGTTCCGTTCGATCAGCGGATCGAGATCGTCCGATCGATCCGGTACGTCTCAGAGGCCATACCTGAGGAAAGCTGGGATCAAAAGAGCCATGATATTGATGTGTTTCGAGTTGATATATTCGGCATGGGTGAGGACTGGCGAGGGAGATTCGACGAATTAGAGGACAGGGTCGAGGTCGTCTACCTGCCACGTACAAGCGGAATTTCTACAACTGAACTGAAACGAGTCCTTTCCGCCTTTGACGAGAGACACGTTGACGAACTAAAGCGAACCCTGGACAGTATCGGACAAATTGTACGAGAACTCACATGAGCGCTTTTTTCCATGGACAAAAAATCAATGCCACCAGTTTTTAGTGCGAGTTGAAAAATGATTAGAGCTTCTGTCAAGCGGGTAACCGATCGAGTACTAGTAGAGACATCTCGCCATGTTTCTGCTCGCGCCATTACTGCTCGTGCCCGCATGCAGGGTCTGAGCGGTGCTTACGGAATTCACTCGTATGGACGGCTTCCTATCGTCGCTCGAACCAATCCGGAGTTGAAGCTGCCTGAACAGCGCAAATTTTCCAGATCAAAACTAATGGAACTGCTCGTTGACCTGAACATTCCGTTTTGGGCGATTCCTACGCCACCCCACCAGCCGAGCGCCCTCGGGATAGATGCGTCCTACCGAAAAAAAGTGCTTACCGCTCTGAGTAAAAACCCGAAGTTTCGCGGCTGGTATTGTACTGGTCTAACCTTTGCCAATGTTCCCAGTAGGGTTGTCAAGGGAATCGATGCGGCTGGCACCGTTTCCTGGCCAGCCGTAAGGATATGGGAGTTCGTCCGGGCTACCGAGGACTCAGCCTTCCAAGCGGACGCGGCTCAAGGAGTTGACCTCGAATTTTGGTCCCGGGACGCCAGCGGCATACTGCATCCTCCTGTCTGGCGGGAACAGTCCACCACTCTGTCGGAACTCGAATCTGCAGCAGTTGACACCAACTATGTGCCAAAGTCGTGGTCGGACTACCGTCATCTCTCCGTGTCCCAAATGAAAATTGACGTTGTCTACACATGGGTTGATGGTTCGGATGATGCCTGGCTGCGAAGCAAAGGGGAAGCCGCGGGCTCGGCCGATGTTGCTGCTTTCACCGAACGAGCGCACCACGATGCCCGGTTCGCAGATCATGACGAACTTCGCTTTAGTCTGCGTTCTCTCGAGCAGTTTGCGCCGTGGGTTAACAAGATATGGATAGTGACTGCAGGCCAGACGCCTGCCTGGCTTGACCTCAACCATTCCCAAGTAGAAGTCGTCGACCATCGATCCATATGGCCAAGTGATGATGGTTTACCTAACTTTAATTCTCATGCAATTGAAGCTAACCTTCACCGCATTGAAGGTTTATCTGAATACTTCCTATACCTCAACGACGATATGTTTTTGGGCCGTCCCGTTAGCCCTGAGCACTTCTTCCACCCAAGCGGCATCAGCAAAGTATTTCAGTCTAGGGCTTTGGTGGACTTCAGGGAGCCGGAACCGGGGGAGATTGCTTCATCTACCGCTGCTAAGAGAGCCCGTGAGATCTTGAAGCAAGAATTCGGTGTCGTCGCAACGCGGAAGTTTTATCATACGGCGGCGGCTTTACGGGTCTCCGTCCTTCAAGAGATTGAAAGAAAGTTCCCCGCTTTTTTCGAAGAGACACGGCGCGCAACATTTCGAACGACCAGGGACATAGCGGCTGCAGGGTCCCTGTATTTGAACTATGTGCTCGCCAGCGGCCAAGGTGTGCCGGGCACGCTGCGGTATGAGTACATCGACCCAGCTACGGGCGAGGGGTTAAGGCGCCTTGAACGAATCGCAAGGTTCAGGTCCTACGATGCATTTTGTATCAACGATGGCGCCACCGATCAGCATCAGAGCCAAAGGATAGCCACTGACTCTATCATACGTCAGTTTTTGTCTTCCTACTTGCCGGTCCCAAGTCAGTTCGAGTCCACCAACGTATGATTTGTGGGGCTACCAATCCGAATAAAGCCGCGCGAATAAGCAAGGCGAAAGAGGTTATTACAATGCAACATGGAGGATTTTCTCTGGTTGTGGCCATGTACAACGTGGCACGCTTTCTTCCCGATTTTTTCCAATCCCTTGAGGCGCAAGATTTTCCATTTGAGGAATTAGACGTCGTACTCGTGAACGATGGGTCAAGCGATGAAACAGGGACGGTGGCGGAAGAGTGGTCATCTCGCTTCGATAATGTTTCGGTTGTCCACCAGGAAAACGGCGGGCAGGCTTCCGCGAGAAACGCTGGGTTGAAGGTCGCAAAAAACGAATGGGTTTGTTTTGTCGACCCTGATGATATGTTGGATCCAAGGTACTTCGCCGAATCCTTCCGGTTTATGGTCGAAAATACGGGCTTGTCCGCGTCGCTCTACGCAACAAATCCAATATACTTTGAAGAAAATACCGGAAAGCTCCGTGACGGCCACCCCTTGAGGGGGCGGTTTCGGGGCGGCAACCGTTTGGTAGATCTCCAAGGCTTCCCAAACTCCATACAGATGCAGGCGACTACTGCATTCTTTCGTCGTACTATTCTCGTCGAACACGGCATCGAATTTGGCACTCTCATCCGTCCTACATTTGAGGACGCGCACTTCGTCTCACATTATTTGTTACATTCCAGCAACGTTGTGATCGGCATCGTTTCTTCTGCGAAGTACATATACAGGCGACGAGCTGATGGAACATCAACACTTCAGACATCGCACGGGGATGCCAGGAAGTACACTGATGTGCCGCGTTATGGACTGCTTGACATACTACAGAAGGCCATGCGGATTCAAGGAAGCGTTCCTCAATGGCTGCAGAATGTCATTCTCTATGATGTTTTTTGGCTATTCAAGAGCGACCGTTCTATCTATTCGACAAGCGCAGGCCTACCGGACGCGGTGTTCGATGAATTCCATGACCTCCTTAAGGATATTCTGTCATACATCGACTCTGCGTCCATTATGGCCTTCGATGCGATGCCTATTGATGCCTGGATGCGTCAGGCGCTCATCGCCGGCTATAAGGACAGAGGATTTCTTACGCCCTGCGCTTTGGTTCGTCCTTTGGACATAGCTCAGGGTCTGGTTAAGCTCACCTACCGCTATGCCTCTGTACTTCCCAAGGAAGAAATTATCATCCGCGGAATGAGAGTTCAGCCGCGGCACGCCAAAGTCCAAGCATTGTCCTTCTTCCGTCGTACGGTTTTATATGAGCGCACACTATGGGTTTCTTCGTCGGGCACCGTGAGGCTGATGCTCGACGGGAAGCCGGTGCACATGATCTTCAATGAGACAAATCGGCCCGATTTCTCGCTCCTTCCAAGCAAGTTGGAAGCAATGAGGTCTGCCCTGACTGACACCGTTCCCGTTCGATATAGGAATAGGCAGTCTTCTCAGCTTCGCTTTTTTCTGCGATGGGCAAAAGGTCATGCCTGGGCGTTTCGCCGAGCAACCCGGGTAAAAAACGTTAAGGACATATGGACTGCTTGGGTTCTGCGTTCGCAAAGAATCAAATCAAAGTACGGCGACGCTTGGGTGCTAATGGATCGCGACAATGAAGCGAACGATAGCGCTGAAGAGTTGTATCACTGGTTGGCTGCAAATCATCCCGAAATAAACGCATGGTACGTTTTGCGGCGGGATGCAGCTGACTGGGATCGTCTGAGGAGAGCGGGAGTCAAGCTGGCAGCGTACGGTTCCTTTCAGTGGCGTTTACTCATGTTGTCGGCGGTGCATTACGCTTCTTCTCATATAGATAAGTATGTTGTACAACCTATCAGCACACGCAAGTACGGTCATCCGCAGTGGCGCTTTACGTTTTTACAGCATGGTGTTATCAAAGGTGATTTATCCCGTTGGCTAAATGGCAAGTCTCCTGATCTCTTTATTACCTCCACTAGTGCTGAGTACGAATCTATAGCAGGTGACCACTCGCCGTATAAGTTCAGCTCCAAAGAAGTCCGTCTTACGGGACTGCCGCGTCACGATGCTTTGCTGCGTAAACGCGCAGCGGCAGGCACTCCGGACGTCATCCTAATCGCGCCGACATGGCGTAATTATCTGGTAGCGGCAAACAAAGACAGTTCGGCTGCGCGGGGATATAATCCGGCTTTCGTCGAGAGTAAATATGTGTCGAGCTATCGGGACCTGCTGCGGTCGGAGCAGCTTCGGCGGACCGCAGCGGAGTTCGGATATCGAATTGCTTTCATGCCGCATCCAAACAGTCAGCCCTACATGGAGGTGTTTGACGTCCCAGAGTATGTAGAAACGGTAAAATATGGCGAGTCAGACGTGCAAGAGATTATGGCACGAACAGCGATAATGATCACCGACTATTCGTCGATTGCTTTCAATATCGCATATTTGGACGGTGCCGTGGTCTACTATCAGTTCGATGCTGACGAATACTTCGGTGGTGGACATACGGAGCGACCCGGCTACTTCTCCTACGAGGTGGACGGATTTGGTCCGGTCGTCACATCAGTCAGTGATGCCGCACGCGAAGTGAGTGTTATCGCTCAAAACGGGGGGCCGCTACCAGAGTACTTAGAGCGCATCAGAAAGACTTTTCCGGTCAGGGATGGTGGTAACTCTCGACGGGTTTATGAGGCGATGATCGATACGTCTCGTAAGCTCAGCTTCGAGGAAGCAACTCAACCCTTTGAAGCATCCGACGTCATGAGCTTGTCCGGAGAGAACGAATCTATACGCTGATGCAAATCGGCGCAAAGAAGCATTATCGGGCTGGAGGTCCAACATTTACTCTGCATTCAAGGCGTACGACGTCCGCGGGATCGTGGGCGAAACCATTACGGCGGCGACCGTCGAGGCGACCGGCGCCGCGTTCGTGGACGTGTTGTCCCTGGCCGGGCAGACGGTGCTGGTGGGCGGCGACATGCGCCCGTCCTCGCCGGAGTTCGCCGCCGCGTTCGCCCACGGCGCGGCCGGCCGCGGGGCCAACATCCAGATGCTGGGGCTGATCTCCACCGATGAGCTCTACTACGCCTGCGGGTCCCTGGACGCCGCAGGGGTGGTGTTCACCGCCAGCCACAACCCCGCGCAGTACAACGGCCTGAAGATGGCCAAGCCCGGGGCGGTGCCGGTCTCCTCCGACACCGGCATGTTCGACATCCGCGACCTGGCGCAGAAGTACCTCGAGACCGGGATCCCCGACGGCACCGAGCCCGGGACCATCAGCGAAACCAACGTGCTGGCCGGTTACGCCTCCTACCTGCGCTCCCTGGTGGACCTGGCCGGCATCCGGCCGCTGAAGGTAGTGGTGGACGCCGGCAACGGCATGGCCGGGATGACCACCCCCGCCGTGCTCGGCGACACCCTGCTGCCGGCGCTGCCGCTTAAGGTCGTGCCGCTGTATTTCGAGCTGGACGGGACGTTCCCCAACCACCCGGCCAACCCCTTGGAACCGGAAAACCTGGTGGACCTGCAGGCCGCCGTTATCGAGCACGGGGCGGACCTCGGCCTGGCCTTCGACGGCGACGCCGACCGGTGCTTCGTGATCGATGACACCGGGGCGGTGGTCTCCCCCTCGGCGATCACCGCGCTGGTCGCCCGGCGCGAAATCGCCCGCGCCCGCGCCGCCGGCGAAGAAAGCCCGGCGGTGATCCACAACCTGATCACCTCCCGCGCCG